>CAWEEW010000012.1:0-322349 GCA_963808195.1 uncultured Acidobacteriaceae bacterium | reverse complement strand
GTTACAGTTGGCCGCCCGCCTGCTTGGTTCAATAGCGCCGATAGCGACTATGGCGACGGTAGGCAGGTTTCCTCGGTTGAACATGGAGCGACGGTGCTGCGTTCTTGACCTCATAAATGGCATCGCGGGCAGCGTCGTCTTTAAAGAACGCCTCGTCTTCCTCAACTCTGACGATCTTGCGACGTTCTAGGCGATCTAATGCACCCATGAGTGAGGCTCGGATTTGTTGGCCTAGCCGGGAATAACCTAGTCCCACGCGCGCGACCTTGAACGCGTCTTCTGTTGAGCGCTTGCCAGATCTAAGCGCCTTGATCAATGCATCTTCAAACTTATCTATGCATAGTGTCTGCGTAGCCGCGGCTGGTTGAGTCGGTGGAGGCACCGCTTCAGTTGGCTCACTTCTGAGTTCATCAAGAATGCGCCCTAGTTGTATTTCTGGGTTTTCGCGCCAGCTTCTATAGGGAACTCTTAGTACTCGCCAGCCAGCGCGTTCGAGGACTTCCTGCCTCAGCAGGTCTTCCATCCTGAGTTTGCCATGCTCGTCAAGATGCCATATCTCTCCATCGCATTCGATCGCGACTCGGGAGCCATCCAGTTCCGCGACGCAGTCTATAGAGTACCCGCAGCATGGGTATTGGGCCTTGACCTTGACACCTTTTGCCGCGAGGGCAGAGAGGACCTGGACTTCAAAATCTGATTGAGACTTCGATAGTTGGACGTCGGTTGACTGAGCGTCGGACGCCGGCTGACGACAATGCCGCGAGCAGTACTCCAGCCAGTCTCTGATTGCTCCAGAGCCGGAAGCAGTCGCAAACTGCTCGATATCTGCGGAGTGAAAAACGTGAATTTCATCCCGGGCGCGAGTAAATGCGACATTGAGCATTCCCTGGATATGTTCACGGTCGGCTTGGCGCGCCGACAGCGCCGATTGAGTCATTCCGTCGCCGTCGTATGAAAGGGAATAGAGGATAACGTCTCTCTCATCGCCCTGGAAGCCATCCGGATTGACAACGACGAGATCATGCGCACCGCGTAGCTCATCTGGTATTTGCTCGGCTACCATGTCGTTCACAAGTCTCATCTGCTCTTGGAAAAGGCAAATCACGCCGAAAGAAGCGTCTGCATATGCGGGGTGCTGGAGCATTTCCAGTAAATACTCAACAAGCGCGTGCCCTTCGCGCTCGTTTTCCTGCGTTTCGCCGACGACTTTTCCGTGTACACGGTGCAGTGTCACGGCGGGGCTGTCCGGATCGCCGAAGCGCTTGTCGTCGGGGTCCCTCATTATTCGAAGACGGCTGCTGTACCAGCGTTCGTTGGAAAATCCTATGATGGAGGGCAGACTTCTGTAGTGTTCATCTAGGAAAACCTGCTCGTCCATACGAATTGACGCGAGCTGGAGAAGATCAATCTTTGAAGGATCTAGCCATTTGTCAGGGTCGAGGCGATCGAGGCCGCGCTCGGCCCAAGCTTGTGCCGAGACTTGGCTCGCTGTAAAAGCAAATCGCTGCGACTGCATCTGTTTTGAATCTCCCGCTATTACTGCCTGTTTTGCACGGAACAAAACGGGAGTCATTGAAGGAAGATCGCATTGAGATGCTTCATCGATGATCACGACATCGAACAACCCCGGTTCGCAGGGAAAGAGTCGCGCGACATCATCCGGCGTCATGATCCAGCAAGGTAGTATCTTTAGCAGCATATTGCAGCGTTCGGGTTCTGCTTTAAGACGATCGAAGACGGGATAGTTCTTGTAGTTGGCTTGGTTGCGACCGAGGAGTTTTGCAAACTCTCGAAGCTGATTCCGTTCGGCTTTGGTTGCGACGCTTGTCCTGTGCTCTGCGGCCTTTTCTAGCAGAGCTGCCGCCTCAGACCGCAAGCGTTCTCTGATTTTGTTAAGCGCATCGCCTATAGTGTCAGACCGACTGCCGGCTGTATGTTCCGCAGCACGCAGCGTTTTTCTGAGCTTCCACTTGCCGAGAAGTCGGGAAATTCGCCCGCGAGTGTTCTTCAGGGCCTTCTCAGCCAGTTCTACGGAGTGTTCTGCCATCAATGTCTGCTCGAGATCGACCGAGGCGCTGCTATGGCTCTCGGCCACATCTGCGTGGGACTTCGCTTGGCGATCCATGTCTTGGCGAGTTTGCTCCGAGGACCGCTCTTTTTGGATTGATTCGAGCCTCTCGCGCAGCTGTTGCTTGGATTCGCGATCCTGCTTCAGCAGCGTCATCGGAAGTTGTCCCAGCTCCAATCCCGTCAAGAGGTCGTCGACAACGTCGAGGGCTTTATCCTTTTGGGAGGTAATGAGAACTCTCTTGCCGGTCGCAACGAGGTGACAGACAAGATTGGCGATCGTAAGGGATTTTCCGGTGCCGGGGGGTCCCTCGATCACTGCGATTCGAGTTTTGGGGTCGTCTACAAGGTGAGCGACCCTTCTCTGACTGGGATTAGAGGGGAACGGATAAAATAACTTTCCTCGGTCCTCGAAACGATCACTCGTAGGTTCCGGAGGCCGCTTGCCTAAGAGCCATCCCAGCGCTGTACTGCCTACCTTAGATGAATCGTTCTGGCCGATTTTCTCCAAATCGCTTACGAGGAAATAGCTGCTCTTGGGAGCAATGAAGCACGCTGCATTATCAACGATGGTGAGTTCCATCGCAGATTTTGGTTGCGCTGGGGCGCTCTTCAGTAAGCCGTCGAGATGCGCGGCAACGCGCAGATGGAGTTCCCGCGTAACGTTGCCGCAAAATGCTGCAAGCGTCTCACTCGTTAGCGGCAACGTGGGCGTTTGCTCAATCAGTCGCGCAAGCGCAAGCTCCTGAGCTCCCGTGTCAACCTCGGTTCGAAATGGAAGTGAGTTAAAGCGGACGACGTCTTCTGAGGTTTCTATGACCAAACGATCTCGATCAGTAGTAATTGCAATCGCGATGCTTAGCAAGGGCGCTCGAATAATCTTCCCGCTAGTCTGGCCGATGACATAAGGGTAGCCGTAACGTAGTTCTCGTTCGTATGGGTTCAGTTCAATGGTCGCCATCATTTTCTGAACCGAGCGATAGATGGGCGAGCTCGGCGTAATGACAACATTTCCGCCGCCCGTTAAGAGCATCTCTTGCCCTGCGTCGAGCCACGCAAATTCATGGGCGCGGGAATGTGATGGCGTCCAGCGAACATATGCAGCCGAGGTAGTCCGCTGCTGTTTCAAGAATGCGGCGTATGCGGCAGTGAGTTCCTCAACTAGGCTCGGCTGCAGTTGAGGGGACGCGGTATCGTCCAGCGTTGTTTGATTGATCGAGGGGGTGCTCATCGGCTCAACAAAGAGGTATAGCTTGACATCTTATAGACAACCCAGTTGTTAGCGTTGCCGTCGCCCCCTCACAGTCGGGTTCCTTTTTACTCTTTGGCGGGAAGAAATACCAAGCTCTTTCGTGGGGGTGAGGTAGCACGGAGTGGGGATGGGTGCAAATCCCTCAGGACGACGGCAGTCAATGTGGCCATAGGGATCCCCTTCGGCAAGCTCAGGGCAAGCTTTCGACTGCGCTGAGACATTCGCTTCGCGAATCTCTCAGCTTCGCTCAGGATGACAACGAACATGAGCAATGGATGGGCGCTCCGAACTCGAATGGACTGAGGAACAACGGATACCGATGTGACATCTAACCTTGCCCTCCACGGCCCTACTGGGTACTAGGTACTGGGTACTCACCAGCCTATTTCCCGACACCGAGAAATTGTCCAATCTTTTCATTCACGAATTTCTCGTCGGCGGGGCTGCCACCTGCGCCGGCGGTGTGTCCCCATAACGACGGGATCGGAACCAGCGACACGTTGGGAATGAACGCTGCCTCGTAGCGAGCATCTCCAATGGGAAAGTAGAGATCGGTTTCCGACGGCATGTAGAGAAATGGAACCTTGATGGAGCGCAGCGCCCGCTCCGTGTCTCCGCCGAATCCCGGAGTCGTTCCCACGTCGTGATGTTCCCAGGTGCGGCATTGCAGGATCAAGTCATTCGCATCCGCTCCAGGAATGAAGTTGGTGCGGAAATCATTCAGCACACTTTCAAATGTGGTTCCCGGCTTCGCGCCGTCCTTCCACAACTCCTTGCGCCACCACTCCTGCGAGAATAGCCACGCCGTCCAGACAACGGAGAAGGCTTGCAATCCCTTAGTGGGCGGAGCAGTGTAGTCGCCATCTTTGAAGGCGGCATCGGCGGTGAGCGCGGCGATCTGCCCTTCGAGGCGCACGACGCCGTGTCCATAGGTCTTCGCGGTTCCTGCGGTGGCTGCGATGCGATCGGCAAACGTGGGATAGCTCACTGCCCACTGAAACGCCTGTTGCGCTCCCATGGAGAATCCAATGATGGCGCGAAGGTGCGTAATCTTGAGCTCTTCGGTGAGCAGACGGTGCACCACCTCCACGTTGTCGCGAATCGTCATCAGCGGAAAACGTGGGCCATGAAAAGGCTCGGGCGTGTTGCTGGGAGAGGAAGAGTGTCCGTTGCCAAACATCTCGGTGGTCACGAGAAAAAGCTGCGACGTATCGAGCGCGTGGCCGGGTCCGCTCAGCCACTCGTAACCGTGATAGTCGGCCATGTAGTGCGAAGGCAGAAGCACGGCGTTGTCTTTCGCGGCGTTCAAGTGTCCGTAGGTTCCGTACTCGATTCGCGCCACGGGAAGCGTTGCGCCGCTCTCGGTGTGAAAGTTCGAGATGACGAACTCATGGCGTTCGCCGGTATCGGGCTCCTTCGGCGCATCTTGCGCCCAGACGCCTTGGCAGATCACAAGCAGGAAAATGAGCTTCTTCATGTGCGCGTGTTTCCTTCTCTACAGAAGCAGCAGTATATGCTGCAAGTTTGTTCATGCACATACTTGTGCTCTCTCGCTGCTACAATGCCGGGTTCACAACTGTACATATCTCGAACTTACGGGAGTACATTCACGTACTGTCTTGTGGAGCTGTGCGGTCGTGTTGTCCCCAAGCGGCTAAAGCCGCTGTTGAATTTTAATCGCTGCTGACGGCGCGGCTTGAAGCCGCGCCCTTTCAAAGCAACATCTTTTCAAAGCAGTGTCGTTATCGAAGCTATGTAGTAATCAAAGCAGCGTCGTTTTCAGTGCACAGTCGTTAGCTTTCCGGGGGCCTAGGGCGTGGAAGATGTCCAGGTAGTTGCGATGCTGGTGCGCCGGTGCGTTGCCGGCGATGCCGCTGCCTGGGAGGAAATCGTCCAGACCTACAACCGGCGTATCTATAACATTTGCTATCGCTTTGCCGGGTCGGCCGACGACGCCGAGGATCTCGCCCAGGAAGTTTTCATTAAGATGTACCGCACGCTGGCGAGCTATGATCCCGCGAAGGGGGCTTTCGTCACCTGGGTGACCACCATCACCCGCAACCTGCTGGTCGATCACTTCCGCAAGACCAAGCAGGACCGCATCACCGACTCGCTCGACGCGACCTCGTCGGCTCACGAAGACGCGCAGCCGCTGAGTGAGCAAATTCAGGACCAATCTGCCCCTCCCGACCAGCGCGTACGCAGCCGGGAGGTTGGAGAAACCGTTCACGCGGCCCTGGCGAAGCTGTCACCAGAGCTTCGTGAAGCTGTGATTCTAAGGGACTTACAGGATTTTGATTATCGCGAAATCGCAACCGTTTTGAAGGTTCCGGAGGGGACTGTGAAATCTCGAATAAATCGTGGGCGCGCGGAACTTGCACGCCTGTTACAACGTACCTATAGGCAGGTGATGTGATGCCAGACCAAACCAGTAACGGAATGCAGGGTCACGAGCTGCTTTGCTCTGAGTTTGACGGCCTGCTCAGCGACGCGATCGACGGCGTTCTGAGTAGCATTGAACTCGACCGCTTCCAGGCTCACACGCGGACCTGTCCGGCGTGCGGGCCGCTGTTCGCCGAAGTCGAGGCGGGCCGCAACTGGCTGAAGGAACTCACGGAGGTGGAGCCTCCAGTCAGTCTGGTCAACAGTATTTTGGCATCCACGACGGGCGTTGACACCCAACGCCTGCGGGCGAACGTGTCCGCGCCGCAACCGCGTGTTTCGTGGATTGCCGCTCGCTGGGAAAGTGCGCAAGCCTGGGTTTCGGAAGCCGTCCAACCCATCTGGGGGACGGTCCGGCAGCCACGGTTCGCCATGTCGTTTGGCATGGCATTCTTCGCGCTGTCGGTTGCTCTGAGCGTGATCGGCGTGAAACCCGCCGACCTCCGTTCAGTGAGTTTGCGCCCGGCGGCGATACGGCACACGTATTACAACACGCAAGCCCGCGTGGTGCGGTACTACGAGAACATCCGGTTCGTTTACGAGTTGGAATCGCGGGTTCGCGAACTTAAGCGCAGCGTCCAACCCGCCGAACCTCGTGAGTCCGCGCCGACCAAGCAGAAAGATCCCAAGAACGACACAACCGAACAGCCCGAGCAGAAGCAGGAGCGCAACTACAGCCAGACCGATAGTCGTATTATTCTGGCTAGCGCTCCACTGGGTCCATCTGTAGACAAGTTGTATTTAGTCGAACGGCCTGTAGTGTCGGTGACCACATACAGGAGGTTCGTATGAACTGCGCCACGCACAACGATACTGCCGCAGTCGCATTCTGCCGCACGTGCGGCAAGCCGCTCTGCGGCAATTGCACCCGCGACGTTCGCGGAGTCGTCTACTGCGAGCCTTGCCTTGCGGCACGTTTGGAAGGAACCGCACCGGCAGCGGCGTTCATACCTCCAGCGGCGGCTTACACGGCGCCGGTCGCGTCTGGCATGGCCCCGAGGGCATCGTCCGGCTCCGGGCCCAATCCTGCGGTCGCGGGTATCCTGGCTGGATTCTTTCCCTTCGGCGTGGGCGCTGTTTACTGCTCGCAGTACGCCAAGGGACTCGCTCACCTACTGATCTTCGCGATGCTTATTTTCGCCTCCGATCATGCAGGGCGCTGGGATTTTATCTTCGGGCTCGGTATCGCGTTTTTCTACGTCTACCAGATCATCGACGCGGTCCGCACGGCTCATGCTCTACAGGCTGGACTGCCCGCTCCCGATCCCTATGGTTTGGCGCAGACATTCAGCATGGGCTCGCCCAGCGAAAGGGGCGAATCTAAAACCATCCCAGCCGTTGCGATCATTCTCATCGGCCTCGGTGTGCTCTTCCTGCTGCACACCATGAACATCTTCGAGTTCGGGCTCGATCGCTTCTGGCCGCTCATCCTGATCTTCTTCGGCGGATGGATGCTCGCCAGGCAGTGGGGTTTGATCCCGGGGCGCCGCTTCGGCTGCAGCTGCGACCGCTGCCGCATGCGCAGGGCGATTGGGCCTGCCGTGGTCCTGACCATCGGTACGCTGTTCCTGTTGCAGAGCCTTGACGTGGTCAGCTTCGACCGTACCTGGCCCGCAATTCTGTTGGTGATCGGCATCATAAAGCTTTTGCAGAGCAGTGCATCTTCTGCGGGACACGTCGGCCCGCTCCCGCCGGCGCCGCCAGGAGTAACGTCAGCGGCTCCGCCGCCACCGCCGGTCTCCGATTCTGGAACACCATCTCCTGGAACATCATCCGCCTCCGGGGAGGCTCGCAATGTCTAGTCCAGTTCAACCTCCTATTCAGCCCTATGTTCCACCGCGGCACCGCCGCCGTTCCTTCGCAGGACCGATTGTGCTGATTGTCCTCGGCATCATTTTTCTGCTGGGCAACCTGCGCATGATTTCCTGGGGACGCCTCGGAATTCTGTTTGCTCACTACTGGCCCGCGCTTCTGATTCTGTGGGGCATCGTCAAGCTGATCGAATACCAGCAAGCTCAGCGTGATGGAGTCCCCACTCGTGGCATCGGCGCTGGTGGCGTGTTTTTGGTTATCTTCATCGTCTTCTTCGGACTCATCGCCACTCACGTGGAGCGCTTCCATTGGAACGATATTCGCGACAACTTGAACATCGACGACAGCGATTTCAACGGCGTCTTCGGCGAAACTTTCAACTTCGATGACCACCTCGAACAGGTCGTCCCACCAACTGTCACCAGCTTGCGCGTGAATAACGATCACGGCGCGGTGCGCGTCAACGTAGCCGACGACAATAAAATCATCGTCGTGGTACGCAAGCGCATCGGCGCGGATAACCAGGGTGACGCCGACAAGTACAACGGAGAGACCAAGCCGGTGATTACCCCCGCCGGTTCCTCATGGACCCTCGATGCCAAAACTCAGGGGGTCGGCGACCACCCTGTTCAGACAGATCTGGAGATTTCGATCCCGCGCAAGATGGAGTTGCACATTGTTTCGCGCCGCGGCGATGTCTCAGTCAACGGCCGCGACGGCGACGTGGATATCTCCAACCAGCACGGCGACGTTTCCGTGGAAGACGTGGCTGGCAATGTGAAACTGAATCTCGAGAAAAGTTCTCTCAAGGTCGAGCAGATCACCGGCGACGTCCACATTGGTGGCCGGCTCAATGAGGTTTCTGTCACCGACATCAAGGGTGCGGCTCAACTCGAGGGCGAGTTTATGGAGAGCGTGAAGCTCGCCCACATCAGCAAGAATGTAGCCTTCAAGTCTTCGCGCACCGACATGGAGTTTTCCCGCATCGACGGCGATCTCGATCTCGACTCCGACGACCTGCACGCCGAACAGGTCACCGGGCCGGTTCACCTGACAACGCGCTCAAAGCAGATTCGGCTGGAAGAGGTTTCCGGCGACGTGCGCCTACAGGATGAAAACGGCGGAGTGACAGTCTCCATGCGCTCGCTCGGCAACGTGCAGATCGACAGCCGCAACGGCGATGTGCAACTGGACATCCCGGAAAAAGCCGGCTTTCACGTCGATGCGCGGACGCGCGATGGCGAAATTAAGTCTGACTTCCCGGAGTTGAGCGTCGTGAACGGAGACCGCGAAGCAAAAGCTACTGGAAGCGTCGGTAACGCAAGTTCCCATATCGTGATCAACAACGAGCACGATGGTATCGAAATTCGAAAGGCCTCGGCCAGCGCACCAACCCCGCCCGTCCCACCTGCGCCTGGAAAACCGCCCAAAGCTCTGCCTGCACCTAAAGCCAAAGTAGAGCCAACCGAGAACTAGTCCTTAACAGCAGCTCTCGTGCGCCACCGGCCCGTCCTAAGAGGGGGCAGGTTGAAGGGGTTGCTTCGCCATGACATCGCCCCGGCGGACTTCAAACACATAAGATGAAAAAGCGTATTGTGTTCCGTATACTGTTACCGTACACTATACGGGTGATCTTGAGCTATCGGCATAAGGGACTCAAGAAGTTCGCCGAAACCGGCTCGAGGTCTGGGATTCAGCCAAAGCATGCGGACAAGCTCCGGCGTCTTCTCACTGCGCTCAACGTCGCTAGCCAACCCGAAGATATGAACGCGCCTGGAAACGGCTTGCATGCGTTGAAAGGGGATCTGCAAGGCCATTGGTCTGTGGCTGTGAGCGGCAACTGGCGATTGACGTTTGCTTTTGACGATGAAGATGCGATTCTCGTGGACTACCAGGACTACCATTGATCGGAGAAATATGGATCGGAGAAACATGATCTTCAACCCAGCCCATCCCGGAGAAGTTCTGCGCGATTATCTTGGAGAAATGACTGTCGCCGAAGCGGCGGCTCGCTTGGGTATCACACGAGCTCATCTTTCACGAATTCTCAACGGGCACGCGGGCATCACGGCCACGATGTCTTTGAGGCTGTCGGCGGCCCTGGGAACCTCGGCCGACTTCTGGCTCAGGATGCAGGTCCAGCGCGATCTCTGGCTTGCACAAAAATCGGGCCCGTCGAAGGTTCGGCCGTTTCCCCATCTCTCCGTCAGGCGCGCATCGGCAGCCCGCGCCTAGAGACCCCGAATACCTCCGCCGCTGTGTTCATCTTTCCTTAGCGACGAAGTTGTTCAGCCACCAACTTCTCCGCTCGTGCCAGCACTTCTTCCTCGCCCATCTTCGTCGAATCGATCACTACCGCATTCTCCGCTGCCTTCAGCGGAGACGCAGTCCTGGTGCGGTCGCGGCGGTCACGTTCGCGCAAGTCGGCGGCCACGCTGGCTGCGACGTCGCCCTTGATCTTCTGCTGCTGCATGCGGCGCTGCTCGCGCACCACCGGGTCGGCATCGAGAAAGATCTTAACGTCGGCGTCGGGAAAAACCTTTGTGCCAATGTCGCGGCCTTCCATCACCACGCCGCCGCCCGCGCCCATTTCCCGCTGCCGCGCCACCATCCACGCCCGCACCTCAGGATGCACCGACACACGCGACGCCGCCTCGGTGACATCGCGTTCACGAATACGCACCGACACATCCTGCCCATCGAGCAGTGTGCGGTTTCCGCCGCGCGTCGGTTCGAGCTGAATGCGCGATTCCTGCGCGAGCTTTACCAGCGCGGCTTCGTCGTCAAACGACGCGTCCTTATCAATCGCCTTCAACGCCAGCGCCCGGTACATCGCGCCGCTCTCAAGATTTACGTAGCCAAGTTTGCGCGCCAGCCGCGATGCGATGGTGCTCTTGCCCGCGCCCGCCGGGCCGTCGATGGCAATAATCAATTTACGTTCGGAGCAATTGGGATCAGAGTGGTCGGTCATTGAGCAAGTAGACGATTGTACACGGAGAGTGTGAAGAATCATGTGGGGACAGCCGCCTTCGGCTGTCCAATCGAGCGAAACTCGACTGGATTTTTCTTTCGCGCAGCACACTCACAATACTGAGGGAAGACTGCCCTATTTTGCTGCACGCTGCGGCCTTGCGAAAACCGTTGCCGGTTCCTTATCCGGCGTGATCTGCAGCATCGATCTCCCGCTGACATGCACAAAGCTCAGCTCTCGCGCCGACAGCAGAGCATTCACGGCTTCCTTCACACGCGACCGCGCCACAAAGTTTCCAAAAAAAGTTTCAAGTTCGCTCTGCTCTGCAGCGACTACGCACTCCAGATATTTCGAGAGCAGCGCCGAGAGCGCCTCCTGCACCGACAGTCCTACGCCCTCGCGAACCGCATCCGGCGCCCAGCGGTAAAGGACATCCCAGAACGATCCCTCCGCGGCCTTATAGTCGACGCGGGTGATGCGCAGCTTCGCCAGCAACTCGCCAAGAGCCTTATCGAGAGCAGCCAGCGACACGCTGCCGCCAAGAGCTTCTTGAAGTTTTGTTTTTGAAATAGGACCATCGCGCCGAATCAACTCGAAGGCATCGCAAGCTAGCGGCGAGTAAGCCGAGCGCGGCCCCTGCTTGGGCGCCAGTTTGGGATTGCGCTCACCCACCAGCACATAAAAATATGGAAACGCCGAAGCCGCCACCAGGAATGCGTTGTTCTCATCGAAAAGATTCGCCTCATAGGCCGCCCGTTCGCGCAGCAAGCGCACCATGAGTTCGGTCGCTTCCAGCGCCCGCGGATCGGAATAAGCATGCTGCCACGTCGGCAAACGATCGTCGGATCCGACAAAAGCGCCGATAAACGTCGGCACAGGCATCGTCGGGCGCATTGGATACATCAGGCAGAATCCCACGCTCTCGACAAATTTGCGCGCCTCCTCAATCGTCCGGATGGGCTTGCCATCGAGCCGCCACTTCTCGCGCCGCAGTTGTTGTAGGTCCTGCTCGGTCATAAGTGCGGCTGTCAGCTATCAGCCTTCAGCTTTCAGAAAAATCACACCAGAACGCACGCGCAATTTGGCTGAAAGCTGAACGCTGAGAGCTGATAGCTAAATTCTCTTAAACGCCTTCTGAATATCCTTTACAGAATACCTTAGGACGACGGGCCTGCCGTGCGGGCACGACATGGGATGGTCGGTTTTCGCGAGTTCGGCGAGCAGCCAGTCCATTTTGTTTTGCTCCAGCTGCATATTGACCTTGATTGCGGCATGACACGCGATCGACGCCGCAATGCGCCCGCGAATCTTTTCCAGATTCAACGACTGCTCCTCCCGCGAAAGCTGATCGAGCAACTCGTGCAACATGCGCTCGACCTGCGCTGCTTCCACTCCCGCCGGCGCAACTTTCACCGCAACGCTGCGCGCGCCAAACGGCTCAGCTTCGAATCCGTTGTGTTGCAGTTCGTCCGCAATGTCCGCAAACACCGCCTGCTGCGCCGGAGACAGCTCCAGCACGATCGGCATCAGCAACCGCTGGCTTTCCACTTTCTGCGCCGCACGCTGCTTCAGAATGCGTTCAAACAACACGCGCTCGTGAGCCACGTGCTGATCGATGATCCACAACCCATCTTCATTCACCGCGAGAATAAACGAATTGCGGATTTGTCCGAGAGGCCGCAGCGTGGAGAGTGAATCGAGGGTCGAATCTTCCTGGTCAAGTTCCTGTACGTCTGGCTGGGAGTGCCAGCGGAGCGGCGCAACCATTATCCGGAACGGTTTCGGCGAAGCGAGCTTCCATTCCGCGCGCCACGGGAATTGCAGCATTGGCCTCGACCGCGATCCCGCCCTCGAACTGAAACCGCGCGGAAATTGGCGGAAGCACCGGGTGCCTGCAGCGCAAATCCATTGCCGCCTGTGATTTCATATGGCGCGCGGCCCGGCGCCCCTGAGCCGGAAGCAGATCAGACGGCGGCTCCCACTCCTCGCTCCCGGCGTCAGACCCTGACTCGCGGTCGCATGAGCATGAATTTCCGTGGTGAACTGCGGCGCTGGACGCGCCTTCATCAGCGCCGCCCGCACCGTGTCGCGCACAAAATCGTGCATCACGGTCGGCTGTCGAAAACGAACTTCCGTCTTCGAGGGATGGACGTTCACATCCACTTCGCCCGGCGGCATTTCCATGAACAGCAGCACCACCGGATACACCGACGGCGGAATGATATTGCGGTAAGCCTCGGTTAACCCGTGTTGCACCAGCCGGTCGCGAATCAAGCGGCCATTCACGAACACAAAAATCGAATTGCGATTCAGCTTCTGAATCTCCGGCTTCGAAACAAACCCGTGAAGCCGCATCTCGCCCGGCGTGGGGCAGGCGCCTCGCCCGCCTTCGCCATC
The DNA here is from genome assembly GCA_963808195.1 of uncultured Acidobacteriaceae bacterium. GTDB lineage: Bacteria > Acidobacteriota > Terriglobia > Terriglobales > Acidobacteriaceae > Sulfotelmatobacter. The sequence goes on along the minus strand of CAWEEW010000012.1, from coordinate 309,408 downwards.
CTCGTCCGATTCTTCCTGTCTGCGCCACGGCGGAGGCTGCGGCAAACCTACGTGGTCGAGCGCCTGCACCGCGGCCACCGCAATTAACTGATCGAGCGTCTCCTTGCCGAGCACCTGATAGACGCGCTCGCTGTATCCCGCGACCGGCGGGGCTACCAGCATGGCATTCGTCGCCGAGTGCAATTCAAAATGCTTCTCCGGATGCGCTAGCGCGTAGTGAGTGACTAGCGACGCGATATGCGACAGCTCGGTTGACTCTGCCTTTAAAAATTTTTTCCGCGCCGGGATGTTGAAGAAGAGATCGCGTACCGTAATCGAGGTTCCCTTCGGCAGACCGGCTTCATCGACCCGCGCCATTCGTCCGCCATTGATCTCGATCACGGTTCCCGCTGCGCCTTCCTCGGCGCAAGTTTCGAGGCGCAATCGCGACACCGAGGCAATCGAAGGCAGCGCCTCTCCGCGAAACCCCAGTGTAGCCACGCTCAGCAAGTCCTCGGCGTCTTTAATCTTCGACGTCGCATGCCGCTCGAACGCCAGCATCGCATCGTCGCGCACCATACCACATCCGTTGTCGGTGATCTGGATCAACTTCTTCCCGCCCGCTTCAATGTTGATCTTGATCCGCGTCGCGCCCGCATCCAGCGCGTTCTCCAGCAACTCCTTCACCACCGAGGCAGGCCGCTCCACCACCTCGCCGGCGGCGATCTTGTTGGCAACGTGCTCGGGAAGGACGTGAATGCGACCCATAGGAAGCAGCTAGTGGTTCGTGTCCAGCAAAGGCCAGTTTCGCAGATGGCGGAGCGGAAGGCAAAGATGGTGCACGCACAAAAGGTGGAACAGGCTCGAAACCTGCCTCCACGGCTTAACACACTGAGAATCAGATCTTCTTCACCTGTATTCCTAACTCCCGCAGCTGCGCGTCGCTTACCGGCGTCGGCGCGTCCACCATCAAATCCACAGCCCGCGCGGTCTTGGGGAATGGAATCACTTCCCGCAGGCTCTCGGCTCCCGCCAAAATCATCACGATGCGGTCGAGGCCCAGCGCGATGCCGCCGTGCGGAGGCGTGCCATACTCCAGCGCTTCCAGAAAAAATCCAAAGCGCGCCCGCGCCTCATCTTCCGTCATTCCCAAAGCGCGGAAGATTCTACTCTGCACATCCTGACGGTGAATACGGATCGATCCCGAACCCAGCTCCGTGCCATTCAGCACCACGTCGTAAGCCAGCGCGCGCACCGCGCTGAGCGGCGACAACGGATCGTTCAGCGCTTCGACGCCCGTCTCCAGCTTCGACATATCTTCCTCGTGCGGCGAGGTAAAGGGATGGTGCGCCGCGTTCCAGCACTTGTCGCCCTCGTCCCATTCGAACATCGGAAAGTTCGTCACCCAGAGGAAGCGGAAATCCTTTGCCGCATCGCCGGTTTTCTTGAAAATGCCGTGCCGCTCGGCATACTTCTGCGCCAGCGCCAAACGCAACAATCCTGCCGAAGTGTAAATTGCGAGCTCCTGAGGAGTGACCTTGCGATGCTCAGACACGGGCGACTGCGGCCCCGCCTGCGCCGATCCAGATTGCGCAGACCCGGCCACAATCACAATCAAATCGCCTTCCTCGCCACCACACTTTTTCGCGATTGCCGCCGCCGCGTCAGGATATTTGTTGCCAATGCGCTTGAAGTCCTCAAAAATCTTCGCGCCGCCTTTGGAGTTGAACATCGGCTTGATGTCATCGCGCTCCTTGCGCGAAAGCTCGCCAACCTTGGGCGTGCGAATAGCAATCACTGGAAGATTCGGATTGATGGCCAGTTCGTGCAGATTCTCGGATGCAAAACACTCGCGCACATCGGTGAAGGCGGGCAGGCGCAAGTCCGGCTTGTCGATGCCATACAACCGGATGGCTTCGTCATAATCCATGCGGGGAAATGGCGACTTGATCTCAAATCCAGCCGCCTGAAACGCCGCCGTCAAGAATCCCTCCACGACCTCCCACACGCTCTCCACCTGCGGATACGACATCTCCAAATCGATCTGCGTGAACTCCGCCTGCCGGTCCGCGCGAAAATCTTCATCGCGAAAACAACGCACAATCTGAAAATATTTGTCGAAGCCGGAGATCATCAGGATTTGCTTGAACATCTGCGGAGACTGCGGCAGCGCATAAAACGTCCCCGGCTGCACCCGGCTCGGCACCAGATAATCGCGAGCGCCTTCAGGCGTCGAACGCGTCATGAACGGCGTCTCAATCTCAAAAAATCCCGCTTCCGACAAATAATCCCGGATCGCCTTCGCCACTTTGTGCCGCAACTCGATGTTGAACTGCATCACGTCACGCCGCAGATCGATGTAGCGATACTTCAGCCGAGTCTCCTCGTTGGTAAGAGCGGTGTCGGACGGCAAGAATGGCGGCAGCTTCGACTCATTCAGAATGCGCAGCTCTTCCGCCACCAGTTCCACTTCGCCGGTTGGCATATTCGGGTTGATCGTGTTGGCGTCCCGCAGCTTCACCGTGCCCGTTACGGCAATCACATACTCGTTGCGCAGTCCCTCTGCCTTTTCCTGGACCGCGGCATCGCGCTCGGCGTTGAACACAACCTGGGCCACACCCGTGCGGTCGCGCAGATCGACGAATAGGAGGTTGCCATGGTCGCGCCGCCGGTTCACCCATCCCATCAACACAGCTTTCTTACCCGCATCCGCAGCGCGCAGCGCCCCGCACATATGAGTTCGTCGTAGACTGCCTAAGAAATCGAGCAAAGTGTGTCCTTACAGTGAGATTTTCAGCAGAGTGCTGAACCAGAGATTATAAATGGTTGGAGAATGTAGAGAGCCACCGGAGGACTGCTCGGTGATGGCAGTTTGGCTGACGCTCTATTTCGGTTGAGATTGAGGTCCTTCGCTTCGCCTGAAAAACGGCTACGCTCAGGATGACAACGCAAACGGACGACAATGGCAGGAGGCATACAGCAGCACTACTCATAGCCGCCTCGTCTGTCCCCCGAGCAAAGCAAGGCGCTCAGCCATGCACCTTATTTTTTCATCGCCTTGCCGTCCAGCACCGTCGTCCACTTCGTGCCGTCCTGCGACATTTCATACATGAAGCTATACGAGGTAGCCGAAGTCACCTTGATCGTGTAACGGCCTTTCATGGCCATGCCGCCCATCTTCTCTTCGTTCGTCCACGTCCAGGTGTCGCCATCGACCGTGCCGCGGGAATCGTCGAACTCGCCAAAGCTATTAAACTCGCGATAGGTATAAGCCTTATCGTCGGTGGAATATCCCAGTAACGACAATCCCACGCCGTTGCCCATGCCTTCCATCTTGAAGGTCGAATGGCATACCACGTAAAACCCGCCTTCCATCCACTCGCACTTGTCGTTCTCTACCGTCGTGCCGCCCGGTCCCATCATTCCAGGTTTCATGCTGCCATCCAGAGTCCACGCCCCCGTGAACATATCCAGTTTCTTGACTTCAGGACCCGGTTTCGGCGGCGTCTGCGCGACTGCTACCGCCATGACCGACAGCCATAGCACACAAATCATTCCAGTTCGTCTCATGATCGTCTCCTCGCGATTATCCTCTTGCTAATTTCTCGCTCACGTCGTTCTATCTTCGACCGGGCTAGCCCTAAACTCCAGGCAAATCATCAATACTGCATCGATTTTTCTCTTCCCGGTAAGTCTTCAACCGAACGGATTTTACCCATAACTTATTCCCGAATCGTCCGCACTAATCTCCATTGCACGCAAAGCTGTCATCCTGAGCGAAGCATTTGCTTGCGCGAAGCGGAAGCAAATGCGGAGTCGAAGGATCTCTTGCCCGTCTACAGCATCACGAACCCTGCGAGGAATTTCATCTATCTTCTATTCTCCTATCTTTCCCGGCAATTCCGCGCGCGGCACCGAAACTTGTTCGCCGGTTGCCAAATCCTTCACCGCGAACGCGTCCGCCTTCACTTCGTTCTCGCCCACGATCAAGATGTATTTTGCTCCTGCCTTCGTCGCCGCTTCAAACGATTTCTTCAGCCGGAAGCTCTCATCCCCCAAATCGATCACCAGATCGTGCCGGCGCAACTCCCGCGCCAGCCGTGCCGCCTCGCCGTTCATTCCCGGCCCCAGCGGAGCGACATACGCATTCGGCTTCTTCAGGATTCCGTCGGCTGAAGCCGCTTCCCGCAATGACATCACGAGCCGGTCTTCCCCAATCGCGAACCCGATCCCCGGAGCCGCCGGGCCGCCCAGCGCCTCGGAGAGTCCGTCGTAGCGTCCACCGCCCAGAATCGCGTTCTGCGCGCCCAGTGCGCCGTGGGTGAATTCGAAAGCCGTGCGGGTGTAATAGTCAAGCCCGCGCACGAGCCTGTCGTTCAAAACAAACGGCACACCAACAGCCTTCAGGATTTCCTGCACGGCCTCAAAATGTTTCCGGCAACCCTCGTCGAGAAACTGGCTGATGCGCGGCAGCGTCTCGATGATCGGCTGATCCTCCGGCACTTTGCAGTCGAGCACCCGCAGCGGATTGGTCACCGCCCGCCGCTGGCAATCCACGCACATCTTCCCGACGACCGGCTCCAAAGCCTTGCGCAGCGCCTCATTGAAGGCGGCACGATCGTTCTTACACCCCACCGAGTTCAGTTCGAGATTCCACCCGGCGATGCCCAGCCGATCGAGTAGCGTCGCCAGCATCTCCAAAATTTCTGCATCCCGTGCCGGAGACTCACTTCCAGCAGATGCGGGGCCAATAATTTCGGCATCGATTTGATAGAACTGCCGGTAACGGCCCTTCTGCGGCCGCTCGCGCCGGAACATGGGACCGATGCAGTAGAGCTTGTTCAGCCCGCGGTCCCCGAGTTTGTGCTCGATGTATGCTCGGACAATTCCAGCCGTGGCTTCGGGGCGGAGCGTCAGGGATTGTTGGCCCGCAAGCCGCTCCAGCGGAACGGGTTTCCCGCTCAGTGGTTTGCCCTCATTCAGAGCGCTGGTGAACTCACGATAGCTCTGAATAAATTCTTGAAGGAGTCGAGGAGGATCATCCCAAGTGTACATCTCCTTGGAGACAATATCGGTCTCTTCGCCCACTCCGCGCGCAAACAACTCCGTCGACTCAAAGATCGGCGTGCGAATTTCCTGGAAGTTGTAGGCGCGAAACACATCCCGCACCGCCGACTCCACAAAATTCCACAGCGCCGTCTCCGGCGGCAGAAGGTCTCGCGTTCCCCGAACAGCTTTAATCATTCAGTTTTCACTTGTCATCGGGAATCGTCATCTTCATGTACTTGTCATCCTGAGCGAAGACTTGCCTTCCGCGAAGCGGGAGGCAAATCGCAGTCGAAGGATCCCTTGCATCTCGACCGCGCCCTCCTGCCTGGCGAGGGGTTTTCTCGATACTCTCGTAGCGTCCTAAAGCACATTAAGAACACCCTGCCTCCCCATCGGCAGCCCATGCAACGCAGGGTCCTTCGACTCCGCAAGCCGATGCGCTTCGCACACCCGCCCGCTCCGCTCAGGATGACAACCGGTTTACTGGGTACTGGGTACCAGGTACTGGCTGCTATCGCTCCCGCAAATACTCTTCCTTATATCCCAGATAATTATTCGCATACCGCATGATGCTTTCCTGATCCTTCTCGCCGAGCTTGCGCCAAAGTTTCCCCGGCGATCCCATCCACAACGAACCCGGCGCCACGACCGCCCGCTCCGGAATCAGTGTGCCGCGCAGCGATAATCGAGCCCGCGCCGATCTTCGCGCCGTTCAGAATAATCGAGCCCATCCCGATCAAGCAGCGGTCCTCAATCACGCACCCATGTAGCGTCACCGAATGCCCAACCGTGACGTACTCGCCCAGAAACACTCCATACTGCCCTTTCATCCCGTGCAGCACGCTGCAATCCTGCACGTTCGAGTGCGCCCCGATACGGATCGAGTGCACATCTCCACGGACAACCGCATTCATCCATACCGACGCATGCTCACCTAGCACCACGTCGCCAATAATCTGTGCGGAGTCGTCGACGTAGCAGGTCGCCGGAATCACCGGCTTCATACCTTTAAACGATCGAATCATCGCTCCCTACTAGAACAGCAGAGGAATTGAAGAGAATTTTGAACATACCATGATCGCGGAATGAATGGTACCGCGGCTAGGCTGGGCGGATCACGGCAACGCTGGAAACCTTGTTCGCTTTGCGTTGCTTTTCGGGCAGCGGCAGATGCAAGTTTCTTCACATTGACAGGCGTTTCGGCCTGCAGTAAGGTTTTCGCTAATTTTCGCGTCTTTTCCTTCCAGCAGTTGAACTCAGGCTCGAAACCCAGTTTCAAGGAGATCACGATCATGCCCAGTAAACCAACGAACAATAGAATCGGCAAGAATCGACGTGCCGTACACCTCGCTTCCGGCCTGGATAAGAGTCTGCTCAGCTATGCAACAGCAGCCAGCGCGGCTGGAGTTGGAATGCTCGCCCTGGCGCAACCGGCCGAGGCGAAGATCGTCTACACCCCGGCGAATATACCCATCACGGTGAATGGCGGCGGCGTTCCGGTCGACCTCAACCACGACGGCATCAATGACTTTAGTTTCTACAACGCTTCGGGAACCTGCGAGAAACGCAAACACGTTCGCCAGAAGGAAGGCTGCTCGTTTGCTTACATGGATTTGATCCCGGCTCAGGTGGGGAACGCGGTAGGGTCTTCGCAAAGTTTCAATGGAGCGCAGTGCGCTGCGGAGTTGCGCCCCGGACATGTCATTGGCGCGGGCAAGAAATTCAAGTCGAATTACCTCGACATGGTTCAGATCGAGGCCATCAGCTATACCCGGGTCGTGAATTGCCCATGGACTGGCAAGGGCAACACCGGCGGGTTTACCGCTCTGAAGTTCATGATCAGCGGCGAAATCCACTATGGCTGGGCGCACGTTGTACTGACGAGCACCGGGCCGGTTTTGAGAGGATACGCTTACGAGACCGCTGCCGGCGTATCCATCGAGGCTGGGGCCATCAAAGACGGTGAGGATGCTGACGCGTCATACGCTCCACTTCTTCCTGCTCCTCGGACTGCCGGTCTTTGCATACTCGCTTTAGGCGCACCTGGGATCGCGGTTTGGCGCAGGCCGGAGGAGATGAACTAGCTCGCGTCCATCGGAGGTCGAACGTGCCCGATACGAGGGACAGCGTCCCACTCCGGCACTCTTTCCAAAAAGAACTGCGCCTCGTCACAATATTCTCCGCCGCGCGCGTGCTATACAAGATTTGGTTTCCCACTGTTCCGCGGAAGAGATTTCCGGCCGCGCTCGTCTAGGATGCGCATCCCGGCACTGTTCCGCAGAACTGCCCCGCCCAACTTCCGGTAAAGTTGCGCGACCGCCCTCCGAGCCTCATCCCGATTCGCAGGTGGGACTCCTATGCCGCGCACCTCCCTCATTGTTGTCCTGATCGTCGCTTACCTGTTCTTCTTCTTATTCCTGGCCCGGCTGTCTTTCAGCCAGGATGCTGCCACTGGGGCCATTCACGGCACCGTGCTCGATCCCACCGGCAGCCGCATCGCTAAGGCTTCCATCGTCGTCATTAACTCTGCGAACGGCGTCCGCTATTCCACCACCTCCGACTCCGAAGGCCGCTTCGCCCTCGATCTCCTGTCGCCGGGCGATTACTCCGCCCGCGCCGTGGCGCAAGGCATGTCACCACAAGTCTCGCCGCCGCTTCATGTTGATATCGGCGCCGCCGCCGAACTCGAATTTCGTCTCAGCGTCGCCGGCGCCCAGGAAAACGTGACCGTCTCCGGCGCGCCTAAATTAGTCGACACCCAACCCAGCGCCGTCTCTACTCTTATCGATGAGCGCGCGATTGCCGATCTTCCGCTCAACGGACGCCGCTTCTCCGATCTCATGCTGCTCTCGCCCGGTGTCACGCAGGACCCGCGCAGCCTTACTTCCTCCACCACCGGCGATCTCTCTTTCGGCGGGCTTCGCGGATTTCAGAACAGCTTCCTGGTCGACGGCGGCGACTTCAACAACGCATTCTTCGCCCAGGCGCGCGGCCTCTATCGCGCTCCTTACCAGTTTTCGAACGAAGTCGTCCAGGAGTTCCGCGTCTCCTCAAACTCCTCCGGTGCTGAGCTGGGACGCGCCGGAGGCGCGGTAGTGAACGTAGTCACGAAGTCCGGCTCCAACCACTGGCACGGCACCGGTCTTTATTACATCCGGGACAGCGGATTCGGTGCAGCCGACGCCTTCATGACCTTCAAGCCGCACAGCCGCCAGCAGCAAGGCGGGGGCACCATCGGCGGCCCGATCAAGAAAAACAAAGTTTTCTTCTTCGCCGGATTCGACCAACATTATTTCCACGTCCCCGATGTGGTGGAATTCCTCAACGGCACCATGCAGGTTGTCCCTCAGGGTGGCACCGGGCCATTCACCCCCGGCGACTACGAGGCCACCGATCAAGCCTTGGTCTTCGCGGCAGCCGCCCAGCTTAATTCGCTCGCAGGATCGTACCCCGCCGCGCAAATCGGCAATGCCACTTTTGCCAAGATCGATATCAATCTAACATCGCGCAACCAACTCGCCCTGCGCTTCAATTCCTCTCGTTACTGGGGATCAAACAACGTCTTCCTCGATCCCGCCAGTCCTGTGACCTACGATTCCATCTCCGACAATGGAGAAGAAACCGTCTCCACGGAAACCGGGGCGGCAACTCTCACTTCAGGCCTCACCACGCGCCTCATCAGCCATCTTCGCGCGCAGTTCTCGCGCGATCTTCGCCAGTCTTTCACGAACACGAACGACACCCTCATCAAGATTCCCGACATCATCGACGGCATCGGACGCTCCGACCTGCTCCCACGCGCCACTCGCGAACATCGCGCTCAGCTGGCCGAAACTCTCAGCTTCGACGGTAGTCGACACTCTTTCAAATTCGGTGGCGATTCCCTCATCACCTGGATTTACGACTACTTCCCCAGCCAGCAAAATGGCGAATACCTTTTTTATCCCATTAAGGTCGATCCCTTTACCTTCGAACCGCAAGAAGCCGGGCTCCCACTCACGCCTCTACGCGCCTACGCCCACCAAGTCCCGCATTATTATTTGCAAAATTTTGGACCAGCGTCTTCCAATCCCAACAGCAACGACTACGCCGCCTTTGCACAGGACACCATCCGCGTCACCGATCACTTGGCTCTCAACCTCGGCGTTCGCTGGGACCTCCAAACTTTTACGACTGCGGGATTACTTTCCAATCCGCTCTTTCCGCCCTCCGGCAAAGTTCCTTTCAAACCGTACAACTTCGGCCCGCGTGCAGGGCTCGCGTATTCCATCGGCAAGAATCATCCGCTCGTCATTCGTGCGGGTTACGGAATGTTCTACGTCCGCATTCCACAAATCTACAACTCCGCTATCGCCACCGAAAACGGCATCACCGATGCCCAGGTCTTTCTGAACAACAGCAACTTCTTCAACCATCAGGACTTCCCTACTTATCCCAATCCCTTAGTAAGCTGTCCGCTCGCTGCCCCGGTCTGCCATCTTCCTTCAGGATTCGCCCAAGGAGTCACGAACGACGTCTCCGCCTTCGCTCCGAACTTCGTCACCCCACGCGTGCAGCAGACCAGCGTTACCCTTGAACGCGAAGTCGCGGGCCACACCACGGTTGCGGTTTCCTATCTCTACGTTCACGGAGAACATCTTATCCGCGCGCTCGACGTCAACCTTCCGCCTCCGGTTGCCCTTACCTATCCCATCTTCGATTCCACCGGCTCCATCTTCCAGGGCGGATACTATACCGTCGATTCCTTCGCCACCTGGCAGTTCACGCGTTCCCTCACGTGCCCGTTCCCGCCTTGCATCAATCCTCTCGGGCGGCCAATCGCGCAACTCGGCGCTATCGACGAATTTCAAAGCGCCGCCTCCAGCGTATACAACGGCGCAACTCTTTCCATTAACCGCCGCATGGCCCGCGGCACTTATCTCCGCCTCTCGTACACGTACGCGCACGCCATCGACGATGGCCAGGACGCGCTCGTCGCCGGGGCTCCCGCCACCGTGCAAAATTCTTACCAACCCAACGCTGAGCGCGGTCCCAGCGTCACCGACCAGCGCCAGCGCTTTGTCGCCGCTTTTTCCGCCGAGCCGCGCCCCTTCCATCGCGAACACCAGCTTCTCGGCCACGTTTTCAACGACTGGAAAATTTCCAGCATCGTCACCGCTGGCAGTGGCCGTCCCGTCAACGCAACCGTCTCAGGCGACCCCAACCAGGACGGCAACGACCTTAACGACCGCCTGCCCGGCTACAGCCGCAACGCATTCACCGGGCCGGACTATGCCTCCACCGATCTCCGCCTCGTCCGCAAAATCCACGTCGGCCGCGGATACCGCGTCGAGTTCACCGCTGACTCCTTCAACCTGTTCAACCACGACAACCAGCGCGTCACCATTACCACCGACGGCCTCACGGCAGAGGCAACCACCTTCACCCAGTACACCACTTTCGTGAATAGCGTCCCGTACCCCGCCTACTACCAGCAACCCCAGAGCTTCCTGAAACCCAACGCCGCCTTCGCCCCCCGCCAAGTCCAACTTGGATTGAAATTCGTCTTCTAGCCGCGGCCGCAGGTGAGGTTGGCGGGGAATGCAGATGCAATTTTTCGCTTGACATATTCCTATATAGGAATATAAATAAAACATGGCAAGGGCGGCGACAACATCGGACGCGTTCAATGCGGTCGCGGAACCTCGGCGGCGGGACATTCTGAACTATCTCGCGATGCAGGAGAGATCGGTCAACGAGATTGTGGACGCGATGGAGATGGAGCAGCCATCGATTTCGAAGCACCTGAAGGTCTTGAAGGATGTTGGCCTGGTCGAGGCCCGGAGGGAGGGTCGGCAGATGCTTTACAAAGTGAATGCCATGGCGATCCGGCCGCTGAACGAATGGACGAGCAGGTTCGAGCACCTGTGGAAACACCAGTTGCTGCGAATCAAAGAACGGGCCGAGGCAAAGAACCAAGAGAAGAAATAAATATTGTAAAAACCCAACGAGGAGGGAACCGTGAGTTCATTCGCACTATCACTGGAAGCAACAACGATCCGCATCGAGCAGGAGATTGAAGTACGCGCATCGATCGAGGTAACGTTTGCCGCTCTGCTGGATCAGCTTGGGCCGTACAACGAGACTGAAGTGAACAAGCCAATGCCGATGAAGCTGGAAGCATGGCCGGGTGGCCGATGGTATCGCGACCTGGGAGATAACAACGGCCATTACTGGGGGGCGGTACAAGCCATCAAGAAGCCAACGTTGCTGGAAATCTGTGGGCCGCTGTTCATGTCCAATCCGGTGATGACGAATCTTCAGTATCGGCTGAAGGAATCGGTCGGCGTAACGGTGATCAGTTTTCGGCACCAGTCGTTTGGATTGATTCTTGAGGAATATCGAAAGGCGAAGGATGGCTGGAGCTACATCCACGAGAAGGTAAGGCAACGCGCAGAAGCGCCGCATCCGCATTGAGGCGCGGCCTAGAGAGCTTGGAGGGAAATATGTGCCCAGTATGCATCGCAAACGCAGCGGCAATGGCCGCCGGAGCCGCCTCGACCGGGGGAATACTGGCGATGTGCATCGCGAAGTTCAGGAAATGTTTTAAGGCGAGTGGTCTGCTTCAAAAAACGAAAGAGAGATAGAAGGAGAAATTAAGATGGCAATAAGTAAAGAGAGAGACATCGAGAACCGGAAGGAGCATCTCGCAATGAAGACACCACCAATCGTGTCAGCACAGCGGTGGGAGGCTGCACGCCAGCAACTGCTCGTGAAGGAGAAGGCCTTAACTCGCTCCCGTGACGCGCTTGCCGCCGAGCGGCGCCGGATGCCGTGGCTGGCTATCGAGAAGAAGTACGAGTTCGAGGGGCCGAAGGGCAAAGTAACCCTGCTCGACTTGTTCGAAGGTCGCCGTCAGCTAATCGTCTACCGCGCCTTCTTCGAGCCCGGCGTGTTTGGCTGGCCCGAGCATGCCTGCCGCGGCTGCTCCTTCTGTGCCGACCAGGTCGCGCACCTCGCCCATCTGAACGCCCGCGACACCACGCTCGCGTTCGCCTCGCGTGCGCCGCAGGCGGACATCGAGCGTCTGAAGGCACGAATGGGCTGGAACATGCCGTGGTACACCATCACAGACAGCTTCGACCTCGACTTCGGCGTGCACGAGTGGCACGGCACGAACGCGTTCATCCACGACGGCGACAAGGTGTTTCGCACGTACTTCATCAACAACCGCGGCGACGAGGCGATGGGAAGCACCTGGAACTATCTTGACATGACAGCGCTCGGGCGCCAGGAGACGTGGGAGGACTCGCCGGAGGGCTATCCTCAGACTCCGCCATACAAATGGTGGAACTGGCACGACGAATACGGAGCCTCGCTCGACCCTAAGTGGGTCAAAGTGGTGGAGAACGCAAACGAGACGTTGAACCTCAAAAACTAGGAGCCAGCCTCCGGCTGCCCCGCCCTTGTCTCTGCGTCTTTGCAGAGACAGGACGGGGATTTTGACTTCTGCATCGAGGTTAGCGTCACTAGGAACGCACCACGCCCTATGTGGGACATCTGCCCTCAATTGTCCGGCGGCCCCGGTCCATCGGGTTGCTCTTCGCGGCTAGGTGCCAAATTGTCATCCTGAGCGTAGCGGAAAAATTCGCAACGCGAATCGGTCCGCGGAGTTGAAGGATCCCTACCGCTCACGCTCCATCGCGCGGATGCCCAATTTCCCGCGCATCTCCTGCGCGAAAAGCGGAAGCCGATGTCCAGTCCCACGCCCCGCATCATCCTTCCCCGAATACTCCCCGCCTCTCCACCTCCGCAGCAAATGCCACGCCTCCAGGTAACGTTCGTACTTGCTTCTCCGCCGTAACGGCGCCAACCAGATGTGTCCCTTCCGCTTCTGCACCACTGCCGCCGGAATGATGTACCAAAGATCCAGCATGATCACATACGCCGCCACAAAATCGATCTCCTTCAATATATTGGTCAGCCTCTTCCCCGACGGCATCGTGCACGGAAACGAACATCCTTTCATCCGCCGCATCGTCGATTTCACCTGCACCCGGTAAATCAGCCCATCCCGCTCCACCATCAAGTCATACGGAGCCGAGTCTCCCCACGGCTTCGCCACTCGAAACATCAACTCCGCCGCCCGCGCCACAAACCGCGCCTCCGCCCATTCTCCCCGCTCCTTGGCCGTCCTGAACTGTGCTCCCCGCATCGCCATCGCTCGCCCAACCCTCCCAGAAACACAAAAGGCGCGACCCATGTTCGATAAGAAACGGGCCGCGCCTTCCGAGATTCTTCTAGAAATCTTTACTCTATAATTCCATTATATCATAAAGCATACCCAAAAGTGACATAGTTTGCACAAATATTTCCCCTTCATTTGCCACCACATAACCCCGCCATCCCCGGTTTTGCCTCTTGACAACAATTTCGCGAGAAACCAAAAAGGGCCTCGCCATCCCGAGAATCAAAAAAGCCCTGTCATCCTGAGCGTAGCGGACCGATTCGCAAAAGCGAATCGGTCTGCGAAGTCGAAGGACCCCTTGCCTGCCCGCGCCACCACAAGCCCCGCAAGTGGTTTCCACGACGCGTCGGTCACCGAGCCAGCCGCGGGTGCCCTGCCCGTGTCTCTCCGTTCTTTACAGAGACAGAGCCTGCCCTGAGCGCAGCCGAAGGGGCGGGGATTTTGACTCCTCTTTCCCCTTGAGTGATTCCGCGCCAGGCGAAGAATCGTACCAACGGAATGTGGGGACAGCCGCCCCCGGCTGTCCAGCGGCCCAGGTTCATCGGGCCGCTTCTCTCGCCCAAGCACCAACCACCAACCTGAGCGCACCAGACCGATGGAAGGCCAATGACACGTCGCGGATGAAACACATTCGACCAACCGCCAGCAGACACATATGGCCCACGTGGAAGAGCAGCGCTTCAGCGCCGCGTAAAGCAGATTTTGGGTGGCGTAGCGCTTCAGCGCTGCGATAAGACATGGATTTGGGAACCGGGCTTTGTCCCCGCCCGATACCTGTCATCCTGAGCGCAGCAAACCGATTCGCAAAGCGAATCGGTTTGCGGAGTCGAAGGATCCCTATCGGTCACGAGCCAGCTGCGCACGCCTAGTTTTCTCCCTTGCTGTTTTGCGCGGGCTTGTAACGAGCGATTTCAGTTATGGTGCTGGCGATTACGCCCCGCCCCTGCATTGTGCGGAGCGCGTATTGATTGAAGCCCATTTACATTCCCGTCGCTTTGGTCGAATCCAACGATGCGTCCAAGACAAATGATCGTATCAGCATACTCCCAGAAAGCTCTCTTTCCTGCTCCGCGAGTTGTTCACGAAGCTTGTCGACATTCCATGCATCGCTCTTGGCGCGCCGGTCATCAGTAGAGACCCACCGGTTTGCCCGGAAATGTGTGACGACATACATGCCGATTCGGCAGTCGTTATTTTTCATGTAACGATCTCGAAGCTGGCTTTCCATATCGGTCATCAATCCAGCATTCCAACTTCCCTTGACTTCGATAATCAAACTTATCGCCCCGTAGTGATCGGTTTGAGAGCCCTCGCGCGGAGTTGCATCCACGTGTATATCTGTACTCTGACCGGGCATCTCTCCACGTCGGCCCCGACGAATCTGAACCTCACGATTGATAATGACTCCTCGGTCGGCTAAGTCCCTCCGCAAAAAACGAGCAATGTAGTCAGATATGTCTTCCTCCTGCTTCGGCCACCAATCCGTTTTTTGAGAATTCCAAAGATCGCCGACTGCGGCCAGATCACTATGAAGCTCCCGTTGGAGCCGGCTCAGGGATTCGAGGACAACAGCGAGCAACTGCTCGCCACTCTCGACGAACCTCCTACTGTGATCCGCAGCCATTGCGAGGATGTCGTGCGGTGATGGTGGTTCCCATGTCCCAGCGCAGGCCATCAATTCGGCGGCATCGAAGTGATAGCGTAGCCACCGATATTGCGGGAACCGCAATTCTGTTCGTGCCAAGGCGTCACAGGCTTCAAAAGTCGCCCGTTGCTTCAGCCGCTCCAATGTCCCGTCTCGAAGAAAGCGGATCGTGTCGATAGGCCCCATCGCGCCGGAGGCACGGCGGTCGCCCCCCGGAGGATATTGCTCTAATAGCCAACTGTACAACGCGCCAAGCTGCACATCACTGAACTTCGCTGTAAACGAATCCTTCTCAGCAAAACCATAGGTAACGCCTTCTAGCACTTCGCGTCCGAATTGGGTGTGCGCCTGAATCAGTGGCCACATAACAGCCCAACTCGCGTCATCACTGGCTTTGACGAGCACTTTCGCTAAGGCCAGACCTCGACCAGTTTGATATTCAGCACCCACCGTTTGTTCCGCCCAATGTTTAGCGCCAGGAACATTGCGCTGAATCAACTTGTAAAGGATGGTGCCTTGGATCGAAGGCACGAGAATGTTCTCACGCAGTTCGTCCAACAACGCAATACCTAAAGCCTCGGACCATGCGCGATCCACCAGTGTTGAACAAAAAAGGTACTGTTGTTGTTCGCTGTTCTCGAACCGAATCTGGTCTAGTAGCTTAGCGCTCATTGCAGCAGGTGCTGCGGTAGTTGCCATTCGGAATGCCGATTCGATTGCTGGCTCTTTGTCATTTCCAGCCCGTCCATCTCCGATCAGTGATGAAATCCACCGTATCCAAAATTTCTGGAGGTTGAGCGTCTAGATAGGACGGCTCTGTTAACTGTAGTAGCGCCAGAGCGTTCACACCGGCGGACGCACCGTTCATGATCTGATTTGATGGAAACTCGTTGATTGCTGGAAAAGTCGTCAGCGTTAGATAAGCCTTTGCCGCTGCAATGATTCGCGACCTCATCTCATTTGGAGCCTGCAACCATCCAGGCAGCTTGTCCACGTCCATCTGACGAAACGCCATGTAGCGCGTTCCGCCTTCGTCGACAGACATTTCGCTGATGAGCCGCAACCATTCGTCAACCTGGCCGTTCTCGATGCTCTCCAAAGCGGCCTCACAACGTGGCTGGAGAGCTGGCGCGACCTGAATATTGCTCTCCTTGAGAAAATCTGACCGTGATCTTCGTTCCCATTTTGCCACCTCTGAATCGAGGGAAACAGGCTCGAATAACGCGTTGCACTCGGCAGCCAACGTCGGACTAATCTGACACGCGTCCCACACCTTCTTCACGGTTTCAGATTCCCAGGAACATGCTAGACGCGCGACGACCTTAGCCTCCACCTGTGGAGAAGGGGATGTTCCACTGATAACTCTATCTATAAACCATCCGAGATCGGCGGAACACAACACCGAGAGAGGATGAAACAACAGGTGCTCGTTAGTAGGAGTAAGGAGAGGCAAGAACGCCTCCAGGAAACGCCTTCGCCGAACTTCATCATTCACAAGAATGTCAGCGAGAGGCTGCTTTTTGTGTCCTCGATCTGGAAACCCCCGATACGACTTGCACCGTTCAAATATTGTTCGCACCAGCAAGTCAGCTACTCCATTAGCTGCAATATGCTCAATTGCAAGCCTACAGATCTCGCTTTGCAACTGAGGAACTGTTCCCAAGTCTTCGAGTGGTTGCTTTGCGCACCACCGCAACGCTGCTGGAAGATTGCTTGCATTAAGTTTTGGGATAACCGCATACGACAAGAAATTGTCGTAGGAACCAAAGAACGTTGACTCGCGCGGATGCTCAAGGTAATCCCACATCTCATCATCGTATGTGTCTCCAGGATAAACCGCGTGAAGCGCTGCGCCCCTTAACTGATCGTTCGGATCAATCTCGCGGGTTGCCCTCAATAGAGGATGTAATAGTTTGCGTTCCTCAACCGAGCCCACATCTGCGATTGCATATGCTGCTATTGTGCGGAGTTCATGAGACTCGTCATCAGAAAGAGCGAGGTCCAAGAGTGGTTTTCCCAGACTGTTTATCGCGCACTCACGAACAATCCTTATAGCGAAATAGCGCGTGGTCCAGGACCGTGCACGATCACCGATCACAGACCCCAATTGCTCCGTCAGTCGTGGATGCGCGAGATGTCGCAACTCTAGGTTGTTTTGGAGGTGAAGCACCTCGCTTTGATCGCACCTCCTTAAGAGTGCACCGGTGAGCACCTGCCTTTGGGCGTCCGATAGACTCGCAGATGGGGAGCCGAGGAGTACTTCCGGTTCATCCTCCGCGATTTCAGCAAATAACTCTTCGTTTTGCAGAGCAAGCCACGATGCGACTTCGCGTACCTGGGGAATCACTCGTCGACGCCGAGGATGAAAAACAAGAGAGCGAACTTGTTGGATAGGTAGCCGATGAGCAATGCAATACTTGGCCGCCAGATATTCCGCGAGCGTCTGGTGAGACCAGCCGAGCCGCTCTTGTCCACGCGAAGAAAATAGCCCCGTTCCCAAGGTTTCGAGCACCGCGTCGTAAGTTATCTTCACTGAATCCTCAGCGGTTTCATTACCTCCGATAAGTTTTTCAACGGATACATCTTCTGGGAGTACGCCTTGGGCTTCGGTGCCAGTCCAGATTGCGAAGCGGTTGCCAAATTGGGTAACCGCAGCGATGCGGCCAGCGACGGCCACGCGTTCTCTAGGATTCAGGCTGCCAACTCTATGAGCCGCCCTGCGACTTTCGTTCTGTTCCTCGCAAAGAATCGTACAACCCGTCTCGTACAGTTCGAGGACGTTGCCAGGCAGATCTCCATAACGTCGAAAAGTGTCCAACAGCATTTTGAGCGTAATTGGTTTGCTGGCGAGCGCAGAAATTCCGAGGTGGTCGATTCGCTCCAAGAAGGCATTTGGATCTACTATATCGCTCAACCTAGCTGCCTGAAGAACATCGGCCCGACGGAGAGGCACAAGCTCTACGGCTGCAAAATCCGGTCTGTTGCAACCGCTCGTTAAAACGTTCTCCAACAGTGGAGGCCATGACGCCGTTCGACATGCAATTCTCAGCTTTAGCCGTTTGAGTGGTCGCTTGGGTAACTCGTCCGCGAGAAGGGCTGCCACATTGTCGATGCGCAGCAAACATTCATCGAAGCTGTCAAGGTAGAGGTGTAGATCGTGGCTTCCCTCAACCCATTGCAAAAAGCGACTATCCTCAAACAAGGCTCTATATAAGCGATCCTCGCTCCCGTAGCCCCGAAGATTGAGGTGCATTGTCGGCATCTGTGGAGACTGCTGCAAGAAAGTATTGAGGTCTGCCGAGAGACTCCAACTTTTCCCGATTCCAGGTTCACCGAGCAATGCAAGACACGGGATTGCTTGAAGTTGGTTGAAGGTGACCAAATGCGGATTGAGAAGTTTGCCATGTTCCCCCTCCGGATCAGACAAGAATCCGCGGTCGCCGAGTGAGTACGAATCTTCGCGACGGCACCAGAAGCGCTTCCACGGGAATATTTTGGCCATATACGATCTTATTATCACTATGTCAGTCCATCGTTTGTCGGCAATCCAGAAGGTACGCCAGTTCACTCTCGACGGGCCCGCCCGTAAGCCGTTCCCTCATGTTTCCCCATGCTATAATCTTCTATTCTCAAACGCTTAGGGCGCGGAGGATTGTATCGATAAACGTTTTATTCGGACGAATGACCGTATTCGAGCGCGCGAAATTCGCGTGATTGGCGATGAAGGTGAACAGATTGGCATTATGCCTCCCTTCGAAGCCCTTAAGATGGCGCGTGGCAAGAACCTGGACCTGGTCGAGATTTCACCCACCGCGCAGCCTCCCGTATGCCGCATCATGGATTACGGGAAGTATCTCTACCAGCAGGAAAAGAAAGAGCGGGAAGCCAAGAAGCATCAGAAGACTATCACGGTCAAAGAGGTCAAGTTCCGCATCAATGTGGACGACCACGATTACGAGACCAAGAAGAATCACGTTCTGCGCTTTCTGGATGAGGGAGACAAGGTAAAGGCAACTATCTTCTTCCGCGGGCGCGAAATGACCCGCACCGGTCTTGGTCGCCAAATCCTTGAACGCTTGATCAAGGACGTGCAGGACCAGAGCATCGTCGAGTTCCGGCCGCGCCAGGAAGGCAACACGCTGCACGCGATCCTGGCTCCGAAGAAGTCGGCCCAGGAGCGCGAGAAGGAAAGAGAGAAGGAAGCCAAGCAAAAAGCCAAGCAGGAAAAACACGAGAAGCAGCTGCTCGAGAAACAACAGCAGGAAAAGCTCGGGCAGGGAGCCACGGTGGCGGAGAAAATGGGTCCGGAAAAAGAAACCCCCCCGGCGCCAGCAGCCGCTGCTGCAGTAGGTTCTCCAAATCCTACGCCGCAAGCGTAAGTGTTTTGATAGCGAGCCAAATTCAGGGAGCTAAGATTCACGGGGCCAGAATTTACTGAACTAAAATTTGCTAGCCAAAATTGAGTGGCTAAAATTTACTGGCTAAAATTTAGGGTGGTGCAGGGCCTTTGGCCCTGCGTTAAAGCCCTGCAATGATTCGGGCTTTAGCCCCTGAGGTACCTCAGCCAAGCCCTTAGATGGTGAATGGATTCTAGCCGCCGATGCAATCGCATCGCGCCAAAAGACTCCAATTGAATTCAAGAAACTGACGGCTAACAAAAGAGGCCGGCAGTGAATCAGAGGACTTATGCCGAAATTGAAAACGCACAAAGGCGCTGCAAAGCGCTTCAAGAAAACGGCCAACGGCAAGGTGAAACGCGGGCATTCCGGCCTGCGTCACATGCTGTCGTCCAAAGCCAAGAAACGCAAACGCAAGTTGGGCACGGCCACGCTGGTCAGCGATGGAGATCTCCGCAAAGTAAAGCGGATGATTCCCTATCAGTAAGAGCTATTGTTGATTTTTTGATTGCCGATTGTTGATTAACTCCCTATAGCATCCGCCGAAGGTTTTAATCAGCAATCACAAATCATTAATCAACAATTCTCGCAGGCGCGTGAAGAGGTCAGAGATCGCCGACAGGGCGAATCATCCTTACCTCCAGCCGCCAGTAAATAGAACCTAAAAAGGAGAACCCCATGCCACGTGTAAAACGCGGAACCAAACGCCGCGCCAAGCGCAAAAAAATATTAGACCGCGCGAGCGGATACTTTCTCACCAAATCGAAACTCTACCGCTCCGCCAAAGAGGCCGTCGAACGCGGCCTCAAATTCAGTTTTTCAGGGCGGAAGCAGCGGAAGCGGCAGTATCGTTCGTTGTGGATTGTGCGCATCGGCGCCGCGGCGAAGCTGAACGGGCTGAGCTACAACCAGTTCATTCACGGGCTGAAGAAAGCTGGAGTGGAACTGGATCGCAAGATTCTGGCGGACCTGGCTGTAAAGGATGCGCCGGCGTTTAAGAGCCTGGTGGAACAGGCCAAGGGCGCGCTGGCGTAGAGGTTGAGCGCTGGTCTTCGTGAAACCGGGAAGGGCACGGCCTTCAGCCGTGCCGAATTGCCGATCTTAACTTTACAACTTGTCATTCCGAGCGGAGCGAGGAATCTGCTTTCGGTGGTAGTGGCAGAGATTCCCTGCCGCGCCGAGGTGCGATTTAGCTTATAGGGATCTTCGACTCCGTAAACCGATTCGCGAAGCGAATCGGTTTACGGCGCTCAGGATGACAACTTTTGATACCTAACAGTGGCTTATACCGTTTCCAAACTAACGGATTACTCAGCCGATGCGCTGGAACAAGCGCGCACGGAGTGTGTTTCTGCCTGCCTAGTCGACCGCCAGTCCATCCATAGCGATGCAGAATTGAAGGCGTTTCGCGACCGATGGATGGGACGCAAGAGCGGAATCCTCACACAAATTAACGATGTGTGGTTGAAAGGCGCACCGAAAGAAGCAAAGCGGACCGCGGGAGTCCACGTCAACGCACTGAAGGCGCAAATCAACGCACTGGTGGAGGAAGCGCACGTATCGGGCGACGAAAGTTCGCGAAGCGACGAAAAAATCGACATTTCCCTTCCTGGAATCCGGCGGCCTATCGGCGCGGAGCATCCGGTCATCAAAACTACGAACGAGATGGTTCGAGTCTTCCAAAAACTTGGCTACTCGGTGGCCGAAGGGCCGGTGGTTGAGACCGATTACTACAACTTCGAGGCTTTGAATTTTCCTCCGAACCATCCGGCGCGGGATACGCAGGATACTTTGTTCATCGCGGGACAGCAGTCGAAGCCGCAGCGGGAGTGGTTGCTGCTGCGCACGCATACTTCTCCAGTGCAGATTCGGACGATGGAAACGATGCGGCCGCCCATTCGGATTGTGATTCCTGGGACGGTGCATCGCAACGATCCGCCGGATGCGAGCCATTCGCCGATGTTTCATCAGATCGAAGGCCTGGCGGTCGATACCAACATTACGTTTGGCGATTTGAAAGGAACGCTCGATCACGCGATGAAAGAATTTTTCGGATCGAGCGTGAAGACGAGTTTTCGTCCTTCGTTTTTTCCGTTTACCGAGCCGAGCGCGGAGATGTATGTTTCGTGCTTTATCTGCGGCGGGAGTGGGAGGCGCGGTGCTGACCCTTGCCGTCCATGCAAGCAGACGGGATGGATTGAGATTCTCGGTTGCGGCATGGTTGATCCTAATGTGTTCAAGTTTGTAAAAGATAACGGGTATGACCCCAAGAAA
The DNA here is from genome assembly GCA_963808195.1 of uncultured Acidobacteriaceae bacterium. Classification (GTDB taxonomy): domain Bacteria; phylum Acidobacteriota; class Terriglobia; order Terriglobales; family Acidobacteriaceae; genus Sulfotelmatobacter. Next base: position 287,837 of record CAWEEW010000012.1, on the reverse strand, counting down.
GTATCGGGGTTTGCCTTCGGCATGGGAGCGGACCGGATCGCGCTGTTGAAGTACGGGGTGGATGATCTGCAGTTGTTCTTTCAGGGGGACGTGAGGTTTCTACAGCAGTGGGCGTAAGGATGAGCGCCAAGTGCACGATTTATTCGTCCGCAAAGAAGACGGACGATTAGCGCGGCGCTCTCAGTCCTTCGCTCGACAAAGAACGCCTCACTCAGGATGAACAACATTGGCCGACTCGTAATGGCCGCAAAAGAGAGTCTGTAATAGTTGGGAAGCTGCCGTTTAGGGTATAGGGATCCTTCGACTGCGCATCGGCATTCGCCGATGCTCCGCTCAGGATGACAACACATAAATGAAACTCTCTCCAAGCTGGATTCGGGATTTTGTTCATCTAGCTGTCGATGACCGGCGGCTGGCTGAGGATTTGACTGGTGTCGGGATCGCGGTAGAGGGGATCAGCGGAACCGGAGCCGATATCGTGTTTGAAATGGAGATTGGAACGAATCGTCCTGACGCCATGAATCACTACGGAGTGGCGCGGGAGGCGGCAGCTATCTATGATCTGCCGCTAAAGACGCTTGAGGCGAAGCTGCCCTCAGCGGCTAAAGCCGAGTCTTCATCAGGCTCTCACGGCACGACTGAAGTCGTGCCCTTCCCGATCGCGCCTGTCCCAATCACAGTTGAGGAACCGCAACTTTGCCCTCGCTTCTCTGCTCGGGTTATTCGTGGGACCAAGATCAAACCCTCACCAGAAAAAATTGCGCATCGACTGCAGTTATTGGATCAGCGGCCGATCAGCAACGCGGTTGATGCGACTAACTATGTTCTTTGGGAGATTGGCAAGCCGACGCATGTGTTCGACATGGATTTGCTTGAGGGTGGACGGATTGTCGTTCGGAAAGCGAAAAATGGCGAGAAGTTAAAGACGCTGGATGGCGTGGTGCGCACGCTTACTTCGGAAGATCTGGTGGTGTGCGATGCGAAACGGCCTGTCGGGCTTGCCGGAGTTATGGGTGGGTTCGACACGATGATCACGGAGAAGACGCGGAATATTTTGATCGAGTCGGCATGGTGGGATCCGGGGACGGTGCGCAAAAGTTCGCGGCGGCATGGAATTCACACCGATGCTTCGCATCGATTTGAACGTGGAGCGGATTTCGAATCGACGATGCTGTCGTGCGATCTGGTAGCAGCTCTGATTCTGGAATCGGGCGGCGGAGAGCTGGTTGGTGATGTGATCGATGTGGTTTCAAAAAAGATGGACTTAGCGCCTGTCGTGCTGCGGCTTTCCGAGGTGCATCGCATCCTGGGCGGAAATCTGACCGCGGGGGAGATTTTCCGAATACTAAAGAAGCTGGGCTTCGGAATGATTCCCGAGGGGCAGGCCGACACCCAGTTTCGAGTTCATATCCCGAGCTGGCGGCTGGATGTGGAGCGCGAGATCGATGTGATCGAAGAGATCGCGCGACTGCATGGCTACGACAAGTTTGAAAATACATTGCCGGCGTACAGTGGAGCTGTAGTGGACTTGCCGCACACGGCTATGGACGCCGCTTTGCGGACGCGCGCTTTGGCGCTGGGATATAACGAAGCGATTTCGCTGACATTTATTTCTCATGCGGATGCCGAGAAATTTTCCTCAGCTTCGGTGCTGGAGTTAGAGAATCCGCTGAGCGAAGAAGCGTCGGTGATGCGGACGTCGCTGGCTCCTGGCATGCTGGATATGCTGGCCTGGAACTTGAACCGCAATTCAGAGATTGTACGCTTGTTCGAAATGGGGTACGTCTACGAAATGTCGGGTGTAGAGCGGACCGAGCCCGCACGCGCGTGCCTAGGCGCGACGCTCGCGGCGGTGAAAGAGTCGTTGCCGGTTGGCAGAGTGCTGGACGTGAGCAAGGGAGAACACGCCGCGGCGGCGGAAGCCTTTCGATCTTTCAAGGGCGACGTGGAAAATTTGCTGTCGTCGTTTGCATGCGATGAGCTGAGCTTCGACCGGCAGACGGCGGAGTATTTTCATCCCGGACGATCGGCGCGGGTGTTGATGGATGGTGCGGTGGTGGCGCAGTTTGGGCAGGTCGCGGAGAGCGTGAAGGCGGAGCGGAAACTGCGGCAGGATGTTTTTCTGGCGGAGATCGATCTGGAAAGGCTGCACGCGATCGGCTTGCGGGAGGTTCGGTTTGCTCCGCTGACGAAATATCCGGCGGTGGAGCGAGATTTTTCGTTTGTGTTTGGGGATGAGGTTGAGTTTGAGGCGATGCGGCACGCGGTGGTTGGGCTGCGGTTGAGCGCGCTGCGAGCGTTCGCTCCAGTGGAGATTTTTCGTGGCGGGGCGATTGAGAAGGGGAAGTATTCGATTCTCTTGCGCGCTCGACTGCAGTCGGAGGAAGCGACGCTTCGCGACGATCAGATTGCCCAGTGGTCGGGAGAGATTGTTGGAGCATTGAAGAAGCTTGGTGGAGTGCAGCGGGCTTAGGCCGCAGAAGAATTCGTCGGTTTTCCTGCGTTCCATAAATCGGTACCCTTCCTATTAGATGGCCTTTCGTCTTGGTTTTTCCTAGTCTTGGTTTTTCCTAGTCTTGGTTTTCTTACTCTTTCGCCCCTCTGGGGGCTTGTTTTCTTCCACACTTTCCTACCCACGGCTTGCGCCGTGGGCTGCGTTCTGACGCCGCTTCGCGGCTGAAATCAGTGCGGCGTCCCACCACCCAAATTGTTAAGGGCCAGTTCTCACGCAGTCTCTAAAGCCCACGTCATTCTTGGCTCTGGGTGGCACGGCTGAAGCCGTGCCCTTCCCAAAACCGATTTATGAGATAGCTTCTAGTCTGATTTCGTCTTCTGTGGCTGGATCATTTAAACGCGGCGCTGAAGCGCTGCTCTACCGAGTGCGAGTGCGAATGCAATAGAAAGCCAAGCGCGCCAGCAGTCACAACTTACCTCGCTGCGCTCGGTGGACAGCCGAGGGCGGCTGTCCCTACATAAAATCGTAATTAGTATTCTGTTTGCATTCCTCAATCGACTACTTCGTTACTACGCCGCAGGCGATGCGGTCGCCGGAGTTTCCGGAGGGATCGGTTTTCATGTCGTCAGCTTTGGCGTGAATGACGATTGCGGTGCCTCCGTTGGTGAAGAGCGAGTGAGGGCCGTCGCTAAGGGTCACGTCTTTGTCCTCGACGCTGACATTCGCTTTTCCTTTCGCATCGACGGTGAAGTTCAGCATGTCACCGGCGTGGTGGCCTTCGGAATTTTCAAGTCCATGCTTTTTGCTATCGGGATTGAAGTGCGGACCGGCCGACTTGAAATCGGGAGCGTCGCACTTTGGGTTCTGATGAAAGTGGATGGCGTGCTCGCCGAAGGGAAGATCGTGCAGTTGCAGCTTGAGCGCGACACCTGCGCCTTTTGGCGACAGAGTGACGGCGCCGACGTCTTTCCCCTGAGAATCCTTGAGTTCAACTTTGGTTTTGGCGGCGCAGGGTAGAACTGCTAGGGATAAAACGACGGCGAGGCCGATGAGGGAATGTGCAATCGGTTTCATAGCGGAATTATATCGCCAATTTCGCGCAGACAATCGATGATCGTCCACAGGAGGGTGGAGTATACTTCGATAACGTTCGAAATCCTAACAGGGAAAGTGCAATCATGGCTTTGAATGCGGTAGAGCAGGTGGCAGATCGGGTTCCGGTAGACGATTTTCAGATGCTGGAAGAGAAAATTTACCGCACCATTGAGTTGTACAAAGCGGCGCGTGAGGCGCAAACCGGGGCGGAACGCGATGCCCAGCGCTTGCGGCAGCAACTGGAGGAACGGGACGAGCAGTTAGTCGTGTTGCGGCGGGAAGCGGTGCAACTACGCAAAGAGCGGGAAGAGATTCGCGGACGGGTGGAGAAAATGCTGCAGCAGATTGAGTCGATCACAGAGGAGCGGGCGAGTTAGTGGAGTAGGCGTGGGGCTTCGCCGATGTCAGCGTTTTAGATGGACGATGAGGGTGGAGTAGATGGACACGAAAGCAGGTTCCTCGACTTCGCTCGGAATGACAAGTTTCAGTTCGGAATGACATGTGTCGGGGTGAATTCAAAGGACAATTATGGCTACGGCGGCTAAAGATTCCACGTTGAAGGACGCGCAGAACGCAAGCGTGCGCGTGGAGATATTCGATCAGGCGTACAACCTGCGTGGGTCGGATCCAGAATATATCTTGAAGCTGGCCGAGTACGTGGATGCAAAGATGCGGGCCGTGGCCGAAGCGACGAATACGATCGATACGGTGCGTCTGGCGGTGCTGGCGGCGCTGAACATTGCCGACGAATACCATCTACTGAAGAGAAAACAGGAGACTGGGGCAACCGATTACCAGAAGCGGGCGCATCTATTAGCAGATGCGCTGGATGAAGTATTGGACGAGAAACGCAAGGCCGGGTAAGGCTCAACCGGCTGCGATCCACTTCCTTCCCTTCTGGCTTTTCTTCCTGACGCTGACCGGCGTCGTGCTGTCACAAGAAACAATCCTCCATAGAAAATCAAGATGGACCACGAAAGCAAGGTCCGAATCGGGCGGCGGCATTACTTTGGATGCAAGTGACCTGCCAACTATTTGAGAGTCCCCTCTTGCTAAGTCACGGGGGATTCTCCTAGCATCACAGATGAAAGCCGGCCTGCGGGGTTGGTGATGGCGGTAACCGATTTTTGAACCAATGCTGAATGAACGGGAGCTCGACTCGAACTAGGATCCGGTGTGCGACGCTCCGCCATGCGGAGATGCCTAAAGGGTCTCGGCGGGTTCCCAACGTCTACCTGACGGTTCATTCTCGGCCCGTCACACGGCACAGTGGGTCGGCTTGATTTTCTTCTTCGAGTTAGTGCGCGCGTTCGCTGCGGTCTCCTCGAATGGAACTTCTCTAAATAAATTTCCCGTAAATTAAGATCTTCCCTCCGAGTGGATTCGAACAAGCCTGGGTTCAAGCAAGCGAGTAACCCCAAGCAGGTGAACTCAAATTCAATAGCGAGGGACGGACGCTTCCATGAGATGCCTGATTCCCATTCTGTGTGGCTTCGCCATGATGGCGGGTGCAGTGGCGCAGAGCGCGCCCGGCGCCAATGACCAAGAGGCCGGGAACATTCCCAGGGTCGGTGGCGTTCTGGAGGGCTCACGCACTGCAGTTTTCGAAACGCCTCGCGATTCCTGCACTTTTGACGACATTCCGGATGCGATGGCACGAGCTTTCCGCGATTACACAGGGACGGTCCACTTCGTCACGGCGAGTTCTGACATGTTCCAGAGCCTTGGCCCGGATCTTGACGATCTTAAACACAGCTGCGAAGTGGCTCACCGTTCGGCGAACGATCCGAATCCGGCTCACTACAACGATCAGACGTGGCTCGATTCTTTTTATACAATCGACGGCCTCACGATCGCTGCTCTGACGCACACGGAATATCACGGCTGGGCGCACCCCGGCGAATGCGATTCTCAGAATATCAATGAGTGCGAGTACGACTCAGACACTTATCATCTTTCGACGGATGGCGGCTATACATTCGAGGCTTTCAAGGCACCGGCAAACTTCCTGGTTGGAATTCCTTATCAATATGTGATTGACGATGGGCCGGCGGGCTACAGTGTCGATACCAATGTGATCGATTGGGGCGGCTGGTATTACGCCGTGGCTACTTCTTGGACATGGCCTCCGAACTGCACTGGACAATCCGGCGCAAACCCGTGTTTGACCAGCGGTGGCGCACCGATTCGCACAAAAAACGTTTTCGATCCGGCATCCTGGCGCGGCTGGAGCGGCAGCGATTTTTCTGTTTCGTTCGTCGATCCTTATATGGGTCCGGTGCAAAATCCGCTGGAGCATGTCTATACTTCCGTGCCCGACATGGCATTCGTAAACGGCATTTATATTTATCAGCCCGCGAATGTGGTGGTCGCGGTCTTGTGGGATTACTTTGACACTGAACTCGGGCCTCCGGGGTTGTACTTTGCTACTTCGACCGACCTGGTTCACTGGACTCGGCCGTTACTTGTAGCGACCTTAGCCCAGATCGAGGCCAACGATCCGCCGGGAAACTGGCTGTACGCTTACTTTTCCTTGATCGACCCGAGCGCACCAGACTTGAATTTCTCGATGATCGGCGATCATCCTTATTTGTATTATGTGCGGCTGGATCTGAATGGACAGGATCGCGTGGTGTTTCGGCAGAAAGTAAGCTTGTCGGTGAATCCGTAAGGGCGGTGGCCATCTTATAAAGATCAAAGATACGGAGCAGCAGATCGAGGTCCCGCAGGGGCTAAAGCCCTCGTCTTTGTTGGCTCCGGGCGGCACGACTGAACGTCGTGCCCTTCCCGATTTTCTAGTTTTTCCGCAGTCTGTGAACGTCGTGCCTTTCCGAATCAATCTATGGTTTGAGTGCTTCCTGCTACACTGATCGAAGTAGCGAAATCCTGATTTTCTGCATCCAACATAACTGTGTATCCGCAATTAGTGCATTTCGGGCGATTCTTCCTGCCGACTTATGGCTTCCTGGTTTCCCTGGGGGTGCTGATCGGGTTGTACATCAGTGTGCGCAATTCCGAGCGGCTGGGAATTGATGGCGAGAAGGCGTGGAACCTGGGGATTCTGGTAGTGCTCTGCGGGATTGTTGGCGCGAAGGTGCTCTATGTTGTAAACGAGTGGAGTTACTATTCGGCGCATCCGTCAGAGATTTTCAGTATTACTACGCTGCAGGCGGGCGGAGTTTTTTCGGGCGGATTGCTGGCCGCGTTTGTGGCGGCGGCGTGGTATGTGCGCAGGCATCACATGCCCGCGCTTGGAACCTGCGATGCATTTTCTCCCGGCCTGGCGCTGGGACACGCGATTGGACGCGTGGGATGCTTTGCCGCGGGATGCTGCTACGGAAAAGAGACGCACCACTTCTGGGGCGTAGTGTTTCGCAATCCGCTGGCGAATCAGATCACGGGAACTCCGCTGAACGTGCCGCTGGAGCCAACGCAATTATTCGAAGCGGCGGTGGAACTGGCGAATTTCTTTTTCTTAATGTGGCTGCTGAAGCGCAGAAAGTTCGAGGGTCAGGTTTTCGGCGCGTTCCTGTTTATCTATGGAGTGGCTCGGTTCTTTCTGGAATTCCTGCGAGACGATCCGGGGCGAGGATCGGTATTTGGCGGAACCATGTCGGGGACGCAATTAATCGCGTTGGGATTAGTGGCCGCCGGCGGGATCATCTGGTGGCTGCGGCCGGGGGCGAAAGCAGTCTCGACGCCAGCGGTTGGCGCGGCGCGGTAGATTTCGACGCTGGTTCAGGCCCGGGCAGATTCCACTTTCCGCCGTTCAGACTTTCTATTTCCCGGTATTCAATAAGATGTCGACATTGCCGCTGTAGTGATTCGTCACAGCCAGGTCGGGGAAGCCATCATGATTGAAGTCTCCGACTGCTACAGCAGACGGATTCGACGCTACTTCATATGCCACCGGGGCGTTTAAGGTCCCGTCGCCATTTCCTAGGAGCACGCTGGCTGTGTCGTTGTTGTGATTTGTGACCGCCAGGTCCAACTTGCCGTCGCCGTTGAAGTCAGCCGCAACCAGCGACTTGGGAGTGCTTCCAGCGCCGAAGTTCCTATGCGGCTGAAACGATCCGTCTCCATTACCTGACAATACGCTCACGCTGTCGGCAGAATAATTTGCGGTTGCGAGATCGAGCTTACCGTCGCCATTGAAATCCGCAGCCACTAATGCATCCGGGCCGCGGCCTGTCGCGTAGTCAACATGAGGCTGGAAGGTGCCGTCTCCATTGCCCAGCAGCACGCTGACCGTGCCGTCGTTATAGTTCGCCACGGCTAAATCTAGCTTTCCGTCCCCGTTAAAATCGCCGGCCACAACGCAGGAGGGATTTGTCCCTACGCGGTAATCGACGTGTGCCTTGAAACTGCCCTTCCCGTTCCCGATCAGCACACTTACGGTGTTATCGGAGCTATTTGTTATCGCCAAATCGGGCTTGCCGTCGCCGTTAAAATCTCCGACCGCGACCCACGACGGGTCGGTTCCAGTGGCGAAATTCTTCTGGGTGGGGAACTGACCATGTCCGTTACCCAGCAACACACTCACCGTATTGTTGTAACCATTTGCGACTGCGAGGTTGACGTGGCCGTCGCCGTTGAAATCTCCCGTGGCGAGGGAAGAGGCGTGCGAGCCCTGGCCGTAGAAAGCTGCAGGTTGGAACTGGCCATTTCCGTTGCCCAATAAAACCGCAACTGAACCTATCGACGCGCCACCACCCAGGAAGTTTGCTGTGGCGACATCCGGCTTGCCGTCTTCGTTGAAGTCCGCTACCACTACGGCGGAGGGAACTTGGCCGACTTCGACGCTGGGAGCGGCTTGAAAAGTTCCGTCGCCATTGCCTGACAAAACGGAGACCGATGCGCTGTCGAAATTCGCCACCGCCAAGTCGAGCTTGCCATCGGCGTTGAAATCTCCGACCGCGACCCAGGCCGGGTTATTTCCCACACTGTAGTCGGTGTGCGCACCAAAGGATCCGTCACCGACTCCTAACAGCACGTCCACGGATTCGCTGCCGGAGTGCACGACCGCGAGATCCTGTTTACCGTCGCCATTGAAATCTGCGACAGCTACTGACATTCCGCCCACCCACGCGCCAAGGGGATAGTCTACCGGCGTCTGGAACGAGCCGGCGCCATTGCCTAGCAGGACGCTCACGGAAACTCCGCCGAAATTTGCCACCGCGAGATCAAGATTGCCGTCGCCGTTAAAATCACCGACGGCTAAGGAGTCGGGATCGTCGCCGGCTGCGTAATCGATATGCGGTTGGAAGGTGCCATTGCCGTTGCCGAGCAATAGGCTTACGGTGGCGGAGCCGAAGTTTGCCACGGCCAGGTCCAGGTTGCCGTCGTGATTAAAGTCGCCGACGGCAACCGCCCACGGCTCACTTCCGGTGGCATACGATACAGGTGCGTTAAAGGTACCGTCACCCTTGCCAATCAATATGCTGACAGTGGCGCTGGTTTCATTTACGACCGCCAAGTCGGGCTTGCCGTCACCGTTGAAATCGCCGATTGCGAGCCCATTCGCACCAGAACCGGCGGTAGAAGAAATTGCAGGCAGAAAAGTGCCGTCACCGTTGCCAAGCAGAACGCTTACCGTGCCCGCATCGAAATTCACGACAACGAAATCCAGCTTGCCATCACCATTAAGGTCACCGACGGCGACAGCATATGGACTAACTCCGCATGCATAAAACTTCGGAGCGCTGAAAGTGCCGCCGGCCTTTGCCAGCAGCACTGCAGCAGTGTCGTTCGAAGTCGACACAACCAGGTCCGCCCTGCCATCACCGTTGAAATCTGCGGCGGCCACTGAGTAGACATCCGAAGAGATCGAATATTGCGGCGCCTCGATAAACTCAGCGGCGTTGGTCTTCGGATTCGCCGACGCTGCCATTGCCGATGAGGTGAACGCTGCGGCGGCGAGAGTGGTGATAATCGTGGACGTAAAGGATTTCGGCATGCGGCAGACTCCTTGATTTGCGAATGCTCCCACGGCGCCCAGGAGCTGTCAATGTGCAGAATTCTGCACCCCGTCAAGCCACATTGGCTGCTCCGGTGGTAACCTTGTTGGGCCATGAAAACAATCACGCGTCGCCGATTCGGCAAGACTTTGGCGGGCACAGCTGCGGCTGCCTTCGCCACTACCGCGTTCCCGAAAGCCGCATTTGCAACAATGCCAACGCCGTTGTCCTTGCGATTCCCAGCAAATTTTCTTTGGGGTTGCGCTACCGCCGCGTATCAGATTGAAGGCGCAGCGAATGAAGATGGACGGAAGCCGTCGGTGTGGGACACTTTTTCGCACACGCCGGGAAAAACATTTGAGGGACAAACCGGCGATGTCGCGGACGATTCCTATCACCGCTATAAAGAGGACGTGAAGCTGCTGAAGAGTCTGGGCGTGAAGTGCTACCGATTTTCGATTTCGTGGTCACGCGTTTTTCCGGATGGGACGGGGCAGGTGAACGAGAAGGGCCTCGCGTATTACGATCGCGTGCTGGATGAGTTGCTTAAGAACGATATCGCTCCCTATGTCACGCTCTTCCACTGGGATTTGCCGCAGGCTTTGCCCGGCGGTTGGCAATCGCGCGACACTGCGAAAGCGTTCGCGGATTATGCCGGCTATATGTCCAAGCGGCTTTCAGACCGCGTGAACCACTTTTTTACCATTAACGAATTTACATGCTTCACCGACCTGAGCTATAAAACCGGGAAATTCGCGCCGGGAATGAAGCTGCCGAATGCCCAAGTGAATCAGATTCGCCACCATGCGGTGTTGGCGCACGGCCTGGGCGTGCAAGCGATTCGGGCGAATGCGAAGAGCGGAACGCAGGTTGGACTGGCGGAGAACACCAACGTTTACGTCCCCGTGATTGAAGACGCCGTACAGATCGAGGCGGCGCATAAGGCAACTCGCGAGGAAAATGCGCCGTTTCTAACGGCGGTGATGGAAGGCAAATACACCGACGGCTATTTGCAGCGGGAGGGCGTGAACGCCCCCAAGGTGGAGGCCGGCGACATGAAGATCGTGGGCAGTCCGCTCGATTTCGTTGGCTTGAACGTATATACGCCGGAATATGTGCGCGCCGATGCTTCCCCTGCGGGCTACGTGGTGGAGAAGCGCCCAACTTCTTTTCCACGGATGGCTTCGGACTGGCTTTTTATCGGACCGGAAGTGATTTACTGGACGGTGCGGAACGTCAGCGATATTTGGAAACCGAAAGCGGTTTACATCACGGAGAACGGCTGCTCTTCTGATGACGTCATCGACGGGAACGGGAGGATTGAAGACATCGACCGCGTGATGTATTTGCGCAATCATCTTACCCACCTGCATCGTGCGGTAGTGGAAGGGTATCCGGTCCAGGGCTATTTTCTGTGGAGTTTGCTGGATAATTTCGAGTGGGCCGACGGCTACAGCAAGCGATTCGGCCTGCACTATGTCGACTACAAAACTCAGGCGCGAACGCCGAAGTTGAGCGCTGAGTGGTACCGGCAAGTAATCTCGCGGAACGTTGTGGAGTGAGGCGGGGGTAAAGCCCCGACGGATCGGTTGAACTTACGCGGCCCCTTCGCAAGCTCAGGGCAGGCTCTTATGGGCCGCTCTTCCAGGTTGCCCCCTTTCCGATACTGTCGGGTTTCCTAAGGTTTTGAATTTCCTAAGGTTTTGAATTTCCTAAGGTTTTGAATTTCCTAAGGTTTTGAATTTTGGTGGTGGTGCAATCTGACGCGCAAGCGAGAGATCCTTCGCTCCGCCTGAAAAGCGGCTACGCTCAGGATGACGCCGACGGGAGAAGTGTACTCTGCTTCTTCAAACTAACCCACTACCCGTTTTCCGCCTAGATTGACGGTTTAGGCTCTGAAGTTGGCGGTTCGAAAGGTCCGCATCGCCCCCGCATGCCCTGGCGAAATTTCTCGCGCTCCTCGGGTGTCATCTGTTCCCAGCGTTCGGACATGCGGCGGCGGAAATTGGAGCGGCCGGGACCGCGCCATCCATGCGAGCCGAAGAGGATGCGGCACAGGGCCAGGAGCCCAACCGCCTGCCAGAATGCAATTTGATGCCAGCCGAAAAGCGGCGGCAGCAGCCAGTTCCACAGGCGCATCACCACTTCGCCGCCGATAAAGATAAATAGCGCAATCGCCAGAATCGCCGCTGGAGCAATGAAAATCATTTTCCATTTTCTTCTCATGTTCAATTCCTCATGCTTTCGTAAATTCGTCGTAGATGTTCTGCAGCCGCTCGCGCAGATGCAGCACTGCATAGCGCTTACGCGAGAGCAATGTGTTGAGGTTCACTCCGGTTTCGGCGGCGAGTTCCTTGAAGCTGCGGCCTTCCATTTCGTGCGCAATAAATACTTCGCGCTGTTCTTCGGGCAATTCGTCGAGTGCTGACTCCAGTTCATCGAGCAATACGCTGCGGGCGTAGAGCGCGTCAGGACCGGCGTCCGGTGAAGGCAGCAGGTCTTCGATGTGCAGCATCGCTCCGTCTTCGTCCTCCACGTCAGCGTCAGCAAATCTCTCCGGCCTCTTTTTACGGAAAAGGTCGGTGATGCGATTGCGCGCCACGCGAAACAGCCAACCGGTCACGTGCTCGATCGGCATCAGCAGGCGGTTCGCCTCAACCAGTTCGTAGAAAACATCCTGCAGAATGTCGTCGGCGTCGAGCGGGTCGGGTACGCGCCTGCGGATGAAGTTGCGCAGGCGGGATTGTTCTCGCGTGACCACATCGGAGATCCGCTGGTCCTGTTCGAGAGTCATTCGATCCAAACGTGTTCGACTCAGACTCGCCGCGTCGTTCATCTATACAGCTAGACGAACGGGGGATGGGAATATTGTAGGGGTTTGAGAATTTCGGCAGTGGCTTGGACGATATCTGATGAGGCAGAAAGGGTCAGTCCTAATCCAAGGCGACTGTCCGGCGTTATATCTAGAAGCCATCTCATAATAAACTGGGGAAGTACATAGCCGGCTCCCTCAGGGGCTAAAGCCCGTGTCTTTCCTAGCTCTGGGCGGCACGACTGATGTTGTGCCCTTCCCGAAACCATTTATGAGATAGCTTCTAGTATCCTTCTTTGCGAATGGCGGAGACCTATCCCACTGCGATCTTGGTTGCGCTTGAAGACGCTGGTCAGCGTCTCGATCAGTTCCTCGCCTCCCGGATCGACTCCGTCAGCCGGGCGCGGGTGCAGCAGCTTATCACCGAAGAGAAAGTTCTGGTGAATGATGCGGCAGCGAAGGCTTCGCTGAAGCTGCGCGGCGGGGAGACCGTGAAAATTTTGGGTGAGGCGGAGCGGGCGCCAATTAAGGCTGTTGCAGAAGATATTCCGCTCGAGATTGTTTATGAGGACGACGATCTCGCGGTGATCAACAAGGCTGCGGGGATGATGGTGCACGCGGGAGCGGGGGCCACCGACGATGCGCGCAACCGCGGAACGCTGGTGAATGCGCTGCTCCATCATCTAGAGAAACTGTCGGGAGTGGGCGGGGAGTTGCGGCCGGGGATTGTGCATCGTCTGGATAAGGAAACGAGTGGGTTGATTATTGTCGCAAAAAACGATGAGGCGCATCGCCGGCTGGGCGCGGCGTTTGCGGCGCGCGAGGTGAAGAAGAAATATGTCACGCTGGTGCACGCGTGGGTGAAGAAAGATTCGGGGACGATCACTCAGAGCATCAGCCGCGATCCGGTGCGACGCACGCGAATGACGACACGGCTGGAAGGCGGGCGATCTGCGGTGACGCATTACCGCGTCGTGCGACGGTTGGATACTAAGTTTGGAAAATTTACTTTGCTCGATGTGAAGATCGATACGGGGCGGACGCACCAGATTCGTGTGCATATGGCGGCGATGGGGCATCCTGTGGTGGGAGATACGCTGTATGGTGCGCCACGGGAGATGCGAGGGAAGTCAAATGCCCTGACCATCGGACAGACTCAGGGCAAGCTCTCTCACAACCAGCGCGAGAAGGATGGCGCAGCCGCGAACGAGATAGTGATTAGCTTGCCGCGGAACTTTCTGCACGCGGCGGAGTTGGAGTTTCAACATCCGCGGACGAGCGAGGTGACTGCGCTGAAGAGTGAATTGCCGGAGGAGTTGCACGAGTTCTTGAAGAGATTGGAAGAATAGTCGTCCGCCGCTTGAGGCTGAGATTGCGTTCCGGGGTTACGGCTATAATGCAACTGTAATGAGGGGCATTCGTACGAAAAACATTTTTGTTGGATATTTGGCGGTTTGGGCAGCTGGCGTGCTGCTATCGGCGGGATTGTGTGGGATCGCGGGAGCGCAAACGAGTCCTGCGCCGGCTGCTCAGTCAACGACTCAGCCTCCGTCGGCGTCAGCGGGCCAAGGACCCGGCGATCAGAAAGCTAAGCAGAAGCCCGACGATTCGAAATCGAGCGATCCGAAATCTGGAGATTCGAAATCCAACGACACGGACGGAAACACAGGAGATATTCCACGCATTCGTGTGGGCATCAACGAAGTGAACGTGGTGTTCACGGTGACGGATAAGCGGGGCAAGCGGGTTACGGGCCTGAAGCAGGAAGACTTTCACATAGTGGACGACAGCAAGCCAGCAGTCGAGATCAGGAGTTTTCACGCCGAGACCAATTTGCCTCTGCAGGTGGCGCTGCTGATCGACGCCAGCAACTCGGTGCGCGACCGCTTCAAGTTCGAGCAGGAGTCGGCAATCGAATTTCTGAATCAGACGGTGCGCAAGGGCTATGACAATGCGATGGTCGTGGGATTCGACGCGACCCCGGAAGTCACCCAGGACTTTACCGACAACACGGAAGCGTTGGCGCACGGGGTGCGCGAGTTGCGGCCGGGAGGGGGAACGGCACTATACGATGCCCTCTATTATGCGTGCCGGGACAAGTTGCTGAAGCAGGGGCATGCCGGGGCAATGCGCCGAGCCATTATCCTGCTGAGCGATGGGGAAGATAATCTGAGCCACGTGACTCGCGAGGAAGCGATTGAGATGGCGCAGCGCGCGGAGGCGATCGTGTTTACGATCAGCACGAATGTGAGCGGAACCAAAGGGGCGGGCGACAAGGTAATGGAACGGATCGCGGATGCGACGGGCGGGCGCGCGTTTTTTCCGTTTCAGATTCGCGACGTGGCGAATGCTTTTGCCGAGATCCAGGAGGAGTTGCGCAGCCAGTATGCGGTTTCCTACAAGCCGGCAGACTTCAAGGCGGACGGACACTTTCGCACGATTGAGATCGTGGCGAGCGACCGCAAGAATTTCCGGGTGAGAGCGCGGCGTGGATATTATGCGCCGGTGCAGTAAGTCGGATTCCAGGCTCCTTCTTCTGGCTTAAAATCGGTAAGTCGTCCTTCGCACGAGCGACAAGAATGCCGGGATATTCGGGGACACCTCTTCCGAAAAAATTGGGGATTAAGAGTGGGTTTCGCGTGCAACTGACGGACGCCCCGGAAGAAGTGCGCGCGGAGTTGCAGCCAGCGCAGGCCGATTGCACGGCCGTGAAGCACGGAGATTCTCTGGATTTTGCGATGTTGTTTACCAAGTCTCGCGCGGAGCTGAGGAAGGAGTTTTCGCGAATCGCGAAGTTGCTGGCACCGGCGGGAATGTTGTGGGTGAGCTGGCCGAAGAAGAGTTCGGGCGTGATGACCGATGTGGATGAGAACGTTGTACGCGGAATTGGGCTTGATGCGGGACTGGTGGACGTTAAAGTCTGCGCGGTGACTGAGATTTGGTCGGGGTTGAAGTTTGTGCGGCGGGTGAAGGGATCGCTAGGGATGACGGCGGGTGAGTTACGGGAACCAGTGTTAACGGCGTCGCGATAGGAGCTTGCATGGTGCGAGTGGGACTGATTGGGTTTGGAATGGCGGGGCAGGCGTTTCATGCGCCGGTGATTCGAGGTGTGCCCGGTATGGAAATCGCATGCATCCTGGAGCGCCGGGGAACGCGGGCACAGGAAAAATATCCTGAAGTGCGTGTCGCGCGCACGCTGGAGGAGTTGCTGTCGGATAAGAGCATCCAGCTCTGTGTAGTGGCGACGCCGAATGATTCGCATTTCGAACTGGCGAAGGCTTGCCTGCTGGCGGGGCGTGATGTTGTGGTGGATAAGCCGTTCGCCCCTACGCTTGCCGAGGCTGAGGAACTGGTGAAGCTGGCAGGAGATCGCGGCCGATTGATCACGGTGTATCAGGAGCGGCGCTGGGATGGGGATTTTCAGACCATCAAGAAGATCGTGGAGTCAGGGGAACTGGGAACGGTGGTGGAGTATGAGTGTCGTTACGACCGCTTTCGCCCGGAGCCGAAGGCGAATGCGTGGAGAGAGCGAGCGGATCAACCGGGGGCCGGGGTCTTGTTCGATTTGGGTCCGCACGTGATCGATCAAGCGTTGGTATTGTTTGGTGAGCCGAAGGCGATTACGGCATCGGCTTTCTGCGAGCGGCAAACCTCGCGGGTGGACGATTCGTTTGACGTTTGCCTGGAGTATCCGATGTCGCAAGGGGGTCTGCGGGCGATGGGGCGGGCAAGGATCATCGCGTTCGAACCGGGGGCGCACTTTCTGATTCACGGTACGAAAGGATCGTTCGTGAAGTATGGAATGGATCCGCAAGAGGCGAGATTGCGCGGAGAAAATTGTCCCGACGGCTTGGACTGGGGCGCGGATTGGGGAGAAGAATCGGAACAACTGTGGGGTACGCTGAGCCGCGTGGGCGAACCGAGTGTGAAGGTGAAGACGGAGCGTGGAGACTATCGCGGATTTTACGCCAATGTGCGGGACGCGATTGAGAAGAAGGTTCCCCTGGAGGTTACGCCGCAGCAGGCGCTGCTGACGATGCGGGCTGTGATGCTGGCGCACAAAAGTAGCCGGGAGCGGCGGACAGTAGGGTGGGAGGAAGCGGTGGAGTAGGTCAGGTTGAAGCCGGCAACAAGCGACATCAAAGGCAACGGGCAGGAGGTCTTTCTGGTGTTCTTTTGTAGTGGTTCATGGTCCGATGTTTTTCGTCTAGAAGCCATCTATGTTGAATTTCCTAAGGTTTTGAATTTCCTAAGGTTTTGAATTTCCTAAGGTTTTGAATTTCCTAAGGTTTTGAATTTCCTAAGGTTTTGAATTTCCTAAGGTTTTGAATTTCCTAAGGTTTTGAATTTCCTAAGGTTTTGAATTTCGGTGGTGGTGCAATTTGGCGTACGCGCCGGCGGGTCAAGCGGGAGATCCCTTCGACTTCGCTCAGGGCAGGCTCTTCGCTCCGCTGAAAGCGGCTACGCTCAGGATGACGCCGACGGGAGAAGTGCACGCTGCTTTTCAAACTGACCCACTACCGAGTGCCCGTTCTACACGAGCCTCGACATAAGCGTGTCAGCCTCTACTCCCGTGATTGGCGCGGTGATCCAGCGGTTCGGTTTGTGCGCGCCAGAGATGTATAGCTTCAGGTAATTATCGGTGAGGGCTTCGGTGAACTCGTCTCGTCCCCTGTTGTGGGTAACATTGAGCGTGATTGCCTCCAGTGGCTTACCAATAAAAGAATTCATGAAAGCGAGTTTTTTATCGGCAGCGAGATCACGCAAGGCTTTGTTGCGTGCGCGGGCGATGTGAACGGGGACTTGATGAGACATAGCTGCGGCTGGGGTCCCGGGACGCGCGGAGTATGTAAAGACGTGCAGATAGGTAAATGGAAGATCCTCTATGAGGCGTCGGGTCGCTTCGAATTCGTCATCGGTTTCGCCGGGGAATCCCACCATGACGTCTGCCCCGATGGCGGCGGTCGGCATGGCGGCGCGGATTTGTTCGATCTTCTCGCGATAATGCCAGGGACGATATTTGCGATGCATGCGGCGTAGCACAACGTCACTGCCGGATTGCAGAGGCACGTGTGCATGCTTGGCAATGCGGGGCGACGAGGCCACGAGCGCGACGAGATCGCGCGTCCAGTCCATGGGCTCGACTGAGGAGATGCGGAGTTTTTCAAGTTTTGTCTCTTGCAGGATGGAGCGCAGGAGAGAAACAAAGTCCGGAGCCTGAGGTCCAAGGGTTAGATCTCGTCCCCAGCGGCCGAGGTTGATGCCGCTGATCACGACTTCGCGATAGCCTGATTCCACGAGCGCGTTCACTTCGCAAATTACCTGCGATAAGGGTAGCGAGCGGCTGTGGCCGCGGACGCTGGGGATGACGCAGAAAGAGCAGCGGTTGTCGCAGCCGTCCTGAACTTTAAGGTTGGGGCGAGTTCTGGAATTTTCTGCGGAGTTGGAGTTTGCGGACTCAAAGACGGGTGCAGCGAGAAGTTCGGTGTGGGCGAAGATGTCAGAAACAAAAACCCGGTTCTCAGTTCTCAGTTCTCGGTTCTTGGTAAGAGCGTTCAAAGGCACAAAGGTTGGTGAAGCGGTCTCGCCATCGACCTCAGCGGCTAAAGCCGCGAATGATTTGGAGGCGTCAATCGCAGCGCTGGAAGCGCTGCGCCACCCAAAATCAGGCCCGCCCTCGGAACGCATTGGTTCGGCAAGCATTGGTAACGATAATTCGGCAAGTTGATGCTTGTGGGAATTGCCGATCACAGCTGTGACGCCCGGCAGGGCCGCGATCTCTTCGGGAGCGCGTTGGGCGTAGCATCCGGTGACGATAATTTTGGCAAGCGGGTTTTGGCGCTGCACGCGCCGAATGGCAGCTCGTGCGTCTTGATCGGCGGCGGCGGTAACCGTACACGAATTCAAGATGACGAGGTCGGCTTGTGCGGCGGCGGCGCGATTGAGGCCCCGAGCCTCGAACTGACGTTCGAGAGCGGCACCGTCAGCCTGCGTGGCCCGGCATCCGAAGTTTTCTACGTGATAGGTGGCCACCGAATCATAGTAACGCAGGCATCAGATTCTTGCGCACTACGATGCCTGCGAGCACACTCCACCTCAAGAGCGGGAGTCTCGCGCCAAGGCGGAGAAGCCCGGAGCCGTCACGCAGTGGCGGCGGTCTTTCTCTGCGTGAAACATTCGCGGCAGAAGATAGGACGGCCTTGAGTGGGCCGGAAGGGAACGGTGGTCTCCTTGCCGCACTGAGAGCAGACTGCACGGGTTTCTACGCGAGCGTGGTGTTGTCCATTGCCGTGCGAAGTTGGGGTGGCGAGCACTGCCACGCGCCTCGATTTACAAGCCTTGCAGCGCTTGGGTTCGTTCTTGAATTGCTTGTCATAAAAAAACAGTTGTTCCCCGGCGGTGAACACAAAGTCGGCACCGCAGTCGATGCACTTCAACATCTTGTCCTGAAATTCCATTGAGGATGGCTCCCTTATGCCCATGCTTGCACCCGCTACCGCGGGGAAAGCGGCAGTGTGGAGCAAACACAGTTCTGTAATCCCCCCTCAAACTACCCCTGGACTCGGCCCGCCACGCACCTAGGACGGCGCGTGGATACAGCTTTAGCAACTCATGCCGGATGAAACGGTGGTTGTGAATAAATCCCTGTTGCAGCTCAACCTAGTGGGGGCCAGATGGAGCAGGGCCACCCCGGGACGGGGCGACCCTTTACTGCGTCAGACTTCTCCTTAAACGCCTACTTTTAAAACCTCTTCAATCCTGCTCTTTGCGAACCTTTTTGCGAGCACGCTTACGCGCCAGTGCGGCCTTTACGCGTTTTTTCTCGCCGGGCTTCAGATAGAAGGAGTGGCGCTTAACCTCCTTGATGATGTCTTCCTGTTGCACCTTGCGTTTGAAACGCCGTAATGCGTTCTCGAGGGATTCACCCTCTTGCAGTCGAATTTCCGCCAAACAAACACACCCCCAGACCCGTCCTGTAGGACCGAATAGTTATTACAAGGATTTGACTGGAAGTCAAGTAGGGGAGGGTGAAAAAAGTTGCAGAGGAAGGGGTTGCCACGGATTTTCACGGATGCACACGGGGTCGATGAGTCGTTGTGGCCCTTCGGCGTGGAAGCCAGGGTAAGAATCGATTTCCCAACAGTAGACATCGAGGTGGAACCCGCGAGGCTAAGGACGAAGGCGCGAGTATAGCAGCGAAGTTTGAGGTTTGGCAGGGCGTATCTAGCCTAGTGACGGCTCGCTCTCAAAACTCCTAGGAGGGGCGGCGCCGTGGAATCCCACGTTTCGCAAAGAACGCGAAACATGGGGCACCTGTGATCTTTCAACACGTTGTTCCCAGCAAGTGAATAGTCCATTCGCTCCAAACCGGAGAAGCTGATGGTGCTGACCAATCCGCTTCGAAGGAGTAGATGAAATGGACCTTCACCAGAATGCCCGACTTACCTTTCGTAGTCGAGAGGCTTTAGCCAAGAAAATCATGATCGAGAGGCTGACATTGAACGCGGCTGCAGCCGCGTTCAATGTCAGCCGAAAAACCGCCGCCAAGTGGCGGAGCCGCTACCGCACCCTGGGCTTGCCTGGCTTGCGGGATCGTTCCTCGCGGCCGCTGCATAGCCCGCGCCGAACCTCGTCGGAGTGGACCGCTCAAGTCATTGCGCTCCGTCGCCAGTTGCGTCCCCGCCTATCAGATCGCTCAGGCGACAGGCCTCAGTGCGGCGACCATCAGCCGTATTCTTCAGCGGGCTCATCTCAACCGCTGGCGTCATCTCCATCCCGCTCCGCCCGTCGTGCGCTACGAGCATCCCGCTCCCGGCGACCTGCTCCATCTCGATATCAAGGGCATGACCCGCTATCAGCAGGTCTCCATTCGGGGCGACGGCCGTCGCCGCGGCCGCCCGCAGTTCGCCGGCTGGCAGGCTCTGCACGTCGCCATCGACGATCACTCCCGCCTCGCCTTCTCCCGCATGCTGCCCAACCAGCAAAGTGAAACCGCGATCGCCTTCTTGCGCTCCGCCGTCGCCTTCTTCGCCCAGCACGGCATCCCCATCCGCCGCCTGCTCACGGACAACGGCTCCTGCTATCGCTCCCGACAGTTCCGCGCCGCCTGCCTCCAACTCGGCATCCAGCACCGCTTCACCCGCCCTTACACTCCGCGCACCAACGGCAAGGCCGAACGCTTTATCCAAACTGCCCTGCGCGAGTGGGCCTACGTTCGCCATTACCTCAACTCCGAGGAACGTGATCGGCATCTCCCGCCCTGGCTGGAGCATTACAACTTCCACCGCCCGCATGGTAGTCTCGGCTACGCTCCGCCCATCAGCCGGGCTGCTCCCGCGGGTACAACGTCTTGATAGATCACAGGCACCCCGCCTAGGGTTCGGGACCCAAGCGGCTTTGTCTTTTCTTCGGTCTTGGACACTCTGAGTGCTACCTATGCAGAACTTCGGACAGCTTTAACTCTGACCGAAGTTGGGCAAGCTCCGCTCTGATTTCCCCGAGTCTCTCGTTCCTCAAGTGGTATTCAGCCTTTGCTGTAGGGGTCTGGGCTGCCCCTAGCCTCCAGTACAAGTCGTTGGCACGATGGATCGCGTCCATCTCCTCGTACAGGAATCCAAGCCTAGCCTTCTCTTCCGGTCCCATAGCCCACGCCCCTTAGCGTATCGGCCATTTCCGTACAGAACCCTAGCTGCGCCGGATTATACGCCGCGAACCCCTGTGCGATGACAAAACTTTTCAAAACTTTTCAAAACTTTGCAAACGCAGGACTAAAGTGCGCTTCCCGTCCGTCCGATGGCACTAATGGACGTAGTTCTACGTCTCTCACATGAGCCTTACCAGCAAGAGCATAGCTGCGGCGGCACTCGTCATTCTCCTCAGCATCGGCGTGCTTTCCTTTCGGAGCACACTCCGCGAGGAGGAAGATCGCGGCTGGGTCGCGCATACTCACCTCGTCATCGAGAGCCTTGAGCAAATTCTCACGGACATAACCCAGGCGGAGGCCAGCCAGCGGGGCTACATGCTGACGGGCGATGAGCAATACCTGAAGCCGTTCGAGAGCTGCGTCGGAAAAGTGGACCGAGCGTTCCTAGCGCATAAACAGAGGGGAGCCTAAATTGAATCCAGAACGGGGGGTTATGACTAGGAGCACAACTACTATTGCCAGAGAAGTTCCGCTAGTCATCGCGGACCGGAGGAGGTTTCCCCGGTATCGGCTTAGCGCACCGATTACTGTCCGATCCAAGGGTCTGCCAGAGATGAGAGGGATGAGCATAGAAATCAGCGAGGGTGGGATGTCGGCCGCGGTTGGCGTCGGGTTGAAGGTAGGCGACGCGGTTGAGCTGGAGCCCGTTGGAGGTGCGGCTGCCGCGGCCGTGGTGCGACGCATTCTCGGAAGACTCTGCGGCTTCGAGTTTCTCAACCTTAGTCCAGAGCAAGCTGGGAAAGTCAGGGAAATGTCGGGAATGTTTCCGTTGTATCGTCCCAGAACGCTGGACCTTTGGAAGCGGTGAGTTCCTCGACTGTCCGCTAACCCCCATTTCCCGCGCAAAAAAAACCGCGTGAGAAATGGGGCACCCTTCTTTGTTAACTCCTGCGCAACAAAACGCCGTTAGGCTCCCATGTACATCACGTGGACGTAGGTGCCGAGGCGAACGTTGTAGGCGAGGTACCAGCCGTCATGGTCGGGGTCTTCGTAGATCACGATATCGTCGCTGTCCCAAAGCCAGTCGTCGCAGAAGCCGATGTCGTAGGGAGCAACGCTAAAGTAGAAGCCGCCGAACCAGAAACGATTGGGGCCTCCTCCGGCGAGATGCCAGACGTGGCCACGGCCGAAGCCGCCGGTAAAGTGACCGTGCTCCCAAGGATGGTCGAGGTGGTAGTGGACGTCGTCATGGCCGGTATCGTGGCCGATCCATTTGCCGTTGGAGTGAACGTGCGGCGCGTCGGGATGGCCAGCCTTATCGTTGAAATGAGGAGTTTCCGGGGCTGGATGAGGTGCGCGCGCAGGTTCGGGACCGCGGGCGGGGATGTGGGCGGCCCCGCCACCGACCTCACCGCGATGTTGGGCCAATGCTAGGAAGCTAAACAGAAAGCAAACTGCGAGCAGTGCAAGTAGTTTCCTCATAGTGTTTCTTTGATCTTTCTCCGAGCGCCCCTGGGGAGGATTTTACTTTTGGGTGGGGCGAGGGCGCAATTGGGGTGGAGGATCGAAAAGCAGGTTCCTCACCGGGCTCACGCCCGGTTCGGAATGACAGTGGATGCTGCCAATTTGTTGCCCCAAGGGCATGGACCCAAGGATCGGCGTAGATAGAATGTTGGCTCGATTCAGAGAAACAGTAAAAATCTGAACGTCACCGCCTTATACCCTCCGCCGACCCGCTGACACTGTTCGTCTTCGTGGAGTCCAAACCTGGACCCTGCCGAAGCGAGGTCCGGGATCGGCGTTAGGATGCTTTTTCTGCGCGCAATGTTGATCGGAATTATGGCGGCTTGTGACACCTCTATGCCCGGATGCATTTGCGAGAATTAGGCTAGTGGAGATTTCAATTCACAGGCCCATTTACTGCAGGCTCACCTCGATTGATAACTGCGGACTCGGACTGCAGGAGACGAAATAGCTGTGCGATAACCTAGGCCGAGGGCGACTGTCCCCACATTGCTCTGGCGGCTTCCATTCGAGACGTTCTGGCATCAGAGTGGCATGCCGAATTCGTCATCGATCTTATTGCAGTCTGAACCACCCCTTGCGATTCCCTACGAACTTCGGAAGCCCGCCGAGCCGATGCCGCCGCCGATTAAAGAACCACCGAATCCTCCGGAGAATCCGGACGCTCCGGTGCGGGAACCCGATCCGGAGGAGCCGGAGCAGATCTGATGGCCGCAACGGAACGGCAGGCTGAAAAGGCGTTAGCCGGATTGAAGCGTTTCTGTCTTGCGAAGAATTTTTCTCGCTAACCCGGTGAGAGCGACCTCGCGCAAGCGCTGCATTGGAATCCATTTCCCTGGGGCGTGAGCTGGTAAAGTGTTCCGCCAAACTCGCACGGTGTAGTCTGTCACCGTGATCGAATGGCGGAGCGAAAACAACGGATTGCCTCCGTTCGAGGTTTCGAGTTCCGGCAGTTCCCACATTCCTGGCATGAGCGATACGTCCGGCGACCTTTGCACCAGAAAAACCTCGCGGCCTCGGCGATCTCCGTTGCGGAAATCGAGGGCGTAATGAATTTCGCGTTTCGTTTGCGGCGCAGGCTTTGCCGCCGCCGCTAATTCTCCGCGGGTGGCGCACAATTCGACGATGGGGCACATCAAACAAGACGGCGCACGCGGAGTGCAAACCGTCGCGCCCAATTCCATCATGGCTTGATTGAAGTCGCCGGGACGCCTCGTATCCAGCAGATGCGTTGCAGCCCGCCACAATTCTTCGCCTGCCAACCGCTTGCCTGAGACACGTTGCAGCACGCGTTCGACGTTGCCATCGACGACTGCAATTGGCTCATCAAATGCAATGCTGGCGATCGCCGCCGCGGTATAGCGTCCGATTCCCGGCAATGATCGCAATTCTTCCGCAGTCTCGGGAAACTTGCCACCGTGTTCGCGAACCACGACCTTCGCCGCGGCGTGCAGCATACGGGCGCGGCGGTAGTATCCCAAGCCGCTCCACGCGGCGAGCACGCTGGCCTCGCGCGCTGCTGCCAGTTTTTTCACCGTAGGGAAACGGCGAAGGAATTCGTGGTAGTGCTCGAGCACAGCTGCTACGCGCGTTTGCTGCAACATGATTTCGGACAACCACACGCGGTAGGGATCGTGGCTTGCGCGCCAGGGTAGATCGCGCGCGTGCGCGTCGTACCAGGCGAGCAGTTGCTGGCGAAAGGTTGTGGTTTCGGAAGAGCGGAAATGGGTAGGTTTTTCGGAGCACATTTGCCATCAGATTCGCAAAGACCGAATATCTTGACACACTACGACAGGCCAAGAGCCACAAACGGATTTCTTATCCGCACCGCGCCGTAAACCCGACCGTCCTGGAAATCTTCGGAAAGAATCTCGGGCAGACCGTAGTGATCGGCGTAGGCCCAGAGGTGTGCGTCGAACCAAGGGAGGCGGTAGGTCGCCATGCCGCGCAATGCAGTGCGGAAGATGTAATCGTTCGGATAAAGGATGGGAAATTCCGCCATAAACAGCTCCGCTTGGCGCGTCGCGTCTTCTATCGTCATCAGGGGTGGGGTACGGCCACGGGGTTTCGTCACGGAATTTACGAATTCGACCAATGCTTGATGCGGGACGCGCAACTCGCCGGACTCCTCTCCACGGCGCAAAATGTCGCGCGCTGCACTGCGCTTGCGAGGGTCTCGTGGGTCGCAGCGATAGACGAGGATATTCGTGTCAACGAGGATAGCCACGAGGCAAACCTCGATCGTCGTCGTAGAGCTCCTCACGCGTCCAGCCTCGGGTTTGGCGGGTAATGCGCATGCCTTTGGCCTTCGCCTCTTTCAATTGATCAGCCTGGAGTTCATCCAACCATTTCGTGTTGGCGTCGAACAGCGCGAGCTTCTCTTCCATGGTCAGTTCGTGGCCCGCTTTGGCTTTGCGGCGGACTAGCTCGACGCGAATGCTTTCCCCCGCGGGGATCCACTCCAACTCGTCGCCGGGGCGGATGCCGTATTGGTCGGCAATCTTCTTGGGCACCGTCAACTGGAGCTTGGAGGTCACTTTGGGCATTTCCTTACCTTATCAAGGATATAATCCTTACTGCAAGAGGTACCGCCATTTTTTCTTTCTGGTTTCTTTTGTATGACGGTCCGATGTTTAGAAGCCATCTATGTTGGGTTTCCTAGGGTTTTGAATTTCCTAAGGTTTTGAATTTCGGTGGTGGTGCAATTTGGCTTGCGCGCCAGGGCAGATCGCGCGCATGGGCGTCATACCAGGTGAGAAGGCTCTTCCGAAACCGCCCTGGCTGAAAATCTTGACGTGAATTGCTGATCGGCAATGGTTTCTTCATGGCTTTCAAACTACGCCAAACCTCGCTCCACAAACGGATTTCGAATCCACACCGTATACCGTACCTGTCACGCGCTGCGTTACAGAAAGCGGACAAGACGCGGCGTTGATCGCGCCTGGTAGGGTTTCACCGCTTTGATTCCAAAATACTTCTTTCGTAGGTGTTCGAGAAAACGAATAATTTAATTTCTACAAGACTCAATCCCGCCGGCGCGACATATAATGCGCCAACTCGCCACCGAAATACTTCTCCCTTCGGTAGCGTGTACGCCTTATTTAAGGCGGGACTTTCATTTAAGAACTGAGGAGAAGAAAATGCGAATAGCAGAGTTGTTGAAGTGTCGATCGATCATTTACGCCGCGGCAGGGATCGCACTCGCCCTGTCACTCAGCTTTCCCACCCAGATGCACGCGCAAAAAGGATACAACGCCGTTTGCACCGGGGGCGGCACCATACCAACTTGGGCAGCCTGTTCAGCAAGCATCCTAGATGCCAGTCAGTTCAGCGGCACGGATATTTGTGCCAAGATCGCCTCGGCCATCGCCTCGGTTCCAACGGTCGGTGCCGTAGTCGACGCAAGAGGCGTCGGCTCCCCGACCAGTTTTACCTGCGCGAGCACCCCGTGGAACGGCTCCGGCACCGCGCCCAACCCTGCGGTGATTTTGCTGCCTGCCGGCACAATCACAATTCCGTCAACTTGGGTATTACCGAACTACACACGCGTCTTCGGCGAGGGACAACGCGGCAACCCGGCAGCCAGTGGCACGGTAATTCAAGCGGCATCGGGCTTCACCGCGAGTACGCCGATGATCCAGTTTGGCGCCCTGAACACCATGGGAAATTGCGTAGCTGCTCCTTTGTTTGGCATTTCTGTCCAAGACGTAATGCTGTCAGGCGGTAGTCAAACTATTATCGGGATTCTGAACGAATGCGCTCAGGAAACTAGTTATGTGGATCGCGTAAATCTGTACCGGATCGCAGGCACAGGTCTGGACATTTCAGGCGCTCAGGCGCAAAACTCCGGCCCCTACTCAAACATTGTCTGTGGTCTGGGCAGCAGTTGGAGCAGTTCCACCGCTTGCGTGGAGATCAACGGCGTCGGCGACCTGCGAGGAATTCACGGCCTCACTGCGACGGCGACGGCGGTCTCATCCGGGCCCACCGCTGCCATCTATCTGGACTCGAACAACAACACGATTGAGGACGCACACTTCGAAGGCTTCCAGAATGGCATCCTCGTCGGTGCCAACGCAAACGCGCGCAGTAATGTCCTGTTCAACATTTCAGGCGGCACCGGTGCGGGTCCTATGACCAACGTAGTTAAAATTTCCAACGCCAACACTGTAACCGATCTCAGCATTATGGGGGTATCGAGCAGCGGCGCGACGAACAGCATCGAAGACGATGATTATGCTTCTTCGGCGTTGTTGATCACCGACCCTTACGTCGGCCTCTACGTAGCTGGAGATCAAATCACCTCCTCGGTTTATTCACGATTCAACACGAGCAAACAGGCGCCCTCCTGGCTGTCAGGCGCCGTTTCCGTCTCTGGCTCATGCTCCGCGGTCGCCAATGGAACGCTTTATTCCAACAGCGGCGGAGCTGCGGGAAGCACTTTGTACGTTTGTGTTGGTGGGACCTGGAAAAACATCGAGTAGGTTGACAACTTGTATCTGTAGCTACCGGGTCCGGCTCACGCTGGACCCGGTTTTTGTGACTCCCTGCATCTTCCGCCATTGACCCCACCCTCCCAAGCACGAAATAATAGCCCTGCTTGGCATCCGCAACCCGCGTGAATTCATCCACGCCCAGTAGTCTCGAGGAGTGTTATGAACGACTTCAACCGCAAGGTGGAAGACGCGTCGGCGCGCGTCAGCAAGACCGTCGCCGAGGCCGCCGAACGGATCGAGAAAGAGATTCCCGAGTTCATCAAGTACCTGAACGACGAGGTGGTGCCAGCCGTGCGGCAACACTCGACCAAGGCCTTACGCACGGCCAGCGAAAAGCTCACCGAGCTGGCCGACTATATGGAGCAGCACCGCCCGGCTCCGAAGTAATGGGGAGCGGCATAGTCTTCTACAGCTTTGTGCGGGTTAGTTTTTCGCGCGTCAGTTCTCCGCAGATCGGTTCTAGATACTTCAGTCCTACGCGGATTAGTCTTAGGCAGATCGCTTCTCGCATGACGATTCTGATCCTCTTAATTGCGCTCCTGTTCTCCTCGGCTTGCGGCCATCCCAAACAGGCGCGGGTCGACGTACCGCCGCCACCGCAGCAACCGCCTGCAGTGGAAGCGCCGGCTGGAGGGGCGGGAACTTCTTCTGGCCAAGCCGCCAAGGGCTCCACGACAACGGAAAAAAACGATGCCGATCTGATCGAGCCTACTCTTCCCGCCGGCACGACTCCGTTGTTTACGGAAACCGGCCGGGCAAGCTGGTATGGGCCTCCATATCACAATCGTGTGGGATCGAACGGCGAAGTCTACAACATGCATGCTATGACGGCGGCACATCGCACGCTGCCGCTGGGCACGATTGTGCGCGTCACCAATTTGAAGACCGGGCATAGCGCGCTGGTGCGCATCACGGACCGCGGGCCATTCATCCCGGGGCGGATGCTCGATTTGTCGCTGGCCGCGGCGCGCAAGCTGGACGTTTACCTGCCCGGGGTTGCGGAAGTGAAGATGGAAGTGATGCAGACTCCGTCGCCGCTTGAGAGCGGTGGAAAGTGGGCGGTGCAGATTGGCGGCTTTCCTGACAAAGACGAAGCCGTGAAACTCGCCGACTACCTGACGCGCCGTTATCGGACGGCGAATGTGAAACGCTTCAGCAGTCCAGCAGGCGATTGGTGGGTGCGGGTACGAGTAGCCGACGACAATCGGGAACGTGCGAAACAGTTGGCTGCAGAAACCGAAACCACCGAGGGCGCGGTGTTTCTGGTGAGATTGGATTAGGTAGTGGAGTGAGTTAAATAAGGAAGCGAGCCAAACGCGCGATTATTGCGTCGCCAAGAACGCGACGCAACGCGCGGCTCACCCAGATTCCCTCGACAAGCTCGGGACAGGCTCTTCACTGCGCAAAGAACGCTTGTTCAGGATGACAAGCAACGTGATTCGGGTTGTGTTGATTACCTGGATTTTTCACTCCACCTTCAGAGGCGCGGCAACAGACCCCGTACGTCCACTAAGATCATCACGGACAACGAAGCGAACGGTATATTCTCCGGGAGCCAGATCGAGGGCGTCGCGGTACACCACACCTTGCTGCTTGACGACCGGCAGCCTCTCCGCAGGCAGATGGACGTCAACTTTCTGACCCATGGGCGGACTGGCAAGTTTGCCTTCGGGAGTTTTCGCGAGCGCCACGAAATCCAGCGCAACACGGTTGTTGTCGGCCTCGTTGATCACCCCGGCGTCCGGCGCGAGCTGCATTTCATAATTCACGTGTTTCTTGCCCGGCTCTTTGCCGGGTTCGACCTTGGTCCAGCGAGCAACCAGGGTAAGGGACGTGTAGTTCATGGGAGACTGCAAGGCCGACGAAATGTCAGTTTTGCGGCTGTTCTCGGGATCGGTGGTTGCATCGGTCACAAAGAAGCCGCTGCGCGCACGGACTTCCACGTGGTCGCGCTTCACCTTCACCGCAAGTTTGCGCCAGCCAGACTTGGGCTTCGACCGATCAAGATAGTAGCCAAGCATGTAATATTCTGCGGAATCGTTTACCGCATCGCGAAAGCCTTTCGCCAGATCGTTCGAGTTGTAATAGGCGCGGCCTCCGGTCATGGAAGCGAAGGTCTGAAAAGTGCCCTGCGTGTCTAACTGGCGCGTACTCATATTTCGCCCGTAGTGTTTGCCGGGGTTGCGCACCGAAGCGCTGGGTAAGGTGACGACCTGCAGCCCTTTGACGTCGACCGGATAGAGCGCGATTTGCGCTTGGTTCAGCAATTGCCAGGTGTGCTCGTACATCGGCAATACATCGCTGAGAGAGTCGCGGCCATAGGGCACGAGTTGCATGGTGTTGTCGCTTACATTGAATGGGAATCCGCCGCTGGCCCAGATTAACGCTTTGCGACCGGGGATGCCTGCCAGCGCCTGGGCGACTTCCTGCATTCCGTCCAAGGTATAGGTAATGGCCATGCGCTGCTCAAATGCCTGAAAATTGAGTTCCGAGTCTTCCATCATCGTCTGAAGCCTTTGGGTTTCGCTGGCTATGCCTGCGCTGCCGCGCGAACCTCGCCCGGCGCTCGACAGGCTCGTCTCGCCCGCGCTGCCGTCGGGGCTGGCGGTTCCGGTAATCGCCTCCACGTCTTCGGGGCTATCGACCATCTCGTATGCATCGCCTTTCAACATATGCAGCGCAGCTACCAGGATGCGAGGGTCGGTGGTGAAGTCGTGGATCATCCGGATACCGCTACGAGTGAGGGTATACAGGCCTGTCGGCTCGCGCGGGTCCAGCGATTGGGTCAGATAATTGAGCAGCTCCTTGCGAGCATCGGCCTGCGCCATCAAAGGTGTGTTAATAAGATCGAGCACGATAATCGTAACCCGTGCGTGAGTCGCGCCAGCCGCCAACGAGTTGGTGAACTCGTTGGGACTTTTCGGATGCGACGGACGGCGCGCATCACTGGTAACTTCCTCAAACGTGGCAATCTTCTGTTCGGCGCCGTTCTCCAACAGCGTGAAGTCGTCCTTGGTGAGTCCTTTGACATGATTGCCGGATTTGTCGGTGACTAGCGTAGGGACCAACACTAGTTCAGCGCGCGCGGTGAATTTGATTTCCACGCTTTCTTTGTCTTTGCTTTTATCCTTCGGATTTGCGGAGACGGAGTTGGAAAACACCAGAGCGGCGATTATCACTACGCAGGAGAAATGCTTGCGGCGAGATTTCATTCCTTATTTCCTTGTGAGGGGCCGGAGTAATTCCAGAGCGGATAAAGTCCTGCAATTCAGGGGCAGTTGCATGGGATCTCTGGCCTAAATTTCTCTCTTGCGTTCTAGACGTGGATCAAAATTATAAGCCCTGCCGGTTACTGACGCAGCAAGCGTTAACCAACCTGGTAGTGGTGCATTTTGGCTCACGCGCGAGGCCAGTGAAGCGGGAGATCCTTCGCTTCGCCCGAAAAACGGCTACGCTCAGGATGACACCGCAGTGTAAAAGGCCGATCTGCACTACTACTCCAACCTATTACCACCGGGTAGATTGGTTCCAGCCAGCAAATTCCTTGCTGGCAAGGGCTCGACTGAGGTGTTATCGTTTTCGAAATGGTGACTGAACGATGAACGACCCTAACAGCAATTGCCTTTTCTGCCGCATTCTTCGCGGCGAGATTCCCTCAAAGAAGGTTTATGAAGACGATCACGTCTACGCCTTTGACGACATCGACCCGAAAGCCCCGACGCATGTGCTGATTATTCCCAAGAAACATTTTGCGGATTTGAAAGAGGCGCAGGCGGAAGATGCAGAAGTGATTGGCCGCTGCCACCTAGCGGCTGCCGAGATTGCCCGCCGGCGCAACATCGAGAATGGATACCGAACCGTGTCGAACGTTGGCCCAGACGCTGGGCAGTCGGTGTTTCATCTGCACGTGCATCTGTTGGGAGGACGGCCGTTGAGCTGGCCTCCGGGATAGAGGACTTTCTTAGTTTCCGGTTTCCGATTTCTAGAAGCTATCTCATAAATAGTCCGCAGCTGCAGATCGAGGTTCCTCAGGGGCTAAAGCCTTCGCCTTTGCTAGCTCGGAAGGGCACGACTAAACGTCGTGCCCTTCCCGATTTCCAGCAGGCACGAGTCTTTCCGCAGCCTATGAACATCGTGTTTTCCGGAACATTTACGAGATGACTTCTGGTGCTTCGAGGGCAAGAGTGCCCGCGACCACACGAGTTTGGGTTGCCCAGGCGGCTTACTGGACCGTTGGGTTTTCGTCTTCCGGCGCGCCGTGGCGGCGCAGAAGTTGCGGCAGGTTCTGTGAGAAGGCTGACCTCGGCAGGACCATGTCGCATCCCACTTCGTGAGCCTTCTGCTTCAGATCACCCTGCACGTGCGAGAGAAATCCGATGATCGAAGTTCCCTTCTTCAGCTTTGCTTTCAGCTTGGGAATCAGGGTGAGCGGCTTGGCGTTGGCGTTGTTGAGGTCGAAGATAATCAGCGATGGCTTCTCTTCGCCGTTTTGCAGCATACGCTCGGCCAAGTCTTTGTCGCTCTTGGCAAATTCGACTTTCACGTTGAGCTTGCGCGCGGTCTCCTGAATTTTGGCGGCGAAGAAAAGGTCGTCGACGAAGGCGAAAATGCGCGAGTTGGAATCTTCCCGCAACGCCGGCAGCGGCTCGGGATCGGGGGGTGCAAAGGCCGCTCCGAAACCGGGGCGAGCGCCCCGTCTCGATCCCTGGCCGTTGTTGCCGTTACCGGACATGGTGGCGCGATAACTGTGGTCCATGGGAGCGGTGTAAATGCCGTCCTGATTATGCCGCGACTGGCTGGGACCGGCGGCGCGAGGGCCGCGTTGATTACTGGGGCGGCGTCCGCGCCGCCTGCGATTCCTGCCTCCGCCACCGGAGGGTCTTCCTGGTCCTGCGTTCATAGTCCTCTCAGAGCTGCTTGCCGGATTTCAACCCGGCGCAGAATTACAGAAAAATCAGACGATTTCCGATTGCCTATGGATGCTGCCGCCTCGCCAAAGGCTGCGTACTTATGCATTCTCGCCAAGGGACCGGGCCAAAACACACAGACCACCCCCGCCTAAAGCACCCATTGGCTCAGAAATACTCTTACTCACCTAAGTCTTACAACGCGTTCGAGGAGCATGGCCCACTCTCCATGCTGAATTCCGGGTTGGGCTGAAACACAATCGCGACTGTAATAGCGATCAACTGCCATCTGGTGAAGCAAACTTCGCACTGGCGAAACAATCTAATGTTTGCGTATCGGTTATCCGTTTTCGGATCCGTCGCGCCGCCGGGAACGGCCTGGGACGCGGAGGGCCTACGCGGGAACGTGGCCAATGAGAACAAGATAATCGTACTCGTCCCGACGATAACTGGCAAGTGGCAAAGTAAACCAGTTTTGCACAGGAGGCCAGCGCCGGAAGTTTAGAGACTGGCTTCGGGGAAGCTGACGGTTACGCTCCGCTGGAGACTTCTCGAGCCCATTGCTGTGCCTGCCAGTAGGAAGCGGCGCCGATGTCAGGATCGAGATGCAAGCTTTCGCTGATGGCCTGGACGGCCGACCACTCTCCACTCTCGTGGGCCAGCAAAAGTTGGTAAATAGAACGCAAGGGGCTGGGCTTTCCTAACAGAACGGCTTTAGTTTCGGAGTCCAGGGGAATCTTCTCGAGGATGTCAGACATTGGCATGGCCAGCATCACATCGAGCATGGAAAGCAGTCCGAGGAGGAACAGGTCCGCCTCGCCATGCGGCACGTGCGGCGCGAGTAACTCGCCGAAGCGGGCGCGAACCAAGGCGCAAAGTACGAGATCGCTGGTTTTGTCCTGACCTGCGCCTACGATGGCAACCAGACGCACCCAGCGGCGCACCTCCTGCTCTCCCAAAATCGAGAGCGCATGGCGGACGGAATGTATTTCGCTTCTGAATCCGAAGCGAGCCGAATTCATGTAGCGCAGCAGCCGATAGCAGATGGACGCTTCAGTCTTGATCAATTTTTCGAGTCCCGGCACGTCGAGATCGCCCTGGGAAACGGCCTGCAACATGCGCACGTAATTGATACGGTTAGCCGGTACATCGCGCGTGGTCATCATCTCCGGCCGGTGCAGGAAGTAGCCCTGAAAATAGACGAAGCCCTGATCGCGGGCGGCGATGAATTCTTCGTTGGTCTCGACCTTTTCGGCGAGCATGCGGCAGCGCCAGGGGCCGTGCTGCTTCACTAGAGCAGCGCGCTGCTCGTGCGTGGTGAGTCTGACATCTACTTTGAGGATGTCTGCCATCTCGGCCAGAGGTTCGCGAGGATCGCCGGCAACGTAGTCATCGAGCGCGATCACGTATCCGGCTTCTTTCAATTGCTGGCAGGCGGTGATGACTTCGGGATCGGGAGGAACGCTTTCGAGAATCTCGACTATGGTCGAGTTCGAGGGCAGCAAGGTAATCAGGCCGCGAATCAACGTGTCGCGCGTGCAATTCAAAAAGGCGCGGCGCCCGTCGCACAGCACGTCGAGACCGACAAGCAGCGAACTATCCAGGGTGGAGCGAGAAGCGATGTCGGGATCGATCGCATGAAAAACGTTCTCCATATCGTCTCGGAATAAGAGCTCATAGCCGAATACCTTTTTCTCCCGGTCGAAGATCGGCTGGCGGGCAACGTAACGCAGATTCGGATTTTGAGGGCTCTCGCGGGCAGGATCAGCCCCGGCAGAAGATAAGTTCGGCACAATGAAAACATCGGCACGGAGAAGGAAAACTCCAGCCTACGCTCAGCCTCGCCAGCGTTTTAATGAGCCAATGACACCCTCAGAGGTAAGCACAATTTAATTGCCCGCACTCGGTTGCCGGCGAAGCCCTCACTTCGCGTCAGTCACTTCTTCCCTTTTTTCGTTGTAGACGCCAAACTTCTTCGCAATCGGTTTCAGTGTGGGATAGAACTGCACGAAGCTGTGCTCGACGGCGGCGTGCTCGTCATGGCAAGACCAGCAACCGTTTCCCTTTGGCATGGCTTCGGCCGTCTTGCCGTCGGCATCGAACGCGTAATACGCCCACTTGTCGGAGTACCGGCTCGAATCTTTGACTTCGACTGCCAGGCCCATCAGATCGGTCTGAAAGTGCCCCGTCTTGTTGATCGAGCCTTTGCTCTGCGCCTCTCTCTCGTCGATCACGAACATGGTTTGCTCGGGCCACTTGCCGGAGTTGATAAATTCCTGATGGGCCCAGCGTTGAACAAATACATTGGTAAACATTTCATGGCTGCCCGGGCTAGGACTGTAATTCATGCCATAGCCCGCCGAGAGGAACATCCACTGGCGGTAGTCGTCGGGACGAAGGAGTTGGTCTTTCGCGTCGTATTGCGGCTTGGGAGATTTTTCCTCGGGAGCCGCTGCCAGCAGCAGACCACAAACGGCAAGCAAAAGGACGGCTGAAAAAATTCGTTTCATAGGCGTCTCCAGTGAATCTCGGGTCAATGCTATATGGCAACCAGATGGCGGTCTTGTACAAATTAAACATTCCTACGATAACGGTTTCGGGCGAGAGTCGTCTGAATTGACATGCCGGAAAGCCGAGATAACACGTTGTTGCGCGGAGGCGAGTTTTATTCGCCGGTTGAAGCGCGGTTACGCACGGAGGATGTGCTGCTCTCCGCGTTGCGGCAACCTTGCTCGCGCATGGTGCCGCGCCACCAGCATGAGCTGGCTTATGTGACAGTAATTCTTCAGGGCGATTATCTGGAAGGCGACCGGGGAAAGTTGGAGGAGTTATCGCCGTTTACTGCCGTCTTCAATCCCTCGGGAGTACAGCATGCAACGCTGATCGGACCGGCTGGGGCATCGTTCTTCACCATTGAGTTGTGCGACGAAAACATCCGGCGGTTAGGCTTGCACCTGCTCGGCAAACGGCATTCGATCGCGGTGCAGGGGAGATGCTATGGCCGGGGCTTCGGCTGTACTCGGCGTTTAAGACTCAGACAGCGGATGCCTTGCTGATCGATAGCTACGTGCTGGAACTGTTGGGAGCGATTGCGGGAGCGGCTTCCGGGGAAAAGTCTGAGCCGCGGTGGCTGCGCCGCGTGAAAGAACGGCTGCACGAAGAGTTTCGCGAGAATCTCCGCATGACTGACTTGGCCAGCGAAGCCGGAGTGCATCCGGTGCATCTGGCGCGAGTATTTCGCGCTTATGAAAGACGTACGCCGGGAGATTACTTGCAGCGTCTGCGCGTGCGCGCGGCGTGTTCTTTGCTGCGCGATCGCGATTATCCTCTGGCTTTAGTTGCGGTTGAGTGCGGCTTTGCCGATCAGAGCCATCTCACACGCGTCTTCCGGAAGTTTACAGCGAGTACTCCGGCACAGTTCCGGCGGACGATTACCTGAATCAGAGATCGATTCGTTTTAGAGTCCGATCTCTAACCCAAGTCGGCGCGCCCAGCGCTTAGTTCACCGTTAGCGTGATGGTCAGCGGTGTACCTGTGTTCGTGATGACCACTGGGCCCGCGGTGGAGGCCTTGACGGTGATCGTGTAGCTTCCCGCTGGCGTACCTGGATTCTTCTGGCTGCTGTTACTGCCGCCGCCGCATGCACCCATCCAAAGCGTGGAAACACCAAGAACCACGATCAGGCTAAGCAGACGCACGCCTCGGGTTCGAGGTCCTCCGAGAAGAACAATCCCGAAAAGGCTTGGCAGCAGCATCGCGTAAAAGACATGGCTCGCATGTCCGAGCGGCGGACGTGATTGCGACGTGGCAGCGGTGGTCACCAAGTTGAGCGTCACAGCGGTCTGCGTGATAGCTTGGCCATTGCCGGGAGTGAAATTGCACGCAATTTCAGCCGTGGCTGGGATGCCAGAGCAACTGTAGGTGACCGGCACGGCGGTGGTGTTGTTGCTGGTATTGATGAAGCCAGTGCTGCTGCTAACGGTAATCGAGACTGGGGCCGTTCCTCCGGGTGAGATCTGGAAAGTAGAAGCGGTGGTTGAGATGGAGAACGTCTCGGTGGTCTTGGTGACCGTGAGGATGACGCTTGTGGAAACGTTCGATGGGTTAACCGGGGTGATGGTAACGTTCTGTGCACTCACGGGCACGAACATGGTGGGCAGAGTAGAAATTGTGAGCGTTGTGGTTGGAGAATTTGCGCCGGTGAAATTCACACTCGTTGGATTGAAGCTGCAACTCGCACCCGTTGGCAGACCAGCACAACTGCTCGGGCTGAAGTTAATCACTGCTGGAGTGGAGCCGCTGATGGGAGTGATCGTTAAAACAACCGAGGCGGACGCTCCCGCCGCGACAGTAACAGGCTGAGGATTATTAGGCGTCGAAAGTTGGAAGTCTGGGGTTAGGAAGGCCCTCCACGCAATCGCCAAAGCGTTA
Source organism: uncultured Acidobacteriaceae bacterium (assembly GCA_963808195.1). GTDB lineage: Bacteria > Acidobacteriota > Terriglobia > Terriglobales > Acidobacteriaceae > Sulfotelmatobacter. The sequence goes on along the minus strand of CAWEEW010000012.1, from coordinate 251,516 downwards.
GCGTCCACCGAGCCGAGACCAGTAACCAGGTTATAGCCGGTAGTGGCGTCGGCGTTCGCAGCGGAGGCGCTGAAGCCAAAAGCCCCGGCAGCCGGGCAGATGACATCGGCGGGCTGTCCGGAGGGCGTATTCGGCTGGCAGTAGACATTGCTATCGCCGCTATCCACTTTATGGAAAACTCCATTCGCTGGAGTCGCAGCCAAGGCGTAAAGCGTTGGGTTGATGTTGCCGAGTCCGGAGTTGTGGGGGCCGTCGAGCCCGAAGCCGGCGAGATACTGATTCATGAGAGCGATAATTCCGGCGAACACTGGGGTGGAGGCCGAAGTTCCGCCGACGATAGACGGGTTGATTACGAATTTGCCGCTGACGATTGTGCCATCCGCGGCTGTCGCGATGTTGTTAGCGCAACTGCTGGTGGTTTCCGTTTTATAAGGCGCGGTAATCGATAGCTCCTCCACCGGCGTGCAAAAAATGTAGCCGGGATAGTTTGGCGATGCCAGGAGTGAAACGTCCGGTACCAGCCGATAGGTGCTCTGCGGACTCGTCAAGCCGGGGATGGTGATCGCCTGCTGCCAGGCGGGCCGCGGGAATCCAGCGGTACATGTAGCAGCCAGCGTGGGGTTGTAGCAATTGCTGACGCCACCGCCACCGATGGAAATCCAATAGTCTTCCTGGTAGGTCTGCGCCGATGTGACCTTCACGCCCGGGCTGGGATTGCAAAATGAATTGGTAGGATTTGCCACGCAGAAATCAGCGAGCGCCTCATCGTCGTTCCAGGAGACCTCTTGACCGATCAGCGTTGTGAGCGCCGACCCGCCATCCGTTCCGTTGGTCGGGCCCCAGAATGCGCTGGTGTAATCGTTGGGGCTGAAGGCAGGGATTGAGGTGCCGCCAACGCCTGTGACCTCCGGGCTGCTCGAAGGATACCCTACCGCCAAACCGCCATCCGCGAGGGCGAATGGTGGAGGAGGTGTAGTCGTATTCGTCGAACCCGGAGGATTGAAATCACACTCCGCCGAGCCGGTGTCGCCGGATGAGTTCAAAATTGTGATGCCTTCCGCGTTGGCCTGTTGCAGCTCAGTTTCCAATGTGCCCGCTTCGCGCTCGCAGGCCCCATAGCTCATGCTGATGACCGGCGCTACGTTGTTACTGATAGCGTGCGCGAGAGCGTCGTTCACCCCGTTGGCGGTTTCGGCATTGATAAAGATAATCTGAGCATTGCGAGCCACAGCCCCGGCCCATTCCACATCGAGGTCGGACTCGAAAAGATCTCCCAACGATGGCGAACCGGGGTCCGTACCGAGGAGCACGTAGGCAAAATTTGGGGTGCTACAGTTTGTAATGAGTCCGCTACTGGCGGTGGTGCAGGTGAATGTCGGCAGGCTAAAGCCGTTGCGGAAGTCGACCAGATCGGCCAGGTAAATATCCGTTTGGCCCACGATTGCCAGCTTTTGGCCGGTGCCGTCGATGGGCGTCGCGGCGTTATAAAGGGGAGAAAGATTGTACAAAGTGGCGATGTCACCGGGCGCGAGGAAATAGGTAGTGTTGCCGCCAACCGTGGTTGTGTAGTGCGGACGCGGACCATTCGCGTCGCCGGTAACAGGGCGGACATACATTGGCTTCAGGCGGAAATCGTGAAGTCCGCGAACGCCGGTCACAACGCCGCTCAACGCCGCAGGCAATGACAGCGGACTTGAGTTGGCGATGTGGCTTTCGCCGTTGACTTCGTAGCGGTGAATCTCGGTATTGAAGGCGCTTTGAATCTGTGCCGCTGTGCCGCTGAAGATCACGGAATTTCGCCCCCGAGGCACCGGCAGCACGGTGAAGCCCTGCGATTCCAGCCATCCAGTAATCTTGGCAACGTCACTCTGGCTCATGCCGAAGCGATTGGCATATTGTTCGGGAGTAAGCCACTTGTGAAAGTTGGCGGAAGAGCGGTCCTGTTGCTGCGCGAAAAGCTGATCCAGCGCCGCTTGCTGGCTCGGCGAAGGCGCGACAATAAGAGTCACGTAGCCGAGCTGGTACGACGGGTCGACAGGCCCCTGGTCGAACTGCGGTTGAGCTTTGGGATGCACGCTTCCCGGCAACGTGACCGTCTGCCTGGACTCAATGGAGCCTGCGATGCGGTTGGGCTGGGCTGCTAGACACAAGGTTGGGGCAAGGAATAATAAAAGAAGCTTGCAGGATCGCATGTTTAAGGACTCCATCCGCAGGTTGGGGGCTGATTTTTGTGTTTCTTAGCTTATACGGCTTTATCCAATGTCAGATCAAGTTTGACGGATCGAAGGTTGTATTGAGGAGAATAAAGTTACGAACCCTGATTACCAAAGATTCGGGCCAAATTCGGACCCCGCTGGGCCGGTTCAGACGAGCTTCTCAGCTCTCGCTGACGGCCTAGGGGTGCATGGTTAGACCAAGGCCGGAGCGCGAAAGAGCCTTCGAACCGTTTCTTGACAATCCCGGTAGTGTCCTAATTTGCCTAATCTGCGTATTCGTATTCTTTGTCATCTATGGGCTTGAAGCGCATGGTCTCAATATCGAGCCAGCGGTAGATGCCAGTTTTTCGGGTGATTTTCTCTCCATCAATGTAGTGAATTTCCGCACAGATGCGAATTTCTCCGACAAGGGACGGATTCGTAGCATTTTGCCCGCTACGCATTTGAACGAATTTAACCTTATCGAACATTGTCTGGTCAGCCTCTATCGTGAGCGTTTGATCCTCACCTGCGCTGAGGTTTACAGAAAGCTGCATATCAATTTTTTGGCTATAGGCATCTGGGCTGATGCGATTACCGAGAGAAGGATTTCCCCAGAATCCCGGAGCGTTCCAATAAGAGAAAACACCATAGAGTTTGGTAATCTTCCCTTCCGTGCCGCCGATGTTTGCTACGGTGTAGTGAACTTTTGCTGGTTTTCCGCCGATCTCAAGACTTCCGAACTCCAATTCCGCTCGGCGAACTATAATCTTTGGCCTGAATTGCAGAGCGATGTTCCTGCGGGTAACCTCAACGCCATCTTTCGTAGCAGTAACATACTCTCCGAGCAACCGAGTCTGGGTTCTTATATCTCTCAGCGTGCATATGCCTATCGCAATAGCGCCCAAACCTGCGAAGAACAGGAGAATGTTCGGCAAATTGTCCGCAGCAAACAGTTCAGAGAGATAACTTTCCGAGTGATTTTTGGCGGTGCCGCCTTGATTGCTGGGATGCTCTTGCTCTATCACAACGACTTGCGTGGAGGGCGAGGGCGGTTCTTGGACGGTCTGTATTTGCTGTTGATTGCCAGCGGGCTTGGTGCTTTTCTGTTCCCCATATACTGGCAGGACGAATGCGACAACAGCCAACAGCAGCACGATTTTCATAGTGGAGATATTGTACCCCAAAAATACTTGACAAGCAATAGTTATTGGGGTACAGTAATAGACATGGCAAACGTACTCAATACCGACAAGCAGATTGCGGTAATCGGAGCATTAGCCGAAGGTTCTAGCATCCGCTCGATTGAACGGATTACGGGCGTGCATCGTGACACGATCATGCGGCTAGGCGTGAAGGTTGGCGAAGGCTGCGCGAAGATGCTGGATACAGCCATGCGCGACCTGCCTTGCAATCGCTTAGAAATGGACGAGGTTTGGGGATTTGTTGGCAAGAAGGACCGCAACGTTCGCGAAGGCGAGGATGGGGTAGGCAGCGTGTGGACGTTCTGCGCGATTGATGCCGAAACGAAACTGGTTCCAGCTTTCAAGTGCGGCAATCGGGATGCTGCTACGGCAAAGGCTTTCGTACAGGACGTAGCCGACCGTATGGCGTACCGCGTGCAAATCTCCACCGATGGCCTTACAGCTTACGTCCCTGCGATGGAAGCGGCTTTCGGCGGCAATGTGGATTATGCGCAAATCATCAAGACCTATGGGCAAGAGGAAGTGAGCAACAATCGCCGCTATAGCGCCCCTGAGTTCGTTTCTTCCGAAAAGAAAGTCATCGTCGGCAACCCAGATGAACGCCTAATCTCTACTAGCTATGTAGAGCGCCTGAACGCAACCACGCGGCTGCACATGCGCCGTCTTACCCGCCTTACGCTGGCATTCAGCAAGAAACGGGAGAATTTCGAGGCGGCAGTTGCGCTGCACTTCGCTTATTACAACTTTGTGAAGCGTCACGGCACTCTGCGCTGTACGCCAGCGATGGCAGCGGGAGTTACAGGTACGTTTTGGGGAGTCGGAGATTTGCTTGAGGCGGCGGCATGAGTCACATTGACGAACTCAGGGCAGCTATTCTCAAGCTACATGGTGCGAAGGCTACGCATCATGCCAGCGTGCCAGTAAAAGAAGTATTCAACGGGGAAACAGTCTGGGATGGCATCGTAGAAGTGTTCCACTTGGAGGGCCATCCCAGCGCGAATACGGCCTACGCATGGTTTCACGATACAGGCGACCCAGACAAGCCAACGCAGCATGTAACGGTGCTGCACATTCCGCCTGTAGTCTCTCCGCTCACTGCTGTAAGAGCCTTTATCGTTCATAACTTCAGGAACAACGCCGATGCCCAAGCCTAAGAAAGTCGGACGGCCCGCGCTGCCCAAGGGCAACGCGAAAGATGTAATGCTGCGCGTGCGCGTTACGCCAGACGATATAAAGGCTATGAAGGCGAAGGCAAAAGCAAACGGGCAGAGCGTTTCAGAGTGGATACGGAGCACAGTCAGTCATGCCATCAATCGCTGAGCACAGGTTGCCAACGTTTGAGCAGTTTGTAATCTCCGGTTTTCCAGTCCGCCAATACAGGCGTGACTTGGAAGCACGGCTCGATAGAGAGTGTGAGCGAGGTTTTGTCCTCAAAACGGATGTCAACGGCGTGATATTCCGGGGAGAAGGAGAGTTCCACGTCTGCAATAATCTTGCCTTTGATCTGCGGGAACCTGAGAACGCGCCGATAGGGAACTTTCTTTCTTCGACGGGAGCGGGTAACTTTATGGTCAGCCATGTCGCCTCTCATACAGGTGATTTTGGTCAGGGCTGCGTTCGTGCTTCTACACGAATGCGGCCCGTTACCCTTATATCCCGCTTGCGATGCGATTCACGAACGAAAAACAAATTAGGACACTACCGACAATCCCAGTCCTCTTCAAGTGCATCCAAGGTCTCGTGTAATATCCATCTGATCAAAATTTCCTTGAGAGGATCCATGCGCTCGTTCCCTCGTTCGCACGCCCTTTACGTCGCGTTTCTGTTGCCCTCACTACTGTTCGCAGCCCCTGTCGACACAAAGTTCCACAATGCTCCGGATTCGACTAAGAAAATGAAGAATCCTTATGAAGGTCAGGATGCAGCGGCGCAGGCCGGTAAGCCGCTCTACGCGAAGAATTGCCTGTCGTGCCATGGGAAGCAGGGAAAAGGCACAGGCAACGTGCCGTCGCTGGTGGGCGGGAAGCTGGATTCCGTCGCGCCGGGTGAAATTTTCTGGTTCATCACGCAAGGCGACAAAGACAATGGGATGCCTTCGTGGGCGCAATTGCCGACACAGCAACGCTGGCAGATCGTTACCTATATCACCTCCGCCTTGCCGGCGCTAAGCGCGCAGCCGGCGGCGACTGCAGCGCCGGCTGATACGAGCGTGTCGAAGTTGAAGGCTCCGCCGCCTACGCCGCCGTTTACGGACTTCCGCTATGAAAAGCCGGGGACGGTTCGCAAGATTACGGCGAAAGACCTTCCCGAGCCGTATACGACGCGGTCATCGGAAAACGGCGCGCAACTGGTGGCGCGACCGCAGAATGCATGGCCGGTGGCTCCTGCCGGATTCAAGGTAGAGCTGTTTGCCAGCGCTCTCGAAAATCCCCGCACGCTGCGCACCGCCCCCAACGGCGATATTTTTCTCGCGGAGAGCGACCCTGGACACATCCGTGTGTTTCGCGGGCTGACCGGCGACGGCAAGCCCGAGCAGGCAGCCCTTTTCGCAAGCGGCCTGAAGCGTCCTTATGGCTTGGCCTTCTATCCTCCCGGACCTGATCCGCAGTGGCTCTATGTGGGAAGCGAGAGCGAAGTGGTTCGGTTCGCTTATCACAATGGCGATTTGAAGGCGAGCGGCGCTCCAGAGCACATCGCCGATCTGCCGGCCACAGATGGTCACTGGACGCGGTCTTTAGCATTTTCTGAAGATGGAAAGAAGTTGTTTGTGGCAGTCGGGTCGGCCTCAAACGTCGATGACCCCGACAGCACACCGCTTGAGAAAAATCGCGCGGACATTCTGGTTTGCGATCCAGCGAATTGCGTGCTCAGCGTTTATGCCTACGGCATTCGCAATGCGGGCGGCGGAATTGCCGTGAGTCCAAAGACTGGCGAGCTCTGGTGCTCGGTCAATGAACGCGATGCCCTGGGCGATAACCTCGTTCCGGATTACATCACGCACGTGCAGGAAGGCGGCTTTTACGGCTGGCCGTGGTGGTACATCGGAGGGCATCAGGATCCGCGGCACAAGGGCAAGCACCCCGAGTTGAAAGACAAGGCGATCATACCGGACGTGCTGCTGCAGCCGCACAACGCGTCGCTCGAGTTTACTTTCTACCAGGGCAAGCAATTCCCTGCTGAATATGCTGGGGATATTTTCGCCTCGGAGCACGGATCGTGGAATAAGGCGGTGCGCGTGGGCTATGAAGTGATTCGCGTGCCGTTGCACCAGAGCGGCGACGCCAGCGGCGAGTATGAAGACTTCCTCACCGGATTCGTGCTGCCGGATGGCAACGTCTGGGGACGGCCCGTGGGCATCACGGTAGCTTCTGACGGATCGCTGCTGGTGAGCGACGACGGATCGAACTCAATCTGGAGAGTGAGTTACACGGAAAAATGACGGGAATGGCCCGGGAGGATTCGGTCGGAGGAAAAACCGCTATGAGGCTGGCGCAGGCTGCCACTTGAGCCTATGCTCCAAATAGACGGTTTCGCACAGCAACCGAAACGCATGCCGCTGCCTCCAACTTCCCCATGTCTACCTCTACAGCTGCGCCGCCTTCTAAATCCGATACGCGGCCTAGCATGTGGAGGCCTTCCCGTATCGTTGTATTGATCGTCCTTGCCTTGGGCCTTCTGGTGTGCGCGATTGCTTTCGGAATGATCCGATGGTGGCCGTTCGGGCGGGCTTCGGTTCTGCAGAATTTGCGCGAGGCCAGCGACAGCCAAGTGCAGGTGCACTCGTTTCGCGAGACGTATTTTCCCTCACCCGGTTGCGTTCTTGAGGGAGTGGTTTTCATCCATGGCCCGGCCAATTCCAAGCCACTGATAACCGTGGAAAAGCTAACCATCCGGGGAAGCTACAGTGGCCTTCTCTCCCAGCACATCAGCCAAATTAGAGCTGAAGGTCTACGCGTGTTGATCCCGCCTTTTGGCACTGGCGCAGCCATTCACACAAGCCAGTCGAAAATCACAATCGATGAAATTATTGCGGATGGATCTGCGATCGAGTTTGCCTTGCACGATCCCGGCAAAGAGCCTTTGCGCTTCGACGTGCATCATGCGCTTTTGAAAGATGTCGGATGGTCCGGACCTCTCAGCTACCAGGTGAGCGTTCACAATCCCGAACCGCCGGGCGAAGTCACTGCCCAAGGGAAGTTCGGAGTGTGGAATGAAAGTGACCCGGGGGAAACGCCGATCTCCGGCAATTACAAATTCGCGCAGGCGGACCTGAGCGTGTACGGAGGAATCGCGGGCACCTTGTCTTCGACTGGCAAGTTTGAGGGCAAACTCGCGCACATCGATATCGCGGGCAAAACGGACACGCCTGATTTTGAAGTGAAGTCGGGCGGGCACCCGATGCGGTTGACTTCAGACTTCAGCGCGTATGTCGATGCAACGCGGGGCGATACATTTCTGCAGCGTGTGACCGCGGATTTCTGGAAAACGCACGTTGTCGCCAAAGGCAGCATTGCCACGTCGCCAGATGGCAACGGAAAAACTGCTCTCATCGATCTTGATTTGAGCCGCGCGCGCATTGAGGATCTTCTGAAGTTGTTTGTTCAATCGGATCACGCGCCGATGTCTGGCAGCGTTACACTGCACGCTAAGGCGGAGATTCCGTCCGGCGATGAACTGTTCTTGAAAAAGTTGAAGATGAGCGGGGCGTTCGGAGTTGACGACGGAACGTTTTCCGACTCATCGACCCAGCAGGATGTGGACAAACTAAGTGCAGGGGCGCGCGGAGAAAAAAATCGTGAAGACCCGGAAACCGTCCTCACGGCCTTGAAAGGGCAGGTCAACCTTGTGGGCGGTAAGGCGAGCTTCTCTGAATTATCTTTTGGTGTTCCCGGCGCGGCGGCCCGCATGCACGGCACGTACGGCCTGATCACTCACAAAATCGATCTCCACGGTCACTTACGCGTGGATACTAAAATCTCGAACACCACGGATGGTGCCAAAGCATTTCTATTGAAAGTGATGAATCCTTTTTTTAAGAAGAAACCCAAGGGCGAAATTGTCCCAGTAAAAATCTCTGGAACTTACGAGCATCCAAGTTTCGGCCTGGATGTGCTCGACGATAAGAATTCAAAAACGGCGCCGCCGCACTAACCGTGCGGCGGCATTCTTTCTGTTACTCCCCAGAGACCTCGGCCAAGCGTATTCCGAAAGCCCTCGCTCTTAGCCCCGTGTCGGATAGGCGCCCTGCAGCGCGATAACGAAGGTTACGGTCAAGTTTGGAGGCATGTTGTTATGCGGCTGGTTTCCTCCGGCCAGTTGTACGGCAGCGGGATTCATGGCCACGCTGGGTGCCGGTGTCGTCGCGTACCACGCCGGGCCTGGTCGTCCCGGATCGTCGGCCCAAACGTTGCCGGCTACGGAAGTTGACGACCCTCCGGCGGTGATGCAAGCAACACCGTGGCTGTGTGCGGCGACCTGGTTCTGCTGCAAAGTGACGGTATATTCGCCGCCGGTTTCGCCCAAGGATCGCGGCGTCAATCCCCCGCCGTTTCCATATCCCATTGGGGCCACAGCCTGCAGGTTGGGCAAGCCAAAAGTGCTCTTGCCGTCTCCGCCGTAGGTTGTACCTAAGAGTGAAAACAACGCTGTGTTTTGGGAGATAGACATCAACTGCCCATTGCACAGCGCCCAACCGTTCGGCGCGAAGCCGAAACCTACCATCCGGATCTCGCCAAGATACTGATCGGACATATTGAATCCTCCTGCGGATTCTCCGCTTAGTTTCGCGAGGGGAAAATTCCCGTCAACGCGATGATGAAATTGAGTACCAGGTAAGGCGGCCGGTTTTCATGTGGCTGGCTGCCGCCCGCCATCGCAATGGCATTGTTCGCCATCAACGCGTTGATCGGAGAGCCAGCGTACTGTGGGGGGTTTGTCGAACTCGCCCAAGAATTGCCGGACGGGCTGGCCGAACCTGCGCCCCCAGTGCTGGCCAGAGCCGTGTGGGTATGCATGGCCATCTCCTGCGACAGCAGCGTGTGCTGTTCCTCCCCGGTCATTTGGCCGGGAGTAAACGCCGGGGTCCCTTGTTGCGAACCTGCATGCAGAGGTACGCGCCCGCGGAAATCCGGTAGCAGGAAGGTTGTTTGCCCATTGCCGCCAAAGGTGGTTCCCAGAACCGCAAAGAGCGCCTGGTTCTGGTTAATCGGCATGGTTTGCCCGTTGCATAATGCCCAGCCCTTGGGCGCAAATGGAAATGAGACGATACGAATCTCGCCAAGATACTGTAAGCTCATAACGTTTCTCTCCCCGAAATATTCTTGCTGCTTTTCATTTAAGTTAGGTTTGCGATGGGTAAATTCCGGTTAACGCAATGATGAAACTGATCACCAGGAATGGCATCAGATTGTCGTGCGGCTGTCCGCCAGAGTTGAGTGCGATGCTGCCTGCGTTCATCGAACCATTGGCCGAGGTTCCCGGTCCAAAGACCCTGTTGGATGGACTGTTTCCCCATGAAGCATTCCCTGGACTTGGGGTCGAATTGCCCGCACCTCCCAGCGCGTTATGGTTGTGCAGGGGCAGCTGGACGGCAGTCAGCGTCACAGTCTCCACCCCGGCTTTCTGGCCAAGGCCATAATTGGAGAGTCCATTACCCTGTCCCTGATGGATAGGAATGCGGCCTTGCAGGTCTGGCAGCCCAAACGTCTGCTGGCCGTCACCGCCATAAGTCGTTCCGATAAGATTAAATAGCGTGTCGTTTTGCGAGATACTTTGTAGCGCGCCGTTACAAAAAGCCCAACCGTACGGTGCGAAGTTCCCCCCGAACATTCTGATTTCCCCGATATATGGTTGCGTCATCTTTCCCCTCTTTCTTCCTTCTACTTAGGATTGCGTTTGAGGCTTAGCCTCGATCAGGCGATTAAAAACTGCTTCGTAAAACGTGCCGGTTTCGTCGCGACCGGTCGGAACTAAAAACAAATCGAAGTTGCCGATGGAATCGTGTTTCATCGGATAGATGCGCTGCGGACACACCCGATTACGATCGCCGCGAAAGCGCAGCGAAAACTGTTCCTGCTGGGGCGTGGCATGCCCATTGCTCAGTTCAACCAAGTCCATCGCATACGGCTCGGACCCCTCATCGATGAGCCAGAATGTCGTGTTAACGTTCTGCTCGAACATAGCCTTAGTCAGATAAGTTGACATAACCCATTACCGGATCTGGTGTAACTTCATCGTTTTCTTTCTTGCCGGCGACTGGAGTCTGCGATTGCGGCCGCCAAACCATTTCGAGATAGATTGGGCCGGAACCAATCACGGTGAATCCCAACCGCTCATACCAGCGCAAAGCTGGATTGAAGCGCTCAACATGCAAGCCGACCGACTTACCGGCGAGCGAGGCCTCGTGGATGATCGCTTCCATCAGGTCCGAACCAATTCCCAGGCCGCGAAACTCCGGAATGAGGGCGATATCGACGACGTAAATTTTTTCTGGTGTCCGATGAAGAATCAGCCTCCCTGCCGCCATTTCATTGCGCCGGATGATCCAATACTCGGCGTCGGGCATTTGCATCAGGTACGAACTGCGTTGAGCCTCGTACTGCATGCGCAGAAAAAGTTCTTGTTGCTGGACATTCCATCCAGTAAGTGCCATCTCATCGCTGCGGGTGCTGGCAAAAGTACGATAGAGAAACGGTTCATCTTCTGGAGCGATAGGGTCGAGCCTGATTAGTGGGGAAGTTACAATCGAGCTGAGCCGATCTTCGGCTTGAGTAATTACTGTCAAACTGCGACCATCAAGATTCGGCACAAGATACTTACGCTCGAACATGCAAGCCACACCACCCGAAGTAATTGGAGAAACGGGGCCCGTACTGATGAGTTAATGAGAGGGCGAATGGTCCAACATCTACGCCGGTTTGTCAAGTCATTATTTGTAAAAAATGGCTATCCCTTCCCAAGTAGCTGAAAATTAACAAGTCGCAAGTTCTTTCATCTTGACTTATTTATTAGATCATTAGACCATGCCTACCGCGATCTTTCGAGATCACAATCCCCCAGCTAACGCGATCTCGATGAACCCAGGGAATTCTAATAGACGCCGGCAAAGATTATCTGTGTCTGCCGCGGTCGATCTGCGGGCTGTACAGAAATTGATTTTCCGGCGCGGAGATTTTCATGATGCTGCGCCCTCGTCTGAGCCGCACCTGCGGCCTTGCCCTGTTTGCTATTGCCACCCTCCTCGTAGTCTCCTATTTTCCATTCTCCGGCATTCGCGCGGCGAGCACGGCGACTATCCTTCCCAGCGCCGGGAAGCCTCTGGTCAACCTGCAGAGTCCGCAGACTTTGAAGGTCACTTACGCCGGCTCTGCCGACGCCACGGCGGCGTTGAAGAATGGCTCCGCCATTCCTACCGCGATGGCCGCGGCCGATTTCCATGCCAACGGCGCCACGGATGTGGTGGCCGGATATTCCACCAAAAACGGCGGCGTGCTCGTAATCTTCAGCGGAAATCCCGACGCGTACGCCCCAACCGATGCCACCCTCAAGGCCTTGAAAGGCAGCGTCCCGGCGACTTTTCTTCCCAAAGCTACTGCTTTCAGTCTTCCTGAATCTCCCGACTTCATCGTCACCGGCGATTTCAATCGGGACGCCAACCAAGACGTAGTCATCGCTAAGCGCGGTGGAAATGTCTACATACTGGCAGGGGACGGAACGGGGAATTTGCTGGCTCCTCAGTTGGTTTCGCTACCCGGGCAGGTACGGGCGATGGCCGCTGCCCATGATGGCCACGTGGCGGTCAGCTTTGAGGGTTCGAACGGGTCAGAGTTAGCGATCCTGGCCCCCAGCACGGAAGGTCTCGCGATTGGTGCGACCTATCCGTTGCCAGCGCGAGGCGATGCTGTGGTGTGGGGCAACCTCGGCAGCGGGGCGGATGTTGCCGTGGGCGCGGGCGCTAACATCGCGATCGTTTACGACCCGCTGGGCAAGAACTCGCAGACCGAAACCGTGACGATTCCGTTCCGGGTGATGGGTCTTGCTGTGGGCGATTTCATTTGGGATCGTGACGGCCGTACCGAAATTGCCGCCCTCGCCGACGACGGCAGCGTGCAGATTTTGCAGCATGGAACCTTGAACACCACCCCGCTGACCAAGGCCGATATTGCCGCGCGCGCCGCCCTGCGCGGCAGGAAAACGGCGGCCCAGAAAGCGGCTCTAAAGGCACAGATCCCCAACCCGACCGCTCTGGGCGCTTGGACCGTGGCCCAGAGACTGCCTTACACCGGCTCAGCGCCATCGGCTCCGGTTTCGTCTGCGGCTTTCACTTCGCCGCATTTGGCCGAGTCCACCACGCACGATGTAATGGTTCTCGATGCCGCCAGCAGCAAGCTCAGCATCCTCGATACGTCCGGCAAAACCGCCAGCCCCAGTGCCGCCGTTTCCTTCACTGGCACGCCCATTGCGGCCCTGGCGTTGCCGCAAACGATGGTCAATGGCTCGCGCAACTTGGTCGTTCTCACCTCGGCGCAGACCGCGCCGACACAGATCCCGGTCCCCGGCTCGTTGACATTGAACGTCAACATCACCGCCGATTTGGACAGCGATAATGCTTGCACCAACTCCTCGGTCACAAGCGTCCCTTCCACACTGAGCTTGCGCGAAGCCGTTTGTCTCGCCAGCAATAATGCGCCCGGTACCTTCACCATCAACTTGCCGGCGGGTACTTACGGTCTTACAAGTTTGGAAAACGGCGAACTCATCACGGGAAACGGTGCTTCCGGCGAGAACCTTTCTATCGTAGGCGCCGGAGCATCGAGCACCATCATCCAGCAGACCGACAATGTGGACCGCATTGTTATCCAAGAGTACGATCTGGCCGGCAACAGCCCGCTTTCTATCTCCAACCTGACCATGCAGCACGGCAATTGCACCAGCGAGAGCGACCCAAATGCGGCGTGTGATCTCGGCGGGGGTGCGGTCCTGGGCGGCGGCGAAAGTTCAGGGGACACCCTCACCCTGACTAACGTGATCGTGACCGGTAATTCTGATCGGTAGGGGGCGGCGGCGGCGTTTTTTTCGAGGGTTCGAACCTCACCATCAGCGGCTCTACTTTCTCCAGTAACACCGGAGGAGGTGGGATTGGCGCGGAGCAGGGTGCTACTGCCGACCTAGCTCCGCTGCCCGGCACCATCTCGATCACGAATTCCACTATCGCTAACAACAGCGACAATGGGGATGGGGGCGGAATTGAGTTCTCACTAACCTTCAGTGGCAGCGTCCCTTCCACCGGCACCGTCAGCGGATCGACTTTCACCGGGAACACGGCCGTGGGCAGCAGCTCAGTCGGCGGCGCAATAAGCATCGTCGATGGTCCGTTGACCATGAGCAACTCCCGGATTGTCGGCAATAGCGCGTCTCAGGGAACCGGCGCCGCCTTCGAGAATTCGAACTCGACTATCACCAACAATTGGTGGGGCTGCAACGGCGGCCCGGGCGCTTCCGGCTGCGATACCGTTTACAACGACCCAAGCGACGCCGGAACGGTCACTTCCAGCCCTTACCTGGTGCTGAGCGTCAGCGCCAATCCGACTCAAATTCTGCCTAGCGGCACCTCCACGCTCACCGCCGACCTTACCCACAACAGTTCAGGCACCGGCGGATTCAGCGTTCCTAACGGCACAGGTGTTACATTCGCCGCCGGCTCGCTGGGCAGTACGAACCCCACTGGCACTACACTGACCAGCGGAACGGCGACTTCAACCTTCACCGCAGGAAGCGCAGCCGGCAACGACACGCCTACGGCTACGGTTGACAACGCGACGGCCAGCACCACAATCAACATTGAGGATTCGGTCACCGTCACGACCAACCCGTCCGGGCTTTCCGTCATAGTGGACGGCACCACCTACACTGCTCCGCAGACTTTCAACTGGGTCGTGGGATCGTCGCATACCATCGCCACGACCTCGCCGCAGGCCATCTCTGGCGGAACGGAACAAGTATTCAGCAGTTGGTCGGATGGCGGCGCGATATCGCATTCGGTGACTGCGCCTTCATCGGCTACCACTTACACAGCAAGCTTCAACACGCAATACCAGTTGACCACGCAGGCTTCGCCGCCCGCGGACGGTTCGGTCACGCCGGCCTTGGGCCAATACTTTGCCTCAGGTGCAACCATAGCGGTGACGGCAACCGCGAACGCCAACTTCCAGTTCAACGACTGGACCTCCACAGGCGGAACGTTCGACTCCACCACTTCGGCCAGCACGAACTTCCACATGCCCGCCGCAGCAACGACGGTGACGGGGAACTTTATTCCCGCCTCAGTGCAGATCACGATCACCACCAGTCCCGCCAATCTCCTGGTTTCGGTGGATGGCGGCCCGTTCACGGCAGCCCCGCTGGTTGAAAGCTGGATGATCGGTTCGCCGCATGCCATCGCCACCAGCTCGCCGCAATCCGGCGGAACGGGCGTACAGTACGCCTTCAGTAGCTGGTCCGACGGCGGAGCTATTTCGCACGCCATCATAGTGCCTTCGACGCCCACGACCTACACGGCCAGCTTCGCGACGCAATATCAATTGACCACCGCGGTGAATCCCATCGTCGGCGGGAGCGTCACGCCCACTTCCGGCAACTTCTACACCTCCGGGACCGTGGTACCGCTGACGGCCACAGCAAATCCCGGTTTCACTTTCACTAACTGGACCGGTAACGTCGCCAGCTCCACCAGCGCCTCAACCAGCATCACCATGACGGCGCCGCAAAGCGTAACCGCTAACTTCTCGCTCATCATTGTGGCTGCTCCGACCACAACTTCGGTGTCTTCGAACAACAATCCATCGTTCACCACCGCTCCCGGCAACTCGGTTACATTCACTGCAACAGTAACTTCCAACACGACAGTGAACGAGGGCACGGTCACGTTCTCGGACCCCGCAAACGACTTCACGTGCAGCGGCGGCAACACCGTGCCCGTAAGCAATGGACAAGCCAGCTGCACCACCTCATTTACCGCCGAGGGCAGCCGCGTTGTCACCGCGGCCTACAACGGCACGGTCAACTTCCAGGGCAGCAGCGGAATGATCACGCAAACGGTGAACAACCACACTGTGGTGACCGGGAATCAGTTCTGCAACACGGGTGCAATCACCATACCCAGCACCGCGGGCGCTGCCACGCCCTATCCGTCGAATATCTTCGTAACGGGTCTGAGCGGGAACATCGGCGCCGTGACGGTGCAGCTGAACAACATAAGCTCAAGTGACATCGCGCAGACGGATTTGTTGTTGGTTGGCCCAACCGGCGCGAAAATCATTCCGTTCGCCAGCGTGGGCGATGGCTCGACGATCGGCGGCGTGAACATCACGCTCGACGATGCAGCTTCCGGCCTGATTCCCGGAGGCTCTCCGCTCACTAGCGGTACCTACAAACCTACGTCGATCACGGGGAGCCAGAGTCTGGTATTCCCGGCGCCAGCGCCTACGGTGAACGGGTCGAACTACGCGGCCACCGATGGAACGGCAACGCTCTTTTCGATGTTCAGCGGCACGGCTCCGAACGGAACTTGGGCGCTGTATGCGATGGATAACTCGGGCAACGGCGCAGCGACGATCGGCGGCGGATGGTGCGTGAACATTTCTCCCGCCACAGTGGCAGTCACCATCACCACCAGCCCCTCCGGCCTGCTGGTTTCGGCCGACGGCGGCACACCAACGGCAGCGCCGCTGGTGGAAAACTGGGTGCCGGGTTCGTCCCACACCATCGCGACCAGTTCGCCACAGTCAGGCGCGGCTGGCGTGCAGTACGTGTTCAGCAGTTGGTCCGATAGCGGCGCGATCTCGCACGGCATCACGGTGCCGTCCACTGCGACCACTTACACCGCAACGTTCAATACGCAATATCAGTTGACGACGCAGGCCTCGCCGTCCGCGGACGGCACGGTCACTCCGTCCTCCGGCGGCTACTTTGCATCGGGCGCAACCATCCCCGTGACCGCAACCGCCAACTCCGGCTTCACTTTCAGCAACTGGACTTCGACCGGCGGGTCATTCGACTCAACGACCGCGGCCAGCACCAACTTCCACATGCCCGCCGCACCAGCGACGGTGACGGGCAACTTCGGTAGTGCATCGGTACAGATTACGATCACGACCAGTCCGGCGAACCTGCTGGTCTCGGTCGATGGCGGCACCTCGACTCCAGCCCCGCTGGTGGAAAATTGGGTAATCGGCTCGTCGCACACCATCGCGACCACGTCGCCGCAATCCGGTGGAGCCGGCGTGCAGTATGTGTGGAGCAGTTGGTCCGATAGCGGTGCGATTTCGCACGGCATCACAGTGCCGTCTTCGCCAACAACTTACACAGCGTCGTTTAACACGCAGTATCAGTTGACGACGCAGGCCTCGCCGTCTGCGGACGGCACGGTCACTCCGGCCTCGGGCAGCTACTTTGCCTCGGGAGCAACCATCCCCGTGACCGCAACGGCCAACGCTGGCTTCGCATTCAGCAACTGGACGGCGACCGGCGGCTCATTCGACTCGACGACCGCGGCCAGCACCAACTTCCACATGCCCGCCGCGCCAGCCACGGTGACGGGCAACTTCACTACTGCCGCGCAACCACAGGTGACGCTAAACCCGACCAGCGTGAACTTCGGCAACGTTTATCTCAACACCATGGTCTCGCAGGAAATCACGGTGCAAAACACCGGCAACGCTACGCTCACGTTCACCAGCATCACCTTGACGGGCAAAAATGGCGGCGGCATGTTCCGCGTGCAGAACTCGTGCCCCAGAACGTTGCTTGCGGGAAAAACCTGCGACGTCGAGGTGTTCTTCAATGCCAATCAGATCGGTCCACGCACCAACACCCTCAGCTTCTTCGACAACGCTCCGGGAAGCCCGCAACAGGCAGGCTTTACCGCGATGGTCATTAACCCGGTTGCCTCGTTCAACCCCAACGACAACGAATTGGAATTCGGAACGGTGAAACAAGGCCACAGCAAGAGTATGAACGTGACCATCACAAATACGGGCACGACGCAGTTGACGATCACCAGCGTTGGGATCACCGGCAGCGATATCAGCGACTTCGGGCAGAGGAACAACTGCACGTCGCTCGCGCCTGGGCGGAACTGCATCGTCTCGGTGACATTTACCCCGACGACGACGGGCTCCAGATCCGCCAATCTGACGGTGATGGACAACGCACAGATGGGAACCACAATCGTCTCGCTAACAGGAACGGGCGACTAGGGACAGGAAAACCTCGGCCCTCGTGGTAGACGTTTGAGCTGAGTTGAGTGGAAGAGTTGATGCGGCAGGCAAGAGCGACACGTAAAGTGTCGCTCTTCGTTTTTCTAGTTCTAGTGCTTGGTTCTTTCGATGAAAAGATGGTGGGCGCTATAGGATTCGAACCTATGACTTCCACCGTGTGAAGATGGCACTCTACCGCTGAGTTAAGCGCCCGCTCAGGTCGTTTTATTCAAACATTTGCGGACGGATTATGCAACTGCGGGAGCAGGGTCGGCTAGTCGGTCTTCGTTTGCTTCAGGTCGCGAATGATCTTCTCCACTTCTGCTTGGTCGCCGTACCGGAGACCGCCCTCAAGATCGAGATACTTCTGGAAGTCGGCTATGGCACCCTCTTTGTCCCCTTTGGCCCTACGCGCACGGCCACGGGTATAGAAGGCGTTGGCGTAATCGGGTTTGAGCCGGATGGCCTCGTTGTAATCTTCCAGCGCTGCTTCCAAGTCACCCTTGGCTCGGCGCGCGATGCCCCGGTTGTTGAAGGCTTCGGCATAGTCGGGTTTGAGCCGGATGGCCTCGTAATCTTGCAGCCCCTCTTCCAAGTCACCCTTGGCTTGGCGCGCGACGCCCCGGTTGTTGAAGGCTTCGGCAAAATCGGGTTTGAGCCGGATGGCCTCGTTGTAGTCTTGCAGCGCCCCTTCCAGGTCACCCTTGGCTTGGCGCGCAAGGCCCCGGTTGTAAAAGGCTTCGGCAAAATCGGGTTTGAGGCGGATAGCTTCGCTGAAGCAGCGGAGTTCTTCATCATGATCAGACGCGTTAAATCCGCGCTCAAACCATTCTCCAGCGGTTAGTTCTTCTTCCTGAACAGCCGGGGCAGTGGCGGCGACGGCCTGCTGCTCTTTCGCCGCTCGCTTCGCAGAGAGCGAGGCCGGGTGAAGTACTGCGTCCAACGGAACGTTCAAATACTTCTCGCGCAGTCGTCCCATGGCTTCCGCGAAATATTCCGGCGGAACGCGCAATCCGTTGTAGCCCTTGAGCGCCTCTAGGTCGCCCGTGAGCTGATTGCCGATTCCGGGAGCGCCGAAATCGAAGTTTTCCAGCATAAGCGGGATGACATTGCGGCGGACTTCTAGCGCCGTTTCGATTTCTCGGCGCAGCCAGTCACCGGGATCGCCGCAACGCTCCAGTGCCGAGGGTGTCAGCAAGACGATGAAGTGCGCCCGCGCTTTAATGTTTTCGAGAATCGCGCTCTCGAAGTCGCCGCTGGCGATGCCGGTGAAGTCGAAGAATACGTCAAAGCCGTGGTAGGTCAGATCCTGGAAGATCGCCAGTCCCCAGGGGAAGTTCGTCCGGCGATAGCTGATGAATACGGTTTTCTCGAGGCGTCCCATATGGATTGGCGCTCGCGCGCGGAGAACCACCGAAAGATATCAGAAGTGAGGGTGAGGATGAGGGTGTTTTTAGCGGCCGCCATTGCCAAAGACACGCAGAGCGGCCCGATATACCTAGGCCGCTGGACAGCCGAGGGCGGCTGTCCCCACATGCGGTCTTCACGCTGCGGAAAAACTCATTCATTGAGCTACGTAAGCCCTAGAAAATCTGCCCGCTTCAGCCCCCGCGGTTGTTGTCGTGCCGGAGGAACAACTTTTGTCCGCAGTCTCTTCTTGTCGTGAATTGAACGCCAGTTCCGCCGGGGCTTGAAGCCCAATTCAATCTAGACGCTTACGCGGCGCTGAAGCGCCGCTCTTCCACGTCTCGGGCGATTTGTGCGATCGGGTCACCCGGCAGGCGGCCGGCTCATGAATCTGAGCAGCACGAAGGACTCTGTTCACCCTTCCTACTGCTAACGGCTAGCCGCAACTTCACCGATGACCGCCAACAGGAGCGGTCGTCATATGCGGATTCTCGTAGTGCTGTTGCTGTGCGCCGGGGCGGCGAGTGGGCAAGATTTGCCGGGCAGGAGCTTGTTGGACACTGGTACGCTGGGGGTACCGATGTCGAGAGAAACCAAGATGGCCTTCGCAGTATTCGGAGGCGAGCTTCTGGCGGATGGCGTCGCGACCAGGATTCTCTACCAGCGTCACTATGACGAGATTGACCCCCTGGCGAAGCCGTTTACTCACGCCGGTGTGCCGGGGCAGATCGGGGCGAGCCTGCTCGGGGCGGGGGCCATCGGCGGGGCCTGGTGGGTGCTCCACCGGACGCATCATGACCGAATCGCAAGGAACTTCTTACGGTCGGTCACGGCAGCCGAGGGTAGCAATGTTGGGCGGCAGTTCTCGATTCTGCGAACCAGCAAGAAGTAAGTCAGACCAGAAAAGGTTGAGCTTCGCTCGACGGACAGCCGGGGGCGGCTGTCCCTACATCATCCCTCTGACTTAGCATTTCTAGCATCAGCCTCCTTTCAAATTGACACGCTAAACATCCCCTTTGGACCGGTGAGTTGTCGTGGTAGCCTATCGTCGGGCAGGGGCGGGGCGGCTTGGGGTGCGCCGGCGCTGGTGCCCAAAGTAACCTCCATGCCGGATCCAAAC
Organism: uncultured Acidobacteriaceae bacterium; assembly: GCA_963808195.1. Classification (GTDB taxonomy): domain Bacteria; phylum Acidobacteriota; class Terriglobia; order Terriglobales; family Acidobacteriaceae; genus Sulfotelmatobacter. The sequence continues at coordinate 231,334 of CAWEEW010000012.1, read as the reverse complement.
AGGCACCTTCGGCCCGCTGTATCCCCCTCATCTGCGGAGGGTTCCACCGATTTGGAGGCACGGAAAGATGGTTCGGTAGTGCAAGAAAAAGGACAACTTTCCGGCCGCGAGCGGGTTCAACCTAGTGTGAGCACTGCCGCGATCGACCGGGGCGTTCTGATGGCGGGCATGGGTGGGCGCCTGGATAGCAATTTGCCGCCGTCGATGGCCGTCGCCGAGGGCTTCACCGATGCGGAAGTGATGCTGCGAGTCAAGGCGGGGGATCAATCCGCCTTTGATTACCTGGTGCAGAAGTATCGCCGGCCGCTGGTGAGTTTTATGTACCGGATGGCGCGCAACACGGCTGCCGCGGAAGACTTGGCGCAGGAGGTTTTTCTGCGGGTGTACCGCTCACGCGCAACGTATGAAGCCAGCGCGAAATTCACCACCTGGCTGTATCGCATCGCGACCAATCTTGCGGTGAATCACGCGCGCGACACGCGCCATGAGCGGCCCGAAGTCACAGTGAGCCTGGACGAGCCCGATGAGGAAACGGGCACCACGCTGGATGTAGCAGATAGCACGGTCTCTGCGGAAGAAGCTCTGGTACGGCGGGAGCGCATGGCGGCGATCCGCGGAAAAGTGGAGGCTCTGCCGGAGCGGCAACGGCTGGCAGTTGTCATGCATAAGTATCAGCAGATGGACTACAAGCAGATTGCCGATGTGCTGAAGTTGAGCGAGTCGGCGACGAAATCGTTATTGTTCCGCGCGTACGAAACTTTGCGCGAGCAGTTAAAGGAATTTCTCTAGGCGAGGGTCAGGAATAATGAGGAAGCGAGCCAAACGCGCGATTATTGCGTCGCAAAAGACGCGCCGCAACGCGCGGCTCGCCCAGATCCTTCGCCGCGCAAAGAACGCTTGCTCAGGATGACAACCAAGAATTGAGGGGAGTACGGTCATGAAGTGCGAGGAGATTCGAGAAATGATGCCGGACCTGGCGTCCGGCCTGTCAGGGATGACGCCCGAGGTCAGCGGGCATGTGGCGGACTGCAGTGCGTGCGCCGCGAAGATGGAAGAGTTTCGCCAGACCATGGCGTTGCTGGATGAATGGCAGGCGCCCGAGCCGTCGCCTTACTTTGATGTGCGGCTGCAAGCTCGTCTGCGGGAAGAGATGGCGCGGCCACAGGCTGGTTGGTTGGCGTGGTTTCGGCATCCGGTGCTGGCTGCGGCGCTTACGGTGGCGATGGCATTGGGTGTGGGCCTGTTCTTCAACAGAAATCCAGGCGATGTAGTCGCGGTGATTGAAGTTCCAGCACAATCGGTGCCGGGCACGGCGGTGAGCGATCTGCAAGCGCTGGAAAAGAATCACGATCTGTATTCCGATTTTGATTTGCTGGACGATTTGGAAGTGCAGCACGATGTGGTGGCGAATCCGTAAGACCGAGGCGGTTTTTAGCAAGCGGTACGAATCCAAGGGTGGGGTGAATGCGGGGAAATTTCATGGCGGTATGGATGGCAGCGGCTGTGCTGGCCATGGCCGTTGTGGCTTCCCCATGCCTCGGGCAGCGCAACAATAACTTTCGACCGGTGCAGGCACGGCCGCCAGCGGCGGCTCCGAGTCATCCGCACGCGGGGGAAGGTCATGCCGGCGACTGGCTGCGGCACTATCAGGGCCTGCCGCGGAATGAGCGGGAGCGCGCCTTACAGAACGATCCGGGATTTCGGCGCTTGTCTCCGGAGCGGCAGCAGATGTTACGGCAGCGGCTGGACCACTTCTCGAGCCTGCCGCCACAGCAGCAGCAACGCATGCTGAGCCGCATGGAAACCTGGGAGCACCTGACGCCAGGTCAGAAGGACGAAGTACGGAATTTGTTCGGCCGGATGCAGCAGCTTCCGCCCGACCGGCGGAGAATGGTGACCACTGCGATACGCGATCTGCGCGCCATGCCGCCCCCACAGCGTGAGCAAATCATCGATTCGAGTCGCTTCAAAACTATGTTCTCACCCGAGGAGCGTGACATGATGCGCGGAGCCGCTCGGTTGCCGCTCGCGCCCCCGGAAAATGGCAGACCCGAAGAGTAAGCTTTCTACTAGCCGCCTTTAGTAAACCTCTTGCAAAGCGGTTTCACCTCAGGAACGTGACAAGGGGCTGAACCCGGCCCGCTTTGCCTGAGATTGCTCACTTCCGCGCCGTCCACCCGTCTAAGCCCAACAGCACAGCGGCCACACGCAACTCACAACCACTGTGCTTGATCCCAGGGCTGGACTGAATCGGCTGTTCCATCTCCATCACGAAATGAGGAGTCTCCGCATGCTCAGAACTCGTCTGCTTGTTTTGTTGTGCAGTTGTTTGTCGATGGCAGGTCTTGGCCACGCCCAGACCGCTACCAACGAAACCCTGATGCTCGATCTACCGCGGCAAAGCCAGCATGCGGTGATAACTCAGCGCATCGGCATCACTGACATCACGATCAACTATCACCGGCCGCTGGCCAATGGGCGTCAAATCTGGGGCAAGGTTGTGCCTTACGGGCAAGTCTGGCGCGCCGGGGCCAACGAGAACACTACGATCACATTCAGTGACCCGGTCTCAATCGAGGGCCAGTCGCTCGATAAAGGAACCTATGGCCTCCACATGATTCCGGGGGAGACTCAATGGACGGTAATTTTTTCGAAGGCTGCGAAGGATTGGGGAAGCTTCAGCTACAAGCAGGACGAGGATGCGTTGCGCGTCACCGTGAAGCCGCAGACTGCCGAGCTGCACGATGCGCTGGCTTACGACTTCGACGATCTCAAACCGGACTCAGCCGTGGTTACGCTGCGCTGGGAGAAAGTTGCCGTGCCCTTCAAGGTCGCAGTGAATGTAAACGATCTTGTCACGGCCGGCATTCGGCGGCAGGTTCACGGGCTTAATCAGTACTACTGGGAAGGATGGGACGACGCGGCCGGCTATTTCCTCGCTAACAAAATCAATCTGGACGAGGCGCTAAAAGATGAGGATCAATCGATTCAGGCGGAAGAACGCTTCGACAATCTGCTCCACAAGTCGAACATCCTCGAAACCATGGGCCGCAAAGACGACGCAACGGTGTTTCGCAATAAAGCTCTAGAAAAAGGCAGCGCAGTGCAGCTTTATGTTTACGGCCGCCAGCTCCAGGGTGAAAAGAAACAGGACGAGGCGTTTGCGCTTTTTCGATCGAATGCGAAGAAGTATCCGGATGCCTGGCTGTCACATGTCGGTCTAGCACGGGTCTACAGCGGGCAGGGCGAGTTCGACAAGGCGGTCAAAGAGATGCAGACTGCTCTGGCGGGCGGGCCGGATGAGGCGAACAAGACGAGGATTGAGGCCTATGTGAAGCGATTGCAGGCGAAGGACGATATCAACCGCTAAGCCGGAACTTGCAATTAGCGATTGGCATTCAGCCCTGAATCCTTGGGGCTGCGTGCTGAGTGGCGATAGGGTGATGAAAACGGGCCAGTCGAGAGACTGGCCCATTCATTTGTGACTCGCTATTCGCGATGGGTGGACAACTTTAGTTTTCGCTTACCAAACGCGGCAGGCGTTTGCGCGCACCATCTTTTGACCCGGCTTGCAACCGAAGGCCTGGTAGAACTCGGGCATGTTCGAGTCCACATTGTTGATGCGGAAGATGGGCAGCGAATGCGGATTGGTCGTTACAGACATACGCGCTATCTCAGGCCGCACGTTCGTGCACCACGAGTACGCGTATGAGAGGAAGAATCGCTGGCGATAGGTCCAGCCATCCGCACCTTTATCGTCGAGCGATTTGCCCTGCTTCTTGAGTTCAGTCTCGAGAGCGTTGAGCGCGAGATGGATGCCGCCGTTATCCGCAGTATCTTCGCCCTGGGTGAGCAAACCGTTCTGTCTCACTCCCGGACCGGCCTCGGGAACATCTTCCGTGTATTCGTCTGAGATGCACTTGCCGCGTTCTTCGTATTGTTTCGCGTCGTCCGCGGTCCACCAGTCGCGCAGGTTCCCCTGAGCGTCGAACTTGCGCCCTTGATCGTCGAAGCCGTGGATGATTTCGTGCCCAATGACCATGCCGATGGCGCCGAAATTTACCGAATCGTCCATGTCTTTGTCGAAGTAAGGAGGCTGAAGAATGCCCGCAGGAAAATTGATGGTGTTGGTTTGCGCATCGTAATAGGCGTTGATCGTGGGCGGCGTCATGCCCCACTCGCTGCGGTCGACGGGCTTGCCAATTTTCGCCACCCAGCGCTCAAACTCGAACGCTGACGCTTGCTCCACATTGCCGAGATAGCTGGTGCGCGTAATCTGCACGGTGGAATAATCGCGCCATTGCGATGGATAGCCGATTTTATCCAGGATCCCCTTCAGCTTGACGATGGCCTGTTCTTTCGTCGCGGGTGACATCCAGCTTACGGTTTCAATGTCGTCATGCAAAGCGCTTTCGATAGCATGAACCATGGCAAGGACGCGCGCCCGGCTCTCCGGCGGAAATGCGCGGTCCACGTAAGCCTGGCCGAGCGCCTCGCCGAGATCGCGATCGGCGTTACGGATACAGCGTCTCCACCGGGGCTGATCCTGTTGTTGTCCAGCAAGGGTGTGATAAAAGAAGTCGAAGTTCTCATCCACCATCGCCTTGTTCAGGGAGGGCGCGGCACGATGGATCGACTGCCACCGCATGTAAGCTTTCCATTCGTCGAGGGGGCGTTCCGCCAGTAACTTCTCTTCGGCGCGGAAAAAACCGGGCGTGGTGACAATATAGTGGTCGCTGGCCGGCGCCTTCACCTCTTTCAGGTAAACATCCCAATCGATGGAGGGCGTCAGTTCGCGGACTTGCGCGAGGGTCATCCTGTTGTTCATGTTCTTGGGATCGCGCCGGGCGACATTGTCCCTTTGCGCCTTGGCCAAGGCGGTTTCGAGCGCGAGAACAGCGTCGGCGTCGCTGCCGGCCTGGGCTTCGGATTCTCCCATCAGAACAAACATCTTTCGCACGTGGGCGCGGAATTTCTTGAGGGTCTCCACCGACTTTTCGTCAGTCTTCAGGTAGTAATCGCGACCGGGTAGGCTCAAACCGCCCTGATCGATCTGAGCGACCGCTTTGGAGGCATCATCGTAATCCGGCATTCCCGTGAAGCCAAAGAATGGCGAATTCGTCTGATTGTCCTCCTGATCCCAGGCTCCGGGGAAAAGGTGATGGAGATGGGCGATCTCGAGCGTGATTTCTTTCTTGGATTTGATGTCAGAAATACGGCTCAATTCCGGCTGCAGCGGTTTCAGGCCGGCTGCTTCAATACCGCTTTCGTCCATACAAGCCGCCCAGTAGTCGCCGATTTTCTGTTGTACGGGGCTGCGATTGGGGTCGTCTTTGCTGCTCGCTTCTAATGTTTCACGCAGCACAGTCTGGTTCCAGAACTGCAGTCCGCTTCGTGTACTCCACGCCACTTGATCGGGAGGAATCGGGTTCGCAGTCGTCCATTTGTTGCAGGCGTACTTATAGAAGTCATCACAAGGATTGAGATTCTTGTCGACCAGATTCGGATCGAAGTGCTCAAGCTTGGGATTGGCTTTGGCTTGCTCGGCCTTGGCTAGATCGCCTGCACCAGCGGAATCGGCAGAGGAGTTTGGGTTCAAATTCTGCGCGAGTGTAGCAATAGGCGTCAGCAACAAAAAAAACGCGGTGACGTCGATGAACCTCCTGCTGCGAATAAACCTGTCAATGAGCATAGGACCTCTTTCCGGGATGGACCGGCTTTGGAGCAAGCATGGCAATTTCTGATTGAAATATGCACGCAACAATAAACGATACGCGCCTTCCGCAACGCGAGGGGCTACCCTCTGGCTACCGCATTAAAACATACTACAGACGGGCTGTCAGCCGGATGGTTAGCGGAAATCTTCACGATTATCCGGTGTTATGTAACCCTGCTGCGATGCCGTTAATCGTGGCACCCAGAGGATACTCGAGTTCTGCTGGATCCTGGCCTTGCTGCTTGCGCCGCAAGAGTTCGACCTGGATCAGGCTCATGGGATCAACATAAGGATTGCGCAGATGAACCGAGCGCGCCAGCACCCGGTTGCGGCCCAGCAAGTCGCGTTGACCGGAGATTTGCAGAATCATTTCGCGCGACCGGAAGAATTCTTCTTCCAGCATGCTGAAGACGCGCTTGCGCAATGCCGCGTTCTTTACCAGACCGGAATAGACCCTAGCAATGTGAAGATCGGCTTTGGCCATGGCCAGCTCGACGTTGCGCACTAAGTCCGAAAAGAGAGCAAAGTGTTTCGACATATCTCGCAGCAGGCGCTCATGACTCTTGCCTTTCGCGGCGAAACACTGCAAGCCGTGGCCAACTCCGTACCACGCGGGCACAGCGTGACGGCTCTGCATCCATCCAAAGACCCACGGAATCGCGCGCAAATCCTCCAGGCGACGGCCTTTGGTGCGGCGCGACGGCCGGGAGCCGATGCGAGCAGCATCTAATTCCAGAACCGGAGTAGCCTGCTCGAAATATTCCAGCACATCGGCGTTCTCCGCGATATCGCGACGATAGGCGCGGAAGGCTTCCCTCGACATTTCCTCCATCGCTTCTTCCCAGCGCGCCTGATCGGTTGCCGATGTTTGACTCGACCGAGTGAGCGCCTCGAGGCTGGCGGCAATCATCAGCTCCAGGTTCCATTCCGCAAGCACCGCGTCGGCGTATTTCCAGTTGAGAACTTCTCCCTGTTCGGTGATGCGGATACTCCCGGAAAAACAGCCCTCGGGTTGCGCCAGGATCGCCGAGTGCGTGGGGCCGCCGCCGCGGCCTACGGTTCCGCCGCGGCCGTGAAATAGACGCAGCTTCACACCGCACTCGTGCGCCACAATGTGCAGATCACGGTGAGCCTTGTAGATCTCCCAGGTGCTGGTCAGCATTCCTCCATCCTTATTCGAGTCGGAGTAGCCAAGCATCACTTCCTGCCAGCGTCCCCAGGCGTCGAGCGGCGGTTGATACTCAGGATGCCGCCATAGATGGCGCATCACGCTACCCGCCGTGCGCAAAGAATGGATCGATTCAAACAGAGGCACTGGCATCAGGCCCGGGTCGCCGGAGCCATCGCCAGAACCGGCCAGACTCACACCGCAAGCTTTCGCCAGCTGGACCACATTCAGGATGTCGTCTTCGGACTCCGCGCCGCTGATGATGTACTGCCGGATCGACTGCGCAGGATAAGTTCGCTTGAGCTGATGGATGGCGCGGAATGTATCGATCAACTCCCGGGTTTGCGGAGAACCGGTATCGAGAACGTCGGGCGGCGGAAGACTGGCAACCAAGGCTGGCGCTGTGTTTTGTAGCTCCAACTTTCGTACTTTGGTCTTTCGCAGCTCCGTGTTTTGCAGACCGATTTTTCTTACATCGATTTGCTTTTCGACGATCTCCTGCAGAACTTCCGCATGGACGCGGGCGTGCTGGCGGATATCGAGCACCTGCAAGTGGAAGCCGAAAGTTCGGAGTTGGCGCAAGAGAGGATCGACAAAGGTCTCTGCCAGCCTTTGTCCGCGATTTGCGATCAAGCTCGCGCGCAGCAGAAGCAGATCGGACTCGAACTCCGCCGCATCGTCATAGGCATGTTGGGCGCTCGGACCCTGCCGGCTGCGCTGCAAGCGATGGAACACATAGGAAAGAAAACGGCGATTGTGCTCCACGGTGTTGCCCGGCCCCCAGGCGTTCGGGACTATCGGCATCGACCGTTCATACTGAGCGAGCCGCGCAAGCATCTCCGCGGATGCATTCGTCTGTCGTGAAGACGAACTCAGGCAATCGCTCAGGAATTCCACACCACGAATGTACTCAGTGAGAATCACGGCTCGCGCCTGATCCAGGGCATCCTTGATACATTCAGGCTTAACCAGCGGATTGCCGTCGCGATCGCCGCCGATCCACGAACCGAAACTGATCAGAATGGGCAACTCTGCCGAGCTAGGCACCGCGCCGTAAACTTCGCGAAGCGCATCGCCCACCTCCCCGTAAATGCGGGGCAGGGTTTCGAACAGCGAGAGCCGGAAGTAACGCAATCCCATGCGAATCTCGTCGTTGACGGTGGGCTTGGTCTGGCGAACTTCGTCGGTTTGCCAGAGAGCTGAAATTTCGGCATGGATGTTCTGCTCGCAGCGCAGAGCCTCGCCGACGGTGAGCGGAAGACGATCGAGGCGTTCGAGTTGTTCCGCGATGCGGCGGCGCTTGAGCAAGACCGTCTGGCGCGCGACTTCGGTGGGATGGGCGGTAAATACAGGGGAGACCACCACTTGGCGAAGCGCCGCGAGCGCGGCCTCGGCCGAAATTCCTTTTCTCTGCATTCGCAATAACGTTCCGTGGAATGAACCGGGCAGGGGCGCGTGCTGCCGGTCCAACTGGCGGGCACGGCGCCGACGTTTGCGGTGATTGGTTTCGGCAAGATTCGTGAGTTCGAAATAAATGGCAAAGGCCTTGGTGACCTGATAGGCGCGAGACAGATCCATTTCCGCGATCATGGCCTGTGCGCGTACCATCAGCTCGCCGTGCGCCGCGGCGGCAGAGCTATGCGCGACGCGTTCGCGATGGCGAATCATCAGCCGCCGCAATTCTTCCACGGTATTGAACAGCTCCGGGCCGACTTGCTCCACCAGAACTCTGCCCAACAGGGCGCCGAGCGAGCGCACGTCACGACGCAGCGAGTGGTCCTTGGAAGAGTCGTCGGACTGAGCTGTGAGCTCGGCGAGTCGGGACTTCTGATCGTCCGCTTTCCACAGTGGTTTTGGCTGGGGCATGAGGTGGCAAATCGACGCGCGATAGATGACAGGATAAATCAAACTAAGGATGGAGGGACGAACGGAAGCGGTGAGAAGGGCGCTGAAGCTGTGACTCTATTTCGGAAGTTCGAAGCGATAGCCAATGCCGCGCAGGGTTTTCAAATATCGAGGATGACGCGGGTCAGCCTCTATTTTTTCTCGCAGCCGCCGTACGTAAACGTCGATCGAACGCGGCGTAACGAAAGGAGTCTCCTTCCACACCGCGTCGAGCAACTGGTCGCGCGTTAGCACGCGCCCGCAGTGCATGGCCAAGTACTCGAGCAAGCGGAACTCCCGCACGGTGGTGAGTACGGCTTTACCTTGCACCTGCACTGTCATTGAGGAAGGGTTGATTTCGAGCTCACCCATACGCAGCACCTCGGGCATCGCCGGAGGCTGGCGGATGCCGCGGAGCACACTGCGAACCCGGGCTACGAGTTCGCGAGGGCTGAAGGGCTTCGTAATGTAGTCGTCCCCCCCAAGCTCGAGCCCTTTCACCCGGTCAGCCTCTGCAGTCTTCGCGGTCAGGAAGATGATTGGGGTTGAGGAAAGAGTCGGAGTCTGCCGAATCTGCCGGCATAGCTCAAAACCATCCGCGCCGGGCAGCATCACATCGAGCAGAAACAGCGAGGGCATCTCGCGCAAAGCTTCCGAGACGACAGAGCCTCCGTTAACGAAACTTTGCACGTCGAATCCAGCCGCTTGAAGATTATGGGAGATTAACCGTGCGATATCTTCCTCGTCCTCGACCAAGAAAACGAGGCAGCGGGACACTCTGGCGACCCCCGCCTCACCGAGCGGTTCGAAAGATCCCATGGGAAGATGCATCACTGATTGCGGCGGCTTGGCACAGGACCAAGGCACAGCTCCTTTGACGGACGGGTTCTGCACTAAGAATGTATTTTGGAATTGTTGCGAGAATGTTGCCTGAGTGTTAACGAATGATGAATTTGCGAAACAGTTCTCGATCTACAACTACGCTTCGGTCCGCTTCTTCGGCGCGTGACGCAGGCTGCGGCCTTCGATCAGACTATAGAGATCTTCCGCCAAGTTGGTTGTGTGGTCGCCGGCGCGCTCGAGGGCTTGAGCCATGAGAAGGATTTCAAAGCTAGAGGGGCTGCTATCCGCACCGTGAACGGTCAAGTGTTTTTGGAACAAAGCATGACACACCCGGTCGATGTCCTTATCCATTTGCAGGACTTGGCGTGCGCACTCCAGATCGAGGTTGACGAATCCCCGGTAAACCACATCGAGCATCTCGCGCAGGATCGACGACATTTCTACAAGCTGTCGCACATCCGATGCCGCAATTTTCTCGGTTCGCGATTGCACCCGCATGGCCATGCTCATCACCAGGTCCCCGATTCGTTCGAGGTCGGTGGTGCATTTCAAGCTGGTCAGCAGCTGGCGCGCCCGGGCTTCATTCACCCGCGTGATTGCTGCAGGCAAACGTTCATCGATGTAGCGCTCGATGATGTCGAGTTCCTTCTCGCAATCTTTGATTGCGAGAAAAGCCATGCGAGAGGAGTTGGTGAGAAGATCGCGCACATTGAAAGCGGCATCGCGAGCAATCAGGAAGGCTTTGAGAGCAGTGCGCGTCAAATCGTCGAGCGACGCCGCTCCTTTGCCAGCCGTGCGTTTGCCGGTTTCCTGATTCTGAGCTAGCGCTGCAGCTGTTCCATCGATTGCTTCGGAATCTTCAGTGGAGGCGCGGGATGCAGCTTTGCGGGGCATAAGTAGGCGGCGTGATCAGAGACGGGATCGTCCGATCCCACATCACTTAGAATATCTCATTGCCGTTCAGCGAGGAGTCTACCCGGGCAATGTGAAAGGACGGTTAAAACCAAGTTGGACGAACTGTTGAAATATCTGCACCGTCAGTTTGCCTACGGTGAATGGGCTAACCGCGAAGTGCTGGCAAACTTCAGAAGAAGGGCCGCGCGCCCACCCGCGCAGACTCTGAGGCTGCTGGCCCACATTCTCTCCGCCGAGCGTCTATGGTTGGAGCGTATCCTGAGCCAACCGCAAAGTCTTCCTGTGTGGCCCGAGTTTTCAGCTGATCAATGTGAATCTGAAATCAGCGAAATGGCAAGCCTATGGCGCGAATATCTCAATGGCCTTTCGGCAGAGCAGCTCTCCGAAAATGTCTCCTACAAGAACAGCAAAGGTGAGCCTTGGAGCAGCACGGTGGAAGATATTTTGACCCATGCTTTGCTGCACTCGGCGTATCATCGCGGGCAGATCGCCAGCCACACGCGCGCTGCCGGAGAGACTCCGGCCTATACGGACTTTATCCACGCAGTGCGCCAGGGATTTATCGAATAAGTGCTGATTGATTTTCCGAGCGAAGAGGAACGTACATCGATGGAAAGCCGACAGCTCTACTTCTTCACAGCGGTGCAAATTGTAGCCATTGGAATACTGCTGTGGGTGATATTCACCAAGCCCGGTCCCTGGGATTTGCAACGCGAGATCGGCACGGTGCTGGTGATCACAGGCATCTGCGGGATTGCCACCGCACGCCGCCAGCTAGGACGTTCGTTCGCCATCAAAGCCGCCGCGCACAAGCTGGTGACACACGGGGTTTATTCGAAGATCCGCAATCCAATCTATGTGTTCGGCATGGTGCTGGTTGCAGGGTTTGTGCTGGTCCTCCATCGACCAGTTTTGTGGCTGCTTTTTCTGGCCCTTGCAGTTATGCAGATAGTCAGGGCGCACCGCGAAGCCCAGGTTCTTGAAGCGGCATTCGGCGAGGAGTATCGCGAATACCGGCGTAAGACGTGGTTCTGATAGGTTTTGCCATGACGAATTCACCCGAACAATCACCCCGCAGTCGAAGCCTGAGCGATGAATCTGCGGTAATATCTTTGCTGATGAGAAGACTACTTTTTACTGCGCTTCTTCTTTTTTCGCTGTCAATCTGCGTCACCGCTCTGGGCGAAGACCAACCTCAGTTTCCCTCGATGCCGGCAGCAGTTTCGAGCAACGCCACCGCCAGCCTTAAAGGCGGATTCGACCTGTTCTCCATGATGGGCGTCGGGCCCAAGAAAACCTGGGATGACGTAACCAACCAGGTTTACGTCATGCATCTCACGCATTCGGCGAAGTGGCATCAGGGACAACCGGTGCCCGGCGTGGCAGGCCGTTTGGGCGCTTCGGCCGCTGGAGCCAAAGCGCAAATCGTTCTCATGGGCGGATATGTCGTGGATGCGCAGGGCAGCGAAATCACGGTTCCCGACGTGAACGTTTATATCGAGCAACGCCGCTGGAATCGCGGGAAAGACATTCCCGTCCCCGTGGACCGCGCGGTCTCTGGAGTGAATCACGACCGCTTCGTTTATCTGATTGGAGGCCGGTTGAAGAATGGCCCGGTGAACAACGTCCAGGTCTATGACGTGGAAAAAGACTCGTGGAGCCAGGCCACGCCTTTTCCTGGCACGCCGGTGTTTGGATTATCCGGTGGCTTGGCCGACGACACGATTGTGATCGTAGATGGCGCGAAGGCCGGCCCAACGGAGGGTCCGAGTTACGTTGCATCCGACGAATGCTGGATGGGCAAGATCGACAAGAAAAATCCAGAGAAGATTGAATGGACCAGGTTACCCGCGCATCCTGGAACAGCGCGCTTCGGAATCGCCGGTGGCGGCGCGGGCAGGGACCGCAGAATCGTCTTCTTCGGCGGCACAACCACTCCGCACGACTACAAAGGCGTCTCCTTTGACGGCAAGCCTGTCGAAGTTTCCCCAGTTACATTCGCTTTCGATCTTCATCACAGCCGCTGGGAGACCATCAGTGACACCAGCCCCGAAGCACGCTTGGATGGCGGCGGCATCCAGGATACGCTGCTCGGTCCCGTTGTGATCGGAGGGATGGCAAGTAATCGAGGCGTGACCGCGCGGGTAACGCTGCTGCCAAAGAAGTGAGATTTTTTAAGACGCATCGATAGCTACAGGACGCAGGTTCGGCGCGTAAAAGGTAAATTTTATTTGGCGAAGGCCGCCAGTCCGCGATACAATTCCTGCAGTTCGCTACAAGGAAGTTACTATGTCTAACCCTCGCTCGTTGGCCATCCACTAAGTCCGCAGCATCGGACATCTTAGATATTTTCTGTCTTAATCGATTGGCACACCCGGCTCGTCTGTTCATCGACCGGCCTGGAAAGCTTGCAGGTAATTATGAAAGCCACAGCCTCCGCTGCAGAACAGCAGCACACATTATGGGCTTCGCTGTTGGAAGCGATTCGCGGCTCGCACCAGGACTACACCACCGGCAGCCTGAACCGGGCGATTTTGCTGCTGGCCGTACCCATGGTGCTGGAGATGGTGCTCGAGTCGCTGTTCGCGGTCGTGGATGTCTTCTGGGTGGGACGGCTGGGCGCGAACGCCGTGGCCACCGTGGGGCTCACGGAGTCGATGTTAAGCCTCATATTTGCCGTGGCGATGGGCCTGAGTTTATCGACTACCGCCATGGTGGCGCGGCGCATCGGAGAAAAAGATCCTGAGGGCGCTGCGGTCGCCGGGGTGCAGGCGATCGCTCTTGGCCTGGTCGTGTCGTTGATGGTCGGGATTCCGTGCGGAATTTGGGCGCCGAACCTGCTGCGCTTGATGGGCGCTTCGCCGGACATCGTCGCCACCGGCAGTGGCTACACGAGAATTTGTCTGGGCGGAAGTTTTGCCGTGCTTCTGCTGTTTCTGAACAACGCGATCTTTCGCGGCGCGGGCGACGCAGCGATTGCGATGCGTCTGCTCTGGGTTTCGAACATCATCAACCTCGTGCTCGATCCCTGCCTGATCTTTGGCTGGGGGCCATTTCCCCGCTTGGGTGTGACTGGCGCGGCGTTGGCAACGCTTACCGGCCGCAGCATCGGCGTGCTTTATCAGTTCTACCGACTGATGCGCGGGACAGAGCGTCTGCGGATTCTCAGGAGCCAGATTCGCCTGAGTGCCTCCGTGATGCTTCGGCTGATTCGCGTTTCGCTGACCGGCATATTGCAGTTCGCCATCGCGCACACCAGTTGGATCGGTCTAGTGCGAATCGTCAGCATCTTCGGCGCTGCCGCGCTTGCCGGATACACGATTGCAATTCGCATCGTGATCTTCGTGATCCTGCCTTCATGGGGGCTCAGCAATGCCGCGGCGACTCTGGTAGGTCAGAACCTGGGCGCGGGTCATCCGGAGCGCGCCGAGAAAGCGGTGTGGCGCACCGGGCTTTACAACGTGACTTTTCTCGGCTTGATCGGGGTCGTCTTTATTTTCTTTTCGGTGCCCATCGTTCGGCTGTTCACCCACGATCCGGAAGTAGTGCCGCTGGGAGCCGCGTGCCTGCGCATCATCAGCTATGGCAACTTGGGATATGCCTACTTCATGGTGATGATGCAGGCCTTCAACGGCGCAGGCGATACGATTACTCCGACGATCGTGAATTTCTTCGGCTTCTGGCTGCTTGAAATTCCGCTGGCGTATTGGCTGGCGATTCCGCTGCACATGCGTTCGAATGGAGCTTTCTTTTCTATTGCCATCGCTGAGAGTGCCATGGCTGTCGTCAGCGCAATTTTGTTTAAGCAAGGCAAGTGGAAGCGACAGAAAATCTAATTCAACTAGCTCCGTTACTTGACAAAATATAGTGATTTCACTATATTTATGCATCCCATGACCGATGAACCGTCTTTAAAACCGGTAACCTGGGTCGGAAAGAGCCTCAAAGACTTACGAGAGTTCCCCGAGACCGTGCAGGACCACATGGGCTATGCGCTGTACGTTGCCCAGCGTGGTGGCAAGCATCAGGATGCGAAGGTACTGAGCGGCTTTGGCGGAGCGGGAGTCGTAGAAGTCATTAAAGACCATCGTGGTGACACATTCCGTGCCGTATACACGTTGCGGTATGCGGGCAGTGTTTATGTCCTTCACGTCTTCCAGAAGAAATCCAAGACTGGGCGGGAAACACCGCGCCGTGACCTAGAGCTGATCAAGCAACGACTGCGTGAGGCCGAACAGATTGCCATGGGGAGAAAGTGATGAGGCACAAGAGATGAGCCACAAGAAGGGATACAAAACTGGAAGCCGCAATGTGTTCGAGGACATCGGTGTGCCGAACGCCGAAGAGCATTTCGTCAAGGCGCAGCTGGTATTCAAGATTGATGCCATCCTAAAAGCTCGCGGCCTCAAACAGGTGGAGGCCGCCGCCTTGTTCGGAGTCCGCCAACCCGATGTTTCGAAGATGCTGCGTGGTGAGTTCCGGCAGTTCTCCGTGGAGCGCCTGCTGCGCTTCCTGATCGCGCTCGACCAAGACGTGCAAATTGTCGTGAAGCCGCACCGCAGCCGAAACCATGCCCCGGCCCTGCAGGTTTTCTGAAGATTGCTTGTGTGAGGGGAATCGACTCGGAATGGAGGATGGGCACCCGCCTCCAGCAACGCTCCCAGCCCACGTATTTAAGACCGCTCGTTGGTGGAAGATACAGAACGGATCATCAGACGCCAGCCCCGACAGGAGCGGCATATGATAGCCCCGGACGTAAGTCCGGGGTAAGCTAGAAAAAAAGGAGCCGAGTCCCGGAGGGACGGCAGAATGGGCACCCGCGGAGGGATATGAAAAGAAAAAGTGACAGCCTCATTGGTGAGCTTATCTTCCCCACCAACGACGGCAAAAGGGCGGTCGTACAGGTCTATCAAGGCAAGGATACGTTTAAGCTAAGGCGCGTGATGTGGGATGGTACCCTGGACGAAAAGGTCAACGTTGACGTGTATCGTGGCGATCTTAGGGGCTACGCGAGCGAAGCTACGCTCAAGTGGAGTGACTTGGATCTCGACGGCGTTGAGTTGAAGCCCATATACTAACGGCCTTTCAGATTCCTGCTCTTGAAGAAAGCACGAAAGTGGCGGGTTGCGCCGCTAGCTACCCTATCGAGAAGCCGTAGTCCCTACGATGCAGTGAGAGTCTCAAATCGGGGTACGTGTCGAGGATGTCGTTCAGTATCTTAGCGGGAAACCAGTCTTGTGAATAATATGCCTCGTAGAACCTTACCGTGGCTTCCGCGAAGTGCCGCTGGGCACTCCCGTCGGACGATAGGTTTCGGAATATGCTCGACCCTTCCAAGCTGTTCAGGGCCTGGCCGAGCGAGCGCCTCCGTTCGGCTGAGTTTGCCCAGCTAAAAACCATGTCCATCAGCCTGGCTCCGTCAGCGGGTCGAAGAAAGGCAACGAACGGGCTCTCCGTGTCCCGTGGAGTGTGGGCTAGGTAGGAATAGATAATTACAGATATCCTTTCCCACTGCAGCGACCCGAATTCTCTAATTTCAAGAATCCGCGCAATGAGGGAATGCGAAAGCTCATCCCGTTCCGGAAGCACCACCACGCGTCCATAGACGTCGCGGTAGTAAAGCCCGTGACGGTAGAAATAGCCTCTAAGGCTGTCCTCGGTTGGAGCTTCGCCTCGCGATATGTCCAGACCCACCCAGAAATCTTGGACGGCACTCCTTAAGAACGCGCTATCTCTATTATCTCCTCCGCCATAGGTAAAAGAGGCTGCGGCTGCGAGAGCAACGTATGCCTTGCTGTTAGCCCGCAGTTTCTCATCGTTGAGGAACCGGGCCACGAGCTCCTTTCGTCTCTCGTCGTTCATACCCTCCTGCCGGTTCTCGTCTTGCTTCGCCCGAAGGAATCGAAAGTAGTTTAGAAATATATTCTGCTTGGCAGGGGTTAGCCCGTCGGGGCCGCTGTCGTCGAGCAGATATGTGTCAAGGCCGGCCAACAGATTGTTCTTGTGGAGAAAAGACAGCACGTTTTGGGGCATTGGATCAAAATCGATATCCGGAGAATATTCAGCGGTCTTGAAGTACGGGCCACGTCCAAGATAGGGATCGAGAAAGCCCCACGATTTTTGTCCATAAAGCGCAAACAGGGACTGCATCGCCCCCGCGTCGTGGTCTAGATTCTGTAGCGCTAGTTCAAACGCGGATCGTTCCGGCAGGATCGGGAGTGATACGGCAACAAGCCGCGCACGCCTCTCAGGCTCAGACTCGGGGACCTTGTCATAAAGTTGAAGAAATGCCATCGCGGCGTTAGTTTTCGCGATCTCCACGTCAGCTTCATTCTTTCGCTTTGCCGATTCGGCGTTTGTCTTTGCGACGTCTGCCTGCGTCTTATTGTTCGCGGCAGTTATGTACCATCCGACAACCGCGACTAGGACTGCAATGAACGGGATCGCAAGATCCTTTAGTGCGGTCCACCATACAGGCATCGGAGATTCCACGGCGCCCTCCCTCTGGCCGGAGCAAGTGCAAGAAAACAGACCCGGAGATTGTGCCACAAATGAATGGGGCTATTGCTATACCTGTTTGGCATTGAGTTGGTCGGGGGCTGGCGCAGCCTTTCCTGCCGGTGCGAAATCCACAAACCCAATGTGACATCCAACCTTGTCCACAGCCCATCCCATGCGCAATCATGGTCGAGCCGTGACGGTTGGCACAAGCCAATTTGTCCCGCCCCGAAGTCCTTTATTTCACGGATTTTAGTATCTAAGTTCTTTGACATCCGGATTTTGCCGGGGTAATTATCCCTTGACAGTAGGTAGGCACATTTGGTAGGATTTTACCTGACAGTAGGTAACCAAATGGCCCACAATAACCGCAAACCGAAGATGCTGCCGTACACGCTGAAAGACTTCCAAAAGCAGTTCCCGGATGACGCGACCTGCCTTGAATGGCTCCGCAATTCCCTGTACCCAGATGGCATCTATTGCGAGAAGTGCGAGGCCGTGACCAAGCACCATCGTGTTGTGAGCCGTCCGTCTTACTCTTGCGATCATTGCGGCCATCATGTCCATCCGACCGCCGGAACGATCTTCCATAAATCTCCGACTCCGTTGACCACTTGGTTCTATGCGATCTATCTCATGGCACAAACCCGTTGCGGGATTTCAGCGAAACAGATTCAACGCGAGACTGGCGTGACCTACAAAACAGCGTGGCGCATGTTTAAGCAGATTCGGTCGATGCTGGACGAAACGGAAGATGCTCCGAAGTTAGGCGGTAGCAAAAAGCCCGTAGAAGTGGACGAAATGTATTTTGGTGGCAAGCAGAGAATGCAAGGCCGCGCTTGCACGGCAGACAAGAAAGCTAAGACGCCCGTGGTCGGAATCGTCCAGCGTAAGGGCAGCGTTCGCGCATTCGTTACTGCCGATACGAAGAAAGACACAGTGCAAGGGCTGATTAAAGAACATGTCCTGCCATCGAATCTGGTTTTCACAGATGACTACGTTATCTATGACGGCCTTGGCGGAACCGCACACAATTACTATCACCGCCGGATTCGTCACAGCGAGAAAGTCTATGTCGCTGGCGACGTTCACACGCAAACCATCGAAGGCTTTTGGTCGCTCGTGAAGAACGGCATCAAGGGCGTCTATCATTCCGTTGGCCGTCACTACCTGCAAACCTACTTGAACGAGTACAGCTTCCGTTACAACCGCCGATTCGACGAGCAGCCGATGTTCCTTAGCTTCTTACAACAAGTTGAGAAGCGGGATGCAGTTGTACGCCAGAGCGAAAGCATTCCTGAGCCGTTCTGACTATGGTTCGGCTCCCACGGGCGAACGAGAAACAGACTCGGGCAGTTGTCGGCCCCACGATGGATCGTTAGAGAGTTTCATCGTTTGAGGATTGAAGTCCTCTAGGGGAATGGCTACTTGTGCGCCGTCATCAAGGATCACGGCTACACACTGCCGATAGCCATCTCCCCACAGAATCGAGACGGCCTCAAAGGTTGAGAGTTTGTACCCGCAACATGGACAGCCTTTTGTGCGGTATAGTTCCAATGCTCTGGGGTTGCTAACTTGCTCAGCTTGCGAAAGGTCAGCCATGCGTGTTCTCCAGACTGTGAAGGGAAAAGGTAAGTTATTTGGAACTACGGGACCGCCAGTTTTGGCTGTCGAGTTTTCCTATAACGTTGTCGAAGCGGGAACGCGCCGTCCCGGATTCCCGACGCCACCGTTGCACATTGAAGGAGAGGTTATTTCCAGTGACTTCGCTACTCTATTGAAATGGCATCAAGGCCAGACAAGACTCACTCTTCAAACCGAAGAGTTTCTACTTCAAATCTTTCTGACCGATCCCGAAGGCCATTTTACGGCGACTGGTGGCCCTATCCCTCGTTAGTAAGTTGTTTATTCTGGTGTGAATTTGGCAGTAGACACGTAGGCGCTCCTATGGCATGATTTGCCTTGAGCGCGAGAGATTTGAGGCCCGGACTGGCATCCGGGCTTTGCTATTTGGCGCGTCGGAATAATAGAGGGAGTTCTACATATACCCTTCCCCAGCAATCTTCACAAATGCCAACCCTTTTGAATGGCCCGTATTCCCCATCTCCTTGGTAGACTTGAACCTGTAGCGAAAACTTGACAGCCTTTCCGCACTGCTCTGTACTATGTCCGTGACTGCCAGAAGCGCACACGCATCGGGTTTCATCCATGACAAGGCAATTCTGCATCCATTCCCCGAGACAATCAAGCTCAATTTCGGCAATAATATACTTTGCAAAATGGGCGCAGACAGTAAAAAAGCCCGCGAAATAGCGCGGGCGCTAAAGACCACTGGCCTTACGGGAACGACCGCCCTGCCACGCCTGATCTGTTTGGAATTTGCGCTTTTTAGTTCGCGCTTTGCCGGAAAGCCGGGATCAGGAACTTAGTGGGTCTCATCCTTTTGGATGCTGACAGAGCCGAAAAGTCGCGTAGTAGCCTAGATTTTTTCGAAGAATTCTTCCAAGGAACTCGACTGCTCTGCGAGGTCACTCACTTCGACAAGCCATGCATGAAAGTCTGCGGCATCCCGTATCTGCCCGGTAGACAATTTAGCACTGTACATTCGTTCCGCTAGCAGGCGCACGAGTAGAGCCAATTCGGGCATGGTCCCGAATTGTAACACAGGGAATTCTGCGAGTTCTCTTAATTCCTAGTAATGCTTGCATCGAAAAACATTCCTAATCACGATGAGTAATGCCAAAACGCACCGTAGGTGTTTCCATCAAAATCTCCGAAGAGGATTTAGCTTTGTTTCAGAAAGCTGCATCTGAGGTCTGGCCGGAAGCCATCTTGACCCGCACGGCAATCATTCTTGGACTCGCACGCATCGGGGCCAAATCGGTTCTGTCCAAGTCCAAGCACAAATAACGGAGGACACACGACTTCCTTTAGTCCTTCTTGCGACTGGCTTTCCTGAGCGCGGTCTCAAAGTCCTCTTGCGTGAAAACGACTTTAGCACCTTCTTCTTTGGACTCATTTCCTCTTGCGGAATCCATTCCAGGGACGCCGCGCTTCTTGAGTTTCTCATCATGCTTCATTCTCTTCTCCAAAAGCTCAGGGCGGTTCAGCGTCTCTATCAATTTCACAGCCGGAACCACAATTGCTATCCCATAATTTACGCCGTGTTTTCTGTCGTGGGTTACTGGGTACCGATTGATGTCAACTTCTTTCACGTCCCAGTGACCGTGAATAATGCCTAGGAATTTGGTTCTATCTCTCAGGCCAATCACTTCCTCAAATGAACCATCAGGCAGCATTTCGCTGGTGACAATGTGCGCCGTGGGCCTGACGAACACAGGTGAACCGCTCATCCCGCCAATGGATCGCGCTTCGATCAAATACACATCCGCAAACCCCAACTCTGTCTGTATCTGCTCTGTTGGCATCATTGACACATTCCCATGCCGAAGGATGGGAATGTTTTTGGAGGTGTTTTCTACTTCTGTAAAAAGGCCGACTGAGTAGACCTCATCTCCGATTCCTATCGCGAGTTCCTCTATGGTTTCCCTCGTTAGCATGTGTTCAATCGGAATAGACGTAAACTCAGCTTCTAGATTGGGCACTACTGGAGCGATAGCAACATCGCATGTCTTATCGGTTGGATGTAAATACCAAGTTGGCGGTTCCGTGCCTATCACTTCAGTTTTTCCGCCACCCCGTTTATTTACGAGAATGTGAATATCCGAATTTCGCAAATCCTCAGCAACATGCTTCGCAGTCGCAAAATATAGATAGCGATTTCTGGCAGCGCGGGATGGAACACTGACAAAGAACCCGGTCGCGTAAGGGTCGCCCTTCGGGCCAGATTCATCCCTAATAGCGGTCTGGTAAATGAAGCCGATACAGTTAAGAACGTAGTCCGATACCCGCACAGGGCGATAGTAATCCTTCCGAGACGGGATACGGGCAGGAAACGATGTCTGCCCATCTCGGAAAGTATCGGCGGGATGGTTACCTACTGTCAAGGGATAATTACCTTTGCCGGGATCTCCTGCCTAACTCCCATGTTTTCAAAGATCGGGTATGGGGGGGAGGGGGGTACCCCGACTTTCAGCCCAGGGGCGGACCATTCCGCCACACCCGAAACATCGACGCTAACTTTATCTTCAGCCAGGAATCCACGGCCCTAGGGGACGCTGCTCCTTGTGTGTATCCCAAAGACGAAGCCCCAAGCATTGCAGCTAACCACTGACCACTTACCGCGCCCGCGCCAGCACTAGCGTAATGTCGTCCGGCTGCTCCTGGTCGCCGATCCAGTCATCGACCGCTTGCGTGACGGTCTGGCTGATTTGCAGCAGCGGCAAGCGGCGGTTTTCGCGGACCAGGTCAATCAGGCGTTCCTCGCCAAATTCTCCAAATTCATTTTCCGGCTCGGTGACGCCGTCGCTATAAGCGAGAAAGATTTCGCCGGGATGCATGTCCACCGAGTCTTCGTCGTAAATCATATTATCGAACAGCCCGACCACCGTGCCGCCAGCTTCGAGTCGCCGCACGGCGCCATCTTGCGCAATCAGTAGGGGCGGTAGGTGACCTCCGTTGCTGTAGGTCAGCCGGTGCAACCGCCCATCGTAGACAGCGAGAAACAACGTGGCATACTTTTCTGGCGGAGTGCTTTCATAGAGTTGGTGATTCAGCAGGCCAAGCAATGCTCCCGGAGAAATCTCGATGCCTTCGGGCCAAGCCGCCATCACTCTCGCTGCCCCGGCCAATGCACCCACGCCCACCGGTTCACGCATCTGCGGCAAACTCTCCACGCTATAGGCGCGCACCGCGGAGTGAATCGTCGCCATCAGCAATGCGGCTGAAATTCCCTTCCCGCTGATATCGCCGACGGCCAATATCAGCTTGTGCGAACTGGCCGTGAGAAAGTCGTAGTAGTCGCCGCTGACCGTGCGGGCAGGACGGCAGAATCCGTGAACCTCGAGCGACTCCAACTCGGTGGCCTGCCGCGGAAACAGTTGGGCCTGCACTTCCTGTGCAATGGCTAACTCGCCCTCCAATCGCTGCTTTTCCTTTTGCTCCTGAATCAGCTTCTCGATGGATTCGGTCATCGAATTAAATGACAACGAGAGCTGCGCCAACTGGTCCGTCGACTTCACCGGAATGCGATGGCTGAAGTCGCCGCGATCGACGCTTCTGGTGGCGTCATAGAGCTGCGCCACGGCTCCTGTCACCGTGCGCGTCATTCGAGTGCCGATAAGGAGAGAGATGAGCTCGATAATCGCGAAGAAAACCAGAATCGCCAAGAGAATGGATTCGATGCCTTTAGCCCATTTCTCCAACGACGCGAAGAGGTGACCATAAAGCACCGAGGGCATGGTGCGAATCTTAACTGCCGGCGACGTATCGGTGTCGAGGGCTTCGTTCTCTCCCGTACTCCAGTTGACGACGCGCAGCGGCGTACCGAAAGGAATTTCCCGGTCCATGACGCTGGAGGACGCCGGCAGTCGACCTACGGTGAAGGTCGGTTCGTTGCGGATTCCGTTGGCCAACAGCGTGATTTCGCCAAGGTTTGCGGCAATGTCGGCCAGCAGATCTTTATCCAGCGGTTCGCTGGTGATGACGGTTAGACTTTCTGGGCCTACCGTAAACACCGAGGCCACACGCAACTCCAATTCGCCTTGGTCACGAACGATCTCCTTGAATGGTTGGCCGTCGCGCATTGCCTTTGCGTACGGATTGTCATCCTTACGAAAAAAATCGGGGAAGGATACGACTTTCGTGGGCTCTCCTCCGCTGAGCGGCAGGATCTTCGCACCGTGCCAGGCACAAACTCGCCGCCTGCCCCAGGCACGGTCGCGCTTCCTCAATCCAGCCAAAGACTCCGCGTTGGGGGTCTGGCCTTTCTCAATGCGCGCGGCAATCTCGTTGCCCACGGCGGCATTTGCCGCCTGCATACTGCGCAGCTGTGCGGCGATCTCCGAGGTAACTACGAAACTGGAAAACTGCCCGGCGAAAAGATAGATCGTTATCAATCCAATTAGGACCAGCAGCACGGCGGGAATAACGCCGATGAACACGTATGTAACGATCAGGCGGTTGCGCAAGCGCCACAGAAGTTTTCGTTTGAGCCAGCGGAAGGCAACAATGGAAAACAGCAAGGCCGCATCGAAAACCAGAAATTTAACCCAGCCTCCAATACTCCCTGCCCATGCGGGCGCAAACAAGTTCAAAACCATTTGCAGCACAAAAAGCCCGACCGCCAAACCCAAGGAATAACAGGCTCCGCGCGCGATCCATCCCTGTGGCCACAATCCGGCTACCAGCATTCTCGCGCGTAATGTCGTGTAAAACGTCCGCATAGGTTTAGGTTCGAGCCTGAAACGAAAAGCCGGGTCCGATGACAGCTACGACGGTCTTGGCTTCGCTAGATCTCGGGATACAAATCGAAAAACGCTTCGAGACTCGTGCGCAACTGTTTTTCGATCTCTTCCTTGCTGCCTTCGAGGATGTGCATGGTAACTCGCGCCTCGTGTCCGTTGGTAAGCTTCACCGGCGCATCACCAACCTCCGCAATATCTTCGGCGGGCAACAGCCGCATTCCGTAAACCAGTGTCAAATTCGCCATTATTGAATTCTAATCGTGTTCCCGGCGCTGACTGAAATTCTTTGCAGCAGGCCTTGGTTTTGGTGGATGGGCTTAATTAGTCACCGCGAAGGCACCGGGGCAAACGGCGCATATCAGTTAGAATTCTGCCGTGCTCTCAAAACTCATTCTGATTTTGGCCGGTGTTCTTGGCGCGCTTCCCGCCACATCTCAACAGGCTGCCGAGCCGGCACCTTCAACTCAGCCGCAGGTGAAAGTGAACATGCTGAACGTATGCGCCCCATCCGCGGAGGAGCAGAAAGAAATCGCCTCCGCACTGGCTCGCATCCCGAAGCAACCGCTGTTCACTTCCGACTTCGAGGTCTCCCATGGCCGCTCCACGCTAAACGACTCGCCGAATTTCCTTCAACCGGGGCAGGGCGCACAAATGTCGGGCGAGCCATCAGTCGCCCGCTACGTTCGCATCCGTCGTGAATTCGCCGTGCAAGCCTTGTTCGCCAGCGTGCAATATTCCTTTAGTGATGACGGCCAAAATATGGTAGAGACCCTGGTTTTACACGTGCGAGATCCCAAAGATTTGATCCAGGTTTCGATGGAAGACAGCGCTTCTTCGATTGGAAGCGCGGCAAACATGGTGGCGGCAAACACCCCGGCCAGCCGCATCCGGCTTGAGCGTTTTGGAAAATCGTCGGTGGCGCTGGCCCGTTGTAACGGATCTGAAAACGGCCCCCCGCCGGATCAGAGTGCCTATGAGCCACTTTTTCGCGGCGCATCCGATGTGCTCGCCGGCTATCGCGCTTTGCTCGGAGTCAAGCACACGGTGCCAGCAGAACTGTCACAAATCCCGACGGCAGCGAAAGGCGTAGCGAAACCGAAATCAACGGACGCTTCTCCTAAATAATCTGACGACAAGAAATGATCACGATTTCCATCGTTTACCTGATGCTGAATTCGGCTTACGCTCCAGGCTGCTTACGCGAGAGATCCTTCGCTCCGCCTGAAAAACGGCTTCTCTCAGGATGACACCGTCCTTTAGAAAAGGAAAAAAGCTGTTTGCCGCGGTCGAACTGGACCTTGCATCGAAAGCGTTGCATCGACAATCTAACGGCTGATATCTGGAAAAATCATGAGCGAAACTCGTAACGTCGTCATCATCGGTTCCGGCTGCGCTGGACACACCGCTGCCCTTTACACGGCGCGCGCCAACTTCAAACCTCTGGTGGTCGAGGGCCACGAGCCCGGCGGCCAACTCTCTCTCACTACACTCGTCGAAAATTTCCCCGGCTTCCCCGAGGGGATCATGGGACCACAACTGGTCGAGAATATGCGCAAACAAGCCGAGCGGTTTGGCGCCGAATACCGCATGGCTCATCTGACCAGCGTCGATCTCAGCCAGCGGCCGTTTCTGCTGCATCTCGGCAAGCATCAGGTACACGCGCAAACCTTGATCATCGCCAGTGGAGCTTCCGCGCGCTGGCTGGGCTTGCCCAACGAACAAAAGCTGATCGGCCACGGAGTTTCTTCGTGCGCCACATGCGATGGTTTCTTCTTTTCGGGAAAGGAGATCGTGGTGGTCGGTGGCGGCGATTCCGCCATGGAGGAAGCTCTATTCCTCACTCGCTTTGCCACCAAGGTCACGCTCATTCATCGCCGGGACGGCTTTCGCGCTTCCAAAATCATGCTTGATCGCGCTCGACACAACGAAAAGATCCACTTCCTCACCGACACCGTGGTTGAGGATGTCTACGATCACGCAAAGCAAGAAGTCACCGGGCTCAAGCTACGCAACTTAAAAACCAATGCAGTTTCAGATTTTCCGACCAGCGCGCTGTTCCTCGGCATCGGCCACGATCCGAATGCCAAAATGTTCGACGGCCAACTCGACACCGACGAGGACGGATACCTCAAAACTCACAGCTACGTCCGAACGAAGGTCCACGGAGTCTTTGCCTGTGGCGACGTACAGGACCGGCGTTACCGCCAAGCCATCACCGCCGCAGGAAGCGGCTGCATGGCCGCCATCGAAGTAGAGAAATTCCTGGAAGAGCACGGCGGGTGATGCCGACGAGTTAAAGATGTCAACGCTCGGCTCCCTGCACGTCACCCACCGTCGAGAGCTTCAATTCGATTACCAGCGTAACCTACGCCGCGGATGAGATCTCACTTATTCTGCTTCCAACATGAGAATCCAGGGAACTTGGACCTCAGCAGTGTTTTTCTTACTTGTATCAGTTTTGATGCTTGCTCCCAGCCGCTCGTTTTGCCAGGAATCCGCTCCCAGCGTTCGCAAAATTTTGACTCGGGTTGCGCCTCAATATCCTGCCGTCGCGAAATCGATGTCCATTGGAGGCACTGTTCGAGTCGTGGGATTGGTCGCCCCAGACGGGACGGTAAAATCCGTCAAGGTCGTTGGTGGACATCCCATGCTCGCTGAGGCTGCGCAGAAGGCGCTCTTGCAGTGGAAGTTTGAAGCCGCGCCACACGAAACTTCCGAAATCATCGAAATGAAGTTCACACCTTAAAGGCTGGCGTGGCTCGCTAGCAAACGTTCTTGAACACAAGTTTCCACATTTTCATTCTTCTCGCATACTTACCGCCAAGTCATGGACGGAAGCTCATAAGCATCCTCGTGACCTCTGCCCCTGCGATGCTCTTCCGCCAGCTTTTCCTCCAACCATTGGGCCTGCTGCGCCGCCTCGTTGTCGTCCGCGTGTGCAATGTCGTGATAGATGGCAAACATCTCGCCGCAATTGTCAGGAGAACATGTCACAGTCCCCATTTTCCTGTCGTCGTTAGTCGGCTCGACGTTTGTCTGCGTGATTTTGATTGCTTTTCCAGACATACTATTTCTTCCGAGTGGATGATCCGCCTTCGGGGAAATCCTTTCAACTACGTTAACAGAAATCCGGCGAACGCTTCGTCGACTTCCGTACGCCAGCCCTCGTGGACCACCCAGCCTTGATTCTTCGATTCCCTGACCCCATTGTGATACAAAGTTCTGTGATCTTCCTCACCCAATCGGCCCCCGCGTCTTATCGGTTTCCGGGTGAAGCATGCTGAGGGCGTTCTTCGTCGGTCTCTCCGAAAATTCAGCGTTGCGAGGTTTCGCCGAACGCTCTTCGATCGGGCGCCGCGTTTCCGGTCGCTTCGTTGCCGGAACTGGAATCGAAGATGCTGTCCGCGCCACGCAGGCGATCAACCGCGCCGGCATGAGCGTGACCATCGACAACCTCGGCGAAAACGTAACCAATCCCGACGAGGCACGCCACAGCGCTCAGCTCTACCATCAGATTCTCGATGCCATCGCCGCCAATCATCTCAACGCAAATATCAGCCTCAAACTTACTCACATGGGGCTTGATGTCGACGAAGCACTCGCTCGCAATATCGTCAGCGGCTTGGTGGCGAAGGCCGCATCGATGAACCCTCCCGGCTTTGTGCGCGTCGATATGGAGGGTTCGCCTTACACGCAGCGCACTCTGGATTTTGTCCACGAACTTCACCGCATCCCCGCGAACTCAAACGCTGTCGGCACGGTGATTCAGGCGTACCTGAAGCGTTCCGAGAGCGACATCGAAAAACTTCTGTCCGAAAGCATCCGCATTCGCCTTTGCAAGGGCGCTTACAAAGAGTCCGCTGAGATTGCCTTTGCTGCCAAGTCTGACGTCGACGCGAACTACATAAGACTGATGAAGATCCTGTTGAAGAGTGGCATCTACCACGGGCTGGCCACGCACGATGAAAACATCATTCGCGAGGCTGAGGCGTTCGCCAGGCATGAAAAACTTTCCCCAGACTCCTTCGAATTCCAGATGCTTTACGGCATCCGCCGTGACTTGCAGCAGAGTCTGGTGCGCAGCGGTTGGCGCGTCCGCGTTTACATTCCTTTCGGTAGTGAGTGGTATCCCTACTTCATGAGACGGTTGGGAGAACGGCCCGCCAATGTGCTCTTCATCCTGCGCAATTTGTTGCGGTCGTGATGATGTGACCTGCAGTATGCATTCGCAGGACATGCAAGCTCTTGCCCATACGGGCCCCCGCTTCGGCTATGCGAAATCCTTGTAAATCACTTCGAAAATCGCAGCATTTTTCAGCCAAATCCGGTAAGATGCTGAGGCCTTCCCCCCCGCCGAGGCATTGATGGAGAATCCCGCTTCACCCAGAAAATTAGCTGGCCGTTACGAAGTCCGGCAAGTCCTCGGCCAGGGCGGCATGGGCCTCGTCTATCGGGCCTACGATACCGTCGTACGGCGCGAAGTCGCGGTAAAGACGATCCTCGATATTCCCGATCCCGCTTCCCTGCAGCTGTTCTATAAGGAGTGCGACGTCCTCGCCTCCATGAGCCATCCCAACATCGTGGAGATCTTCGACATCGGAGAGTTCGAAGACGACGGCAAGAAGAAACCTTACTTCGTGATGCCGCTCCTTCCCGGCACAACGCTCGAGTTTTTCATCCGCAAAGCCAGCCATCGGCTGACGGTGGAGCGCACCATCGATATTATTTCCCAGACCTGCCGCGGCCTACAGGCGGCACACGAGCGCGGCCTGGTGCATCGCGATTTGAAGCCGAGCAACATTTTCGTGATGGAAGACGACTCGGTGAAAATTATCGACTTCGGCGTGGCGCACATGGCCGATGCTCATACCACGCGGGCGCAAAAGGGTACGCTGCTCTACATGTCACCGGAGCAGATTGAATTGAAGGCGTTGTCGCCGGCTTCCGATATTTTTTCTTTGGGCGTGGTCTGTTACGAAGCCATGACCGGACGGAATCCATTTCAGCGCGCCCGCGCCGATGAAGTTGTCGACGCGATTTTGCGTCAGATTCCGCCCCTCGCGGCGGAACTGAATTCTGCTGTGAGCCAGCCCGTGAGCCGGACGTTGCACAAAGCGATGGCGAAGCAACCATGGCATCGCTTCGGGAGCGCTCGCGATTTTGGCGACACGCTGAATAAGGCTTTGCGCAATGAGCCTATCGAGTTTTTTGATCCGGAGCGCACGCGGCCGCGTCTGCAGCGGGCCACCAAGGCGCTTGAAGAAGGGGATTTTCAATTTGCCGGCGAAATTCTCGGCGAGCTCGAGGCTGAGGGCCATATGGATGAAGCGATTGGCTCTCTGCGCCGCCGGCTTGATGGCTCGGTCCGGCGAAAAACATTGTCGCAGTTGCTCGATGCCGCTCGCGCGCGCTTTGAGGAAGAGGAAGATCCGCTCGCCCTGCAAAAACTGCAGGAAGCTCTGCAGATCGAGCCTGACAATGCCGTCGCTCTATCGCTGAAGAGCAGGATTGAAAACCGCCGCAGCGAGCGCCAGATCGACAACTGGTATCGCCTGGCCCGGCAGCACATCGACAATCACGCCTACGCCCATGCCCGCGAGGCTTTGCAGAATGTCTTGCAGCTTCGGCCCAAGGAAGAGCGCGCCTTGCAGTTACTGGCAGAAGTCGACCGCGACGAACAGGAATACAAAAAACTCCGCCAGGAAAAGGAACATCTCCATCGCGCTGCCATGGACGCATGGCACAAGGGAGACGTAAGCAGCGCACTCGCCAAACTCGGCGTGGTGCTCGATCTCGATCGTCGTGCCCCGGATTCCATCAACCGCGAAAGCGGAGCGAACTATCAGGGTTTTTACAATGAAGTACGCTCCGAACATGACGCGATGAACACCGCCTATGCCGAAGCGCGAAGAAATCTCACCGAGCACAACTTTCGCAAGGCGATGGATTCCTGTCTGGCATATTTGGCGAAATATCCGAACAATGCAATCTTTCAAGCACTGAAGTACGACATCGAAGAGCAGCAGCGGCAGGAGCTTTCCGCGTTCATCGCGTCCGTCGATCGGCAGACGGAAGGTGAGCCTGATCTCGATAAGCGAGTCAATATTCTGCGCGAGGCGCTCGATCTACATCCCGGAGAATCGCACTTTGAACGCGCGCTTCGGCTGGTACAGGACAAGCGCGATCTGGTCAACTCAATCGTCGCCCGCGCTCACTTGCGCGAAGAGCAGGGTTCTTACGGCGATGCGCTGAACGATTGGGAAATTCTGCGCACGATTTATAGCCAGTACCCCGGGTTGACTTTCGAAGTAGAACGCCTACAAAAACGGCGCGACCAGCAAGTCCGCATCGAGTCCAAGACGCGGCTGGTCGAACAAATCGACACCTGTCTACACTCCAGCGACTACGGGCGCGCGCTTGATCTTTTGCAAGGTGCAGCCGTCGAGTTTCCTCACGATGCAGAATTAGCCGAGATGGAGAAGCTTGCCCAGGACGGTGTGAAGCGGAAAACCGAAGCTCATCGCATGATGACCGAGGGTCAGGATCTGTGCGCGCAGCAGAAATCCGCCGAGGGAATCAAGTTATTGCGGCGCGCCTATGAGCTCGACGAAAACAATTCTTTAGCCCGCGCGGTCCTCGCGAACGCCCTGGTGGAACAGGCCCACTCGACCGTGGAAAGCGACTGGCGCGAAGCCGAGAAGCTGGCCCGGGAGGCTCTCGACTTAAATCCCGGCCATCCCATGGCCAAAACTATTCGTACTCTAATCCTCGATCAGAAGCGGGAAACTTTTGTGGAAGATTGTGTCTCGCAGGCGCGCAAGCTGCAAGCCGCGACCGACCTCACTGGAGCCCTGTCTCGAATCGAGGAAGGATTGTCAGTCTATCCGCGTGAGCCGAGGTTGGTTCAGATTCAGGAAGCAGTTCAGCGCGATTTCCAAACCCAGCGCAGGCAAAGCCGTCGCCGTGATTTGGAAGAACTGCGAAGCATGGAGAGCGAAATCGAGGCTGTCGCCGATGGCGCATCGAAGCAAGTATTAGGCGAGCGAGTGCGCGCCATCGCGGAAAAATATGCGACCGATGGAGAAGTCTTAACTGTCGCAAATGGCCTGCTGCATCGATTGGGCCTGCTCGATGTGACCCGAAGTTCGAGTGCACCGGCGGTAAACGAAAGCGCGACCCTGACCTTCAATGCTGCGCCAACCAGCGCAGCCGCGCCTCCTTCGCCTCCGTCAAACAAGACTCCGGCTGCGCCGCCCGTGGTCGAGCCAACCCCGGCTCTTCCGGCGGCGCCGGTTTCGGCAGCGCAACCTCCTGTGCAACCGGTTCAAGTCCCGGCTACCGCGGCAAAGCTCCCCGCATCGGCTGGCCGAACCGTTATTCCCTCCTCTTTTTCTATTCCGCCCGCCGCGCTCAAGAAGCCGATCGAACCGGCCAAACTTTCCTCCAAACCTGTCCTCGCCATCGCAGCTGCGATCGTTCTCGTCGTAGCAATTTTTCTTTTTGCACGCAGGAAGCACGAGCCAGCATCTCCATCCCCGTTAGTTCCCGTCGAGACCGCGCCTGCCGCGTCAATTCCAGCTACGCCGACGTCTGCGCCCGCACTGCCGGCACTGAAACTATCTTCTGACACCGCCACCGGAAAAGTGACTTTCGACGATCAGCCTCCTGTCGAATTTCAGGATGGTCAGTGGGCTCTCGACCAGATCTTAGCAGGAGAACATAAGCTCAAGATCGAGGGACCGCGAGGACAAGCATCGTTCGCTTTTTCAACTGGAGCGGGAACTGGATTCGTCGTCAACGGCCCCGTCATTTCCAAAGGAGTAATGGCCGTGATCGTGAGCGGCATCGCCGACCGTCTGCACGTTTATTCCAGCGATGTCTCGGCCAAAGTCAGCGTTGATGGCCAATCTGCGCTCGGCGTGGGCGAACAAGGCCTCGACCTCCCGTCAATTTCCACGGGCGCGCACGAGCTGACTGTAACTCGCGGTCATGATCAGTACAAACTTGAAGTAGATGCGGGAACGGTGCCTACCCTTACTGCATTTCTTGAGTCCGGCCAGGAGGTGGGCACGTTGGTGGTGGTCACCGGTCAAGACAAAGCAAGAGTTTTTCTCAACGGCAAGCTTCAGTCGGAACCCACCCAGGGCGGAGAGTTGCGCATTCCGAATCTCGAACTCAAAGACTACGCTGTGCGCGTCTCGAAAAGTGGATTTCAAGACCTTCCAGAACAGAAAGTGCGGATTCGCAAAGGGGAGCAAGCCAAACTGATTTTTAATCTGCAGCCGATTCCTCACCTCGCTTCGCTGACGATCCAAGGTGGAGTTCCTGGCGCCACAGTGCTCATCGATCAAACTCCGGTGGGAACCATTCTGTCCGATGGCACGCTCACTCTAGCCACAATCAATCCGGGAGATCACATTGTCGAACTACGCAAAGACCGCTTCAAACCGAAACAGCTAAAGAAGCACTTCGTAGTTGGAGCCGCAGTATCACTGACGGCTGCAGATGTGGCGCTGGAAGCCGCGCCCGCCGAGTTGAGAATTACTTTCACTCCTGCCGATGCGCAGGTGACTCTCGCCAAGGCCGGCGAAGCATCCATCAAGGTGAGCAGCGGCGCACCGCTGACTCTTGCAGGTGGCAACTACACTCTTACGGCGAAGACCGCCGACAATTTCGTGCGCGCAACGAATATTGAAGTAACTGCCGGTCAAACTAGAAATCTGGACTTATCGTTGGCTCCCAGCGGCATGTCCAAGTGGGACCCGGCCGCTGACTGGAAGCAGGAAAAAGGTTCCTTTACCCGCAAGGGCGGCGACTTCGTGATGTACACGATCTCTCCCACGTCGGGTACGTTTGTCTTTTCTGCGATGTTGACCAAGGGTCATCGCTTGCAATGGATACTCAACTGCACCGACGCCAACAACTATGTCCTGTTTCAAATGGATGACAACAATTTCTACCGTACGGTGGTTAAGAATGGCCAGAAAGGCGACGAGACCAAAATCCCGTACAAAAATGACAAGAAAAGTTTTCGTACGTTCCAGATCCGAGTAACACCTACCGAGATCGTCCATCAGATCAGGCAAGGAGATAGTTGGGTAGTGTTGGATCGCTTCACTCAGTCCGGCGCGAATCTGTCTCTCGGCAGATTTGGTTTCTACGTTCCCGGCAACGACCAAGTCGCGCTCGCCAACTTCGGCCACTATGTGGACTTGAACACAAAGTAAAGTTTTCGGAAGTCGGGAAGGTCGCAGAGAAGAAAAACCCTCTTCAACCCTCCCCCCGGATACAGTCCTCGAGCGTTCGACATCCTACAACACGTGACGTGGCTTGAGCCTTCTAACGGGTTCCGGTCACCGACCGTGGCGGCGCGTTCTTGACATATTTGTCAAACCAGCGAAGCATCTCGTAAACCAGTTGTTCGTTCGACTCCATCGCTGCATACCAGTGCGGCTCGTGCGGCAGCATCACCAGGCGAGTGACACCACCGTTGCCGCGAATTGCCTCGTAGAACCTTTGAGATTGCAGTGGCGTAGTGCCTGGGTTCGCGTCTTCCGCGCCATGCATAAGCAGGAGCGGGGTCTTCAATTTGTCGGCGGAGAAAAATGGAGAAGCCTTCAGATAGACGTCCGTTGCCTCCCACACCGATCGTCGCTCGTTCTGAAAACCGAAAGGAGTGAGCGTCTTGTTATAGGAGCCGCTGGTCGCCACACCCGCGCGGAACAGATCGGAATGAGCCACCAGATTTGCGGTCATGAGAGCGCCGTGGCTGTGTCCGGTCACACCGATGCGATCAGGGTCCGCGACACCAAGCCGCACTGCCTCATCGACTGCGGCCTTCGCATCGGCGACGAGTTGGTCCAGGTAGGTGTCGTAGGCTTTCTTCGGATCGCCAATGATGGGGAAGGCAGCGTTATCGATGATCGCGTAGCCTGCGAGAAGCAACAGTCTGTAGTTCCGCAATTGCGTGAAGGTTTCCTGCGAGCCCGCAACTTGGCCAGCTGTCGAAGCGTTGGCATAGTCGAGTGGATACGCATAAAGAATCGTCGGAACCCGCGTACCCTCGATATACCCGGGAGGCGTATACAGCGTGAAAGACAGGTCGAGACCATCGGCGCGCTTGTACTTGACGAGACGCTTTTTGATCTTGCGCACCTCGGGCGCCGGATCAGACAAGTGAGTGAGTGCAACGCTGGTCGAAGCAAATACCGACTCCCCCGCTGGCGCATCGACCGGCTTTCCTAATGTTCGCGTAAACGCATTTGGCGGGTCGGCCGGCGATTGATGCCAGGTGAGAAAGGTCCGTGTATCAGCTGCGGTAAAAGAAAGAAATCGCTCGAACGAAGCTCTATCGCTGCGGAACAATCGCTCCGTCTTTCGCGCGTTTAGATCAAGCCGATCGAGGAACGGCCGATCCCCGTCCGCCGAAGAGCCGACCCCCGCAAGGTAGATCGAATCCCCCTCCTGACGAATCACCATGGCCCCATTCGGGAGCTGGCGCCGCACCGGAATTCCGGGGTTCGCATATCTTTCGTCGGTTGAGAGATCCCAAAGCAGGCGAGGCTTTTGATCCTGCGCATCCACATCGACGAGGAAAGTCCGCCTCCAGTGCCGGTTATTGTCGTACTCATCCAAAAGAGCGGTGTCGGATTGTTCGCCCCAGAAGAAGCCGTCATAACGCTGCTCCATCCGCGTGACTTCAACCACCGGGGATGTGAAAGGCGCCTTCGCCAGCATGATCTTGTCGCGAGCCGGAACGTTCACATTCCAGTCACCGCCATCGAGCGCTTCCGCCCAAACCAGCGTTGCCGGCTCTGTGGCACGCCAGGAAAAATCGCGCGGCCCCTCGGGAACGCCGTGGATGGGAACTCGATCCGCCAGCGGAAGCGACGCAATGGTGTGGCGGCCGATTTGAGAAGGCTGCGATATATCCCACACCTCAACTTCTCTCGGGAA
This sequence comes from uncultured Acidobacteriaceae bacterium, assembly GCA_963808195.1. GTDB lineage: Bacteria > Acidobacteriota > Terriglobia > Terriglobales > Acidobacteriaceae > Sulfotelmatobacter. The sequence continues at coordinate 196,989 of CAWEEW010000012.1, read as the reverse complement.
GCGCTCGCTAGTGGTGACATACGAGTAGGGCTTGTGGATCGTGGTGACAAGGATATGGTGCCCATCCGGGGCAGCACTCAACTCTTCGTAATTTGCTGGCTTTCCAACAGGCGTAATTGCTGCAGTTTCCGCGTTGACCGAGGCGAGTTGCGAGGCTGCGTAGTAATCGAAGAGATCCTCGTCGTGCTTGTTGCGGAGCGTGTCGCGATTTTCGTAGGTACTGCTCTGTCCTTTTTCGCCTGCAGTTTCTTGAATGCTGGGGCCAATCGGCACGATCGGTTCGGGCGGAGGAGGACCTATTTCTTTGGGCACCAGCTTGACCAGCAGAGTTTTCTGATCTGGCATCCATTGCATTTCGTCATTGAACATCGGATTGAGCCGTGCACCGGGCACGGGATGAGCTTCGCCCGTCTTGGCATTGCCGATCCAAAGCTCGACCGATTCAGGAGCGAGGTTAACGAATGCAAACCGCTTTCCGTCCGCGGCCCACTGCGGCTCGCCCGGACATGCACCCGCGGGAAGAGAAATATGAACTTGCGTGCCATCGGCGACGTGCACCAACTCGAAGCTCCGGACGCAGGGTGTGATGCCGTAACCACCGGGGGTGTCATGTTTGCTGTGATTTTTTGGTTCCACACGGACGCCTGCGAGGCGCAGGAAAGGAGTCGCCACTCGAGAAATCGATGGGTAGTCTTTCCACGACACCAGGAGAATCGTATCTTGCGTCGGGCTCACCCTCGGCGTAGGCGCGGAGGGCGCCTGCATCACGTCGAGAATGTTTTTCGGCGGTTGGTTATATCCAGAAGCTTCTTCCGTCGAAGCTGCAGGTGTTACGTTTGCCGAGGACGATTTTGACTGCGCGGCGATGGGCTGAGATATCGCGCAGCACAGCAAACCCGAGAGCAACAGACCGTTCAGGAAATTCCGGACCGGCATACCTTCTCTCCTTTTCAATTCAGTGGCAAGATCAAGAATAAGACGATACTCCCACGCATTGGTTCAAGGAACAGTTTGATAGTTTACACAAATCGCTATTACACTCGTTCACCCGGACAAGGCTGCCACGAAGCTGTCCAGAGACGGGCTTATGGCTTGGAGGGCTTTTACTGTGTCGAGATATTTCTTATTGCACCTGCTGCGAGTAGTTTTCGTTTTGTCGTTCCTCGTTGTGCCGTTCGCTTTGGCATTTGCGCAATCAAGCCGTCAAGGCAAGATTTTCGGCGGCTACTTTGAAGAATGGGGCATCAACTACGCCGGTTACAACATCGCGGATTTGCAAAAAAATGGCGTGGCCGATGAACTGACACACTTGATCTATGCCTTCGGCAATGTGACTCCAACTTCTCCGCCAGCGTGCGCGATTGCCGATCCCGTGGCCGCCTACCAGAGTTCGAGAGTTCCTTCGGTCAGCGGCAAGTCTTATACCGCGCCGCTCTTTGGAAATTTTGGCGCGATCCAACAACTCAAGGAGCTTCATCCCAAACTGAAAGTGTTGATCTCTTTAGGGGGACAAGCGGGCGACGTTACGGGCTTCGTAACTGCCGCATCCACTGCGCCCGGACGCGCCGCGCTCGCCTCGTCGTGCATCAACCTGTTCGTCAAAGGCAACATTGCTGCGGGTGTTACGGCTCCAGGATTGTTTGACGGCTTCAATATCGATTGGGAGTTTCCGGGCGCGGCGGACAAGGAGAACTTTACGGCTCTTCTGAAAGAGTTTCGCACGCAACTCAATGCGTTGACGAAAACGACCGGCAAGAAATATGTGCTGACGTTCGATTCACCCGCGAACCCGAAGAAATATATCAACATCGATCTTAAGGCTGCCGCCGCGCAGGTGGATTTCCTCACCATCGACGGATATGACTATGCTAGCGCAGACGAGAAACAAACCAACGAATCGTCTTCTCTGTATGACACGGCCGCCGACCCCGTGTATACCGACGACCGCTATATCGATGCAACGGTGAAGGCATATCTCAAAGCCGGCGTGCCAGCGGCCAAGTACACCATGGGTTTACCGTTGTATGCAGTGGGCTGGACGGGCGTTTCTAACGTAAAACACGGCTTGTACCAGAAGGCAACAGCGCCTTCTCCCGCTCTCTTGGCCGACGGCTCGGGCGAGTGCCCCAATCCCGACAAGGCCCATGCTTCGCCCGGTTGTGACACTATTTTGACTGCGGGGTTTGCCACTTACTCGACTATCGAAAATCTTACGCGTCGAAACGGTTACATCGCCTGGTACGATTCCTCTCGAGTCGGGGCTACGCTTTATAACCCAGCCATCGGAACCTTCTATACCTACGATACCCCTGCTGCAGTCGCGGCGAAAACGGCCTACATCAGAAAGCACAAGCTTGGCGGCGCCTACGTTTGGGCGCTGAACGATGACGATGCCAGCGCATCCTTGACGAAGGCGATTGCTGCCGGACTGAAGTAATCGCGATTCGGCGCCCCGATCCTGGCCTTCGGTGGCCGGTCTGGTACATGTCCTATTTCCTGCTGTGATGCAACGCGTCTCTCGGTTTGAAGAATCAAGGAGTTCTACGGGGTAACCTGTTGCAGGTAACGAACGGCACATTGCAGCGACCAAGAGCACATTCTAGTGTCCTGATCAGAATGAATCTCAAACCTGCACATCCCCGCCCTAAGTCGCACCGTCCAGAGCTGGCTGCTAGCGCAACTGGCAGCCGCAGCCAGATCGCAAAACGCCGAAGTGGCCGCATGGCGCTCCACGCTTCTATCGGGTTATCCGGAGAAGATCGGCAGAAATGTTCCTTTACGATGCCGGCCCGCGCCACGAAATTGAACAAGCACGGCGCTGCCATTCAACTCAGTCGTGAGCTTCTAGTGGGCTCGGTTGTCTCCGTAAATAACAAGCAAGGCACCAAGCTCTCGGCCCGAGTAGTTGCGCAGTTGGCTGCACAGCAGGGCGTTTCCACCTATGCGATCGAGTTTGTTGAGCAGGACGAACGGGCGCAAACCTTCTGGGGAATCATCTTCCCGCCGAACACTTCAAACGCCTGACCCGCAAAGGTGGCAGCGGGGCCAGCCAGCGATTGAGGTCCATCGTGCCTAGCTTTGCAACCGAAGCAAAGCTGGGGCAGCCTCTTCTGTGGTTGTGCGCGCCAGCGGTAAACCTGGCCCCCTGACTCCACTTATGCTGAATCGAGAGTAAGGTCCATGATTGTTATAAACCGGCGATTGCAATCAACCGTCCTAGCGGGGCAATGAGTGAAATGGCGATGTTATGCCAGATGGGCTGCGACTGGTCGTGGTTGAAGCCGTGTTTTGATACGTGGTCGCCTAAAGCACGTTGGATGTGGTGAGCCTTCTTCTACGTGGCTTTGGCCTCATGGTTCTTGCCCGGAACGTCCTTGACCGCATACCACTCCTCAGAGGCCGCTCTCAAACGTTTTGCAGTTCGTCCCTCGCTCTCATCGTTGTGGGATTTAGATGCAATGGGATTCCTCACCAAGCGGATACTTTCTGTTCGGGTGCTCCGACTATCGATAGCGAACTTCACCTTCATTGGCAAACTTCTTTTTCTTCAAAACGAACGCCCACTTGCCCCGGCAGTTTTTGCTCGTATGGCCTTTTCTCGTTTGGTCCGAGACTTCGGACCTCAACAACAAATTCTCCAAGGTCTTGGCCTGCCTCCCCTTCATTGTTGGATGCGGTCATCCTGAATTTCGCGCGAATACAAGGAAATAACACAGAGGATTTGTTCTCGATATTGCCGTATAAAAACCAGTCGGAACCAACATGTTTGCCACCGAAACTCACACCGATTTCTTTCAGTGGCTTCAGGTCTACAGTGCTCATGGGAATAGCGATATTGAGTCCGCTCCACTCTCCCGCGTGCTCAATTTTTGTCGTTGTTATTCTCGTGGCCACCCAATCAGGACTGCTAACCCCTATCCGAACGGGGTATTCGGAAGCTTTTACAAAAGAACAGTCGCTGCTGAATTTCCCGTCAGGTCCAGCAGTTGCTACACCGAGCTTTAATCTCGTTGGTTTTTCGCCGACGCCGCTCATGTCTCTGTAAAGGTCAATCGAAACCGCAGGAAGGGGCTTGCTGTTTTCACTATCGAAAACGAGGCCGGAAATTGAACACGTGGTCTCGGGAGGGTTGGTTTGTGCATTCTTCTTATGAATCACGTCGTTTTGATAGAGCACTGCTACAAGGCCCGATATCGCGGTGATAATTCCTGCGAGCGCAGTCAACATGCCTGGAATGGTTTGCCACCAACTTTGCTTCTTGGAACCGTTCATTCGTGTCTCACCATCGCAAAAAGCTACAACACAAGTACGTGTCGCGCAAGTTAAGCTTGTTGCTCCGGGTTCGGGCCCCACGCAGGATGCGGATGAGCTTACAACGTTAAACCTGCGTAAAGAGGAGTCTGGATGAAGAATTATTGCTGCACGTGTTGCCGACCGCCGCGCAGCAAACCGGCGGCAGTTTGGACAAAAGTGCGTCAATTAACTGACACTATCAGGCGGTAACGCTCATTGTCGGTCCCGTGTGCCGCTGCGCGATCCTATAGGCAACATTCCTAACCCCGGGAGCAACTTACCACCCCGCATCAAGTTCGGCTTTCGTAACAAGATCGTTCCTAGGTCGCCATTTTTCCACACTCCAAAGAAAACTTACTCCGCCGCTTACACACTCCACGCCTTCTAGTGGTTAGCGCCTCGCCAGATCAAGTTGTAGTTCGGATTGCGCAACAGAAAAAAAGTTTCTTGACTTGGGCGTTCATGCGGAGTACGCTTTTTTCCCATTAGTGCTATAGAGCAGTTTGGAAGAGGTGAATCTTCCACGAGTGCTGAACACAGCTGACTTGCACGACGCGGAGTCCGATGCAACCGCAGCCGGACTCTTTTCTCAATCACCCAACCGCGGGCGGATCGCTCCGGCACGTCCCCCGAAATAAGGAGCTACCATGAAGCGCGCTTTAGTTTTCTCCTCCCTGCTCTGCGTCTTATTCTCGGTTTCGCTGTTGGCGCAAGCGGCAGTCACTCTAAGCCCATCGAGTTTCAACTTTGGAAGCACCCCGGTCGGTACAGGCACCGCGTGGGAAACCTTCACACTCGCTAACAGCGGCAGCACTGCCGTTTCCATCAGCAACGTCACCGTCAGCGGGCCGTTTGTTGTATCCAGCAATTGCGGATCTTCGGTGGCCGCTAACGGCTCTTGCCCCATCTACGTGTATTTCGCTCCAACTGCGTCCGGCGCGGCCAGCGGCACGCTCACAGTGACCGACAGTGGCACACAGACCGCCGCACTTAGTGGGACCGGCGGAAGCGGCGGCGGCACCTGCGCTACCTCTCCCAATGCGCCGACAGGTCTGGCTGCCTCAGGCACAACCAGCTCAGGCACGAGTTTGAGCTGGAACGCAGTGACTCCGCCCACGGGTTGCACGATCAGCAACTACGCCATTCTGAAGAACGGATCTTCGGTTGGAACTTCAAGCGGCACAACGTTCGCAGTCAGTGGACTTTCGCCTTCAACGACCTACAGCTTCACGGTTGAGGCAATGGACGCGAATGGTGCATCATCTCCAAGTTCGGCGGTGAATGTGACCACGCTATCCGGCGGTGGTGGCGGATCTTGCGCCACGGCATGGAGCTCCACTCAGGTCTATACCGCAGGCATGACGGCAAGCGAGAGCGGAGAAAACTACGTCGCCAATTACTGGACGCAGAACAACAATCCCGCCACCAACAATGGCGGAGCTGGCAGCGGCGAACCCTGGACGGCGACTGGCCCTTGTTCGACATGCTCGGCTGCGCCAGCTGTTCCGACTGGATTGGCAGCCTCCGGCACGACGCAATCCAGCACAAACCTGAACTGGAATGCGGTTACACCACCTGCAGGATGCACTGTCAGCTACAAAGTTCTGCAGAACGCCGCATTGATCGCCTCACCGACGACAACCTCCGACGCTGTAACCGGCCTCACGCCTTCGACCACTTATAGCTTTACGGTGGAGGCGACAGACGCGGCCGGCACCTCAGCCGCGAGTTCGGCGGTGAATGTAACAACTCTCGCGAGCTCGTGCACGACCAAGCCAAGCGCTCCAACCGGATTGGCGGCTTCGGGCACGACCGATTCCAGCACAAACCTGAGGTGGAACGCGGTCACTCCTCCTACCGGCTGCACCATCACCAACTACACGGTACTGCAGAACGGGACTGCGGTCGGAACTACAACCACAACGTCCTACACACCGGCTAACCTTTCGCCTTCGACCACTTATACCTTTACGGTTGAAGCGAGTGACTTTGCCGGAACGTCGGGCGCAAGTTCGGGTGTAAACGTAACGACAACCGCGCTTACCAATTTGTTCGTGGGCGGATGGCTCGAAGAGTGGGAAACTTACTACTCCAACGCGGCCGTCGCAGACCTACAGAACAATGGCGTAGCCAGCGTCCTCACGCACGTCATCTATGCCTTTGCCAAGCCAATCGCGAACGGCAGCAACGTCAATTGCGCGCTCGCTGACACTTACGCCGATTATCAGAAAGTCGTCCCGCAAGTGCCCGGCGCTACTGCGGCCACGGCGCCACTGCAGGGCAACTTTGGTGCGCTCGTGCAACTCAAGCAGCTCCATCCCAACTTGAAGGTGTTGATCTCTATCGGCGGATGGAATCCCCCCACTTACAACCAACTCTTCGATCTCGCAGCCAGCACGCAGGCTCAACGCCAGGCGTTTGTTGGTTCGTGCGTCAACATGTTCATCCAGGGCAATATCGCCTCGGGCGTCTCCACCGGTACTCTCTTCGATGGCTTTGACATCGACTGGGAGTTCCCCAACGCGAACGATACGGCCAACTTCACAGCGTTGATGACGGAGTTCCGCAACGAGCTAACCACGTTGTCGGGAACGACCGGCAGGACGTATCAGGTAGTGGCCGATTTGGCTGCTGGTCCGGCAACTCCGGGCGCGGGGTTGGACTCTGGCAACGATGGTGGCTACGACACAATCAACATCGCAGGCCTGAATGCTGTGTTGGACTACATGAATGTCGATGGCTACAACTACGCCGGAGACTGGTTGAATGCCACCAATGACGCATCTCCGCTGTACGACGAAACTGCCAGTCCGCTGTACGGAAAAGGTGACACGATTGATGCAACCGTACAGTACTACTTGGCTCACGGGGCAACGCCAGCCAAGTACACCATGGGCTTCCCGCTCTATGGTGCAGGTTGGGCCGGAGGTCTGACCTCGGCGAACAGCGGTATGTATCAGAACGCGACCGGAGTTTTGGATGGTTCGGGAACTCAAACCCCTAACGGAACCTCGCCGGTACCGAATGCCAACGGAGTGGGACTCTGCCCGTCGGGTCAGAACCAGGGTGGCCCGGCGGCAGGATGCGACTTCCTGTTGGTTGACGGACTGGCGACCTACGGGACAATCGTAAACCTGCTGAACCACGGATTCACCTCCAGCTACGACGCAACCCGCTGCGTGGCCCGTATGTTCAACGCAACCACCAACACTGCCTTTAGCTACGACAATGCTCAGTCGGTGCAGTGCAAAGTGAACTACATCAAAGCCAACGGCTTAGGTGGCGGCTACGTTTGGGCGGTGAAAGACGATGACCCGAACGGAGACCTGACCAAAGCCATCGCGAACGATCTCAATCCGTAGGGATCTGTCAGCGATAAAACACGAAGGCAGGCTGGCTAATAACCAGCCTGCCTTTACTTTTGCCAGGGCGATTGATTTTTGTTTTTGGCAACGCCCGGCGGCTACTTGGTGACACCGCAGCTGCAACTCTGCGAGCCAAACTTTCAATGTACTTCCGATTTACGCATCGTATCGAGCTTCCGAAAGTCTGGTATTGCAAATTCCGCTATATAGCTCTATACTCCGCCGGTTCGTACTTTACGAATTTGTGGAGGTGTTTGTCATGTCGAGCTATTCCCTGCCGCGCATGCTCCGAGTTGCTTTGCTCACCCTGTTGACCCTCGTTGCATGCATCTCCCCCTCCTTCGCCGAAAAAAATAATCAAGGCAAGATTCTTGGGGGATACTTCGAAGAGTGGAGTATCTACTATGCCGGCTACAACATCGCGAACCTGCAACAGAACGGTGTCGCCAACAAACTGACGCACCTGCTCTACGCCTTCGGCAATGTGACGACGACTCCGGCGCCAGCATGCGCGATTGCCGACACCTGGGCCGACTACCAATCGCCATACCTGCCCAGCGTAAACGGCACTCCCTATCCTGGACCCCTCTATGGAAATTTCGCGGCCATTCAACAACTCAAAGGACTGCATCCTAATCTGAAAGTGCTGATGTCTTTGGGAGGGGCGTCCGCCGCCAACACTGCAGCCTTCGTCAGCGCCGCCAGCACCTCCGGGGGACGCCAGGCTCTTGCCGCCTCTTGCATCGGCATGTTTATCAACGGAAACATCGCCGCAGGCATCACCGCCCCCGGCTTGTTTGACGGCTTCAATATTGATTGGGAGTTCCCCACTGCTACTGACACCCAGAACTTTACGGCCCTGCTGACAGAGTTCCGCAAACAGTTAAACGCTTTGAGCAAGACGACAGGGAAGCAATACTCTTTGTCGTTCGATGGACCGGCGGGCTCGCAGAACTATGTCAACATCGATCTTCGAAACGCCTCTAAACAAGTGGATTTCATCACGATCGATGGCTATAACTATTCCGGGTCATGGGTCACGCAGACCAACGACGCGTCGCCGCTATTCGATTCCCGCCAGGACCCGCTGTATGGCCAGCAACTCGACATCGACGACACCGTGAATGCCTATCTCAAGGCTGGCGTGCCGGCGTCGAAGTACACGATGGGTTTGCCTCTCTATGGAGCCGGCTGGACTGGCGCTCCTAACGTGAACCACGGGTTGTACCAGAACTCAACCGGGCCTTCTCCGGTCCTGCTGGCGAATGGCACTGCGGTGTGTACGGACATCAGCGGCAATACGCCGGGTTGCGACACCCTGTTAACTCCCGGACTCTTGACCTATTCGACGCTCTCCACGCTCACAGCCAACGGCTACAGCAATTACTTCGACCTGCGGAGAGTTGCAATATCTCTGTACGATCCAAACGGTGGGACCTTCTACACCTACGATGATCCCTTCACCGCTGCTCTGAAGATGATCTACGTAAACCTGAAAGTCCCAGGAGGTCTGGGCGGCGCTTATGTTTGGGCCCTGAAAGACGACGACGCAAATGGAACCATGGTGAAAACCATGGCGGCCGGACTGGGTTACTAAGCGATTTTGGTGGTTAAGCTGAAGAGAAGCATTGCCGCAGCTGAACTAGGCAAAGTCGGCATGTCTTTAATCGAGAGCAGGCTGCGGAAAACTCACTTTGGCTCAGAAGGCGGACCGCAGGCGCTAAAGCGCGGGTGATTTTCGGGAACTTAACGGCACGACTGAAGTCGTGCCCTTCCCAAAACCTGCCCGAAAAAAGTTTCCCGCAGACTGCGGCATTGCCGATTTACTTGCTCGGCGCCTCGGGAACCGCGGCGACTAGATCGCGCAGCGGCTTGATGACGGTGAAGCGGACTAGCGCTTGTGGTTTCTCGGCTTCGTCCAACACAGCCTTTCGCGAAGCTTTCCAGCTCGTCGACGCCAGCATCCCCGATGAAAGGTAAGAAACTGCTTCGAGGCCCGCGGTGCCCAGTTCGGTAAGCTGCTGCGCTCGCGATTCAGCATTGGCAAGCATGGGAGAACCAGCCATCAAGCGCAGAATTTCAGACCCTGCGCCGATCCAAGCCCTGAAGGTCATAGTAAGTTGGGTTTCTTCCGGCAGTCGCGTTTCCGGGGCTTGCAGATAGGCGCGCACGAGGAGTTCAAAATTGTGGCGCGATGGTGGATCAGCCGGAATCGCGTCCACAAGTTGATTAAGTGGTGTGAGTTGATTCGGATGCTGCATGCGCGCGCGCTCGTCAAAAGTCACGGGTTCTAGGACGGAGGCCAGAGTCTCGAGCGGACTAATCTGTTCGCTTCTGGCCAGCTGACGGAGGCTCACTTCTTCCTCAGAAATGTGCTGGAGACCAAGCGCTTCGAGTCGAACTGACTCGACGCGGAGCCGCCGGTACATATCGTCAACGTTGTTTACATCGCGCGGCGACCAGAGGCGCTCGGCGATCGCTGCAGTTCGCGGCCAAATGCGGGAATCGATGTCTTGTGGAGTAGTCTGCTCAGTCCAAATGCAGGCCTCTCCGCCGAGAATGCGGCCTTGCTGCTCAGCGGTGAGATCGTTCGATTGAGGCAACGGATCCACCATGTAGTGAGCTTCGGCGGTGCTCATCAGATTTAGGTAGTAACCCGCGGAGAGAATGCTGCGGTAACCATTTTTGGCTCCGGCTGCAAGCGAGTCAAAACCGCGCCAGCTCTGGACGACGATGTCCTTCGGCAGGTCAGGGGTAAGAATTTCGTCCCAGCCAATCATGCGTTTGCCGTGCTTCTCCAAAATTTTAAGAAGACGCTGGTTGAAATAATTTTGTAGCGCGGCTGTGTCCTGGAGTTTATGTTCGCGCATAAAGGTCTGGATGCGCGGATTTGCCTTCCACTCTTCACCGTTGTTCTCGTCGCCTCCAACGTGCATGAAGTGGTCGGGGAAGATGGCTGCCATCTCTCCGATGAAAGCGTCGAGGAATTTATAAGTGCTCTCTCGCGTGGGATCCATCACCGGATCGAATACGCCGAACTCGCGCTCGATTTCGAAGGGGCCGGGTGCGCTCGCGAGATCGGGATATCCAACGAACCATGCGCTGGTGTGTCCCGGCATGTCGAACTCGGGAACTACACGGATGCCGCGGTCGCGCGCATAGGCAACAATTTCGCGGGCTTGCTCCTGGGTATAGAAAAGCCTGTCGGATCCCAACTCAGCGAGCCTCGGAAACGCCCGGCTCTCCATGCGGAAGCCCTGGTCTTCACTGAGATGCCAGTGAAAAACGTTTAGCTTAACCGCAGCCATGCCGTCGAGTGCACGTTTGATAACGTCGACCGGCATGAAGTGGCGTCCACAGTCGATCATCAGACCACGCCAACGAAAACGTGGAGTGTCGTGAATCAACACGGCAGGAACAAAATAACCGGCTCCATCCGACTGCACGAGTTGTTGCAGACTCTCAAGACCGTGTATGGCTCCCACCACAGTAGCGGCGTGCAGGCGCGCGGCCGAGGGAGTTACGTCGAGAGAGTAGGATTCGTCTTCGTCGACTGACTGGACCGTTTCGCCAGGTCCATCGACACTGATTACCAGCGTTGCCGATGTGCTGGCGGTAGGCGGAGCCACTGGAATTGAAATCCCGGTCTGAGCTTCGAGGCGATGAATCGCTCGCGTTAAGGCAGCGTCGAGGCGGACGTCCCGGTAATGGTCGCTGATAGCTGCAAAAGTGGATGTGAGCGCGAGCCGTCCATCATGGGCGGAAAGACTCGCAGGTTGCGGCATCAGGGTGTTGACGAAGCCGGAAAGACTCTTGGACGGAGTTGCCTGACTCGGCGCGGAAGACGAAGACAAAGTTACAAAAGCTAAAATCGTGAAGACTATTCGATGCACGATGGCCTCATTTTCGCGGGCCGCTAATTGCAGTGCTTCTAGCGGAAGCGACGGATAAACAGAGTGTGCCGTTCCGAACGGTAGAAACCGAGTCCGTAAATCGTAGCCTTGCCCTTGGTCGAATAAATAATCTGGCGAATGCGCAGCACCGAGGCGCCTCGAGGGACCATGAGCAAGTCAGCAATGTTGGAATCCGCCGATGTGGCATCGACTTCTTCATCCGCATATGCCAGTTTTGTCGCGAAATCATGTTCGAGAATCGCAAATAGCGAACTTCTCCCTAGCGGGGCCGACACGAGACCGGGAAAATCGGTTGCAGACAGGTAGCCAGTCTCCAGTGCAAACGGCTCTTCACCCGTAAGCCGAAGACGTTGAATTTTCATCAGCCGACTCGCCGCAGGTAGCCCGAGCCTGGCCGCAACCTCTGGCTCGCCTTCAATCACCTTTGCCACTAAGACCCGGGTGCGCGGAGCTAAACCGCGGCTCGACATTTGCTCGGTGTAGCTCATCAACTTATTAAAGTGAATCTTGGGCACTGCGACGAAGGTTCCTGCCCCCAGCCGGCGTTCGACGATTCCTTCGTGCTCCAGGCCAGCCAACGCGTGGCGAGCTGTCATTAGGCTCACCTTGTGAGTCTTGGCCAGTTCGCGCTCGGAGGCAACGGCATCCCCCGGTTTCAAACTAGCCGCCGCAATGCGGTCGCGGATCGCGCCCTGAATTTTCTTGTAAGCCGGAGTCCTGGTGCGGTGGTTTCCAGACATATTTGTCGTTTCTATACCCCGGTCGTTTGTATATCTGATGGACGGCAAAATCGTTTTGGGGACGCAGGATACGTTAAAGTCTGTTTCGCAGCAGCGCCATATGCTATATAGCTTATTGTGAGTTTGATGTAAAGACTCAATTCCTCAAGCGCGATGGCATGGATGGTCCCAACCGACGATCGCTCCGGATCTGAAACGCGAACATGGCCTGTCCTGTTTCGGCGTCGAGATTCTTGGCTTTTCGCCTGGTTCGATTGGCACTGGGCAATGGCAACATCAATCATCCCGATTTGAACCGCCTTCCCGTCTGAAAATTCCTTCGGTCTTGATTCTCTCCGACACGGGAGATGGAAGAGCGGCTTCGTATCGAACAATTTTCTCAGGCTGATCTCCTTTTTTTTCTTGACTATGAGCTATGACGTGCTATATAGCATAGTTCGTTTCCATTAGAAGCTTTTTATTAAACCCCACGCGGGATTCGGTTTGAGGAGGGTGCCATGACGAACTGGAACTACGGAAGACGGATAAACTCAACCGAGGACAATCGCCCAACGGTTCGGAAGCATTTTCTATTTCTAGCGATTTGCGCAGTTATCCTAAGCTTGTCAGCAATCGGTCTGGGACAGGAACTGGCGGCGACGCTCACAGGCACGGTGACCGATTCCAGCGGAGCCGTTGTGGCGGGCGCGACCGTCGTGGTTCACAGCGAGGAAACGGGCTCGGACGTCCGTTCCGTGACCACCAGCGACACTGGCGGTTTCAATATTACGAACCTTCCTGCAGGGCGTTACACGGTCACGGTCAAGAACAGCGGGTTTCAAACCTTCGTGGCAAAAGAAGTAATTCTTAACGTTGCCGAGAAGCACGCTCTCGATGTGCGACTGCAGGCCGGAAAAGTCAGCGAAACTATGGTTGTCACGGCTGAGAACACTCCCATCCAGACCACGACAGCCGAGGAGTCTGGAACTGTCACTGGCGATCAGGTTCGGGAGCTGGCGTTAGACAATCGTAACTTCGAACAGCTTGTATTGCTGGAACCGGGCGTCTCGAACCAGCTTGGCGATAAGCCTGGATTTGGCCTGCAAAGCAATACTTCGATCTCGATCAATGGCGCGCGAACCGGAGCGAACAACTGGACGGTTGACGGAGCGGATATCAACGACAGTGGCTCCAACGGAACTCTGCTGAACACGCCCAGCATCGACGCGATCCAGGAATTCACGCTGGAACGAAGCAACTATGATGCGTCGTTCGGTCGTAGCGGTGGCGGGCAGATTGTGGTAGCGACGAAATCCGGCACTAACCAATTCCATGGCAGCGGCTACGAATTCAACCGCAACAACGATTACAACGCGAACACCTTCCTCAATCGGGCATCCATTGCTGCGGGCACAAAACCCTCTGCGGCCCCGACCCCGGTTGAGCACTACAACGACTTCGGTTTCACGATCGGCGGGCCGCTGTTTATTCCCAAGGTGTTCCACCCGGACAAGAACAAGACCTTCTTCTTCTGGGCGGAGGAGTGGCGCAAAGCGAACACGCCTGACCCACAATCGTTCACGGTGCCAACAGCAGCGGAATTGGCGGGCCAGTTTACGGGTCCAATTCCGATTGCCCCGGCCGGTTGCGTGGCCACCACCGGCAGCACCTCGACCATCAGCCCAACTTGCTTTAGCAAGAACGCTCAGGCGTATCTGAACGCCTTCATGAATGCTTCCCCGGCAGACTCCACCGGACACCTAGTAACCAGCTTCAGTCAGTTGAACAATTTCCGGGAGGATAATATCCGTCTTGACCAAAACGTAGGGGACAAGATCCGCTTGTTCGGGCGTTACATGCAGGACTCGGTGCCAAATAGTTTCCCGTTTGGTCTCTGGGGTTCTGCGAACTATCCGGGAGTTGAACCCACGTCTCTCAACGCTCCCGGCCGCAATCTTGTGCTCAACGCGAGTGCGACGCTTTCCCCAAAGGTGGTCAACGAAGTCGAATTTGTTGATTCCTACGGCGCCATCAATTCCGTTCTGACGAAGGCAATCGCGGATTCGCCGGCGTTCACCAGCACGCTCACCGGCCTCACCACCTATCAGGACCCGTACGGCCGCGCGCCGGGCATCACTTTCGCATCGTCAGGCAATGTGGGCTTGGCCAACCAAAGTGCGCCTTACTTCGAACGAAATAAAGATCGCAACATTTTCGACAATATTTCGTTTCAACACGGCAACCACACGATTCGCGCCGGCGTTACGGCCATGTGGATGACCAAGACGGAGAATGGCGACGGCGGCGCGGCAAGTTTCACTTTTTCGGACCACACGGCCAAGGGCGGAGATCCTGAATTTGCGAACTTCCTTCTGGGACAGGCGGACTCTTACTCACAGCAAAGCAAGGACACGGTCCCCTTCCTTCACTATGTGAATTTCGAGACTTATGTTCAGGACGACTGGAAGGTCACGCCGCGCCTGACCCTGAATTTGGGGGTAAGGTATAGTTATTTCCCCTCCCCCTCTGACAGCAATAACACTTTGCTGAACTTCGATCCCGCGCGATTCCTTTTCAGCAGCGCCCCTGCGATCGACCCGGCCACTGGCACCATGGTTTTGGGTACTCCTCACGCCAATAGCGCCACGTACGCCAACGGTTTAGTTTTCCCCACAGGCGCAACCTGTTCCGCTGCCCAGGCGATCTCTTCCACGGCGAGCTGCTCTCCCTTTGGCAGCCTGGTGAATCCCAATTCGAACAAGAACTTTGGTCCCCGATTTGGTCTCGCTTACGATCCGCTTGGAGACGGCAAGTGGGCAATTCGCGCCGGGTACGGCATCTTCTACGACCGCACGCTCAATGGTATTTGGGAGCAGAATGCCTTCGACGATCCGCCTCTGGTTCAGACGTCAGCGATCAATAACAACGGAACGTCCAGCTTCAACATATTTGACAACGTGAAAAACGGGTCAGCGGCACCTACGCCCGTGACCCCGGTCAACATTGTTGTGACAGGAACTCCGACTTTCAAAGTTCCGAGTTACCAGGATTTCAATATTTCGGTCCAGCATGAGTTAATGCGAAACACAGTCCTCGAAGTCGGCTTTGTCGGCACCAGAGGCACTCACCTGCTCGGGGACACCGACCTTAATCAACCCACCGTAGCTGCACGCCTCGCGAATCCTAACTCGGACGCCAACGCGCTGGTGAACTTTCCGGGCTTTGGGTCCATCCGGTCTCGGAATCCCATATTCACCAGCAACTACAACTCCCTACAAGTCTCCTTGAACCGGCGACTCACCAATGGATTGACGTTGGGGGTCGCGTACACGTGGTCGAAGCTGTTGACCACGAACCCGCAGGATCGCGACTTGGGAATACAGAACACCTACGACATAAAGTCCAATTACGGTCCCTCTACGCTCAACACCCCCCAAATTTTTGTCCTCAGTTATGTCTACGATCTCCCATTCTTTAGGAATGAGCACAACGTGCAGGGTTACTTGCTCGGCGGGTGGGAGATTTCCGGCATCACGAACATGCAGACCGGTCAGTCAACGACGGTGACCCAGGGCAGCGATCCGTTCGCTACTGCGGCAAACAACAACTCGGGACTTAATCTAGCACGTGAAGGCTTAATTCAAATCCGAGCGAACCAGATCGGCGATCCCAGCGGCCCGAAAACGGCGACGGAATTCTTTAACACCGCCGCTTTCTCCCAGGCGATTGGTGCCTTCGGTACAGAGCGGCCCGGTACGGTATTGGGGCCTGGGTTCCAGCTATGGGATATGTCGCTGATCAAGAACTTTAATTTTACGGAGCGGGCCCGCTTGCAACTGCGCTTTGAATCGTTCAACACGTTCAATCACGGCAGTCCGAACTCGATCAACACGACGATTGGAAGCGCTGCGTTCGGCACGGTTACGAACTATCACGACCCGCGCACTCTGCAGCTTGGAGCAAAAATCCAGTTCTGAGCGCAAGATCGGGCGACAAGTCAACGGCGCACGCCTTAACGACTGAGCTTGCAGAGGTTTTCGAGAGCCCCTCGCCGAGCACAGTCACAAGTGCCGTAGTCGATAGCTATAAATTGGAAATCGCCTAGAGTCAGGTCGTACAGTTTCCGGTAACCCATACCCGCCTTTCCCTTCGCAGGGAGCGGCACCCACGTTCGAACCGAACGGAACCCCGTTCCCGAGAGGAGAAGTTATGTGTCAGAAATTTGTTCCATTTCTGCTAACCGTACTTGCACTAGTGTGGTTTGCGAGTCTCACTTCTCAAGCACAGCAATTACCGTCCCCGAAGTCCCCAGAGTTTGAAGCCTGGCGCACAAGCATGAAGCAGACGCCCTTGCCGTATAGGGGATGCTTCAAGGCGTCGTATCCGACCACGGAGTGGCAAGAAGTTGCCTGCACGACTGCTCCGGATTATCCTCTGCAACCAGCGAGAGGAGCCAGGTCTAAGACTGTGGGTAACGGCCACGACTTCACTGGCGTAGTTTCGGGTCTGCTATCCCAGGCGGAGGGATCCTTCCCTACCGTCACCGGTCTCGCCAGCTCAAACGCCTACTCCGTTCAGCTCAACACGAACCTCTTCTACACCCCGGCCTTTAAGTGCGGCACGACTGACTGTGTCGGCTGGCAGCAGTTCGTATTCGAATCGTCAGGTTCCGTATACATGCAGTACTGGCTGCTCGGTTACGGAACATCGTGTCCATCGGGTTGGACTGAGTATCAGGGATCCTGCTACAAGAACAGCAGCGCTACAAGCACCAACAGCCTGCCAATCTCTAACTTGGGTTACACCTCGCTGACCGGCAAGGCGTCGGGGGGCACGGATACGGCCCTGTGGTACGACCTCGGCGGCATCTCCGCCGTCGGGTTGGATAGCGTGCTCGATCTGGAGCAGAACTGGAGCCAGGCCGAGTTCAATGTCGTCGGCAACGGCAACGGGGACGCAGTCAACTTCAGCGCCAATGAGGCGCTCGTTGTCCAGCTTAGCTTGACCAATGGGACGACCAACAAGCCCACCTACACCTCCGGAGGGACTACCGGCGAAACGAATAACCTCAACCTGATAGGGACCGCCCCCTGCCTCTATGGCGGGACAACGCCGATGATCCAGTTCATGGAAAGCAATGCCTCCAGCGCAACGGCGTCGTGCGGAGCCAGTGCGATTAAGACCGACATCGCCCAGGCACCTTACAACATTAACGTTGTCTTCACCCGGTACCCCCCAACCGGGCCGCCCCAATATGTCAACTGGTCCATGACCCTTGTGGATGGCACGCCGGGGGCCCGCATTTACTATCTAATAAATTTAATCGGTTGCGATCAACAACTGTCCGGTAACCAGGCGCCCGGGAATTTCAACCTCCGGCTCACGGGCTCCCAAATGGCTTGCTCGCCCTCTGGGACAATGTTTGCAACTGCGCCTGGGTATCTAACGAGCTCAACGAGCTACATGAGCTTCTAGAATCCGATGATCGGATGCCGAGCCGGGGTCGCCGGCCATGGTCAGCCTAGGCGTTACAAAGCAGAGGTAAATTTCAATCTTCAACCCACTTCTTATCACAAAGCGCACGCTCCGGCGTGCGCTTTCTTGTTGTGCAATTATCGAGCCGGAAATCAACCAGCTTCGAGCGAAGCTTCTCACCGGGTCTCGTTCCTCTTTATAGCCGCCGCCCGGCGTTTCTCCTGTATGTCGAGTGCGATTTTCTGTTCGTTTGCTGCCTCATGAGCCCGCCCTAATTGCCGCAACGCCGTTCCGAGAACAAAGTGCGCCTCAAAGTAGTTAGGATCAATCTGAATGGCCTTGCGGAGCGGCTCAATCGCCGCTTGAGGATGTTGCAGCGCCAACTCACTCTTACCCAAACCAAACAGAGCCTCAGCGTAACGTGGATTCGCCGCCAGGGCTGCACGAAAATGAGGCTCGGCTTCTGCGGGCTGAGATTTATCGAGAAGGATTTGGCCCAATATGCAGTTCGAGACGGGATCGCTGGGAAAGCGTTGCAGTTCCATCCGGAATTCCTTCTCTGCAAGTTCGTTCTCGCCCTCCCGCCAATACTCGAAGCCCAAGCCGGAGTGCGCACCCATGAAGTTTGGATCCGCCGCCACCGCCGCATGATATTCCTTGATGGCCTCCGGTCGATTCGCCATCTGGTCATAAGCAGTACCCATCATAATGTGAGCCGACGCTGAGTTGGGATTTACCTGCATGATTCGAGTAAATACGCTCGTAAGCGCCTTGTAGTCCTTCATCCGCAGGTACGCTTTACCGAGCATGTCGAGGGTCTCCAGATCGGATGGATCAACATGGTTCGCACGCTCCAAAAATCCAGCGGCTTCGCGATAGCGATCAAGAGCAAAAAGAGACAAGCCAGCCAGGTCGAGAATCTGAAAATCGGTTGGATACTTCGCGGCCATCGGCCGGAGTAATTGCCATGCGGGCAAGTAACGCTGAGCTTTGAAGTAAGCGATGGCCAGATTGCGTTTTGTCGAAGCATCCTCAGGATGGACTTTCAGCGCCTCTTCGTATAACGGGATCGCCTCTGCCGGTTTGCCCATCCGGGTCAGCACTATTCCCAGATTATTTAGCGCGACCAGCGAATGCGGATCGATTTTCAATGCGCGCCGAAAATCTTCCGCGGCAGCCGCGTTGTCGCCTTTATGCATCGCATCCGCAGCCTCTGCGAGATTCCTGTGAAGCTCTATTTCGGCGCTGTTCGAGAGCGGACCGGGCGCCGCCGGGGCCGGGTTCTGAGCAGTCAGACAATGCGCAATCAGCAACAACGCAGCACACCTCGTTACGAGCTGGAAGCCCCGCATCTGCAGTTGCATACGCCAGATTCTAACTTACTCATCCACAAGGGAACCGATTGCGGCGGAAGCTGTCTTCTTGCATGGTCTTCGCATCGAAACACGCTGGGATTTCTGTCGTTCGTAGGAAATTTCATGAAGGCATTGTCATTCGATGAGGTTCGAGAAAGATTTGGTAGCGCTACCGGGAATCGAACCCGGGTTTGAAGATTGAGAATCTTCCGTCCTAACCCCTAGACGATAGCGCCATCCGGGTGGAGATCAATTATAGCAAAGGCGCGCTCGCCACTTTTCTGGCAAAATTCTAGTCGTGTCCTAACAAAATTCTGAGGCAAAGCCGGTTTCCACAAGCCGCGAGAGTTTATAATAAAGCTACTCCGCCATATATAAAGTTTCACACTTCCTAAAAGTTGCGGGTGATGTGTATGTGGATCGCGGAACAACTCAGTTCATTCATAAATTTAGGCATATGCAAGGAGTATCCAACTATGGCAAGGTCGAAATCTACCCCCGGCACCAAGGCAAGTCGCACCGGAACGGGTGCAAATGCGAGTGACAAAGAGCAAGCCAACACCGTAACCCCAGCTAGTCTTCCCGAAGTAAAATCTGCCGACGTGAAATCGGCCGCAGGGAATACCCCGGTCGTCCAGTCGGAAATGAAGCCACAGAACAAGGTAGCGCCGACAACCCGGAGGCTCGAGGTTGCCAAGCCTGAGCCCAGAAAAAATGTGGTTCCCATCAACCTTGAGGACGAGATCCGCCGTCGCGCTTACGAGCTTTACGAGCGGCGCGGAAGCTTGGCCGGCCACGAGAATGAAGATTGGCTGACCGCCGAGAGTGAAGTTCTGCAGCGCTACCATCACCGGAGCGCCTAGGCGCGTCCGCCTTTACAAATTGTGCGGCGGCTCCCAGCGGCCGCCGCAAAGGGTCCCATTGCGCGGCCCCGATGTTTCCCGAAGCGCGGGTCCCGGGAAGCGTTCTGTCTTTTCGGGTTTCTTCGAGGCAGACTATTGAGACTCCGTCTGCTACCATGGCAGCCTCCTGCCCTCGCGGTTGCCTCGCACGGGAGTTTCTGAAAAAATAGCTCGGGGTTCGGCCACATGGCGCAAATTGGCAGTTTCGCACTTCTTCTCGCGCTGGCTTTAAGCGTCTATTCGTTCCTCGCTGGGATTGTGGCGCTGGTGTTCCAGCGCGAGAACTCTCAGTTGGCCTCACAGCCATCGGGCCGGACGACTCGCACCCCCGCCAGTTTTGACAGCGCAGGGTGGTCTGCATGGCTCCGCCAAGGTTCCGAACGCATCGGTGAGACTGCTCGCCGCGCCGGCGTAGCCACCTTCGCCGCAGTTCTGCTCGCTTCGGTTGTCCTCGTCATTTGCGCCTTTCACGATGACTTCTCCATCGCTTATATCTTTCACCACAGTAATCGTGACCTGCCCGGTCCTTATAAGTTCGCCGTCCTGTGGTCGGGACAGGAAGGTTCACTGCTGTTTTGGTCGTTGTTGCTGGCAGCTTATGGGTTCGTGCTGCGGCTGCGCTACAAGACTGACCCGCGCTTGTTCGCCTACGCTTCTGTTGTTCTGGCTGGCGTGCAGATCTTCTTTCTTTTGCTGCTGAATTTTGCGGCCCGGCCGTTCGGCCTGCTCGAAGGACCAATGCGGCCGGATGGAAGCGGCCTGAACCCGCTGCTGCAGTACCCAGAGATGGTGATTCATCCGCCGATGCTCTACCTGGGGTACGTCGGATTCACCGTGCCGTTCGCGTTTGCCCTGGGCGCGTTGATCATGAAATACCCGGGCGAAAAGTGGATCAACATCACGCGCCGCTGGACCATGGTCACATGGGCGTTCCTCACCTGCGGCGTTTTTCTCGGCGCGCACTGGGCCTACTCCGTTCTCGGCTGGGGCGGATATTGGGGATGGGATCCCGTCGAAAACGCTTCGCTCATGCCGTGGCTCACCGGCACCGCCTTCCTGCATTCGGTGATGATGCAGGAAAAACGCGGAATGCTGAAGATGTGGAACATGTGGCTGGTCTTCGCAACGTTCTGGCTGGCCATTCTCGGAACATTCCTGACCCGCAGCGGGATCATCAGTTCGGTGCACGCGTTCGCGCAATCTTCCATTGGTGATTGGTTCGCCTGGTTCCTCGCGATTACCCTGGTTGTATTCCTCGTTTTCTTTTTCAAGAACAAGTCGCACCTGCGCAGCGAACATAAGCTCGAGTCGCTGGTTTCGCGCGAGTCCAGCTTCCTGTTCAACAATCTGTTGTTCGTTCTCCTTTGCTTCACCGTGCTGTGGGGAACATGGTTCCCGAAGATTTCTGAGCTGGTGCAAGGCAATAAAGTCACTGTGGGGGCGCCGTTTTATAACCGCGTCGCCATCCCCGTAGCTTTGCTCCTTCTTATATTGACGGCCGTAGGCCCGCTGCTGGCCTGGCGCAAGACTTCGTTCGAAAGCCTGAAGCGCAATTTCATGTGGCCGACCGTCGGCGCCATTGCTGTCGCGGTCTTCCTGATGGTCACACCGCAGAGTTGGGGATCGGCGTTCGGCCTCAGGCCGTGGCAGGACATCTCTTATTTCTATTCGCTCATGGCGATCACCCTTTCGGTGTTGGTGACGCTCACCGTGGCCAGCGAGTTTTATCGTGGCGGCAAAGTGATTTCGAAGCACACCGGCCAGGGCATGTTCGCGTCGATGGTGCAACTCACCCACCGCAACACGCGCCGCTATGGCGGATACATCGTTCACTTTGGCGTGGTCGTGGTCATCATCGGTTTCGCCGGGGCTGCATTCAATCAGGACAAAGAGATGGAAATGGGATATGGAGACAAGATGACCATCGGCTCCTACACCCTGATCTGCCGGTCTTATACCGACGATGATGCCCCCAACTATGCCAGCGAGTGGGCCGTGCTCGACGTTTACAAGGGCGGCAAACAGGTCGGCACCATGACCCCGGTGCGCCGTTTCTACAAGGCCAGCCAGCAGACCTCGACCATGCCAGACATTCGCTCCGGCCTGAACGAAGATTTATATATTGTGTTCGAGGGACTGAATCAGGATAACGGTCACCCGATTCTCAAAGCGCATTTGAATGCGCTGGTCATGTGGATATGGATGGGCGTGTGGATCATGCTGATTGGAACGGTCCTCGCCCTGGTGCCGAATGCGCCAGCGCCGGTGCGCGTTCCCGCTCCGGCGCGGTTGGGGCAAACGCCCGCCGCCGTGACCACGGGCGATTGATAGCAACAGGTCTCAGGTGTTAGGTCTTAGGTGTTAAGTTCCAAGTCCGCAAGCCTAAGACCTAACACCTGCGACCTAAGACCCGGCACTTGAGAGTCGATGTCAAATTCAATTGCGAAATCGAAGCTGGCCCGGCACATCCGCCGCTGCACGCAAACGATCCTAGTATGTGCTGCCGTTTTCGCCTGCCTCGGCTCTAGCGACCCAGCTACACGTTTCAACGAAATCGGCCACCAGATGATGTGCATCTGCGGATGCAACCAGATTCTTCTGGAATGCAATCACGTCGGCTGCCCGGCTTCTGATGGCATGCGCAATGAACTCATGGCTTCAGTGACCCGCGGAGATAGCGACAGCCTGGTTGAGCAGGGATTCGTGCAAAAATATGGACCGACGGTGCTGGCCGCTCCGACCACGAGGGGCTTCGACCGCGCGGCATACATCATTCCCTTCGTCGCCCTGTTCCTCGGTTTCGGCCTGGTTGTGATAATTGTACGCGGATGGCGGAATGGTCCTCCTTCAGGCCCGACCGCAAGCGGGACGCCGATGAGCGGGGCTGAGCGCGAGAAATTCCGCGACCAGGCGCGCAAGGAGACCGACTTATGATTTCTTCAAGCTGGATCTGGCTCGCCTGTTGCGCGATGCTCTCCATCGCATCTTTCTTTTATGTTTTCTACTTGCCCGGAAAACTTTTCCTCGGTCCGGAGAAGACCCGCGCCGACTACCTGCGCGAACGGAAAGATGCAGTCTACGAAAATCTGCGCGACCTTAACTTCGAATACAAGGCAGGCAAAGTGCCGGACGCCGATTACGCGTCGCTGAGGTCTTCTCTGCAAGATGAGGCGGCAACGATCCTGGCCGAAATCACCCGCCTGGAAAATCCCGCGCCGCAAAAAGGAACCAGATCTTGACTCCACCCCATGTCATCCTGAGCGAAGTGAATGCTTCGCGAAGCGAAGCATTCACGCAGTCGAAGGACCCCTTTCCCTCCGAAGGTTGCATGAGTCACTGCAAGGCGTTCTCTACTCGCCCGGGTCGGGCCTTCGCCGGAGCATTATTCGCCGCAATCCTCCTCCTCGCGTCCTTCGCCTCCGCTCAGACTCTCACCGGCACGGTGAAGAACGCGACGACCGGCAAACCCGCCGCTGGAGACGAAGTCGTCCTGCTGAAACTTGGCCAAGGGATGGAAGAAGGCGGCCGCACCAAAGCCGATGCCAACGGAAAGTTCAGTTTCAAGCTAGACGACGCGCAGTCTCCGCACCTCATCCGCGCCATTCACCAGGACGTCACCTACCATCGCATGGCGCCTCCGGGAACCACCTCGGTGGAACTCGAAGTCTACGATGTCGGCAAGAAGATCGACGGCATCTCCGTGGTCGCCGACATCATGCGCGTGCAGGTTGAGCAGGGACAACTTGAAGTCATGCGGGCGTTCGCGGTGCAGAATAATTCCAAGCCGCCGCGCACTCAAATGAACGAACGCAATCTCGAGTTTTACGTACCTGACGGCGCGAAAATGGATGGCGGTTCAGCGATGACGGCTAACGGCCAGCCCATCACTTCGGCTCCCGTGCCCGAGGGCGAGAAAAACCGCTATTCGTTTATCTTCCCGCTGCGGCCGGGAATCACGCAATTTCAGGTTGCCTACGAATTGCCCTACTCGGGCAGCGCCAATCTCGATCCGAAATCGGTTTACCCCCTCGAACATTTCGTTGCCATCCTGCCGAAGTCGATGCAGTTCACAGCCGCCGCTACCAACGCCGCTTTCAAGCCGATGAACGATCCCAACCAGCCCGATTCGATCGTGCAGGTGGCGTCGAACACTGCAGTCGGCCAGAACCTTGCTTTTAAAGTTTCCGGCCAGGGCATGCTCGAAACCCGTCAGGAAGGCAATGGCACCCAAGGCTCGGAAGAAGGTGCACAGAGTTCGCCTCCCGGCGCGCCGAGCGGCGGTGCACAAACGACCAACCGTCCCGGCGGCGGATTGGGTCCGCCCATCGACGCTCCCGATCCTCTGCAGAAGTATGAATGGTGGATTCTGGGCGGACTCGCCGCAGCCCTCGTCATCGGCGGAGTTTACGTGGCTTCGAGGCAACAGTCCGCAGCCCGCGCTGCGCGCCGGCAGGCTGGTTCCGCGGCTTCCGGTTCATCGACATTAGGTGCACCCATTTCAACGGCAATGCTGGAAGAAGACGACTACGAATCCGCTCCAGTTCTCACTTCCGTTGTAAATCGATCGGCCGCGTCGAATCGTCCTACGTCGATGTTGCTCGAAGGACTCAAAGAAGAACTCTTCCAGCTTGAAGTCGAGCGCAGGCAGGGTCAAATCTCGCAAGCGGAATACGAGAAAGCCAAATCCGCGCTCGATCAAACTCTGGAGCGCGCACTGAAGCGTGAGGCCCAGAGGGCCTGAGTCGACGGCCCGCCATAACTACTATCAGCATCGTCGCTACCTAAGAGGATTGTCTGGTGTCCAGCCGCCAAGCACCGAAACCGAACTGACGCCAAGTTAAACTCTCGCTCCGCCCCAAACCACTTTTTGCGCTACCCTTACTCCGTTCCAAATCAAGGAGGTCCCCATGGCTCAGAACACTCCGGTCGAGATCGTCCGTCACGCTTCTGGATGGTCCATTCTCTGGGGCGCTCTTCTCATCCTCTGCGGCATGCTGGCGATCGGTTCGCCGCTGCTGGCCGCAGTCGCGGTTAACGCCGTTATCGCCTGGCTGCTTGTCTTCGCAGGCGTGGTCCACACCGTAGTCGCCTTCCACGCCCACGGCGCCAGCAGCCTGCTCTGGAAGCTGCTGGTCGGCGTCGCCTATCTTTGCTTCGGCGCATATCTCATCATGCATCCGGTGCTGGGAGTGGCGTCGCTCACGCTGGTGCTGGCCACGCTGTTTCTGATCGAGGGCGTCCTGAACGTGGTTTTGTATTTCCGCATGCGCCACGTGCAAGGCTCCTCCTGGATGCTGATTGATGGCATCATCACGCTCCTGCTGGGCGGGATGATCTACGAGCAATGGCCCTCGAGTTCCGCCTGGGCCATCGGCACGCTGGTAGGCGTGAGCATGATCTTCAGCGGCATCACACGCGTAGCCATGTCGCTGGCGATTCGCAGGGTGACGACGGAGACAACGACCAGACTAGCGGCGTAGCGGACACTGCGTGGTCGCAACGAGGACGCAGCATCGCAGGGCCCCCACTTCTCGCTTCTTTGCGAGAAGTGGGATTTTCTTGAAGAACTCAGCGCGCCTAGGGGAATGGGACACTACTCCGTGAGGCTCCGCTTTCACTCTCGTTCAACCAACCAGCTCTCCGCCCATCAGCCTGGGGCCGAAAATCAAACGATGCCATTCAGAAAGCCAGTGCCACCGCTCCCATGCGAGAGCGGATTTCCATCCGGTGTTTTCCTCGCGGGTCTTCTCGCTGTCTGTTTTGCCTTTTTCGCAGCCGTTGGGATCTAGGCAATAGCAGAAAAGACTCCATTGCCGGTCGGAGAATTCTTCGACTGAGATAGGCTTCTTGCCCGCCCTGGACCAGCAGAACATGTCGTACATGGCCAGAAAAGTAGTCGTACGCCCATCGCCGCCATGGCAGTGGAAGTGCACCCAAGTCTGCGCCTCCGGCGTTTTAAGTATTTCGTTGCACAAAGAAATAAACTGCTTCACTGCCGCAGTGATCGGTTTGCAGTGGTCGGTCACCGGGATGCGGACATATTTGACGGCGCACGGCAGCCGCATTTCCTTCAATATCTCCTCTTCCGACATGGCCGACGTGACCTCCACCTCGGAATAGCCAGTGGGAACAATTTGTCCAGCCGACTTCTTTTCCGGATCCACGCAAAAAATCTTCACCGTATCCGTGTCCGGCTGCAAAACAGTCGCTATCTGATTGGCTTCATCCCGGCGAATCCATTTCTCAGACTGCCCAACGTTAGCCCAATCCATGTCGGCGTACCATGACACCGCGCGGTGGTTGAAGAACACATGCGACTCCTGGCGCAAGTCGACCACATACAGCGTTCCACCCTCTTCCATCTTGGTGGCAACCAAGTTTAGCTTCTCCTTATAGAGCTCGAAGTCAAGCTGACGGCTGCCCGAGGCTCGCAGCCCAATGCCCGACCCCTCCCGAAAATGCGTCGGCGTTATTTCCGGGCAATCCAGCGGCTGCAGGGGCACTTTGTCACTGGTCACATAGTCGTAGATCAAATAGCTTCCCGTGCGATACGGCTCGAGCAACGGCGGTTTCGTGTTGACGGAGTTATCGCAGTCAGATGGCATGGGAGATTGGGACCTCCTCTTCGGCAGACTGTGTGGGCAGCATAGTTCTATCACAGTCCGAAGGCCACAGCTCCAACAGGATGCTGGCGACTCCAGTGGCGTTTCGATCAGCGCGTGAGCACGCCACGACCTTAGGGGTCAAAAGGGAAAATGGAGCTTTCGGAGGTTTTGCCATCCTCCACGCAAAGTTCGAAGAGCGGTTTGTGTACCGGCGTCAACTCGCCTTCGTGGTAAACGATGCCGCCGCCGAATGGAATCCCGATCGCCCGTAAACTGTCAGGGACGAGGGTGACGAGCTTTCTGAGCGAGCGCCAATCGTCGCGCTCCTCGTGAGCCCCAACGTAAAACGGAAGAAATCCGAACGTGGGCATGATTTTCGATTCGTCATCGGTTAGACCGCCGCGCCCGAGTTGCACCGCGCCCGCCGAAACTCCCATGAGCAGCACGCCTTCGAGCCGACGCCGCTGAATCAGCTCTTTGACTCCATTGCTTTCAAAAGCCCGCCAGCCAATTTCGACACTGCCTCCAGCCAGCAGAATAATGTCCGCGCGCTCCAGAAATGCTCCATCTTCCGACATAGGGCGGCTTAAGATCATCCGGCACTCGGCCGCACCGATCTGTTGCATAGCGGGCTCGAAAATGTCGTGATACGGACGCAAATCGTCGCCGTTCGATGCGCCGATGTATGCGGCCGATTGTGGCTTTCCGCCTAAGTTTTTCACCACTTCGTCGAGGAATAACGAACCATCCGGCCTGCGCCAGAACAGCAACTGGCTGTCGGCAAGGGCATAGATTGGTTTGAGTGGAGAGGAATCCATCATGAGAATAGTATCGCGAAAATTGCTTCACGCCAGTCAAGCGGGCTGTAAGCAAGGGCTTTAGCGCCGATTCCGCCTGCATGCATCCCCCTAGGGGGCGTAGCATCTAAGAGGACTGGTTGGATTGGGTTCAACACATTATGGGAAACACATTTAAGACGGCGTTTCTGCTGACTGCGTTGACGCTGTTGTTGATGTTCTTTGGCCGCTATTTTGGCGGCGAAAACGGAATGATTCTGGCGCTGATCTTTGCCGCCGTGATGAATTTCGTCTCCTACTTTTACTCCGACAAGATTGCGCTGGCGATGTATCGTGCGCAGCCCGTGACGCGTGAGCAACTGCCGCGAGCTTACGCAGCCGTGGAGCGGCTGACGCAGAAGATCGGCATCCCGATGCCGAAGATTTATGTGATCCCAATGGAGTCGCCGAATGCGTTTGCCACGGGACGGAACCCGAACCACGCTTCAGTGGCGGTGACGCATGGGATTCTGGGGCTGTTGACCGATGAAGAGCTGGAAGGCGTGCTGGCGCACGAGCTGGGGCACGTGAACAATCGCGACATTCTAATCAGTTCGGTGGCGGCGACAATTGCTGGCGCTATTACCATGCTGGCGAGCATGGGGCGCTTTGCCATGATTTTTGGCGGCATGGGTGGAGGCGGGCGCGACGAGCGGCGTGGAGGCGGGCTTTCCGCGCTGTTTATGCTGATTGTGGCTCCAATTGCGGCGAGCTTGATTCAGCTGGCCGTATCGCGCTCGCGCGAATATCAGGCGGACGCTACGGGAGCGCATTTTACGGGGAATCCTTATGCGCTGGCGAGCGCCCTGCAGAAGCTGGACACTTATTCGCGTCGCATGCCAATGGCGGCAACGCCTTCGACGGCGCATCTGTTTATTATCCAGCCACTGCTGGGGATGAGTTTTGGCAGTCTGTTTTCGACGCATCCTCCGATTGCGAAGAGAATTGAGCGGTTGACCGGGCGGCCAGCGGAGTTTATGCAGTGAGAACGCTGCTAGCTTCTGGCTTCTGGCTCCTGGCTCCTGGCTTAGAGCCTACGCAAGAAATATTTGTGCTTGCGTTCTGAAGTTGTGCCGCTGGAGACCAAAACCAAGATTCCTCGCTTCGCTCGGAATGACAAATTCTGGGTGGGGCGGGAGCTGGTGAAATGCGGTGTTCAAGCTAGGAGCCAGCAGCTAGAAGCTGAAGTTCTGTGACATCGGTAACTCCGCCGCGAACGCGCTAAATAGTAGAATCCAGCCAATGTCTCCTGAGAGCGCGATCGCCGTATCCCACAAGGCTACTGAGCTTGAAAAAGCGCTTCGCCGCGTGATTCGCGGCAATGACGATGTCGTGCGGCTGGCGCTGGTCAGCATTTTTGCGCGCGGCCATCTGCTGATTGAGGGCGTGCCGGGCGTTGGAAAAACTACGCTGGGCCAGGCTCTGGCGCGCGCCATCGATTGCACCTTTCAACGCGTGCAGTTCACCAGCGACATGCTGCCTTCCGACGTGCTGGGAATTTCGGTGTACTCGTCTTTGGATCAGGAGTTTGAATTTAAGCGTGGTCCGGTTTTTACCAATGTGCTGCTGGCCGACGAGATCAACCGGACGACCCCGAAGACACAATCTGCGTTGCTGGAGGCGATGAACGAGGGCCAGGTCACGGTTGACGCCCATTCGTATGAGTTGCCGCAGCCGTTTCTCGTGATCGCCACGCAGAATCCGGTCGAGCATCATGGGACGTATCCTCTTCCGGAGTCGCAGCTGGATCGATTTTTGATACGGGTGAGGATGGGATATCCGGAGGCGGCAGCGGAGCGGGAGATTTTGCGGTCGGAGGCGGGCGCCGGAGTGTTGCAGGACCTGCGGCCGGTTCTTACTGGAGCCGACGTGCTGGAGATGCAAGAGGCTGTAAAGCACATTCGCGTGGACGAATCGCTGGTGACTTACGCACTGGAGATTGTGCGGCGGACGCGAGAGTCGGAATATTTGTCGTTGGGAGTTTCACCGCGAGGCGCGCAAGCGCTCTACCGCGCAGCGCAGGCCATGGCGTTCCTGGATGGCCGCGGATTTTGCACTCCGGAAGATTTTAAGCCGCTGGCTGTGCCGGTGTTTGCCCATCGCGTCGTGGTCAACGGGGGCTACGCTTCGACGCTGAAAAAGTCGGAGCAGGCCGATCAGGTGCTACGCGAGATTGTGGAGAGCGTGGCTGTGCCGGTGTAGGAACGAGTACCTAGTACCGAGTACCCAGACCGAAGTTTCCAAGCGGTGATCTCGGGACTTAAGGACTGGGTACTGGGTACTCATCGCGGATATAATTCTCCGCTATGTCTTTCCTGCGTTTTCTCATGCTGCTCTCTCTAGTCTGCTGGATCGGCGGGCTCATCTTTTTCGCATTCGTGGTTGCGCCAACGGCTTTTTCTGTTTTACCGACGAGCCATCTTGCCGGCAATGTGGTGGGCCGCTCTCTGGGTAAGTTGCACTGGATTGGTCTGATCTCCGGCATCGTCTTCCTAGTGAGCTCCCTGCTCTACAGCCGTTTTACCGATGGGACTGCGCATGTCTTTACATTGCGGCATGTGCTGTTGTGCCTGATGCTGGCGCTGACGTTGATTTCGCAGTTTGGCATCATCCCACGGATGGATACTCTGCGTGCGTCGCTGGGCGATGTGCGTTTCGTACCGCCGGATAGTCCACAGCGCGTACAGTTTGATGCGCTGCATGTGCGGTCGACGCGGGTGGAAGGAGCAGTGCTGTTGTTGGGGCTGGTTGTGGTGTATCTGACTGCAAGAAGCTTCTAATTGCTAGCTCCGGTGGGCAATATCCCCCACATCGTTTATCCTCAAAAGTTGTCCGAACGTCGCTGTGGCAGCAGTGCGCATGCACTTTCTGCTCGCCCAGGGTTGACGTAGCTAGAAGCCAGGAGCTAAGAGCTAGAAGCTTTCCTTATGAAAACAGGAATTATTGGCCTGCCGCAGGTAGGTAAGACGTCGTTATTTCGCATACTAACCAAGGCGCATCTTTCAGATTCAGCTCGCGCGAATCCGCGCGAGGCGCACATTGGCGTCGCCAAGGTTCCAGATGACCGTTTGGATCGGCTGGCGGCGCTTTACAACCCGAAAAAGCTGACGCACACGTCCGTTGAATACGTCGATGTCGGCGCGATTGGGCAGGAAGCCTTGAAGGACAGCGCCTATGCGGCTCACCTGCGCAACGTAGATGCCCTCGCGCATGTGGTGCGGGTGTTTGAGGATCCGTCGGTGCCGCATGAAGGCGAGATCGATCCGCTGCGCGACATTAAGAATGTGGAGTTCGATCTGTTAGTCAGCGATCTCGGGCAAATCGAAAAACGGCTGGAGCGGCTTGAAAAAGACTTGAAGAAGATGCAGACTCCGGAGCTCGAAAAAGAGTTCGAATTGCTGAAACGAGCCAAAGCGCAGGTGGAGTCCGACAAGCCGTTGCGCGAAATGGAGATGACCGCCGAAGACAAGAAGCGCATCAAGGGTTTCATGTTCCTGAGCGAGAAGCCGATTTTTTATGTGCTTAACATCGGCGAGTCGACCGAACTGGGCAAGGAACTCGACGAAGCGGTGAGCAAGTATAAGTTGACTGAAATTGCGGCGCGGCAAAATGCCGCAGCCACTGCCATCTGCGGCAAAGTGGAAGCCGAACTCGCCGAGATGAGCGACGCCGACGCGGCCGAGTTTCTTTTGAGCTACGGGCTCACGGAGAGCGGCCTGGTGCGCCTGATTCGCACTACCTACAAACTGCTTGGCCTGATCTCATTCTTCACTGCCGGCGAAGATGAATGCCGCGCCTGGCAGGTTCCCGCGAATTCGCGGGCTCAGGAAGCGGCGGGAGCGATTCATTCCGATCTGGAAAAACACTTCATCCGCGCTGAAACAATCCGCTGGGATCAACTGCTTGAGGCAGGTTCAGAAGCAAATGCCCGAGCCAAAGGAACGCTACGCCTGGAAGGCAAGGATTACATTGTGCAGGATGGGGACGTGATGCATATTCGACACAGCGGATGAGTACCGGGTACCCAGTACCCAGTGAAACCCGTCTGTCCCGAGTTGGAACTTGGAGAAGCGAGATCAGAATTTTGACGCCGAGTTTCGTACTTTCAGCCGTAAGCTGAAGGCCAAATGGCGCAGCATTACAAAGATTTGATCGCATGGCAGAAGGCAATGGACCTGGTCGCCGCGCTCTACGACGCAACCGAGAACTTTCCAAAACGAGAAACCTACAGTTTGACCGACCAGATGCGCCGTGCGGCCGTGTCAATCCCCAGCAACATTGCAGAAGGGCAGGCACACTTCAGCCGCCGTGAGTTTCGGCATTTCCTTCGACACTCGAGTGGGTCTCTAGCCGAACTCGAAACTCAGATACTAATTGCGCAGCAAAGAAATTATCTGACTGAATCGCAAACTGTGGAACTCCTAAGACGCACCCACGAAGTAGGCCGAATCCTAAGCGGGCTGCTGAACTCTCTGAAGGAATGCACAACGGCCGCATGATGGGGAGTTGACTGGGTACTGGGTACTGGATACTGTCGTACTTCATGCACCCCATTGCCACGAGTGTACTGCTCGGCCTCACCGCAGCCGCTGCTAACGTCTTCGGCGGCGCGATCATTGTGCAGCACAACTGGGAGCGGCGCTATCTCCGCTACTTCGTCGCGCTGGGCGCGGGCTTCATGCTGGCCACTGCATTGGTGGAGATGGTTCCGGAAAGTCTGGAACTGCGCGGCAAGTCCGCGGCCTTTTTGATTCTGCTCGGCTACCTCATCATCCACTTCTTCGAACACA
Organism: uncultured Acidobacteriaceae bacterium; assembly: GCA_963808195.1. Lineage (GTDB taxonomy): Bacteria > Acidobacteriota > Terriglobia > Terriglobales > Acidobacteriaceae > Sulfotelmatobacter. Next base: position 164,735 of record CAWEEW010000012.1, on the reverse strand, counting down.
CGGTCACGCCGCACTTTCATTTTGGCGAAGAGACACACCAAGATGAGTTCATGCATTCGCATAAGGGATACTCGGTGCTGTTGGGATTGATCATTCATACATTTTTTGACGGGATTGCGATCGCATCGGGGTTTCTGGTTTCGAATGTTTTGGGATGGATTATTTTCTTCGCCATTTTCTTGCACAAAATTCCTGAAGGGTTTACGGTGAGTTCGGTCATGCTGGCCAGTGGACGAAGCCGGGGCACGGCTTGGGGAGCGTCGGTAATTTTGGGAGGCGCAACGCTGGCGGGCGTTCTGACCATGGCACTGTTCCGGCAGCATGTGGACGCGGGGTTGCCGTTAGCAGCCGGCGTCACAATTTATGTGGCAGCTTCAGATCTGGTGCCGGAAGTGAATAAGGAGCCGGGAGCAAAGATGGCTCTACTAGTTTTTGTTGGAGCGGGAGTAGTGTTCTTGTTGGATGCTTTGTTTCACTGAGCCCAGATTTTCGTCCACACGAAAAAAAGCCCCCGTCTCCGGGGGCTGATTCAATCAATTCAAGCTAATTAACTGTGATACTCACAGGCAGCGATGGAATCCCGTTCGCTACCACCACGAGCGAACTTGCGCCTGTTTCCATTCCGGCGGGCACGTCGAAGTTAGTGAAGACAGCTTTGGTTCCGGTTGCTACGCCCATGGTGCTATGGTCGTGCGTCTTGGCGTAGAACACATGGCCGGTGCTGTTGTTGGTGATCCGCACCAGTGGATAGTTGGTAGCGGTCTGGTACTCGTCGCCGAAAGCGGCGGCTTGCGATAAACCGTTGAATTGCGTTCCAGTAATTTTGTAAGTGGAACCGCGGACCACGGTCGTTGGGACGCTGTGAATGGCCGGAGCCCATGAGGGTTGATAGGTGCCGGAAGAGGTGTAGACCTCCGAACCACCGACCAGTACTTGGCCGGTTGGCAGGACCATCAAGCATCCAGGGATCGCAACGCCGGGCGTCAGAGTTGTGCCGTCGAATACGTACGAAGTTCCGGTGTCGCCTTCAACCAGTACATTGCCGTTGGTGAGGAGAACGGCGAAGGAATCGCCGGCGTTGTCGCCGTTGGGAAAATCGGGGCCAACGGACCAACCAGCAGTTGGGGAGTAGATTGCGGTGTGGCCAGGGCCGCTACCGTTATTGGAATAAGAGCCGGTCGCGAAAACCGTGCCGTCAGGACGCAGGATCGCGGGACCGACTTCTCCAGGCGGGTAGTAGCACAGCGAACCGTTCGGGCCGTAGTTGATGCAACCGAAGGGCGAGGGCGAATGCAGATCGACGATGGTGCTGCCTGCGGACGCCCACGCGCCGGCAGACGGCGTGTAGATTTCTGAGTTCGGAGCGTCCTTCACGTCTGCGGTGAGGATGGTTCCGTTCGGCAGAAGGGTCCAGCCCTCTTCCGCATCGAAATCGGCTTTGTCGGCCGAACTTACGGACTTCCACGTGAGGGTCTTGGGATCGAGGGCCGCCATCGATTTCGTAAGTTTGTTGCCGACAAGAAACTTGCCGTCGGGCAGAACCAGGGCGGGTGAATCTCCAATGTAGCCCCAGGATTTCGGAGGCGTCACCGATGTCCACACGTTGGTGGAAGGATCGTAAATTGCACCCTGGTTAGTGAGGGCAAAGTTGCCACTGTTGTATTCACCACCCACGATCACGAGACGTCCGTCGGCTAGCACTGCAGAAGCGAAAGCATCGGGAACGTATCCAGCGGGCAGGCTGGCGAGTTTGTTCCATGTTCCATTGACATAGCTTCCGGTGATGTCGGGAGTGAGTTTCCACCAGTCGGAGTCGTTGCCTCCTTGAGCGATCACGGTACCGTCGGTCATTTGAAAAGTTAAGATGGCGCCATCCGGTGGCTGATGCTTGAGCTGTTTCAGGGTTTGTGAGAACGAGACAGAAACGATGGCAAGAACAAGTGCGGTCAACAAAAGAATTTTCCTTGGCAAAAAGCACCCCTGGTTTTGATGAATTGGAACGACGAAGAACCTCGCGCCCACGGCTAGTCGGATAGATTACTACAGTTGCAGATCGGAAATCGCTTGGAGCGGAAAGTTTGACAAAACTATTCACAAATTTTTCGCCGTTCGTTTTGGCGTGGAGAGACTTTACTCTCCAGCGTTGCCAGGCTTGAAGCGCTGAACTGGTTTCGGGACGGACTTACGCGGCGCTGATCGGTGTCCGCAGATCTCCGCCGACAGTTATCTTCCGACAACTCCATTCAGTTTTTCACACGACACGAAAAGGCTACAACTTGCCATCGTCGTTCTCAGTCCACTGTGTGCTTGGCGGTGTAGCCGTCGCGGGCGACGACATCGATTTTTTGGTCTTTGCCTTTCTGGTCTTTCACTTTGATCGGGCCGCCATCCGGCGCTACGACTTGCACTTTTAGTTTGCGGTAGGTACCGTCGAGCTTCGTGTTTGTGGGGTGATAGGAGAGCGAGTATTGATTACGAATGTCGTTGGAGATGTCCTGGAAATCTTCCGGGTACTCGCCCTGGAAGCGCGGAAAGTAGGCACGTCCACCGGTCATGGCGGCAAAGGTGCGCATTTCGTTATCGGCCTGCAGGTAATCCAGTTCGCTGGCGTGAATGCCCATACCACGGTTTCCAGCACCGCCCATGATCCGGAGAATCTGCCCCACGCTGATGGGAAAGATGGTTACATCCTTGGTGTCCCTGATCTTCTTGGTAATCTTATCCAGCGTAAGTTTGCTGAAGCTGTCGAATCCGGTGGTGACAAGGATGATGTACTTCTTCCCTTCCACCCGGTCAAGGCGATCCAGCGTGTCATACAAAGCGTCAAACAAATTAGTCTCCGCGAATCCTGGGATTCGTAACTGATTCAAGGCACCATAGACCGCCTTTTTGTCCTGAGTGAAATCCGCAAGGATGTGGGGTTGCATGTCGTAATAACTGACTGCGATCCAGTCGTCTTTCCTGAGTGTACTGGCGAAGGCATAGGAAGCCTGCAGCGCCTCCAGCATGAACGAGTACCTTGTGGAGGCGAATTCCACAAGAAGCACTGCGGTGATGGGTGCTGGCGTTATGTTGAAGTTGGCGATCTGTTGGAGCTCTCCGTCTTCAAAGATGCGGAAATTGTCCTTCTTCAGGCCGGGAACAAACTGGCCGCTTTTTGTAGTGACCAGCACATCGACGTTCACCAGTGGGACGTTCAGCTTGATGGAGTAATCGGGCATACCCTCGACGGGCTTGGCTGTGGGCGGAGGCGGCGGGGGTGGGGCTTCATCGGGATTCTTCTTCGGAATGGTGTAGGGGCCGATGCTGCCGCTGGGCCCGCCGGCATCGGGCGGAACCTCCTGCTTGGGCTTGCCGTTGTCGCCATTCTGCGGCTGAGTTTGAGACTGATCGCCTTGCGACTGGGCATGAGCGGGTGCAGGGGAGACAGCGGAAAGCAATATTAGGGCAACCGCTGCCGACAGCATCATCTGCGTAAGCTTCTGTAACCAAAGACATCGATTTATGACCGACCACCTTCTAAACATAGGAAAACTCCGGGCGTAAAGGCTCTATGGGAGAGAAATTCCCTGTGCTAGTATAGACGCAGGGATACGCGATTGGGATGTTTTGCCCGGCTCCCGGTTTCTCCCCTCCTGGCAACAACTACAATTTAGCGGAGTCTAATCACATTGCGGGGCGCAAGCGGCCCTGTTAGGCGTAGTTCATGAAAAAATCAGTTGTCGGGATCTTCTTTCTTCTTGCCTCCCTGTCTTTTCCCTGCCTTGCATCTGCGCAAATCTCTGCTTCAGCTCAGACCGCAACGCAAGATCCGCCAATCATCCCCGTGAGCCAAATTCATACCGGCATGCGCGGCGTGGCTTACACGGTGTTTGAGGGAGTGAAGCCGGAAGCCATGGAAGTGGAAGTGCTCGGCGTGCTACACAACGTGAATGGGCCGAAGGGCAACATTATTCTGGTGAGGCTGCACGGGCAGAAGGTGGAGTATACGGGCGTGGTCGCGGGCATGAGCGGAAGCCCGGTTTATCTGGATGGAAAACTTGCGGGAGCGCTTTCCTTCCGCATCGGAGAATTTTCCAAAGAGCCGATCGCCGGGGTTACCCCGATCGCCGACATGCTGGAGATCAATGCGCTTGATCGTTCGCCGGCTGAGGAGACTTCGGCCGCCAAGCCCGCTCTCAACATGGCCGCGAGCAAGAGCGCTTCGCCGGGAGAAACCTCCGGGTCGGCAAGCTTTAGAGAAAGAATTCCGCAGCAAAAGATTTTTCGAATTACCTGAAGCCGATTGAGACCCCGCTGGTGTTCAACGGATTCTCCGAGCAGGCGATTCAACTTTTCGCCGGGCAGTTGGGCGCAGCCGGAGTTGTCCCGGTGATGGGTGCGGGATCCATCAGCAACGACAAACAGCCCGAACCGCTCGTCGGCGGCTCGGCCGTCAGCGCGATTTTGGTGCGTGGCGATATGGACATCGAAGCGACCTGCACGGTCACCTATGTGGACCCGCAGCGGCTGCTGGCTTGCGGACATCCATTGCTGCAGTTCGGCTCCGTCGATCTGCCCATGAATAAGGCCGAGATTTTGGCCACGCTGCCATCACCGCTAAACGCTTTCAAGATCGTCAACACGACTGAGCCGGTGGGAACCTTCGTGCAGGATCGCCATACCGGCATCATGGGCGTCTTCAACCGGCAGCCGGAAATGATTCCGGTCACGTTGAGCATTCACAGCAACACCGGCGTGAAACAGTTCCATTACGAAGTGCTGAACAATCCGCGGCTCACGCCAGTGGCGCTGATGGTGACGGTGTTCAACGCGCTGCATGGCGTGAATGAGTTTGGCGAAGAGATTACTTACCGGTTGGCGGGAAGCATCGGGGTGAAGGGTTTTCCCGATGTGACGATGAAGAACATGTTCGCTCCGGGCGAGAGCGCGCAACCGGCCGCGATGCAGGCGGCAATGTCGCTGGGCGAACGTTTCGGACGCATCTACGACAATCCCTATAACGCTCCGGCGATTGCGGGCGTGAACCTGGATTTCGATCTCGTCCGCGAACGCCGCTGGGCGCGGCTGGAGAGCGCGCGCACGGACGTTACCGAAGCTCGCCCCGGCGATGAGGTTATCGCTCGAGACCGTGCTCGCGCCGTATCGTGGCGAGCGCATCGTGCAGCAGATTCCGGTGAAGATTCCCACCTCTGCCAGCAAGGGAACGCTGCGCATCCTGGTAAGCGATGGTGACACTCTCGACCGTATCGGCCACGGCAACCCGGCATTCGGCCGCAAGCTCGATCTTGCCTCGACCATCGCGGTGCTCAACAAAGAGCACGCGAACAACCGTGTCTACGTCTCGCTGCTTGAAGCCGACCCTGAAGCCCGCGTCGCCGATAAAGTGATGCCAACGCTGCCCATCTCGATCATGAATGTGATGGATGGAATGCGCGGGAATCAGGAGATGGTAGTCAGCGGCGAATCGAGCGTGGATGAAACGGCAACGGCTCCGCTGGACTATGTGGTGTCGGGAGTGCAGCTGCTGACGATTACGGTGAAGTGAGGGTGCTCACATCTGTTGTGACCCAACCAGCAACCACACTATCGGAACAATCCGAATCCAGCTTTATCCATGTGCCGGAAACCGTCGGTCTGCAGAGCGGCAAGGATCATCAGCGTGCCGTTATAGCCGATGTGGGCAAGAAAGCTTGATGCCACGGATTTGGTTCTTGCCCGCACCGCGGTAAGAACGACTCCTACCAGGAAAATGATCAGGACCGCGCCCCACGCGTAGCCGTACTGAACGGCGTGGATCAGGCCGAAAGGCAGCGCGGTGAGAAGAATTCCCCAAACTACTCCCAGCCGCCGCGCCACCACCGGATAAAGGAATCCGCGAAAGAAAAGCTCTTCCATCAGCGGGCCGAGAGTAACGGCGAAAGCCACGGTGAGATAGGCGTCGGAAGGCCGAGCGAAAAATTGGTCGAAAGGCGTCTCCTTGGGCATAGGAAGAAAACGTCCGAGAACGTCGAGGCCCAGCATGAGGACTCCGAGGCCGAGGAGACTGAATCCCGCCATGCCCGGCCAATTCCAGCGAATGGCGGACCAGAAGCGCGCGCGATATTTCCCCTCGACCAGCAGGATCATATAAACCGCGACCGCAAGGTAAGTAAGCAATTCGGAGAGCAAAGCTAGCGACGGCTTCTGCGCGACATCCGCCCAGCTTGCGTGAGGGAAAGCATAGCGGCGCGCCGCGAGGACAATCAGGAGCTGCAAAATAAAAAGCGTGGCGAGGGTGAGTGCCGCGATCTGCAGCACGTCCCATCCGCTCCAGACGGGGTTCTCGTTGGCTTTGGGGGCGGGCGCTGTGGTGGTACTCTCAATCGGCGGAAACGAATAGGTAACTGGCGACGCAGATACCTGCGGTCCGTCATCCAGCGATGGCGGCTCGAGCTGCGGGTTGTCGGGTGATGACAAAAAGATCCTTCCGTCGATATGAGAGTCCGAGGCTGGTAGTCAGAGCCTATCTTAGCGAGTGCACATTTGCATTATTGCCTCGCCTCAGAATTCTACGACAGTTGTAGGAGACGCTGAGCCTAGCGGATCAACCCAATGTCTGGAAGGAGCATGCAGGGCCCTCATTTCCATTGACAGCCTGACCTTGCTCTGCTAGTGTTCGTGCCAACCACTGGTGGGATTGTCCGAGAGGATCGGATAAGCCGTTCCCATTAGCTCCTTCCTCCAATGGTTGGGCCCCAGCAGTAACCATTCCCAGATCACCTCTGTTGCGTACGCCGCCGTCCCCGACGGGTTGTCACGCCAAGCCCACACGCATAGCCCCATTGCGGCTAAGCGATCCCATACACACAGCAAGCCCCCCAGGTTTGCAAGGAGAATTCTTCGATGCCTACAAAACAATTCTTATCGTCGGCATGCAAGTGCGGGAAGAAACACCTCTGGACGCTCTTCGCCGTGGTTGCCCTAGCCAGTTTCTCATTCGGGCAGACGATTCCCGGGACGCTAAAGGGCGTCGCCACCACCACGCATCCTGTTACCTGCGAAACGGAAACCATAACAAACTATGTATGGACATTCACCGATTCCTCAGGGGGACAGCACGCCTTCACGGGCCACAGCGACGTCGAAATTCTCTGGGTTTGGCTCGCGGCGTTCAAGGAGTGCGCGGAGGACAATGTCACAGGGAGCCTTGACGAGTGGTCAACTGATGGTCTCTACTACTTGGCCGCCACGGGAGCCTCTGGGTCGGTCACGCTGGGGCCGGGTACGTCGACCCCGAAGTTTATCGTAATCGGGGTCACTTACGCTCCACCCGGGCACGCCAGTACCGTTCAGCTACCTAGAACAGTACGTCACTCGGCACCACCACGACAATCAGCAGCTCCTTCTCCAGCAATTTCAGCGAGAGCATCTCGCTTACGGGAGAGACCGGGAACTGCGAGGTTTCGCAAGGACTCTTCGGCTTCGACGCAGGAGTGTGTGTCACGGGCACGCTAGAGCACGTCGTACACCCAGCAATCCGATAACTCAAACTCGATCAGCATCGTCAATAAAACTACAGTGAAAAACGAGACCACCGGGACGCCGAACGACTTCGCCCCAGTGGACCATGACTACGACCTCGTATGGCTCTGGCTAAATCCCATAACTACCTTTACATATAGTCCCAGCTCTCCCAAAAGCATTCAGTGGACGGGATATGGCTACGATATGGCGGACCAACCCGCAATGGACGTATGGCCCGTGCTCTTGGGTTACTTAAACGGCAAGTTCGGGTGCTACGCAAACAACGCCAGTTGCGACCCCGAAGATGCGCAGGTCCTCGCGCGCTCGTGGGTAGCAAAATACAATCCTCAAGTCTGGCCTGCCGGCGAAGGCCCGGGGCTTACCGCCTCCGATCTCGCAAACATAGCTAAGGCCGACCCTTGGGGAGCAAACCCAGCTTACGCCGTGATCCTAGGAACCGCTACCCCTCCCACGACCACCGATGGGCGCTTCACAATCGCTCCGGTCCTTGGCGGCAACAGCCAAAGTTTTGACTACAAGCAAGCTGGACCAGGAAATGGATCGGGGCTAACGCAGACCTACACAAACGAGAACACAGTCACAAACACTGTAAGCAGCGGTAATACATATACATTCCAAGAGGCGTTCGGACTTGAAGAGAAGGCCGCTGGGTCATTCTTCTGGCAGACAGTCCAGTACGATTTCAAGCAATCTAGCACATTCACATGGGTACATTCCCACCTACTTACAACCAACAACATTACCGACAGTACGGATTCACTGTCGATCACTGGGCCCCCATGCCCCGCCCCACCACCGGGTCCTTGCAACCCGGCCTATTCCGGTCTTCCGGAATTCGACGTGTATCAGGACAACATATTTGGAGAGTTCATGTTTTGGGGCGTGAACTGAGAAGTTGATCGTGTAGCAAACCCGCCGCCAGCCGAAGGCTGGCGGCTTTTGTGGGCCAAGCAACTATGCGCTGCGCTTCCCATTCCCCGCAAAATACGCCGCCAGCGCCTGCCCGGTATACGACTTCTTCACTCGCGCCACCTGCTCGGGCGTGCCTTGGGCTACGATGCGGCCGCCTTCTTCGCCGCCTTCAGGGCCGAGATCGATGATCCAGTCGGCGTTGCGGATCACGTCCAGATTGTGCTCGATGATGATGATCGGAATTGCCCAGATCGGTCAGACGATGCAGCACGTCGAGCAGCTTGCGCACGTCGTCGAAGTGCAGGCCTGTGGTCGGCTCATCCAGCAGATAAAGAGTCTTGCCGGTCTGCCGCTTGCTCAATTCGCGGGCCAGTTTGATGCGCTGCGCTTCGCCGCCGGAAAGCGTGACCGCAGATTGACCGAGATGAATGTATCCCAGGCCGACATCGACCAGGGTTTGCAGCTTTTGCTTGACCTGCGGAATGTTTTCGAGAATCGGGCAGCGCGTCGGAAACGGGCATCTCCAGCAGGTCGGCGATGGAATTGCCGTTGTATTTCACGGACAACGTTTCGTGGTTGTAGCGGCGGCCGCCGCAGACCTCGCACAGCACGTAAACGTCGGGCAGAAAATTCATCTCGATGCGGCGCTGGCCTTCGCCCTGACAGGCTTCGCAGCGTCCGCCGGTGACGTTGAACGAGAAGCGTCCGGGCTTGTAGCCGCGCTCGCGCGATTCGGGCAGCATGGCGTAGAGGTCGCGAATCTGCGTGAAGACGCCGGTATAGGTTGCGGGATTCGAGCGCGGAGTACGGCCGATGGGCGACTGGTCGATGCGAATGACTTTGTCGATCATTCTCCGCGCCCATGATCGCTTTGTGCTCGCCGCTTTTCGCGCGAGCGATAAAGTTGCCGCGCCAGCGCGCGATAGAGAATGTCATTGACCAGCGTGGATTTGCCGGAGCCGGAGACGCCGGTCACGACCGTCATCACGCCCAGCGGAAAAGTCACATCGAGATTCTTGAGATTATTTTCCTTCGCGCCGAGAATGGTCAGGGCTGCGCCGTTTGGCTGCGGCGCTCGGGAAGCATCGCGATCGCGAACGTTGCCGGAGATGTAGGCGCCGGTGAGAGAGTTCGGCTCGCGCATGATTTCGGCGGGCGTGCCATGTGCAACCAACCCGCCGCCGTGGCGGCCGGCGCCGGGACCGAGGTCGATGACATAGTCGGCGCGGCGAATCGTTTCTTCGTCGTGCTCAACCACGAGGACGGTGTTGCCGAGATCGCGCAAGTTTTCCAGCGCGGCGAGAAGGCGGCCGTTGTCGCGGTGATGCAGGCCGATGGAAGGCTCGTCGAGCACGTAGAGGACGCCGCGCAGCTTCGATCCGATCTGCGTCGCGAGACGAATGCGCTGGCCTTCGCCACCCGAGAGCGTGGCCGCCGAGCGGCCGAGCGACATGTAACCGAGTCCCACGGCATTGCAGAAATTCCAGGCGTTCGGTCACTTCGTGCACGACGCGTCCGGCGATTGTTTCTTCCCGTGCCGGTCAGTTTGATTTTGCGCGCCACTTCGAGCGCGCGGGCAATCGGCAGACGCGGTGAAATCGGCGATCGACATGCCGTTCACTTTGACCGCCAGGCTTTCCGGACGCAGGCGCTTGCCATGGCACGCGGGACATTCCGTGGCTGACATGTAATCCAGCAGCTATTCGCGGTAGCCTTCCGAAGTAGACTCTTCGAGATTCTGTTTCAGGTATCCGAAGATTCCACGGAAACCCGTCTTGCCGCGCACCCGATTCGCCGTTCAAGCAGCAGGTTTTGAATCTTCTCGGGAAATTTTTCGAAGGGTGTAGCCAGATCGAAACCGTGGGCTGCTGCGACAATTTGCAGGCTGCGAATCAGTCCTTGCGATGCCGAACCGGGGCCGAAGCCGCCATCGAGCATCGGCTTCGACCAGTCGGTAATCACTTTGGCGGGATCGAAATCGTAACGGCTGCCGAGGCCGTGACATTCGGGACAAGCTCCATAGGTACTGTTGAATGAAAAGGAGCGCGGCTCGAGTTGCGGCACGCTGATGCCACAATCCGGGCAGGCGAGTCTCGCGGAATAGAGCTGCTCTTCGCCGCCCACTACCGCGACCTGCACCAAGCCTCCGGCTAACTTCATCGCCAGGCCGACCGACATTTCCAGGCGATGCTCGATTCCCGGCTTTACCAGCAGGCGATCGATCATCACTTCGATGGTGTGATTCTTGCGCTTGTCGAGATTGAGATCGTCATCAAGATTCACGAGTTCGCCGTCGACGCGGGCACGGGTGTAGCCGTGCTTGAGCAGCGTCTCCATTTCTTTCTTGAACTCGCCTTTGCGGCCGCGGACGATTGGCGCCATGACCATGACGCGATCTTCAGGCGTAAGCGCCATGACGCGCTGGACGATCTGCTCGGCAGACTGGCGGCTGATGGGCTTGCCGCACTTGGGGCAATGCGGCACTCCGATGGAGGCGAATAAGAGACGAAGATAATCGTAGATCTCGGTGATGGTGCCGACGGTCGAGCGCGGGCTGCGGCTGGTGGTCTTCTGCTCGATGGAAATCGATGGGCTAAGTCCATCGATTGCATCGACGTCCGGGCGCTCCATCTGGTCGAGAAACTGGCGGGCGTAGGTGGAAAGCGTTTCCACGTAGCGCCGCTGGCCCTCGGCATAAATGGTGTCGAAAGCCAGCGAGGATTTGCCGGAGCCGCTCAGCCCCGTGACGACCGTCAGGGAGTTGCGCGGAATCTCGACGTCAATATTTTTCAGATTGTGCTGGCGCGCCCCGCGCACCGAAATCTTGGTAATAGCCATTTAGTTATTGGACTGAAAAACCAGGCTGGATGGGCCTTCCGTAACGTCGACAGGTCCCCTGGGTTGTTCGACAGTAGGAATGCGCAACTCTACTTCGTATTTTACTACGGCGTATCTGGGTCGTCACTAGCAGCGGGCGTCAAGGCAGGTAGATTGTAAACGAGCCTCTGCGGGTTGCCGACAACAAAGGTGCGGGTTGCGGCATCACATAATTGCAATCTAATAAGGTGGCTTTCGTGATTCCGTTGTTCATGCCTCTGATTCTTTGCCTCACCGTCGTGGTTTCCGTGGGGGCTGGTGTTCTCGCGGCTTATGCCGCGGTGATCGGCATTATCCATCTGTGCGGCCGCGCGGCCCAACCGCGTGTCGCGGAAGTGCGTCCACGACTGGTTCTGGTACCTACGCAGAGCCACGCCAGCGGCGACTAGTTTGGCACGCAAGAGTCTGGAATTCAGACCTTACGCTCTCGCTGACCTTATTTTATTTCTTCGGTTCCTGCGGCCAGTTCACCACCAGGGTCAAACTCGGCGAATTCTGCACCGGCGCCTGCATCATGAGAATTCGTTTTCCGTCGGCGATGGCTTCGAAGTTGCCGGGCTGAGCGGGAAATAAAGGTTGCGGCTTGCCCAACTCCACGCTGTCGCCATGAGCCGTCACTTCCACAGCCGCGATGCGGGCGTGGTCGTCCATGTAGAGAATCTCTTTGCCGTTATTGCTCCACACCGGCACCGCGCCGTCTCCCACCAGGAATTTGCCACCGGGCTTGGGGAAGGCCACTACGTAGACTTGCGGGTGACCGGCTTCGAACGAGGTAAAGCAAACCCACTTTCCATCCGGCGAAAATGCTGGATAGCGGGTGTTGAACTTCTCCTGCAGGAAGGGATAGGGTTTGCGGTCGCCGAACATCGGCATCACCCAAATATCGAAGTGTCCGTTGCCGATGGTTTCGTAGAGGATATATTTTCCATTCGCCGACCAACTGCTGGGGTACTTGTCTAAATCGTCCTTATAGAGCAACTCCTCCTGGCGCGCACCGTTGGCGGGCCGGGTGTAGAGATCGATCTTGCCGTTGCGCGCCGAGTCGAAAACAATCGTGTTGCCATCGGGCGACCAGACCGGATCGTCATCGCGCGATTGCGAGAAGCTGAACTGCGATTTCGTGCCGCGAGTCAAATCATAGATGTAAATTTCGAGGTGCCCGCCGGCATCGGTGCGCGCCGCCGATACTTTCTTGCCGTCGGGAGAGATGTGCGCGTCCTGAAAAGTTCCGGTGTCGATCACATCGCTCTTCTTGCCGGTGCGGTCGTACCATGCCAGGTCGAGGCTGGTCGCCTGCCCTCCGGCAAAAATCAGCTTCCCATCGTTCGAAAGCGAGAACGCCGCCGCTCCCCGCCCCTCGCCGCGGACCTGCTCGGCAATGGGAATAGGATTGCCGGACAACTTTAATTTCTTGTCGTCGAAGGCCTGGCTCATCAGATTTCCGCCGTGCACGAAAACCAAATGACCTGAGGCGTACTGGCCGCGATACTCTGATCGGACCAGGGTTGTATCCTGCTGCGAATCGAGGGAGCCTAGGTGAATGTTTCCACCGCCCTCACTGTCAGGCGCGAATTGAAAAAAGATGAAGTGCTTGCCATCTGGCAGAAACACGGGCCAACGCGGCGAGCCCGCGGTAACAGCTGCCTTTTCCTTACCGATCGCGGGTGTGGGTGTGCCTCCGGCTGCCGGAATGCGGAACATTGCTGAGACGGTATCGGGTGTATACAAAATTGTGCCGTCCGCGCCCCAGGTGCCGCCACGAGGATTCGCAGCGTCGGCCAGGGTTTGTACAGCTCCGCCGCTGGCGTCGATGATTCTCAACTTGCCGTCGGCAAAGAATCCCAGGCTATGGCTGTCGGGAGACCAGAAGGGAAAACTAGCTTCTTCTGTTCCGGCGAGCGGCTGGGCCGCAGTCGAATCCAAGGGGCGAACCCAGAGTTGAGGCGAGCCTCCGGGAGACGACGCCACAAAAGCCAGCTTGGTGCCGTCCGGCGACAGCGCTACGCTCATCGGGTCGAAGTTGTGCTGATCTGGCGGAAGAATGCTTACGCGTAACGGCCGCGCCGGAACTGGCGCACGCAGCACGAAGCCAATGGCAAACGCGATAGCAACTGCAGCAGCCACGCCCGCTACAATCCACGCGCTTCTCTGTGAAGTCCGCCGCCTCGCCACCACCGGCGCGGACACGCCCGCCTGCGAGCCGGCCTCGGCAATCCAGCGGAGTTGCAACTTGACGTCGTGCGCGCTCTGGATGCGGTCTTCGCGATCCTTCGCCATACAGGAACTGATCAAGCGCTCGAGCGCGGGCGGAGTCATGGGCGCCATGCGCGAGAGCGGCGCGGGATCAGTCGCCAGAATCGAGGCGATTACACTGGCCTGCGTCTTGCCGGGAAACGCGCGTTTGCCGGTGGACATTTCGTAGAGCACGCAACCGAGAGCGAAAATGTCGGAGCGCGTGTCAGCCTCAGCGCCTTCAATCTGTTCGGGAGCCATGTACTGATAAGTGCCGACGATCGTGCCTTCGACGGTGAGCGGCTTGCCCGCGGTCATGGCAGTGAGGACGCTGGCACTGGCGGTTCCCACCTGCGCCTGTTTCGCCAGGCCGAAATCCAACACCTTCGCTCCGGACTTAGTCAGCATGATGTTGCCCGGCTTAAGATCGCGATGGATCACGCCTTGCTGGTGGGCTTTGTCCATGGCATCGGCAATCTCGGCACCGTAACGGAGAACTTCTTCGACGCTGAGTGGGCCGCGCGTGAGACGGTCAGCGAGAGTCTCGCCTTCGAGGCACTCCATCACAAGATAGTCGGCTCCATCTTGTGATCCGACATCGTAGAGGCGACAGATGTTGGGATGAGAAAGTTGCGAGACGGTACGCGCCTCGCGCTCGAAGCGATCCTTCAGGCTGGGATTCGAAACGAAATGTCCGGAGAGAACTTTGACTGCGACCTCCCGGTCGAGACGAGTGTCGCGGGCGCGGTATACTTCACCCATCCCGCCCGCGCCAAGTTGAGAGACGATTTCGTAAGGCCCTAGTTTGGTGCCAGAGGTCAGTGGCATGAGTGGGAGCCATTATAGACTGAGGCAGCCTATTTGGACTGAACGTCGACCGCTTCCGCGACGTTCATCGAATGTTCCCCTTGACTCCCGACCCGAACGCTTCGTCCATGCTTGGCGTAGGTGGCAATCACGGCGGACTTTGACCAGTCGAGGTCCCATCCGTTCTCGATTGCCACAAGAGTATAAGAGCCGGGGACGACCCCGTGAAGAGTGAAGGTGCCATCCAGATCGCTCTGGTCGCGGCGGAACAGATCGTGATCTACTTCTGGATTTTTCGGAACAAGAACTACCATGGCTCCGGCGAAACCCTTCCCCGCCTTCTTTGCCGTTCCTTCCACGTCCACGCTCCCACTCACCAGCGTGAGAGAAACTGAGGGGGATGATCCAGCCGTGACGGTGAGAGTGTGGCCTGAAACATCTGCGCCTTCGGCTGAGATGCGCGAGATGGAATAGCGCTTCCCGCCACCCAATACGGCCACCTCATAGCGGCCAGCGGCCACCTCTGGAAGTTCCGCTTCGCCTTTGGAATCGACAGGCGGGGCAACGGCAACCCCTCTACCGCCTGAACGCAACGCAACCGTAAGATTGGGGGGAATCGTGGGCTCGCCGGGAATTTGTACCGAGCATTTGACCTGGCTCGCGGCTTCGCTCTTGGAGGTATCGATCAACTCTCCATCTTTAGTGAAATCGACGCCGTCCATCTGGAGTGCCGAGCCATTGGCGAACAGGCGAACGTTGTAACGGCCGGCGGGGACGCCAGTAACTTCCATCAATCCGGGCGCAACGCGTTGAGTACCGGTGGCCTGGACAGGGGTAAAGTCATCAAACGCGGGTTGTTGAAGTTGAGGCACGAAGAACTGATGGTTGCCGCCGTCGGGCACACGAAAAAGCAGGCGCAGAGATGGAACCGGATTCAGGTGGAAATCCGCTTCCACGCGCTCGCCGCCTTGAATCGAGATCGGTGCTGCGTCGTCCGCCGCCTCAACGTCCGGATAGTAAGTAACCGGATAGGTGACGTTGAGCGATCGATCGACGGCTGGCGGGTCGTCCGCTGATTGGTTCTCCTCAGACACCGAATTCGCTGACCGCGAACGCGCTGATCCCGATTGTCGCGGTTCCGAAGGGGGATGAACGGCATACCAAGGTTTTGCGTTCGCCGACAAGAAGTAAGTGCCGGGCCGGAGCGGAGTAACTTCGTACGCTCCAAGATCATCCGTCTGCGCCGAGCGGAACTGGTGAATCTGGTCCACGCCTGTGCTGTGATCATCGTAATAAACGGTGACCGTTGCGTGGCGAACCGGCTCACCGAATTCGTCCAGAATTTTGCCGGCGATTACCGCATTGGGGGCGAGCCGCAGCACCAGGGCTTCGGTATCGAGACCGGCTCCGGTGACGATGGCAGTGGAAAACTGCTCGTGCTGATCATAGCGGGCGAAGATGAATCCGCGCTTCCCGCCTTCCAATGAATACTTTCCTGCGGGCACGTCACGGAATTCAAACTTGCCGTCTTCGGACGTAACCATGGACTCAAATTTTGGCTGATCCTTCGTCTCTCGTAGCGTTACTCGCACACGGGAGAGTGGACGCGCGTCCGCCTTGCTCACGACTGTTCCTGCGATTCGGTATCCGCTGGAAGTGGGCTTCGGAGGCAGCGTCGCCGTCTGTGCCGCGGCCAGCACCCAGGGTCCGAACAGACAGAGCACTATCACCCGCAAGAACCGCTCTGGCGGCATTGGGCACATCGGCCTATTCACTGGCTGCATGTTTGCTCTCATTGCTTACTGACTTCTCACTCGCTGTTAACGATCTGCAATTGAACGCTCGCCTTCTCGCCGGCGGAAACGCGCACGACTTGGCCCTTGGAGTCGTAAGCCTTCATCGCATCAGGATCGCGATAAGGAAGCTCCGGTTGCCGATTCTTGAACGCCATCACATGATAGGTTCCGGGTGCGACCATCTGGTAATCGAACGTTCCATCCGACGATGCGGAGAGTTCCAAAAACTGCCCTGGGCTATCTGGCAGAGGGACGCAATAGATGTGGGCTGAGGGCGACCATCGCCTTGAGCCTGGGCCTTCGGACGGCGCCGCCATCGGAGAGATTCCCGCTACTGAGCCTTCGATCTCTGCATTGTCGTCGCGCAGTGTGATTTCAATCGGCACGGTCGCTCCCAGACCAACGGCAAACGGCTGGCGGAGTAAATCAATCCCTCCCATAGTCGCCGATGCCACATAGCCACGGCCTGCCCGTGCCCGCAGCCAATATCGACCGGGCGCGATGTCTTCGAGAACCATGGAATTGTCGTTAGGTCCAGTGGGAGGACGAAGCGATCCGCCTCCCTGCTGGGTGAAGTCATCCTCCGCAGGTTCGACGCTGACGTCTAGATCGACTCGCTGCTTCGGCATCGCAAAGGTTCGCCCTCCGGTGGAAATCATCCCGGAACCATTCCAATTCGTGGACGTGAATTCTTCCTTTACGTTCACGACAATTGAACTCGTCGCGGCAAGCGCCATGCTGGGGCCCTCGACCGGCACGCCCGCAACTGAGATATTCATTTGCCCGATCGACGAAGTTGGCGCATAGCTTCTTGCTTCGACTAGATATTTTCCATTGGGCAGCGAGCCTTCGATTCTCTGCTTGATGGGGTTGTAACTAAGCGAATATCCCGGTCCGCGATGCCCCTGCGGCGATACCGTAATGCTCATTCCTCCCCTGCCCTCTGCGTTCATGACTGGAATTCTTACCGGATAGTAGCGCTGGCCGACGAGCGCAATATCCGCGTGGAATGTCTGCCCGGCGGCGACCTGAATTGTGCTGGCATCGGCAAAATCGGCAGAACTGGAATAATAGACGGGTGGAAAGCCAGTAGGCGGATCGCCGGGGGCGGTAACGGCCGGATCGTTGTCCATGAATTCGTGCGTGAGCAATTTGTACTCGCCGGGCCGCAGTTCGGCGAAGCGGAACTCGCCGCTCGAATTCGTCCGGTTCATAGCCCCCGGCCTCCAGCGGGCAATGCCATCTTGCACCTGGCGCGTGAAGACCTGCACGTTGATGCCTACCGCCGCCTCTCCCGTTGAAAGTGTCACGCGCCCTTGAATCAAAGCCTCAGGCACTAAAGAGATCGTGAGAGCGCCGCTTTCCGATTTCTCTACCTCATTCATTCTGTTCAGTTCTTCCAGAAAGCCCGGCTTTCGAGCCATGAACAAAAAGGCTATGCCGGTGTTCTGCGGCTGGGTAAACTCGAAGCGTCCCTCGCTGTCGGTGAGGGTTGCGAAGTGGTTGTCGCCGGAATAGACGAGAGCCCGGCCAATGGGATCGTGGGTAACGGCATTGATGACGGCGCCATGAATTTTGTTATGGGTTGTGTCAGCGTCCGGGCCCTGTGCATCAGAGCGTTCGATGAAGAGCGCAAGTGCCACCAAAGAGACAATCAGAATCGCGCTGGGTCGAAGCCCGGAACGAACGCATGTCCAGAGGGGTTCGCGGTGCGGCCAAGTTTCGCGGGCATTTCGCAAAGACTTCACAGCTGCGCTATGCTCCTGTGACGCTGTCAGTTTTAGAACGGCGTATCGGCACTCATTTGACTTCTTTTTTTTCGTACCGTCAATTAAGAAGGCCAGATTGTTCCAATAGGATGCCCTGACGACCCTCGTGTTAGCATTTTGGTAGTCGTCGCTATTTTGGGCAGTAGTCCTCTCCTGCAGGGCGCATGAGCCGCACTCGTTCCATCCCGACTGGTTTTTTCTCCGCGATGCTTCTGGGCGTCGTACTCTCTTCGTCTGCGCCTGCGGCCGAGCAGTCTCCCTGGCTTGAAATCCACTCGACGCACTACACCGTCATTACCGATGCGGGCGAGAAAAAAGGCAAGGAAGTTGCACTGCGCTTCGAGCAGATGCGTGCGGTCTTTGCCACGCTGTTGATGAAAGAACGTCTGAACGAACCTGCGCCGCTTACGATCCTCGCTTTCAAGAACGATAAGGACTACTACCAGACCGCGCCGCTCCAACAAGGCCAGCCGATCAGCGTTCCCGGATTTTTTGTGCCCGGCGAAGATCAGAACTTTATCGTACTGAATTCATTCGAAGAAGAGTCGTGGCGCGCTGTGGCTCATGACTTTGCACACCTGCTGCTGAACTACAACTACCCTCCGGCAGAGGGATGGTTCGACGAAGGCCTGGCAGAATACTTCAGCTCGCTCCGCATCGACAACAAGCAGATTGAGATCGGCAGCGATCCCGAACTAAATCCTGTTTTCACCACGGATCTGCTGGAGAACCAGCACGAGGCACAGAATCCGCCGAAATCGCTAACCGAACTGCTGGGCGCGCAAGTCTGGATCTCGCTCCCCGACCTGTTCACCATGAAGCATGACACCTCCACTTACAGCGAAGGCACGCATCATACGCTGTTCTACGCGCAATCGTGGATGACGATGCATTACCTGCTGCACGAGAAAAAACTGCCGGAGACGGGAGCTTACTTCGATCTCGTTGAGAACCAGCACGTGCCGGTGGAAGAAGCGATTCAGAAGGCATACGGCATGAGCGTCGCTCAACTCGACCAAGCGATAAAAGATTACTTTCACTCGCTCACACCGTTGTTCGTCGCGCTCGACGCGTCGAAGCAGCCGGGATCGCAGCGCAACGCGCCGCAGGTTTATCAGTCTCCAACTCCGGTTGGGGTGGACGACAGCGTGATGACCTCAAAGCCGATGCGCGAAGCGGATGCGCGCGCGTTGGTGGGCGAGGTAAAGGTGAGAATTCCCGAGCGGCGCGAAGCCGGCTTGCGGGAGTTGAAGACATTGGCAACGACTCCCAGCCTCGCGGATTCCAAGGCATCCGATAAAGAGAAAGAAAAAGAAAATAAGAAGAACTATGGCAATAAAGACGACAACGACACAGCTCCACTAATCTCTGCCATCGGGAATGAGGTCGCGCATCGTGCGTTGGCTTGGGATCACGTGCAGCATGGCGAGTTCGATGCTGCGGCCGAAGAACTAAGCGATGCTGCCGCGCTCGACCAGCGTGACCTCTGGATTCGTTACTACCTTTGCGTGCTCAAGTATCGCATCGCACAAACCAAGCATACTGACATCCAGGGACTGCCGAACATGATGCAGGATCTTCGTGCCGTGCTCGACTGGCGACCTGAATTCGCCGCCGCCTATGACTTGATGGCGATGGCGCGTATGGAAGGGGGAGGCTCGATGACGGCGATGCAGGCCGAGCGTGCCGCCATTCAACAGAGTCCGCGCAATCAGGAGTATCTCTACCATTTGGGAGAAATCTACGTTTCGGCGAAGAAGTGGGACGCCGCGAAAGCCCTATTCGATCGGCTGAAGACGAGCAGGAATCCGCAGATTGCGGCGGCCGCGCGCGGTGAGCTCGATCGGCTCACGACCGAGCAAAAGTATGGCATCTCCGCTGCATCGGCGAGTGCATCGCAGAAACTCGCTCCGCAAAAATCTCCGTTCGACGTCCTCGAAGAAGACGCCGCCAAGCGCGCCGCGGCGCAACAAGCTTCGCAAAATAATGGACCGGCGGACCGGCGACCCTCCAAGTTTGTGCATGGCAAGCTGGTGAGTGTGGACTGCTCGCAATCACCGGGCGCGATTTTGACCGTGACTTCCGGCACAACGGTGCTCAAGCTACGCACCGCCGATTACAAGTCGCTGCTGCTGATGGGAGCCGACACCTTCTCGTGCGCGTGGAATGACCGCGCGGTGTCGGTGAACTACAAACCCGGCGGCGTAGCGGATGGAGACTTGGTGTCTCTGGAAATTCGCTGACCGGATTGTCTGAATGATTGAAAAGGACTGTGCCTTCTAGGGGAAGGCTGCCGCAAATTTTACCTCGAAATAAGGTTCTTAAGTTCGTGTTTTTGGAAAGGTCCAAGTCAAGTGATGGCGTCGTGAATGTGATGCAGTCAGGCTAGGCCTTTTAGGCTAGCCCCCGAGCGAATCTTCTTAACTTCTTGACCGGAACCTGTTAATCAACGGATACTCTGCTTGATCGTCTCGCCTTTCGCAATCCCGCGCACCGTATTGCATTCGCCTTTCGCCGAGATTTTCCGGCAGGGTTTTTGGGCTGTCTCGCGATGGAGGTTCTTGTGATTGGAATTAGAAAGTGGACTCTTTCTCTCGTCGCCTTGCTTGTGATTTTTTCCTCAGCGGCTCTTGCTGGCGAGGGTTCGAGGGCCACCTCGGAAACTCAGTCGAGTGATCTCTGGCAACAACTGTCCAAGATCGGCGCAGTGAACGGGCAAAGTAGCGGTTATGCCGCAGAGGTTGCGATCAGCGGCCAAACCATCGTGGTCAGCGGTTCTCTTGGCAATGATGGCAGCATGGCTTATGTCTTTATCAAACCCACAGAAGGCTGGACCAATATGAAGCTGATCGCACGCCTACGAACCACATTGGCAGGCGTGACTGGTGCCGGCAGCGTTGCCACCGATGGTGACACGGTGGCAATTGGGGCCTTTCAGTGTTCTGCCGGGACCTGCACAAAGGGTGCCGTTCTTGTTTTCGTCAAACCTCCGGGCGGTTGGATTGATATGACACAAACCGCAACTCTCACCGGATCGGACATAACGCCGCGTGACTGGTTCGCGGATTCGGTCTCTCTGAGTGCCAACACTATTGTCGCGGGAGCTTATCGGGCCAACTCCGAAATCGGCGCGGCGTACGTATTTGTGAAGCCCGCGAGCGGCTGGAGCAACATGACCCAGACAGCCAAGCTCACTCCGTCAGACGGGGCCAAGCATGACTTCTTTGGTTCTTCGACAGCAATTGACGGGAACACAATCGTGATTGGATCTCCTCAGTTCTATCCGTCGACTGGAAGCGGGAAGGCTTATGTTTTTGTCGAGCCCGCAACGGGATGGCAGGATATGACGCAGACGGCGGAACTGACCGCGTCCGATGCATTTCAGAATGACGAGTTCGGCTTCTCCGTCGGCATTAAGGGCAGCACCGTGGCCGTTGGAGCTCCAGGCAATAGCCCAGGTCAATTCCCCGGAGAAGCTTACGTATTCGTCCGCTCCGGCACGTGGAGCAACATGACGCAGACCGGCACACTCACTGCAATACACGGCAGCGCGTATGGCTCCCTCGGGTCCGCAATCTGCGTCAGTGACAACTATATAGCCGTCAGCGCGCCTTACGACGCTTTCGATGGTGGATCTGTATTCATTTTCAAGAAGCCGACTAGCGGCTGGGCCAACACATCGAGCAAACTAAAGCTCTTCGTAGTAGTAGGGGGCAGCCTAGGGTACTCTCTTGCAATCGACGGCCCTGTGGTGGCGGCGCTCGCACCGTTTTCTACAGCTCGTCTCCCAAACGTCTATCTTTTTCAGCTTCTTCCTAATCCAGCGCCGTAACCGGATTACCGAATGAACTGACCGTACTGATAAAGAAACGAGGAAAAGTGCGATGAATTCAGATGGAAAGAGCGAGAGTCGGCGTCCCAATCGATCCAGAAAGGCGGTTCAACTTAAGGAGCCGCTGCACCACCGCCTCGACGCCTATGCTCTGGCAGCTACGGCAGCAGGAGTCGGGCTGCTCGCATGCGCTTTTCCGGCGGAGGCGACCACTGTCTGCAATAGCGCCTCGATCACTCTCGCGCGCACGGCCAGCTTCCCTTTAAATCCCGCGCATCAACAGGCTGCTCCGTTTCTAGTGGCCCAAACAACGTTCTACTTCTCCTATAGCAGCGGCCCGGCATTTTGGGACCGCGGTTTCTTTGAGCCGAATCCGCAGGGAGTGATGCTCAGCCCATCGAACAATCTCCCGGCGGCTTTGTCGGAAGGTGCGCTCATTGGTCCGAGCGCCAACTTCGCGAAGGGAAACTCTTACGGACTTTTGTTTACCTACGGGCTGGGAGATCCGGAAGACCACTACCTAAAAGGTGGCGGCACCATGAACAAGCACCGGGGAAACTTCAAGTTCGGGCAGACCAACTATGTTGGCTTCCGGCTCTTGTTGTCCGGGCAGTATCACTACGGATGGGCACGGATTGAAGTTGCCTTCCACCACAATGAGACCTTCCGCAGAATGCTGATGACTGAAACCAGAATTTCCGGCTACGGCTACGAATCCAATCCGAATACTGTAATCGCTGCGGGGGATTGCACCGGGGCTGCGGCTTCGAACGCCGGCGTCACGCCAAACATCACACCGACTGACGGCGTCCCCGAAACATCGAGCGGCGCTCTTCCCCCAAGCGCGAGGGGAGCGTCTCTTGGCCTGTTGGCGCTGGGAGACCGGGGCCTCTCGATCTGGAGAAAAAATGGGAACGACGCCAGTCGAGTCGCCAGCATTTTTGTGTGTGCGCAAGGAACGAATCTAAAAGCAAACTAGCGAGGTTGCAATGACGTCTCATCGGTTCGCCGTTCGTCTTGTCTCGATCCTTTCGTTCACGATGTTGCTTGCATCGCTGTGTGCGGCTCAGACCATTCCGGTCTCTCAACGAATGAAACCGCCTGCGGCTGGAACACGTGCGGCCGCGAGCAATGCCGTTTCCGTGTCGCCCGGCGATTGGTCGCAATTGGCCAAATTTGTGCCGATCAATGGGTGTTGTCTCGGCTTGGAGAACAATTCGGTCGCCATTTCCGGCGACACGGTCGTGATCGGTCAGGAGCCGCTAGGCAGCGGCGTGAAGATAGTTGCCCAGGTTTTCATCAGAGCCCCACAGGGATGGCGGAATTCTCCTCCAGTGGCAAAGCTCAGCGGCCCCGCGCCGACTGAGCCCTACATGGCTCCTGTGGCAATTGATGGGGACACGATTGTGGCGGTGGGTCCAATCGGCTTCCAAGGGATTCCCGGCTACGCGTTTGTTTACGTGAAACCATCCGGCGGCTGGACCAATATGTCCCCCACCGCGATCCTGTCGCCTTCGGACGACAGCAACGGCACTTTCGGCCAAGCGGTTGCCATCAGTGGCGACACCATTGTAATTAGCGACGACGGCGATACCACGTCAACTCCGGGTGAAGCATACGTATTTGTCAAGCCGGCGGGGGGTTGGCACAACATGACGGAGACCGCAAAGCTGACACCGTCGGATGGCGCGATGGGTGATCGCTTCGGCTGGTCCGTGTCAATCAGTGGGGGAACCATAGCGATCGGTGCACCTCAAGACGGAGAAATCTCGAGTCAGGGCCCGGGGAAGGCTTATGTGTTTGTTGAGCCTGTCACGGGCTGGCACACAATGACGCAGAGTGCGGAGCTCACGGTGTCTAACTCCACGGAACTTGAGGAAATCGGTCTATCCGTTTCCGTGAACGGGAACACTGTGCTGACCGGCGCGCCGGGCTATGAGAACTTCCTAGGGGCAGCCTTCGTATTTGAGAAGCCTGCTGCCGGTTGGAAGGACATGACCCAAACCGCTACGCTCACGCCCGGTGACGGGGCGAGTGGTGGATTCGGTTGGTCGGTCGGAATCAGCGGAAAGATTGCTGCCGTGGGATCACCGTTTCGTGGGGTAGCTCCAAACGGCCTTTCGGGCGCAGTGTACATATTTGAGGAACCAGCGGGCGGATGGCAGAACGCGACGAGCAGCATTGTTCTTACCGGCGCCGACGCTCACTTCAACGTGTATTTTGGAAACACTTTGGGTATCAGCGGGAAGACGCTGGTGGGCGGCACTCAACGCAAGTCAGCGCTCGGCACTGCTTATGTCTTTGGTTTGCCGTGATCGGATTGAAATTGCGATGTGCGTTGTGCGCGACTGAAATTAAATCTCGGAAAGAGGATGGCTATGCCGATCTTGAAATCGAATGTCACGAAGCGAGGTCACTCCCGAACGAAAGCCTCTGCAGCACTTCCTGAGCCGCTCTGCGACAGGTTGAACGCGTATGCTCTGGCGGCTGGCGCAGCCGGAGTCGCCGCCCTTGCTTGCGCCATGCCCGCCGAAGGCACTCCGATTTGCAAGACCACTTCCGCCGAACTGGCGCAGACCACCAGCGTTCCCCTGTCGCCCACGGGGCAGGGCGTTGCACCCTTCAACATTGCGCAGTCGACAAATTCGACATTCCGAACGTTCACCACCACCGGGGTCGGCACCTGGGCGTGGTGGAATCGCGGCTTCTTCACTCCGAATTCGGCGGGGGCAAATGTGCTGCTGTCTAACGGCGTTCCTGCCGACGTGGCTTCCGGGGCTGAAATCGGCCCGGGCGGCCAGTTCGGAAAGGGCTCATCGTACGGTCTGTTGTTCACCTACGGCCGAGGACGTTACTCGGCGCACGGAGGCGGCACCAAGCTTAACCACAAAGGAAACCTCAGCCTGGTGCAGGATAGCTTTATTGGCTTTCAATTCTCCGAAGCCAACCAAGTGCACTACGGCTGGGCGCGCCTGCACGTTAGTTTTGTTGGAGGCCCCAACCGGAAACACACCATTATTCATGTGCTCGGCGTCGGCTATGAGGATACTGCTAACACAGCAATCGCCGCCGGAAACTGCACTGGGGCAGAGCAATCCGACCTCGCTGCTGCTTCCCAATCTTCGCGGGGCTCCTCCCTCGGCATGCTCGCGTTAGGCAGCGCGGCGCCAGCGAAGCAATAGGATGTATCACGAAGGGCCGTGTCGATCGAATCAAAAAACCCTCCCGCGGGGGCGGGAGGGTTGGCATTCACAATGTTCGCGGTTTACGCGCGGACGACGTTGCCCGCTTGAAAGCCCTTGGGGCCTTTGAGCAAATCGAACTCGACGGTCTCACCCTCGTTGAGCGAGCGGTAGCCGTTCTCCTGAATCGCGGAGAAATGTACAAAAACGTCTTCCCCCGTGGAGCGCTGGATAAAGCCATATCCTTTCGCCCCGTTGAACCACTTCACTGTTCCCTTCTCTCTCACAGAAAACTCCTTTCACCTGGTCGCGAAGAATTAATTCCCCGGGTTTCCCGTATCGTAGCCCCGGCGAACCGGGGCACCCCCTCAAGAAAACCGGTGGAATTCGGTTGCGTCTCTTGTGCGCCGAAGAAACTTGCCCCAAAGCAAAAGACTCCTCGGTTCAGTGCCGCGCAAAGGAAGTGCGGCGTGAACTTCTGGAGCCCCGACCGGCGGCCGTGATTTCTACCGACCTACTCAAAACGTCAACCTGCCCTACGTGTTCATTCCCGGACATATCCGGTTATGAGCACCCGATAATAAGCAGTAGTGAAACGTTTCGCAAGAAGAATTAGAGGGTAACACGCTATTGTGACCTGCGGTCATACGTAATCGTTTACGCTGTATAAGAAATGCGGCATACGCGTTCGTAAACTTTCGTTCCTTTCCGAAGGTATAGGCGTCAACTACCATTGATAGGATTAAGCGAAAACCGTGCCGGATCAAGTCACACTTTCTAGCGTTCGCGGAGCGGAAGACCCTCCACTGCGCCCGCCGCATCCGCGACCTGTGCGCACAAATGCGGCGCTTTCCACCATAAAATACCTGCTGCGCACGGACGTGCACACATTCGCCTTCTCCTTTGCTGCGAACTCGATTCTCTCTTTTTTCCCTTTCGTGGTCCTGTTGATGACGCTGATCCGGCGAGTTTTTCATTCGCGTGTGATGAGCGACGTGGTGGTCGAACTATTACGCGATTATCTGCCCGCCGGTCAGGAATTCGTTATTCGCAATCTGAACGCCATGGTGGAGACGCGCCATCGTGTGCAAGTGGTTTCGCTGGTCATCCTTTTGGTGACTTCCTCCGGTGTATTCATGCCGCTGGAGGTCGCGCTCAATCGCATTTGGCGCCTTCAAAATAACCGCTCGTATATTGGCAATCAGCTCATATCGCTGGGACTCGCGTTTGCCTGCGGCGTTCTGGCTCTGCTTTCGATTGCCCTAACTGCGGGCAACGTTACGCTCATGGAATTCCTATTGCGCGGCCACGGCACCGGCTTTGTTCGTCTTGTGGGATTTGTGGTCATGAAGGCATTCGCCATCGCAGCGAGCATCGCCATCTTCTTCTTGATTTACTGGGTGCTTCCCAATGGCAAGGTTCCAGCGCGAGCGGTGTTACCCATCGCCGTCATTATGGGTTTGCTCTCAGAAGCGCTGAAATACGGTTATATTCTGGCTCTCCCTTGGCTCAACTTCGCCGAGGTCTACGGGCCCTTCGCGCTCTCAGTGAGCATGATGTTCTGGGCCTTCCTGACGGGAATGCTATTGCTGGCTGGAGCTAATCTGAGCGCGGAACAGCATCAGCGGCATCGTGTTGACTAGCCTCAAGAACTGAGTTTCTCACTTTTCTACAGGGACGCTACTGAAAGCAATTCCTCGTCTGCGATTGATCCGGCAGATTACATTCTCCAGTATCTTCGGCAACAGGTTTACCCCTTTCATCGGCATGAGAGTGTTTTTTTCGACGTACTCCTCTGCTCCGGCCTCCACGAGTTTCTGCCGATTCTTTTCAGTGAGGCTGCTCAAAACCACAACTGGAATGTTGGCGGTTGCGGGCTCGTGCTTCAAGTGATCCAGAACGTCTGGCCCACTCATCTTCGGCAAGATCATGTCCAGCAGGATCAGATCGGGTTTGTGCTCCCGAGCCATGTCCAGAGCAGACTGACCATCCTCGGCACAGACCACCTCATAGCCAGCCTCGCGGAGTACGCGCTCGTTCTCACGCAGGATCGGCTTGCTGTCGTCGACTAAGAGAATTTTCATGGTTGTGCAGGGTCCCCTTGTGTCTCATCGGCAGTTTGCGACCCGGCATTAGCTCGATTCTGCTCCATAGGGTTTTACTATTTCCGTCATTTCCGCAGAACAGCGGTTCTTCCTGCGAAGAATCCACAAGGCTAGACGGTGACATCCATCACAGCTTTGTATCGCCACCAAAGTTAGGATGGCCTCGGTTTCCCAGATTCCTCCGAGCAGACATTGATTTCCAGGGGATAGCCGATGATCCGGCGTCTGCTCGACGTTTTTTCGCTCGTCGTACTAACGATGCTGCTCGCTGCGCCATCGTTTCTGTGCGCACAGGGTGCAGCTGAGGAGCGCGTTGCCGGCCCAGGTCCGGTGACCCCGCGGCCTGTCCTCCCTATTGAGTCGCAGACAGTTCCTTTACCATTTCCAGGCCCGCTGCCACCCAATTTGCCGAGGCGTTACCCAGTTCCTCTTCCTCCCGGACCTGGCCTGAAGCAACTGGTTCAAGCTGCCGGCATCATCTTCTCCGGTCGCGTCACCTTCATAGGACGGTCCGGCCAAGTTTCTGGGCAAGCTCCTGCCGCCACCACCATCACCTTCCAGGTTGAACAAGCCATGCGAGGAACCGCAACTGGCCAGAGCTTGACCATTCACGAGTGGGCCGGACTCTGGAACAGCGGCGAGCGTTACCACATCGGCGAACACGTTCTGTTGTTTCTCTTTCCACCAAGCAAGTTCGGTCTCACGAGCCCGGTGTCGGGGTCAATCGGAAGATTCGCGATGGGTTTGGAAGGAAAAATTTTTATCGGCGACAACCATGCCGTGGTTTTCACCAGTGATCCCATCCTGGGCGGCAAAAGGGCGATCCCATACCTCGACTTCGCGCACGCCGTGGGACGCGTCGGTGGAGAGGAATAATTAAGCGTGACCATACGAGGAAAAACGAGATTGACCAAGCGCCCACTTCTGGGTATAGCGATGGTCTTGGCCATTGTCACCCTGCTACCCGACGTGACTTTCGCAGG
Source organism: uncultured Acidobacteriaceae bacterium (assembly GCA_963808195.1). Taxonomy (GTDB): domain Bacteria; phylum Acidobacteriota; class Terriglobia; order Terriglobales; family Acidobacteriaceae; genus Sulfotelmatobacter. The sequence goes on along the minus strand of CAWEEW010000012.1, from coordinate 136,713 downwards.
CGGACCAGAATACATTGCCGGCTCCAGCTACTTCACCTCTGGCATGATGGGACAACCCATCGTTTGGTCGCAAGGCCAGATCATCTATTACACCGACCAGGGAGATCTAAGCCCGATCCTGCCGAACGCGCTCGCCAACGCGTTTGTCGGCACAGCTTTCAATCAATGGACCTCCGCTCCCTCCGCAGCACTTTTTGTAGACATTGGAGGACAGCTCGCCGAGGACGTGAATGCCAGCAACATTGCGGTCGATTCAAGTGGAACTGTCACCGCACCCTCCGACATCACTTCCTCTGCCACGCAAAAACCGCTCGCCATCGTCTACGACTACGATGGCACTGTAACCGACGCACTCCTTGGCGCCGGCGCTGGAAATCCTTCGCAATGCTTCTGGAACGCCGCTTACGGAGGCGCGGACAATTTTGGCACGGGTGCGAATTTTCTGCACGCGCTTGTTGTCATCAATGGCCAGTGTGCCTTGCAGTCCTCGCAACTCACGGATGTGGAATATCGGTTGGTGCGGGTGCTGGGAAACATATTGGGGCTGGGTTGGTCGCAATTGAACTTGAACGTGATGACGGGCAATCCGACGCCAACTCCCGCTGACTTCGCCGGCTTTCCCGTCATGCATTATATGGACCTGGTAAGCTGCATCCCGATCACGGTCTGCTATCCCACTCCCTACCAACTCGCACCGGATGACATGGCGGCGTTATCCCGGCTTTATCCGGTCGTGTCAGTCAACCCGAATACAGCGCGCGTCTACGGCTCGGTCTATTTCGTTGACCACACCGGCGCCGCCGCTCAACCCATGCAAGGCGTGAACGTTGTCGCACAATGGATTGATCCCGCTACCAATTCGCCCTCGCACGAGTACGAAGCCGCGTCTGTCTCTGGATTCCTCTTTTCCGGCAATGCCGGCAATCCCATCACAGGCTTAAGCGATCCCCTGGGAAATCCCTATAGTGAGTTTGGATCCTCCAATCAAGAGCTGGAGGGATTTTTCGATCTCGGCGGCTTGCCGATCCCGAACAACGCAAGCTCTGCGCAGTATCAGCTCACTGTAGAGCCGGTGGACCCAACGTGGTCTGCTGGAGTCGTCCCCTACGACCATTTTCAGGTCGCACCTTCTGGATCGATCCAGCCTATCGTGGTAACCGTCAGCGCGGGCGGCGAGTTTGAACAAAACGTCGTCATGGCTGGAAGCGCGCAGCCTGTGCCCAAGTGGGCTGCTACAGAGACCTGGGATGGCCCCGCCTTAGTTCCTGCTCCGGGCGATTGGGTAGGATCGCTCGACAGCTATGGTGAGGTAGCCTATTTCTTGCTCCCAACCCAGGCGAATCGGACCTTGTCTGTAGCTGTCACCGCGTTGGATGAAACTGGCACCCCCAGCGAATCAAAGATGCAGCCGCTGGTCGGCATATGGACGCTGGGAGATTCACAAGGCACAATTCCCCCAACTCTTACTCCGGCTCCGTTCAATTCGTCCACCTTCGGCATGAGTCGACTCGACGCGCAAGTACTCGGCTCGAATAGCTTCATCATCGGAATCGCCGATTTGCGTGGCGATGGCCGGCCCGATTACCACTACCACGCACATGTGCTCTACGGAGATTCGGTGACACCATCGCGAGTCCCTGTGAACGGCGGAGCAATCACGTTACAAGGCACCGGATTCTCCCCTGGGCTTGCCGTCACGGTTGGCAATACTGCAGTACCAATAATTGCGACCAACTCCGGCCAAATACTTGTTGCCGCTCCCGCGCAAAGCGACGGACCACAAACCATTACGATCACTGACCCCGTCTCCGGCGCATTCTCCATCATGACCGACGTGGTCACGTTCGGAGCCGCCGCGACGGACAAACTCGTTTTGCTGCAGGGAGGTAATCCTGTAACGCCGGTAGGAGCACAGGCGGTCAATCCCGTGATCGTTCGGGTCGTCGCCTCTGACGGCATCACGCCAGTGAGTGGAGCAACGGTAGCGTGGGCGTCCACCAACCAAGCAGCGTTCTCTGGTTGCGGAGGCACAACCAGCTGCTCGACAACTACCGACGAAAGCGGAATCGCTTCCACATGGGTCACTCCCCAAGCCGCGGGCGTCGCGTCTCTAACAGCAACTCTTGCACCAGCCGTCTACGGTTCGGCGCAGGCGGTCGTAGCGACTCTGTTTGCGACGGCATCCTCCGCCCTGGAGCTAACCACACCTTTACTCTGGATCGCGCAGGGAGCAACTGTCAGTGTCCCGCTTACTGCGCAGGTGGTGAACGCGGGGCTGCCGCAAAGCGGCATCACTGTGGACTTCACGGTGAGGCAAGGCTCCGGCACACTCAGCAGCGCCAGCGCCACCACGAATAGCGGCGGGTATGCCACGGTCACTCTGAATCTAATTAGCTTCACCGGCTCCGTGCTGGTCAGCGCGTGCGTCGCGTCCGGAAGTCCCTGCCAAACTGTCTCCGGAAACGCGGTAGCTCCAGCGCTGATAAACCTGCAGGCCGTATCTGGAGCCGGCCAAATCGTCGCGGGCCAAGCGTTTCAGCCTGTGACCGTCCGCGTGACCGACTCTTCCACGCCACCCAATCCTGTCCTCGGAGCGGGCGTATTGTTCCAATCCACCGTACTTCGCCCCTCAGGAGATAACCTGTCTCTGACGGGGGGCGACCCGAGCGGCACGTCGGCGGGAATGCCCGTGATCTTAGGTGCAAGCCAAACCACCCTGTTGAGCGATGCCAACGGCTTGGCGAGCATCGTCCCCTCGGTAGGATCGTTCACCGGCACGCTCGAAGTTGCAATCCAAGTCTCAGCCGGAGCTACAGCCCTGCTACAGGACCAACTTGAAACATTCCCTCAAGCTAGCAGCACGGGAAGTGGTGGAACTGCTCCACCGCTAACAAGCGTGGCAGATCCTGTATTCGTCCCTCCCCCAGAGCATAACGTCTTGAATGTAGTCTCAAAGGAGGATCGCTGAAGCGTAGAACAGCTGACGACTAGGCTGGGTCCCGACTCGACTGTTACTCCGGCGTCGAACGTCGCGGCCGCTGTTTGGCCGAAATCGATTTGATGATGAGCTTGCGTCGCGCTCGCTCGGGCATGGGAACTTTTGCGCGGTTGAGAGCGACGTTGATCAGCTCGCGGACTTCAGGATCGTCGATAACCCTTTCGTCCGCCTTCCCCGTCTCGTATAAGCGAAGGTTTCGTACAATGTTGCCCTTCCCTTGCAGTCTCTTTGCCGGATCGGGCAAGCTAGCGCCTTGAAGAAAACACAGAGTAACTCGTCGCGGTGGGAGCACGATGGAGAAAATTGCCTCCGAGGGCTGCTCGCTCGGACTGAAGCCAATGACAAGCCAGTTGTAGTTGTCGTAAACCATTTCGACCGCGCCCGGCACCAGCTTTCGCATCTTTGCAAGCGTGCGCCGAGCAAAGGCAGCAACTTCTGGATCATATTTCTCGAGGAAAGATTCAAGTTGGCGCTCGGCCTCGGCTGGCGAAATGTCCGCCGTAGCTTCTCGTGGGTTCCGTTTTGCAGGTTTTGCCTTGCGCACCTTGTCACCTTTTCACGGGCGACTGACAATCAGCTCCCGTCTTCTCGTGCGGTTCACTTCTTCGCGCCCTGATCTTTCGTCCACTGATCGACCCAGTCGTTCACTGTCTTGTACCACAGTTGAGAATTTTGCGGCTTGAGTACCCAATGTCCTTCGTCAGGGAAATAAAGCATCTTTGAGGGCACGCCTTCCATCTGCAGCGTGGTGAAAAGCTGCAAGCTTTCGCTCACGTCGTAACGGTAGTCGCTCTGCCCGTGGATCACCAGCGTCGGCGTCTTGAAATTTTTCGCGTACTGGTGCGGCGACCACTTCTCATACATGGCGCGGTTGTCGTAGGGAGTGCCTTTGAACTCCCAATCGAAATACCAGAGTTCTTCCGTCGTGCCCCAGCCGGATTCGGTGTTGAACAGGCCGTCGTGCGAAACAATGCACTTGAAGCGGTCGGTGTGGCCGAGGATCCAGTTGGCCATGTATCCGCCGTAGCTGGCGCCCAGCGCGCACTCCCGGTCTTTATCGATGAACGGATAAGTCTTCTCCGCGTAATCCAGGCCCTTCATCAGGTCTTCGTACGGAGCACCGCCCCAGTCGCCGTTGACGGCGTCGATGAACTTCTGCCCGTAGCCGGTCGAGCCGTGAAAATTGATCATGATTACCACGTATCCCCCGCTCGCCGCGGAAGTTGGTGACGCGAACAGTTCAGGATTCCAGCGGTAGCTCCAGTCGTCTCCCCATGCTCCCTGCGGACCGCCGTGGATGAGGAACTTCACGGGGTATTTTTTGCTGGCATCAAAGTTCGGGGGCTTGACCAGGAAGCCTTCGACTTTGTCGCCGTGCGCGCCAGTGAACCAGAAAGATTCGAGTGGGGACATGGCGACCTCGGAGAGAAGCGAATCATTCACATGCCCAATGAGGGTCGATGGAGAGAGCTCGCAAGCTGATGCCGTGTAGCGATGTTCAGGCGTTTTGCCGGCTGGCGCGACCAAGCATTCCAACCTAAAAGACGTTGGCGCGGAATAGATCCCTGTTGGACCCTGAATGGACATCTGAGTGAAAAGAACGCTCTTGCCATCAGCAGTAACGGTCACGTCGTCGTTGAAGCCTGGGATGAACTCGGAAGGCCATGTCCGGGGAAAAAGCTCCATCCGGTAGATTGGCGCACTGCCATCGTTTTCGGCGGAAAAGTAAATGCTCTGCGAGTTTGGCGACCATGAGAACGTTCCTATCCAGCGATCAAAGTCCTCGGTCAGATTTTTCTTCTCACCGGTCTTGCGGTCGTACAGCATCAACCGGAACCTGTCGCTCTCGTATCCCGGACGCTGCTGGGCGCGGTAGGCGATGTAGCGGCCATCGGGCGAATAGAGCGGCGTCGAGTCGCTGGCGGGATTGTCGGCAGTAATGTTCTTTGCTTGGATAGATCCGGCCGTGCCTCCGCTAATCGGGACGATCCACAGATCGTTGTTGGTGGAAGCGGCCGGGTTCTTGTCGTGATTCGATGTGTAGCAAATCTCCTGCCCGTCAGGCGAAAAAGCATAGTTGTCCTGTCCCCCGAGCGAAAACACAGGCGCGTCGTAGTCGCCGGGCGTGAGGCCGCGAGGAACAACCATGTGGGGACAGCCGCCCCCGGCTGTCCGGTCGAGCGAAGCTCGGCTGGCTTCGCTGCCGCCGCCGGCAACACCCTGCCCGGCTTCGCCGTGCTGGACAGCCGAGGCGGCTGTCTCCACACAAGCATCGACAGGCACGAGGAAAATGTGGCTGCGTTTGCCTTCTTTGTAAGCATTCCAATGGCGATAGAGCAGGTGATCGAAGATCAGCGCTTTGACCTTAGACTCTGCAGCCTCTTTTAACCTCCTCGCGTTGCAGACTTGTTCTGCGTCGGAAGCGCCGTCACATTCCGGATAGACATCCGAAGTAAAAATAATATTCTTGCCGTCCGGCGACCACAGCTCGCCTCCCGCTTCGGTGGCAATGGAAGTCAGCTTATGCACACCAGCAACCTTGCCCGTGACCGCATCGAAGTCCGCAATCCAAACCTGCGAGCCGCCTTCTTTCGTCGATATAAACGCAAACCGCTTCCCATCTGGCGCCCAGCGCGGCCGGTCGGCATCCTGATCGGAAATAATCTCGCGCTCCTGGCCTCCAGCCGTGGGCACGATCCAGATGTGCGGCGTCTTGGTGTTGGCCGCCAGATCGACATCGACCACGCTGAAGATCACCCATTTCCCATCAGGCGAAACTTCGGGCTCACCTACGCGCTTCAGCTTCATCATGTCTTCGAAGGTAAAAGGATGCTTAACCTGAGCAACGAGGGGCAGTAAGAATGCCATGAAGGCGAGAGAAGCTAGAAAGATACGGCGCATGCAATGATCTCCTCGGCAAACGGAAGAGTGTAGCAGGGTGAAGTGACAAGCTTCCAGCGGACTTCGCTCAGGCATGCTCTCCATCTCGGCTTCGCCTTAGAAACAACAAATTTGGCAGGGGCTATGAGCTCCGTCGCCTGCCACGGATTTTCCAGGCGCACACCGCAACCCTCGAAGTCCTGCGTGTTGCGCGTGGCGAGGGTAGCTCGCCGAGAACGGGCGATCGCGGCGATCTGCGCGTCAAACTCCGCGATAGGACGGCCTTGCAAGCGGCGTGCCGCAGCGATTTCCGCAAATGCACGCGCCGCCTCTTCGTCGAACGGCAGGATGCGGCCTGGAAAGTCCTCTCGGAACATCGCTTCCGCCTCGGCCAGCAGTTTCTCGCGGCGCTTTCCCCTAGGCAGCAATTCGATCCCATAAAGAATCTCTGCAACAGTGATCGTCGTCAAGAAAAGTTCATCGGTGCTCCGGCCTTGAGACAACCAACGCATTACGGACGCGGAAGGCGAAACGTGCATTGCCTCGGATACGACGTTGGTATCCAGAATGATCACGCGGGTTTACAAATCATCGGATGCCTGGGTCGCGGATGGGACCGCGCGGAGGAATCTTGAGATCGACGCCGCCCAGCGGAGCAAAGCGCCGCCGAATTGCTTCTCCCAAACTCACCGGCTCAGCATCGTCCCGCGCCAGACCTAGTTCGAGCAGCTCGCGCGCCTCCTGCTCCATGGAGCGGCCGTTGCGGGCAGCGCGAATGCGGAGCCGGCGCTTGGTGTTCTCCGGAAGTTTACGGATTGTGATGCTAGCCATGTCATCAATGATAGCATTGATGGCAATGATTGCAAGTGAGATCATCGGCAATGGTCCTCCGCTATCGGCACCTGGCATCTGCATCACGCAGCCACGAATACCTACACGGCCAACGTCGATTTATGCCAGCAGCCGGATGCTTTTTTCTCACGGCAACCCCTTTGTTGAAATGGCATCCAAGTTTGCGGCAGAACTGCAGCGCCCTACCCCCGGCCTCACTGAGCGGAGAGGGGTCGGGGGAGGGTCGCGGCGGTCCTGCATTCTGCTGTCCCGCGCAGTCGGGCCCTTCATTTATTCGCTAGAATAGGTGTATGAAATCGCCGTTGCGCTCTGCATTGTTTCTGGTCGCGCTAGCCGCTCTCTCGTTGCCGGTTGTGGCCCAGGAAGGTCCGCTCGAAAGCACGCCACCCAAAGGCATTACTCCTGAGGAAATCATCGCGCAATTTGCCGCGCGCGAGAAACTCTTCAAAGACGCACGCGAGCACTACACCTACCGGCAGGACATCAAAGTGCAGACGCGCGACGGCGACACCGTCACGGGGGAGTATCACGAAGTTTTCGACGTGCTCTACGACGACAAGGGACATCGCCTCGAAAACGTTGTGTTCGCACCGCAATCGTCGCTGGAACAGGGCGGGCTGTCGCTCGATCAGGGCGACGTGCAGGATTTTCGCAATCGTTTACCCTTCGTGCTGACTACTGAAGAAGTTCCGGAATACAACATTCTCTATGTCGGCCAGCAACAGGAAGATCAGTTGCACTGCTACGTCTTCGATATTGCTCCGAAGGCCATCGTCGGCAAGAAGCGTTACTTTCAGGGGCGCATCTGGGTGGACGATTCGGACCACCAGATTGTGAAGACCTACGGCCAAGCCGTGCCGGAAATCCGCGACACGAAAAAGAAGGGCAAGGAAGAACATCTTTATCCGAAGTTCACAACTTGGCGGCAACAGATCGACAACCAGTATTGGTTCCCTACCTACACCCGCGCCGATGACACGCTACACTTCAACACCGGAGACATTCACATTCGCGAGATCGTAAAGTATGAGGACTATAAACGCTTCGGCGCGAACGTGAAGATTCTGTATCAGGGAAAAGAAGTTCCCAAGGCAGATCAGAAGCCGGAAGATAAGAAGCCGGATACAACGCCGAATCCGCAGAAGTGAGATCAAGGTTTCAGAGTTTTGAAACCTTGAAACTCTGAACCTTGAAACCTCAGTAGAAAAGATACTTTCTCCACTTATCGTCGCTACGGCCCATGAGCCGCATAATGTGCCGGCTGGTGTGGAGGTTGAAGGCGCGCGGCTCGCGCATCAGCTTCATGCCAGCTTCGAGCGGAAACTGATTTCCCTTGCGGCGGTTGCAGGCATGGCAGCAAGCGACCAGATTCTCCCATGTAGACGAGCCTCCGCGCGAGCGGGGAATTACGTGGTCGAGGGTCAACTCGCCTGAAGGCAGCACGGTGGCGCAATACTGGCAGGTGTTGCGGTCGCGCAGCAGGATATTTTTTCGCGACAAAGCGCGGCTCTGATGCGGGATGCGGCGATACTCCAGCAGCCGAATCACCGAGGGCACGCGCACGGCGATGCGCGCCGCATGCAGGAAGTGTCCATTCTCTTCTTCCGTCATGGCAACGCCCTTGAGCACGAGAACGAGGGCCCTACGCGCGGCGCACACGTTGATGGGCTCATAGGACGCATTCAGCACCAGCACGGGAGCGTGCAGCGCGTTGCCGTCACTATCGCGGTGAATAGCCGCCGCCGCAAACAGGCCGGCGGCATATCGGCCCGGCGGTCCTGCGTCGCTTTCGATTCTGGCAGACATAATCTAGATCCCGACCGCTTTGGCCAGTGGAACTTGCTGTGCTTCAATGCGTTCGTCCATCTTAATATCGTTGCCGGTTCTAATCTCCACATGTTGCGCCGAAACTTTCAAAGTGCGTGCAACTGTCGCGACCCAGACCTTCGTCGCGCCAGCCCGGCGCAAAACTTTGGCGCATTCCGAAACCGTCGCGCCCGTTGTGTAAACATCGTCCACGACTAGGACCTCGCGTCCCTTCACCGCTTCGGTTTGCGTAACTGCGAAGGCACCTCGCAGATTGTCGCGGCGCTGATGGCTGGTGAGCCCAATCTGCGATGGAGTTTCGCGCTTTCTTTCGAACGCTCCCGCACACAAATGCAACCGCTCTCGCGACGGGCTGAGTTTCAAAGCGGCGCTCGCGATCAGTTCCGCTTGATTGAATCCGCGCTGGCGAAACTTGGTGCGATGCAAAGGTACGGGAATGACCACCACACCTTCCGCCGGAAAAAGAGGCTCGAGCGTTGCGATAGCTTCCGCTAACATGCGTCCCAGTACCCCTGCCGCAGGACGCACTCCGCGATACTTCAGTAGATGAATTAACTCACGCAGTCCGCTCTCGTAACTTCCATAGGCAACCGCGCGCGAGAATGTTGGCTCGATCCGGCGACACAGTCCGCACCGGGGCTCGCCCTCGGGACCATCGACCGCGTAAGGAGAAAACAGGCGCTCGCCGCACCGCGCACAAACATGGCCCACGATGCGATGCATGTGCTCGACGCACTCGCAGCAAACCGGTAGACGGGAAATTTTAATTAACGGTGCCCCGCAGATGCGGCAGTCGGAAGGAAACAAAACCGCGAAAAGACTGCCCGCAATGTGACTGCGCCCAAGCTCGTCCAATCAGTGCGGGCCGGGTGGAAACCACCCCGCGGCGGGTTCGTCTTCGAAGCAATAGAAATCCCCGCCACTGCAGCTTTGGCCTGGGCAGCCCGAATTCGGTCCCCACTACTGCTGAAGACGGCCTCCCTGATGCCCGTAAGAAAACTTTCTCGGGCGGGCGGACTCTGTTGCCTTGATACGAGTATAGCGGGCCTGGGGCCAGCTAGGCAACGTTACCGTATTGGCCCGGTGCCGCGACGGACGGTTTCCGCTTGGAGCCCGCTTCCGACAGCCGCGGTTTCGCCGCCATAAACAGCGAACGATAGTCCCGCCGGAAACATTCCGCGCAACGCACCGGCTGCAAAAGAAAAATAGGCAGAAGATAACGCTCGGAGAACGTTCTGCGCCGCGAACGAAAGGCTGTCTCACAGCCGCAATCGTCGCAATGGAATTCAAGGAAACGCTGGAACCAGGGCTGCTCGGGGGAGTTGCTCATGCGGCACCTCGGAACGATCAACTGCGAAGGGGCGCGACAAACTAATTACTCTAATATTAACACCGCCGCGCACAAGCAAGCCAAGATACCAACGCCCAATGCAATCTGTCCGCCCAAACGCTTGCCCCGCTGGCGTCGGAAACCGCGACGCACTTGTAATTCAGCTGCCCAGCGTGCTAACGTGCGCCGTTCCCTCTGACACGAGTGGCGGCTTAGCTTGAGGAACGCTGTTTGTACTGATCCCAATTATTAGAGGATTTATCGATGAGTAATCCCGTCTCCTCCGAGTCAGGAACTGGCCCCAAGAAGCACGTCCCATATGTCCCGGAACATATGGAGATGAAGGAGTTCACCCTCCGCGCGGTGCTGCTGGGCCTTCTTATGACGGTCGTTCTGGGAGCGGCGAACGCCTACCTTGGTCTGCGCGCCGGAATCACAATTGCGGCAACCTATCCTGCAGCGGTGATTGCCATGGCTGCGATGCGGGCATGGAAAGGATCGCTGCTCGAAGAAAACATCGCGCGCACGGCAGGTTCCATCGGGGAGTCCGTCGCCGCTGGCGCAATCTTTACTCTTCCCGGCGTTTCTGCTGGCCAAAGCGTGGCCCTCTTTTCGTTTTGCCGATGCCTATTGGAAATCCACTGCGCTGATCATGGTGGGCAGCATTCTCGGAGTCCTGTTTATTTCTTTGGTGCGCCGAGGCATGGTGGAAGATCCCGAACTTCCATTTCCCGAGTCGCTCGCTGCCTCGGAGATTCACAAGGCTGGGCAGCGAGGCGCGCAAGCCGCGAAGTATCTCTTCTGGAATATCGGCCTTGGCGGCGTGGTGTACATTCTCGGAAAGTTCGGCTTGTTCGCGGCTGACACTGATTTTCATGTTGGCGTCGGCAGCCTCGGACATAGCCAGGTTCGCCTTGGCGCTGCCGGTAGTTCGCACGTCCTGCCCGCTGGCGGAACCAGTGTTTTTGCCGCGCCCAGCGTGAGCCCGGCGTATCTCGGAGTGGGATACATCATTGGTGTGCGGCTGGCATCGATCCAGTTTGCAGGAAGCGTGCTGGCTTGGGGCCTGATGGTTCCTTTGATGGTGTTTTTCCTTGGACCGCAGCTCAAGGCATATATTCCAGCCGACACGCCCGATAATTGGGCAAACATGGCGGATGCAGTTTGGAGATACATCGTACGTCCGATCGCCGTCGGCGGAATGCTTGTGGGAGCGGCTTACACACTCTACAAGATGCGCGAGAGCCTCACCGCCGGGCTGGGTAAAGCCTTCGCCGACCTGCGCCAGACCTCTGCTCAGCAAGCCAAGCTGGCGCGCACGGAACGCTATATGAGTTCGAAGATCGTCTTCAGTTTGATTGCCGTGATGTTCGCACTGATGTGCGTGCTCTACATTCGGATATCAGGCCTGGTATGGCCGGCCATTTTGGCGGCAGTTGTAATGATTCTCGTGGGATTTTTCTTTGCCACGGTTTCAGGAAATCTGGTGGGATTCATCGGCTCATCGAACAATCCTATCTCTGGTTTGACGCTCTCGACATTGCTGATTGCGGCATTGCTGATGGTGGCGCTCGGCGTTTCCGGAACCTCGGGAGTGGCTGCGGTTCTGGGTGTTGCGGCTGTGGTCTGCGTTTCGTCGGCGGTAGCGGGCGAGCTATTACAGGATTTCAAAGTTGGCTACATTCTGGGAGGCACGCCGCAGAAGATTCAGGCCGCTGAGTTGATCGCAGTAGTTGTAGCAAGCCTCGTCATGTATTTTCCGCTGATGTTGCTGCACGAAGGTAGCATCAAGGCAGGCGGCGTAGGATTTGGCGGTGCTGAGCTTCCGGCACCGCAGGCCGGCCTAATGGCGACGTTAGCCATGGGCATTGTGGCCCACGATATGCCGTGGCCACTAGTGGTGGTGGGAATTTTCTTCGGCATCGCAATGATCATGATGCAAGTGAAGAGCCCAATGCTGGTAGCGGTGGGAATGTATTTGCCGTTCGGAACTACATTCGCAATTTTTGTCGGTGGAGTATTTCGTTCTGTGGGAGACTGGGTTGCCAACCGCCGCGGCTTCAACTCCGCTCAGAAAGCGCGCGTGGAGAATGCCGGAGTGCTGATCGCCTCCGGATTAATCGCTGGAGAAGCCCTATTGGGCCTGGTTTGGGCGGGATTGCAATTCGTCCCTTCCTGGGGCGCGCCGAACCACCCGCCGCAAATATTCAGCGATCCGTCGTACCTGGTTGGGGGGATGATCGTGATGGCGGGACTCGCAGCTCTGATGATCTTTATTCCGGCTTCGGCTGCGGGCGATCCGGACGAACCGGCGCCCCCGACGGCGATGATGTAAATCCTGAATGCAGAAGGCACGAACCCAGATGCCAGAACGCAGGCTGCAGAAGTCAGAAATATCTGGTGTCACTCTGCAAGAGCAGTTCTCACGGTGGCACTCTTCTTCTCTATGTCCGTTTCCGACAATGTAGCCGCGGTGCGCGAACGTATCAACGACGCGGTCCGACAGGCCGGCCGCAACGCTGAAGAAATAGCGCTGATGGCTGTCAGCAAGACTCACCCGCCAGAAACCATCCGCGAAGCTTACGAGGCCGGGCTTAGAATGTTCGGGGAAAATCGGGTTCAGGAATTTGCTGGTAAGGCCGATGCCCTTCTGGATTTAAGAGATGCCGAATGGCACCTGATCGGGCATCTGCAAACCAACAAGGCCGCCAAAGCAGTGGATTTGTTTCACGCCGTGGACTCTGTCGATTCGCTGAAGTTGGCGGAGAAACTCGACGCCGTCGCCCACAATCTGGGCAAGAAGTTGGCAGTGCTCATCGAAGTGAACGTTGGCGGCGAGGCGGCAAAAAGTGGGGTCGCCCCGGATTCAGCTGCGCTTGAAGAATTGCTGATCGCCGCACCTCGGCTTGAGTCGTTGCAGTTTCGCGGACTGATGACTGTACCTCCGTTCACCGACGACCCCGAAGGTGCACGGCCCTGTTTTCGCAAGCTGCGCGAGTTGCGCGATTCGATTGCGGCTCGCAGGCCACCCAGCATATCCATGGACCAGCTTTCGATGGGCATGTCGCACGATTTCGAAATCGCGATCGAAGAGGGCTCAACCTGCGTACGCGTAGGGACAGCGATCTTTGGCAGGCGAACAAAAACGTAGGCTGTCAGGCAAGCGGAGGGGCACGATAAAGCCATGAAGCTAATCGACCAACTTTGCGCGGCTATTCTTTTTGTCACGGCGATTGTGGACAGCCTGCTCGTGCCGAGAACTTACACCGGCAGGATCTGGATTTTCGGGACTATCCTGGCCTTGCTGTTCACTTGCATGTTGAATGTGTTATGTATTCGCAACAGCCGCGAAGTACGAAGTTTGAAGCTATCTTGCATCACAGCGAATGTAACCATGTTCGTTTTGGCGATCGCGTTGATGGCAAGCATCGGAAAGGCGCGAACGCTGCAGCACCCTCAAGTGCCGCTTGTGGCGGCTTTATTGCTTGCCGAAACAGTGTTCTCGCTGGGCAAAGCCGATTGATTTCGATTACAGAGGCCGGCGGTGGCGTGGCGTTTTCAGTGAAAGTCCACCCGCGTGACAGAAGAAACGAAATCACTGGTGAACTGGACGGCGCACTGAAAGTTTCCCTCACCGCGCCGCCAATCGATGGCAAAGCAAACGAAGCCTGCATTGAATTCTTCGCAAAACTTTTGAAGGTGCCACGTTCTTCCGTTTACCATTGCCTCCGGCCAGAGCAACCGCCGGAAAGTGATCCGAGTGTCAGGGCTCTCGGCTGAAGAGGTCAGGAAGCGAATCGCGATACAAAAGTGAGCAGCGCGCGGCCTTTCGATAGCAAAACTCACGCGGGCAGCAAGCCCGCAGCCACACGATCTACCAGGGAGCAATCTTGAGCTTTTCCGAACGCTTGCAGGAAATTCGCACCGGGTTCGAACGGCCATTCTGGGTCGCCAACATCAGCGAGCTTTTTGAGCGGCTTTCTTACTATGCCGTTTTTGCTGTGCTGGCGCGCTACCTGCATGAGGGTTTGCACTTCGGTCTCGAACAGGCCAGCAGCCTGACGGGAATGTTTGGCGGGTGGGTCTGGTTTCTCGCGGTGGTGGGAGGCGCGATCGCCGACCGCCTCGGCTTCCGGCGCGCGCTCTCGCTAGCGTACCTGATTCTGAGCTTCTCGTATTTTCTGCTGGGATCGCTCGGCGCATCGTGGTTCGCGCCGGTGCGTAATGCCGTCCCCCTGGCGTCCCTGGTCGCGTTCGTGCTGATTTTGCCCGCCTTAGGCGTGGCCCTCGTGAAGCCGAGCGTAGTCGGTACAACGGCGCGAGCGTCGAACAAAATGTTCGCTCGGTCGGATATTCGATTTACTACACGCTGGTGAACGTAGGAAGCACGTTAGGGCCACTGCTGGCGGGTTGGGAACAGGATCACGGCAGTGCACCAGGACTATTTCATGTTGCGGCGTTGAGCGTCTTCCTCATGCTGTTCGTCGTGCTCTTGTTTTTCAAGGAGCCGCGACGAGCGGAAGGCGGAGATGCGGCCAGCCTCAGCCAGGTCGGAAAGAACTTCCTTACGGTGCTTTCGAACCCGCGCTTCATGCTTTTCCTATTGATCTTCACGGGATACTGGATCGTTTTCTGGCAGGAATTCATCGCGCTGCCTCTTTATATTTCCGCCTACATCGATCCGAAAGCCAACACGGCTCGGATTCTGGCTACGGATCCCATCGTGGTCATCCTGTTCACGATGGTCATCGGCTTTGTAACCAAGCGTATGCACGCGTTTCACGCCATCGTGCTGGGGACCCTGATTTCAAGTCTGGCCTGGGTTCTGCTGATCATTCATCCCTCGGTGTGGATGGCGGTGGCCACCCTGGTGGTGGTTGCGGTCGGAGAAATCACGCAGCAACCGCGATATTACGACTACATTTCGCGGCTCGCGCCTCCCGACCAGCAAGGAACGTACATGGGATTTGCGTTTCTGCCACTGGGCATTGGTTCGTTTATCGCGGGCAAGTTCAGCGGCTGGCTTATGCAGCACTACGGAGAAGAATTGCACCAGCCAAAGATGGTGTGGTGGTGGGTAATCGGAGTGGGATTGGTGACAACTTTGCTGCTCTGGATCTACGACAAAATCGTCCGCGCGGAGACAGTCGATAGGTCATGAGGATGCTAGCCCGAGGCGGCAAACCAGCGCATTCGTCGAACGTTATGGGCACGCCTGCCGAAATTGCCGCGCATATTCGACGCGCACTGAAAGATGGCGGCTCCCCGAGCATGCCGCGGGCGTGCAGTGGTTCTTCAAAGACGAAATCAAATCGCACGGATGGTATACGGCGGCCTTGCGCCGCGCGGCCGTTCGTTCCCGGCGGGAAATTAGGGCCGAACACGGGCTCGATTTTCTAATTAAGGTCGCCGACGAGCTTTTTGTCGGCTCGGTGCTCGAAGAAAAAATTGCCGCTGTATTTTTGTTGGAGAAACTCGATCTCGAGTTTGGCGACGACGAATTCAAGTTGTTCGAGTCATGGCTCGACCGCATCAGCAGTTGGGCCGATCATGACGGCCTCGTACATTCCCTGATCGCTCCCATGATCATAGCTAAACCGGCACGAGCGAAATTCGTTTTCCGCTGGGCGAAGTCGAAGAACCGTTGGCATCGACGGGCGGCTTGCGTGGCGCTGATTCGCGGAGCACGGGCGCGGATGTTTCTTCCCGAGATCACAAAACTTTCCAATTCGCTTTTGGCAGATAAAGATGACATGGTCCAGAAGGGATTAGGTTGGCTGCTGCGGGAGACTGCAAAATTTGATGTGAAGCGAACGGTTCCATATTTGATGGAAATTCGGGAGCGAGCACCGCGTCTTGTCTTGCGTACGGCATGCGAAACGCTGCCGGCAAGAGTAAGAAAGCGAGTGCTCGCGGTCAAGGAGCGCACGCGATAATCCGCTACAAATCTATACATCCGCCGATTCGCTCAAATGTGCCCCATTGTTTACAATAGGGGTTTGCTCATGGACCTGGCTGCCATTCAATCTGCGCTGCGCGAACGCAATATCGACGCGTGGCTGTTCTATGACCATCATCATCGCGACCCAATCGCCTACCGTGTGCTAGGCTTGCCGGCAGGCCTGATGGTCACGCGCCGTTGGTTTTACCTGATCCCGGCGCAGGGCGAGCCCATCAAGTTGGTGCACAAGATCGAAGCGGGCCATCTCGATTCTCTCCCCGGCAGTAAGCGGCAGTATTCCGGATGGCAGGAGCTATTCGACAGCCTCAAGGCGATGCTCGCGTCGTACCGCGATATCGCGATGCAATATTCACCCAACAACATTGTCTTCACGATTTCGCTGGTCGATGGCGGCACGATCGAATTGCTGCGTGGTCTGGGAAAAAACATCGTCAGTTCGGCCGACCTGATCGCGCAGTTCGAAGCCACCTGGAGCGAAGAACAGATCAAATCGCACTTTGCCGCGCGTGACAGCGTGGATTCAATCGTTGCAGCCGCCTTCAAAGAAATTGGGCGACGGGCGCACAATGGCGGAACCACCGAACACGAAATCCAGCAGTGGTTCATGGAAGCCTTTCATCGCGAGAATCTGCTCACCAGCGATCCTCCGATTGTGGCCGTCAACGCCAATGCGGGCAATCCGCACTACGAGCCGCGAGCCGATCATCCAGTTCCTATTCGCGAGGGCGATCTTCTTTTGCTGGACGTGTGGGGGAAAAAAAATCTCCGGGAGCGGTTTACTACGACATCACGTGGATGGGATTTGTTGGCTCAGCTCCATCCGGCAAGATGCGCGAGGTTTTTGAGGTTGTGCGCGACGCGCGCGACGCCGGCGTCAACACCGTAATCGACGCCGTGGACGCTGGCCGGCGCATTGCGGGATGGGAAGTCGACCGCGCGACCCGCGATCACATCAAGAAAAAAGGTTACGCCGATTATTTTATTCACCGCACCGGACATTCCATTGGCACGGACGTCCATGCCAATGGAGCGAACATGGACGATCTGGAAATCCACGACGAGCGCCAGATTCTTCCCAACTCCTGCTTTTCCATCGAGCCCGGAATTTACCTTCCTGAGTTCGGTGTGCGTAGCGAAGTCAACGTGCTGGTGCGCCCCAAGTCGGCGGAAGTCACCGGCAACATTCAGCGCGAGATCGTGATCATCTGATGGCAAATTCTACTACAGCGAAAACCAAGCCGGCGGCTGCGCCGGCACGGCCGGCAAGCGTGATGAGCATCCTCGCACCCGCCGTCGGCTGGCTTGTTCCGGGTGCGGGGCACATCGTCCAAAGGCGTTGGATTCGCGGTGCCTTGCTCTTCGTCTCCATCGGAACCTTATTCGTGCTTGGCTTGATGATGCAGGGACACATCTACAAGGCCAACGGCGGAGACATTCTCGACATTCTGGGATTCATCGGCGACCTCGGTGCAGGCGGAATGTACATTACGACTCTCGCCATGAACTGGGGCCAGGGCGCGATTGCTTTCGCCGTGGCGGATTACGGAACTAAGTTTATGATCGTCGCGGGGCTGCTGAATTTTATTGCCGTAGCGGACGCTTATCATATTGCCATCGGAAAGAAACAATGACGATCCAACTCACTCACTTCAGCGCTGCTTTTGTCTTCGCGCTATTCGCGTCGATTGTCTTTGGTATCACGCATCGCGAGACTACGCGCGAGATGGTTCGCTATGGCCTCTATTGCTTCGCGATGTTTCTGGGGGGAGTTCTGTTGGCAGGCTGGGCAATGTGGTTTATCCGGCGGTAAACACTAGGGATTTACGGTGCTCCGATCATCCCCTCCAAATGTGCGGAACGGAATGTTGTCGAGTGCGCCTTCAACTCGTTATCCTGCCCATACGAAAGCGTCAAACACCCGTTTCGACTCGAAGTTCAGACGCCGGTAGAGTTCGACCGCGCGGCTATTCGCTTCGGTCACGGTCAGCGAAAGCATGGAAAATCCTCGCTTCCGGAGACTGCCCACCGTCGCGGCGAGCAGCGATTCGCCAATTCCATGAGAGCGGTATTCCGGCAAAACGCAAACCTGTGTGACATGCCCTACGTCGCCGCGAACCCGAGAACATAGGATCAGCCCAATCAGATTCTTCGCTTTGCGATCCACAGCTGCGAATGACGATTCGATATCGAATAAGCCGCATCCTGGAAAGCGGACAATGTTATTCAGAAAGCGCAGCGATCCAGTCAGCGTGTGATATTGATCGTTAATCTGCGCATCCACGTGACCGCGATACGCCGCGGTGATCACGGCGGCCGCTGGCTGATAATTGGCTTCCGTCCAGCGCCGAATCTCGACATCGGGATGCTTCGCTGGAACCGGCACCGGGCCGCCCAATCCAAGCGTCATGAAGAGCCGTGGATGACGCTGGAACCCCTGATCCAGAAACGGTCGCGCCACACTGCCGGCCTCATGCGCCAACAGCTGCGCCTCGACGCGGTGAATTCCAGGAGACTGCTGCAGCGTCTCGATCACATGCGTCAGCAGTTTCAGTTCAACCTCGCGCGGGTTCGCAAGCCGTCCGCCGTTCGCCACAAAAAGATCGCCAACCACTCCCTTGCTGCCTTCGTACACAAAAAAGCTGTAGCCGAAAATGCGGCCGCGATCGATGGCGGCATACCCTGGAAGAATTTTCGCATCGACATAGCGCAAAATCATCTCCGCGGAGCCGCTGTAGTCCCAGGAAAGCAGACTTCCCCACACTCGCGATTCATCATCGAGCAAAGGGCGCATATCCACGGAAGAAAAATGCCGAAGGTCGAGAATCTCCAAGGGGCTCCTACAAAGTTGGCCACACTATTGCGGCCTTGTTCGCGATGGCAGGCTCCGAGTTTAGTGCTGCAAAACCCGAGGCAAACCAGCAGAACGTGCTGCGTACGACAGACCCATGATAAAGGATTCTACTGTGCAGGAACCGTACCCGCTGCGCCAACCCAGTAATAGTCTATGCGCTGAGCGGCATAATGTCCGAGGTAAGAAACATGGCGGCCGGGCAGCAACCTTGCGATTTCCGACCGCGAATTCTCGGGCGCGACCAGCAAATGCTCGCCCTGCAAAATCCCCGCCCAGTCATAGTTGACGGTCAGCCGGTTGCGGTAAAAGGTAAGCCCGTATTCCAGCTCGCGTGGTACATGGACAACCGCGAGCGGCAGCGAATGCGTTTCCATAGCAGCGATTTCCAGAGACAGAGGGCGGGCCGAAAGTTTCTGGTCGAGCGGCACAGCGCCCAGTTTCAACACTGCTCCGACAGTGAGCACAACCGGAATCAACGTGACGAACCGCAGCATACGCAGGCCTGCTTTGCGCACCAGAGTCAGCGCAATCCCGGCGCATAGCAGAAACGCCACGGCGAGCGCGACCAGCATCGGTCGCCCACCGGGCAAACGATGCTGTGTGAGCAAATAGGCGATCAGCAACGTTGGAAGAATCGGAGCGGACGCCAGCAATCCATGCAGCACCGCAAGCAATTTCGAGACCGATTCGTTCTGCGGCCGTTTATGCTCAAGGTGCTGTCTCAAGTAGTCGGTCAACAGCAACGCTCCTGCCGGAAGCGCGGGCAAGATGTATCCCGGCAGTTTTGATTTTGAGATCGAAAAAAATATTAAAGGAACGATCAACCAACAGCTCGCGAAAATGCCGAATTGAAGCTCGAAATCAGTTACGTGAACCTCGAGCGATTTTCGTTTTGCCCGCAATGATCGGACCGCTTGAAGTAGAGCTGCGATAACGAAGATGGTCCACGGAATCAGTGCCAACGCAGTGACTGGCAGGTAATACCAGATCGGTTCGGTATGGTGATAAAGATTTTTCGAAAATCGCGCGAGATTATGTTCGACGATGAATTCGTGGAAGAAAGTTGGATTGCGAACTTGGACCGCGAAATACCAAGGCAGCGCCACGACGCAGAAAAGAACGATCCCCGGCAGGTAGAGAGTCTTCAAGACCAGGCGCAAATCGCGGACTGACGCCGCATATAGCGCGATCACTAAGAAAGCGAGAAAGGGCGCCACCGGCCCCTTTGCCAACATTCCTAAGCCCACAAAGCCGTAAAAGGCGGTGAGATAAATCCGTGTCCCACGCTCCCGCCAGCCCCACCAGCCGAGCATCCCGATGGTGAACGCCGCTGCCAGCGCAATATCCATCGATGCGGCGCGAGCATAGCCAACGATTCCGGCACAAGAAGCGCAAACCAGCGCGCCGTCGACTTCCGATCCAGATCGAAAACGGCGCAAGAAAAAGTAAACGGCAAGCACGAGAAATGTCGCGTCGAACGCCGAGGGCACCCTTGCCGCCCAGTCACTCACGCCGAAAAGCTTGAATGCCACCATGGCCTGCCAGTAATAAAGCGGCGGCTTCTCCAGCCATGGCTTTCCTCCGAGCACTGGCGTGATCCAGTCATGGCGCTCCAGCATTTCGCGCGCTACCTGCGCGTAGCGCGGCTCATCGGCGCCAATCAGACCAAATTGTCCCAGGCCGTAAAAAAACAGGAAAGCGCAAAAGCCCGCAAGCAGCAAAGAGTCGGCGCGGGCACGATTAGTCATCGAGTGGAGAGTCAAGCAGTAACATACACCGGTGGCTGGATTGTTGATTTCTCGATTGTGGATTGCCCACTGAAAATTCTCATCGCCAGTACCTTCACGAACGCCTTCAATCAACAATCAAGAATTCAGCAGCCAACAATCGCCTCATTACTGCACTGAAGGGCCGCGGCGCAATGACTCGAGAACCTCACGCACAGCATCGGCCCGGGGCCCGTCGACCGAGCAACCGCTCGCGCACTCATGGCCGCCGCCGCCGAATCCCTCCGCGATTTGCGCCACATCGAGCTTACCTTTGCTGCGCAGGCTCACTCGAAAACGTCCGTCCGGGAGCTCGCGGAAAAATGCCGCGACCTCAATCTCTCCAATCGACAACACGTAGTTCACAAGACCTTCGCAGTCTTCTTCCTTTGCGCCCCAGCGCTCCATCTGTTCCAGAGTCACCCATGTCCAGCCAATGTGACCTTCCGTATTAAGATTGCGCAGAGCTTCTCCGAGCAGTCGCATCTTGGCGACCGAGTGAGCAAAATAAATGCTGCGAGCGCAATGCGAAGGGTCGGCTCCGGCCAACACGAGTTCGCGTGCCAGTGCGAACGTATGCTCGTTGGTCCCTTGAAACATAAACGAACCAGTGTCGGTCATGAGCGCCGTGTAAAGGCAGGTCGCGATGTCGGGTGAAAACGGAGTCCCGGCTTCGCGCGCCAGGCGGAACACCATTTCTCCAGTGGCCACAGCATGCGGATCGATCCAGTTCACGTCGGCGAATGGACGCCCGCTGACGTGATGATCGATGCTGATCAGAAATCGATCTTCCAGCCCCTCCAGCCGCGTGCGGTGGATGCTGTCGCATTCCAAAATAATCGCCGCCTCGTAACTGCCGGAGACGCGATCGGCTTGCAACACTTGATCGGCAAAGGGCAGCGCTCGATAGATTCGCGGCACACCGTCGTGCAGCACAACATCCGCCTGCTTGCCCATGGCCCGCAGAATCTGGCAGCAGGCCAGCGCCGAGCCGATAGCGTCGCCATCGGGCCGCGCGTGCGAGGTAAGCACGAAACGGTCTCGCTGCTCAAACTGCCGAAGAACGTCCTGCAACATGGTGCTCATGCCTTTTTCTTCACTGATTCGGCGCGAGGCTTCGTTCTTTTCTTTGCCCGCGCCAGCAATTCTTCTACCCGCGCCTTTTCTCGCTCCGAACGATCCAACCGAAAATACAATTCAGGCGCGCGCCGCAAGCGCAACCGCTCCACCAATTCATGACGTATATATTCTTTCGCAGCGAGCAACCCCTCGAGGCTTCGCTCCGCTTCCTGGTCGTCGCCATCAACGTCGACCAGAACCTGCGCCGAGCGCCCGTCGTCCGCAACCAGCACCGCAGTCACTCCCACCAGCCCGATGCGCGGATCGGCCAGCTCCCCCTCCACCAGCGTTTCGATCTCTTCGCGCAAGGCCTCGCCCAACCGCCCGCGATGATATTTCAGCCCGCGCTTCTCCACGCCATCACCTCGAAGTAAAACGCATGAGAATATCAGAAAATCGTCTGCCCGTGTTGGCCGGGAAGTGCTATTGTCGCGCACAAACCAGAGGGCGCGGTAAGTACAGAGGTAACAAGGGGATGGGGGCTTGGGGTTAATCAGATCAAGTTGTAAAATCCGAAACAGGACTCTTAAGACTCGAAACTATTGCCGGTATTGCGAACTAGGCCGCGTTCCCTGGTATGGGAGTACTTGAAGGGAGCCATCCTTGGAATTCTCTGCTTTTTCCCGGGCTTCTTTTGCTCACTGCCGGTCACATGCATGTGGGCGAGGCAGCGTTATGCAGGCGAGGCACAGGGAGTGCTCGCGGCATTCTTTCCCAGTTTCTGGATCGGGGTATTTGCTGCAGTAGCGGGGGTAATTTATCAATTGATGAAAGTGAGCGCTAGGAGCCGATAACGTGCTATCCCGACATTGGGAACGCTACAAGTACTCCACAAACGAATCGGCAATGTCCGCTCCATGATTGTTCGCAATGCGTGTAGCCGCACGCTCCACATTCTTCATCAATCCATCCAGATAGTCGCGAGAATCGGAGATGCTGACTACGCCAACTGTAGCGCGATTCCACACCGGACTAGGGTCAAGCTCGGCGACAGAAACGTTGAAACTATTGCGCAGCCGGTCTTTCAGGCTGCGGACCACCTGCCTTTTATCTTTGAGTGATTGCGCCGCTTCGATGTGGAGTTCGAGGGTGAGGAAGGCGATCATTAGCTCTTGGCCTTTAGCAGTTAGCCATTAGCTAAATCAAAGGCTAAACGCTAAAGGCTAATTGCTAAGAGCCGTTGTTACGCGATAACTTCCGCGGCGATTCTCTCCGTCGCGAACGCCTCGATCACATCGCCGACTTTGATGTCGCCGTAGTTGGAGATCGAGATGCCGCACTCCATGCCGTTGGTAACCTGGCTGGCGTCGTCTTTGAAGCGGCGTAGCGAGCCCACTTTCCCCTTGAAGACCTGCACGTTGTCGCGCAGCAGTCGAACTTCGGAGTCGCGCTTGATCAAGCCGTCGCTCACGCGGCAACCGGCCACAGTCCCGACTTTCGGAATGCGGAACACGTTCAGCACCTCGGCGCGGCCCTGGTAAGTTTCCTTGATGGTGGGTTCGAGCAATCCACTCATCGCACGCTTGATCTCGTCCTGCAGTTCATAAATGATCGAGTGCAGGCGGATATCGACTTTTTCCTGCTCCGCGATTTCCTGCGCTTTGCGCTCCGGCCGCACGTTAAAGCCGATGATGATCGCGTTCGACGCCGAGGCCAGTAACACGTCCGTTTCCGTAATCGCGCCCACACCCGAGCGCAAAAGTTTCAACCGCACCTTGTCGTTCGAGAGCTTGGTGAGCAGGTCGGTGATTACTTCCACCGAACCTTGTACATCGCCCTTGAGAATGACGTTCAGTTCCTTGGTGCCGGCGGCCTTGATCTGCTCCGCCAGTCCTTCGAGCGATACGCGGGAACTCTTGGCGAGTGCGGCTTCGCGCGCTTTCTGCTCGCGATACTCCGAAATGCCACGGGCTTTGTCGCGGTCGGCAACCACCACAAACTGATCGCCAGCCTGAGGCAGCGCTTCCATGCCAATGATTTCTACCGGCGTCGATGGCGGAGCCGTCTGCAACTGCGCGCCGCGGTCGTCAAACATGGCGCGCACTTTCCCGTACACATTGCCCACGACGAAATTGTCGCCCGCATTCAGTGTTCCGTTCTGCACCAGCACCGTAGCCACCGGACCGCGACCGCGATCCAGTTTCGCTTCCAGCACCACGCCGGTAGCTGCTCGCTCCGGCGTCGCTTTCAGTTCGCCCAGGTCAGCGACCAGACAAATCATTTCCATCAGCAGGTTCAGATTCGTTTTCTTCTTCGCCGAAACATCAACGAATACCGTCTTGCCGCCCCACTCCTCAGGAACCAACCCGCGGTCGGCAAGTTGCTTCTTTACACGATCGGGCAAGGCATCGGGCTTATCGATTTTGTTTACCGCGACGATGATAGGGACTTCCGCCGCGTGCGCATGATCGATAGCCTCGACCGTTTGCGGCATCACGCCGTCGTCGGCGGCCACCACCAGCACCACAATATCCGTCGCCTTTGCGCCGCGCGACCGCATGCGGGTGAAGGCTTCGTGACCGGGCGTGTCGAGGAAAACAATCTCCCGCCCATAGGCCGGCGATTCCTTATCCGTGATTCGCACCTTGTAAGCACCGATGTGCTGGGTGATGCCTCCCGCCTCGCCTTCCGCGACGCTCGTCAAACGAATGGAATCGAGCAGCGTAGTCTTGCCGTGGTCCACATGTCCCATGATCGTGACCACCGGCGGACGCACTCCGGTTTCAGGGATGGCTTCTTCGCTGGCAGCGGCGGCATCAATGTCTTTCGCTGTCTGTTCTTCGAAGGTGATGACGTTCGTCTCAGCTCCGAAGAAGCGCGCCATTTCGCTGGCGAGTTCCGAGTCGAGCGTCTGGTTAATTGTTGCAAAGACACCCTTCGAGAGCAGCCGCGAAATTAAATCCTTGGCGCGGATCTCGAGCTTCTCCGCGAGATCCTTTACGCTGATGCCTTCCGCGATAGTGATGCTGCGCGTAATCGGCATGGGCTCATTCGACACCACCATGCGCGGTGGCGGCGTGTAGCCCTTCATCGGGCCTTCCTTCACGCCGCGGGGAACGTAACGCTGACCCGGACGGCGCGCTGGTCCACCCGGACGGCTTCCGGGACGCGTGGTTCCAGGAGGAGGAAGAGCCGGTCCCACCCCCAGCGGACGCGCTCCTGCCGGAGCTTGTCGAGTGGGATGCATGGGGCGACGCTCGCCGGGACGAAGCGGCGGACGCGCCGCACCCGGCGCTCCACCTGCCATAGGCGGACGGCGCTGAAAAATCGGTTGGCCGGGAACTGGACGCCCAGGTACGGGACGCGGAGCGCTGGCGATGGGAACTCCGGGCTGCACCGGCGGCGGAGCTGGCCGCAGAGGAGCCTTGTACACCGGACGTGGTCCGGTCTGCGGAACGATCATGCGTGGCGCTGGGGGTGGCGGAGCAGCCGCTGGACGGGACACAATCGAAGGCGCAGGCGTACTCGCCGAAACAACTGGCGGCGCAGCCGAAAACGGAGTCTGCGCTGCTGCCGACGGCATCACCGGACGTGCTGGCACGCTGGTGGGCGGAGTAGACACCGAAGACGGAACCGGCGTCGATGCTGCAGGAGGCGAGACACTAGTTCTCTCCACTGGAGGCGCAACGACGGGCCGTGGCTGCAGAACGGGAGCTATCGGCGGCGCGGCAGCTGGCGCAACAGGAGACACGGTCAGCGGACGACTAACGGTAGTCTGAGGTGCGGCAGGTTTTTCTACTGTAGGTGCAACATGAGCACTCGGCGGGGGCGGGGCAATTGGACGCGGCACCACCACCGGGGGCGCGGCAGCTTCCTTTTTCTGTGTGATCGCCTTCAGCACATCTCCGGGACGCGAAATGTGCGACAGATCAATCTTGGTTTTGATTTCTTCTTCGCCGCGACCGGTGCGTGAACTGCTCCTGCCGGCTTGGGACGAACTTTCCCCCGCGGAGCGGATGTAGACCCGCACTTTCTCCGCTTCGTGCTCTTCCAGAGAACTGGAGTGCGTCTTCTTCTCCGTCACTCCCACCAGCGCAAGTGTATCGAGGATAGCTCTGCTCTTGACTTCCAGCTCTCGGGCTAGATCGTTGATTCGAACCTTACTCATCCGGCCTTTCATTCTCCGCGTTTTAGTTAGGTCTTCATTGCGACCTCACGGAGTAAGTTCCTTCGGTCCCACGCCTTCGAACCTATCCCAGCGTGCCATCATTTATTCTCGGGTTTCGGAGGCAGATTTCTCTTCCGACTGCTCGTCGGCAGACTCCGCCTTCCCTTCGTTCTCTTCTGTTCCGATAGCTTCTGATTCGCTAGCCGATTCTGGAGCGGCTTCTTCGCCAACCACGGCGATCTCCGCAGTGATATCTTCAGCGCCGGCCTCAGCTGGCTCCGTCGCGGCAACCTCACCCTCGGCAACTTCGCCTGCAGCCACAGCCTCGACCGCCTCGCCCTCAGCCGAGCCCTGCTCCAGGCTGGCAAAGTAATTATTCACCGCCAGGCTGATTTTTTCCACCGTCTTCGGCCCGATACCCTCAATCGCCTCAAGCTGCTCCGGCGTCATATCGGCCAGCGCTTCCACAGTAGTTATGCCGGCAGCACCCAACTTCTCCACAAGCCCCTCGCCCAGGCCCGGCACACTTTCGAGCGGTGTGGCGGTCTGCGGAACCATCGCCGACATCTGCTGCTCCACTTCCTGCCGCTTTTCTTCTTCGCTCTTAATGTCGATTTTCCAGCCCAAGAGCTTCGCGGCGAGACGGACGTTCTGGCCCTTCTTGCCGATCGCGAGAGAAAGCTGGCTGTCGTCGACTACCACTTCGAGGTGCTTGCCGCCGGAATCGACCACCGTTACCTTGCTTACTTTCGCCGGCTGCAACGCTTTCTCGGCGAAGGTTACGGCGTCTTCGTGATACTCGATGATGTCAATTTTTTCTCCGTGAAGTTCGCGGATGATTGATTGCACCCGCATGCCTTTCATTCCCACACACGCGCCCACGGCATCCACGTCCTTATCCTTGGACATGACCGCGATTTTTGTGCGCTCGCCAGCTTCGCGCGCAATCGCGCGGATCACCACCGTGCCATCGTAGATCTCCGGCACTTCGGTCTGGAACAAATGCTGCACCAGATCCGGCACGGCGCGAGATACAACTACGCCCGGACCCTTCGAAGCTTTTTCCACTCGCGCAATGACCACGCGCACGCGCTCTCCGATGGCGAAGGACTCCAGGCGCGACTGCTCCTTGCGCGGCATGCGCGCTTCCGCTTTGCCGATGTCGAAGATCACATCCGGACCTTCCACGCGCTTCACGGTTGCATTCACCACTTCGCCTACGCGCCCGATGTACTCGTTGTAAACCGTGTCGCGCTCCGCCTCGCGCACCTTCTGGAAGATCACCTGCTTCGCCAGTTGCGCGGCAATGCGTCCCAGGATTCCTTCTGTAACTTTCGGAATCCGCAGCTCTCCGCCGACTTCTAAATTCGGATCGGCTTTACGCGCATCTTCGAGAGTGATCTGCAGCACCGGATCTTCCACCTGCTCTGGCGTCTCCACCACAGTCTTCACCGCGTAGGCGTTGATCTTGCCGGTCTCTTTGTCCAGCACGGCGCGAAGATTTTCCTGCGTCTTGTAGTATTTGCGCGTCGCCATGACAATGGCGTCTTCCACCGCGCTCACCACAATCTGCGGATCAATGCCCTTCTCGCGACTCAACGCGTCGATCGTGTTGTAGAGCTCACTTGCCATAAAAATATTCCGTTATGAAGCCGACTGCGTATTGCAGGTCTTAGGTCTTAGGCAAAAACCCGAAGACCTAACACCTATGGCCCAAGACCGCTTCTAGATTTCCGGAACCAAATTCGCCTTCTCCACGTTGGCGAACTCAATCCCGATCTTCTGTCCTTCTTCAACTCCTGCCGCGCCCATCTTCTTGCGCGATTTCTTGCTCGCCACACTCACGTCCAGCGTCAGACGTCCATCGTGAAAACTTTCCAGCCGGCCCTCGAAATGCCGGTTGTTGTTCACTGGATTCCGCGTCATCACCCTCATCCGGCTGCCGACGAAGCGCTCGAACTCTGCCGACCGCGTCAGCTTCCGGTCCAACCCCGGTGATGAAACTTCCAGCGTATAGCTGCCCGGCATTGCATCCTCTACATCGAGGATGGTGCCAAATTCGCGACTGAAGTTGGCGCAGTCTCCATGCGTTACCCCGGCCAACAGATCTCTACTCGCCGCCCCGGGTTTATCGAGAAACACGCGCAACATTCGGGCTGAACCACTCCCGCGAAACTCTACATCGACCACCTCTAGCCCGCTGGAGGTGGCTACACGCTCCGCAATTTCACGTACTCGATCAAGATCAAGTGCCATGTATCCAATAACTTGCATCTCAACCGGCTTCAGCGAACTTCCCTGCAAGTAAAAAGTGGGCTTGCGCCCACTGGTGTGCTTCGCCAAACGCCGGTACTACACAACAGTTCTCAGTTCTCTAATATACGCTGGGCAAGGGTAAAAGACAAACCGCCCTTCGTGGAGAAAATCGGCGGCGATCCGGCACGGCATCCAATGATGTTTTGCATTTCTCGCGTTCTTCCGCGCAACATAACCGCTCAACTTGAGTTGAGGAATATAATGTTTCATCGGAATTTGGAGGTACTCCATGTCTTCCCGCGGGTTCTCTTCCCTGTTTTTCTGCCTTGTGACCTTTTCCGTTTCAGCTCTGGCACAGCGCCCCGGCACTAACCCGGGTGCACCTGGCGGTAGCATCAGTCCGAACGTTAATTCTTCGGTCGCAAGATCCAATGCCAGTTTTGGGCCCGGTGAAGCATCGGCGCCCACGGCCGATCGGGAAGGCAAGGTCAAGTTCCATCTTCAATCTATCCTGATTCAAGTCCCCCTCGTCGTGACCGACAAGGCTGGGAATCACATTCACGGATTAACCAAGGATGACGTTCACGTCCTCGAGAACGGCAAGGAACAGAAAATCTCCACCTTCGAAGAGATTACTGCCGCGACCACAAAGCTTCCCGCTGTGACTTCTAAACCAGGCGAATTTAGCAACCTGGCATTGTCCGATCAGCAGCCGCGCACCGTTACGGTGATCGCTCTCGACACCATTAATACTCCTTTTCTGGATCAGGCCAACGGTCGGCGCGAGTTGATCAAGTTTTTAGCCGACAATATAAATTCTGGCCAGGTAGTCGCTCTGATGATCATGGGCAGTAATGGCGTGAGAGTAGTCCAGGGGCTAACGGGCGATACCGAACAATTGGTCAAGATCTTAAAACAGGCGAGTGGAGAAATTCCTCCCCTGCAGGGGTTAAGTCAAGATAATGGCCTCGGTCCCGACGCGCAGGCAGCCGCTGCAGAAGGACATCTGCCTGACCTTGGTGTTGTGCCTTCCGGTGCAACTGCCAACCCCCAAGCTGCCGTGAATGCCTTCCTTGCATACCCCGATGTACTTTTCGCGGGTTATGCTCAGCAAGAAGCCATTCGAGACACGCTGAACTCCTTCCTGTCGATCGCCTGGTCTCTCTCTGGGGTGCCCGGACGCAAATCTCTGATTTGGGCGACGGGCGGATTTCCTTTTGAAATCTCCACTCCGCAACAGCTTCCCGGCGGGAACATGTCTCCGCTCTATGAGCGCACTATGCAAGCCCTGACGACCGGGCAAATCTCAGTTTACCCGGTCGATATTCGAGGCCTGGTGGCCAACTCCGCCAATGGCAGCGCCGTGTCCGTCGCGGGAAGAACTGGTGGCGGCAATACAGGACGCGGAACCGTGCAGAGAAACCGTGACTGGTATCTGCAATCAACTCTGATGACTCTCGACGAATTCGCCGACATGACCGGCGGAAAAGCTTTCTACAACACGAACGATCTGGCCTCGAGCTTCAAGCGCGCCGCTGACGACGCCTCCGACTACTACCTTGCCAGTTATTACCTCGACACCCACAACACCAACGCAGGCTGGCGGCAAATCAAGGTCAAGGTCAATAAACCGGACACGCAGGTTCGTGCCCGGCAAGGGTTCTTCGTCACCAACGCCAGCATGAATCTCGACGAAACCCGTACCACCGATTTGACTTATGCCCTGAGTTCGCCGATTGAAGGCACAGGCGTACCGGTCAGCATGAAGTGGCTGGGGTCATCCGGCGATGGCGCAAACAAAAAGACTGAGTTCATGATTCACATGCCCGCTGACGGCATCTCGATTGAAGCCAGCAATGGACAGAACCACCTCAACTTCGATTTCGCTGCCGCCGCTTATGTCGACAATGGCAAGGCTGGCAAGCCGATCAAGACTTTTGGCAAGGAGGTCAACACATCTGTGCCCGATGCACAGATGGCATCTTTGCGCGCCGCCGGAATCGACATGAAAAACGCGCTGGAACTTGGTCCGGGAAACTACGTGGTCCGCGTGGTAGTACGGGACAACGTGACCGGTAAGATCGGCAGCGTTACCGCGCCGCTGACCGTGAACTAGAACCGCGCTGGAGGAGTTCATGTTCCGTCGCCAGCTTCTGACCTCTAGTCTTCTTCTATTCTCCGTTGCGGCCAGGGCACAAACTGGCGACATTTCCTCGCCTGCCACCTCGGGCGCAAGCGATCCCTCCTTGGTGCCTTTGTCAGATACTAACGTCAGTGTCAGGACGGCGGCAGTTCCAACCAACACGGCCGACCAGGAAGGCAAGATCAAGTTCAGGACACAGACGATTCTGATTCAGGTTCCGATCGTGGTCACCGATAAGTCGGGCAACCACGTTCACAGCCTGACCAAGGAAGATTTCCACGTCCTTGAGAATGGAAAAGAGCAGAAGGTCGCGACGCTTGAAGAGATCGTCACCACGGCCACGAAACTCCCGGTGGCCCCGCCAAAGCCTGGAGAGTTCACCAACCTTGCTTTGACGGATCAGCAACCGCGACCGGTCACGGTCATCGCTCTCGATACCATCAACACTCCCTTTCTTGACCAATACACGGGCCGACGCGCATTAATCCGATATCTGGCCGACAATCTCGACTCCGGCCAGATTCTGGCGCTCATGGTCATGACCAGTCGCGGTCTCAAAGTTGTCCAGGGACTGACCAGCGATCGCGAACAACTCGTTCAACTGCTGAAAAAGGCAAGCGGGGAAATCCCTGCCAAGCCGGGTCTCGACCCGGATGTGCAGGCCAAGGCGGCAGTAGGAGATATTCCCGAGGTTCCCACTAACCTCGACAGACCTTACGTCGCCGCCGCTGCCTTTATCGCATACGGCGGCACTATTTCGGCTCGGTTCGAGCAGCCAAGAGCCATCGAAGAAACGCTGAACGCGTTCCTGGAAATTGCGTGGTCTCTTTCGGGAGTCCCCGGACGCAAGTCGCTGATCTGGGCCACCGGCGGATTCCCTTTCACAATCTCCTCCCCGGCAGCGGTCCCCAGCCGGAATCTTTCCTCGCTCTACGAGCGCACCATGCAGGCTCTGGACGCCGCCCAAGTCTCGGTTTATCCGGTGGACATTCGCGGCTTGGTAAGCAACTCTCCGATGGGCAATGCCGAGTCCGTCGCCGGCGATACAGGTGGCCCGCACGGGGCGGCGATCACGCAGCAGATCTCCAACCGCACAGGGTTCCAACAGTCGACCATCGATACGCTCAACCAGTTCGCGGATATGACCGGTGGAAAGGCTTTTTACAACACAAACGATCTGGCATCCAGCTTGAAACGCGCGGCTGACGATGCGTCTTCCTACTACCTCGCCAGCTACTACCTCGATACACACAGCAACAATTCTGGCTGGCGTCAGCTCAAGGTTAAAGTGGATAAGAAGGACGCCGAAGTCCGCGCTCGCGAAGGCTTCTTCGTCACTAACGCAACCATGAATCCCGATGTGACGCGCAGCTCGGACTTGACCTACGCTCTTAGGTCTCCCATCGACGGCACGGGAGTTCCATTGAGCTTGAAGTGGCTGGGAACTTCCGGCGAAGGCACCAATAAGAAAGCGGAATTCCTCGTGCATATGCCGGCCGATGGCTTGACCATCGAAAGCCGCAATGGACAGAACCATCTGAACTTCGACTTTGCTGCCATCGCTTACCTCACCGACGGCAAAACCGGCAAAGCCACTAAGACTGTCGGAAAGGCCGTCAACACAGCCGTACCCGACGGACAAATGGCCTCGCTGCGTAGCAGCGGGATCGACATGAAGAACGCGTTGGAACTCGGCCACGGAACCTATGTAGTCCGCGTCGTGATTCGCGACAACGTCACGGGCAAGATCGGCAGCGTTACCGCGCCGCTTACGGTGAACTAGAACTAGAAACTTAGCGACCGCGGAGGGAAGTTCCACTCCAGGAATATCAGCACAGCGACCCATTTGCCTGAATCCCCGCTCCTCTCTAGAATAAAGAAACACTCGCACACTTGGGAGAATTTCCGAGAAACTTATGATTCATTTTCCCGTACCCGAAGCTCTTACCTTCGACGACGTTCTTCTCCTCCCCGCACGTTCCGACGTAGTTCCCGCGACCGCCACAACCCAGACTCATCTCACCCGCAACATCGTCCTGAATATTCCTATCGTCAGCGCCGCCATGGACACCGTCACCGAATCGCACATGGCGATCGCGATCGCGCAACAAGGCGGCCTTGGCATTATTCATCGCAATCTCTCGATCGAGCAGCAGGCCAATGAAGTCGATAAAGTGAAGCGGTCTGAGAGCGGCATGATCGTCGATCCCGTGACCATGTCGCCCACCGACAAGGTCAGCGACGCGCTCGAGGTCATGCGCAAGTACAAGATTTCCGGAGTGCCCATCACCGAGCACGGCAAACTGGTCGGCATTCTCACCAACCGCGATCTCCGCTTCGAATCCCGCTTCGATATTCCCATCGATCGAGTGATGACCAAGAAAAATCTCATCACGGTTCCCGTGGGGACCACGCTCGAAGATGCCGAGGAGATTCTCCACGAGCACCGCGTCGAAAAATTACTTGTCGTCGACGACAAGTACAACCTTAAGGGACTGATCACCGTAAAAGATATTCAGAAGAAACTGAAATATCCAAATGCAGCCAAGGATCCTCAGGGCAGGTTGCGAGTCGGCGCAGCGATCGGCGCTACCGGAGATTTTTTGGAACGGGCGCAGGCGCTTGCGGAAATGAAAGTTGACGTCCTTGCCATCGACAGCGCTCACGGACATTCCACCAAAGTGCTCGATGCCGTGAAGCTGGTGAAATCGAAGCTACCTGAAATGCAGCTACTGGCGGGCAATGTCGCCACCTTCGATGGCGCATGCGAGTTGGCCCGCGCCGGAGCGGACGGCATCAAAGTCGGTATCGGTCCCGGCTCTATTTGTACGACGCGCGTCGTAACTGGCGCCGGAGTGCCGCAGATCACCGCGATTGCCGAAGCATTCCGTGCCACCAAAGATGCTGGCATCCCCATCATTGCTGACGGCGGCATCAAATATTCCGGCGACATCACGAAGGCGCTGGCAGCCGGCGCAAGTGCGGTCATGATCGGTTCACTTTTCGCCGGCACCGACGAAAGCCCCGGCGAGCTGATTCTTTATCAAGGCCGCTCTTTCAAGTCCTATCGCGGCATGGGCTCGCTCGGCGCAATGGCGCAAGGTTCCAGCGAACGCTATTTTCAGAATTCCGAATCCGATTCATCGGCCGCCGTTTCTTCCAATGACGGCGATTCCAACCGCCTCGGCAAACTTGTGCCCGAGGGCATTGAAGGCCGCGTCCCCTACCGCGGTTCGGTCGCAATGATCGTGCATCAGATGGTCGGCGGATTGAAATCAGGCATGGGCTACTGCGGTTGCGCCACCATTGCCGAACTCTTGCAAAAAACGCGCTTTGTGCGCATCAGCGGCGCAGGACTTCGCGAGAGCCATGTCCACGACGTCATGATCACTCGCGAGGCCCCAAACTATGCCATCGAATAATTCGGAGCGTTGCAGCTCCGATGGGGACAGCAGTTGGCGGTCCAGTCGGGCGCATCCCGACTCTTGCTCTTGAATTCCAATCGCCACGAAGTTCTGAAGGCTTGGATCGCCGCGATTCTGTGGCTGATTGTGATCGCCATCGAATCCACTGCCTATCTTTCCGCCCACAACACCAGCCGGATTCTCTATCCCATCCTGCACTTCCTTTTTGACATGGATTGGATCCGCTTCGAGTACTGGCACTTCTACATTCGCAAGACCGGTCACGTCATTGGTTACGCCACACTCAGCTTCCTTCTTTTCCGCGCCTGGCGTGCCACGTTGCCCGTCATGTCCAGCGCGCGGTGGACGCTGCGCTGGGCAACGATCGCAATTCTGGGCACAGCTCTCGTCGCCAGCCTCGACGAGTGGCACCAAAGCTTCATTCCCTCGCGAACGGGCGCGGTGAGCGATGTCGTGCTCGATACCTGCGCTGGCATCGCGGCTCAAATTTTGGTTTTTCTGTGGTGGAAGAAGCTGGCGAAGAGGTCGGCTCTATTCGTGCGGTACTAGACCGCTAAGAACACCGGCTTCAGCCACGGATATATCCGGGCGCTGCGCTACAGCAGGTTAGATGTCATTGCCAGCAACGCGCTCCCGTCGTGCACCCTGCAAAAGTCCCGCGGCGACCAGCGCCATCGCCGCCGAAAAATAAAACGGGATCGCCGCGCCGAAATGCTTCCACAGTTCGCCGGTAATCAGGCTCGCCGCTAAAGTGGCCACGCTGGTCACGAAAAAATAAATCCCCAGAGCTCGACCGCGCACGTTTTTCCCAACTGTCTCAACCACCAGTGCCTTCAGTACCGGCTGTGTGAGAGCGTAATAGAAACCGTATACCGCCATCGCAATCCAGATCGCCAACGTCGATGGCGCGCGGCCAAACACAAAATAAACCGCGGCAAAAATCACGTAGCCCACCGAACCTACAAGCCGCCGCGACACGCGATCGCTAAACCATCCCGCAGGCCAGGACGCGAGTGTATACGTAATGTTGAAGACCAGACCGAGAAGCGGTGCGAGGGCCACCGCGATGCCAACATTCTGCGCCCGCAGAACCAGAAACATATCGCTCGAATTGCCGAGAGAAAAGAGCGTCACTGCAATAACTACAAGATAGAAGCTGGCGGGGAGCGCTATATTTTCTCTGCTTCTATTCTCGCGATAATCGGTTATGTCCGCCGAGGCCTCGGCAGTCGTCATGTCCGCAGCAATCTTCTTAGGCTGGCGCTTGGTCTCGCGAATTCCCAGCAGCGCAACCAATACACACAGCGCTCCCGGCACCGCTGCGGCCCAAAACACGCTGCGGATTCCAAAACGCCCAAGCAGAACCAGCGCAGCCAGGGGACCCGCAATGGCTCCCGCCGAATCCATCGACTGAATCAGTCCGTAAGCCGAGCCCAGCCGGTTCTTTGGCACCGACTCGGCAACCATCACGTCACGCGGCGCGCCCCGCACACCCTTGGCCAGACGATCCGCAAAGCGAATCGCCAGTATCTGCGGCCAAGCCGTAACCACAGCCAGCAAAGGCTTCACGGCATTCGCGACGGCATATCCCGCAACCACAACCGGCTTGCGGCGTTCGATGCGGTCCGTGAGATATCCGGAGAAGAGCTTGGCAAACGACGCCACGCTCTCGGCCACCCCCTCAATCAATCCCAACTGCGCCTGCCCCGCTCCCAGCGACGCCAGAAATGCCGGCAACACCCAATACGCCATTTCTGTGGCAGTGTCGTTCAGAAAAGAAGTGACGCCGAAGACGTAGATGTTGCGCGCAGCGGAAGGCTCACGCTCGGCGGGCGAGGACATTACTTATTTTTACCACGGAGGCGCGCCATATCTATTACGGACGAGCGATTGGACATTGGACTTGAGGGCTAGCGACCAACGACTAACGACCAGCGACGATTAGTACATCGCGTCGTACTTCGTCACCACCCACTGCCCTTCTTTATTCTCGGTCGTAACTGTGAAGAGTTCCCTGTAGGTGCTAGGCTGGCCGGCTTGACTCAGACGCTTGCCGCGGTAGTGAAGAATGGTCAGCGGGGGGGCGCTCTCCCACTCCGCCAACTCCCAGGAAAGCAACGGATGCTTCCCTTCAGAATCGCAAATGAAGTGCGCATACTTCTTGCGATAGTCTCGCTCCCACCCGGAGAGTAGTTCGTCGCAGTGTCCGTCGCGCAACTGGCGAAGAAACAGATTGGCGCTGTGCTCAATCGTGCGGTCGCGCAGCGGATTCATCCGGATGCTGACCGGCAGCCCCGTCAGTGGGTCGTGGTCTTCCGACCGCGCCAGCACCGGTCCCTGATTGCTCAGCCACCAGATGTAGCCAAGAAACACCAACACCAGCAGCGCGCCAGCGCCTACCGCAATCCCGATCTGTGTGCGAGTGAACCCCATCCTGCGAGTAAGTTTATAAGGATGGCAACATACGGCAAGATTACCAGCGGGGAGCCGCGGAAGGACATGTACGAGCGGCGTTATGGCGCTGCCGGGAAGCAGATTCCTCCTCGGGCTTCCGCCCTCGTAGGAATGACAAGGGGTTGTGGTACCGACAAAAAGGGGCACGGCTTTCGCCGTGCCCCTCTGAACCTTCTCGATGCAACACTATTTCTTGTCTTCGGATTCTTCCTTCACCGGCTCGACGCCGCCGTCGTGCTGCGCCTGCGCTTCGGCATCTTCCATAGCTTTGCGCGCTTCGGCAGTCTTCTTGGCGCGGGCTTCGGCGCGCTTCTCGCGCTTTTCGTCCAGCACCTTCTCGCTCCCCAGCAACTCCAGGAACGCCTTGTCGGCGCCGTCGCCTTTATTCCAGCCCGTCTGGATGATGCGCGTATATCCGCCGTTGCGATCGCCGAAGCGTGGGCCCACGGTGTCGAACAACTTCACGACCGCTTCGTTGGTCATCAGATACGAAGACGCCAGACGGCGCGCCGCGAGGTCGCCGCGCTTGCCGAGCGTGATCATCTTCTCGACGATGGGCTTCGCGGCCTTAGCCTTGGGAACGGTCGTCTCGATCCGCTCCTCGACGATCACCGACGTGACCAGGTTGCGCAGCAGCGAGCGCCGATGCGAGGTGTTCCGTCCGAGTTTGTAACCCGCTACTTTGTGACGCATCGTGAAACCTCAGGGGCTAAAGCCCCGTATTTTTCTAAGTTCAAGGCGGCGCGGCTAAAAGCCGCGCCCTTTCAAAGCCAATCCCTGCAAGTCAAGTTCTTTGCGACCTTGAAACTCTGAAACCTTGAAACTTTTCCCTATAGTCCGTCGTCCGGACCGTACGCTGACGCTGGCAGAACCAGGTTCGACGTCGGCCCCGGTACCGCATTGCCATGTTCGTCGATCTTCATGCCCAGGCTGAGACCCATCGAGGAGAGAATCTCCTTGATCTCGTTCAGCGACTTGCGGCCGAAGTTCTTGGTCTTGAGCATCTCCGATTCCGTCTTCTGCACCAATTCGCCGATGGTCTGAATGTTCGCGTTCTTCAGGCAGTTATAGCTGCGCACGGAAAGCTCAAGCTCCTCGACGGAGCGGTTCAGATTTTCGTTGTGAATCTCCGGCTTGCGATCATCCGATGACGAAACGCCAGTCTCGATTTCCTCCTCGAAGTTGATGAAGATGTTCATGTGATCCTTGATCAGCTTCGCCGAAAGGCCGATTGCATCGGCGGGCGTGATCGAACCATTGGTCCACACTTCGAGAGTAAGTTTGTCGTAGTCGGTGATCTGGCCGAGACGCGCGGCTTCCACGGTGTAGTTGCACTTGCGCACCGGCGAGTGCACGGAATCGATGGGAATGAATCCGATGCCGAGATCTTCGTCGAAATTCTTGTCGGCGGAGGTGTAGCCGCGTCCGCGCTTCAGACGCATTTCCATGTCGAGCTTGCCGCCTTCGCTGACGGTGGCGATGTAAACATCTTTGTCAAGGACCTCGACATCTCCGTCAGCTTCGATCATGCCGCTGGTGACCACCCCGGGCTGATCGGCACGTAGATAAATCGCCTTCGGCGCATCGCCCGCCAGCTTGAACGGAATCTGCTTCAAGTTGAGGATGATATCGGTCGCATCTTCGACTACACCAGGGATCGACTGAAATTCGTGAAGAACACCTTCCATCTTTACCGCGGTAACTGCAGCGCCCTCGATGGAACTCAACAGCACGCGCCGCAGAGCGTTGCCCACAGTGGTGCCGAAGCCGCGCTCAAAGGGCTGCGCCCAGAAAATTCCGTACTTGTCGGTAAGAGTGGAAGTGTCAACTGCGAGACGTTTCGGCTTCTGAAAACCTTTCCAAAGCATTTGTTTCTCCTTCGGCCGTTTGGCTCGGTGCTGACTCCCTGAATCGGTCCGGATTCAGGTCGGGCGTCAGCAGAGGCTGATCTGGCTCGAATGTGGACCGGAAAATGAGTGATGTGGTGATCGGGAGATTGAGTGATTTGAAATCGCTCAATGACCCGATGGCTCAATCGCTCAATGTCTTACTTGCTATAAAGTTCCACAATCAACTGCTCGTTCACCGGCAACTGAATATCTTCGCGCTTGGGCAATGAGAGCACGCGCGCTGTGTAGTTATCGCGATTCACTTCCAGCCAGTTGGGCAATGTACCGTGGCTGGCAAATTCCTTCGCGAACTCAAGCACCACCAGCTTCTTGCTGTTCTCGCGGATCGAAATCTCGTGGCCAGCACTCACTTCAAAAGAAGGAATATTGACCTTCCTGCCGTTGACCGCGACGTGCCCGTGGCGCACCAATTGCCGCGCCTGGCGTCGGGATTGCGCAAAACCGAGACGGAAAACCACGTTGTCGAGACGCCGTTCGAGTTGCTGCAACAACAACTCGCCGGTAACACCACGCGTGCGTGCAGCTTTTTCGAAGTAATTGCGGAACTGTCCTTCCAGCGTGAAATAGATGCGCTTGGCTTTTTGCTTCTCGCGCAACTGCAGACCGTAGCCAACAATCTTGGCCTTGCGGTCCTTTCCATGTTGTCCGGGAGCGAAATTGCGCTTCTCGATGGGACACTTATCGCTGAAACATTTTGCGCCTTTGAGGAACAGCTTCATGCCCTCGCGGCGGCATAGACGGCAAACTGCATCGGTGTAACGGGCCAAGTTATTCTCCTTTTAGATGACCGGTTTACAGGTTTGGCTTCACCCTTCGTCCCGGACAAAAATCAGCTTCTGGCTCCTAGCCTCTAGCTGACAGCTAAACCGAATCAGGTTTAGCTAGCGGCTAGGAGCCAGAAGCTGGGTTTAGTTATACGCGCCGTCTCTTCGGCGGACGGCATCCATTGTGCGGGATCGGCGTCACGTCACGAATCGACCGAACTTCAATACCCGACGATGCCAGCGCGCGCACTGCGGATTCGCGGCCAGAACCAGGGCCGGAGACTCGAACGTCCACGCTGCGCACGCCGTGATCGCGCGCCATGTTGGCCGCGTTCGACGCCGCTTGCTGCGCGGCAAATGGAGTGCCTTTGCGCGATCCGCGGAAACCCAACGACCCGGAACTCTTCCACGACAAAACGTTGCCGTTCATGTCGGTGATGGTCACGATCGTGTTGTTGAAGGACGCCTGCACGTAGCACAGTCCATGGGGAACGTGCTTGCGCTCCTTCTTCTTGAAGGTTTTTTTCTTGCCTTTTTTCTCAGGTGCGGCTGCGCCGCCCGCTGCTGCTGGTTTTGCCATAGTATCTCTTAGCTCCTAGCTCTTAGCTTCTAGCAAGGAGCTAGAAGCTGCTCTTAAGTCTTTGCTGTCGCCTTCTTCTTCTGCGCGATCGTGCCTTTGCGCGGTCCTTTGCGGGTGCGAGCATTGGTATGCGTACGCTGGCCGCGAACCGGCAGATTTCGACGGTGACGGAATCCGCGATAGGAACCAATTTCGATGAGACGCTTGATGTTCATCGAAACTTCCTTGCGCAAATCGCCTTCCACCAATCCCTGCGCCTCGATCACGGTACGGATGCGGTTTACTTCCTCTTCGCTCAGGTCTTGAACCTTTTTCATCGGGTCCACCTGGGCTTCATCGAGAATGCTTCCGGCACGCGGATTACCAATACCGTAAATGTAGGTCAGCGCGATGTTAATGTGCTTCTGGCGCGGTAAGTCGACGCCTGCGATACGTGCCATATGTTCTTAACCTCTCCCAGCTTTTAGCTCTTGGCCTTTGGCCTTTGGCTTTTGGCTTTTGGCTTTTGGCTAAAAGCGTTCTTACCCCTGCCGCTGTTTATGTTTCGTGTTAACGCAAATCACCCGCACCACACCCTTGCGGTGGATGACTTTGCACTTGTCGCAAATCTTCTTTACCGATGCTCTTACTTTCATAAACCAGCTTTCAGCTGTCAGCTTTCAGCCTTCAGCAAACTCCGGGCTTCGCCCGGCGGACAGCCGAGGGCGGCTGTCCCCACATAATTCACTTATAGCGATAAACAATCCTGCCGCGATTTAAGTCGTAGGGCGAAAGCTCCACCGCGACCTTGTCGCCGGGCAGAATGCGAATAAAATTCTTGCGCATCTTGCCAGAAACGTGCGCCAGCACTTGGTGCTTATTCTCCAGTTCAACCTTGAACATGGCGTTAGGCAGCGGTTCCAGCACTACCGCCATCACTTCAATCGCGTCTTCTTTACTCATTCGCTCCTAGCTTCTAGTTACTAGCTTCTAGCCAAGCGCTAACCGACCTAGCTAGAAGCTAGGGGCTAGCAGCTAGAAGCTTATTTCGTCAAAATCACCGGCCCGTCTTTCGTCACCGCAACGCAATGCTCGAAGTGCGCGCTGAAACTGCCATCCAGCGTTACGGCCGTCCACTTATCGCCGAGCACTCGCGTTTCCGGCTTGCCGAAGTTCACCATCGGCTCAATCGCGATCACCATGCCTTCGCGTAACTTCGCCCCGTGCCCGCGCGCTCCAAAGTTCGGGACCTGGGGCTCCTCGTGCAATCGCGTCCCGATGCCATGCCCAACGAATTCCCGCACCACGCTGAAACCGGCCGCTTCCACGTGTTCCTGCACGGCCGCTCCAACGTCGCCCACTGAATTTCCCACCCGCGCCTGCTCGATGCCGCGGTAAAGCGATTCTTCGGTTACGGTCAACAGTTTGCGTAACTCAGGTTTCACCGAATCGCTCACCGGTACAGTAATCGCAGCGTCCCCGTAGTATCCATCGAGCACTACTCCGCAATCGATCGATACGATGTCGCCCTCTTTCAGTTCGCGCTTCTCAGACGGAATTCCATGCACAATCTCTTCGTTCACCGACGTGCACAACACGCAGGGGAAATCGTAATATCCTTTAAATGCCGGCTTGGCGCCCAGTTCCGCAATCTTCTTTTCCGCCGCGCGCTCCAGATCCATCGTGGTAACACCGGGCGCTACCAAGGACCGTACATGATCCAGAACCTCGCGAACGATCCGGCCACTCTGCCGCATCCGCTCAATTTCCGCCGCCGACTTGCAAACAATCGCCATTCTTTAAGCGCTAAGGTCCTCAATAATCCGGAAAATCTCCGTAGTGACTTCGTCGACCGGCCGGTCACCATTCACTGTATTCAATCTCCCCGTGCGCTGGTAATAGTCCGCGACAGGGGTCGTCAGCTCTTGATAAGCCGCCAGCCGCGGCCCAATCACTTCGAGCCGGTCGTCATTGCGGGTCACCAGCTTCGATCCGTCCACATCGCAAACTTCGTAGACATGGGCTCGCTGGGAGTGGACGTTATAGATGCGCCCACAGGTGGGACAAGAACGGCGTCCAGAGATCCGGAGCAATAGTTGATTATAATCCACGTCCAGGCGGATCACAATTGGCCAGGAGCGAGTCGGGCGCGAGTTGTCAAAGAGCCTGTCGTGGAGCAACGCATCCAGCCATCGGGCCTGAGCCACCGTCCGGGGAAAGCCATCGAGAATGTACCCCCGCTTGCAGTCCGGCTCCATCAGCCTTTTCCGGACCATTTCACAGACCAAATCGTCGGAAACCAGCTCGCCGCGGGCCATTACACACTTTGCGGCCACCCCGAGTTCCGTGCCGTCAACGATGTTCTGCCTCAGGATGTCTCCGGTAGAGACCTGTGGGATCACGTAGCGCCCCATAATGCGCTTCGCCTGAGTTCCCTTCCCGGCTCCCGGAGGCCCCAACAAAACCACGGGACCTACGTCACGCGAGGTTTCCTGCGCCATCGAGTTGGCCAAAGCCTCCCGATCTCAGTGTCCCCGGGCCAGCCTCCCACAAGACTGTTCCGGTTCGAGAACAAGTGCAGCAACCCCAGTCGAATTTGTAATCGAGTAATTTGGTAATCTGGCAATTTTCTACGCTGTGTTCTGTTTTTGTAATTACCCACTTACCCGATTACTGAATTACAAATTGCCCTTACGACCAGTTGCGGCGGCCGCGAATCCGCCCACTGCGCGGCGTGAATCCATCGTAGTGGCGCATAATCAGCTGCGCCTCGATCTGCGTCACCGTATCCATGGCCACGCCCACCACGATCAACAGCGACGTTCCACCAAAATAAAAATTCACTCCCAATCCGTTCGTCACCCACACCGGAAGCCGCTCAAACAACGAACCTCCCAGCCAGAACGGCAAGTGGTTCAGGTGAACGCCGGTGATCATCCACTCAGGAATGAAGGAGATGATAATCAGATAAAGCGCACCCACCAGCGTGATTCGTGTCAGCACTTCGTTGATGTAGTCGGCCGTACGCTTGCCCGGACGAATACCCGGAATGAAGCCGCCATACTTCCGCATGTTGTCGGCGACCTCGCTGGGATTAAAAACAATCGACACGTAGAAGTACGCGAAGAAAATAATGCCCACCGCATACAACACTGTGTATAGCGGTTCACCCCAACCCAGCAACCGCACCAGATCGCCGAAGTAACGGCTGTTGCGCAAACCGTAGCCGAGAGTCTGCGGCAAGGTCAAAATCGAAGACGCAAAAATCACCGGCATAACACCGCCGGCGTTAACCCGCAACGGCAAGTGCGTCGACTGCCCGCCCATCACCTTGCGACCCACCACACGTTTCGCATACTGCACGGGAATGCGCCGCTCGCAGCGTTCGACATAAACAATGAACGCCACCACCGCGATCATGAAGACGACGAGGCCGACCATCAACACTGGAGTGATCGCTCCCCATGTGCCATTCTTTGCCTTCTCAAAAAGATCCTGCACGCCACGCGGCAAGCCCACGACAATGCCGGCAAAGATCAGCAGCGACATGCCGTTGCCGATGCCGCGGTCCGTGATCTGCTCACCCAGCCACATGACGAATCCGCTGCCCGTGGTCAGGGTCAGCATGGTCATCAGGATGAATGGAACACCGGGGTGAATCACGAAGTCGCCAGCTTTCTGCAGCCCGATGGCGATGCCGAACGACTGCACCGCGCTGAGAATGATCGTGATGTAGCGGGTCCACATCGTGATCTTCTTGCGCCCCATCTCGCCTTCTTTTTGCAGCTTGGCCAGGGGCTCATACACCACGGTCAAAAGCTGCAGGATGATCGATGCCGTGATGTACGGCATGATGCCCAGGGCAAAGATGGTCAGCCGGCGCAGATTGCCGCCGGAAAATAGATCCACGAAACCTAAAAGCGATCCCGCGTTTTGATTGAAGTACTGTTCCAGCTTGAGAAAGTTCACGCCAGGAGTGGGAAGATGTCCGCCCAGCCGGTAGATTGCGAGCATAGCCAGCGTGAACAGAACCCGCTTGCGCAGGTCTGGGATACGGAAGATGTTCGCCAGCTTTTCAAACATTACTGCAAGACCTCAACCTTGCCGCCCGCTTTGGTGATTTTCTCTTCTGCCGACTTGGAGAACTTGTGCGCATGCACCGTGATGGCAACTGTCAACTCGCCATCTCCAAGAATTTTAACCGGATGCTTCGCCTTGATCACGCCCGCCTTGCGCAGCACGTCGGGAGTGATTGGCGAAGCCAGCAATTCCTCGCCCAGCTCCAACAACCGCTCGAGGCTCACGATGTTGAATTCCTTGCGGAAGATGTTGGTGAAGCCGCGCTTCGGCATGCGGCGGTGCAGCGGCATCTGGCCGCCTTCAAAACCGCGGATCAGCCGCATACCGGTGCGCGAGCGTTGCCCCTTATGTCCGCGCGTGGACGTCTTGCCCATGCCGGAGCCCATGCCGCGCCCAACGCGCTTGCGTTTTTCCGACGCCTTCTTCGGTGCTCGAATGTTGGATAAATTCATAAATAAGCTCTCGACTACCGTCTCGGGTCGTAGGTCTTGGGAGTTAGGTCTTAGGAAACCGAACGCCCAAGACCTAACACCTAAGACTCAAAACACCAGCTAGCCCTTCAAAATCTCAACCAGATGCGGAACCTTCGCTATCATGCCACGAATCGCAGGGTTGTCGGGACGCTCGATCACCTGATTCAACCGCGTGAATCCCAATCCCTTGACCACCAGCTTTTGTTTCACCGGGGCACAAATGGCAGAGACCACCCACTTCAGGTGTATCTTTCCGGCAACCGCTTTCGGTTTCTTTGTAGTCATCTCTAAACCCTCAGTCGCCGGAGGTGAGCTTACCAACGGCCAGTTCTTCAATCTCGAACCACATTATCAGGTGATGGGTCTCAGGTCTCGGGAAACCCAACACCTACGACCTATCACCTAAGACCCGTTACAGCTCCTGCACTGTCTTGCCGCGCATTGCGGCCACACTTTCGCGATTCTTCAAGCTCATCAGCGCATCGAAAGTCGCTTTGATTACATTATGCGGATTGGTGGTGCCAATCGATTTGGTCAGCACGTTCTGCACTCCCACCGATGTCATCACGGCGCGCACCGCGCCGCCCGCGATCACTCCCGTGCCTTCCGGAGCGGGCTTCAGCA
The DNA here is from genome assembly GCA_963808195.1 of uncultured Acidobacteriaceae bacterium. GTDB lineage: Bacteria > Acidobacteriota > Terriglobia > Terriglobales > Acidobacteriaceae > Sulfotelmatobacter. Next base: position 92,332 of record CAWEEW010000012.1, on the reverse strand, counting down.
AGACCTTGCCCGAACCATAGCGTCCCAGCACGAGATGCGGAATGCTGGTCTGTGTCAGATTCACCTTGATCAATCTTTTCTTCGCCGACTCAATCGCCTTGCGAATGGCCTGCGGCACTTCTTTCGCTTTGCCGGACCCGTAGCCGACCACCGCCGCCGAAGGATCGCCTACCACCACCAGCGCCGCGAACGAAAGGTTCTTGCCACCCTTCACCACTTTCGTGACACGGTTGATCGCGACCACCTGGTCCTTCAACTGAAACGAATTGGCATCGAGCTTCTTAATTACTGTTGGCATTCTTTTCCTAGCTTCTAGCTTCTGGCTCCTAGCTTCTAGCCACCCGTTCGGGATTAGCTAGCAGCTAGAAGCTAGAAGCTGTTCTTCAAAATTGCAATCCCGCTTCGCGCGCCGCATCGGCCAGCGCCTTCACTCGTCCGTGGTAAATGTAGCCGCCGCGGTCAAACACGACCTGGTTCACACCCTTTGCTTTGGCGCGCTCCGCGATGGTTTTACCCACCGTCTTCGCAGCAGCGACGTTGCCACCAGTGCGCCGGTCTTCTTTCTTTCCCTCGGCCGAACTCGCCGAAACCAGCGTCTGTCCATGCAGGTCATCGATAACCTGTACATAAATGTGATTCAACGAACGATACACGTTCAGCCGCGGCCGCTCCGCCGTGCCCTGCAGTTTCTTGCGGATGCGCTCGTGAATGTGCCCGCGCTTCTGGTTCTTCGATTTCTTCGTAAACATCGCTCGTTATCCTTCACCCGGCATGCGGGAGATCCTTCACTTCGTTCAGGATAGCGGCTGCGGGCTCCCGCTTCGCTCACGCCCGCAAAGCGCCGCTACTTCGCTCCGGTCTTGCCTACCTTCTTCTTCAACCGCTCGCCCGCGTAACGCACGCCCTTGTTTTTGTACGGATCGGGCGGACGCAGCGAGCGCATTTCCGCCGCTACCTGTCCCACTTGCTGCCGGTCGATTCCGCTCAGCGTGACTCGCGTCTGCTTCGGGTCGACTGCAGCGTCCACGCCGGTCGGCAACGGATACTCGATGGGATGGGAATAGCCCAGGCTGAACACCACCATCCCCTTGCCTTTCATCTCGGCGCGGTAGCCGATGCCAACGATTTCCAGCTCGCGCGTCCAGCCTTTGGTCACGCCTTCTACGGCGTTGTTCACCAGCGCGCGCGCCAGTCCGTGCACAGCCGCCTGCGAATCGTTTTCGCGGATGGCCACAATATTCCCGTCCTTCTGCTCCACCTTAATGCCGGTAGGCAGAACGGTATCGAGCTTACCCTTGGGCCCCTGCACAATCACCGTGCTGCCCTCTAATCTTACCGTCACCCCCTTGGGGATCGGGATCGGCTTTTTTCCAATTCGTGACATAAGAGCTTCTAGCTTCTAGCTCCTGGCTTCTATCCAGGAGCTTCATCAGTGATTTACTCTTTCGTTCGTCCGATCATTTCTCGCAGCGTGATTAGCTAGCAGCCAGAAGCTAGTAGCTAAAAGCTGCCTTACCAAATCTCGCACAACAACTCGCCACCAACACCTTCCTTGCGTGCCTGGCGCCCGGTCATGACCCCGCGTGGCGTGGTTAGAATATTGATGCCCATGCCGCCGAGCACCCGGGGAATTTCGCTGCGCCTCACATACACGCGGCAGCCGGGGCGCGACACCCGCTCCGCCTTCGAGATCGCCGCCTCGTTGTGCGCGCCGTACTTCAAATAGATCCGGATAATCTTGTGGCCTTCTTCTTCCGTGGCCTTGAAATTCGAGATGTACCCTTCTTCCTTCAGGATGCGGGCAATCTCCACCTTCAGCCTGGAAGCCGGAACGTCCACCTTCTGGTGCCGCGCCTGCAGCGCGTTGCGCACCCTCGTCAGCATGTCTGCGACCGGATCGGTCAACCTCATCGTTTGCTTCTCCTCTCGCCACCCGTTCGCTCCGCACCAGCGGAGAACCTGCGGCAGCTTCCCTACCACCACATCAGCTTGTCATCCTGAGCGAGACGCTTTTTGTCTCGCGAAGGACCTGAGCGCACCGCGCGATCATTCTCGCGTTCTTTGCGAGAATGCTAACTCGCGCGCTTGGTGCGCATCCCTACCAGGAGGACTTCGAAACACCGGGGATCTCCCCGCGCAACGCGAGCCCCCGGAAACACAGGCGGCACAAACCAAACTTCCGCAGATAAGCCCGCGGCCGTCCGCAGATCTTGCATCGATTGTGCCTGCGCGTCGAAAACTTCGGCGTCTTTTCCTTCGCGTTACGCGCCAGCTCGAACTTCTTCTCGATCTTCGCGTCCTTCACTCGCTTTGCTGTAGTCATGAAATCCTTAAAGAACTTTCGTTGTCTAGAAATCTACGAGCGTCATTCCGACCCTTAATTCGTGCGGAACGGCATGCCCAAATGCTTCAACAGCGTCCGCGCCTGATTATCGTTTGCCGCGGTGGTCACAATCGTGACGTTCATTCCCTTCAACTTGTCGACCTTCTCGTAAGAAATCTCGGGAAAGATCAACTGGTCGTGCAGGCCGATCGTATAGTTGCCACGCCCGTCGAACGACTTGGTGGAGACACCCTTAAAGTCGCGCACGCGGGGCAGAACGATGTTCACCAACCGGTCGAGAAATTCGTACATGCGGTCACCGCGAAGCGTCACCATGGTTCCAATGGCTTGTCCCTCGCGCACTTTGAAGGCGGCAATCGACTTCTTCGCTTTCGTCACAATCGGCTTCTGCCCGGTGATCTGCCCCAGCTCGTTCACTGCTGGGTCCATAATCTTCGAGTTCTGCGTGGCCTCGCCCATGCCCATGTTGACCACGATCTTGTTCAGCCGCGGCACAGCCATCGAGTTTTTCAGCTCCAGCTCTTTCAACAGAGCCGGCGCAACTTCCTTCTCGAACTTCGCCCGCAGCCGCGGCTGCTCTTTGGCGCTGTGATGCGCCTGTGCCGGAGCCTTCTGCTCTTGCGCCGCGTCCTTCGATACTCTCTTCTCTTTATCTTTCGCCATCGCGTCTCTTCAACTTCCTCCCACGGTGTCGGATTGCAAGAAGCTATCGGCCGTCAGCTCTCAGCTTCCTGCGTGTACCGCTGCGTGAGACTTAAAGTTTCATCACGCTGCCAGCATCATCGGCCACAAGCTGAAAGCTGATGGCTGAGAGCTGACAGCTTATTTATCCAGCGTCGTTCCGCACTTCTTGCACACGCGGACTTTTCTGTCGCCGCGCACTTCGTGTCCGATCCGCACCGGCCCGCAGGTCGGGCAAACCAGTTGCACGTTCGAATACGCAATACGGCTTTCCTGCTCGGCAATGCCGCCGGCTATGTTGCGCTGCGGGTTCGGGCGCACGTGCTTTTTCACCAGCATTACGTGCTCCACCAGGAGCTTGCTGTCGTCGGGAAACACGCGCAGCACGCGTCCCTCCTTGCCCTTATCGCGCCCGGTGATCACCTTCACGGTATCGTTGCGCCGGATATCCACTCGCTTGTGTACTGTGCTGACAGTTCGCATCGCAGTTCTCAATTCCCGTTTCTTGTTTCGCTTTTTCTCGATACTAGGTACTAGATACTAAATGACTTCGGGTGCCAGCGAAACGATCTTCAAAAACTTCTTCTCCCTCAATTCGCGCGCCACTGGACCAAACACGCGCGTCCCAACCGGCTCGCCCGCGTCGTTGATCAGCACGGCCGCGTTCTGGTCAAAGCGGATATAAGTGCCATCGCGCCGCCGGTGCTCCTTGCGGGTCCGCACAATCACCGCCTTCACCACTTTGCCCTTTTGCACCTGTCCGTCGGGAGCGGCTTCCTTTACGGCGGCGGTGATTATGTCGCCGAGGCTTGCATTCAGACCGGTCGAGCCGCCCAGCGGCAGAATCATCTGCAACTTGCGGGCGCCGGAATTGTCGGCTACCTCCAGCATACTTCTCATCATCACAGCCATGGCTTCATCTCCAATATTTCCGCGCCGCTACGCCTGCTTGGTGTCATGATCCAGCACAATCTCGGGCACCAGCGCGGTCTTGCGCACAATGTCTTTCAGTTTCCAGCGTTTCAACTTCGAGAGTGGACGCGTCTCTTGCAGCCGCACCACGTCGCCCACATGCGCCTCGTTCTTCTCGTCGTGCGCGTAAAACTTCTTGTTGCGCGCCACCACACGTCCGTAGAACGGGTGCGCCTTCTTACGCGTCACCTGCACCACGATGGTTTTCGACATGCGGTTCGCAACCACTTCTCCTACCACTTCCTTGCGGCGCCCCTGTACCTGCTCGACCGCGGGGGTTGCAGATTTTGCGGTTTCCGCCATCATTTCTTCTCCGTGGCCGCGGCGCGCGTGCGCTCGCCGAGCACTGTCTTGACCCGCGCAATGTCCTTGCGCAGGCCGCGAATCTTCTTCAAGCTCTCGGTCTGCCCCATGTTCAGCTGAAACTTCAGCTTGAACAGCTGGTCCGCCAGATCCTGCCCCTGATGCTGCAGTTCGGCGTCTGTCAAATTTCTGATCTTGTCTGCTTCCATAAATCGCTCTCAGTTCTCAGCTTTCAGCTTTCATCGCCGGCCGCTTTTCCTGATAGCTGACGGCTGAAAGCTGATCGCTGTCTACTAATGCGCCACTAATGCGCCACGTCCCGTTTCACGAACGTCGTCCGCAACGGCAGCTTGTGCGACGCCAGCCGCATGGCCTCGGTCGCATCCACGACCGTGACCCCTTCCATCTCAAACAGGATTTTTCCTGGACGCACGACCGCGACCCAATGATCGGGAGCGCCCTTGCCTTTGCCCATACGGGTTTCGGCGGGCTTTTTCGTGACTGGCTTGTCAGGAAACACCCGGATCCAAATCTTGCCGCCACGCTTCACAAAGCGCGTCATGGCCACGCGGCTCGCTTCGATTTGCCGGTCGGTAATCCAACCCGGCTCGAGCACCTTCAGGCCAAAGTCACCAAACGCCAGCGTGCTGCCGCGCCAGGCTTTGCCGGTCATGCGACCGCGCTGCTGCTTGCGATACTTCACTTTCTTCGGCATTAACATAAGTCAGCTCTTTTTCCGCTTGTCATCGGATATCACGGAACTCGCCCGTGCAGTCCGAAGCCTAGAACGCTCCCACGCCCGTCGTCTGCTCGCGCTTCTTCGTCGGCAGAATTTCGCCTTTGTAAACCCAGCACTTCACGCCAATCACGCCATACGTCGTCCGCGCTTCCGAGAAGCCGTAGTCGATGTCGGCCCGCAGCGTGTGCAGCGGCAAACGTCCCTGCAGATACCATTCCGAGCGCGCGATTTCGTTTCCGTTCAACCGTCCGCTCACGCGAACCTTAATTCCCTTGCAACCAAAGCGCAGCGCCGAATCGACTGCCTTGCGCATCGCACGCCGGAAGCCCACGCGCTTTTCCAATTGCAGCGCAATCGCCTCCGAAACCAGTTGCGCATCAAGCTCGGGCTTGTGCACTTCCTGGATGTCGACAAACACTTCGCGCGACGTCCGCTTCTGCAGGTCGGCCTTCAGCTTGTCGATTTCCGCGCCCTTGCGCCCGATAATAATTCCCGGCCGCGCCGTCTTGATGATGATGCGCAGCTTGTTTCCCGGCCGCTCAATCTCAATCGAACTCACGCCCGCCGACTTCAGCTTGTCCTTCAGTTCGTTCTTCAGCTTGACGTCTTCATAGAGCAGCTTGTCGTAGTCCCTCTCCACGAACCAGCGCGACTTCCACGGCTTCGTGTAGCCGAGACGAAAACCATAAGGATGGACTTTTTGTCCCATTGCTTCTCCTAAATCAATCCCAAACCAAAACCCGTGTCATTCCTGCTTTTTGCCGTTACTTCGCAGCCGCCTTTTTCTTGCCAGTCTTGCCTGCAGCTTTCTTCGCCACCGGTGCCCGCCGCTTGGCCGGAGCCGCCGGGCTCGCCGTCCTGCCATCACCCGCCTGGCGTGTGGAATTCGTGCCGCGCTCGGCCAGCACCAGCGTGATGTGCGCGATCCGCCGCACGTAACGGAATGCACGTCCTTGCGGCGCTGGACGGATGCGCTTCATGCGCGGCCCGTCGTTGGCAATCGCGTTCTTCACGTACAGATTGTCGAGTTCAACATCCAGCCCTTTTTCGGTGCTGAGAAAATTCGCGTTATCGAGCGCCGACTGCAACAGCTTGCCCACGTGCGCCGCGACCCGCTTCTTGGTGAACAACAGCGTGTTGCGCGCGTCCTCCACCTTGCGCCCCTTAATCAATTCCAGCACAAGGCGTGCCTTCTGCGGCGAGACTCGCAAGTAACGCATTTCCGCTCTGAATTCCATGTTAGCTACTCGCTCCTAGCTCCTAGCTAAAACTTAGGAGCAAAAGACTACCGACGTACATCCATTTCGAATCGTCCCAGCTAATAGCCAGAAGCTAGTAGCCAGAAGCTGATTTCCTTATGCCTTCGGCGCCGCAGGAGCCGATGGCGTAATCGCTCCTGGCCCGCCCGGAATGCCCGCCGGCTTCGCGGCAACTTCCGTCGCCGCCCGCATGGAGTGGCCCTTGAAGTTGCGGGTAAAGCTGAACTCGCCCAGCTTGTGCCCCACCATGTTCTCCGTCACATAAACCGGAATGAATTTCTTACCGTTGTGCACCGCGATGGTATGGCCCACCATCTCGGGAACCACGGTCGAACGCCGCGACCAGGTGCGCAACACCTTCTTCTCGTTGCGCGAATTCATCCCTTCGACCCGCGCCATCAGGAACGCATCCACCCACGCGCCTTTTTTTGTTGAACGTGCCATAAGCTATTTGCTCCGCCGGTTCACAATAAACTTATCCGTCCGCTTGTTATTCCGCGTTTTGTACCCGCGTGTCGGCTGACCCCACGGCGTTACCGGATGCCGCCCGCCTGAAGTCTTTCCTTCGCCACCACCGTGCGGATGATCCACTGGATTCATCGATACGCCGCGATTGTGTGGACGCTTTCCCAGCCAGCGCGAGCGTCCCGCCTTGCCGATTGTGACATTTTCGTGATCCAGGTTTCCGACTTGCCCGATCGTCGCCATACAATCCTGCGAAATTTTGCGCGTCTCGCCCGAGGGCAGCTTCACCAGCGCGTAATCGGATTCCTTTGCGACCAGTTGCGCCGCACCGCCCGCCGAGCGCACCATCTGGCCACCCTTGCCCGGCTTGAGCTCCAGGTTGTGGATGGACGTGCCAGGCGGAATATTGCGCAGCGGCAGAGCGTTGCCCACGAGAATATCGGCGTCCGGCCCGCTCACAACTTTTTGCCCGACCTTCAGGCCCTCCGGCTGAAGGATGTAGCGCTTCTCTCCATCCGCGTAGGCCAGCAGGGCGATGCGCGGCGACCGGTTCGGATCGTACTCGATGCTGACGACGGTCGCCGGAATGCCGGTCTTGTCCCGCTTGAAATCGATAATGCGCAGCTTGCGCTTGTGCCCACCGCCAATGAAGCGCATGGTCATGTCGCCCGAATTGCGGCGGCCACCAGTGCGGTTCTTCTTCTCGAGCAGCGGCTTGTGCGGATGCCGCGTCGTAATGTCGTCGTTGACGATGGTCGTGCGGTAGCGCAACGTCTGCGTCGTCGGTCGATAAGTCTTAATTGGCATAATCAACTCTTAACTGCGTCGTTCGTCGTTGGTCGTTTGTCGTTCATCTTGATCCCTAATGATTTTGCCAACGACCAACGACTGAGGACCAACGACGGTCTTACAAATTCTGCGCGTACTCCGGCATCTTCTCCCCGGCACGCAGCCGGACATATGCCTTTTTCCAGTCGGGACGATACCCGGCGAACTTGCCCCGCCGCCGTTCTTTTCCCGGATACATCGCCGTACGCACGGAAAGAACTTTGACTTTGAAAATCGTCTGCACCGCCTGCTTCACTTCCGTCTTCGTCGCCCCCGGCGCTACCTGGAAGACCAGCGTGTTCTGGTTTTCCTTGATCGCCAAGCCTTTTTCCGTGATCACCGGACGGCGAATGATCTGGTATGCGGATTTCATAATTCTTAGGCTACCTCCGCCGCTTTTTCATGGCGCACGCGCTTGCGCGGAGAAGCTGCCGCCTTTTTCGCGCCTTCCCCTTCTCCGGCACGGTGCCCCGCCTTGCGTTGCCGCTTCGATACCGAATCCTTTAGCGTGAGCTGCAGCTTCTCAATCGCCGGATGGGAAAAAATCACGCTGTCGTAACGCAGCAGGTGATAAGGATGAACCTCATTGCCCGGGATCAGCTCAAGCCCCGCGATGTTTCGCGCGCCCAACTCCAGGTTGCGATTCGATACTCCCGGCGCTTCCACGACTAACACGGTCTTGCCCACCTTCAACGCATCCAGCGCAGCTCGAAACTCTTTGGTCTTCGCTTCCTTCATGTCAAACGCGTTCACTACGATCAGCTTGCCGTCGGCGAACTTCGCCGCCAGTGCAGAACGCAGCGCGCCCAAAAGTTTTTTGCGCGGAAACGCATAGTCATAGGAGCGTGGCACTGGGCCATGCACCGTGCCGCCATGCCGCCATAGCGGAGACCGGATCGAGCCGATGCGGGCGCGCCCCGTGCCCTTCTGCTTCCACAGCTTTTTTCCGGAACCGGAAACCTGCCAGCGGGCCTTAGTAGCATGCGTGCCGCGGTGCTGCCCGGCCCGGTAATGCTTCACCGCCTCCCACAGCAGGTCTTCATTGACCGCGCCGAAAATCTCGTCGGCGAGGTCGAGGCTCCCGACCTTCTTCCCGCTTAAATCGTGTATGTCAATCGTTGCCATATCGCTTCTCGGTACTCGATACTGCCTTACGCTTTTTTTGCTGCTCGCTTCGCCGCCTTCAACGGATCGACCGTAGCCGAACCCGCAAATCCGCGGCGCTCTCTCGGCGGCTTCTTCGCTTTCGTAATCACAATGTATCCGCCCTGCGGCCCTGGCACACTGCCTTCCACCACCAGCAGATTTTCGTCTTTGTCCACACCCAAAACCCGCAGGTTGCGCTGTGTGACGCGGGCATGGCCCATGTGCCCCGACATGCGCATTCCCTTGAACACGCGTGAAGGAAACGCGGACGAGCCGATCGAACCCGTGATCTGGAACATCGAACCGTGCGACTTGGGACCGCCGCCAAAATGATGCCGCTTCACCACGCCCTGGAAGCCTTTTCCCTTGCTCACGCCCACGATGTCGACGAACTTTTCGCCTTCGAAAATGTCGACCAGCACGCGGTCGCCGGCCTTTACTGCTCCATCGCCGTCGCCGTCAGTTTCAAGCGGCACTTCCCGCATAAACTTCACCGGAGGAAGATTATTCTTCGCCAAGTGGCCCTGCGCCGGCTTGGTCAACCGCGACTCCTTCACAAACTCGACCAAGCCAATCTGAGCCGCTTCGTAGCCGTCCTTCACTGCCAGCTTATGCTGCGTTACCACGCAAGGACCAGCCTGCAGCACCGTGACCGGGCGCACGTCGCCCTTCGAGTCAAATAGCTGCGTCATGCCGACCTTCTTGCCCAGAATTCCGGTAACTCGTCATCGCCATCTTTCTCTCCATTCTCAGCGTGGCTCATCGATCACTGCGATGGCTATTGGCTGAGGAGCCGATCAGCTCATGTGGGAACGGACGCATTCGTCCGTTCCGCAGGCGAAGCCCGCGCCTGCCTGCGCTACTTATGTTCCTTGCCGAACGCCTTGATCTCCACATCCACGCCCGCCGGCAGATCGAGCTTCATCAGCGCGTCCACCGTCTGCTGCGTCGGCTCGAGAATATCGAGCAGCCGCTTGTGCGTGCGGATCTCAAACTGCTCCCGCGACTTTTTATCCACGTGCGGCGAACGCAGCACGCAGTACTTGTTCCGCATCGTGGGCAGCGGAATCGGCCCGGCGATCTGCGCTCCGGTGCGCCGCGCGGTTTCCACAATCTCGCCCGTCGACTGATCCAGAATGCGGTAGTCGTAAGCCTTCAACCGGATGCGGATTCTTTCTTTTCCAATCACGTTTCACTCTCTCTAACCCCTCCCGGCGTCTCCGGAAGGAAAGAACCAGCGGCAAGCCGCAAGCCGCGTTGTCGTTGCTCGTGTGGAGCAGGCACTCCTGCCCGCTTGCCGATAGCGCCTAAAACCTCACGGGCAAGAGTGCCCGCGCCACACGTAATTACTGCACAATCTCCGCAATCGTTCCGGCGCCGACCGTGTGCCCGCCTTCGCGGATGGCAAAGCGCAAGCCCTTCTCCATCGCCACCGGCGTGATCAACTCGATCACCAGCGAAACGTTATCGCCAGGCATCACCATCTCAGTTCCCGCGGGCAGCTCGGCAACGCCGGTCACGTCCGTCGTGCGCAAGTAAAACTGCGGACGATATCCTTTGAAGAACGGCGTGTGCCGTCCGCCTTCTTCTTTCGTCAGGATGTAAACCTCCGCCTTGAACTTCGTGTGCGGAGTGATCGATCCCGTCTTCGCCAGAACCATGCCACGCTCGACATCTTCTTTCGCAATGCCGCGCAGCAACAGTCCAGCATTGTCGCCCGCCATGCCTTCGTCCAATTGCTTCTTAAACATTTCGACGCCGGTCACAACCGTTTTGCGCGTGTCGCGGAAACCGACGATCTCAACTTCTTCTCCGACCTTCACCTTGCCGCGCTCGATACGTCCCGTCACCACCGTGCCGCGGCCCTGAATCGAAAAAATATCTTCGATCGGCATCAGAAACGGCTTGTCAAGTTCGCGCGCCGGCTGCGGAATGTATTTATCCACCGCCGCCATCAGCTCGTCGACCTGCGCCTCTGCCTTCGCCTCCCCGTTCAAAGCGCCCAGAGCCGATACCCGCACCACCGGAACATCGTCGCCAGGAAACTTGTAGCTCTTCAGCAACTCGCGCACTTCCAGTTCGACCAGTTCAAGCAACTCCGGATCGTCGACTGCGTCAACCTTATTCAGCGCCACCACCAGATACGGCACACCCACCTGCCGCGCCAAAAGCACGTGCTCGCGCGTCTGCGGCATCGGACCGTCGGTCGCCGCAACCACCAGAATGCCGCCATCCATCTGCGCCGCACCCGTGATCATGTTCTTGATGTAGTCGGCGTGGCCCGGGCAATCGACGTGCGCGTAGTGCCGGTTCGCCGTCTCATACTCCACATGCGCCGTCGCGATCGTAATTCCACGAGCCTTCTCTTCCGGAGCGTTGTCGATCGAATCAAACGACCGGAACGTGTTCTTCGGATTGTGCTTCGACAAAACCTTGGTGATCGCCGCCGTCAGCGTGGTCTTGCCATGGTCGATGTGGCCAATCGTCCCCACGTTGCAGTGCGGCTTTGTACGATCAAATTTCTCTTTCGCCATAAGATCTGCCTTTAGCTCCTAGCTCTTCGCTTCTAGCTCAAAACCTTGTCATCCTGAGGCGCATAATTTGCGCCGAAGGACCTATGCAACTTCTTCGCAGCGTCGGCGCTATTTCGTCGTCCCTTGCACCTTCGCGATGATTTCCTCCGCAACGGAACGCGGAGCCTCCTCATAGCGCGCGAAGTGCATCGAGTATTCGGCGCGGCCCTGCGTCGACGAACGCATGTGGGTCGCGTAACCGAACATTTCCGCCAGCGGCACAATGGCCTTGATCACCTGCGAACCGGCGCGATGTTCCATGCCCTCAATGCGTCCGCGGCGCGAACTCAAGTCGCCCATGATCACACCGGCGTAATCTTCCGGCGTGACGACTTCCACCTGCATCACCGGCTCCAGCAACACAGGAGAAGCCTTGCGCGCTGCTTCTTTGAATGCCATCGATCCGGCAATCTTGAATGCCATTTCGTTCGAATCGACATCGTGATAGCTGCCGTCGTACAGCGTCGCCTTCACATCGACCATGGGATAGCCCGCAAGAATTCCGCCTTCGAGCGCTTCCTGAATTCCCTGATCGATCGGCTTGATAAATTCTTTCGGCACGGAACCGCCCACAATATCATTGACGAATTCGTAGCCCGTACCCGCGGGTTGCGGATCGAGCCTGATCTTCGCGTGCCCGTACTGGCCGCGTCCGCCAGTCTGGCGAATGTATTTGCCTTCCGCCTCAGCGTGCCTGCGAATGGTCTCGCGATATGCCACCTGCGGCTTGCCGACGTTGGCCTCGACCTTATACTCGCGCATCATGCGGTCGACGATGATTTCCAAATGCAACTCGCCCATGCCGCTGATGATAGTCTGCCCGCTGTCGGGATCGGTGTGAACTTTAAAGGTAGGATCTTCCTGCGCGAGACGGCCAAGCGCCATCCCCATTTTTTCCTGATCGGCTTTCGTTTTGGGCTCAACCGCAACCGAGATCACGGGAACCGCAAAGGTAATATTTTCGAGCGCGATGGGATGATCTTCGCTGCAAATCGTATCGCCCGTGCTCACACCCTTCAGCCCAACCGCGGCGCAAATATCGCCCGCCAGAATCTCGCTGATCTCTTCGCGCTTGTTCGCGTGCATCTTGAGCAAGCGGCCAATGCGCTCGCTTCGGCGCCGGCCCGTGTTCAGCACGGAGTCTCCGGTCTTGAGCTGGCCGGAGTAAACGCGAATAAATGTCAACTGGCCGACAAAAGGATCGGCCATAATCTTGAACGCGAGAGCCGAGAACGGTTCCTTATCGTCAGCTTTGCGGAAAATCTGCTCTCCGTTGTCGGGATTCGTTCCATGCGTTTCCGGCACATCGAGCGGCGAAGGCAGATAGTCGACTACGGCATCGAGCAGCGGCTGCACACCTTTGTTCTTGAATGCAGTGCCCACGACCACGGGAAACACCTTCAGAGCAATCGTCGATTTCCGCAGCGACGCGCGCAGCGCATCCGCGCTAATCTCTTCGCCTTCCAGAAATTTGTGCAGGATTTCGTCGTCGTTCTCGGCAATGCTTTCAACCAGCTGGGCGTGGAAGGCTTCGGCTTTTTTCTTTAACTCAGCGGGAATTTCTTCGGTGATGTACTCGGCGCCCATGGTGTCGTCGACCCACACGATCGCCTTCATATTGATCAGATCGATAACGCCCTTAAACTTGTCTTCCTGGCCGATGGGAATCTGGATCGCAACTGGCTTGGCGCTGAGGCGCTTGCGGATGGTATCGATGGCATGCTCGAAATCCGCACCCATCTTATCGATCTTGTTAATGAAGCAAATTCTCGGCACACCGTATTTATCGGCCTGTCGCCAAACTTTTTCCGACTGCGGCTGCACTCCATGAACCGCGTCAAACACTGCGACCGCGCCGTCGAGTACGCGCAGAGACCTCTCTACTTCCGCCGTGAAATCCACGTGGCCAGGCGTATCGATAATGTTGATGCGAATGTCGCGCCAGGTGCAGGTCGTCGCGGCGGACGTAATCGTAATGCCGCGCTCCTGCTCCTGCTCCATCCAGTCCATGGTCGCAGTGCCTTCGTGCACCTCTCCGATGCGGTGCGTCTTTCCCGTATAGAACAGGATTCGCTCCGTCGTAGTGGTCTTACCGGCATCGATGTGGGCCATGATGCCGATGTTTCTGCAGCGTTCTAATGGGACTGTTCTGGGCACGACAATTAACTCTTTCTAGGGCTCCGAAAATTCAGCTTCTAGCTGCTCGCTCCTAGCTAGTCGCTAGAAGCCAGTAGCCGCGTCTCTACCACCTGTAATGCGCAAACGCCTTGTTCGCTTCCGCCATGCGGTGAACGTCTTCCTTTTTCTTAATGGCCGCGCCCTTACCATTGGCGGCGTCCAGCAATTCATTACTCAACTTGTCGACCATGCCTCGCTCGGCTCGGCCGCGCGCATACGTCAGCAGCCAGCGGATCGCCAGCGACGTGCGGCGGTCGGCATTCACTTCCACCGGGACCTGGTAGTTCGCGCCACCCACGCGTCGCGTCTTCACCTCGAGCAGCGGCTTGGCATTCTCAACGGCTTTCGTAAACAGCTTCAAAGCTTCGTCGCCGCCCTTTTCCTGCACCTTAGTGAGGGCTTCATAAAAGATGCCCTCAGCGGTCGAGCGCTTGCCCTGCCACATCATCGAGTTGATGAATTTCGTCACCAGATTCGAGCCGTAGACGGCATCGGCTGGCACGGTCCGCTTGGATGTATGTCCTTTACGGGGCATGCTTCTTAACCCTTCTTGGCGCGCTTCGCGCCGTATTTTGATCGTCCCTGCTGACGACCCGCCACGCCTACCGCGTCGAGCGTGCCGCGAATCACGTGATAACGAACTCCCGGCAGATCCTTCACGCGGCCCCCGCGGATCAGCACGATCGAGTGCTCTTGCAGGTTGTGGCCGACGCCGGGAATGTAGGTCGTAACCTCGATTCCATTGGTCAGGCGCACGCGCGCCACTTTCCGCAGCGCCGAGTTCGGCTTTTTCGGCGTCTGCGTGTAGACGCGGGTGCAAACTCCGCGCTTTTGCGGACACCCTTGCAGTGCCGGACTCGCCGTCTTATATCGTGGCCGCTTGCGGCCCTTCGCCACCAGCTGATTGAAAGTAGGCACTCTTTGTTACTCCTTGTCGCACAAACCAGGCGCACAAAACGACGTCGCACACTGACACTGGCGAACGGGCAGCATTCCGCGCCATCCGCTTCCCGGGTGCTGCTGACCGCACAATCCGGGCTGGCAGGCCATTCGGCCAGCCATGCTTCTCAACGCAAAATCGCGGAGAGAGATTTCTGGTTCCCAAATCTAGGTTTTCGCTGCCGACGGTGGCACCCGGCCAAAACTCCGGGGGTACTCCGTATCGCCAGCTCTGTCCTGCATATCCTCTCGCAGACTAACGTTGCGCCTTACAGGCGCTCCACCAGCCCGAGGGCGAAAGGCAGCGCAGGAACATTTTCAGCGAGGAAGTCTCCGAAACTCCATTTGCTCGAACTGAATCTACCGGAGACGCGTTTCTCAAAAGCTTTGTCACAAGTTCGCGCACAAACCAAACGAACTCACGGCATACAGCAAGCTAGGATGAACTCGCGGAACCAAACTACTATAGCAAGTCATTGCAAATATCGTCAACCCGTGTTTTGTAGAAACGGCCTAAGTCCGATGACGCTCACGTGGGACAGCCGCCCTCGGACGCCTTCCTCAAGCCGCAAACTGAAACCGCCTGCGAAGATTCCGAGTATTCCAAGAAAAAGCAACCAAAGGTTGCGGTTTTATCGAGCCCAAGCTATTATGCAACCCGGAGGTTGCATAATATGACCGACCGCATCGAGAAACGCATCGAACTCAAAGCTCCGGTTTCACGGGTTTGGCGAGCCCTTACCGATTATCGCGAATTCGGCGAGTGGTTCCGCGTAAAGCTGGACGGCCCCTTCGTGCCGGGCCAAGTCTCCCGTGGCCAGATCATTTATCCCGGCTACGAGCATCTCAAGTGGGAGGCTATCGTCCAGCAAATGGAGCCGGAGCAGCTCTTCTCTTTCACCTGGCCGCATCCCAAGTCGATTGAAAAAGCGGACTACCCACTCGATTGCTCGAAGGAACCAACCACACTCGTCGAGTTCAGGCTGGAGAAGACCGCCTATGGCACGTTGCTAGTGCTCACCGAGTCCGGTTTCGACAAACTTCCCACGGACCGCCGTCTCGAAGCCTTCCGCAGAAACGATGGCGGATGGACCGAGCAAATGAAGAACATCGAGAGTCATGTCGCGGAGAACCATGTCGCGCAAACACCCTAGCCACGTTGCGACGACCGCCAATCGCCCTCACGCGCTGGTTTTTGCGGCGCTGGGCGACCAGACCCGCCTGTCGTTAGTGGCAAAGCTTTGCCGGGGAAGGCACTATTCGATCGCGCAGCTCACGGAAGGTTCAAGGCTCACCCGGCAGGCGATTAGCAAGCATCTTCGAGTGCTTGAGCGAGCAGGAATTGTGCGCTGCGTCCGCGCCGGGCGCGAAAGCCGGTTCGAACTGGATCCGGAACCCATCCAGGAGGTTAAAGCGTACCTCGATTCCGTCTCCAAGCAATGGGACGAGGCACTCTTCAGATTAAAAGCCTTCGTCGAAGAGTGAATGCATTGAACTTCAGGCTCTCAGTTAAGACGCAACCTTCCAAGTGAGAAATGTTGGGTTCAAAAAAAGCGGACGCCGATCTCGAACATGCATCAGCCGCCTCGCCTTTTGCATCCCACTGCAACAGGAGTCGCGGGTTCACGAGGCATCTTGGCTTGCTGAATCCGTCTCCAGCCTCTACACTACACGTTTCCATTCCAGTGAGCCGTACTCTCGCGGTTTGTACCGCGAAGGCGACGAGAGGGTGCATGGGAAGTTTGCGTTTCGCTTCATGGGCGGCAATTGCCATCATTTCTTTATTGTTATTTCTGCCAGCGTGCGGGGGCCACAAGCCCGCAGGTGCATCTCCCTTCCCGCTCTCAATTACCCTGACCCCATCTCCCAGCATTTCACTTCAACAGGGCAGTGTTCAGGCATTCACCGCCAACGCAGTAAACAATGGCAATGCCCATATTTCGCCGACCTTCACCTTTTCCGTTACTTCTTCCAGCGCGAGTGCAGTTAGCGGCGGGGTTCTCGACATCGCTCCGGGCGGAGTCGCATGCGCCGGCACCTGGAACGCCCCGCTTTTTACCATCTGCACTCCCGCGGGAATCGGCGTAGTTGAGGTTACCGCCTCGGCGCTCGGAGCTTCCAGCGCTCCCACCCTGGTCTTCGTCCACCCGCCTATTGCCACCATTCAGGTCAGCCTGGTTCCGCCGGTCAACTCTCCGCCGCCTGCTTGCCCGAATCAAATTGCTTTGCCTGAGTCTTGCCAGATAAAATTTACGCCGACCAGTTCCTGTCTCTCCCCCAACGAATGCGCCAACTCCTGTCTCTCGACTAACCAGATTGAAACCTTGCAAGCCACTGCCCTTGACGCCAACGGCAACGACATCACCCCTTCCGTCGGAACTTTTACCTGGACCGCCAGCAACCCGAACGTAGCCAACATTACGCCCATCTTGAATCCTTCTCTTAACGTTGCTACCAACCAAGTCACCGTAGCACCCGGCGCTCCGGGACAAACCCAAATCATCGCCTCCGCATCGGGCGTCTTCAGCCAACCCTCCGACGTTTTGCCGCGAGTTTCGACCTTCGAGACCTGTCCGGTCCAGTGCATCGATCTCGAACTCGGCACCAACGGAGAATTTACCGGCCAGACGAGTTTCATTGCCGCGAAAGGAACCTCGGAAACCATCACCGCTACGGCGGTCGACGTTCAAGGCTGCATCGTGCCCAAGCCCCCACTTACGTGGACCTCCTCACAGCCCGCCGCCCTCGGCCCTGGTGGCACCGCCGGATGTACCGGAAGCACCTGCTCCATTTCCACCGCGCAGCCCGGAGCCGGAGTGATCACCGCATCCTGCAGTCCGCCAACCTGCAACATTGGCTTCCCGCTGAATCTGAACCCTAATCTCGCAGCTCCCTTGATTCCCCAGGCGGTTTATCCCATCACTGGCATTTCCGGTCTGGTCACAGGCGCTCCCTCTGCCACCACCGTGATCGCTACGAGTCAGGACTGTTACAGCAATCAGATCTGCGGAGTCGCGCTCTATGACATTGCGACCACCAAGGACTCCGCCGGAGGGCCAACCACCCTTCCTACCGCACCCAATTCGTTGATGTTCGATCTTGCCGGGGACAAAGCCTACATGGGCAGCGAGTTCGGTGCCTTTGCCATCAACCCCACTGACATCGGCGGGTCCACCAACCCTTTCACGTCGTTACCCGCGTCTGGCACTCCTTTGGGAGTTGTTACTGGGAAGCTCATCGCCATCTCAAACAACGGCGGCCAAGCTATCTTCTCTGACACGGTATCGACTCCGAATAAGGTATATGTCGTCAGCACCGGCGCCGCAGCGCCCACCACGACCGAGCTGAATATCAACAGCGCCATCACCGCCACGTTTTCGCCCGATGGATTAAAAGCTTTCATCCTCGGCGATGGCGGAACTTCTCTTTACGCTTATTCCGCGCTGCAATCATTGCAATTGCTAGCCAACCCGCTTCCGTCGCCCGCAACCTCGGTTGTCTTCAATTCCACGGGATCGTTCGCTTTGCTCGCTGGCGGATCTGCCTCGCCTTCCACACTCGACATTTACAACAACTGCGACAATTCTCAGGTAAGTTTGCCCCTGCCAGTGCTCACCCCGCCGGCTCCTGGCCTGCCCGCTCCGCCGCTGCTTCTGAAAATGATCCCGCCGGGCAATGTCGCTCTCGGCGCCGCGTTGCTCCCCGTCCCACTCGATCCCGCTGGCCTCGACTTCTTCATCGGCGTCGACAATACCGGAGTCGACATCATCGCTACCAACGCGTCGCTGGTTCCGTTGCCCGTCCCTCCCGGACCGCTCACGCTCAGTACGCTTTGTCCACGGGATATCGTCAACGCCCAAAGCGTGCCGCCCAATCCGCCCTTCACCTTTCCTCCCACCCACGTTGATATCGGCCACGGCACTTTCCATCCCATCAACTTTTTTGTCTCGCCCGACGCGACTCAAATCTACATCGTGACCACCGACCAGGGAGTTCTCATCTATAGCTTCAACACCGGCGCGGTCACCGCAATCCCCCTCATTGGAAACGCCGCTCCTCTGGCCGCTGACATAACGGTCGACGGTACGCTGATCTATGTCGCAGGCAGCGACGGCCTGCTGCACCAACTCGTCACCGGCACCGGTGCTGGCAGCGCTTCCGAACAGGTGACTCCGATTTCCTTCCCTGCGCTGCCGAACTCGTCCAACAGCTTCTGTTACTCCTCCTTCAGTTGCGCGCTCGATATTGTGGCCGTAAAACCGTAGGACTTTCTGAGAGACGGAATCGTGGAAAGACACGCGTTGAGGATTAAGTACGACGAAACATGATGTGGGAGACAGCAGTGAGACTTGTGTAGGGACAGCCGCCCCCGGCTGTCCGGCGAGCGCTCGACAATTGCTGCAATGTAATTTACTGCCAGAGGCGTAGCGCCTACGCCGTCTTCCCCAAATCCTTGGCCACGCTGTCGAGCACGCCGTTGACGAACTGCACCGATTCCAGGCTGGAAAACTTCCGCGCAATCTCAAGCGCCTCATTAATCACCACTGCCCGCGGCGTCTCCGGATAGCCGAGAAATTCCGCGACGCCAGCGCGCAACAGATTGCGATCAACCGCCGCCATTCGCTCCATGCGCCAATGCTCCGCGTGACCCTCGATCAGCTTGTCGATCTCCGCCACGCGATCAGTCGCCACCCGAAACAAATCCTCCGCAAACCCGCGGATCTCATCGCTCGTCCCCTCGTGCTCTGCCCAAAAGGTATGCCGCACCTGGTCCACAGTCTGTTTCCCCATGTCCGCCTGGAAAAGCATCTGCAACACTAACTCGCGAGATTTTCTACGTGTACCCATAGGCAGTTGCTAGTTTCGAGTTGCCAGTTGTCAGTTTACTGTAGGAAGGGATTACTTGCGCTTGCTCTTGGCTGTTCTGGTCTTGGTAGCTTTGTCACTCCGTTTTACCGCGTTGTTATTCCTATGACTGGACTCGTCATTCGTCACATCAGTTTTGTCGTTCCTGACATTAGCTTTGTCATTCCTCACATTAAATTTGTCATTCCGAGCGAAGCGAGGAGCCTTGGTTTTGCTGACCACTGATCGCTGAGAGCTGATGGCCTTTTGCAGCGACGCCATCTCCACCGCCGCCAACGCCGCCTCAAATCCCTTGTTCCCCATCTTCAGCCCGGCACGATCAATCGCCTGCTCCAAATTCTCGCAAGTCAGCACGCCGAATGCATGAGGCACCCCGGTCTCCTGCGCCGATTGTCCGATCCCCCGCGTGACCTCGTTCACGATAACGTCATAGTGCGCCGTATCCCCGCGCAATAAACAACCGATACAGATGACCGCGTCGTACTTTTTAGTCTCTGCCAACGTTCGTGCGGCTAAAGGAATCTCAAACGCCCCCGGCACCCTCACCAGGTCAATATCTTTCTTCTTAGCTCCGGAACGCAGGAGACCATCGTGCGCGCTAAGCAACAATCTCTCGGTAATGAATGCATTGAATCGCGAAACCACAATCGCGAAGCGCCTCCCCACCGCAACGATCGATCCCTCGATCGCAGGCATATCCGACTCGGGCAGGGACTCCGATTTCAATCTCAGTTTTTTCCCCATGATTGTCGGGTCCGGGGTCGGCCTAAACTCTCTTCCAATTCTTGTCATCCTGAGCGCGCTCTTTGCGCGAAGGACCTATGTATTTTTGCCGGTCCAGGTTTTTCTCCGTGCCTCTGTGTCTCTGGAGTGAATTCGTTTTTGATCGATCCGTGAAAATCCGTGGCAAAGAATTCACTTTCCCTTGAACGCTGCCGCCCGCTTCTCCAGAAACGCCGAAGTACCTTCCTTCTTATCCTCGCTTGAACAGGCGACGGCAAACAGCACGGCCTCCAGATACAATCCCTCGCTCAAAGTCATCTCCATGCCCTTGTTCACCGCCTCCATTGCATACTGCACTGCCAGCGGAGCGTTCGCGATAATCTTCGCCGCAATCGCCTCGGCACGCGGAATCAACTCCGCCGCCACCGTGACCTCATTCACCAGCCCAATGCGATGCGCCTCCTCCGCCGTAATCATCTCGCCGGCCAGCACCATCTGCATCGCAATTCCCTTGCCCACCAGCCGCGGCAATCGCTGCGTCCCGCCGTATCCCGGGATAATCCCCAGCTTCACCTCTGGCTGCCCAAGCTTGGCATTTTCGCTCGCCAGCCGCATAGTGCAAGCTAGCGCAATCTCGCACCCACCGCCCAGCGCAAATCCATTGATGCAGGCAATCACCGGCTTGCCCAGATTCTCGATCAGGTTGAGCACACTCTGCCCGCGGTGCGTGTACTCTTTGCCCGAAACCGCATCATGCTTGGCCAGTTCGCCAATGTCGGCCCCGGCAATGAACGCCTTCTCGCCCGCTCCGGTAAAAATAACGACGCGAATCGCCGTATCACTCTTAATGTCATGAAACGCCGCCCGCAGCTCCTCCATGGTAGCCATGTTGAGCGCGTTCAAAACCTTCGGCCGGTTGACGGTGACATAAGCAATCGAGTTTTTCTTTTCGAGGAGTATGTTTTCGAAGTTCATAATCTTTGACATTCTGGGTTTAAGAGATTTCACCTACAAGATTGTCATTCTGAGCGAAGCGAAGAACCTATGCATTTCGCCTGCACGACCAGATTGCTGCACATGAAACGGCCCCAAAAGGCCGCGTAGATTTCGCCCTGCCGCAGTGTCTCTGTGCTAAAAATCCGTGGTGATCCGCGCAAATCCGTGGCAAAATTTCCTAGCCCTTCCTTCGTGCCGCCGCCGCCACTTCATCCTTGCTCAACTCACAACTGATGCAGCGCTGCGTCCACAGCCGGTTCCCAAACACCTTCCCGCACCGCGGACATCTCCACTCCGTGAGCCACCATCCTCCAGCAAGGTACACTCCAATCCACCCCAGCAAGATCGCGAAGTCTGCCGCCTCGCCCAGCTTCCACTTCGACATCGCAACGCCAAGAAAGATGAAACTGAGAAACAGCACCACCACAAGATTCCGGCGTGCCTGGTAGCTGTGCCATGAGCGGCGATAGACTTCTATATTTTCCGGGCTGGCGTCGCCCACACCCTGATCGGTTTTTCGGCGTCTATGCACGTGAGGTTGACCTACAGTTTATTCGCCTTCGGATTATTCGGGTCAGAATAATCGTAAAAACCCTTACCAGTCTTGCGCCCGTACCACCCCGCCATCACCAACCGCTTCAGCAGCGGAGGCGATGCAAACCGCCGCTCCTTGAACTCGTCATACATTACATGCGTAATGTAATAAGTGGTTTCCAGCCCCACAAAATCGAGCAGCGTGAACGGCCCCATCGGATACCCGCAGCCCAGCATCATCGCGTTATCGATATCTTCAATCGATCCCACGCCTTCTTCATACGCGCGAATTGCATCGAGCAAATAAGGCACCAGCAGCCGGTTCACAATGAACCCCGTCTTATCCGAAGTGCGCACCGGAACCTTGCCCAACTTTTTCCCAAACTCGTAGGCCGTGTCGTAAACGTCATTGGCAGTAGCGATCGTCCGCACCACCTCCACCAACTTCATCAGCGGCACCGGATTAAAAAAGTGCAGTCCAATAAACCGCTCCGGCCGCTTCACCGAAGTCAAAAGCTCCGTCACTGAAATCGACGAAGTATTCGAAGCGAAGATCGCGTCCTTCTTCACAATGTCATCGATCGACGCATACATCTTCTTCTTCTCTTCCACATTCTCGATGATGGCCTCAATCACAATGTCGCACTCGGCCAAGTCCGATTTGTTCGTCGTCCCCTTGAGCCGCGCGCGGATCGCGTCCTTCTGCTGCGCCGTGATCCCGCCCTTCTCCACCGGACGTTCGGCAAACTTCGCCAAAGATTTCTCAATTCCGGCAAACCCCTTGTCGAGAAACTTTTGTTCTACTTCGAGGACTGTCACGTCGAATCCAGCCGTCGCGCAGACCTGAGCAATGCCCGAACCCATCAGACCACAACCGAGTACGCCGACCTTTTTAATTTCCATGATTGCTTCCTTCGTAGCTTGTCATCCATACAAGAAGCTTGTCATTCTGAGCGCAGTGAAGAACCTATGCACTCTGCCGGCGCCGGCAAATTGCATGGGTCCTTCGCTCCGCTCAGGATGACAAACCGATTTGGCGGCGCCACCTCAATTCAAGCTCTCCACAATCATCGCAATCCCCTGCCCGCCTCCGATGCAAGCCGTGGCCAGCCCATATTTCTTCTTCCGCCGCCGCAATTCATACAGCAGAGTAATTACCAGCCGCGTCCCGGTCGCGCCCAGCGGATGCCCCAACGCAATCGCTCCGCCGTTCACATTCACTTTGTTGCGATCAAGTCCCAATTCTTTTTCTACCGCCAGATACTGCGCCGCGAACGCCTCATTCACTTCGATCAAATCGATGTAATCCAAACTCAATCCGGCCTTCTGCAGCGCCACCTTCGTCGCCGGCACCGGACCGCGCCCCATCACCTTCGGCTCAACTCCCGCAATCCCCCAACTCACAATCCGCCCCAGCGCCTTCAGCCCGCGCTTCAGCGACTGCTCCAGCGACATCACTACCACCGCCGCACCGCCATCCACAATGCCGCTGGCGTTGCCGGCAGTGACCGTGCCATTTTTCCCGAACGCCGCTTTTAACTTGGCCAACCCCTCCATCGTCGTCTGCGGCCTGCGGTGGTCATCTTCCGTCAGCGACTCTCCCGTAGCCTCGCCTTTGTGATTCTTCAGCGGCACTGGAACCAGCTCCTCCTGAATGCGTCCTTCTTTATAGGCCGCGTCCGCCTTCTGCTGCGAGCGCAGCGCGAACTCATCCTGCATCTGCCGCGTGATGCCATGCTCCGTACCCAGCAACTCCGCGGTGTTCGCCATGTACAGCCCGCAATAACTATCGAGCAGCGCGACCATCAGCGAATCTTCCAGCTTGCCGCCCGGAGCCAGCGTAAATCCGTCGCGCCCGCGAATCGAAAACGGAGCCTGCGACATCGCCTCCATCCCGCCCGCGAGCACAATCTTCGCTTCATCCGTCTGCACCATCTGCGCCGCGCTCACAATCGCCTGCATCCCAGAGCCGCATAGCCGGTTCACCGTCAGTGCCGGAGTTTCAATCGGCAGCCCCGCCCGCAACCCCACGTGCCGCGCTCCATACAATGCATCGCCCGAAGTCTGCTGTGCGTTGCCAAACACCGCATGATCGAATTCCTTCGGATCGATCCCCGAACGCTCGATCGCCCCCTTGGCCGCAACCGCACCCAACTCCTGCGCCGTAAAGTCCTTCAACTTACCGCAATAGCGCCCAAACGGCGTGCGCGCCCCGCTGACGATGGCAATATCACCCGGCTTCAACATGATTTCCTTGCAGACCCCGCTCAGAGCCGATCAGAACGATTAGCTAAAACTCGATAGTGTAGCAGTGCGCAAGGAGATTTGACCACTTTGCGGTTGCGTTCTACTTGCCTGCGGATAAAATGCTTTGCTTATGATTGCTCTAGAAATTCACTTAAACGGCGAGAAACTTTGCCGCGCAGGCGTCGGGGATAGCGGTGTCCTATCGGCAATCGTGACTTGGTCTGCGGCAACCATGGCTAGTGGAACAAGAAATGAAAGCTTGTTTCTCAACATGGGCGGCCTCGTCACCCCTGAGCGCAAGCATGTCTCATGGATAAACTAGAAACCCCTCGCTGTACAGGACAAGATTCAAGTCAACATCGTTGAAGCAGATTCGGTTGACAAACATCAGGAAAGAGACCCCGCCGATGACTCGAGGCTGCGTCAGGCGAAGGAAGACAGGTTCGCAGATCCGCAAAAGAACTAGGATGGAAAATTGAAGAGCCCCCGAAGTCGGACGACGAGACTCGCTAAGGCGAAAGCATCCGAATTCCCAGATTATCGGTCTCCTCAGAATCTGAAGTAAACGCCAATCATCGGTTCAGCTGTGTGCATGAAGGAGCTGTTGGAGCCGAACGCCGCGGTGATGTTGGGAGCCTTGTAAACATTGCCGCGGTACTGGAAACGCAAGCCGAGATGAGGAACGAGTTTCCAATCGAATCCTGCGCCATAAACATAGACCGGCTCATTTGAGCTTGTAGTTTGGCTCTGCCCACTTACGGGTTCGTTGAGCAGCAAACCTACACCAACCAGAGCGAAGGGCCTCAGTCTCCCTGCGGGGAAGGAGAACAGCCAGTCCCCGGTGATTTCGTGCGCATTGCTTGAGACGGCGGCGGAAAAAGGTCCTTGCGGCCCTGCCGGGGTTGGGCCCGTATAGCTGTAGATCTGGTTAGCGCGGTTGAAGGAGTAGGTGGCTTCGTAACCAATGAACGGGTTGCTGATATGGCGGATCTCGAATAGTCCTCCAGCGGCGTCGGCGGAGTTCTGGTGTTCGAGGCCGATGTTGTAGCTGGTTGTGCGATTGAACGTGCCATAAATGCTGAGTGCGACATCAGTCTGCGCACGAGCCGCTACGCTGGCGGCAGCGAGGAAGATCGATAAAGCCAGACTCAGTCTTGAACAATTGAGCGGCATCACAGTCTCCTTAGTTCCGCGCCGGAATTTTCTTTTTGACCAGGATTTCGATTATGGGTTCCCGGCTGCAGCAACTTGTAAACCCCGCTGTCGCGAGAAAGTTCCGGAAGCATTTGTCGGTGGGGTGCAGTTTGACCTATGACACGACTGGACTGGTCGGCGTAGCAGCGCGTGAGAAGACTTGACCAGCGAACGATCGTGTCATTGAGCGAGCGGGCCACTCTACGATTGAGCTCAATGCTTACTGAGGAAAGAAAGCCGGAAGCCGGAAAGCCAGGGAAAGAAAAACGAGGGACAAATGATCAATCACGCAATGATTCATCACTCAATGGCTCAATGATTCAATTCTTCTAAGCAACCGCTCCCGCGGCCAGCGCCGCCTCGAGAGCTACGACTTTCCCCGCTCCCTGCACCAGCGAAGTCGCAAGCGCATGTTCGGCGCGGTTGATCACTTCCGTCACAATGTCCACCGGATCGTAGTTCTCGCGCACCACAGCCTCGGCCAGCCCCGCGGAGAATTCCATCGCGTAACCTTTCTCGGCTCCATCCTTGGCGGGCAGATGCACTCCTGCAATAATCTTGCGCAGCTTTTCGATCGCAAACATCGCTTCCTTCTCCGCGGTTTCGCCGAGAATGATGGCAATCGTCGTGGTGTCATAACGAAATGCCAGATCGTTGGTGCGGATGTTCGCGGCGAACTGCTGCCCGATCTTTTCCATCGCGCCTTCCACCACAGCCTCGCCATATTCCTTGATCAGCGCCGCGCTTCGCCCAAATTGCAGCAGCAGCACCGAGAGTGGCGTCCCGTTCTGCGCCGCACGCTTGCTTTCGCTGAGCAGCAAATCGAGATAGGACCCCCGCTTCAACAGTCCGGATTTTTCGTCGGTCACAGAAAGATTTTTCACCAGCCGCCGCAGGCCCGCATTATTCAGCGCGATCACCATCTGGTCGGCCAGCGTTTTCAGCACTACCGCATCGGTGTTCGGCCATACCCGCGGCTTGTTGTGCATCAGCGCCAACACTCCCACCTGATCCGTCCCATTGATAAGCGGAAGTGCGAGGACTGTATTCGCGCCCAGTTCTGTCACAGCCTTTCGCACCGCCTGCAACTCCGCGCCCCGCTGCGCATCAGCAATCAGCAGCGGCTCGCCCGATGGCATTGTCAAACATATGTCCTGCAAACCGCACATCATTTCTTTGATCGCCGCAGAAGTTCCCGCTTTCACTCCCCGAGCGCAAAATTCCTGCACCGCAGTCGGAGCGGACCCCGGAGTGCGCATCAAAGCTACACACCGTGAAACTTCCCAATGACCGCCGATTTCCGTCACCGCCGTCGTCAGCACCGCTGGCGCACTCGCCTGGTGATAAAGCTTGCGTGTGATCTCGGCGACGCGCGTTACATTACGCATCTCCGCCATGGGATCAACAGCCGGTGCCGCTGGCGCTGCAGTTTGCGGTGCCGCCACCGGTGCGGGAACTGGCGCGCTCCCGGAGTACGCTGGTGTTACGCCCGCAGCCATGTAAAGCCGCTGCAAATCTTCGTTGCGTTCTTCTTCTCGCGGAAAAAGCTCTTGAATCCTCTGCAGCCTTTCTACCGCTTTGTTGCGCATTCCGTACTGCACCAGAATTTCTGCCTGCAGCATCAAGTCTTGCAAGGTGGAAGCGCCCAGCGTCGCCTCGCGCTCGTGCGACGGTTCGGACGCCGCTTTGCTTACCGGCGTAAACCGCGAAGCAATCTCCTTATACTTGACTTCGTCAATCTTCCCCTTCAGCATCTCCAGCCGCTTGGTGTGCCCCGATTCGTAAGGATCCACCTCCGCCGCGCGATCCAGGCATTCCGCTGCTTTGCTGAAATCTCCCGTGCCGCAATATACGTCGAAAAGTTTCAGCAGCGTTTGGCAGTAATCACCCTCGCGATTCGAGGCGTTGAACAGCTCGCTCAGAAATTCCAACATCTCCGGGGACGCGCGCCGCGTCGCCGCCACCTCTTGCATCACCGCCACGAACTGCCGGCGCTCGCCGCGCTTCGCCTGAAATTGTCCAAGCTTGCGGGCCAACGAAACCGCCGCCGCATCTTGATCCGAATCCACCAACTGCCCAATCAACGCCGTTACCTGCTGCATCCGGTTAGGATTCTGTTCAAACAGTTGCCAAACCAACGGCTCCGCATCCGCATAACGCCCCGCGGCCAGCAGTGCCTCGGCATAAATATCCCGCAGTTGCGGGGAGTTCTTGCCCGCATTTACCTGCGGCTCGAGCACAAAAATCGCAGCACCCACCTGCCCCTGTCCCAGCAAGCTCTTGCTGTAGGCGAGGGTTATCTCTTCATCGGAAGAATTTTCCTGGTAAGCCCGCTCATACCACTGCGCCGGATCGCCGCCATTCTCCGCCGTCAGCAGCGCCACGCGTTTAAACATCTCAGCCGCGCGCCCGCTCTCTCCCAACTCAGAAGAAAGCTCCGCCATCCGCAGAAAGTTTGCCTGAATGGGTTCGAGCGCTACTACGCGATCGAGCACTTGGACTGCGTTACTCTTGTCCTGCAGCTTCGCCAGATCCGCCAGCGCGGATTCATACGTGCCCACCGCCAGCTTCTTGTTCGAGCCTTCCAATAACTGCCCGAAGCGGAATTTCTGCTCCCAGGTCGGATTGCCGTGCCGGGCAAGTTTCTTATAGGTCAGGCTCGCCTTGGTCGCGTCGCCCGCGTTCACCTGCCGCTCAAACAGTTCGCCCAGCAACTGCACCGCATCGCGCGCCCGGTTCTGCGAAAGACACAAGTCCGCCGAGAGCTGCCGCACCGTATCATTGTCAGGGTCGTCCCGCAGGACCAGCAGAAATTCTTCCAGCGCTTCGGCGGCTTTGCCCTTCTGCAGAAGTTTTTCCGCACGCTCCACCCGCCGGTTCAACTCGGCTCGGTCCGCGCGCGTTGTCGTCTCGGGCATGGCTGCTCTCTGGGCGGAGTACTGGTGCTTTGATTCTAGGAGCACCCCCCAGAGCCAGCAATCGGTAAGCCCCCTACTGGATTACGAAAGTCATCAGGGACTCTCTGTCGAAACATTCGGAGGATCGGTTGGACTCGCCTCCATTCGCGTCAGCCGCGCCAAGCAAATGACGGCGTAGCCACCCTTAGCTGCGCCAAGCGAGCGATCACAAGACTCGCCTTCACACGCATCAGACGAACGATGGCATTACCGTGGAAGAGCGGCGCTTTAGCGCCGCGTAAAACCGAAAAAACACGCGGGCTTTAGCCCCCCGAGGCCCACCAACACTTTTGCTGATCCATCCTTATTTGTTATCGTGCCCCATGCCCCCGCCCGCTTCCATACCGGAGCTTATCCACGAAGACGCCCACGAACACGGTCTCCACCACCAGCTCACCGCCGGACAAATGGCCATGGTGGCTGTCGGGGGCTCCATCGGCACCGGTCTTCTTCTAGGCTCAGCCGCCGCCCTTGAAGTCGCCGGTCCCAGCGTAATCCTTAGCTATATCGTTGCCGCGTTCATCGCCTACACCGTCACCATGGCGCTCGGCGAACTTTCCAGCACACACCCCGCCGCCGGATCCTTCGCCCTCTACGGCGAACTCTATCTCAATCAGTATCTGGGATTTCTCTGCCGTGCCGCCTACTGGGCCGCCCTGGCTTTCTCCATCGGAGCCGAACTCACCGCCTCCGCCACCTACATGAGCTACTGGCTCCCCGCCGTTCGCGGCGAGATTTGGGTCGTCATCTTCTCTGCGTTACTCGTCCTGGTAAATCTGCGCAGCGTCCTCACGGTCGGACGCTTCGAGTTCTGGTTCGCCATGATCAAGTTCTCCACCATCGTGGCCTTCATCCTGGCCGGCGCCGCGCTGCTCTTCAGTGGCCGCGTCGCTCCGCAATACACCGCCCACGGCGGCTTCCTGCCCAAAGGTCCAATCGCCCCTTTGCTAGCGGTGTTCTGGGCCATCTACTCTTTCGGCGGAGTCGAAATGCTCGCCGTCACCACCGGCGAATCGCGCTCTTCAAAGGACATCCCTCGCGCCGCTAACCTTACCTTTTTTCTTCTCGCGGCTCTTTATCTGGGAGCCATCACCGTCCTGGTCGGCGTGATGCCCTGGAACCATGCCGGCGCCTCCGAGAGTCCTTTCGTGAGCGTGCTCCGCATGGCCAAGGTCCCAGCCGCCGCGTTCCTGATGAACTTCGTAGTCCTCACCGCAGCCCTCTCGGGAGCCAACGCCAAACTCTACGTTTCCTCCCGCCTGCTCTTTTCGATGGGCCGCACCGGATGGGCCCCCGCGAGCATGGGAAAACTAAATGCCTCCGGCTCGCCCCGCCTGGCTTTGCTGGTCTCCTCCTACGGCATCGTGACCGCGCTCATCATCGAAAACTGGGCCCCGCAACAAGCTTTCCTCTACATCATGGGAGCCGCATTCTCCGGCCTGATCTTCTCCTGGGTCGTCTCCCTGGCAGCACATGTAAGCTTCCGCCGGCGCCTCACTCCTCAACAAACAGCCGCGCTGCCTATGCGCTCCCCGTTTGGAATCTGGGGATCGATCTTCGGCCTGGTCCTTGCCTCCGCCACAGTTCTCCACACAATGTTTTCAACGCGTATCAATGCAATCGGCGGCCTCGCCTTCCTCGCTGCACTAACCATCGCCTACTTCCTGTTGAAACGTAACCGCCAAGCGCAATAGCAACTCATGTAGGGACGTCCAACGTACCCTCGGAGTAGAATGAATTCCCGTGAA
Source organism: uncultured Acidobacteriaceae bacterium (assembly GCA_963808195.1). Classification (GTDB taxonomy): domain Bacteria; phylum Acidobacteriota; class Terriglobia; order Terriglobales; family Acidobacteriaceae; genus Sulfotelmatobacter. The sequence goes on along the minus strand of CAWEEW010000012.1, from coordinate 62,640 downwards.
AGCGTGGTTGGTCCTTCTTGCCGGAGACGCCGTAATGTGCTGGTGGTTCACGAACAGCATGCTCATGCTTTTGCGGCCAGGGCAGTCCAAGTATTTCCTTTGGTGGCCGCAGCTTCGAGAAAACGCTGAGACACCCGAAACCGTGGTCCTGCCCAGAAAACAGATACGCCTAATGGGCTTCGTCTTCGTGATAGCTTCCGGAACGCTTCTTCTTAGGGTGCTCGTGCCCGCAACCGTAGGGCTTTTCCTGCTCCACTTCACGCGATGAGATATGCAGCAATGACCCAAACACTCCTTGGAATTGCGATCCTTGTGGTGTTTTCCTTCATCGGTGCGCTGCTAATTCGAAGTCCCAAGTCTTACCTCGCCAGACTTGGTAGGCCAGCGACCGACAAGCACACCCGGGCAATGCGATTTATAGGAGTGGGCTTCCTGATTCTCGTCCTCTTAACATTAATTCAATGGTTTCGCAACGCGCGCTGAGGGGAATACTGGCCATCCGGGCGGTTTCAATTACCAACGTAAGCCCGACTTACTAATTTTCTACTGCCAACGACGGGTCCGCTCGACTAGCCTCAGAACGGGTGCGTCCTTAACCACCTCGAACAAGCTAAGCCTTAAGCCTTGCTCCCACCGAAACCCATCCTCGCAGCCTTTCTCCGTTCGCAAGACACCCGCCCCATCGCCTGGTGCGTCGTCGGAATCTGCGTCGGAATCTACCTTTTCATTCAGGGCTTCCGTCTCTTGCAGCGCCGCCAGCTCATTCTCAACACGCCGGTCTCAAAAATTCGCAGCGCGTCCATGGGGATGGTCGAACTCAGCGGCCTTGCCGTCGGACCCTACACCATGGTCGCGCCCGTAACCGAGCGCCCCTGCTACTTCTACCGCACTCTCGTCTGGGAATGGAAACGCCGCGGCCGAAGCAGCCAGTGGGTGAAGGTCGCCGCCGAGTCCATGCACGTACCATTCTTTCTCGACGACAATAGCGCCAAAGTCATGGTCGACCCGCGCGGTGCCGAACTCGATCTGCATCGCGACTTCCAGCAGGAATTCTGCGATGGCTTCTTCACCATGAAAGAAGAAGCCCCGCCCAACGTGCACGCCCTGCTATCGCGCCACGGCGTCAGCACCAACAACAAAATCAAAGTCGAAGAGTTCTGCATCAAGCCGAAGAACTCACTCTTTTTGCTGGGCACGCTCGACGAGAATCCCGGCCTCGAACTTACTTCTCAACCGATTCACGATGACGAAAGTATTTCAGGGTTTGGAAGCATGTTCCAAACCCCGCCGTCTTTCTCGATGTCAGCTTCTACGCTATCTCTCGGAACCGAACGCAATTCCTTGACCCACAATTTCTCGGCGGCCCACCCCATTCGAGATTCCGTCTTCGACCAACCGAATCCTGTAAAGTCCGCATCACCGATACCGATTCGCCTTCCGTCGGCCACCGGTCCAACTAACTCCACCGAGATGACGCAGCAACAGAAAGTCTCCGCTGCCCTGCTCAAAGCTGGTATTTCGAATCCCGCGGCCTGGGCCGCCGCCGGAGTCGCCTCCGCAGTACCCAACTCGAGCACTCCTCTCGCCAACTTCGATCCGCATCCGTCGGTCGTCATGAGAAAAGGAAAGAACAATTCAACATTCCTCATTTCCTGGCGCAGCCAGCGCGAACTGGCCAATTCACTCGGCTGGAAGTGCACCCTCATGATCTGGGGTGGTCCCGTCCTCACACTGCTTAGCCTCTACGGCCTGCTCAGCCTCACGCATTCACTTTGAAACACGTTACTCCTTACGATGTCTTCCCGAGCGCAGCGAGGGACCTTGGTTTCCCAGCCCCTGAGTTGAACCAGCCTGCTAACGTCCGCGCTCCAGTCGGCGCGCACCCTCTAGTACAATGACCGCGTGACTTCCGTTCGTATTGGAATCCTCGGTGACTTTAATCCTGAATTCCGCTCCCATCACGCTACCCCAGACTCCCTGCAACATGCCGCCCACAAACTGGATCTCAAAGTTGAGTCCGAATGGATTCCTACACCGTCGTTAATCGGCACCGATGCGGAAAAAACTCTCGAATCCTTCGACGGCCTCTGGGCCGCGCCCGGCAGCCCTTACAAGAGTTTCGACGGCATGCTCAAAGGCATTGAGTTTGCCCGCCGCCGCGACTGGCCTTTTCTCGGAACCTGCGGCGGTTTTCAGTACGTCCTCATCGAGTTTGCCCGTAACGTCCTCGGCATCGCCGATGCCGACTCCGTTGAAAACAATTCCGGATCGAAAAACATTGTGATCTATCCGGTGGCCTGCGCCGTGCCCAATCGCAAAGGCGACGCCCCCAAACTATCCGGCGTGGTGCCCGAGATCCGCCTTCGCCCCGGATCGTATCTGCAATCTTTCTACGGCAAAAAAGAAATCGTCACCGAAGAATTCTTTTGCAACTTTGAAGTCAATCCCGAGTACGAATGGTGCGCCATGGAAGCCGGCTTTCCCCGTCGTCGCTCGCGGATCGCAAGGAGAAATTCGCGCCATCGAATCTCCTGCACACCGCTTCTTCATCGCAACCCTGTTTCAGCCCCAGCTCTCCTCGACCGAAAAAAATCCCCATCCACTGGTCATGGCCTTCGTACAGGCCGCAGCCGTCTGGACCCATCAAAAACTCGACGACGCAGTCCTCGAGTAGTCCCTGTGGTAAAGGAGCCCCTAGAATAAAGCTCTTCCACAAAACGATTAGCAAGAATTAAGTCTGTCCGCCCTAAAGTTCTCTCAAGTTGCTGCCGATCCTGCTAGCTATGTCGGTAAACCCCATCAGTAGCAGCCAAGCGAGCCAAGCAAATGAAGCCGCAAAACCGGCCGCCCCCAAGCCTCAGCAGACGCAGCAAAAGTCCAGTACTCAACCTTCGGACACGGTCACGCTGAAAAGCACGGGCAATGCCAGTCAAACCGGCGACAACCAATAACCTTCACTAACCTTGCCCCTCAAACGAGGTCAGTACACGGAAGGATGGAGACCAAACTACCGCAAAAGAAAAATGGAGGCGGCGCCTCTCAGCCCCGCCTCCATATTTTCTTCGAACTCTTTGCCCACTAATCTGACTAAAATCCGCCGTCCTACGCCTTTACGAACCGCAGTGACGCGGAATTCATGCAATACCGCAGCCCGGTCGGCCTCGGCCCGTCGTCAAACACATGGCCGAGGTGCGCCTCGCATTCTGTGCAGGAAACCGCTGTACGCATCATGCCAATGCTGCTATCGGATTTTTCCCGCACATTTTCTTTTGCCAGCGACTCCCAAAAACTCGGCCACCCGGTTCCGGAATCGAATTTCGTCGCCGAACTGAACAGCGCGTTATCGCAGCAGATGCAGCGATAAATTCCCTTATCGTGCAAGTTCCAATACTTCCCGCTGTAAGCGAACTCGGTATCCGCATGCCGCGTGATTTCAAACGCGCCCGATCCCAGCTGCTTTTTCCACTCGTCGTCAGGCTTGATCACCTTCGCAATCTTTATTTTCGCCAGCCGCTTGCCGTCGTCCGAGAATTGCACAACCGTCACCTCTCCCGGTTCAATTTTCGGCATCGCAGCAGCAATCACACCCACGTTATGCCATCGCCACACCAGCGCCCCTCCAATCGCCGCCGCGCCGCCCATCAGAAACATCCGCCGCCTCGTATCGATTTCTCCCTTTCGATCCGTCTCAAACATAAAATTCCTCCAACTACGTCCGCGTTGTTCATGGGAACTGTCATCCTGAGAGAGCGCGTTCTTTGCGACGCAATAATCGCGCGCTTGGCTCGCTTCCCCTCCTACTTCCCGCTCCACAACTCCGGAAATTCCTTCTTCAAATTCGCCACCTTGGGCGCATCGTTAAACATGATGTAAGGATCGTTCGGATGAATCGTCGCATAGTTCTGGTGATAACCCTCCGCCGGATAAAAAGCCTGCAGCCCGACCACCTGGGTCACAATCTTATGGCGATACACTCCCGCCTGCTCCAGCTGCGCGATGTAACCTTCGGCGATTTTTTTTTGCTGATCGCTCCCATAAAAAATCACCGACCGGTACTGTGTCCCCTCATCCGGCCCCTGCCGGTTTAGCTCCGTCGGATCATGCGCCACCGAGAAGAACACCCGCAGCAACTCTCCATAAGTAACCTGCGACGGGTCGTAAACAATCTGCACCGACTCCGCATGTCCGGTCGCCCCCATGCTCACAGTCTGGTAATCGGGATTCTTTACCGAGCCACCCGAGTATCCCGAAGTAGCGCTGATCACGCCCTTCACGTGCTGAAAAACCGCTTGGATCCCCCAGAAACATCCCCCCGCCACTACAGCCGTTTCTTTTGTCTGTCCCGCGGCCTTCGCCTCATCCACCACCGGAGCCGGCAACGCGGCCGCTCCGCTCCCGCCCGCTCCACTCGCCGCGAACTCATTGCGAGCCCGCCAAATCATCATCCCCGCCAACACAATCAAAACCATCGCTACAATTCGCAACGATCCTCTCGACATAAATTCCTCCCGGCGCGTGTGCCGCCGTCCTTCATCCATTAGAGTTACGAGTCCTAAGGAAGTTTCGGATGTCTGAAAGACTGTTGATGCAGTCTGGGCTTTTCACGGTGTTGTCATCCTGAGCGTAGCCGTTTTTCAGGCGAAGGGAAGGATCTCCCACTCCACCGGCATCGAGCGTCAGCCAAACTGCACTACCACCGAACTTATCCGCGCCCTGGTCCAATTTGTATCTGATAGTATCTTCAACTAATTATCTTGAACTATTAAGAGGTGAGGTAATCCTAAACATTCAACACCTTGACTCAACTCCCGCCCAAGGGTTACCGTTACGGCAAGCACCTCAAATAGTCCAGGTCCCGGGTTCAGAATGCTGTATCTCCGCTGACGCGCCAACCATCTTCAACGCCAAGGAGACTCGCAATGAGTGACCAAAACGGAAGCCCTTTCGACAGCATCGAGAGCGCCCATGAGTTCGTCGCATTGCTGGCCGAAACCGTTCGCCAGGCGAAGCAGGATGTGGAAGCGGACGTCCAAAGAGAAGCGAGCGCCGGCTCTCCCCGCCATTTAGACGCGCTGCGCACCGCTTTGTACAGCATGGAGAAACTCGAACAGCACATGAACAAAAGCCGCCGAATTCTGAACGATCTTCGTTCCCTGCGCCGGCTTCTTTTCGAGGAGCGCGCCACCAAGCCGCAGCCGCTGACTGCCGTAAACTCTGATGCTGTGGAAGTGACCGTAAACGTAGACGTAGAACCCACTCCCAGAGAGCCCGCGCCCCGCCGAGGCCACGGCTTCGGTCCCGATCCCAACTTGCCGCAGCCCAGGGCGTCGAAGCCAGCCGCAACTCGTCACACAGCAATTCGCCTCTAGCTCGAGATCTAGGCTCGCGGTTAGCTGTGCAATCCTAGTGAAACGATTGTGCGCCAGCCCAGCCGATGAGCGATCGAATCCCCTGCGCGAATCTCCGCTCACGAACTTGATCCCCGGCACGCCGCGCAGTATCCGCCGATCTCCAGTCGAGACACCACAATCCGAAAGCGGCAGTCTTTTTCCACCTGCCCTTTAAGCTTCTCAAAAATATCGCTGACAAATTCCATGATCTTCCCGCAACGCAAGCATGCCATGTGAATGTGGTCTCGATTGAGTTTTCGTTCGTAGTAGTGGCCCTCGCCATGGATATGCATCAGATCGAGTTCGTCAATCAGTCCGTGCCGCTTCAGCAGTTTCAGAGTTCGGTAAACCGTGCTGCGATCAACGCTGGCATCCAATTTCTGCGCCTTGCGCAATAGCTGCGCCGCATCCAGATGCTTGTTGGCAGTTTCCATCACGCGCAGAATCGCCCGCCGCTGCTGCGTCATGCGGATTCCGCGATCTTCAAAGTGAGCCTGCAACCGGCCCGGCATTTCAGTTTGGGGAAGTGGCATACATTCCTCTCATGTCGCAACTGGTCGCAAACATGCTGCGACGAATTGTTTTGCTGTTGATTGACGGGATGCGGGACATCCGTCAGACTAAGACAGTAACTCAGCTGCGACTCGATTGCAACTGGAGATCTTCCGAAAAATCCGACTTCTATGGGATTAAACGAGAGAGAATCACCTCATTAAATGCGACCGAGTCGCAACTAAGATAACTCTGTTCGGATTTAGTAACCGTTGCACGATTTTGGTTTTGAATTGAGCTGCATCCATAAAATAGCAATGCTTTGGGAAAAGGACCCCGTTCACATGAAATCCGCTCTTTCAACCCAGCAACCCTCGGCCCGCTCCGGCAGGCCTCGGCGTCGTATTGGAGATGCACCATCCGCCATCCTAGCCACGCTCTTCCTGTTCTTACTCGCGCCCGCATTCGTCACGTCGGCCCGAGCCCAGGAGAGCCCGTACATTGTCACTTACGATCACTACCTCGAAGAGCCCGGCAGTCTTGAGGTCGAATACTTCTCAACCTTCGGCACCCAGCGCAGCGGCAATGACTTTCACTCCTTCTGGATGGAGTTCGAGTACGGCGCAACCGCCTGGTGGACCACCGAACTCTATTTCGACGGCCAGACGACCTTCAACGACAGCACGATCTTCACCGGCTTCCGCTGGGAAAATCGCTTCCGCCTTTTGCAGCGCGAGCATTTCATCAATCCCGTTCTCTATGTCGAATACGAGCAGACGAGCGGCGCCGACAAAATTCTAAAAGAGGTCGAGGGCCACGACGTGGAAGCCGATTACGCCGATCCCAACGCAATCGCGCGCCAGGACCACGATCACGAAATAGAAACCAAACTGCTGCTCTCGAAAACTTTCCAGGGTTGGAACATCGCCGAAAACACCATCGCCACCAAGAACGTAACCGGCGGCAATCCCTGGGAGTTCGGCTACGCCATCGGCGCCAGCCGCCCGCTGGCGCTGAAAGCCTCGGCGCATCGCTGCAATTTCTGCCGCGAGAATTTCATCGCCGGAATTGAAATGTATGGCGGTCTCGGCGACCGCTACAGCTTCGGCCTGCACGACACTTCCCAATATCTCGCACCCGTCGTCGCCTGGAATCTGCCGTCAGACTGGACCTTGCGCCTGTCTCCGGGTTTCGGTTTGAATGACAACAGTCATCGCTTCCTGCTGCGCTGGGGCGTATCGCGCGAGTTCCCAAACTTCGGTTCAGCCATCGCCCGTCTTTTCGGAGGCCGCAAACAATGACAACGACCAAAGCAATTCGCGTAATAGCTGCGGCCTTTGCCCTTGCCATCGTCACAGCACCCGCTCACGCGCAGGGCGGAACTTATGTCCCCAAGAAAAATGACGGCAGGGTCTACGCCGAATTGACAAAAGCTCCCAGGAAAGCGATCGCGCGTCACAATCCGATGGAAAAAGATCCCGACGCGGAAGCCGCCGGTGCCAATCTCTACGACCAGCACTGCGCCGAATGTCACGGCGAACTCGCCGAAGGCACGCGCAAGGGACCGAGTCTTCGTGTCGATCAAGTGCAGCAAGCCACACCCGGAACGTTGTTCTGGCTTCTCACCAATGGCGTAGTCCGACGCGGCATGCCGGTTTGGTCCAAGCTTCCTGAACCGGAGCGCTGGCAGATTGTGAGCTATCTAAAATCCCTCTCGCCAGAAACCACGGGGCCCAAGCCCCCTCAATGACCCTTGGTCGCTTTTGCGACCTTCCGTAAGCCCCACGCATCGAATAGCGGGTGATACGATACTAAGTTGCCCTGAAACTTAGGGAGCACTTATAGATCGCCAGATGCGGCTACGACTCCTCGTTGTTTCCGAAACATTGTTTTCGAAACACTGTTTCCGAAACGCGGAGCGTCCGCTGACAGCGCGACGTTTACCACGAGGAGAATTAACATGGCAGGCAATGGAATCGTCGAAGTAACAGATGCAAACTTTGACGCAGATGTTTTGAAATCGGATACGCCCGTGTTGGTGGATTTCTGGGCGACATGGTGCGGCCCCTGCCGCGCAATCGCCCCTATCGTCGAGGAGTTGGCCAAGGACTATCAGGGCAAACTCAAAGTCGGCAAAATGGATGTCGACGCCAACAGCTCCACTCCCATGCGCTACAAGGTGACCGGCATCCCCACCCTGCTGGTCTTCAAAGGCGGGCAAGTGGTCGAGCAGATCGTTGGCTACCGTCCCAAGGAAGCCATCGCGCAAGCCATCGACAAGCACGTCGCAGTTGGCGTCAGGTCGGTAAGCTAGCGATTCAGTATCGGGCAAGGTTCACGTGAGCCTTGCTCAGTACTTCTTCAGTACTTGCGCAGCACTCCAATCACGCGCCCCTGCACTTCCACCGACGCAGCCGGAACGATGATCGGCTTCATCGCCGCATTCGAAGGCTGCAGCCGGATGTTGTCCCCTTCGCGATAAAACCGCTTCAGCGTGGCATCGTCCCTATTCACCACCGCGACCACAATGTCGCCGTTGTGCGCCGTCTTCAACTTCTCGACCAGCACGTAATCGCCGTCGAGGATCGCTTCCTCCTGCATCGAATCGCCGCGCACTTCGAGCACGAACACTTCTTTCGAGCGCACAAAATCGGCGAGTGAAATCGTTTCATTACTCTGCACCGCCTCAATCGGCTGGCCGGCAGCGATGCGCCCCAGCAGCGGCAGCACCAGCCCCGTGTTCACGCTCATCGCCTGCTTGAGCCGTCCCTTTGGCGGCAACAAATCAATCGACCGGCTGCGGTTGTAGTCCCGCGTGAGCAGTCCTTTTTTCTCCAGGTTCGTGATGTGCTTGTGCACTGTGGCCAGCGAGTTCAGGTCGAGCCCGTCGCCAATCTCTTCAAACGACGGAGAGTATCCATGCTCCGCCACAAAGCGGGAGATGAAGTCATAAACTTCGCGCTGCCTGCGAGTAATCGCCATGCCCGTTATTGTTGGCGAATATAAGGCGAAATGTCAAGAAGAATCAGCGATTAGCAATGAGCCATTCGCCCTTAACTCAGGACCATGCACTGCTCATGCGGAGACAGCCGCCTTCGGCTGTCCGGGCAGGGCTCGTGTGGAGCGGACACTCCTGTCCGCTGCCTTTGACTTTGATCTTTGATGCCATTGATTTTGAAGACTCTGATTTCGACGGGATTCTAAACTCGCCACCAACCACGAAATAGGGTGCCCCATGTTTCGCCTCCTTTGCGAAACGTGGGAATCCACCGCTGCCGGTCGCCACACCTTTGTAGCAGCGGACACCTTGCCTGCTGAGATATTTTCACGCAAAATACGCTGACCGTAACGTGGCAATAGGGCAAGTCGCGTCGCACGAACGAGCGCGCTCTCTAGTCACGCAGAGGTGCGTCGTACTCAAGGTGACGTATGAACAAGCTTGCGTTTTTCAATGTTGGGGAAACCTACACTAATGACCAGATCCGATTCTCGCTCGATCTGGAGAACCTTGGTGGAATCCGGCCGGCACTAGATTCGAGCCGCAATATTAGGCACGTTGCAGTAATGACGGCTACCGAGGATTCGGGGAGGCTCGCAGCCGAGAATCCATACCACGATAGGATCGAAGGGAATATCCTGATTTACACGGCGCAAGGCCGGGAGGGAGATCAGGTTCTAGCTGGCCGAAACAAAAGGCTCGTGGAGCAGTACGCCGTCCCGACGCCGTTCTTCGGATTCTCCAACATCGGCCGACAGACGTATCGGTTCCTTGGCCTCTTGGAACTGCTGCGCCACTACCAAGAAAATCAAGCCGACAAGAAGGCAACTATTCGGAAAGTCTGGGTGTTTGAATTTCGTATACACGACCAGCCGAAAGTCGTTCCTGTCGAAGATGCGCAAACCATTTCTGCGTCGCTGCTGGCTGCGTCACGCCGGAACAATCCGTTGGTCAGCCTAGAGCGAGAGGTCGCTCCCCTCGACCAGGGCACGGGTGAAAGTGAAGGAGCAACGCTGGCGGACCTCGAGACAGTGCGAGTGCGACTGTTCCAATTCGAACCGTACGACTTTGAACATTTCATCAGACGAGTACTTGAACGGAGCGGATTTATCAGAGTTTCAGTAACCAGACTCGCAGGAGACGGCGGAGTCGACATTAACGCGTATGTCGACGAGAGGAATGAGTTTTTCGCCGGAACCCACGTGCAGGCCCAGGTGAAGCGCTGGCGACACGCGGTCGGCAGCCCGGAGGTCAATAACTTCAGGGGAGCGCTGAGCACGACGGCGAAGGGAGTGTTTGTTACGACTAGTCACTTCACGCGAGCCGCTCTGGCGGAAGCGAGGCACGAAACAAAGCCGTCAATCGCGCTCATAGATGGAGATAAGCTCGCAGGCATCGTCATCCGCAATGGCATTCCTACCGACTAGGGGCGAGGAGCGTTTCCGTTCCGGACAAAATCACGCCTTGCACGCGCTGCTTGCCCTAGCTACATTACGCATGGCGCTCCGTGCGATCGCCACAGGGCACGACCGACTGTGGCCGCCACCTAACCGGGTGCGTTTCGGGAGCAAGCATCGTTATCCGCAGAGATCGTCCGCAGTGCGGCAATCAAGTAGCGATAAGCCTTCAGCGATATCTCCACGGTTCCGTCATCCCTCATCGTAGCCCTCCGACCGTAGTCCACTCCGCCACCATTGTAGACCTCGAAAAGGCAGTCGATCTTCTTTCCATGTTCACATTCACGAGCCCCTGCACGGCCTCACACTCAGCCGAGAAGAAAAACCGTTTCAGGACACCCGCAACTTTCCCACACCCCCAATGTGACATCCAACCTTGCACCCTCGTGCAAACTAGTAATAGATGCTCCACCGCCAAAGACCTACCTGGACGTACTCCCCGAAAGAACTCACCCTTGTTAAATCTCAAGTAATCAATATTTTGCGTGCAAACCCTTGGCTCTCAAGATTTTACGGAGCCTACCTCAAACTCTGCCGCGCCAACCCAAGCGTTATCAATATTTTAGGCGATCGATCTGTGTTTTTTTCTGATCTGGATCTGCCCGCCCTGAGCTCAAGAAACAAAGAACCGAAAGCCAAAGAACCGAAAGGTCCAAACTCAATGTCGCTCAACCCCCGTATTCGTCTTTGTACCCACGTCAAGGTCAATGGAGTTCCCTGCTCCTCGCCCGCCTTGCGCGGTGAGGTCTTCTGTTACTTCCATCAGCGCATGATCCGCGGCGTGCCCACTCCACCCAAGTCGCGCCTGCACCCCATCGCCATCATCGAAAATTCTGACGGCATCCAGGCATCGCTAATGGAAGTCATCAACGCCCTCGCGCGCAATTTGATTGACACCCGCCGCGCCCAGCTCATCCTGCGCGCTCTCCATATCGCCGTGAAGAATGCTCCCCGCGTCCATTTCGATTGCTTTCAGAACCAGATGGTCCGCGAGGCTCCCGACTACCCCCAAGCTCCCGCTCCGCCAAACCAGTTCGACACCGCGCTCGCGCAGTCAAAAGCTCTCGCAGAAATCAATCGACAGGAAGAAGAACCGGATTGCGAACGCCTCGACGCGGCATTTGCTCAAGGCCAGGTCGATCCCAGTCATCGTAAGCCGCCGACCGCCGTCAACCGGCCCGCGAGCATCCGCGCCCTCGCTCGTGGCCGCACTGGATGAAAGATGAAAGCCGTTATGAAGATCGCAACTGCGGCAGCAAAAAATAAAAAAGCGTCCCGACTATTCAGTCGAGGACGCCTCGGCAGCCCTCCCCCAGAACTGCCAAACCACGTAATGGATAGTAGAGGCGGGCGCATTTCGTGTAAACGTCACTTAGGTAATCGGCAAATGCAAACGTCGGAATCAGTGCCAGGTCGGCAGTGTGGACGGAGTTACGGTTGCTTCTGCCAGGTTTGACCATCGTCTGCGGTGGTCCAGACTTCTGGAGTGGAGGTTGTGATCCTGCCGTGTTGCAGGTCTGCGAAATCGACGGCTGTGATGTCACCAGTCAACTCGGTGCCGGCTGATGATGGCAAGACACGCGTCCAATGGGCTCCGGCGTCGAGGGAGTGATAGAGCACCGCATTCGAACCTCCGGCCCAAACCTCTGAACCGGTTGCAGCCAAAGCACGGAATACCGGGTCCGGAGTGGCAAGCCAGTGCGTGTACGTTTCTTTCGCTTGCATTGCATTCTGTTGCCGTAGCCGACTCTTCTTCATGTTCTCTAGGCTGGCAGACGGGGTCTCAACTTGCGCGGGCATTGCAGATGCAACTTCGACAGCCTCGCTCACCTGGCCAACTCGGAGCGCAGCGTCGAGCCGAGCAGTCTGCTGCGCCGTGAGTGTCACGGGGCCTTGCACAAGGTGGCTGAATCCCGGCTTCTCGACGTCGATCCGGTAGCGGCCGGGAGAAAGGTTTGCAAATGTGAAGATTCCGTCACCGCCGCTCGACTGGATACGCTTTTCGGCCGTGTCCAGGTTGGTCACGGTCACGCTGGCATCGGCGATTACCGCTCCGGAGGCATCCTTAACCGTCCCGGCAATCGAACCGGAATTGACGTTCACATCTTCCCAAGTCAGTCCGGCATCGAGGGATCGCCGTAAACCGCCGGAGGATGTGATCATCCAACGTGGCGCCGCATGCTGCATGAGAGACGGCGAAGTATGCAGAGCAATGCTGGGAACTTGCATTGGTCCGGCCGCAGCAGGCACGGGATCTTTAGCCCTGGCAACACTAAGATCGATGGCGTTGCGGTCCTGCATTGGCAACTGTTGTACCTGGTTCTGTGCGAGTTCATCGGAGGCTTGGGTGCCAGGTGCGTTTGTCGTCGCTGCTGGTGCAGATCCCTGCGCCTCAACCGTGGGAGCCGACGATGCATTCGCCGCGAGGCGGGCGCCAGAACCCGACGCGATCCCTCCACCTGAACCGGAAATCGCTCCCGGCGAGACGCGGGATGCGGGTGGGGAGGGACGCCAAATTCCCCCGCTGATTGCACCAGCGTCGGAGGCAGACTTCGATTGCGGGAACATATTGGGAAATTGTTTTCGTGCTTCCACTCGCTTGTCGAGCTCCATCTTCTGTTCGGTACGTGGGAGAGCGGCCGGCGCAGCCGACGTTTGCGCCGAGGCCGCTGGAGTTTGCACTGGAATCGAAGTAATTGGTTCTCGCGGAATTACAGCAGCCGCCAACTGTTTTTCTTTTCCCGGATGCGTTTGCCGGTATTGCAACACTCCGAACGAGGTAACGACTAAGATGCCGGCAGCCACCACTCCCCAACGGAGAGCAGGCATGGTCAGCCAGCCGGCGCGAGCTGGGCGGCGGGCCGAAACAGCAACATTGGCGGCCTCCGTGGCAGGGAGAGCAAGTGCGATCACCTCACGGCAATCGCTGCACAGCGAAAGATGACTGAGCACAAGACTGCGCTCAGACTCCGGCAGCGACTGCTCGGCGAAGGCGGTAAGAAGATCCGCGTCGGGATGCTCGCCCGCCGGCGCTTGCAACTGCTTCAACACGATTTTTGGAACGTGTGACATGAATTGCTTCTAGCTTTTGGCTTCTAGCTTTTGGCTTCTAGCTTTTGGCTTCTAGCTTTCTCTTTCTCCTTAGAGAACGGCGACGCCGACGATTCTTGCGCGAGACTACGGCGAATGTCTACCCGCAAATCGCGCACGTCGACTTCCAAAGCTTCTTCGGCCTGGCGGCGGTCCATGCCTTGCTGGACCATGCCTGCCAAGATCTTCTTGCGCAGCGACTTGGCCAGCTTATCCACTTTGCGGCTGATGGTGGATTCGTGGACGCCAAGCAGGCGGGCGATCTCGGCCAGGGTGCGGCCATCGAGATAATAGGACGCCAGCACGGTGCGGTCTTCGGCCGAGAGCGCGGCTAGAACCGCCGCGGTGGCTGATTCCAGGCGCGGGTCCGCTGACGGAAGCGGCTCCGGATCGGGCGCGGCAAACTGCGATCCATCTTCACTTTCTTCGTCCAGACTCACCAAGCGCTTGGTGCGGCGGTAACGATTTACGAACTCCTGAGCGAGCACGGTGCGCAGCCAACCCTCAAGAGATCCACGTCCGGTGAACGACGCAAGCTTTGAAACGCGTTCCCCATCGCGTGTGCTCGTGCCGTAAAGCTCGGCGTAGAGAGTATCGGCGAGGTCGCGCGCGGCAGAGTCCTCGCGGGCGATGCGCAATGCGGACTGATAGAGCTTTTCACGATAGCGCGTGAGAAATATCTCCCAGGCATAGTTGTCGCCGCCAGCGCAGGCACGGGCGAGTGCGAGTTCTTCGACGCGGAGGGTTAGTAAGAAGGTGCGAGCCTCGGCGTGATTTGCGCTTGGAGGCAAATACTTTGCGGCTACGTCGCAAAGAATAATGGAGAATGCGTCGCGCGTGAGGCCGATCTTCTCGCAGCCAGCGGTGGAGTGAAGTTCCACCAACAAATCGGAGACGGCCGATTGCACGGCGGCGGAGATCGGTTTCGTGACGGGCATGCAGAGACAAAAATTAGGAATTAAAAATTAAAGACAAATACTTCAAGAGCAAAAAATTACGACGAGTACTTCCTTTGACGCTACAAGTTCCGACGCTTACCAATTCCGATGCTACTAGTTCTTAGACGCGCGTAACCCTCATTTTCGCCGCAAGGCGCGAAATTCTTTTCGTTCTTCGGACGAGTCGAGGTAGACGGCGCGCCCCGGAAGTCCTCCTGGGGTGGGGCGTGCCAGCCTGCCCGGCCGGAGGAACCCTATGAAGTCGAGTGTGCTTCTGTTGGGGATGGTGTCGTTGGTCGTGTTGGGAGTGGTATCGGTAAATCTTGTGCCGGTGCGGGCTGGAGAGACGCCTTTTGTCTCAGGCTACAAAGTGTTGGAGCCGATCCGGCATGGAAGTCTGACTGTGTTTCCTGTTGTCGCCTCAAAGTCCTATGCAACGGGTGAATTTCTAACGCTCGATGAAGGGCTGCGATCCGGCGATGTGGTCGTAACCGAGTATGGAAATATTCGCGGGCTGTTGCGGCGGCGTCCGGTGCCAGCAGTGCCGCGCCAAGGCGCCGAGGTGAACCGGTTGGTGTTGATCAATAACTCGAAGCGTCCGCTGTTGCTGCTGGCTGGCGAGATTGTTACCGGAGGCCAACAGGATCGCGTAATCGGGAAAGATAGAATCGTTCCGGCGGAAAGTGATCCCGTCGATCTCAGTGTGTTCTGCGTGGAGCCCGGGCGGTGGGTCGCAACCAGCGATCACTTCGGCGCGTCGGGACCAATGTATGGGGGGAGCGGCGCAGGTGCCAGCGCATCAACTGGAACACTGATGGCTCAGCCGTCTGTGCGGGCGAAGGCCATGGGCGATAAGGATCAGACCCAGGTTTGGGCGGAGGTGAGAAAGCAACAGATGTCGGTGGCCGAAACGGTAGAAGTGACGGCTGCGGCGCCCTCCGCGCAGAGCGCGGAAGAAATTCGATCTACGAGTTCGTACGCGCGCGTGATGGAGAACAAGGATGTGAAGGAACAGGTGGACCGGATTGCCAAGCCAATTGAGCAGAATTATCAGAGCTTGATCAGGCAACTGCACGATCACAATGCGGTCGGAGTAGTGGTCGCGGTGAACGGGCGCATCATCTGGGCCGATGTTTTTGCCAGTACGGAATTGCTGGAGAAATACTGGCCGAAGCTGGTGCGCTCGTATGCATCGGAAGCAGTGGTGTCGCGCGCCAAAGGTGGTGAGGCGACAACGAAACAGGCGGAAGCGTTTCTGGCAGACATGGAAGGGCGCAAGGAGACGATCGAGAGCGAGCCGGGAATCTATCGGCACACGGAAGTGAACGGGGATGGATTCAAAGCTTTTGCTCTGACTTCACTGTTGCCAAAGACAGGCTTCGATGTGCATGTGGCGAAGATGGCGGAGTAGGAGTGTTCGCGGGTTGCAGGGTCGCAGTTAGCAGTTAGCAGTTAGCAGTTGGCAGCGAGTGGTTGGGTGACAGGCGATGGCTTTAAACCAGCCGCTAATCACTGGCCACTCGCTGCTGATCTTTGATACCAATCGCGCCATGCGGCAGAATCGTTCGGCAAATGTTGCTTCGTGATTTCGGCGAGAACCTGGAAAGCCCAAGCATGGGTTTGCAAGTCCAGGGCAGGATCGTCGGAGTCATTAATCAACTGAGGGACGGCAATGCGTTGCTGCTCGCGGCTCAACATGCCTGATTCGGCGAGACTGCAGGCAGCGCGTTCACGCACGGTCTTCGATGGATCATTGCGCAAGGCATCGAGTAGCGGAGCAATCGTTGCATTCGTCCCCACCAGGCCCAGACCTTCTACCGCCCAGGCGCGAGAGTCTTCGTCATCATAGTTCGCTTCCCTTCTCTCTTTGGTGCTGGCTGTATTCGTATTTGCGTTGAGCTCTTTACTGGAATCTCTCGCGTTCAGATGACTGGTTAACATCTGCACAACGCGATCCGTCTCCACCCCACGATTTCCCAGCAGACCCAAAACCCACAATGCCCAAACCTTCTGCGCATGATTGGAGGAGTTCGTTTGCCGCACGAGCGCGTCAACGCTGGAGTCGTTCTGGGCGAGTCCGTATGCTGCGAGTTGCACCTCGATGGCGGAAGTTCGCACAGCTCTGTCCTCGGAGTTGAGAGCGGCAGTAATCAACCGGCCCAGTTCTGCATCCCAGTGCAGCTTTCTCTGCCAACGATCAAGCCGAGCTTCTATCTCAGCTTCAGTTTGAGCTGGAGCTCTATCCGTACGACTGATTGCCCGCTCGAGCAGGATTTTGGCTTGCTCTTGCGGCTGGCGGCGATCCAGATCTCGATAGGAGAGTGAGACGGGAAGAACGCCGGAAGTTTGCCGCTGCGAAAACTGGTGAGAGTTTTCATGTCGAAGCAGGCCTGAGTTTCGGCCGCTAGAGACCAGCAGCGCCACTAATACGCCCACAATCACTGCAGCCAGGTGTAGCCAAGGCACCCGTGAGGTCACGCTTTCTCGCGACGCCGGTTGCAACTCCTCCATCGTTCAAGTTTATGGCTCGCCTGCGAATAGGGTAAAGTTACTTCGGGACCGGCACGGCCAACATTCGACGAGATGGAAGCCAAATGAGCGCCGGATTTGAGCATCGAAAGCAGCACGGTTCCGGAAGGTTGGAGAAAACGGTGAACCCGAAAATGAAATTCGTAGGTCCCTGGCTATTGTCCTCGCTCGCCCTGTTGATTGCTGCCGCCGCTGTGGCTGCGGCAGGCAGCCCAGGGTACAAACTGGCAAAAACTTACAAAATCGGTGGCAATGGCGGCTGGGACTATTTAATTGCGGATGCTGCGGCGCGCCGTCTTTATATTTCGCGGTCGACACACGTCGTCGTGGCCGATCTTGATTCCGGCAAGACGGTAGGCGACATTGCCGATACGCCGGGAGTTCACGGCATCGCGCTTGCGCCGGAGATGGGCCGCGGTTTCACCAGCAACGGTCGCGAAGGCACGGTCAGCATTTTCGATCTCAAGACGCTGGCGACCAGCAACAAGATAAAGGTGGGCCAGAATCCGGACGCGATTCTTTACGACCCCGCGACGAAGCGGGTATTCACCTTCAATGGCCGGAGCCAGGACGCGACCGCGCTGGATGCCGAGAAAGGCACGGTGCTGGGCACGATCAAACTTGACGGCAAACCGGAGTTTGCGACGAGCGACGGCAAGGGCGAGATTTTCGTGAACATCGAAGACAAGAGCGAACTGACGGCGATCGATGCCAACAGACTTGAAGTGAAAACCAAGTGGCCGCTCGCGCCATGCGAATCTCCGTCGGGCTTGTCGATGGACCGAAAGAATCGACGTCTGTTTGTCGGTTGCGATAACAAAATGATGGCCGTCGTGGACGCCGACACCGGCAAGGTTCTGGCGACACCGGCGATTGGCGACGGGGTGGACGCGACCGCATTCGACGATGAGACCGGGTTGGCGTTCGCTTCGTGCGGCGAAGGCGTGCTGACGGTGGTGCGCGAAGAATCTCCCGACAAATTCAGCGTAGCCGAAAATGTTCCCACGCAGAGCGGGGCGCGGACGATGGCGCTGGATGATAAAACACATAATGCGATCGTGGTGACCGCGAAAATGGGGCCGCCTGTTCCCGCTACTCCGGACAATCCGCGTGGCCGTAATATTCTGCCTGACAGTTTTGTGGCTCTCGTCTACAGCAAATGACTTGCAGCAAAATGAAGTGCTTTCTAAATTTTCGACGAGACATTTCCTGGTTGGGTGTAGCGGTAGGACTGCTTCTGGCGCTGGGCACGGTGCGCCCTTGCACCGCCTACTCGGTGCTGACGCACGAGGAAATCGTCGATCTAGCTTGGAAGGACAACCTTCAGCCGCTGCTGAAGAAGCGCTTCCCCGCCGCTACGGACGACGATTTGAAAAAAGCCCATGCCTTCGCTTACGGCGGCTCCGTGATGCAGGACATGGGTTATTACCCGTTCGGCAATAAATATTTCAGCGACCTCACGCATTATGTGCGCAGCGGCGATTTCGTTGTCAATTTGATCAAGGAGGCATCCGACGTCAACGAGCTTGCCTTCGCACTGGGCGCTCTGGCGCATTATTCCGCCGACAACTGCGGACACCCCACGGTAAATCAGGCCGTCGGCATCGAATTTCCCAAGCTCCGCAAGAAGTACGGCGATGTGGTGACTTACGAGGATAATCCCAAGGCGCACATCCGGACTGAGTTCGGATTCGATGTAACCCAGGTCGCAAAGAACCGCTATACCTCCGACCGCTATCACGACTTCATCGGCTTCGAGATTTCAAAACCCGTGCTGGAGCGGGCATTTCAGGATACGTACGACGTTCCTCTGAGCGATGTGATGTCGGACGAAGACCTGGCCATCGGGACATTTCGGCGCGCGATCAGCAACGTGCTGCCGGAGATGACTCGCGTCGCCTTGACGGCGCGCCGGCAAGAATTTGTGAAGGAGACGCCGAACTTTCGTGCGCGCCAGTTTCGTTACTACCTGTCGCGCACCGACTATCAAAAGGAGTGGGGCAAGGGATATCGGCGACCGGGCTTCGGAACGCGTCTCCTCGGCTTCTTTCTCAGGTTCGTTCCCAAGATCGGACCGTTCAAGGCGCTCGACTTTAAGATTCCTACCCAGAAGACGGAAGACCTTTACATCGCCAGCGTAGACCGCACCGTGGAGAACTATGCGAAGCTCGTCCAGGAAACGAGCGCCGGGAAACTGCAGCTTCCCGACACCGACTTTGATACGGGTCGCGAAACACGAGCGGGCGAGTATGCGCTCACCGACAAGGCCTACGCGCGACTGCTGGATGAACTGGCGGGACACAATTTCGACAAGGTAAGCCCGGAGCTTCGGGACAATATTCTTGCCTTCTATGCTGACCCGAACGCACCCATCGCGACCAAGAAAAAGCCAGACGACTGGAAGAAGACTCAGGACGAATTGGAAAAACTTCGGGCGCTGCCCGCCGCTCCGGCTGAAGCCAGTAAGCCGGCTTCCGAGAAATAAGCAATAGCGAACGACCGTTCGGTTGCCAAGCTATCAGCCTGCCGTGTATCATCGCAAAACTCTAACGACCGGCGAACGTGGTTTTCGGCTGGTGATTCGATTGCTTCACTTTCTGAGGAACTTAAAAGAATGATGGTTGTGGACGATAAGTTTTACCGGGCCAAGGTTACAAAACGCGAAGAATTTGCGTCGGATTTGTGGATGATTCGTATCCAGGCCGGCGGAGAGTTTACGTTTGCTCCGGGGCAATACGCTACGCTCGGCGTGGAGCATGATGGAAAGCGGACCGAGCGTCCGTATTCGATTGTCTCCGCACCCTTTGAAAATGAAATTGAGTTTTTCTTCGAACTGGTGCCGGAAGGCGCCCTCACGCCGCGCCTTTACAAGTTGCAACCGGGCGATGAGTTGGTGATGCGGAAAATTCCCAAAGGGAAATTTACGCTCGATACGGAGAGCGGGCGCAAGCATCATCTGCTGGTTTCCACGGTGACGGGAGTCGCTCCATTTGTAAGTTTCGTGCGCACACTTTCGAAGGACTGGAAAGAAGGGCAATTCGACGGCAGTCATCAGTTGTATCTACTTAACGGCGCCAGCCGGCCATGGGAGTTCGGCTACAAAGAAGAACTCACGCGCTTCGCTGCGGAGCTTCCGTGGTTCAAATATGTGCCAACGGTGAGCCGGCCATGGGATCACTCGGACTGGCCGGGAGAAATCGGGCGCGCCGACGATGTGTTGCGAAAATATGCCGACCATTGGGAGCTCGACGCCACGAATACGACGGCGTATTTATGCGGTCATCCGGACATGATCGCAAACAGCAAGGCGATTCTGAAGCGGCGTGGCTTCGTCGACCGCACGGCGATCAAGGAAGAGATTTATTGGATTCCTGCGAAGTAGTTGTGAGCAGCGGGCTGCGAGTAGAATCGAGGCGGCCTAGGTTTCCGCGGGTGCGAAGACAACCAGCACCGCTAGGTCCTCGGTGATGTCGTAAAAGCGATGTACCACGCCGGCCGCAACGAAGAGCACGCTGCCCGCGCGAATTTCCTGATCTTCTTTGTCGGCTTGAAAGCGGGCACGTCCACTGATCACATAGTAAATTTCATCTTGCCGGTGGGGCCGCTGCAGATCGGTTCCGCCCGCAGGCAACGCGTAGAGTCCGGCGCTCATCGCGGGCACACGCAGAAATTCCAAATATCGATTGCCTGCGTGACTTTGTCGCTTTTCAAGATCGGCAATCGTAAGCAAGCGGGCTGTGGGTTCGGTCAAGCGGATGTCTCCTTCGGCTTCGATCGGTTCAGTCTTAACTCCACGAATCTTCTGCCTCGGTGTCTCCGCCGGTGTCGCTGGTGATGACTAACCGCACCGTATTGTCTCCGGGATATTCGCCCTTCTGAGTAAGCTGCTTCTGCCAACTGCTCAAGGGCGAATCGAACGTCTCATCGTATTCGCTGGAGTCGTTGACAAGAATCTGAGCGCGGGTAATTTTTTCGTCTTTGTCGACTTTGGCCGAGGCGGTAATGTCCCAACCAATGAGTGGGTTTTTCTGATGGCTAAGGGCGGGAGTCATGATGGTCTCCTTAATTACGGGGTTGGCAGCCCGGAATTTGCAGCTCAGTTTATGCGAAGATGCCTCCGAAGATGAGCTCGGTAAACTGCGGAATCAGGCTCTGCGCCTGCAGTTCGCCTTCGGGCTTGTACCATTGATAAATCCAGTTGATCATGCCGAGCAGCGCGAAGGCCGCGGCGCGCGGGCTCACTTTGCCGCCGAACGAGCGCGCTTCTTTCTGAACCTTTGATGAAGTTCTGTTTTGCGCTTCTTGTTGTACTTCCGCCATCAGGCTTTCGAGGAAGTGAACGTATTCCTTTTTGCGGGCTGTTGATGCGCTTGCGTAGCAAAGGAGGAAGCGGATGGTTTTCGTGCAACATCACGGTAATTTCCCGGTCCCGCGGGCTGAGCACGACCTCAATGTGCAGCCGAATCAAGGTGCGCAGGCGCTCTTCAGGATCGGCGATGCTGCGAACCGGATTGAGCACACGCTCCTGGGTGATCTCCATGGCGTGGTTCATGATCTCGTACAGGATTTCGTCTTTACTCTGAAAGTGATGATAGAGGCCGCCTTTGCTCAGCTTGAGCGCGGCGGCAACGTCGTTCATGGAGGTAGCGTCGTAACCGCGCTGCTGAAATAAACGGGCAGCGGTGCGTAGGATTTCCTGCCGGGAATCGACCAAGGTCTCGCGTGCCATCGGGTGACATGGTAACGGGACGGCGGAACAAATGCCAACGCTCCGGGTGCAAATTCTTTCATCCTTGACAGGCAGGCCGCCTGGAGGGAGAATCGCCGAACTCCGCTGGGCGGGAATATCCTCCTGTTCCGCGACTCGTCTGTAGATTGATCCCTCGAAAGGAACCACCATGACCCATTCTTCTGCGCCAAGCTCTACCCACTCGAAGAAACGTTCGCGATCTCCACTTTCGGCAGGACTGGAGAAGAGTTTGTCGTCCTACGCACTCGCTGCCGGTTCAGCCAGGCGTGGCTCTGCTGGCTTGTGCGCAGGCGGATGCCAAAGTGGTGGTCACGAAGGTCGACATCCCGGTGCCGGAAAATGCCGGTGTGATTCAGTTCGACATCAACGGCGACGGACAAATGGATTTTGGCCTCTCCGCTTTCGGCAACGGCTGTGCGACCACCTCGACTCAGGCGCGAGCGAAACATCCCCACCAGCGGCCACCCTTAGGTTGCGGCTTTTTCAGCGACCAGCTCAGAGTCATACCGGAGCAGGCCGCAAACCAGGTTTGGCAGGCCGGCACTCAATACGGATATAACTGCGCCGCCGACGTCGGCCGCGGCGTGCGCATCGACCGCCTGCGGCGCTTTGCTCCGGGCATGATGGTGATGTACGGAGACGTGGGATCTTCGGAGGGAACTCCATTCTGCCCCTGGCGAGACGGTACTCCGGCCAAGCCCTATCTCGGCGTAAAGTTCGTCGACAAACAAGGTGCCATTCACTACGGATGGGTCAGAGTCTCGAGCAACTTCATCTTTGCGACCATTACCGGGTACGCCTACGAGACCATTCCGAACAAGCCGATCCTTGCCGGTGCGATTACGGAGGATGGCGAAACCAGCTTGCTCGATCCATCTGATGCGATCCCGCAGCCTCTACAACCGGCAACTCTTGGTCACTTGGCGCTAGGAGCCGTTGGGTTGACGGTATGGCGGCGTGAGGAAGAATCATTCGCAACTCCGCGCGTCGCCTAGGTGCTAAAAGATGCTGAATAATTTGTATCTGAATCCGACTTAGTAGAGGGAAAGCCATCGTGAAGAAAAGTTCTCAGCAGAATAAAGCGCAATCGAAAGAACGTGGGACCTCAATACTCTCATCCGCGCTCGAAAAAAATCTGTCTGCCTACGCCCTCGCCGCCGGATCGGCCGGCGTGGCTCTGCTGGCTTGCGCTCAGCCCGCCGCCGCCAAAGTGGTGATCACCAAGGTTGATATTCCCGTGCCGATCAATGCCGGGCCTGTGAATTTTGACATCAACGGCGATGGGCAAATCGATTTCGGGTTGTCGGCAGCGAATTTTCCTTACGGCGACTGCACCTCCACCGAGGCGCGGAGCAAACCGACAGGAAAAAATGGCCGCCAGCCACTGGGCTGCTTCTTCAATGATCGAGCTGAATGTCAGTCCCGGTGCAGGCGGCCAATGAGATTTGGCAGAGGTCTCTCTTACGTACGGAGGAAACCTTGCGCGGCGGATTTAGGCCGCGGCGTCCGCATCGACCGCCTCCGTCCCTTCGCGGCCGGCAAGATACGTGATGTACTGGTGCTGAGGGCACCTCCATAGGCCACCAATTCTGGCCCCTGGGATCCGGCAAAAAGGCCAAACACTATCTAGGCGTGAAATTCCTCGACAAAGAAGGCGCGCTTCACTATGGGTGGGTACGGGTGACCAACAACTTCACCTTTGCCACGATTACCGGCTACGGCTACGAGACCATTCCGAACAAGCCAATCCTTGCCGGAGCCATCAACGAGACTGGCGATGAAGCGAGTTTGCTGGAGCCCTCGAACCTGCCATCCAAAGGTGCTCAACCGGCAAGCCTGGGTTATCTAGCTCTTGGATCAGTTGGCTTATCGGCCTGGCGTCGCGAAGACGAAGTGACAGAGTAGACGCCGGGCCAGTCGAACGAATCGAACACGCTTCCTTGACTGGCGAACGTGTTCGAGTTCCGTAAAAAATTCTGCTTGCTTGCGCGAAGATATCCATTCTGCGGTAACTTTCATTTGACGTTCAAGAATCGATCGTGGGGCGATCGATTCATCCGACCTCGGGCCCCTTGCTAACGTGCGAAGTTGTGCCGCCCTGGCACATGCGCGATCCGTAAACCGAATCACCACAAGAGCAGTTAATTCTGCAAGGAGGGAGTAATGCGCGTAAACCATGCGAGCATCTTGAAACCGTTTGCTTTGTCCCTGGCGTTCGTGCTGGTGGCGACACTCTACAGTTCGATCAACACATTTGCCCAGAGCGCGGAGTTTAATCCACGCAGTCTGGGTACTACCGATGCAGGATTCCCCATCAGGAAGGCGCCGACCAGCATTGGCACGGTCAACCCTTTTATAGTCGTTAGCGCCGCACAGTACGGTAGTGGAGGCGTTGCTCTGCGCAATCGAGGAACGGGCGCGATCCATGTCAGCGGCGTAATTGCACCGGTCAAAGTCTCATACATCTATTGGTCGGTTTTGATCAACGCTGCGGGCGTAACACCGCCAATGATGAGCGTTACTCTACAACGCCTGTTTCCGCTTCCCGCGCCAGCCCCGGTGGTGCTGAACGGAGTTCTGCTGAAGGTTGGAGCAGACCCCTGCTGGGGTAGCGCTGGAGCAGCGGTTTTCCGTGCACCGGTGCCGATTGCGGTTGCTAGCGGGAATGGTTTGTACCAAATCACCTTAAACGCCGGCGCCAGTGGACTTACCAATGGCGCCGATCCCTGGGTAGGCGCCCCTGTCTTTCCGTTGTTTGAGGGGGCATCTCTGGTTATCGTGGGCACCGGAACTGGGCACGTGGGAATTTACGATGCCCCTTTGGCCGGCACCGAGTGGGATATGGCAAACCCGCTGAACTATGTTCTGACCCTACCTGCCGCCGCCACCGGTGCGCTGACACTTTGGGATAACATCGGGGATGACGGCCAGATCGGAACGAGCCGTACTGCCAACCCAGGGATCAGCCTGGAGACGACAACAATTAACGCGGTAGCAATTTCAGGTGGAGCGGCTGCGCTCGACAACGACAGCGACGGGAATGGCAGTTCAGGATATCCACTTCCTCAACTCTGGGATGACACAGGTCATGACATCACCAAGGCTACGCCGGCAGGAACCGCAGTCCTCAACGTCGCCTTCGCAGCGAATGGCGACTGCTTGAACGCGATCGCCAACGTAGTGGAAGTACATTAACCGCAGCCGAAACAGGAGCGATAGCCGGCTTCTGTGTCACTGCGGGAGTTAACAATCACAACCGGGGTGGGCTGGTCAGGCTCACCCCGATTGATCTTTGCACAAAGCCATCGCGTGCTACTTGGCGACTCGTCCGATGGAATCGAGGTCGGCAACGACTTTGCGAGGAAGTTGCAGCGATGCGGCGTCAAGGTTCTCCCGAAGATGATTGATCGACGACGTCCCGGGGATCAGCAAGATGTTTGGCGAACGCTGCAGAAGCCAGGCCAGTGCGATCTTCATTGGCGTGGTCCCGAGCGCGGCTGCTGCTGTGTCGAGCGCCGAAGACTGTAACGGCGTGAACCCTCCCAGCGGGAAAAACGGCACATACGCGATGCCTAGCTTCGCCAGCTCATCGATGAAACCATCGTCGCTTCGCTGCGCCACGTTGTACATATTCTGCACGCAAACGATCTCCGTAATTCTCTGACCCTCAGCCAACTGCCCGGGAGTGATGTTGCTTAGGCCGAGATGACGAATGAGTCCCTGCCGCTTGAGCTCCGCAAGCACCGTCAGCGGTTCTTCGATGGAACCTTCTGACGGCCTCTCCACCCCTCCCACTCGGAGGTTGACGACATCGAGCCTATCGAGGCCAAGGTTTCGGAGGTTGTCGTGAACGCCGTCGATCAGTTCCTGGCGCGAGCGAGCGTGGGGCCACGATTTGTCCGGGCCACGGCGAGCGCCTAACTTGGTGACAATCACCAGCTCGTCGGAATAGGGATGGAGCGCCCGCTTGATGATCTGATTGGTCACATGCGGGCCATAGTAGTCGCTGGTGTCGATGTGGTTCACGCCGGATGCGACCGCTTCTCGCAGAACCGCGATTGCACCGTCGACATCGGCCGGCGGCCCCCACACCTGTGGCCCGGCTAGCTTCATCGCGCCGTAGCCCATGCGGTTTAAGGTGATCGATGTGTTCGGGAGGGTAAAAGTGCCACCAAGGCTAGTTTGAGTCGTCATTTTCATCTCCTTTGCTGTTCTCGTATGTCCTCGGGTGTTGAGATACTAGGCGATTGATATGGATGAAGCATTGATTCGACTTGCAAGCTGCGCCAAAGCCTTGACAGTGAGCCGTCGCCATTGACGAGTTGAAGCGGGCAGATCGTTGATTGCCATCAACTCGCGCAGCCAGTCTTCTGCCGAGACCTTCGCCTGTTCTAACCCAAATAATTTAGTCACTGCGCTGAAGAATGCTGCCAACTCTTGCTCAGCCATCGTCATCAGGTCGCCGCAAGTTGAATCGTGGTTCTTCGGCGGTTTACTAAGTGCGAATTGACCCATATCTTCCCAAACCTCCTAACGTGCCTGTGTTGACGTTTCAGTTCGCGAAATATTGCATTTGTTCGAGATCGGCAATCAGCCCAGGCCCGGTCGGGTGCCATCCTAGCCGCTCTTGCGTTTGCGCGCTGGAAGCCGGCATGTCGAGACCGGCGAACATCGCGAGCCACCCAAAATGCGTGCCCGCCTCGTCCGGGGACTTGCTGACGACTGGAACCTTCAAGCCGCGGCCAATGACTTCGGCAATATTCCTGCACGGCACTCCCTCTTCAGCGACCGCGTGATATCTGGTACCTGCTTCGCCCTTCTCGAGCGCCAGCTTATAAAGATGGGCAGCATCGAGGACGTGCACGGCCGGCCAACGGTTGAACCCGTCGCCCACATACGCCGAGACGCCTTTCTCGCGTGCCACAGCAACCGTATAGGTGATAAGGCCCTGCTTTGCCGTGTCGTGGACCTGAGGAAGGCGCACCACGGACACGTTTACACCACCTTTTAACACCCGCGCCCCCGATGATTCTGAAGCTACACGGGGATTCGAATGGCTGGAATCGAAGGTATCTTCGGTCGCGGGTTGACCAGGCACAGCATTTCCCATTCCCGTACCGGAGGTGATAATCAGCGGCCGAGCCGAGCCGGTGAGTACGGAACCGAGAGCCTCAATGGCGCGCTTGTCGTTCTCGCAGTTAACCGCGAATTTCGAGAAGTCATGGTTAAAAGCGGTGTGGATTACGCCGTCCGACATGGCTGCTCCGCTGCGTAGGCTTTCCAGGTCTTCAATGTCACCGCGATGCACTTGTGCTCCAGCGGCCTTAAGAGATTTGGCAGCCGCTTCCGAGCGAGCGAGGCCCAGCACCTGATGGCCCGCGCCGATTAGTTCCTGAACGATGGCAGATCCAATAAATCCCGTGGCACCGGTTACGAATACGCGCATGTTTCTTACCTCCTAGTAATTGTCTTATTTGTATTTTGTATCTGTCTCTTAATTTGTATCTGTCCGCTTATTTGTCTTGGTTGTGCGTCTTGTGGTTAGATGAAGGAAGCTTCAGGTTAGGAGTTCGCATTTGCCTCACGCTTCCCATCTGCTCTTGGAGCCCCGTAAATCCCCGGTGCAAGCGCGATCGGCGGCAAGCGTGGACGCCATTCTTCATGCGACTATTCAGGTTTTGCTTCGCGTCGGAAAAGAACGACTGACCACAACCAGAGTGGCGTATCGAGCCGGCGTGTCCGTTGGGACGCTGTATCAATACTTCCCGAACAAGAGCGCACTCCTGCAGGCTGCGTTGAAGCGTCACCTCGACGCGGTTGCAGACGACGTTGAACGAGCCTGCCAAGAACAGAAAGGCAACAGTCTAGAACAGATGGGCGCGGCCCTCGTCACTGCATTCCTCGAAGCCAAGATGAGGGATGTTAAGACCAGCGTCGCTCTCTATTCCGTAAGCTCTGACGTGGACGGAGCAAGAATCGTTCAGCAGATCGGGCTCAGGATCAACAAGGCGATGCTTGAAATGTTTGCCAGCGCCCGTGAACCACTCACGAAAGACCCGCAACTGGTGACTTCGATGCTTCAGGCTGCCATGGCGGGAGTCAGCCGGAGAATGCTCGAATCCGCCGCTCCCGACGAGGAATTTGAGACCTTGCATCGGGAACTCATCTTCTTTGTGCGCGCTTATCTGCAGGCCTGTTCTGCGCGGCCAACCGCGTAAATCGTGCCCCTGAACCAATCCGGCAATTGACGCCCAGCCTCCGCACATCGGAAGATAGCAAGAATAGACCGAGCGGGCGGCACCTCGCGCGGGCCCGGGAGCCTATGCGGATTAAGTTCTGGGGAGTACGGGGTTCCACACCCACTCCACAACCCGAGAACATGCGCTATGGTGGCAACACCTCCTGCGTCGAAGTCCGCGTCGGCGACCGCATTTACATCTTCGATTGCGGAACCGGATTCCGCGTGCTCGGCCGGCAACTGGAGAGCGAATTTGGCGACCGTCCTTTCTCCGCGCACGTTTTCGTTTCGCATTTTCACTGGGACCACATTCAGGGCATGCCGTTCTTCCGGCCTCTATATGCCAATGCGGAGAACCGGTTTCTGTTTCAGTGCTCCAGCCGCGTCAGCAGCCTGAAACAAGTTCTCGCGAATCAGATGGCGTCGCCTTACTTTCCCGTAGGCATCGATCACATGAAAGCCCGGCGGGATTTCTACGATATCGAGAGCGGACGCACTCCGATGGAGGACGGCATTACACTGCAGACCGCGTGGCTGAACCATCCCCAGGGATGCATGGGATTCCGCCTGGAAACGAAAGATGGAATTCTGGTCTACGCAACCGACAACGAACCGGGCGATGCTACGTTCGACAAAGCCGTGCGCAAGCTGGCCGAAGGCGCGGATGTGCTCATCTACGACGCACAGTATTTGCCCGAGGAATACGAAGCCCGTCGCCGCGGCTGGGGACATAGCCACTGGCGCGAGGCGGTGAACGTAGTGATGGAAAGTGGCGCCAAAGAGTTAGTGCTCTTCCATCACGATCCCGATCACACCGACGTGGTCATCGACAAGGTAGTGCATGATGCTCGCAACTACTATCCCAAGGTAAGGGCCGCCTCGGAGGGGATGGAAATTCAGTTGTAGGGCAGCGCACACAGCTGGCTTTTGGCCCTACCAACAGACTCCTATCGAGGCCCTTGCCATCGACCGGTCCACTTCCGGGCAGCCCGTAATCCGCCCAGAATCCGAACCCAGCCAGACCGGCTTTATGGTTCACTTCAGCGAAAGAGGTGGGCCGAGAAGCTCCATTCCGAATGCGTGATATAGGGCCGCGTCATTCACGTACTCGCCTTTTTTTCGGTCTCGCTCAAACCATTCCTGGATTTTCCCCGCCGGGGTGAACGCGATCAGAAGCCTCCCGGGCGATTCGCCGACGAATGCCCAAGCATGAGGGACGTTGCGAGGCCCAAGCACGCAATCCCCCGGCTGGGCGCGGTATTGATCGGAACCGACTTCGAAGACGTACTCGCCTGCCAGTACATACCAAAACTCATCCTCGTTGTGGTGCAGGTGTCGCGGTGGACCGCCCGGCTTTGTATTTGCCTGTTCCATCGCGAAGAGCGCCCCGGCGGTATCGGGTTTGGCGACCTTAAACGCTGTGGAACTGACGCCGATGGATCGGCTTTTGTTGAATCGGTCCTGCCCTGCGGCAACCTTGATTCCGCTCGATAGTGTTTGAGCAGACACGAGCCTGCCGATCGCTCCAGAGGGAATCGTCGCGAGAAGCATCTTCAGTAGAGACCGACGTTCGTTCTGCATTTGCATTCCTCCAGTTCGCACGTGGACGACTGTCGAGGCCGCTTTCGGAGTCCCGAAATCGTATATCCCATCAGCGCACGGCATGACGTTGCATATCAATTGTGCTTGATAGACTCTCCGGTCTTCGGTCCGGTCAGCGAGATGTAAAGAGTCTCCAGGAACGCGTCCTCGCTGACGAATTCTCCCGCGTACTTCCTCCACGGATCCAGAATCTTCGCCTTTTTCATCTGATCGAGCGTTTTGCCATCTTTCAGCGCGTGCGCCACAGCTTCACGCGTCGCCTTCAGCATCGTCAGGTAAGCCCTCAGATCGTCTAGGCTCGACAGTTGCCCGTGCCCCGGTATCACCTTCACATCCGCCGGCACCTGCGCGATCACGCTCGCCACCGCTTCGATCATGCCATTCAGACTGCCTCCCGCCTCGACATCGACGAACGGAAAGTGGGTCACGAACTCGTCGCCCATGTGCATGACGTGCGACTTGGAGAAGAATACGATCGAGTCACCATCGGTGTGGCCGGAGGGAAAATGCTGCACGCGGATATCTTCTCCGTTCAGGTGCAAAGTGACAACGTCATCGTAGGTAATGATGGGCAAGGCGTCGTTGGGCTGGGGTCTCGCTTCAAAATGCATAGAGCCGCCGTTGCCCGTAATGCCGCCACTTTCGAGGCGTTTGCGAACGTTCTCGTGGGCGATGACGGGAGCCTGTTTCTGGAAGTAGGCGTTTCCACCGATGTGGTCGCCATGATAGTGCGTGTTGATGATGAACCGCACAGGCCTGTCGGCGATGCCTTTCAGCGCGGCCTGAATCTTTTCGGCCAGTGGGGCGTTCTGGTCGTCGACAAGCACGACGCCGTCATCGCCGACGCAGGCGCCGATGTTTCCGCCCACGCCTTCAAGCATGTAGACGTTGCCGGCGACTTTACTGACTTTGATTTCGACTTTACTGAAGTCCTGGTCCTGTGCGGCGGCAAGCCCTAAGGTCAGCGACAGGCAGGCGAGAGCAATCATAGTCATACGCTTCATGTATGCCCCTGTGTGCATCGGACCAGTATCTTAGCAAAGGCGGCAGGAAATGCGGTGAGAGTGGCGTCGGATCGATTCCGGGCGGCGGCCGAGGGGATGGAGATCAATTTAGAAGCAAAGAAGGCATAGCTCGCCGCGTCTTCATTATGCGACCGGCAGGATTAAACGGAACCCGTTTTGGTTTGCGCCATATCTGTTTCGGCAAAGTCCGCGCCCTTGTAGAGCAGCTCTTCTCCTAGGCTCTGCGCCAGGGCATAACTGAAGCAATCGCCGAAATTGAGCCCCGCAGCGTGACCGCTGCCCTTACCATACCGTCGCCAGGCTTTGCGCGCAATCCGGACTTGCTCAGCGGTAACGGGCTCAACCTCAATTTGAGCGCGAGCCAGAAACAAGTCCAATTGCTCGCCGCCTCTTTCTCCGGACTTACCTTCAAGCACGATTGCGGCCTCTAGAAGGCTTGCTGCGGATATTCGCCTAGAGCCAGCGCCAGTCAAGCGACGCAACAGGTCTTCAGCTCCGGACTCTTGTCGCAGGATGGCGACGACGGCTGAGGTGTCGATGACCATCTACTTCGGTAGGCCGTGCTCGTCATAGCCGACAATCTCATCCGGACTGCGGGAATCAATCTCAGGAAGAGCGGCGCTGCGGCGGGCAATGCCGGTGAGATCTTCCATCAGTCGTTCCTGCTGGCGGGCAGCACGTATACGCTGATGGCGCTCGCGCAGAGCTTGCAAGATGGTCTGGGTCAAATCTTCGCCCGTGAGGCGAGAGAGAGCGCGGGCAAGCTTTTCGACTTCCGAATTGCGAATGCTCAGCGGCATACAGACATTATATACGTTTCGCTAACGTATATACAGCACTAAAACCTAGCACTCGGCCCTCGCCTAAATCTACTTCACCACGAACGAAACGTTGCTCGTAAGCGTTCCGCCTCCCGAAGTCGTCACAGTCACTTTACCCGACGTTGCGCCGGTCGGAACCGTGACTGTGATCTCGGTTGCCGAGACTACCGTGAATGTGGCGGACGTGCCGTTAAAGTTCACAGCCGTCGCGCCCGTCAAACTGTTACCGAGAATTCTGACGTTCGTTCCCGCTTTTCCAATCGCGGGGATGGTTTCAACAAAGGCCGCTAAACCAGTGGTCAAGCCGAAAATGGTGCCGAAGCTTGTGGGTCCGCCGCTGTCAGCGGTTCCGTACAGGTTTCCGTTCGTGGCTTGAAACAGTGCGGCCAAGGGGGTGGTCCCATCGTTGCAATCGGTCTGAGCGCAAAAGTTGTAAAGCGTCTTCAGCTTGCCGCTGGGTGAGATCCGAAAGAGTGTGCCGCCGCCATCGGCGCCGTAACTGGAGGCACCGCCGTAAAGATTCCCGTCTGTGGCCTGAATGAGACTCGCGTCTGGGAAGCCGCCATCGGGGCAATTGGTTTGCGCGCAGAAGCTATATAACGTTACAAGCGTGCCGACAGGCGGGATCTTGAACACCGTGCCAAAATCATAGGCCCCACCGTCGTCCGCCACTCCGTAGAAGTTTCCGTCGCTTGCGATCACAAGTTGGCCCTGGGGATGAGCGCCGTCGGGGCAGTTCGTAGCGACGCAAAAGCTGTAGATCGTGGTAAACGCGCCTTCGGAGGTGAGGCTGTAGAAGACGCCGCATCCATTTCCACACTGCGGGCCGCCGGTGCCGGTGCCGCCGAAGTTCGTAAGGCCGTAAAACAATCCGTTCTTGGCTTGCACGACACCGCTGGGATCCGACGTGCAAGTATCAGTGCTGCAGAATGCGTAAACCGTTGTAAGAACGCCCTTGGATGTGATTTTGAAGACGGTGCCGCAGCCCGTGGGCTTTTCGATATCGCCATAGCAGGGGCCGGAAGTCCCGCCATACCAGGTCGTACCGTAAAAGTTTCCATCGGTGCCTTGGATTAAAGAAGAGTTCGGCAGCGAGCCGTCGGCGCAGTTGGCCAGGTTGCAGAAATTGTAGATCGTGGTGAACTTGCCGCTGGGGGTGAGCCTGAACACGCTCCCGCACGTGCCAACCTCTTCGCCATCGCAATCGATGTTCGAGTTGCTCCCGCCTTCCAAGGTTACGCCATAAAAGTTCCCGTCAGTGCCTAGCACAAGTCCGCTGGGACTAACTCCGTCGGCGCAATTTGGCTGGGAACAGAACGTGTAGAGAGTCGACGCCTTCCCGGCCGGCGTTACTTTCACAACGGAGCCGCCGTTGCCATAGGTTCCGGACGTGAAGTTAAGGATTCCGTACAGATTTCCGTCCAGGCCTTGGATGAGCGGGTCGCTGGAACCGCCGTTGGGATCCAAAACCTTGAAGGTTTGAGCGGAAGCGGTGCCGGCTAACGCTAGGGATACTACAAACACAAGAACGGAGCAGGAAAGATGAAACTGCCGGACGGGAGCGATTGCTCGCATGCTGAATACCTCACAGATTAACGATTGGGAGGGGCGCAGATGCGCCGACGTCACTCGCCGGGTAGCTAGCAGCCGGGAAGCAATCCGCTCGCAGTCGGCCATCCAGCCGAATACAAGCCGCTCGCGCCCAGCATTTTTGCCCATGCCTTGTTGTCTGTCAAGTTGAAATAACTTGCACATTGGGCGGAATCCATTGAATGGGCGGTTCCCCCGGCAATACCGATTTGGCATGACATCTTTCGCTAATTACGCCAACGGTACCCAGCTCCTTGCTTCCCTGCCATCCCGGCTCATATACTCTGAACGTTTGCCTGATCATCGCAGGAACTCGTCCTGGCGTCGGCCAACAGGTTAATCGCACTCATTCCGGAGAAAAATTATGTCCACAATGGTTAGCGCTCCACAGATCGACAAAGAAAGTAATCCGTGGGAATCGCAGCGAGCACGTTTCGATCTGGCGGCGCAAAAGCTCAATCTGGATGACGGCCTGTGGCGGGTGCTGCGCTACCCCAACCGCGAACTTACGGTCTACATCCCCGTGCAAATGGATGACGGCCACCTCGAGGTTTTCACGGGATTTCGCGTGCAGCACTCCATCGCCCGCGGCCCGGCCAAAGGCGGGATCCGTTACGCGCCAGACGTCACGCTCGACGAAGTGCGCGCGCTGGCGAGCTGGATGACCTGGAAGTGCGCGGTGGTCAATATTCCTTTCGGCGGAGCCAAGGGCGGCGTGATTTGCGATCCGCACAAGATGTCGATGGGCGAGATCGAGCGAATGACGCGGCGCTACACCTCGGAGTTGATCGAATTTATTGGCCCGGAAAAAGACGTGCCCGCACCCGACGTTAACACCAACGAACAGATCATGGCGTGGATGATGGACACGTACTCCATGCACATGCGGCAAACGGTGACGGCGGTGGTGACCGGAAAGCCGATCAACATTGGCGGCTCACGCGGACGCCGCGAGGCCACCGGCCGCGGCGTGATGGCGGTATGCGACGAGGCCATCAAGAAACTCGGGCTCGTGCGGGAGAGCAGCCGAGTCATTGTCCAGGGCTTTGGCAACGTCGGCTCGAATGCCGCCCAACTGATGTATCAGGGCGGATACAAAGTCGTGGGCATCGCCGAAGTGGGCGGCGGCCTCTACAACAAGAATGGAATTGACCTCAACAAACTGGTCGAATTCCGCCAGAAAAATGGAACCGTGCATGGCTTCACCGAAGCGGAGGCAGCCGACACCGCCGACCTGCTAACCACTGAGTGCGAAATTCTTATCCCGGCAGCTACGGAGAACGTGATTACCTCGCGCAACGTCGATCGCGTGAAATGCCGCATCCTGGCGGAAGGCGCCAACGGTCCAACGACATCGGCCGCAGACGACGTTTTGACGGACAAGGGAGTCTTCGTGATTCCCGACATTCTGGCCAACGCCGGCGGCGTTACAACTTCCTACTTTGAGTGGGTGCAGGACCGCCAGGGCTACTTCTGGAAGGAGTCCGTGGTCAACGAGCAACTGGAAGAGATCATGGTTTCCTCTTTCAATGACGTGGTCCGCTATGCCGAGACTCACAAGGTGAACAATCGCATCGCGGCCTACATGCTGGCCATTGACCGCGTCGCCTACACCATCCGCCAGCGCGGAATCTACGCGTAGGGCATTTACGCGTAGAACCAGTGGTCAGTTGCCACTACGCAGCTGGACTGAAGAACCGGACTTACGGTGCCGGGTGAGGCCCGGAAGAATTTAGGGAGGGAATCTATGAGTGCACGGACTAAGAAGCTGTTCGCGCGGATTTTACCGCTCCTGCTTGCCTCCTTGATGTTGCCTGTTGTCGCGCCGGCACGATCATTTGCAGCCGCCGCGCCGCAAGCCTCCGCGGCTACCGACAAGCTCGACATCAACACCGCCACCGCCGACCAGCTCAAAGCCCTGCCGGGTATCGGCGATGCTTATTCACAGAAGATTATCGCTGGGCGTCCTTATCGCACGAAGCTCGATCTGGTTCACAAGAAGATCATTCCGCAAGCCACTTACGACAAGATCAAAGACCAGATCATCGCCAAGCAGCCAAAGACGAATGCAATGACCCCCGCACCGAAATAGTGAGTGGATTCTGCCGGAAACAACGGTTGCACCACCGTGTCCTAACGGGGCAATCCCCCCGATTGCGTTACCTCTTACCGTGGAGGATAATCAAACTGTCCTCCGGAGCCGGAACCATTTCGCAACTGAAGTGAATCTGCTGAAGTGAACCTGCCGAATTCCATCACGCTGATCCGCATCTGCAGTATTCCCCTGCTGATCTGGATCTTATCTTCCACTCACTTCAGCAGCGAAAATGGCGCCAAGGAATTGCTGGCGTCGGCAATATTCATCGCGGCTTCGATGACCGATGGGATTGATGGATACCTCGCGCGCAAGCGTGGACAGATCACCACCATGGGCATTTTGCTCGATCCCATGGCGGACAAGCTTTTGATCGCCGCGGCATTCGTTACGCTAGTGCAATTCAATCCCAGCCTGGTTCCGGCGTGGATTGCAGTGATCATCATTGGCCGCGAGTTTCTGGTGAGCGGCCTGCGGTCGATTGCCGCCTCGGGCGGGTTCACCATCGAAGCCAGCGAACTGGGCAAGTTCAAGATGGTGGTGCAGATTGTCTCCGTGGTCGCGGTAATTCTGGACCATCGCTGGAAGGAATGGCCGGTCTACGGAAATTTCGTTTTCCCGATTCACTGGATCGCTTATCTTGCGATTTGGTTTGTGGTTTGCGTATCGTTGGTTTCCGCCATCGATTATTTCGTGGCGTTCTGGTTGAAGATTGATCGTCGCGTTTCGAAGCGCCGCCGCCGCGCATTCATCCTCAGCCGTCGCAAAAAGCCGCAAACGGCCCCGGCAGATGCCGCCTCTACAACCTAATTCGTCGCCGGTAGTGGATTCTTTGTCGCACAACACAGCGGAAGGAATCAAAGCCAGCAGATCAACTTCCATCGAGGAGTTCTCTGCCCAGGAGCGTGCCTTGCTCCTGCGGCTGGCGCACGATTCCATTTCTTCGGCGTTGGAGCGGCGCGCAATTTCTCTGGAGCCGCCCACCCCTCATTTTGCCGAGCACCGCGGCGCGTTCTCATCTCTCTATGTGCACGGACAACTACGCGGATGCGTTGGATATGTTCTTCCCAATTGTTCGCTTTACCGAACTGTGGCCGAAACCGCCCGCGCCGCGGCCTTCGACGACAACCGTTTCACTCCCGTGACTGCGGATGAGGCTGCCCATCTGGAAATCGAACTCAGCATTCTCTCTCGTCCGCAGCCTATTGCAGCGGAAGAGGTGGAAGTCGGGCGCCACGGTCTTCTCATCAGCCAGCAAGGACGGCGGGGACTGCTGTTGCCCCAGGTCCCGGTTGAACATGGCTGGGACCGCATAACTTTTCTGGAGCAAACCTGCCGCAAAGCTGGATTGCCACTTGATGCCTGGCGTGCTGGCGCAATCATCGAGGCGTTTACAGCCGAAGTCTTCGGGAGAAGAAACATTCAACCGAAGCTACTTGAATAAAGCAGGCATTAGCCCATGAGGAGAGGCCCTAGTCTCCTCGCAACTCGCGCACGACTGCGGCGATGTCGTTCTCTTGAAAGAGACGGATTGCGGCGATTCCGGATGCACCGGCGTTAAGACATGACTTGGCGTTCAGCAGAGTCACTCCTCCTAAAGCGAAAACTGGAACGCTGGCTTGGCAAGCTTGGCGAAGAGCATTCAGACCGGCAGGCATGGTTCCCGGAGCGTCTTTTTTTTCAAACACGGGAGCGAAGACTGCGAACGTCGCGCGAGAATCAGCAGCTCGAATGACTTCTTCTAGGGAGTGGCAAGAGACGGCTATCAAAGGATCGACGCGGTTTGAGGCCGTAAATTGCGACGTCAAGATGTTTACGTCCCCATGGCTCGCTCCATCCTTCCATGCTTTTCTAACGTCTGTTGGCGAGATATCGCCCGCCGGGAGATGAACTCCGTCTGCGCCTGCATCCAGCGCAACATCGGTACGAGAATTGATGAGCAGCCGAGTTCTCGGTTCACCTGTTCCCAGTTTCCATTTTTTT
The DNA here is from genome assembly GCA_963808195.1 of uncultured Acidobacteriaceae bacterium. Lineage (GTDB taxonomy): Bacteria > Acidobacteriota > Terriglobia > Terriglobales > Acidobacteriaceae > Sulfotelmatobacter. The sequence goes on along the minus strand of CAWEEW010000012.1, from coordinate 25,642 downwards.
CGGCGTGTCGCGAATGATGCGCACTGCTTCGCGTGCAAACGACTCCAATTCGCGGATGGGTATGTCTTTCTCGCGAAGTTGGATATAGTCGATGCCGCAGCTGGCCGCTTCCTCGATTTTTCCCAGCAGACGAAAACGGCGTGCTCGCTCGTCGCCCGGAAAGGCGGTGAGGCTGGTGATGTAGAGAAGTGGGCTTCGAGCCATCAGATCTCAGCTAACAGGGTTGGCTGCAAAAAGGCAAGTGCCACGCCGCAACGAAAATGCCTCATTTTGCCGGCCTAGAAACCAATCGAGCTTCGCTCGATGGACAGCCGAGGGCGGCTGTCCCCACGCGATATCTCGCGAACCCAGAACGACCGACTCTACGGCCTGGTCTTAGCGATCTCCGGCAGGACTTCCTGCTCTTTTTCTTTCTTCGACGAGCCGCCGAGGTGGTATTCGGTCAAACCGTCTCGAAGGAACGTGAAAGCATCTTCGGGAGTATCGACGAATTTGAACAGGTTAAGATCCTCCGGAGAAACCGTGCCAGCGTCGACAAAGGCCTGGAAGTTCATGATGCGGTGCCAGTATTCGCTGCCGTAAATGACGACGAGAATTTTCTTCGCGAGTTTGTCGGTTTGAGCTAGCGTAAGAATCTCGAAGAGTTCGTCGATGGTGCCAAAGCCACCGGGAAAAATCACAAGAGCCTTGGCTAAATAAGCAAACCAGAATTTACGCATGAAGAAATAATGAAATTCGAAATTCAGCGCAGGCGTGATGTAGGAATTAGGGTTCTGCTCAAACGGAAGGTTGATGTTGAGTCCGATGCTCTTGCCTCCGGCCTCGTGCGCGCCCAGGTTCGCGGCTTCCATGATGCCGGGACCACCGCCGGTGGTGACGACGAAACGGCGGCGGCGGGCGGGAATCTGAATCGACCACTCCGTCAGAAGAAACGCCAGGCGGCGCGCGTCTTCGTAGTAGTGCGCCATATCGACTGCAGTGCGGGCTCGCTTTAACAATTGATCGCGCTCGGCGTTCGAGGCTTCCGGGCGATCTTTCTGGAGAGTGGAAAGCTTCTCCTTCGCTGAAGCCTGGCCTTGAAAGCGAGCCGAGCCGAAAAAGACTACCGTATCCTGAATCTGCTCACGGCGAAAACGGGCGAGCGGCTCCTGATATTCGGCCAGGATTCGCAGGATGCGGCCATCCGGACTGTCGAAGAAAGCCGGGTTGCGATAGGCGAGTGGCGCGGGATTCAGCTTGTCGGGCATGGGATCGTTCTCGTTGAGATCAAGGATAATGGCTAAGTCTCAGAATGTTTTCGGCTTCATTGATGTTCGTGGTAATGCAGGGCTTCCCAGAAACCGATCCAGATGTCGAGCAACCCCAAACCGCTGCATATCCCGCGAAAAAAACCTGTGGAGACCGCAGGGCGAAGCCAGGGAAACGAGAGCAGCAGGTAATTGTCGGTCCATTCGGGAGTCCAAGGCAGGATCACCAGAAGCACCCCGGCAACGGCGCTGATCAGCACGAAGAGGAAGACCGACGCGCGATGCAGCCACAGTTGGAACCCGCTGTGCGGCCTCGGCGCCAAACTTGAAGACGGCGAATCGAGGAGCGCAGTGCTGGTTTCAGTGCGTGGGGGCGCAGGTGGCGGAGGCGCCATCAGGCCCGTTTTCGACGGGCAGATTGGGATCGATGGTCACCGGGCGCTCCGCAGGGTGCGTGATCGCAATTCACCGTGGCCACAGGGAAAAAAGTTAGGGGAAAAACCCATCGGGTTATTCTACGACTTTAGGGCCTTGATGCGCTCGGCGACATCCCGGTAGTCGATGTTGCGGCCGTAAACTTCCATGAAATGCTTGAGGGCAGAGCCTTTGTCACCCGCCATCTCGTGGGCCCCGGCAAGCTCATAGTGGAGAGCGGTACGGGTTTCTTCGTCGACCCCCGGTGCAGCAAGAGCCTTTTCGTACCAGCGGATGGCGGCCTCGGGCACTCCTTTGTCGAGGAAGCATTGCGCCAGCCAGGTGTAAGTCTGCATCACCTGCGGGAAAGGATGACCGCGATCGACCGCCTGACAAGTTTTCTGCAACTCGCCGATGGCTTCATCGAGCAGGCCCATTTCGCGAAACGCGATTCCGAGGTTGTAATGCGTCTCGGGATCTTCATCGGCAGCCGTGGTTCCGGCTTCGAGATCGTGTCTGAGTTCGCCGAACATTTCGGCGAGATCCACGCCAGCCTCTTCGCCGAAGGGAGATGCCTTAGCGGCGGCAGGCGCGCTGGGAATGATCGGAGAAACTGGATGCTTGGGCGGTGCGGTTGGTTGCGCCAACACCGGAGCCGATGATGCAACCGCAGAACTGCCGGATGACGCTGCGGCAGCGTTCGCCGCTTGGGCGGCAACCGCCAGCGAGGGCGCTGGAGTGGGTATGTGCACCGGCGGCGCGGAAGCAGCGGCGACCGGTGCTTGGGCCACTGGCTCGGGCTCAGCTTGGGGTGCAGGCTGGCTTTCGGCGACCGGAGCACCCTTAAGGAAATCATCACCCAGAGAAGCTTCGAGATCGGCAACGAACTCGCCCATGACCTCAGGCTCCCGAACCTCAGCCACTTCCGGCGCACCAGACTCGCGCACGCCGAAGACGGTGGGCGCAGATTGTCCAATCGCCTCCAGTTCCGGCTGTGCAACTTTAGGCTTGACCTCATGCGAGACCGTGCCGGGAATGAAACCTTCGCCGAGAGAAGACTCAAGATCGGTGACAAACTCCTGAAGAACAGCCGGCTGAGCGGTGGCCGCGACGGGCTCGGCCGCGACCAGTTCAGCCGGAACGGGCTGCTGCATCACAGGCTCGGGCACGTTAGGAGCCGGTAACTCTGCGGCCTCGCCGTGTTGCGGAGCGATCTCTTCGACAGCGATCTCTCCAACGGGAGTCTCTTCGACAGCAGTCTCCTCAGCGGTAGGCTCTTCCACCGCGACTGAAAATTCTTCCGCAGCGGGAGGAACGTCTTCGACGGAGAATTCAGCAGCGGGCTCAACTGCTGGTTCTTCAACGACGAAGTTAGAGACAGCTTCAACAGCGGCCACGTCGTCTGCGGCCGGAGACTGTTGCGAAGCCAATTCAATCTCGCTGCGAAGGGACGCCAGTGTGGCTTGGTCATTGGTAAGGGTCCGCAGCTTTTCGAAGGCCGCTTCGGCTTGCTCGGGCATGCCGTGCTCGAGATAAAAGCGGATTTCCTCAACCGTTTCGGAGGTCTTCTCGGTGTCCTCGGTTGCGGCCTTGGCCTTGCCGGTAACGGCTGCGGCTTTTTGATCCACCGCGTGATGCGCAACCTCGACTTTCGCCGGTTCAGCCGCTGGAACCTCGGCTTCAACGGTGACTGCGTCATCCCATTCGGAGGACAGATCGATCTCTTCGGCTGCGGCTGCAACTTCCGCGACAGGTGCAGTTTTGCCGCTGACCTGATCGTGGTCTTGATCGACTTCTTGATCGCTGACCACAGCGAATTCGTTGTCGTCGTCGGACTCCTGCGCGGATGGCCACGGAGCGGCTGCGGCCTCGACCGAAATTTCTTCGGGAGCCTCTTCTGCAGTTGCTTGCTCAACGTCAATCGCCGGCGAGGTAGTAATAGCATCGGCAGTTTGCACCGCCGAGCGCTCTTCGTAGCGGGTAGCAAGTTCGCCGTATCGAGTCGCTTCTTCAGGATATTCCGCTTCGGAGTAAATGTTTTGCAGAGTGCGGCAGCAGACTCCGGCTTCGGCGAAACGGGCCGCTCGTGTGTGCAGTGCGGCCAGGCGCTGATTCAGGCGCAGATCCGTTGGCGCAAGAGGCAGTGCGACCATCAGTGGTCCCAGAGCCTTGGCGGGCATGTTGTAAGAGATAAACAGCTCGGCATCGGTCAGCGCAGAGCGAACGGCCAAAGCAACAGCATCGGGATAGTGTTGGTGAATCGAAGGAGCGGTGGCTTCCAACTCATCCACAATAACGGCTGCTTCTTCAGCTGAAATTAGTTTCTCAGCCGCATCCCCACCCAGCTGGCTGACCACCTGCTGGTAATTGTTCATGTGCAGGGGATTGCCAGGTTCCACGGTCGCGAGCTTCTGATAGAGATCGCGAGCGCGCGCCAAGTCACCGGACTGCACCGAGGCATGAGCCAGCAACTCAATGACTTCGCTGAGGTGCGTACTCTCTCCAGCCTTCTGGAAGAGATCGAGAAGCTTCTCGAGCGAAGCCGGATTGTCGCGCACGTGCCCAATGATGGTGTGCAGGTTCTTGAGAACTTTGTCGGAATCTTCGGCCAGCAGGCGCTCGGCGTGCTGATCGTAAACCTGCAGCGCATTCTCGTACTGCCCTGCCTGCATCAGCGCATCGGCAAAAGTCGAGATAGCGGGCAGGTCGTTATGGACCGTCAATAATTTGCTGGCAAGCGTACCGGCGTCGGAGAGGCGGCCGGTCTTTAGATACGCCTTGAGCAGATCGCGCAGTCCCTCGGGATTGGAATCGAGGTCCGGGACTTTTTGCAACGCTTCCGCGGCTGCTTCAGCGTCTCCATTTTCGAGCAGGTTGCGGCCCTGCATCAGCAGTGCGTAACTGTTTCCCGGGTTGAGCGTGAGCATGCGCTGCAGAACTTCCTCGGCGCCACTCAGCGATCCCTTGGAGCGCAAGGTCTCGGCGGCGGCGGAGAAAATCTTCCACGCATCTTCCTTCTTTCCAAGGCGGACGTAAACTTCGGCCAGCCGGACCCGCATGCTGGTATTTTCCGGATCCATTTCCAGAATTTTCTGGAAGATACGGACAGCGTTTTCCAGCTCGCCCGACTTTAGAAACTCTTCGGCAACTTGCAGGTACTGGGCACGAGCATCATTGAAGAGTCCCTGCTGGGTGTAGAGTTCGGCCAGCTTCAGCACGCTCTCGAGCGAAGGCTTGAGCTTGCTGATCTTCTTATACATCGCGATTGCCTTAACCGTGAAACCCTGGTTGGCATAGGCATCGCCTACAGTTTTGAAGCATTCGGTAGCTTTGTCGGCCTCGCCGAGTCGCGAGTAGAGATCGCCGATAGTGTTGGTGACCGTGAGATCTTTGGGGTCAGCTTTAGTGACTTTTTCGTACTCAGAGATGGCGTTCTGTATCTTGCCCTGCTGGACATACTTCTCCGCAGCGCTGAGTACTTTCTGTTTGTTGAACCCGAAACCGAACGCCATAAGGATCCGAACTCCAGCCCTGGTCTGACAAAAGACGTCTGAAAAAAGATAACTGACAAAAAACGCCTGTGAAACCTGATTCCTGCTCCTGGGAAATGCTGTCCCAGGTCGAACGTCGCGGTGGCCAAACTCCTGTAAAGAGACATGGCCGTTCGGACAAGGGCAATTGTACGGCTGGAGTGGTGGAATCGCATGGTTACCAAGGGTTACCAAAAGGGAGTGTACGAACGGGTTACCAAGGGAACCGGGGTACCGATCGTCGAATGTGCAAGGTGGAGAACTAGGAAAAGAATAGCTGGCTTTGTTGACATTCCGCGAATTCTGTCATGCTGAGCGAGGATTGAGCTTCGCGAAGCGAAGCTCAACCGCGGCCGAAGCATCCCTAGCTCATCGTCATACGACCGTAGAAAGCAGGATGTCAACAGAGCCAGACGCTTCTAGACTTAGAAAATCACTAGTTCTAAAAGGTAATGCCCGAGGAAAAAGCATCGCTCTAGAAAATCGAATCCTCCGCATCCCCTTCATCGGCAGTCATCCTGAGGCAGCGGAGTCGCACGCGGAGCGGGCGACTCCCAACGAAGGACCCGTGCAACTCGTCGGCACCACCGGTGCTGCCGACGAATCCATAGATTGGCGACCACTGGGGCTGAAGCCCGACAGATATTGGAATCGCTTACGCGGCCCTGAAAGGGCCGCTCTTCCACCAAGTAGTACAAATTCACTATGGGGCAACACCCGCCGAACCGTGTACCCTTCCCCATGCTGAATCTGGAAAACGCTGCACAAGGACAACCATATCTATGACATGGATTCGAACCATCCCTCTTTCTGAGGCCGACGACAAGCTGCGCCAAGCCATCGAAGCGCAGCGCTCGCTGTATCCCAAAGAGTACGCCGATCCCGTGCATCCCGACGCGTCGGGGAGCTCGTCCATTGTCGGCTCGCATACTCTGATTCCGGACGCGCTCCACCACGCGTTCTCCACATTCGGCGCGCTGATGTCGCCAGATCTGCCACTGAGCCGCCGGCAGCACGAAATGATTACCACCATGGTCTCGGTGACCAACCGGTGCAAGTATTGAATCGAATCACACGCAGAGTTTCTGCGTAGGATCACGCTGGATAAGGAATTTGTCGAGGCGCTCGAAAAGGACTACGCCACCGCTCCCATCACAGCTCAGGAGCGCGTAATGCTGGACTACGTAGTGAAGCTGACCAAGGATGCAACCAAGGTTTGGAGGGACGATATCGAGGGTCTGCGCGCCGCAGGCTTCGACGATCGCGGGATTTTGCAAATCACGCTGATCGCCTCTTGGTTCAACTACATCAACCGCGTTGCGGATGCCCTGGGGGTGGGGCGGGAGTAGCTGCTCAGCGTGGATTTATTGTCATCTTCTTGTCAAACGAATCCAAAAGAGACCAAAGTCTCTTCCCCAACCATCTGCCTTCTGCTACAGTCCCCGGCATTTGGGGAACGCCACGTGGAGTAATGCGTCCGTTCATCTAACGAGCCATCGGTTCGCGTGTCCGTGCCCGACTCTGTTCGCGAGGTGCGTTGATGAAACGTAAAACACTTTTGCTTCTGTTTTCGGCCACCCTCGTGGGATGTGCCCTAACAACAACCGCGTTCGCACAGGACGCAGCCAGACTCAACGGCTACACAACCGTAATAAAGCACGCGCCCGGAGCGCATCAAGCACTTAAGGCTCCAGCCGGCCCGCAACTCCCGCTGTGGACCTACAACGTTACTTCCACTCGAGACGGCAACAACTACAGTGGCGTGATGGTAGGCCGCAATGCCCTCGCCATAAACTTTGGCGGACTGGGTGAGACGGCAAAGGTCCCAACCAAGATTGTTCCGATTGTAATTACCACTAATCTGGTCGGTACGAGCGTTAATTTCAGTAACGGCGAAATCTCCACCACGCCGGGCGTCACGGTTCTGGATCCGACTGCGGCGAACACGTCTTGCCTGACCGCGCCCAACGATGTCCCCCTGACCCTGTATCAGCAATCGCCGATCATTCAACCCGCCAGTTTCGAGATGGGTGGCACGCACGTCGGCAACACGCAATACGTGGACGCGTTCCAGCGGGCGAATTTCTGGGCATTCACCAAGGAAACAAACTACCATGTGCTGCTCAGCCCGGTTACCACAACCAGCCCTGTTCTGGTCAACGTGCCGCAGGCGGACGGCCTGGCTTTGGCTACCAGTTCGCTCGGGCCGCCGGACTTCTGCGCTCCACTGGGGATTGTCGATATTGGTTGGTTCGACACTCTAGTGGTGAACACGATCCTCCCATCACTGTCTTCGCAAGGAGTGAACCCCGGGACATTCCCGATTTTCCTGCTCGCGAACGTCGTACTCGCATCGCCGGTAACCGATATTTTTAGCTGCTGCGTTCTGGGCTATCACAGCTTCGAAGGCGCCAACCAAACTTATGGGGTCATGGATTTCGACACGACCGGCGTCTTCGGGCCGACGATCTTCGACACATCCATCTCAGCCCACGAGGTGGGAGAGTGGATGAATGACCCCTTCGGGGATAACCCAGTACCACCTTGGGGACACATCGGACAGCAACCTGGGTGCCAGGATAACCTCGAGGTCGGAGATCCACTCACCGGCACTAATTTCCCCACGGTGACTATGCCCAACGGCTACACCTACCATCTGCAGGAATTGGTGTTCTTCTCCTGGTTCTATGGAGCGCCTTCTTTTGCGGTTAACGGTTGGTTCTCGGACAATAACACCTTCACCTCCGATGCAGGGCCGCCTTGCATGTGAGTTGGACTGAAGACATGGGGTGGGCAATCGTGAGTTGGCTCTGATTAGCCCGCCCCATCCCTCGGAAAAGTCTTCCGTATTCCAGCAAAACAACTCTAGGAAGCCCCCCTCCAACATTTCACATCCTAGTCCGTGTCCCCGCTCCGCTAAACTGGCGGGAGCACACTGGCCTATGGCTGAATCGTTAGCGGATTTTCTTACCACAAATTTTCAAGCGCACGCGACCGGGCGCGCCTTCGGGCAACGCTGCGGCTATCGCATGAAATGGTCGTCGTACGCCCAAGTTCTGAACACAGCATTTCGTTTCGCTCGCGAATTGCAGGCCCGCAACGTCGGCAAGGGCGATCGAGTCATGCTATGGGGGGGAAACTCCGCCGAGTGGGTTGCGGCATTTTTCGGCTGTACGGTCGCGGGTGCCGTGGTTGTCCCAATGGACAATGGCGCGTCGGCTGATTTCGCAACCCGCGTCTTCCAGCAGGTTGACGCAAAGCTGCTAGTCTGCTCACGAAAACACGCTGGACTTCCCAGCTCTGGCCAGCTCGGATCACCCACCCTAATTTTTGAAGATCTGACTCAAACGTTGAGCCATCATTCCGCTGCTCCGGTTTCAAACTTGGCGATCGGTCGCGATGAGATTTTGCAGATTGTTTTCACCTCAGGCACCACTGCTGAGCCCAAGGGCGTAGTGCTCACGTACGGAAATGTGCTGGCGAATCTCACCCCTCTGGAAACTGAGATGAAGAAGTATTTGAAGTATGAGCGCTGGGTGCATCCGGTGAGGTTTCTGAACCTGCTGCCGTTGAGCCACGTCTTCGGACAATTCCTGGGAATGTTTTTGCCGCCGCTGCTGGGCGGGACGGTGATTTTTCAGGAAGAGTTGAAGCCGTCGGAAATTGTCAGCACTATCAAACGCGATCGAGTTTCGGTTCTGGTGAGCGTTCCTCAAGTCTTGCAGTCGCTCAAAAAGAAGATCGAACGTGATCTTGAATACGGCGGCAAACTCGTCGACTTTCGGCAGCGATTTCGCGCCGCGGAGGGACGGCACCTCCTCCGCCGCTGGTGGACGTTTCGTTCAATCCACCGGCAGTTTGGCTGGAAGTTCTGGGCGTTTATCTCGGGAGGCGCGGCGCTCGACAGCGAGACCGAGGAATTTTGGGGCCGGCTGGGCTACGCGGCGATTCAAGGATATGGACTGACGGAGACGACGTCTCTGATCAGTGTGAATCATCCCTTCAAGTTAGGAAAACGCTCAATTGGGAAAGTGTTGCCGGGGCGCGAAATAAAGCTGGCTGAAGATGGCGAGATTCTGGTCCGTGGCGAAGGCGTGGCGGCTGGCTATTGGGAGGCTGGCCAAACGTCCAAAGTCACCAGGATTACCGATGACGACGAGGGCTGGTACGGCACGGGGGACGTAGGCGCGCTCGATGAAGCCGGGAACCTTTACTTCAAGGGACGCAAGAAGGAGGTGATCGTCACGCCGGGTGGGCTGAACATTTATCCCGAGGACTTAGAAGCGGCGTTGCGGCAGCAGCCCGGAGTAAAAGATTGCGCTGTGATCGGGATTGAACGCGGCGGAAATGCGGAACCCTGCGCGGTATTGATACTACGCGACGGCGCTGATGCGAACGAGGCAGTCGAGAGTGCGAACCAGTCGCTCGCAGAATTCCAGCGCATACGTATGTGGTTTTCATGGCCGCAAGAAGATTTCCCGCGCACATCCACGCAAAAGCCACGGCGGAATTTGATCACAGAATTCGTAACCCGGCAGCTTCATGCTGGCAAGAACGAAGTAAGAAATGACAATGCTCTTGCGGATTTGATCGGGTGCATCACAGGACGAGGAGCGAGCGGCCTCGATTCGTCGGCAAATCTCGATTCGGATTTCGGGCTTAGCTCATTGGATCGTGTCGAACTGATTAGCGCACTGGAAGACCGGTATCAGGTTGATCTCAGTGAAGCACCCCTGAGCGCGGCACACACGTTAGGCGATGTGGAGAAGATGTTGCGTGGCAAAGCCGGGCAGCGCCGGCGATATCACTATCCGAGTTGGGTTTTAAGTTGGCCGGCGACTTGGGTGCGATGGCTCGCGCACTATTTGTTAATGCGGCCGGCCATGATGCTGCTGGGCTGGCCTCGTATTCAAGGCCGCGAGAATCTGCGGGGATGGAATGGTCCTCTGCTGGTCGTCTGCAATCATATCTCTGACGTGGATGTAGGGTTCGTACAAACCGCATTACCGGTGCGCTTGCGGCACCGGATTGCAACGGCAACTGGGGGCGAGGCATTGGAAGCATTGCGGACGCCGACTCCGGGAGGCGGATTCTTCCGGAGAGTTTACGATCACTCGCAATGGATACTAGGCGTCTCGCTTCTGAACTTGTTTCCGCTGCCGCGCGAAGCCGGCTTCCGGCAGAGTTTCGCTTACGCGGGTCACGCCGTCGATCTCGGATACAGCCTGCTGGTTTTTCCTGAAGGACGACATACAGCGGACGGAAAGATGAATCCGTTTCGCGCGGGAATTGGGCTCTTGGCTAAGAACTTAGACATTCCGGTTTTGCCGATGAGGATTGCTGGATTGTATGAAGTGAAGCAAGCCGGCAGACAATTAGCGCGCCCGTGGGAAATTTCCGTGCGCGTTGGGCGGCCGATAAAATTTGCGGCTAGTGCCGAACCAGAAGAGATTGCCAGCGAGTTGAAGCGTGCAGTGGAAGCTTTGTGAGACAGCGATTCGTAAATGCGTGGTTGGTGACTCGTGGTTTGAGCGGTCGGATTCACTCGATTAACGGCCGCGCCGAGAAAGGAGAAAACGCCGGAACCCATTCCTTGGATTCCGGCGCCTGTTTCCACGACCCGTTTCTAACCAGCGCGATACTAATTACTGAAGGGTAACTTTCACCCTCGCCGACGGAATTCCATTGGCGATGACAACGAGTGCGGTAACACCCGTTTCAGCCGTCGCGGGAACGTCGAAAGTGGTCGATACGGTAGTGCTACCAGTCGCGATGCCCATGGTGCTGTGATCGTGCGTGCGGGCATAGAAAACGTGCTTCGTGGCTTGGTTCGTCAACTGCACGAGCGGGTAGCTCGTAGCCATTTGAGCATCGTCTCCGTAAGCCGTGCCGGCAGTGAGACCATTGAACTGAGTCCCCGATATCACATAAGAGCTGCCACGCGTCAGAGTTTTGGGAACCGACGTGACGGTAGGCGCCCAGCTCGCGGTGATGGTGCCCTTGGACTCATACAGTTCGAGATCCTTGGTCGCACCATCGGCTGAATCCCATAGAATCTGGCCGTTGGGAAGAAGCAACTGGCGCGCCTGCCAGGATTGCAGCTTGGTACCTGAAGTGGTCGAAGAAACCGCAGTGAACGTGTTTCCGGGATAGCTGAATTCGTAGAAGGTACCGGTACCGTTGAACACCCCGGGACTGGTGTAAACGAGGATGTTGCCATCCGGCAGGATAGATGCCGGCGCATCGGCCATGTCATCGCTGTTGGGATAGTCCGGCCCTTTGGCCCACGTGCCGGTCGAACTGCTGTAAATCGACGTGTGGGTGGTTGCGCCGAAGGCAACAACGCTGCCATCAGGGCGCTGCAAGAGAGGCCCCATCTCCGGGACGATTCCGAGGCCACCACTGTTAGGCAAGGCTTGGAGCGTGCTGCCCGCGCTGGTCCAGGCGTTGGACGTGGGATTGAAGAGCTCAGAATTCGTTCCGTCTTCGCAATCGACGGTCAACACGTTACCGTCGGGCAAAAGCGCGAAGCCTTCTTCCGAGAAACCGTCGGCCTTGCCGGTGCCTACTGACGTCCACGTCAAGGTCGTAGCGTTAAACTCGACCTGCAATTTCGCGGGTTGTCCTCCCTGACCCATCATGAAGGTTCCGTCGGGCAGAACAATTCCGGGCGAATCGCCGATCGTCTTCCATCCCGTGGGAGGATTTACCGGAGTCCACACATTGGTAGTGGGATCGTAAATGCTGCCTAGGTTGGTTTCGTCCTGCTGTAGGTTGTTGTATTCTCCGCCCTCAATCAGCACACGGCCATCATTCATCACGGCGGCGGCGAAGTAAAGCGGCGCGTACCCCGTCTGCATCGAAGCGAGAGCGGACCAGGTTCCATTCACATAGCTTCCAGTGATGTCAGGAGTAAGACGCCACCATTTGTTGCTGTTGTATTGATGCACCATGACTGTTCCGTCCGTGAGCAACAGCGCCGTGTCGGGGAGGAAAGTCGGTGGATTCTTAAGCTTCAGCCACTTCGAAGTAATGGGTGCCTGTGCGCTGGCCAAAGCGGAAGATGCCAGTAGGGTAAGCGCGATTGCGAGCATACGGAGGAGCTTCATGTTTGTCCCTTTCGTGTCCAAAATCTTTGTGGTCTTTCAATCTTGCAAGGTGAGTTCTGATGCGGTGTTTCCACAGTGCAACGCCGCGACGGAGTTGACTTGAGCTTCGGCCTGGAATCTCAAGGCCGCAGGATTATAACCTGCTTAGGAAGTTTCCGGTCCATTTCTTAGAAAGATTTGACAAACTATTTTTCGCTGCGTGGGAACGTATGCAACATCTTGCACACAACTGCGCGTGGCTGGAGACAAAATGCTCAAGCTTCTTTCCTAAAGCTGAGGAATCGGACTCCAGAAGTGGCCCGGCATTATTCTTCGTCCATATTGCCTTCGTCTGTATGCGGGTTCACTTCGAGCTCCACCTCCGGCAGCTTTGCGTTGCGAAGTGAATGATTGAGAGCCGGAAGATCAGTGGTCTTGATCGCGTTCCAACGGTCCATCACACTCACTGCATCGCGCTCGGCGGCCGCAACGGCAGCCGACTGAGAAGTGGTGGGTTCGGCATCAGCTTGCCACACTTGACCGTACAACGTGTAGAGCTGGCCAGTTATGCGCATCAGGGTGACTTCGTCGGAGACCGGCGCGAGGGAACCGGGTGCCGCTCCAAGGACGGCGGCGAGTCTGCTCTGGAAAGCTTGTACGGAATCGTGCGCCGGGCTGCCGGCCTGCTTGCTCAGTTGCTGCAACGAGTCGCGAATCGATCCCGCCTGCGACGCCGCTTGCGAAGTCTCGCTGAGTAATGAAGCCAAGCGAGTTTCGATCTGGAATTTCTTTTCGAGGGCGGCTGTCGAGATAGTTACACGAGGATCCATCTTGACGATAAACGGCGCGGTATAGCTTTTTCCGCTGACGGTGAGACGCGCGGTATAAGCACCGGGCAAAGCGGTGGGACCGAGTGGGTAACGTGGCGTATCCGCGGGAATGGCCGCGATGGGATATTCATGCCGCGTGGCATCTGGCGCGGGATAATGTAGATCCCAAACCCAACGATGCATGCCCACGGAGGATGGCAACGCACGGAAATTACGCAACCAGTAAAGCGGGATCAGCTGTTTCTTCAAATCTGCTTCGGTGACATCGGGCTTATCCGCGCTGGAAAATCGGCGAACTCGTTGACCGTGGGCGTCGAGGATTTCGAGGGTCACGGCATCCGAACCGTCGTTCGCCAGATAGTAGTCGATGATCGCTCCGTCGGGCGGATTCGCGGCAGCGGGCTCGTCGGGAGGCAACGGCGTGTCGCTGTTCGTGTCGCGCTGGACGCGGTAGGCGGGCGCTGGCGTGAACAGACGGGGCTCACTTGCAGCGGGCGAGCTCGCCACCTCGCGTAGGGGCGAAATGTCGTCGAGAATCCAGAACGAGCGGCCATGCGTTGCAACGATGAGGTCGTTGTCGTGAATCCAGAGGTCGCGCATGGAGGTGTGCGGCAGGTTCAGCTGCAGGGTTTGCCAGTGATCGCCGTCATCGAAAGAAACCCAGACTGAATTCTCAGTGCCCGCGAACAACAGGCTCTTGCGAACCGGATCTTCGCGCACCGTGTCTACCGGACCGATGTCAGGAAGGCCGGCAGTGGTCAGCTTCCACGTTTTCCCGCCGTCGTGGGTACGATAAAGAAAAGGTCGCTCGTCGTTGATACGGAAGCGGCTCACGGAAACATAGGCGGTGTCGTCATCGAAATGCGATGCGCTGATTTGCGTGATTTTGCTCCAGGAGGTGAGTTCTGGCGGAGTGATGTTGTTCCAGTTTTTGCCGCCGTCTCGCGTAACCCAGATGAGGCCATCGTCCGTGCCAGCCCAAAGCGTACCGATGTTCTTGAATGAGGGCGCCAGCGAGTAAATCACTCCTCGCTGTTTTTCGGCGCCTTTCGGAATCAGTTTCCCCACACTGGCGGGAACTTCCGGATTCTCGCGAGTGAGATCTGGGCTGATGGTCTGCCAGGAGCCTCCACCATCGGCGGTTTTGAAGAGAATATTGCTGGCGTAGTAAAGGACGTGCGGATCAAGCGGCGAGAACATCATCGGCTCGGTGCGATCAGTACGGTATTTCGAGCTGCGAAGCGGGATTGGTGTGATGTTCTGCACCTCGCCGGTGGACCAGTGAAACTTTGAAACCTCGCTCCTGCCAGCGCCGTAAATTACATCGGGATCAAGCGGATCGGGCGCGACGTAGCCATACTCGATAACCCCAACGGGATGCCAGTCGCGGAAGGTGATAGCGCCGTCATTGCCGCGGCTTGAGATGCAGACCGAGCCGCTCTCCTGCTGGCCTCCGCAAACGCGATACGGAAAAGTTGGAGTATCGATGGCGTGGTAAAGCTGCGCCGTGGGCTGGTTGTACCACGAACCCCAGGAGGCTCCGCCATTGACGGTTACAATCGCGCCCTGGTCGCTAACGAGAAGAATAATGTTTGGGTCGTTCGGGTTGATCCAAAGATTCTGATAGTCGTCGCCGCCGGGTGCGCCGCGAAATCCGGACCAGGTTTTCCCGCCATCCTCAGATCGCATGGTTACAGTGCTGGCGCAATAAACTACATCTGCGTTCTTGGCATCGACCCGCGGGACGGCCAGGTCGCCTCCACCAATGCGGCCCGAGGGGCGCGGATCATCGGTCGGTTTGGTCCAGCTTTCTCCGGCGTCGTCAGATCGGTAAAAGGCGAGCGGTCCAGAAGCAATCGCGACCGTCGCATAGATGCGCCGGGGATTACTGGGAGCGATTGCGACGTAGATTTGCGAGAGATCTGTGGGAAGACCGTCGGTAAGAGGATGCCAGGTATTTCCGCCATCCGTGGACTTGAACAATCCGCCTCTGGTTCCGTTGACCTCGTTGCCGTCCTCCCACGGGCCCTCGCGTACTTCCCACATCGAGGCATAAATTACGTCAGGATTCGAAGGATCGATTTCTACATCGGAGGCTCCGGTATTTTCATCTTTGTAAATCGACTTTTGCCACGTCTGGCCGCCGTCGGTAGAACGGAAAAGGCCGCGCTCTTCATTGGGACCGTAGGGATGGCCAAGCACGGCCGCAAACACTCGATTAGGATCGCGGGGATCGATGGCCAGAGCGGGAATCTGAAAGCCATCGCGCAGGCCCAGATGGGCCCAGGTCTTTCCAGCGTCCGTCGATTTGTAAATTCCGTTGCCCACGGAGAGGTCGGGGCGATGCAGACCTTCGCCGCTTCCGACATAAATAATGTTGGGGTTCGAAGGAGCTACCGCGATGGCGCCAATCGATTGCGTGGACTCTTGATCAAAAATCGGCACCCAGCTGCGGCCGTAGTCATCCGACTTCCATACGCCACCGTTGACCTGGCCCACATAAAAAACATTTGGCTGGCTGGGAACGCCGGTGGCGGCGCGGGTGCGGCCGCCACGAAACGGGCCAATCATTCTCCAATGCAACTCTTGATATGTATTTCCTGGAATTTGTTGTGCGGCGCCGAATGCAGCAAATAGGAAAACAGTAGAGCAAACGAGCAGGCATTCGACTACTCTGGATCTGATCAATGGGCCCCCTGAAAACGCCGTAAGACCAAACTTAAAGAGAATAAACTAAAACGTGCAGTCGTGGGGACGGCGATCTCTTGGAACTGCCTCCCGCGTGTCGAATTCAAATGTGAACGCATACTCACGGTGATCGCATCTATGACATCGCCAAAACAATTCCATCGCTTTTTGTTTCAGGAACCCCGCAACTGTCGTTTCAGAAGTACTCGTCCACGTTTCGGTTTCGCCGTGCAGGTCTGCGTAATCGTTGCGCTCGCCTCTCTTGCTTTCGGGCAAGAAGTGCCAGCCGGGCAAGGTACTCGATCCGGCGGGCAAGGGCTTGCCCCGATTCTGACCTACATATCCGCGAGCTGGGATACGCTCACTCGCTCGATGACCGAGTGTCAAAGTGTGGTTGACCCAAAGGTCAGCGCGGCAGCGGTTGTGTATTTACCGGCGGGTATGACTGAACCCGCTGCCGTGCAAAAGCTATCGAGCGACTGCAAGGTTGAGATCAGGCATCTCCCGGTAGAAATTCACCGCCTGGGCGAAATCGATACAAATAAACTTCAACCTCCAGGATTGCTCTACCTCGAAAATAAATATGTGGTTCCCGGCGGACGATTCAACGAAATGTATGGCTGGGACAGCTATTTCATCATTCGCGGCCTGCTGCTCGCCGGGCGAATGGAGTTGGCACGAGGGATGGTCGACAATTTCTTCTTCGAAGTTGAGCACTACGGCGCCATGCTCAACGCCAATCGTACCTATTACCTGACGCGTTCTCAGCCTCCGTTCCTGAGTTCGATGTTCGTCGAAGTGTATGACGCGCTGCAGAAATCAGGACACGCGGATCCGGTATGGCTGGCAAAGGCCTACGCCGATCTTGAGAAGTATTACGAGAATTGGAACCGCGATCCGCATCTGGCAGGCGACATCGGCTTGTCGCGTTACTACGATTTTGGTGAGGGACCGCCGCAGGAAGCGTTGCAGGATGAAACTGGATTTCACAAAAAAGTTGCGACGTATTTTTTCTTTCACCCTCAACAGGCCGACGATTACATCCTGGAGAATGCAGGTAGCGGTCAGGAATTCTCTGCCGCCCCTGCCTACACTCTGCAGGTTTGCGATAATGCGCCGCCGGCCGTCGGTGAGCAGTGCGAAAAGCGACGAGAATTCAAACTCAGTGCCGACTACTACAAAGGCGACCGCTCGATGCGGGAATCGGGCTTCGACGTAAGCTTCCGCTTCGGACCATTTGGCGCGGCCACGCATCACTACGCTCCAGTGTGTCTGAACAGTCTGCTTTACAAAACGGAAAAGGATCTTGAGCAGATCAGCCGTTGGCGTGGCCATGCGTCCGATGCAGAAAAATGGAGCAAGCGGGCGCAAGAACGCAAGGATCGCATCACTCGCTATCTTTGGGATGACAAGTCGGGATTTTTCCTCGATTTAAATCTGCAGACGGGTCAGAAATCAGATTATCGATATGTGACGACCTTCTATCCTCTGTGGGCTGGTTTGGCGACTCCGGAACAGGCGAAGGCTGTGGCCAAGAATATTCCCGCATTCGAAAGACCTGGCGGCTTGGCGATGAGTGGGGAGGACACTGGCGCGCAATGGGATCTTCCGTACGGCTGGGGAAATATTCAAATGCTCGCAGTGAGCGGATTGCGCCGTTACGGCTTCGATGCCGACGCGGATCGAATTTCGTATGAATTTTTGTCGACGGTGGCGGAGAACTTCCGTCGCGATGGAAACATCCGGGAAAAATATAACGTGGTCACTCGATCGTCCGAAGCTCGCGTGGAACTTGGTTATCGAATGAATGTCGTCGGCTTCGGCTGGACAAATGCGGCGTTTCTGGAATTGCTCCGGGGCTTGCCAAAAGCGACGGTGGAGAGACTGGATAAAGAACAGAATCTGCCGCTACCACCGGGCGCGAAGTAGAAGCTCGATCTTGCGCCTAGCCGATCTCAGCCAAGCTTTGGCTTATATCTCCCGCCTTCGGTGCAGGGGTTGCCCCGGACTGGCTGGCGACCCAGGCTCCAACACGATTCGCAATCTCGTTGATTTCCGCAAGCGCCGTTCCGCGAAGATACCCGTGCACCAACGCTGCAGTGAAAGCGTCGCCAGCGCCCACCGTGTCCTGAACCTTGACGTTGAAGCCAGCATGCTCACTGCACTCATCGGCGGAGATGAGCAGGCTCCCGCCATTCCCGCGCGTTACGCAAACCAGCTTCAGGTTGTACAAAGAACGCAAATGACGGGCCGAATCCTCGTCGCGCCGATGTTCGAGGTCGAACAGTTTCATGATTCGAGGCAACTCATCCTGGTTCAGCTTGACCACCTGCGAGAGCTTCATCGATTCGGAAAGGATTTGCTTTGAATAAAAGTTCTGCCTTAGGTTGACGTCGAAAACCCGCAGAGCATTCGGCTTTATGGCGAGCACAAAGGCGCGAATGGTCGCGCGGCTGCGCTCCGAGCGCTGGCCGAGAGACCCGAAGCATACGGCATCCGCTTGTTGTGCCAGCTTTTGCCATTGCGGCGTCCACTCAAGAAAATCCCATGCGACCGACTGCGAGATTTCAAAGCGCGGCTGGCCCGCAGCATCCACTTCAACCTCCACGGTTCCGGTCGGATGATCTTCATCGCGCTGAATGAATTCGGTTGGAAGACCGAGTTGGCCGAGGCGGCGAATGGCTTCGTCGCCCATCGCATCCTGGCCCAAGCGGCTGGCCGAAATTCCTTCATCTCCGAGCAACGAGGTGATGTATGCAAAGTTCGTCGGAGCGCCGCCAAGTTGCTTTCCGGTTGGAAAAAGATCCCAAAGCAATTCGCCCAAGCCAATCACCATGTGTCTTTTGCCTAGCATGGACTCCGCCCCAATGCAGCCGGTTGCACGAAACAAAAAACAGGCGGAGAATCGGGGGGCGCGTGCGACGATCGAGACATAAAAGTCCTGCGACAGCACTCCTCGATCACATCGCGATGATCCGGTCCACGATGATCCATTCCGTTTACTCGAAGAGCTTCATAAAGCCGTTACTGCTACTGCTCGCGCTGGCCTCACAGAATAGCGCAAATCTTCCATTCGGAGCGTGGAAGCGTGTTTCGGAGATTCCCGTCATCTCGCCGCAGGGCGATGGATGGGAATCGGCCGGCACCTTCAATCCTTCTGTGATTCTCTGCGATGGCAAGATTGTGATGCTCTACCGAGCCCAGGATAAGAACGGCACGTCTCGCCTTGGGTACGCCGAGAGCGTGGATGGGATTCACTTTACCCGCCGGAGCGAGCCGGTATTTTCGCCGGAAAAAGATTACGAAAAAGATGGAGGCGTGGAAGACCCACGGCTGGTTCAGTTCGGCGACACCTACTATCTGACCTACACTGGATATAACAAGAAGGATGCACAGCTTTGTTTAGCGACTTCCAAGGATCTCATCCACTGGGATCGGCGAGGCGTAATTCTTCCAGCCTACAAGGGACGCTGGAACGTTCGCTGGACGAAGTCAGGCGCGATCGTGCCGGAGAAAATTGCCGGCAAGTACTGGATGTATTTTCTAGGAACGGCCGCAGATAACAACGACCAGATGGGGCTGGCCTCTTCGTCCGATCTCTTGCATTGGACCGAGGCAACCGACGCTCCGGTTTTGCCGGTGCGTGCGGGAAAATTCGATTCTCGCGTGGCCGAGCCGGGGCCTGCGCCAGTCGTCACATCGAAGGGAATCGTGCTGATTTACAACGGTGCGGACGACAAACTTGTTTATCGTACCGGTGTAGCAGTGTTCGACCGTAACGACCCACGTAAAGTAATTTCGCGAACCGATGACCCTGTCTTTTCACCCGAAAAAGAATGGGAGAAGGTTGGCCAGGTGCCGAATGTGGTGTTTGTGGAAGGCATGCTGCGGCAAAAGAACCGGTTTTTATTTTACTACGGAGGTGCGGATAAGTACATTGGTGTGGCAGAAGCTCCCGCACTCCCGTAGAAGTTCGGCCGCCTATTTTAATATGGAGGGTCCGGAATGAAGAAGATGATTTTATGGATGTTCGTTGGCATTTTTTTAATGGGATCGATCGCTGCCGCTCAAACCGCAACCCATACTGTGGACGAACAAGGTCATCAATGGTGGCAGCATGCGGTTTTCTATGAGATCTATCCGCGCAGTTTTGCCGACAGCAACAACGACGGTGTCGGCGATCTCAAAGGGATCACCTCGAAACTGGATTACTTGAAGGATCTCGGCGTTGACGCGATCTGGATCTCGCCTTGCTTCCCTTCTCCGCAAGTCGACTTCGGCTACGACGTCTCGGACTACCAAAATATCGACCCTATGTATGGCACGCTGGCGGATTTCGACGCGCTGGCAAGTGAAGCCAAGAAGCGTGGCATTCATATCATTCTCGACTTTGTGGTGAATCACACCTCCGATCAGCATCCGTGGTTCCTGGATTCAAAGTCGTCGCGCACATCGGCAAAACGCGATTGGTATATCTGGCGGGATGGAAAAGGGCCGGGACAACCGCCGAATAATTGGGTTTCCACTTTCGGCGGATCGGCGTGGAAATTCGATCCAACTACGAACCAGTACTACTATCACTACTTTTATGCCGAACAACCAGACTTAAACTGGCGCAACCCAGCGGTGCACGATGCAATGTTCGATGTGACCCGGTGGTGGTATAAGCGCGGCGTGTCCGGATTCCGGCTGGATGCAGTTGATACGCTGTTTGAAGATCCCAATCTTAAAGACAATCCTATCTCTCGCCCTGGCAAGAACGCGTTCGGTGATCCGATCGAAGAGCACAAGTACAACACGAAACTGCCCGAGGTGCATGACGTACTTCGCGGTCTGCGCAAAGTGGCGGACGAACACAACGCCGTGTTGATTGGCGAGACTTGGACGGCCGATGTCGCGGAACTGAATCGCTATTATGGTGAGGGCAACAACGAGCTGCAGTTGCCCATGGATTTTCTCTTCACAACCGTGAACAAGCTGTCGCCCGCGGAATTTCGCAAGCAGATTGCGGAAGTGGATGCGGCCTCCGGCTGGCCAACATTTGTGATTAGCAATCACGACATCGTACGGTCGTACGATCGTTACGGCGATGGCAAGCACAACGATGAGATCGCGAAGCTGATGGCAGCGCTTTATTTGACGCTGCGCGGAACTCCCATCATGTATTACGGCGAAGAGATCGGAATGAAAACGACTCCGCCGACGCGTAAAGAAGATGTGAAAGATCCCATCGGGCGTACGGGATGGCCGAAAGAAAAAGGCCGCGATGGCGAGCGCACTCCGATGCAATGGGATAGCAGCGCAAACGCTGGCTTTTCTAAAGGTAGCCCGTGGCTTCCGGTTCCTCCGACCTACAAAACGCACAACGTGGCGGACGAATCGAAGGATCCGGGTTCAGTGCTGGAATTTTACAAGCAGGTGCTTAAGCTGCGGCACACAAATCCGGCTCTGTTGGACGGAAAATATATCGCCCTTAACGAGAGTGATCCGAACGTGCTTTCCTATGCTCGAATTTATAAAGACCAGGGTGTGGTTGTGACTCTGAACATGTCGGGCACGTCGCAGAAGATTCGTCTCGATCTGAAGGGCAATGGCTTCGCCTCAGCAAAGAGTCTGCTGGCTACAGGTAAATCGAGCGCCAAGGGCAACGAGGTCACTCTCGAACCTTTTGGTATTTTCATCGGCGAGCTTGCGAAATAACTTGAATCAAGAGGGAGCTTCGTTCTCTCCGGCGCGTTCCCAGGACTTGGCGCGGGAGATGGCCTCGTTCCACCGGTGACGTAGCGTGTTCGCGTGGGAGCGTGGCAGCCGGGGTTCGAAGCGGTGTTCTTCTCTGGGCAAATCCGAAATCGTTTGCACTTCCTTCCAGAAGCTGGAGCCTAAGCCAGCTAGAAACGCTGCGCCCAGCGCGGTGGTTTCGCTCATCGCAGGGCGAACAACGGGAACGCCGAGAATGTCCGCCTGAAATTGCATGAGGCTATCGTTGGCCGTTGCTCCGCCGTCGACGCGCAACTCCTGGAGTAGAGTGCCGGCGTCAGTTTGCATTGCATCCATCAGATCAGCGACCTGGTACGCGATGCTCTCCAGCGCAGCCCGCGCGATGTGACCCGCATTGCTGCCGCGCGTCAGTCCAAAAATTGCGCCGCGAGCGTAGGAATCCCAATGCGGCGCGCCCAGTCCAACAAACGCAGGTACAAAATAAACACCGCCATTGTCGGCGACGGAATTTGCCAGCGGCTCTACTTCCGAAGATGAACGAATGATTCCCAAGCCGTCGCGCAACCACTGCACGACAGCACCGCCTACAAAAACGCTGCCTTCTAGCGCATAGTGTGTTTCCTTGCCGATTTTCCACGCCACGGTAGTGAGCAGGCGATGCGTGGAAGCGACGGCGCGGTCGCCGGTACTCTGCAACATGAAGCAACCTGTGCCATAGGTATTTTTCGTGAGGCCGGGGTTGGTGCACCGTTGTCCAAAGAGCGCGGCCTGCTGATCGCCGGCGATACCGGCAATCGAAATGCCGTTGAGACCGGCAACGGCAGTTACTTCTCCGTAAACTTCGCTCGATGAGTGGACCGCCGGCATCATCGACGCAGGAATGCAGAAGAGATCGAGAAGATCCTGATCCCAGCTCCCGGTGTGAAGATTGAAAAGCATGGTGCGCGATGCATTGCTGACATCGGTGATGTGCACGCGACCGCCAGTCAGCTTCCAAACCAGCCACGAATCTACCGTGCCAAAAGCCAGGCGGCCAGCGTCAGCGAGTTGGCGGGCGACTGGCACATGTTCAAGAATCCAGGAAATCTTGCTGCCGGAAAAATATGCGTCGATCAATAAACCCGTGCGCTGCTGAATTAAAATCTCGTGGCCCTGCGCCTTGAGCTGCTGGCAAAAAGCGGATGTACGCCGGTCCTGCCAGACAATGGCATTGCAAACGGGTTTGCCGGTCGCGCGGTCCCAAACGACCGCAGTCTCGCGTTGGTTCGTGATGCCGATGGCAGCTACATCACTTGGCTGACCGCTCGCTTTGGCCAAGGCCTCGAGCGCGACGGCGATTTGCGTCGCTGCAATCTCTTCGGGGTCGTGCTCGACCCATCCCGGCTGAGGAAAAATCTGCGTGAATTCGCGCTGAGCCACGGAATGTACGTTGCCGTGATGGTCAAACAATAAAGCTCGGGAACTCGTCGTGCCTTGATCGAGAGCGAGAATGTAACGCAAGGGACCTCCTGCTTTCTTCGCCCTCGCTAGGAGAGCGGCTGGGAAGCTCGCAGAAATCTTCGAATGCCGTAATCGTATACCGCGGCACCCACCAGCCCACCCAGCAGCGGCGCAAACACAGGAACCCACCAAACTCTGGGACCATCCGTCAGCCCGTTATTCTTGAACCCAGCGAGGGCGGTGAAAAGGCGCGGGCCAAAATCACGCGCCGGATTGATCGCATAACCATGCATGCCACCAAAGCTCATGCCGATCGCGACGACCACCAAGCCAATCATCAGCGGAGCGAGGTTGGCTCCGGGAGGAACGTTCAGCTCGTCGGTGATGGCCAATACAAGAAGCAGAAGCAAAGCAGTTCCGATCACCTGATCTAGAAATCCAGCTTGCGGCAACGCAGGAAAAGCAGGAAAGGTTGTAAATACCCCCGCAGTTTTTTCCAGTTGGGGGTCGGTCAGATGGAACGCGGGCAGATAATTTCGATAAACCAGCGCGGCAGCCAGGAACGCGCCTGCCGTCTGCGCAATGGAGTAAGGCAAAACCTTTCTCCAGGGAAAGCCGCGGAACACCGCCAGAGTCAGGGTAACCGCCGGGTTAAGATGGCCGCCAGAAACTTTCCCGGCAATGTAGACCCCCATCGTCACCGCGAGCCCCCAACCTAGAGTGATGTTGGTGTAGCCGCCGTGCACGCTCCCGGCTGAAGCGCCTGGAGGAAACAGAACCACCCATCGCTACCACTCCCGTACCAAAGAGCATGAGAACGAAGGTTCCGAGAAACTCGGCGATCAACTCGGCAACCAGCGTGGGCTTATTTGTCATCTGGGGTCTTGATCCTGATTGAATCCGGCGTTTCGGGCCGCGAGTAGTCTAGCAAGCTTCAGGCTTTAGTCCAGTTTTCAATTTCCGCGGTGCACCCCTTGCGCGCTCGACACATGAGCGACGCGGTTATCAACAAATGTAAGGCGTGCCGGTATTTCCGGTGATTATGCATTTGACTAAAACCCCTTATCTGGCGCGGGATTTGGAGTGATTTTCGAGCGCAAGCGGCGCTTTGTTCTTGAGTTGAGTTTGCGAGTGTGATAGGCGAAAACCGATGAATAATTATTCAGTTTTAGACCGTCTGCCTCGCGATATTCGCGAGGCGCGTATACTTCCCCCCGAGGCCGCGACCCCTTCCTAGGCCCAAACCCGAGTGGCTCCCAAGGAAACGCCAAGTGACAATCGGCATTCATCTCTCAGGCGCATTCTCATTGCTCACCGCAACGGATACCAAGGTACATACGAAAGTGGCGACAAAGTAGACTCCGGCAAGATCATCGGTTCTTGGCGGGCAAATCCGCTAGGCGCAATCAATATCGCCGGAGCCGGAGATTCCAGCTATATCAAAGCTCTTTCCCAAGAAATTGATCGGGAGTTCAAAAGGTTCGTGGGCACGATTGAAGAATTGGAAGCCAAGGTTCGTGAAATCTCCAGCGAGTTTTATGGCGAAAATGTGTTTCCGTATGAAGGGAAACGTAAGCGGAAAGATGTTCCCGATTATTCTCTTCTCATCGCGCTAAGACATGGCGGCGAATCTAAGCTGTGGAACATCGAAGGAACACTTCTCACTGAAGCCTCAGCATTCGACTGTATCGGCATAGGTGCGCCAGTGGCGGAACGGCTGCTGAATCGGTTGTACCCGATATACCCGACTCTTGATTCTCTCGCCGATGCGCCGCGGCCTATGTCATTTGGCAGGTGAAATCCAGCGTAGACGCGTGCGGCTTAAATACGGAGATTCGCGTCATCCATCAAGAGAGGCCAGTATTCGTTTCAGCCGACACAATCGTGGCGTGGGAGTCGTTGTTCCGCAGATATCAGAAGATAGAGCGCGAGATTTTCTACCATGCCATGAACTTCGTTGTCAGACCACCGTTGCCGCCAGCGGCAGTGCAAGAGTCTATGAAGCAAGCGGGGATTACGTTTGACCACGAGCGAGAGGTTGTGCCGCAAATGAGGCCACTATCAGAAATCACCCAAGCCATGGAACAAGTACGGGCGGAGTTTGCCAAGCTAACCATATTCCCGCGATCTCTCGCAGAATCCAGGAGTTTGATATCATGCCGCATATGGGCAAGGCCGCCGAACCGCTAAATCCCGACCCAAGGCCAGAGCGCAAGACCTTCGATGCTGTATTAAAAAACCTGTGTGAGACCCCGCCGCTCCCACGCAAGAAAGTTAAGACGGGCAAGAAGAAATTAGGGAAGATACTCGGCAAGTAGAGTCCCGCATCATAGTCCCCTCACCAGATCAACTACCTTAATCTTGAGGGTGTCCGCAATCAGTTTTAGCGTCTGAATTGTAACGTTAGATTCGCCGCGCTCAATCTCGCCTACATGCGCCCGATTTAATCCGGAACGATCCGCGAATACGGCCTGAGTCATCTTCTTTTTCTGCCGCCATGCCCGGACGTTCGCTCCGACCTGCTTTTGAATGTCTTTGCACAACAAGCAGTGTCGTAGTAGTCTGCCTGAAACCATACTGGTTATAACCAGAGCCGGAGAAGCGGGCATGAAACATTTTCACCACTTGCGGAACAAAACTATCTCTGACCTCTCCGTGGCCTTGGACGATGAATCCATTGCAAGCCG
>CAWEEW010000011.1:0-107869 GCA_963808195.1 uncultured Acidobacteriaceae bacterium | reverse complement strand
GGACGAACTTCCGGTGGACGGTCTTCGTGTGGGCGAACTTCGCGTTGACGATCCGGGGGGTGAATCTGCGCAGGAGTTTTTGCGGGGGCGATGGCGGACTCGGCGCGATTGGCGGCGGGGTTGCGGGGATTGGTGAGATTTTCCTGGGGCAGAACCTGACTGCCGTTCAGCGCGGCGAGATAGTCAGCGATGGCCTCCTGTTCGTCGAGGCCGACGTGGCGGGCGTAGGCGCGGACGAATCCTTTATTGAAGACGCCGCCGGGAAGCTGGTCGAAGTGTTCTTCTTCGAGAGCGCGGAGCATGCGGGTGCTGATTTTTGTGGTGTTGGAGATGGCGTCGAGTTCGATGCCGCGCTGTTCGCGCTGTTTGCGAAGTTTTTCCCCGAACGCGCCCAAGTGGTGACTCCGGCGGGAGGGGTCTGCGTCCCACCCGCATCGAGATGCGGATTAATCATAGGCGAAGGCGGGCGCGGACGCCACAGGCAAGCGACATCCGAGCTTTGAGCTGCGGGCTGCAGCCGCGAAAAAGCAGATTCCCCTTCGACAAGCTAAAGCAGGTTCCTCACCGCCGCTTCGCGCCGGTTCGGAATGACATCGACTTTTGATTCTTGCTTTCAGCTTGGTTTTCCTAGTCTTGATTTTCTTCTCAAGGACTGAAGCTTTGTTATGAGTTGGGAGGATGGTTATCGCAACGCTGGAAGCGCTGCGCCACCCACCTCGATCGTTGGGTCTCTTACTGAGGTTTGTCTTGTAGCGTTATGGTGAGGTTGGCTGTGCAGGTTTTGGCGGGGTCGACGAAAGCCGAGCCTTCGCGGTTGGCGGCAGAGGCATGGAAGAAGAGGCCTTGCTTGGTGCGGTCGGGGAGTCCGGTGAAGCGGGCTTTGCCGTCAGAGTTGGTGCCGACTTCGAGGTCGAGCTTGCGGGCGTACATGAATCCGTAGGCGATGTGAACTTTGATGTTGGCGGCGTAGACCGGGGAGCCGGAGGGGTCGGTAATGGTGAAGTCGGCGGAGCAGGGGCCGATGGCTCCGTCGATGACGGGGACGGTTTTGGGGTCGACCGGAGAGGCGTGGGCGAGGGTTGCGAGGAGGATGGCGCAGAGGGTGAGCAGAGGTAGGTTTGATTTTCGCATACTTGGTTAGAGTACGCTTCCGGTCAACTGGCGGGGAGGACTTCGCTTGCGGGGTATCTGTGGAGGGGCTGTCGAGCTTCGCTCGATTGGACGGCCGAGGGCGGCCGTCCCCACATGAGCATGTTTGGTTGATCCATTTTTGCTTGGCAACTCAGGGCGGTTGGAGCTTCTTCGGGACAGCAGGTTCCTCCACTTCGCCGTCGCTAGCGCTCCGGCTTCGGTCGGAATGACAAGCGTGATTTGAGTTTTCTTTTGATAAGAGCTAAGAGCCGCATCCCGTTGGCGTTAGGGGTTCTGGTTACCAACGTTCATTGCCCGGGGCGCGGGGCGAACCTATAATTTTTGGAACTGTCACCCGTCTGCGCAAGGGCTGTTATTAGAAACTTCGTGGTTGCAACGTGTTGGAGACCAAGGAACTCGGGATGTCCCAAGCGACCGGCACTCAACTAACCCGACAAAGCCAGGAGCTGAACATTTTCCACGACGTGGCGAAGGCACTCACGTCGTCGCTGGACCTGGACTCGATTCTGCAGACCATCATGGAAAAGATGGCGGAATATTTTCGTCCGGATACGTGGTCGTTGCTGATGGTGGACGAAGCGCACGATGAAATGTACTTTGCGATTGCGGTGGGGGCGGCGGCGGAAAAGCTGAAGGATATTCGATTGAAGGTGGGCGAGGGGATTGCGGGATGGGTGGCGAAGCACGGCGAGGCGGTGATTTTGGCGGATGTGGAGAGCGATCCGCGGTTCGCAAGGCGCATTGATGAAGCCACGCAGTGCGAGACGCGGTCGGTGGTTTGCGTGCCGCTGCGGTCGAAGCTGCGGGTGCTGGGCGTGATCCAGTTGGTGAATGTGGACATCGCGCAATTCAACGAGCAGGAAGTATTTTTTCTGCAGTCGCTTTGCGATTACGCCGCCATCTCGATCGAGAATGCGCGCTGGGTGGAAAAGATCCAGGAGTTGACGATTACCGACGACTGCACTGGACTTTACAACGCGCGGCATTTGTATAAGACGCTGGAGACGGAAGTTTACCGCTCGTCGCGCTTTGCTTATGAGTTCAGCGTGCTGTTTATCGATCTTGACCATTTCAAGTCGGTGAACGATACGCATGGGCATTTGGTGGGAAGCAAGCTGCTGGCGGAAATTGGATATCTGGTGAAGGCGCAGTTGCGGTTGATCGATTTTGCCTTTCGATATGGGGGCGACGAGTTCGTGGTGCTACTGCCGCAGACCAGCAAAGACCAAGCACTTGTGGTGGCGAAACGGTTGCGCGACGCGCTGCGGGCCAGCAGCTTTTGCCGCACCGAGGGATTGGATTTGAATGTCCGGGCTTCGATTGGGCTGGCGACTTATCCGCACGACGCGCGCGATGCGCATGACGTCATCCGGCAGGCCGACGAGATGATGTATCTGGTGAAGAATACGACCCGCGACAATATTGGCGTGGCGCAGCGGGGAGTGATGAAGTAGGGATTGAGTGATTGAGTCTTTTGAGTGATTTAAAAGCAATGTGGATTTTCAATCACTCCATCCTTATATTGACCCGCAAGAAATCAGGCTAGTCGGGGCAGGTTCCGTCCAGGTATCCGGTTGCGGATGAGGTATACCACCACGCTTCGCCGGGGTGAATCTTGCAATACTTTTTGATCCAGTGATTCGCACGGCGGTTGGCGACGGCGTTTCCGATGGCTTGCCCGACCTGATATCCCTGTTGATAGATTTGAACTGTATCGGGCCGTTGTGGTTGTGGCTGGGTTGCGCTCGTGCAATTTAGTGCATTGCTGTTCGTCAGACAGTTGGCTGGCGTGGATGAATTTTGTCCCACGGCCATGGTGGCGAAGAGTAAGACGATGGCTGCGTTTTTCATTTGAATTCTCTGAGCAAGTGTAGGGAGTTTGAGGGAGAGTTTTAGAGTACGTCGGTGAGTGGGCTGAAGTGTAGGGATTGAGTCATGGAGTGATCGGGTCATTGAGTCATTGAAGAATGTTGATTTCAATCGCTCAATCGCCAGATCGCTCGATTTTTCTTTTCTGGTTCAGGCGTCCCTCCGGGACGCGGTTCATTGTCTGCCTGTCCACCCGGCGTTGAAACGCCGGGCTATTGTCGGTCGTCCCTCCGGGACTCGTTGATTCAACCTCACTCCTAATCTACATGCCCGAGCTTAGGCACTAGAATCGACATCATATGATGCTATAATCAGTGCTTGGAGTTTCCTATGAGAACAACCCTTGCATTGGATGACGATCTGGTACGCATCGCCCAGGAGTTCACCGGGGTAGAAGAGAAAACGGCGTTGGTCCGGGAAGCGCTCAAAGCTCTCATCGAGCGGGAAAGCGCCCGCAGATTGGCCTCTCTAGGAGGGGCGATGCCGGAATTGAAGAATATCCCGCGCCGCAGGATGAGGCGGAAGTGATTCTCGCCGACACGTCGATTTGGATCGACCACCTCCGTTCGGGAAACAAAGAAATGAGCGAGCATCTTCAGGAGGGGCGGATTGTGATCCATCCCCTCATCATCGCGGAGCTTGCCTTGGGATCTTTGCGGAGACGCGCGCAAACGCTGGCGCTACTGGATTTGTTACCGCAGGTGCGAATGCCACAACTGGCGGAGGTGCGGGTGATGATTGAGGCTCGTGGGTTGTATAGCTTGGGCATCGGCCTGATCGACGCCCATTTGATCGCATCTGTCTTTATCAATCCATCCACGCTTTTGTGGACACGGGATAAATCGCTCCGCAAGGTTGCCGAAGCTTTTGGTATTCATGCCAAACTGGCGTAGGAAAAGTTGAGCGATTGAATATCTAGTTAACAGTGACCAAATCGGTGTTGCCCAGCAGAGAGTGATGAAGTAGAGTGTTTGCGGTTGCCTTTCTAGAGGCAGCCAAAGTAAGAACTCAACGTTGTAGTCACCTCGTTGTAGTCACTTCGTCTTACGAACCCCGGGTCGGACCCTGATCGCGGTGGGTCCCTGAATTTTATGCCAGGAGGATTTCCATGAAGACGAAGAAGTGTGTGTGCGCTCGCGTTAGCGAGTTGCGTCGGTCTATTGGTGTTTACCCAGACCGCTGCGGCCCAATCATGGACGCAGCTAAAAGGTCCTGTCGCCCGAGATACTTTCTCGGCTGTGTTTGACCCCAACTCCGGCAGGATGATCATTTTCGGTGGAACCAGCGACAATTCCAGCAACCCGGATTTGAATGATGTTTGGTGGCTTGTTAATCCTGACGGGCCTGGTTTAGGCTGGGTACATGCTAGGCCGACAGGTACTCTACCCGCTCCCAGAGCGGGACAATCGGCAGTATACGATTCCGTCAACGATAGAATGACTATCTTTGGAGGGGGCCTCGGACAAGCCTCTCCGTGCGCCAACGACGTTTGGGTACTGAACCACGCCGCAGGGGTGGCTGGAACGCCCGCGTGGATACAGCTTAGTCCAAGCGGCGGCCCACCATCTCCTAGGCTGCGCCTCTCGGCAGTATACGATCCGGGCACCAACGAGATGATTGTTTTTGGGGGAAATAACTGTTTCTCAACAAATTTCAGCGACGTTTGGATCTTGTCGAACGCCAACGGCTTGGGCGGAACCCCTACTTGGACCCAACTCAATCCCTCGGGCACTTCTCCGGGACCTACCGAGGATCAGACTGCTATTTATGATTCCGCCTCGAACAGCATGATCGTCTTTGGCGGCACGATAGGCGGTATCAACTCAAGCAATGAGGTATGGCTTCTCTCGAACGCCAATGGCAACGGTGGAACTCCGACTTGGTCACAGTTGTCGCCATCGGGCAGCCTTCCGCCGGGAAGAGATGAGCCGGCCGCGGTGTACGACCAGGCGAACAAGAGGATGACCATTTATGGAGGCAACAACACGTCGGGCATACTCAGCGATAGTTGGGTGCTCAGCAACGCTGATGGCACCACCGGAACTCCAACGTGGACGCAATTAGGACCGATCACGGGAGCTCCCGCAAGGACTGCTGCCGTAGCTATCTACAACTCGGCTACCAACCAGATGACCGTGTTTGGTGGAGATAGTGCCGTGACAACGCCATCCAACTCCACCTTCGTTTTGTCGAAGGCGAACGGGCTGCCGTAGGCCGAGGTGTTATTTCACTTTGGGGAGTCGACAGGCCCGCTTGCCGCGGGCTTGCCGGCTTTTCCCGCGTCCGGTTTCCAGGGGTTGGCATTGGGGGGGCCGTTGGGGTTTACGGCGAAGTCCCAGACGTAGAGGTTCATGCCGTCTTTTCCCTTGCTCTCGATCACGGCGTACTCGCCGGGGGTGAGAGGTTCGGTTGGGGTTAGTTTCAGCCAGCCGCCGCTTACTTTGTCGATGGTCGATTTCACTGCGCTCTGCTGCTGGGTAATTTTGCCGGTGGCGCTGCGCTTGAAGTCGCCCAGGATGCGCTTGCCGCCTTTCACCTGAACCCGCACGATGCGGAAGCGATCGAATGGGACGATTGCCTGCACGGGTTGCTGGGGCTGCTCGGGACGCTGCGCCTGCGTGCGCGGGGTGTCGAGGCTGGGTTCGTTCGGCTTGGAGGAAGCGGTTTCACCGGGCGGGGGTTGATTGAGAGATGGGTCGTCTTCCAGATTGATGTAGATGGAAGGGACGGCGATGTGAGCGCGGAGAGTGGCGTGTTCGCCGTCAAGTTCGACGATCTGCTTGGCGCCGGCGATGGGATTCAGGGCTCCGCGAATAAGGTTGCCGCGAGTGTTGGGATTGATGTCACCTTCGGCTTGCTGCATCTCGTCGATTTGCGGCTCACCCTTGAAAGTGTCGAGCAGGTAGACGCCGGAATCTTCGGGCAGGCGCAGTCCGGGAGCGACTTGGGGAAGACGGGCGAGGTCGGCTTCGCGGTCGGCCTCAGTTTCTTTATCGATGAGGGCGGCCTCGGGGATTTTGGGCGGGGCGGCTCGCTCTTTCTCGAATTTCTCGGTGGCGGGCCAATCGACCAAAGATGAGGGAAGCTCCTCCCACTCATCGCGCTCGGCGCTGAGGTAGCGGACGCGCTCGCCTTTCACTTCATACTTGGTGACGGATTGGTAAGAGCCGTCTTTGAGGATGAGGCGGTGGGCGAGTTCCTGGGCGCTGGAATGGAAAGGCAGAGTGAGACTGAACGCACACATGCTAAGGGTGAACAGTGTGCGAATTAGCGGTGAGGTTGTGGGCGTGCGAGTCATACGTCTCGTTGGATGCGCAGGTTTGGATTATCTTTAGCTATTATCGATTATCGATCCAGATGGCTCGGTTCGCCAACCGGCGTGGGTAGTGAGTGTGATCGCCTGTTTTCGCCACTTGAGAAATCCCAGTTTTGACTCCTAATCCGGCTTGAAGAATAATGATCCACATTCGAAGGAGGATCTCATGAACAGCTCTTTCCAGAGGCTCAAAGCTCCCGTCGAGCTTTCCGATTCAGCCGACCATCGCCTCGGCTTGTATTCACTGGCCGCGAGCGCGGCTGGCGTGAGCGTGTTCGCCTTGGCGTCTCCGTCCCAGGCCAAAATCGTCTACACTCCGGCCAGCGAGAGGATCGTTCAAAATACTGTTGTCGATCTCAACCACGACGGAATCAATGACTTTGCGCTGAACCCGGGGTCGGGGACAAATAGCGGATTCGCCTTTCGCTATTTGGCCGGCTATGCCGCTCGGCAAGGGAACGCGCTGGTCGGGCAAGGCAGCTTTGCCTCTGCCCTGAAGGCGGGCGTGAGCATAGATCCTGCCCAGCAGTTTGTGATGGGCCGCGAGGTGATGGCGGCGTGGGACTCCAACGGCAATCGCTACACGGGTCAGTGGATGAACGGTGGCAAGGGGGTCAAGGACCGGTATCTCGGTATTAGGTTCAACATCAACGGCAAGCTTCACTACGGATGGGCTCGCCTGACGGTCACGCCAACCAAGGATTTTGTGGGAAGCTTGACTGGCTACGCGTACGAAACCATCCCCAACAAGCCGATCATCGCGGGCGCGACCGAAGGGCCCGACGACACCGAACCAACAGCAGCCCTCAGCGGCCACACTCCCGAACCGGCTACCCTAGCCCTAGGCGCGTTAGCGCTAGGAGCGCCAGGATTGTCGATCTGGCGGCGCGAGGAATCAGCTGCAGCCGCACTCGCAGCCAACTGATTTAACCAGGCCGATGGTTGGCGAGAAATCGCCATTACGCCCATGGACTAGTGCGAGCGAAACGCCCTAACAGTGGGGAGACTCCGGTCATGCGAGTCATACATCTAGTTGGATGCGCGGGTTTCGATTGTCTTTAACTATTATCGGTCCAGATGGGGTGGGTCTGCCAACTAGCGCCGGGGTTCTGAGCGCTATCGCCTGATTTCATCAGTTGTGCACTAAGGCGAGTCGGCTCATGAGAGAATTTGCCATTATGAGAACACGCTGGAAGCAGCTACTTTGTAGCGTTGTTTTGTTCTCCGCAGTATCGAGCCAAGAACAGACTGCTGTGCAAAAGCCCCAGTCCCCGCCTGACAACAAATCGGTCCAAGTGTACGTGACCGCTTCAGGCAAACACGATTCTCCTGTCACGCCAGCTCAGTCGGAACTCAGTGTTTCCGTGGATAAACAACAAGCGAAGGTAAATACGTTGCGGGCAGCAAAGAGTGATGCGTTGCTGTTCGCTGTGGTGGTTGATACGAGCAGGTCGGACGCTGGCGGTGCGGTCTCAATAAGGAAAGCAGCCTTGCAGCTCTTCCAAGGTTTATCGACCGGCGGCAATCAAGGCTACCTTGTTCTATTCAACGCTTCTGTTGCAATGAGCAAGCAGCCCCTTCAAATCTCGCAGGCGCAAAGCGTGCTAGATGCCGCGAACTTCAATGGTGGAACAGCGGTCTATGACGCTATCGAGCAAACTTGCATCCAGAAGCTAAGCAGATCGGGAAATCCTGACGCGCCTCGTCGGGTGATTCTCTTGATTTCCGACGGAGAAGACAATCTGAGTCACGTCACCCACACGGCCGCTGAAGAAACCGCAGAAAAAGAAGGCGTGGCGGTCTTCTCTTTGATAACCGAGTCATCTCTGTCGGGACCTCAGGGCGCGCATTTCATGAAGGAAGTCAGCCAAAATACGGGTGGTCGGGCAATCAGCGTCAAAAGTCCAACGGATGGCGTCGCGCCCCTGCTTACAGCCGTCGAGGACCAATGGGCTCTAAGCTTTGTGCCCGCTCAATCCCTCGATCAGAAGTTGTACTCGCTCGGCATAAAGAGCTCGCAGAAAGACGTTCGCATTTCTGCTCCGGCTCACATTCTTGCTCAGTAGGGCTGGCTAGAAGGGATCGCTGTTGAAATATCGCGATAACGCTCAGAACCTCTCAAATAGCTTAATTGGCCTGATTTCGACAGTCGCCCTGCATGGCCGTATAATTGCCCTTGTCGTCAAAAGGCCGTGAAATCAGTGGGGAAGCCAGCGTCAAATCTTGAGAATCGAGTAGAGGAGCGGTTCGGGGTTCTTCCCAATTTTTTCCGCCTCGCCCCTGAGACTCCCGAGATTATTGAGAAACTGTGGGAATTCGCACAGGCTGCCTATCTCGACAATCCTCTGCCCTCCGTTTTTAAGGAGCGGCTTTTCGTCCACCTGTCCCGCTTTTGCGCCGTCCGGTACTGCATTGCTCGTCATGTTGGTTTCCTGGTGGGGCTTGGCCATCCCGCTGGCGATCGGACGGTGCGTATTCAAAGTGTCACAGATGTCGTTAAGCTCCTTCGACGGCCCTTTCCGCGAGGACAAGAACTTCAATCTCGTCTATCGCTGTGTGCATCCTGCCCGGCACCCATTGTCGAAATGCCAACAGCGAACACGCAGATGGAAGACGCCATCTTTGTTTTGGCCGGGCACGTGTTTTTGAAGACTTCCGACTATTTGCTGTGTCTTGGCGCACTGGCGCGGCTACTTGGTCCGACTCGCCTGCAATATTTACTCTTGTTCTTGGCGTTTGTCAGAGCAGCGCACTATTGGACCGAAACACATCCTGAAATCGCCCTTGAAGATGACATTAACAAACTACTGGCGACGCATGAAGCATTGGCAGATTGCATCCTCAATGACCCGGAGGCCAGGGACAGCATCAGCCAGTCGCTCCTGGATGAATTGCCAGAGCTACGCGTAAGAGCTGATAAAGCTGTTGGCTTGCTCGCTGCAATCGTGGATTCATCCGAGGATGCCATCGTCAGCAAAACGCTGGATGGCATCATCACCACTTGGAACACGGGGGCGGAACGGTTGTTTGGCTACACCGCTGGCGAAGCGATAGGCCAGCACATTTCATTCATCATCCCGAGCAATCGCAAGGACGAAGAAACGGTCATCCTCGAACGAATCCGGAAGGGCGAACGAATCGAACACTTCGACACGGTTCGCGTGCGCAAGGACAAGACCCAGTTCGATATTTCACTGACAATTTCACCAGTTCGGGACGCCAACGGAAAGATTGTTGGAGCGTCGAAAATCGCCCGGGACATCACCCAACGCAAACAAATCGAGCGAGAGCTGCGCGAGAGTGAAGAACGTTATCGAACGTTGGCGGATGCGCTCGACACCCAAGTGCAGTTCCGTACGCAGGAGCTTGAGAGGAGAAATTCGGAACTGCGTGACCTCTCGGCGCTGCTCCTGGGGTCTCAAGATGCCGAGCGCCGGCACATAGCGCGGGAACTGCACGACAGCGCCGGACAGACATTGACCGCGCTCGACTTGCAGCTTGCACGAATCAGGGAAAACGCAGAGAAAGATCCTGCTCTTGCCAAAGACGTGCAGTACGCCGAAGAGCTGGTCCAGCACCTTGCGCGAGAACTACGCACAACCTCCTATCTTCTACATCCACCGCTGTTGGATGAAACCGGCATTTCGTCCGCACTGAGTTGGTACGTGCAGGGTCTTGCAGAGCGCAGCAGTCTAGAGATTGATTTGCAGGTTCCTGATAATTTCGGAAGACTCCCATCCGAAATGGAACTTGTCATATTCCGCCTGGTGCAGGAATGCTTGACCAACATTCACCGTCACTCGGGAAGCAAGGTTGCACTGATTCGAATTGAGCGCGAAGAAAACACCATCCATGTAACGGTTGAAGACCGAGGAAAGGGAATGTCCCCGGAACGACTGGCTGCGATTCAGTCCCAAGGTACTGGAGTGGGAATCAGAGGAATGCGCGAGCGTGTGCGCCATCTGCGCGGCGATTTGGTTATCGAATCCAACGGCTCCGGTACGAAGGTATACGCGACTCTTCCTTTGACGACATCACTCTCACCCCACAAGAGCGACACCCAGCGCGTTGTAGCATGAAACCCCGGTGCCATTGACGAGGGCGGACAGAGTCCGTTAGCCGGTAACTGTTGAAACATCGCCGCACTCATTGAAAGCTGCGGGCGTGAGCGCTATCGCCTGCCAACAACAATCACTCCGGCAATTGCCCAACTGGGAGCCGGTCGCAATTACTTTCCGTAGGCCGACTTGCCGGTACTGATGGTTGGTATTATGCTGGCGCTCAGTTGTCCAGGTTGAACGTCTGTACGAATCAAAGAGAAATTAAGGAGGAATCATGTTCAAAGTGAGTGCGCTTGCTTTCGCAGTTCTCGTAACTGGCCTTTTATGCTGTGCACCGGTGGCGCCAGCTCAGGTTGCCGTCGGCGTAGACATCGGAGTGGCTCCCGTGTGCCCTTACGGGTACTTCGACTATGCGCCGTATGACTGTGCTCCTTACGGCTACTACGGACCCGACTGGTTTGCTGGCGGGATATTTATTGGAGCCGGTCCCTGGTTTCACGGCCGTCACGGCTTTTACGGCCATGTTGACAACCGCTTTGATCCTCATCACGGTTATGTTGGACCGTTGCCCGAGCGCGGGGCAGAGCGATTCAACCACTTCCAGGGCAACGAGGCGCGGGATGGGCGAGGCAACGTCGGCGACGCTGGCCATGAACCGAGGGGTGAACACGCGCTTCCCGGATATCGCGGTGGTGGGCACGGCGGGCATGGCGGGCACCGCTAGAGCACGATCCGTTTGAACGAGAGACTAGAGGAGGCGCTCGCAGCGTCTAATCTCGTTAAGCAATCCAGTTCCCGGGGCGGGGCGATCCGGGAACTGGACGCTTAAGTCGCGGTTGGGTTTAAATCGCGATCATCCAGAAGGCGTCTACTCGCCAACTAGCGCGCGGGGGCTGTGAGTGCTATGGCCTGTTAGGTGATGTAAGCAGAGGACGGGGGTGACCTGCGTTGACTGTTACTCTTAACTCTCAAACTTTACTCATGAGGAGGAGTCACGGCGGGTAGCGAGCCTTCAGGATGGTCGCGCAGATACTGCTCAATTGGTTCATTGCGTAGCACGAAGCTGAAACCTCTCCGCGCATTTGCATCAGTGGTCGTTCGCAAATCCAGTTCCTCGAACGGAATCGCGTGTTCCGCCGGTTTCGTGCCAACTTCCTCAATCATCGTGAAATGAAGCTGATCGTCGACGAGCCAGTAATCGGTCACGTTGAGAACCGTGCCATCTTTCAAGGAGAGTTGCGGGCGGTCCGGTCTCTCTTCGCCGTAGTCATACACAGGAGTCTCGTACACCTGCGAAACATAGTTTGTGGGACCAGGGGAGGAGACGTCGGTGTAGTCGAGCGTCCAGGACCAGAAGAGGTCACAGGTCGCCCACGAACATGAGTTCAATCCCCAGAACGGTCCGCCGAAAAGAAAGGGGGATTCGTAAACGACAAACGCCGGCGGAAGTCGGCGAATCGGACGCTGAGGAGGGCGAAAACCAGCCATGCGGAGTGCGCCCGCAGACGAGGGTGCCGAGATTCGAGGACCAGAAAGCGGTGCATAGATCCTCGGTGCTGAAGAAATCGAAATGTGGGGAACAGGTGGAGAGACGTGAACTTCTCCTCCAGCAGTGTGGCCGGTGGCGCGCTGTGCCGTAGCCGGCGGATGACGGACACAAACGAGGAGGGTGCAGGAAACGACGAAGAGGAATTTCTTGAGGATCGAGCGGCGAACCAAGCGAGCCATATTCTCACCCCCTTACAGTCTGGGCAGATTCCGCTGACTCGTTACTGATAAGTGTAATCCCTTAAGCGCCCAGTTTGTGTTTCTTGTCGAGGGCCGGACAAGTGAAAAACGCCTCGAGGTTGTCAGCTGTTGCAATATCGCCATTATGCCATTGACGGGCGTAGCCAAACGCCTGATTTTCTTTGACCCACCTTCCCGATGGGCGTCGGATGCGTAGAATAGATGCGTAGAATAAAGGTGAGACGCTGTCGTGAGTGAGAGCAGGGAGCTAGTTGCCATGGAAATGCAGAGCGAACGCAATCCCGAATCGAATCCGGCCAAGGCGGAGGCGCATATCAAGAGTGCTCACCAGATTCTAAAGGGGCTGCAAGAGAAGATGGGAGAGCATCCGGAGATTGGCGCGGCTATTACGAAGCTGGAGATGGCGCTGAATGACTTGGCGATCCAGACTGGCGGGTTGCTGTAGCGGATGGGATCGGGCTGTCGAGCTTCGCTTGACCCTTCGGCTTCGCTCAGGGCAAGCTAGCCGGGGGCGGCTGTCCCTACATTCAGCATCTCAACCATCTTCGCGCATCGTCTTGTAGTATCCTCGGCTTATCTATATTCTGTTGCACGCGTCGTTAGTTGGACGCATCATTACTGTTGCACGCATCGTTACTTGGACACATCAAGCCACCGTCTCTGCGAACAATGAACCCTAAATTAATTTCATGTTGTTTTGGACTTGGTTGGCTCGTGTTGGGCGCGAGCGCGGTCGGGCAAACTTCCGCGACGCCGGCGCCGAATGCGGTGACTTATTCGGTGCAGGGGCAAGGGCCAGCGTACTCCGCGCAGGCGGGCGGGCCGGTGTCTTACGCTTCGATGACGGAGATCAACGGGTTGCTGGCGCAGTTGGAGACGACCTCGAAGAGCACGCAGGCCGATCTGACGAAGCTGCGCATCGAGCGCTGGAAGACCGACGGCGGCACGAAGAAGCAGGCGCTGGGCAATGTGGATTCGATCCAGCGCAATTTGCAGAGCGCGTTACCGGAGATGATCGCGAAAGTGCGGAATGCGCCGGAAGATGTTCCGGCGACGTTCCGGCTGTACCGGAATCTGGATGCGCTGTATGACGTGATGGGCAGCGTGGTGGAATCGACGGGAGCGTTTGGATCGAAGGACGACTTCCAGTCACTGGCGAACGATCTGAGCAGCTTTGAGGGAACGCGAAAGCAGATTGCGGAGCGCATGGAGAATCTGGCTACGTCGAAAGAGCAGGAGATTATGCGGCTGCGCGCGGGTTTGAAGACGGCGCAGGCGGCGATTCCGGCTGCGCCTCCGAAAAAAGTTGTGGTTGACGACAACGAGCCGCCGAAGAAACCGGTGGTGAAGAAGAAGCCGGTGGCTAAGAAGCCGGCGGGGGGCACGACGCCGGGGACGACGACACCTCCTGCGGCGCAGCAGAAACCGCAGTAGCGGGCTAAAGCCCGGATCATTTTTGGAACGCTTTACGCGGCCCTGGAAGGGCCGCTCTTCCACGGCACTGCAATGGCGTTCGTTCATCCCTTGAGCCGCAGCTCTTCCAACGCATTGATGCAGCGGTCTTTGTTCCCTAGAGTCCGGCTCTGCCAACGGTAGTGATGCGGCGCTCGCTTAGGGTTCCGGTAGCGCTCTTCCAGATTTTGAGATCGCGCTCTTCCGCGAATCTGTTAACCTTCCTCTCGCATCAAGATTGAAAACTCATGAGTCCTCACGGCAGCATTCCGGCGGCTATTTTCGGGGTGGTCATTATCTGCGTTGTGTTGCTGGATGCATTTGAGACGGTTGTGCTGCCGCGGCGCGTGACTCGTCAGTTCAAGCTGACGGCGTGGTTTTACCGGCGCACGTGGATTCCATGGAGAAAGATTGCCGGCCATATGCGGACCCCGGCGCGGCAGCAGAGT
The DNA here is from genome assembly GCA_963808195.1 of uncultured Acidobacteriaceae bacterium. Classification (GTDB taxonomy): domain Bacteria; phylum Acidobacteriota; class Terriglobia; order Terriglobales; family Acidobacteriaceae; genus Sulfotelmatobacter. Next base: position 93,821 of record CAWEEW010000011.1, on the reverse strand, counting down.
TTTCTGGGATACTTTGGCCCGCTGTCGCTGATCATGCTGCTGGCGTTCTGGGCCGCGAGCCTGATTCTTGGCTTTGCCTTGCTGCAATATGGGATTGGCGAACACGAAGAGCTGAATAAGGAACGGATCACATTCGGAAAGCTCATCTATCACAGCGGCGAGACGTTCTTCACGCTGGGTTATGGCGACATTGTTCCTACCTCTGCCACGGCTCGGGCGCTCTCGGTGCTCGAAGCCGCCATGGGCTTCACTTTTCTGGGAGTGGTGATCGGCTACCTGCCGGTGGTGTACTCTTCGTTCTCGCGGCGGGAGATACAGATTTCGATGCTGGACGCGCGTGCGGGATCGCCGCCGACGGCAGTGGAGCTGCTGGTGCGGCTGGCGGGGACGACGGAGTTGGATCAGATTGTCCTCGATGGCGTGCTGCGCGACTGGGAGCGATGGTCGGGAGAGCTCCTGGAGAGTCATCTTTCGTATCCCGTGCTCAGTTTTTTTCGCTCGCAACACGGCAACGAATCGTGGCTGGGAGCGTTGCAGGCGATGCTTGATGTGACCTCGCTGTTGATAGTTGGAATTGATGGGATCCATCCGGGACAGGCACGGTTGACCTTCGCCATGGCGCGACATGCGGCCGTGGATTTGGCGCAGGTGGTGAGTGCGCGCTACGATCCGCAGGCGCCAGACCGGTTAGACGATGAGGATTACAACAAGCTGCAGGCGACGCTGGCTGCGGCGGGATTTAAGTTGCGCACCGGAGATGAAGCGCGGCAGAAGCTGAACAAGCTGCGCGCGATGTATGAACCGTATTTGCATTCGATGGCAAGGAATCTGATGGTGACGTTGCCGCCGTGGCAGCATCCGACGAAGTTAAAGGATAACTGGCAGGCGGGACCGTGGGACCGGATGATCCAGGCGAAGGGGCTGGCCATTCTGGGGCAGAAACCGGTGCAGGTGCAGGCGCAGAGCAGCGAGGACCATTTCTAGTCGTTTTCGTCGCGGGCGAGCGAGACCACCGTCAGGAGATTGAGGAAGCGGGAGGCGTTATGGCTTTGTGTGGAATTCCGCGGATTGATGATTTGAACCAGGGAGCCGCGGGGACGACAGCAATCGGGCCGGGCGATCCTGACGTTGAGACTGTGGGCCTGATTCAGGGGATGCTCATTGGGCAAGGGCAGAGGGGATTGCCGAATCTGCTGAGTCCTGACTACGGAAAGTTTGGTCCGGCGACGAGTGCTGCGATGCAGAATTTTCGCGTGCAGCAAGGGCTTGCGGCGGGGAATCAAGTGGATGCGCAGACGCTGCAGGCGTTGGTGCAGGCTCCGGCTACGTCGCCGATTCTTTCACGCGGATATATGACGCTGGTGTTGGACTTCGCTTATGGTGGGATGGCGAAGATCCTGAGCGTAACGGCGCAGATGGAGGGAGCGGGGAAGTTCGGCGCCATGAACTTGAACAGCGACAAGGCTGGCATGTCGTTTGGGCTGATTCAATGGGCGCAAAAGCCGGGCCGGCTTACTGAAATTTTGAAAGCATTTCGAAGTGCCAGCGCAAACGACTTCGCAAATATTTTTGGCGGAGGCGATGGTGGCGTTTCCGATGGGCTGATTGCACATACAGAACAAGTTAATGGTGGTATTAATCCGGCAAGCGGGGAAACCACCGACGCGGCGTACGATTTGATTAGTGAGCCATGGGTTAGCCACTTCCGGCAGGCGGCTTTGTTCAAGCCGTTTCAGCGAGCGCAGGTAAAGACAGCGCTGGACGATTTTGGCCGGTCGCTGAACTTGATCGAGCAGTACGCGCCGCAGTTGAATACCGAGCGTGCGATCGGGTTCACGCTGGACCTGGCGAATCAATTTGGCGATGGAGGGACGCGCCGCATTTTTCAGGCGGTATGGCAGGATGGCATGGCGATTCCCGAGACGCTGCAAGCCATGGCGGACGAATCGGTGGCGCGCATTCAGGATCCGTGGAAGGCGGCCACGCAAGTGAGGCGGCAGCATTTTTTGACGACGGGCTTTCTCTCGGACGCGCTGTTTGCGGATTCGAGCGGATCAGGGGTTGCGGCTTAGACTGACTGCGAGAGGTTGCACCCAAGAACGGCGACCACGGGGGCTGAAGCCCGACAGTAACTCGAATCGCTTACGCGGCTCTGAAGAGCCGCTCTTCCACGTTGCGTCTGGGTGTCTGGTAAGATCGCGATTTCATGAAACATGTTGGCGAGAATGTGGTGCGCATTGAGGCGGAAGCGCTGCGTGCGCTGGCGGATCGCATTGGCGGTCCGATGGCGGCGGCGTTTCAGCGAGCTGTGGATTTGATGTTTTCGTGCGTGGGGCGCGTGGTGGTGACGGGGATGGGGAAGAGCGGCCTGATTGCGCGCAAGATTGCGGCGACGCTGAGTTCGACGGGAACTCCGGCGCTGTATCTGCATCCGGTGGAGGCGCTACACGGGGATTTGGGAATGGTGGTGCGGGGGGATGTGGTGCTGGCGTTATCGGCGTCGGGCGAGACGGAAGAAATTCTGGCTTTGCTGGCAACGATCAAGCGGCTGCGGGTGCCGCTGATTGCGATGACCGGAGATGAAATTCAAAACCTCGACTCTGGCCGCAAAAAGCGCGGCAAGTGTGGGGCGCCCTCTGCGATGCCGGATGCCGACCAAGAATCAAAGTCAAAGGCAGCGGACAGGAGTGTCCGCTCCACACAATCCACTTTGGCGGCGGCGGCGGATGTGGCCCTGGATTGTTCGGTGGCGGAAGAGGCTTGCGCGCTGGGGCTGGCGCCGACGGCTTCGACAACGACGATGCTAGCTCTGGGAGACGCGCTGGCAGTTACGCTCAGCGAGAAGCGCGGATTTAAAGAAGAGGATTTTGCGAATCTGCATCCGGGGGGGAAGTTAGGCAAGCGGCTGGCGCGGGTGGAATCACTGATGCACACGGGCGAAGCGCTGCCGTGCGTGGGGCCGGAAACGAAGATGCCCGAGGTGATCTATGAAATGTCTCGCAAGAAGCTGGGCGTGACGGCGGTGGTAGAGAGAGGCAAGCTGGTGGGGATAATCAGCGATGGAGATTTGCGGCGGCTGCTGGAGAAGCGCGGGAAAGATGTGCTCGACCTGACGGCTAGCGCGTGCATGACGAAGAACCCACGGACGATAGCGGGTACGGAATTTGCGGCTACGGCACTCGCTTTAATGGAGGAGAAGAAGATCACTTCACTCGCGGTGGTTGAGGGCGACGGCAAGCTTCTTGGGATTGTGCATCTGCACGATCTATGGAGCACCGAACTCGTCTAACGATGGCGCTACAATACTCCCATGTATCACTACGATCCTAATACGGCGCTGGAAGAATTGACGGAAGACGCAACCCTGCCGAACCCGGTGCATGTGCGTGACATGATCTTGCGCAAGCATCCTTCGACAGACAAGGCTCTGGAACTGAACCGGCTTTTTGTGGAATATCAGAAGCTTTTTGGCGAGACGCAGAAGCTGGGGAAAGAGATTCTGAAGCAGTTGACCGCGTAGCATTGGTTACCTGGTATCCAGTACCTAGCTAGGGCCGGTCTGGAGTCGGTTCCCCGCGCTTCTTCAGGCTCTCGATGTAGCTCTGCTGCCCATCCATGCGTGACCCACCTCAACTTCCGGCCTTTGGCGGACCAGTCCCGGCTAGCTTCTCCAGCAGCCTAGCTTATGGTCAGGATTACCGTCTTTATTGCAGGGTTGAGCGTCATGGCTGGTTCTTGACCTCAGTGGGCGGTGTGAAAAGCGATAGTCTCTGGCTGTTTCTATCGGCATCCGCCGCGAAGAGATCAATTGATGAAGGCAAAAGGCTCTTGTTTTCGGATCGCTGCCTTATTTTTCCCAGGCCGAAATCTTCGATAGCATTAGTTCCAAATTGGGAAAAATAGAAGCAATTAATGATGCATTTCTTGGTTTCCATTCGTTGACCGCGGAACCCGGCGAGGCTAAAATCCGCAAGAATCTCCCATTCTTTGCCCGTTCGCGCCTTGCGCGTTGCTAGCCAGGATGGAGTGTCATACATACAAGATGGAGTGTCATACATACAAGAATGTTCACGGGCCCGGCTCCTTGAAGTCATGATTTTGGAAGGAGCTCCATGAGGAGTTCTCAAAGCGACAAAGTTAAGTTCATCCGCAAAGCTTCGGATAAGAGCGAGGCCAAGACTGTTTCTGGACCATTTCCCATTGTAGGCATTGGGGCCTCCGCGGGTGGGCTGGAAGCCTACTCCGAGCTCTTGCATAACCTGCCGGAAAAAACTGGCATGGCCTTCGTGCTGGTGCAGCACCTCGACCCCAAGCATCAAAGCGGGCTGCAGGAAATTCTTGCAAGGACGACCGGGATTCCCGTCACAGAAGTGACTCACGGAACAAAAGTCCAGCCCGATCATGTGTATGTGATTCCGCCCAATACTGACCTGAGCATCACGAGCGGTATCCTGCAACTAAGTGGTCGTACGATGGTGCACGGGCAGCATATGCCCATCGACCATTTTTTCCGGTCTCTGGCGAAGGACGCGGGACAGCGAGCTATCGGTGTGGTGTTGTCGGGAACAGCTTCTGACGGCACGGAGGGATGCCGCGCCATCAAGGCGGCCGGAGGGCTCACCTTTGCGCAGGAAGAGTCGTCCGCCAAGTATGACAGCATGCCGCGCAGCGCGATCAATGCCGGCGTCATCGACTTCATCCTTGCACCCAAGGACATTGCCCGCGAGTTGAGTGGCATCAGCCGGGCATCCTTACATTACCCGCGTCTTGTCGGAGAATAAGGAATTCAAAGGGATGGTGGGAAGCGAACTGGACGCACTTTTCGGGCTGCTGCGCGAATCGAGCGGAGTGGATTTCACCAATTACAAGCACACCACACTACAGCGCCGCATCCGGCGCCGCATGATCGTCCATAAGATTGAAAATCTGAAAGATTACATCCGCTTTATTGGGAAAAAACCGGAGGAGCTCGACGAACTTTACCGTGACCTCCTGATTCATGTCACAGGTTTTTTCCGGGAGCCGGAAGCATTTCTTGCCCTGCGCAAACACGTTTATCCAAAACTGTTTGAGGGCCGCAAGCCGGATAATCCCATCCGGGTTTGGGTGGCGGGCTGCTCCACTGGCGAGGAGGCCTACTCGATTGCTATCACTCTGCTCGAGTATCTCTGGGCCCACACCCGGAATATTTCGCAAGCGGCTACGAGCATTCAGATTTTTGCGACCGATATCAGTGAAACGGCGCTCGATCGCGCCCGCACTGGTCTGTACACGGAAGCAGCAGTGGCTGAGATTTCGCCGGATCGTTTGAAGAGGTTCTTTGTACGGCAAGACGGGGGATATCAGGTCAATAAGTCGGTCCGGGACATGTGCATCTTTGCCCGGCAGAATCTGGTGAAAGATCCGCCCTTCTCCAACCTCGACCTGGTGAGCTGCCGCAATGTTCTTATTTACATGGGTCCGGTTCTGCAAAGAAGGGTGATTCCTACGCTGCACTATGCTCTGAAACCGGGCGGCTATCTGATGCTGGGGGAGGCGGAAGGACTTGGGGGATTCGGCGATCACTTCGCGCTGGTCGCCAAAAAAGACAAGATCTATCAAAAGCGGAAAGCCAGCGCACGTCTTGCGACGTATTTCCCCGATTCGCACTACGCTCCACCCGGAGGCGGAGATGGCAAGCCGCTCCGCCAATTGCCGGCTCCATTTACCGTAGAAAACGAAGTGGAGCAATTGCTGATCAACCGCTTTGTCCCGGCCAGTATCGTGGTTAACGATCAGATGGATATCGTGCAATTTCAGGGTAAAACCGGGCCCTATCTGGAGCCGGCAGCCGGACACCCGACGTTCAATCTGTCGAAGATGGCGCGCGAAGGATTAATCGTGGATCTCCGCGCGGCTTTGAGTACCGCCAAGAAAACCAATGCGCTGGTGCGGAAAGAAGGAATTAAAGTTCATGCCGAGGGAGGCACGCGGGATGTCGCGCTGGAAGTGCTTCCCCTGCGGAGCCACGGCTCCCAGGAACGCTACTACGTGATTGTGTTCCAGGAGAAGGCTTCAACCCCGCCCGCCCGCGCGGAAGGCAAGGGCCGCAGAGACAAACCGGCGAAGCCGGCCTCGCCAACGCTGCGCGAGAACGACCTTCTGAAGCGCGAAATGACACAACTCCGGGAGCAGTTGCAAGCGTTGATTGACGACCACGAAACCACGATGGAAGAGTTCAAGTCAGTTAACGAAGAGGTTCTGTCGGCGAACGAAGAGTTGCAGAGCACGAACGAAGAACTGGAGACCGCCAAAGAAGAACTGCAATCCACCAACGAGGAACTCACAACGCTCAACGAGGAGATGCAGAACCGCAATAGCGAATTGAGCTCGGCGAACAACGACCTGCTCAATCTGCTGGGCCAGGTGGATATGCCGGTGGTGATGGTGAGCAGCGACATGCACATTCGCCGCTTCAGTCCGCCCGCGCAAAAAGTCCTAAATCTGATGCCGAACGATGTAGGCCGGCGTTTGGGACAAATCCGGCCGAATCTGGACTTTCAGGATATGGAGTCGATGGTTCGGGAAGTTATTGAGCGCGAGCATCAGCAGCAGCGTGAAGTTCGTACCCTTGATGGCGGTGCCTGGCACTTGCTGCGCATTCGACCCTACGAAACCTGGGACCATAAGATCGAAGGCGCGGTCATCAGCCTGCAAAACATCGACAATCTCAAACGGATGGTCAACCAGAGCCGCCAGTACGCGGACACTCTAATCGAGAGCGCCCGGGAGCCGATCCTGGTTTTGGACAACGAGTTAAAGGTTACGGTCGCCAATCCGGCCTTCTACCGGGTGTTCGACGTGACAAACGAAGAAACCGAAGGCCGGTTGGTTTTCAGTCTTGGCAGCGGGCAGTGGAACACGCCACGGCTGCGCCAATTGCTGGAGGAAATTGTCCCGCAAAATTCGCGCGTGGACGATTTCGAAATGAGCTACGACTTTCCTCACATTGGAGAGCGCAATATGCTGCTCAATGCCCGCCGTGTAGAACTGCAGCCGGGGCACCCATTCATTCTGCTGGCCATCGAGGATGTGACCGCGAACCAGCGAAATGGTGCGGCCTGAAATATACGATTTCATTCTAGCCAATGCGGCCGCCGCAATGTCGGTAGTGGGTCAGTCAAGATTTCCACGGGGCTAGCCAAGCCGGGCGGCTTGTGGGAGACTGGCGATATGAAGAAGCCAGAATTGACCGGCGCGGGTTGGCTTGGGCCAAGGAGCGAAATGGATCGTGCCAGTCATCGTTTCGGCAAGTGCTCTCAGTGCAAGGAGATCATCTGCGTCGAAAAGGCCGTGGCTGATGGACCGCGTACCCAGCGAGAAACCAGCAAAATACTATCTAAGGCATTTGATACACACGTTAAGCTGAATCACCCAGAGAACTACAACCAAGCCGCTTCCCGTACGACAAACAATTACGACACCTAAGCTATGACTATCGGCAAGGGCAAGCGTCCGTCAGCTCCGAATCTACCGCAAAGTCGGTAGTGGCTGAATTTGACCTTGTGCGATTGTAGCCCGGACGCCAGTCCGGTCTTCAGTGAAAACACCCCACTTAGACGTTATCCATTCCTGCCTGAATCAAGCTGCCTCGCAATTGCTTTATCGTGGCATCGAGTTGCAGTAGTTCTTGTTTGATTGAGAGAGGGTGTTCATTCTGTCCTTGCCTTTCGGGTGAAGGCAAGCCAAAATGAAGTTGAAAGACTGGCATTTCGGCTTGCCGGATTGTCGGTTTTAAGACCTGTTTGAGATTCGCGTCTCTAGCGGGTCTCGCTATTTGCGGCTGTTTTTGGTGGAGGGGGCATACTTTCTTTTCCTCCTTTCTTCTCTTCGGGCCATCCCATTTCCTCAGCGGCCAGTCGAAATCCGTATTCTAGGGTAAACAGCCGCCTGCGATCATTGTTGCTCCAATCGGTATGCACGTAATACAAATCGAAGGGCCTTAGCTTTAGTCCTTTAAGCTGTTTCGAGAGTCCACTGAGGACCCCCCCTAGAGATTGTTCGTCAACCCCAATCGCCGCAGCCAACTTATCGGCATAAAAATTCGATTTAAGCAGCGCCAGTACAGCCTTTTTTTGGTGTTCCCCTATCGAATTAACAAAGCTCCAGAACGTATCGGGCGTCCAAGGACTCTGATCTCGAACATCGTATAAAAACTGTCCAAGGATTTGCTCATCACTTGCCGAGTCCATGCTCTCCAGCGTTTCCCGCAGCCGCACAGCTTCTTTTGCCGTATCTACTTCCCATGTCTTGCCTCGGTGGGTAAATCTGATTGCCAAGAGACGCTCCTTTGTTCCTTATGGCACTATATGGATACCTTAAGGTATTGTCTAGCACTAAATCGCGAGTCATCAAATGTTTTCTCCTTATTTCAGTTTTTAGGTTTCTACGCTGTGGAAAAACCGGGATGATTCAAATTCAGCCACTACCGTCGAAGTTCTGGCTTAGGCCTCCAACTCAAGGTAGAATCCAAGTCGGACGAAATGAAGCGTATCTTCCATCCTTTTCGAAGCGCATCGCGGCAACTGGGGCCGTTGGAGCAGCGACTGCTCGACGCATTGTGGGCGAAAGGCAGTGCGACCGTCCGCGAACTGGTGGAAAACGGTTATGAGGACCTGGCATACACCACGGTGATGACCACGCTCGACCGCCTTTACAAAAAGAATGTGCTCATGCGCGAAGAGGAGGGTTGAGCGTACCGCTATACCCCACGCCTCAGCCGTGAGGAATTGCATTGCGAGGTGGCGGGGCAAGCTTTTCGTCAATTGCTGGACGCGAGTCCGGCCTCGACGTTGCCGCTTTCGTTTCTAGTGGAAATTCTTGGCGAGCGTGACACCCAGTTGCTCGACGATTTGCGAAAGCTGGTGGAGAAAAAGCGGCGCGAACTCAATCAACGGGAACCGCATACGAAGGAGATTGAGTAATGTTCGCCGTGCGCGGGATTGCGGTCTCTCTCTCGATCTTCGTGGTGATTTACGGCGTCTTCTCGCTAGCGGTTCTGTTGGCGTGGCGCAAGGTATGGCTTTGGGGCCGGTTGTATCCGGCGAAGCGCTGCGCCGATCTGCTTTTTATCCTGCGCACAACTCCGTTCGCGCTGGCGGCTGGAGTTACGCTTGCCTTTGCGGTACCTTCCTTCCTGATGCTGGAGCCTCGTACCGTCGATGAGCCCCTGAGCGCGGTGCCGCTGATTCTGGGCTGCTGCGGAATCGCTGTGATCGTGGCAGGAGCGTGGAATGCGCTAACTGCCTTGTCACGGGCTTCAGAGAACATTGCGCGATGGTCCAGCCAGGCGACGGCCAGCGCTTGTCATCCAATCGATTCCGGGAGTTCAGTGACCGTGCGGCGGATTTCTGGCCCCGTTCCACCGCTCACGGCTGCCGGTATTCTACGGCCCAGTATTTGGTTGTCGAGCACAGCCGAGTTCGTGCTGAACAAGCGGGAATTACACACCGCGCTGCGACACGAAGGCGTGCATGTGCGTCGTTTGGACAATCTGAGGAAGCTGGTTCTGCGCGTCGTGGCTTTTCCTGGAATGGCGGAACTGGAAAGCGCATGGCGCGAAGCAACGGAAATGGCGGCCGATGATGCCGCGGTGTCGAGCGCCTCAGAAGCCCTGGATCTGGCGGCGGCCGTAATCAAGTTGTCCACTCTGACCCCTTTGCAGCCGCCGGGGGAACTGATGACCGCATTGGTCCACACTCCGCTGGAGTCGGTAAATGCGCGCGTGGGCCGGTTAATCGCGTGGGAAGAGCGACGGCAGAACTCAAGTCCGGAATCGTCGTTGCGATATGCGACGTTTGCCGCAGTGGCGCTGGTGGCGGCTCTCGCCGTCTCCTACAGCCAAATGCTGCTAGGAATGCACGCGGCGACTGAGTGGCTGGTGCGGTAGTCGCATTAAATCCTTCGTAAAATCGTCTTCTGACCGCCGCCTCGCCCGGTGATAATCTTGAAAGATGCCTCGCGATCCGAGTGCGAACCCGCACTCTCCCGTAACTGCTCGATCTTCTAGACCTGTTCTCCCTGCTCTTATCGTAGGAGTATTTCTCGGTGTGCTGGCCGTTGGCTCGCTTGCGTGGCTGATGCTGTCGCAAAGTTCGGGACGAGCTTTGCTGAGCCATGTGTGGTCGGCGGCGACGGGCAGAACCCTGACCATCGATGTAAGCCAGCCCACCGTCGTCGATCGTATTCAGCGCCTGCAACGTTTGGAGACGGTGGTTTATACCATGGACAAGCTGGTTACCGGCGCAAAACAAAATGCCGTCCTCCCGGATTTCCTGGCTGGAGATCGCCTGCTGATGATGGTGCACGGGGATGTTGTTGCCGGAATCGATTTCTCAAACTTGAAATCCGGCGACGTCAAAGTCGAGGGCAAGCGAATTCGCTTGCATCTTCCAGCGGCGCAGGTGTTCGCCACTCGACTCGACAGCGCGAAGACGCGCGTGTACTCCAGACAAACTGGGCTGCTCGTCCCCACCGACCCGAACCTGGAAACGCAAGTACGCCAGGAGGCCGAACGCGAGCTGCGAGAAGCCGCACTGGCCGATGGCATTTTACGAAACGCACAGCAGAATGCGGCCTCGACCATCAGCAGTCTGTTGCAGGGTTTGGGCTTCGAGAAAATTGACTGCGATTAACTGGCGCCTTCAGTTGTACTTGAAACTCACCTCACGCCTAACTGCGCGGCGAACGCAACACTACGGTGGTGCGCCTAGAAAGCTCCTAAAGCGCCCTCGGGTATTGCAAGCTGCTTGGCTCACTGAGAGTCAATGAGCGTAAAGGCTGTTAACGTCAGTTGACTCTTTGGCGCATAATGCTGGCATGAATCGAGCGTCTAAGCGGAAGATGGTCGCTATCGCCGTCCTAATCGGGAGCGCGCTTACAACTCTACTGTCTCAACTCGCATGAAAGCCGCCATTTACACCAAAGCCAAGATCGGAAAGGTCCTTGAAATAAAGGATCGCGAACAGCCGGTTCCGAAGAACAACGAAGTCGTCATACGGGTTCGGGCCGCTTCCATCAATCCTCTGGACTGGCGGATGAAGAGCCATCGGCCCGGCGTCGATGTCGCTGGTGAGGTAGCAGCGGTGGGAGGAGCTGTGACGCAGTTCAAGCTCGGGGATGCCGTGTTCGGCCTCTGCAAAGGGGCCTTTGCCGATTACGCCTGTGGTCCTGAGGACAAGTTAGTCAGGAAACCGGAAAACCTGAGCTTCGACCAAGCCGCTGCTGTGCCGGTTGCAGGTCTTACCGCGTTGCAAGGGCTTCGCGACAAAGGACATCTTCAGCCGGGGCAGAAGGTCTTGATTAACGGCGCGGCGGGAGGAATCGGTACCTTTGCCGTGCAGATTGCGAAGTCGCTTGGGGCTCACGTAACTGGCGTGTGCAGCACGAGGAATGTCGAATTGGTGCGATCGCTCGGTGCCGACCGGATCATCGACTATACCTGCGATGACTTCACTCAGGGCAGCGAACGTTACGACCTGCTTCTGGATAACGTGGGGAACCGCACATTGTCAGACATGAGACGGGTTCTGGGTCCGAATGGGAAGTGTGTCATGGCCGGAGCGCCCAAGGAACTCCGAGCCGTGCTTACCCGATTGCTAAAAGCCTACGCGTGGTCGCCGTTCATCAGGCAGAAGTTCACATTCTTCATTGCGAAAATGAATCGAGACGATCTGACGACCCTTTGCGAACTCAGCAGGGCGGGGAAACTTATCCCGCAGATCGACCGACGCTATCCGCTGAATGAAACCGCCGCCGCCCTCGCTTACGTAGAAGAAGGACACGCCCGGGCGAAAGTCGTCATTGCGTTCCAATAGAAGCAGGGGACGCTGCCAGAACTATTCTGTTTAAGGTTTCAACGCGGTCTCTTGGTCTTAATTGTCGTAACATCGCCGTTACACTTATTGATATTCAGGTCTGGGATAGAGTCGTGTTGCGGCTTTGATACCCCACGCTCGAACGCAGTCCGTTGTCCGGGAACTGGATAAATCCGAGCAGAAGGCAAGCTCTTGAGGGGACTCGGAGTGGTGCAGGTGAGGCCGCCGCAAGAACCAAATCGAAAATTTCCGTTTGAGGAATTAGGTATGCAAAAAGACGTTCTATTGGAAATGGTGAAACAAAACCAGATTACTAGCCATTTTTCTTTCGACAAGGTCACGGAAGAAAACGCGAACTTAAGGTTGAACGGCCAAACAGCTTCAATCGGCTTCATTTATCGTCACGTCGGTGAAACGATTCATCTGTTCGGTCAGTTTTTCGGCATACCAACGGATGTGAAGAATACGACGATAGGGCAAAAAGATACGGATCAGCATTATTATGAGGTCGGTGAGAGCAGGGAGTTAATCGAACGAGGATACCGTATGCTCCACGATCTCGTAGAAAACAGCAGCGAAGAGAATTGGCTCAAGCCCATTGATACTCCCTTCTTTGGCACAGTTCCCGCCGCGAGATTGTTCGCCCATGTGCTTTTTCACAATTCCCATCATGCCGGACAAATCTCTATGACGCTAGCCAACGGAAGTAAGCCGGAGCGAATGCGTAGGTGATGGTTGGTGAGTTGGTGAAACGTCGCACTTACACTCATCGACGGTGGTTTTGAACTGGCGTTCCTCAGTGAGTTTCTAGAAAGTAACCCTGACGCCTAACTGCGCCGCGAACGGAATTCCCACCGTAGTTCCCGGACCGAAGAAATCTCCTAGGCCGCCCGAGGGTACCAGCAACTGCTTGAAGCTGGTGATCGGCACAAAGTTAGTGCAGGCGGGCGGATCCTGGCAGATGGCGGTGGCGTTCGCAAGATTATTCACCGGATTGGGCAGGGCCGAGATGTCGGTGACGTAGTTCGCGCCGGGATTGTTGCGGTTGAAGATATTGAAGAATTCGGCGAAGGGCGTGACCGACCAGCGGTCGCCGAATTTGAACGGCCGGCTGACGCGGATGTCCGCCTGAATGAAAGGCGTGCCGCGGAATTCGTCGAGCGTCGACTCCACTCCGTTAATCACGGCGCGTGTCCCGACCGGTGTGGTGAGCGTGATGGGACGCGCGCTTTCGGCCTGGGTGATGGTGGTGAGGTCGATGCCGGCCGGCAGATGCAAGGTTCCGGCGAGAACAAAGCGATGGGTGACGTCCTCGCCCGACGGCCCGTAGTCTCCGGGCCCAAAAGGATTGAGCGGATCGCATACGCCGTTCACATAATCGAAGAGTTCGCCTAGTAGGCATCCCCAGGTTTTGGCCTTCGAGAGCGTGTAGTTTGCCGTTAGGTTGAAGCGGCGCGACACGTTGCCTTGCAAATGCAACATGAGTGAATTGTAGGTAGAGCGATTATCGGACTTGAACAGATTCAGGTCGGGGACGACGTTCGCTTGGTTGGGATCGTCTGCCGCCAGCAACGGAGTGAATAGATTCGTGCCACCCGCGTAGCTGTAGCCATGATATCCGTGATTACCTTCTTCGTGCGTGTAGTCGGCGCTTAGCATCCAGTGCTCGTTGAAGACGTGCTGAACTCCACCGGTGATGTGGACGGCGTAGGGCGTCTTGTAGTGGCCATCGATCAGATTGCCCACGCCGCCGAACGCGTCGCCAGGGATGCAGCCGGCGCCTGTAGTCGCGGGAACGCTGGGATCGAACGAGCACGAGCCCGGGGTAACGGCGTTGGTGGAGTTGACTCCCTGGAATGCCGTGGCCCATCCGTTCTGCGCGAGATCGTTGTAGAAGAGACCGAATCCGGCGCGGATCACGGTGTTGCCGCTGTCGCCGGGAGCATACGCGATGCCCAAGCGCGGGCCGAATTGGTTGTGGTCGTCGTGTGGCAGGCTCACCGGAATCTGGAGCGCCTGAAGAGTGACGAAGGCGGCATTGTCGGCCTCGCTGCGGCCGAAGCCGGTGAAGAGTCCGTAGGTCGTTTGCCAACGCAGGCCGTAGTTCATTGTTAGGTGCGGCGTGACGCGCCACGAATCTTCCGCGTAGAGGGCGAGGCGCTGAACGCTTTGGGAGAAGGAACCGTCGCCAGCGGGAGTGGTCGAAGCGCCAGCGGCGTAGTCGATCGGGAACTGAGAAGGATTGGCGACGTAGAAAGTCGGATCCTGAGGAAACTGATAAAGCGTTTCAGCATTTCCTGGGAACGCTCCACTCAGCACCGGCTCATGAATAAAGTTGATTCCAAACTTGAAAGCATGGTCGCCGGTGGCGTGGCTTACGTCATAGCGGAACTGATATTTTTCCTGATTGCGCAGCGATGGAAACAGAGTGATCGGCGTGGCGAACTGGTTGTCGCCGAAGGTCTCGAAACCAGAAACCGTCAGAGAGGTTGCGCTGAAGGGAAACGCCAGGGCGAAGCCCAGAGTCGAGTTGCGTGCCTGCGTGAGATGCAGTTCGCTGGCGTCAAAGACAAACGTTCCCAGCCATCGCGAGTTGAACGCGTAAGTGTTGCTGACCACTGTGTTCCAGTAGTTGTTGTGCGTGGTCAGCCCGGTTGATGGCAGCGTGGCCTGTGCGACCAGCGCGTTGTGCGTCAGGTAGCTGTCTTCTGAAGTGCGCAGGAACCATTGCGACCGGGGCGATTGCGCCCAGTCGAAGCGCAGCGAACCGATGTAGTCGCGGAAGGGAACCGGCACATTAGCAGGCACCGCGATTGAGGGAACGCCGGGGATCAGGCCGTCCGAAGCCAGAGTGGAAAGAGCGTCGAACTGCGTAATGCTCGCGGGACTGTAGGCGATGCTCGCGTTTTCGTGCACGTACTCGAAGGAAGAGAAGAGCCAGACTTTGTCTTTCATCACTGGGCCGCCGAGGGTCGCGACATAGTTCTGGCGCGAGAACGGCTGCTTGGGATTGGGCGCGGGATTTTCGATGGGGAAACGCGCGTTCAGCGCGGACTGGCGATCGTAGATCGCTCCGCTGCCGTGCCAGTCGTTGGTGCCACGGCGGGTGGTGATGACGACCGAGCCTGCGGTGGTGCCTCCGCTGTCGGCGTCCTCTTGTGCGGTGCGCATGGCAAATTCCTGAACGGCTTCGGGAGAAAAATTCTGGAGAAAGCCGCCAATCCAGTCGTCCGAGTTGTCACCGCCATCGACCGAAAGGTCGTTGTTCAGGCCTGAGCTTCCGCCAGTCGATACGGCGGTGATGCGGGCTTTGGTTGGATCGGAGGGCTCGACCGGCTCGGTGCCGGGGACGAGATAAGCGATGTTGGCGAAGCTGCGGGCGGCGAGCGGAAGAGTTTCCAGGTCCTGCCGCGAGACTACGCCCTGGTGAACCATGCTGGCCAGATCGATGGGTTGGGAAGTGATCGAGGAAGCTTCGCCGTGGACGTTGACTGACTGCTGCCCGGCAGATGGCTTCATCCCTACAGTAATGTCGCGCACGCTGGCGACGGCAATGACAACTTCCGCCTGGGCCGGAGCAAAGCCCGCGGCGGTAACCGTGACGCGGTAGTTGCCGGGAAGAAGGTCATCGATGCGGAACTCGCCGCGGTCTTCACTGGTGGCCTCGCGCTGCACCGAGGAGCCGGACAATTGCGCGACTACCTTGGCGGAGGAGATGCGGGCGCCAGTGGGATCTTGCACCGTGCCGCGCAGCGATCCACGGGAGTTTTGAGCGTGGAGCGCTGTAAGCAGCGTGGCGAACAACGCAATTACAAATGCGGTCTTGCGCGAATATTTCTTCATGTTGGAGAGCAAACAGGCGCGTGTCACTGTGTCGCTGGGAAACTACAAAGACTAGACCGCTCCGCTGGCTACTACCAGAGGTCGTAGGGAGTTCAGTGCTCGGTACCCAGTACCTAGTACCCAGTAAGAGCCAAGCTGTGACTGGGTACTGGCTACTAGGTACCGAGACCGTTTAGTCAGACCAATGCGCTGGCTTGCGGTCCCAGCGATGTTTCTTTAGTTCGGCGAGTAACGCAGAGTCGAGAGGGCCGGCGTCACTGACGGCGACGTTCTGAGCCACGTGTGCGGGGCTGCGCATGCCGACAATCGTCGTGCTGACTGCGGGGTGCGATAGGACGAAGCGCAGAGACATTTCGGGTAATGTCATCCCGGCGGGCACGATTTTCTTGAGCTTGTCGACGCGGTGGATCGTGTTCGCCAGATTTTCGGGTCCAAAATATCCTGAGCGCCAATCGTCTTTCGGGAAGCGGGTTTCGAGAGTCATCTTGCCGCCAAGGCTGCCTTCGTCGAGCGGGACGCGCGCAATCACGCCGACGTTCAGCTCCTGGCAAAGGGGAAACAGTTTGTCTTCGGGTGCCTGATCGAAAATGTTATAGATCACCTGCACAACATCGACCAAGCCGGTATGCAGCGCTTTTATGCCGTTCTCCGGCTCCCATCGATTCAGGCTCAGTCCGAAGTCGCGAATCCAGCCGCCATCTTTTAATTTCTCTACCGTCGAACGGAATTCCGGTTCGTCGGTCCAACTGTCATCCCATACGTGAAATTGCAGCAGGTCAATCGAATCGACGCGAAGCTTCTTGCGGATCAAGTCAGCATACTTGAAAACGTGCTGCGACGAAAAAACGTCGCTGTATTTGTAGGAGGGAAGCGCGGGCCATTTATCGTTGGCGGGAGGAACTTTCGACGCTGCGTAAAGCCGCTTACCGGAATTTTGCTGCATCGTCTTGCCGAGAAGGCTGTCGCTTTTCCCTTCGCCGTATGCCCAGGCGGTGTCGAAAAAGTTACAGCCGGAATCGACGGAGAGTTGCAGGGAATCGAGCGACTGCCAGTCGTCGGAGCCGCTCCAACCGCTCATCCCCCACAGTCCATAAGCAATGTCGCTGACTTCGAATCCGGTGCGGCCCAGCTTGCGATACTTCATGAGAAATATTCCTTGTATGAATTTGGTGGCCCGGTGTTCAGGCGGGGTAAATCCTAGCAGTTTTGGCGGGCGCGCGAAAATGGCGGAGTGACACAGACTACTACAGTCCTGTTTTTTTGATGCAAAGGATCAAAATTATGCGGCCAGAGATGGCGATAAGAGTGTTCCAATAAACCTAGGTTGTTAGTGAGCCCAATTGCTACCGTTTGTGGAGGTTCCCCGATGAACTCAGACCGTCCTTCTACCACCAAGATCCTTTACCCTGAAGACGAACGCAAAGCTCCCGCGTCACGCTTTCTCGATGAAAAAGTATTCGACGATTCCGGAGCAGAGACTAAGACCAACAGCGCCCTCGCGCCTGCCGGATTGAAGAATCCGTTTTGGAAGTAGTACGTGATCGCGGCGGAGCGTAAACCATAATTGTCATCCCGAGCGAAGCGAGGGACCTTGGTGTCTGTAGGCGTCGGCGACGCATGCGCCGCAAGCAAACACCATGATCCCTCGCTTCGCTCGGGATGACAGCTCGACATGGGAATGCTGCAACCATGTGACCGGTTACCGCAGGATTGGTAGGCACAAGCATGGTTTCAGCGTGAAGGGAAGCGCCGCCATCTTCTCTAGTGCGGGATGCAGCTGCGCGTCGCGGCAAGGTTCCAGAGTAATTACAAAAGGTAGAGCGTTCTTGTCGAAACCGGGTTTCTGCAACACCGCGTCAATGTTCAAATGATGAGCCGACAGGACCGCGGCCAAGCCTGCGATAATTCCGGGCTGATCTTTCACCAGAAAGCGCAGATACCATGGCGTCTCGAAGTCGCAGCTCACTCTTGGCGGCTCAAGTTTCAGGAGGCGATGTGAGCGTGGTCCGGCAGCAAGACCTTCAGCCACGAACATCAAGTCTGAAACCACCGCCACGGTCGTGGGATCTCCTCCCGCGCCAGCTCCCAGGAAGGCCGTGTCGCCGCCGTATTCTCCCGAAGTCAAAACCAGATTCAAATTTCTTTGCACTCGTCCAAAGGGCGAAGATGCGGGAACCAGGCTGGGGCCAACGTCGGCGAATAAGGTGGTTCCCTTCAAATCCGCACGCGAAATCTGACGGATGGTGCAGTCCAACTCCGCGGCATAGTCGAAGTCGACCGCGTCAACCGAGCGGATCGTCCGGGCACGAATATCTCCCGGAGAAACGCGAGCCTGCAAACCAGCCAGTACGAGGATGGCGAGCTTGGCACGAGCATCGCCGCCGTCGAGGTCTTCGCTGGCATCGGCCTCGGCATAGCCATGAGCCTGCGCTTCTTCGAGCGCCTCGCTGAACGGGATGCGGGAGCTCTCGATGCGGCTGAGAATGTAGTTGCAAGTGCCGTTCAGAATCCCCGCGATGCCGTGCAGCCGATCCCCGCACAAGCCAGCTCGCAGCGCGGGAAGGACAGGAACTCCGCCGGCCACGGATGCTCCGAACTCAAGCTGGCAGCCGTTCGCACTGGCTAGCTGCAGCAAGTCCGGTCCATGACGGGCAATCAGTTGTTTGTTGGCCGTAACCACCGATTTGCCGGCGCTCAATGCGCTCCGCACCCACTCTTCCGCTGGGTTCAAGCCGCCAATCAGTTCCACAATGATGTCGGCATCCGAGTTAAGGATGGTTTGGAAATCTTCCGTCCAGACTACGTCGCCCGGGACCCACGGCTGCTTCTTACGCTCGATATTGCGGTTGCAAATGTGCGTGAGGCGCAGCAAGCCATTGTTGCGTTCGCACAGAATCTTTGCAGTGGCGCGGCCTACCGTTCCAAAGCCCACCAGGGCAACCCGGCGCGGAGAATCACGCTCTTTGGACGTGGAGGCGAGGTTGGCTTTGGAAGCCTGCTCTGGCTTAGTCTTGTGCAAAAGTTGCTCTCAGAAGTAGAAATCATTTTTATCATACGTGGAGTTGCGGCAGCGCGAAGTGGAAAGCGGACCCTAGGCCGGGCGGCTTGCCCGGCAGAGTCAGCATCAAAGTTGATAAGATGATGCGATCCCGCCGCAGTCGAGGCCAATGCCTTCTGGCGAGGAATCACAAGCGGAACCTTTGCCAACGGCGCCTCTCGCCTCTTTATGCCGAGCGCTATGGTCCGCCACCACGCCCGGCTGGGAGGAGAATGGATGATTGGAAAGTTCGCGACTGTAAGTGCGCAGACGTTGCTTCTGACAATTTTGGTTCTGACAAGTCTTCTTGGAGGGCGAGCATTCGCCCAAACCGCGCCTGCGGATCAACCTCCTGCAACCCCGCCCGCAGCATCGGCTCCGCCAGCGCAACAACCCTCGAGTGACCAGGAACCTGCGGATGTGGAATCGACCTCGCGAAGGAAAAAGCGCCCTCACGAATACAAGAACTGGGTTTATAACGTGGGTGCGGGCGCGCAGGTCGACAGCGGCGCGACCAAGACTTTCGTGAGGGGCGGGGGTGTCACGGGCTCGGTGGGTGTGGCTCGTAATGCAAGCAAATATCTTGGATTGCGTGGGGACTTCATTTTTGCAGATCTGCCGCTGCGCGATTCGTCTCTGAGCCTGGCGCAGGCAGCGAGCGCAACCTCTTATGCTTTGGCAGCGACGGTCGATCCCATCATCAACCTACCCGTGAGCAAACTCTACAGCGGATACGTCCTCTTCGGTCCGGCCTATTACCATCGCACCGGCAGCTTGAATTCCGACACTACCGTTCCCGGCGGGGCATGTAGTAGGTTTTGGGAATGGTGGGGCGCGTGCCAGAATTTTAGTGTTCCCCTCAACGGCAGCTTCACCAGCTCCAGCCTGAACCAATTCGGCTACAACATTGGTGCGGGCGTGACTCGCAAAATGCCCAGTGGCGTCGAAATCTATGCCGAGTATCGTTTCATGCACGGTTCAGGCGATCACACGACAACTGATATACGTCCAATCACGATCGGCGTGCGCTGGTAGGGAAGTGTCTTTGCGGCGCGAGTCATTGCGAGCTGCAAAAGCAGGCTACTCCGGATTCGTGCGATAGCTCCAAAGATCCGTATTCAGTTTTTGTAACTGTACGAATGACGCGGCCGGTACGGGCTGTGATGTCGTCGCGGCAGAATTGGCCTCGAGCAATGCCGCTTCGACAATGTGATGCGCGGGCGCAAGTGAGCAGGCCGGATCGGTGGCCGTTGCGTCACCCGTAAGCAGCAGAGCCTGACAGCGGCATCCGCCGAAGTCTTCGGCGCGGCGGTCGCAGCTGCGGCAGGGCTCCGGCATCCATTCTTCTCCGCGGAAACGCCGGAACGATGAAGACTCACGCCAGATGTGCTCCAGGGATCGCTTGCGGACGTTTTCGAATTCAAGCCCTGGAATGATTTCGGCGGCGTGGCAGGGAAGAACTCTGCCCGCGGGGTTGATGAGCATCAATCGACGTCCCCATCCTCCCATGCAAGCCTTCGGGTAACGCGCGTAATAGTCGGGAACCACCGAATCAACACGGATGCGTCCGGCAAGGCGCGTTTCGGCAGCGGCTACTGTTTCGACCGCGCGCTCCAACTGCGCGCGCGTGGGTAGCAGCGCGGCGCGGTTTTGCAATGCCCAGCCGTAGTACTGAGTGTGGGCGATCTCCATGCGCTCCGGCGCGAGCTGCTCGATGAAAGTGATCATCTCTTCGAGGTGGTCGATATTTTGGCGATGAATAACCAGATTCACAGTGAACGCGATCTTGTGGCTGCGGATGATGCGCGACAATTCGATCTTGTGAGCGTGTGCCTTAGCGCCGGCAATCCAATTGGCGGAGTCCTCACGCGAATCCTGAAAGCTAAGCTGAATGTGATCGAGTCCCGCCTTGACCAGTGCCTGCAATCTCGGTTCAGCAAGCCCGAGGCCGGAAGTAATCAGGTTTGTATAAAGGCCTGCAACGCGTGCACCCGCGATGAGTTCCGTCAGATCGGGACGAGCCAGCGGTTCGCCGCCGGTGAAGTGCGCATGCAGCATGCCAAGCTGGCCCGCCTGTTGGAAGACGTCGACCCACTCTTGCGTGGAGAGTTCTGAACTCACCGCGGCCAACTCGAGGGGATTCGAGCAATAGACGCAATGAAGGGGGCATCGATGCGTGATCTCGGCGATGAGGGCAAGCGGGTTCGGAATCATCGATGGAGCGGGTTCGTCGCCTATCCATGATGACGTAACTTGGGGTGGAAGGCAAAGTGGGATGGCGGTGACTCGACACGATATTTCTAACGTCAAATAGCGTCAAAAGGTTAAGATTGAGAGGAAGGTAAGAACATGGCGACTCTTGATTGGTCTCAATGTCCCGCTGTGGAAAGCGTGCCAGGAAGACTAAGTGGAGCATGGGTGTTTCGCGATACCCGCCTGCCCGTATCCACCGTGTTCGAGAACCTCGAAGCTGGCGCGACTGTGGATGAGATTACTGAGTGGTTTGATATCTCGAAAGAGCAGGTGATCGAGGTCTTGCAGTTCGCCGCTCGCAGCCTTGCAGCACCGGTTCCCGCACAGCCGGTAAGTCCGTCCCCACGAGATGCTCATTCTTTTTGACCATGGCGTACCTGCCCCGCTGGTTCCGTATCTGATCGATCACAATGTCGTCAAAGCAAGGGACCGAGGATGGGATAGGCTTTCCAACGGCGATTTGCTGGCCGAAGCAGAACGTGCGGGGTTCGAGGTCTTTCTTACCACTGACAAGAATATCCGGTACCAGCAGAATCTTGTGGGCCGCAGGATCGCGGTAGTGGTGTTGAGCACTCCACGATGGCCGCTGGTTCGATTGCACACCTCAGAAATTTTGGCGGCGGTAAATGCGGCCATGCCTGGCAGCTATGTGGAAGTGGGGATCCCGGGGCCGTCCTAAGCTGATCGCGGGTTGAGGCTAATAGTCGACAATCCGCTTGTGCCGCAGTTGTTCGAGAAACTGGCTGATGTCGCTGCGAATTTTGGCCGGGTCGGCTATGCTGAACTCAGCTTGCAATTCTGCAATGATCTGGGCGAAGGTGCGTTGACCGTCGCAGCGCTCGAGTATTTGGCGTCCGGTGCCTTGGAGCTTGATTGCGCCTTCGGGGAACAGGATTACGCGCTCTTCGCCCTCTTTACTCTCCGCACCCCAGCGGCAACCGGTGGCCAGTTGGGGCTGGCTGGAATCTTCGGGAGGAGGCATGGCTAGTGTTCCTTCCCTTGAGTGCCACACGCTGCAAACAAAAGCAGGTTCCTCCACTCCACATTGCGCTTGATAAAGCCAATCGCAATGCTCCGGTCGGAAGGACAGAGTTGAGGTCGATAGCGCCAATCGCAATACTGCGCTCGGGATGACAGAATCTTCCGCGCCACGCTAGCTGGCCTCGATCCGAAACGCTCCAGGCGGTGGCCATCCGGGTTGCACGTAAGCGAAGTAGAGGGCGTCGAGTTGCGCCCACAGAATGTCACACTTGTCGCGCAAGGCCTGAATCGCCAACTCCTGCTCGGCTCGCGTCTTCGCGTTGTCGTAGACGTAGTTGACCGCGAATTGCGAATCTTCCGGCGCCTGATAAAGTCGGGCCTCGAAATAATCCAGCCCTCCCGCAAGCCAGGGATAATGCTGTCGCAATTTTTGTACGCGTAGAGTGATCAGCTTAGTTGAAAACAATTCCGTGAGCGATGAGGCGACCGCCTCCAGCAGCGAGCGGCTGCGAACGATATTCAGATATTCATTCACCGCGAACCGGGTTGCAGGAAGAATGCCTGCGCCGGTGCGAACCTGCGCGGGGTCGAGGCCGGTGGCTTCCGCCAGTTTTATCCAGCGCTTGATGCCGCCCTCGCTGGTGGCATCGCCATCGTGGTCGACGACGCGCTTACGCCAGGCGCGGCGAAAAACTGGGTCGGGACCGCGCGAGAGAATGATCGAATCCTTGATGGGGATGATGCTCTGATAGTAATAACGGTTCAGCGCCCATGCTTGCAGTTGTCCGCGGCTGAGCTTGCCTTCGTGCATCAGCAGGTGAAACGGGTGCTTGTGATGGTAGCGTTCCTCGCCAACGGCCTGTAGCTGGGCGCGCAGATCTTCGAGCGAAAGCAAAGGCGCGTCTGGCGTGGTTTCGATGTCTTTGACGTGGCCGTCTTCTATAGGTCGAACTGCCATCCATCCTCCGCGATTTCCCAGCCCGCGTCCCGCACTTGGCGATACTGCGGGCTGGCCTCGTCCAGGATGGGATTGGTGTTGTTGATGTGCAGAAATATTTTACGCGGATGGCGCACTCCCGCCAACTTAGCCAGAATATTTTCGACGGGGATGTGGCCCATCTGAGTTGCGGTTTGACCGCTTCCTTGCACGCGAATCAATTCGTCGTCGCTCCAGAACGTGCCGTCGAAAAGAAGGACGTCACAGGAGTTGAGTTCCTGAACGAGGTTGTCGTCGAGGTGCGGAACCGCTGGCATATAAGCAAATTGAGAGCCCAACGGCGATTCAACTATGAAACCCAGCGACGCTTCGCCAGCCGTGAGTTGCGACTGCCGTTCCGCTCTGACATATGCAGGATAATGAGTGCTCAACGAAATCGCGCGGCAGCGCATACCGGAATCTTCGCCGCGCGCATCGCATAGACTGAATTTGGTTCCGGACTGAAATTCGCTCCACACGGCTTGATTCGGAACGCGCTGCAACATCGCGAACATCGAATTGTCCTCACGGAGGATGCTGCACACGGAAGTGGTGGCGTGAATGCGCAGCGGCTGGAGTTCGCGTAAGAGAAGCAGTCCCAGAACGTGGTCGACGTCGGCATTGGCCAGTACTACACCTGCGATGGGCGACTGGCGCAGACCTTCGCGGGGATGCAGTTCGGGAGTCGCTTCAACTTGCGCGCGTAAATCCGGAGAAGCTCCCAACAAGAACCACGATTGCCCGTCCTGGGTGATCGCGACCTGTGTTTGGGTGCGCGGCTTGCCGCGAAATGTGCCGGCTCTTACTGCCCGGCAATTCGCGCAGGAGCAATTCCATTGTGGAAATGCTCCTCCAGCCGCCGAACCGAGAATCTTTACTCGCATTCTTGTGAGTTTACAGCTTGAGAATGTTGCGAGAGGTAATTCTGCGAGAACCTATCAAATCGGTTTCCGACGGGCTTCAGCATAGTCTCATGGAGTAATGCGAACGTATGCCACGATGACTGGAGTTGCGTATTCTAAGCGAGCGCACTGCGGTAAATGTGAAGGTTTATGCGGCTCAGCGAAGAATGGAGGCCGGTAAATCGCTTTCCGCTTGTGTTTCGGACACTGCCACCGCATACTAGTAAGGACCCTGTTGTTCGGGTCGCGGCCCTCCCCCGCCCTCCCCGTTTTTTCGCTTCCCTTTGCGTGGCATCCGCTCATCAATTACAAAGTTACCCGCTAGCTCAATCACAAACCGCTACGAAATGTATTCCTTGATGTATTCATCCTGAGTGTGCGCCAGTTGGTTCAGGTCGCCGTCGAAAATTATTTTGCCATCGCGCAGGATCAGAAAACTCATGGGCACCTCGCAGTGCTGGCCGGGAGGTAGCGCGATCATTCGGTTGTTCCGGCTGTCGAACTGGTGCGTCGCCATGGTGAAGGCGTCCTGCAGCCGATGCGTCACCAGCAGGGCGCTGGTTTTGTTCACATCGCGTTGCTTCACAATCAATTCGATAATCGTGTTTGAAGTGACAGGGTCGAGACCCCCGGTCGGCGAGTCATAGAGCAGCAACTCAGGTTGCGTAATTAACGCACGCGCAATCGCCACGCGCCGCCGCATGCCGCCGGAAAGCTCCGAAGGATCGAGATCAAGGGTGTGTTCCAGTTCCACAAAGCGCAGCGCCTCGCGCACTTTGTGATCGATCTCATCATCATAGATGCCATGTTCTTCGGTTAGCCGATACGCCACATTTTCGCGAACCGAGAGAGAATCGAACAGCGCACTCTCCTGAAAAACCATCCCAATTTTGCGGCGCAAAGCGAAGAGGTCCTCTTCACGCATCTGTGTCACATCTTCGCCGAGGGCGAGGATGCTTCCCGAGTCCGGCCGGATGAGTCCCATTGCCAGCTTCAGAAGCAAACTCTTTCCCGAGCCGGCGACGCCGAAGATTGCCTTGGTTTCTCCGCGATTCAAGCGAAACGAGATTCCCCGCAACACGTCGTTCTCTGGAAAAGAAAGCTTCACATCTTCAAACACGATCGCCGGCGTGGAATCTTCTTTCGCGGTCACGGCAGCGGAATCGAGCGGTAGGGTCGGCGTGGACATACGGATCAGTGATATGACAGAACGGCCATCAGGAAGCGGGTCACGAAAAAATCGAGTACGAGAATCAGCACGGACGAAGCTACCATCGCTTGCGTGGTGGCTTTACCCACTCCCTGAGTTCCTCCGCTGGTGTTCATTCCGTAGAAGCAGCCGATGGTTGCAATCACGAACCCGAAGAGCACCGGCTTGATCAGTCCCATGAAGATATCCTGGAACACCAGCGTTTCCCAGGCGTTGGACCAATACTGCCGGGCGTCAAGGCGCAGAAGAACTTTGGCTACCATCGACCCGCCGGCTAACCCCACCAGATCGGAAATGATCGCCAAAAAAAACAGCATGAAGACCGTGGCGGCCACGCGCGGCGTGACGAGCTTCTTCATGGGATCAGTGCCGAGGGCGCGCATGGCATCGATTTGTTCGGTCACCACCATCGATCCCAACTCGCTGGCCATGCCCGAGGAATTCCGTCCGGCAACCATCAGGCTGGTGAGCACCGGTCCCAGTTCTCGAACCATGGAAGCGGAAACCAATTCGCCAATCAGATTGATGGAACCGAAGCGGCTAAGAGTGTTCGCGGCCTGCAGCGCCAGCACCGCTCCCGTGAAGAAGCCAGTCAAAAGAACGATGGGCAGCGACCCTACGCCAATGGCATCGGCCTGCTGCACAATATCGCCGACATAAAGGGGTTTTCGGAAAAGATTGGCGACGGCGTGCATGCAAAAGAGCACGTAATCCTGAACCGATTTTGTTTTTTCTTTGGCGAGTTCGGTTGGCGAGATGAGTTGCATGCGGTTCAGAAAGCCGCAGCGGTTGAACCTGCTGGGCTTTTCGGAACTATAGCAGAAGACAGCGGTAGAACTTTAATTGCCCGAGAACCTGAAACCTAAGACCGGTCAGCGGGAAGCTGTTCTAACCGCGAGTCTTCTTCTTGATCTCGACATTCAACCGGCCGGGTGCCCCAGAGCCTGCCCTGAGCGAAGTCGAAGGGTCTCGCTTTTACGAGACCCTGGGACACCCGCCTGGCCTAGCTACGAAATCAACTGCTCCGTATCGCGTTGCTGGCACGCTTCCATGACGGCGAAAAAGCGCACATTCACCTGCGCCCGGTCTGATTCCAGACGCGCCACCGTCTCGGCAAAGGGTCCTTGCAGCAAGTCCGATTTCTTCTTGAGCCGTTGCAGTCCTTGCACCGCGTTATCAATTCCCTGATTCACCTGCAACAACGCTTCAAACAGATGTGCTTTCGGCATAGTTATATCTCCTTGATTGTTGAATCGTTTCGTTGGTCACTCTGTCTTTTCGGTTGTCATTCCGAAGCGCAGCTATCGCGCGAGGAATCTGCTTTCTCGGAGCGTGCAGCATCAGGGCGGTGCGTGGGCGTTGCATGGAAGCGGAAGGCGGAGTCCGAAAATGGGACTGAAGCGGAGGAAATCAGCGTGCGCGGGTTGCAGCGGGAAATGGAACCCGCTACCTTTTGTAGGAGCCATGTTGCCTGCCTTTCAGGCGATTTTGGTTAGGGGCGCATCGGTGTTTCTAGCACTGGTGCGTCCCGCTTGCGATTGAGCTACTGCATTATTCCTTCCGTACATCTCGATTGTCCGATTAGATCAGCCATAGAAAAGCAACGAAGGGATATAGGGCAAACCCAGTACCCAGTACCCAGAAAAAACCGGCAGACCGTTCCGAAAGTGTTTTGCTGAGTACTGGCAACTAGGTACTGGGTACTGCCTCTGATAAGGCGTAAGGCTTTGCCTGTGGAAACCGGAAGCTGCTTTTATCCGCGAGTCTTCTTCTTGATCTCGATGTTCAACCGGCGGATTTTTTGATTTAGTGTGGAAAGCGGAATCTTGAAATGCTCGGCGGCTTCAGTCTGGTTCCAGTTGCACTTCTCCAGCATGTCGGTGATGATGCGCCGTTCAACATCTTCCACGATTTCAAACAACGATGCATCCGCGGGTGGATCGTGCATGGTGAACGACGATCCTCGGCCCAATAGATTGTCGGGCAAGAGATCGAGGCCAATATCGGTTCCCGACGACAGTACGACGGCGCGCTCGATCACATTTTCCAGTTCGCGGACATTGCCGGGCCACGAATAGGACATCAATGGCCGCAGAGCCTCCGGAGTGATGTGGCGCACGGGCCGGTCGTTTTCTTCGGCATATTTTTTCAGGAAGAAATCGACCAGCAAAGGAATGTCTTCCCGGCGCTGGCGCAATGGAGGAAGCTCAATCGTGATCACATTCAAGCGGTAAAACAAGTCTTCACGGAAGCGGCCTTCGCGTACGAGCAAGCGCAAGTCAACATTGGTGGCGGCGATGATGCGCACGTCCACCTGAATCTCCTGTACTCCGCCGAGATGCATGAACTTGCGGTCTTGCAGCACGCGCAGAATCTTGGCTTGCGTTTCGAGGCCCATGGTCGCGATTTCGTCGAGAAATAATGTCCCTCGATCGGCCATCTCGAAGAGGCCCTTTTTCGAAGCGATCGCGCTGGTAAACGCGCCTTTCACGTGGCCGAAGAGAGTCGATTCCAACAGGTCGGTCGGCATGGAGCCGGTATTCACGGGCACAAAAGGCCGGTCATGGCGCGGCGAATTCAAGTGCGTCGCTTTGGCAATGACTTCCTTGCCAGTGCCGCTTTCGCCCTGCAGCAACACGGTGGAGCGGCTGTTGGCGACTTGCGCCACCAAGTCGAAGATCTTCAGCATGGGCTCGCTTTTGCCCACAATGTTTTCGAAGTTGTAGCGCTGCTTGAGCGCGCGCTTCAGTTGAACGTTTTCTTCCGCGGCCCGGCGCCATCCTATGGCCGCGCGCACGTCGGCCAGAAGCTTCTCGTTGTCCCAGGGTTTCTGAACGAAGTTTGCGGCCCCGGCTTGCATGGCGCGCACGGCGTTCTCAACCGTGCCATAGGCTGTGATCATAATCACCGGCAGTCCGGTTTCGTGGGAACGAATCTCGGCCAGAATTTCCAGGCCATCGCGGCCGGGTAAGGCAAGGTCGAGCAGGATCAGATCGAAAGGATGCTCGCCGATGCGCTGCAGACCGGCTTCTCCGCTCACAGCCGTCTCCACGGCAAAGCCTTCCATCTCCAATAGGGTCTGCAAAGATTCGCGAATCTCCGCTTCATCATCGATGATGAGCACAGCCCCCGCGAGACCTGGATTTCCATTCATCAGCGCGTTCGGAATCACTGCCGTGTCAGACATGCTCAGCCTCGAACGTTCTTTCTGCCCTGCCTAAGCCGTATCGTTTACGCATGAACGGTTTTCCTGCTTAGGGGGAAATCCAGAGTGAAGGTCGTCCCTGTACCGGGATGGCTTTCCACGCGAATCTTACCTGCATGTTCCTGGATGATGCCGTAGGTGACGGAAAGGCCGAGCCCGGTGCCGCGGGCCTGGCCTTCACGAGGCGACGTTTTCGTGGTGAAGAAGGGATCGTAAATGCGTTGGATGTGCTCCGGTGCAATCCCCGATCCGGTATCGGAAACAGACACGCTGACGCTTTCGCCGTTGGCTGTGGCGATGCGCAGCCGGCCCCCGCCCGGCATGGCGTCTTTCGCATTAAGAAACAGATTCAGGAAGACTTGCTGCAATCTCCCCGGATTGCCCTGGATGGCAGGAAGCTGTGGCGCGAGCGCGTTCTCCACCTGCACCTTGGCCACTTTGAACTGATGGTCAAGCAACGCCAGTGTATCGGCAATGACTTTGTTCACATCGACGTCGCGTACCTCACTGCCACTGGTTCGAGAGAAGTTCAGGAGATTGTTTACGATCTCTGAGGCGCGAAAGGTTTGCCGCGTGATTTTTTCCAGCAGCCCGGATTTTTGCGGATCGCCCTGCAGTTGCTTCGCCAGCATCTGGGTGTAGGAAGAGATCACGGCCAGCGGCGTGTTCACTTCGTGCGCCACACCCGCTGCCAGCAAACCGATCGACGAGAGTTTGTCCGCCTGCGAAAGCTGGGTCTCGAGATCGATGCGCTCCGTGATGTCGTCCATGATGATCAGGCGCCCGATCACCTCGAACTTCCGCGTCACTAGGGGCGCGAGCGCAACATTCACGCTGCGTATTTCGCCTGCGGGGGTTTTCAGGCGGAACTTGTAGAGATTGCGAATGCCGGGCTCCCGCCGCATGCGATCGAATTCCTCGACAAACTCGGTCGGGAAGATTGCTTTCAGCGGCTGGGTCAGAGTCTGCCAGCGCGGCAAGGCGTACATCACTTCCATCTGTGCGTTCCAGCTCTCGATCCGGTCTTCCATGTCGAGGGCCATCACGCCCACGTTGATGGATTCGACGATGTTTTCGTTGAAGTCCTTGAGGCGCTCATACTCTGCCGCCTTCTGCTGCAGCGACTCATAAAGCTGACCGTTCTGGATCGCGATGCCGAGGTAGCCACCGAGAGTTTCGAGCAGCTCCATATCTTCGCTGGAGAGGAAGTCGCCCTGAGTAGTTTTTCCCAGGCCAAGCACAGCGACGGTTTTCTGCTGCGCGTGGCAGGGGATGTAGTAATTCAGATCAAGACGTGCGATCGCCTGCTGTGCCTCCGGAGTCTCGCGCGGCACCTGGTGAGTGTTCTCGAAGAAAAGATGTCCCGCTTGTTCTGGCCGCGACGCGCTCAGAAACCCGAGATCGATGTTTGCGGGCGCGGACAGGCCGAAGGCCTTGGCCAGCACGAACCGATCCGCTTTTTCCCCTGCCAAAAAAATCGCCATATGATCGACCGCAAGAGTATGAGAGAGCCGGTCTATCAGGGACGAGAGCATGGTGTTCAGGTCGGTCTCAGAACTTAACTCCCGACCGAACTCGAGGAGCGTGCGGCGGTAGTCATAGCGCGTACGGTAGAAGTATTGATCGACTCGGTCCTGAATCCACTTGCGTACTGGGTCGAACAGGAGCGCGGTCACAACTACAGCGAGAATCAAGCCCACCGGGCCGCTGTTTGGCTTCTGCCTCTGCACCAGTTCGGCGACTGCTGCCACCAAACCAAAATACATTCCCACCACGATCGCGGCCGCTAGCGTATAGACAACGCCGCGCTTGAAGATGAGGTCTACATCCATCAGGCGGTAGCGGAAGATGGCATATCCGAAGGTGAGCGGCAGCAAAGCCAGCGACAGCGCGGAAAGCTTCATGGTCGCGCCCGGCAATGAGCCCATCAGATACGGGACCACGTAGAACAGGGTGTAGGGAATGATGGCTAGAATCGTGCCGCGAGTGACCCACTTCAACTGCTGCCGCAGGATGGTGGTGCTGGCCCGGCGGTAGCTGTACCAGAGCAACGTGGCGGAGGCGAGAAAGAACAAAGAGCCGTAGAACATTTCCATACGGTCGAGGTTCCAGCGCAGCCGCTCGCTGGCTTGCAGCGAACGCATGGCGGTGACGTGGGTGGCTAGCAGAACCGTCGCCGGCAAGTAAACCAGCGCCAGTAGCCAAGGATGCTTGCGCACCGTCTGGCGTTTCTCCGGAAAAGTCAGGACAAAATGAAGAAACAGGGCAGGCTGCAATACCCCGGCGGCGATGTTGCCCCAATAGATGGTCCAATCGAAATCGTTCAGCTTGCCGGTGTATTTGAAGGCGTAGGCGATGAACGAGACCAAGCAGAAAATGTAGAAGTGCGTCGAACCGGGAGCGGTCCAGCGGCGCAGCAAGACGTAGAGCCCGATGCAAAGGTAAATGAGAGCAATCAGCCGCAGCCAATTGTTGAGCGATCGTTCAGCAGGGACCAGAATGACGCTTGAATCCAGAGGGACTGTCTGCCGCAGCAGGGAATAAGAAGCCTTAGACCACACGCCAGTACGGTAGAGCTGGCGTTCCAGGCCGGACATATTCTGCACTTCCTGTCCATTAATGGACACCAGTTGGTCGCCGGCCTTGATTCCGCTTTTGGCGCCCGGCCCGCTGGGATCAATCCGGTCGGCAGTGAGCCGCCCGCCGTGTTCGATCCACCAAACGCCGTCATCGGGAACGGCGAACTTAAGCTCGGCATCAAGATTGAAGCCCGCAAAGACGACCGCAGCCACGGTCAGCAGGAACAGGAGTACCGCAACAGAACGGACTTGGCTTTCCCGATTCATGGGTTTCAGCGGCACTCCCACGGGGCTGGCGAGAAGTGGATCAACGTCCGCCAGCGCCTGATCTCCAATGAGCAACTTCGCTGCCATGTCAGTTCCCAATCGGGAAACGCTAAGTGCCGCACTTCAAGCGACTTCCGAGATTGTAAATGAGTTATGAAAGACCAGCTACCGCTTTTTGGAGGTTTCTGTGAAATTGTGTATCTGACTGCGTTGGAACGTTTTACGGGATCATGAAAAATGCCGCCCAAACTGGGGCGGCAAGCGAGGAATTCCCTTAAGTTGCTACAGATACTTGCGCAGGCAGTCTCCCGAATCCTAGTCCCGCTGATACGCGGAACCGGAGCCTAAGACGGCCAAGCCTGCTTGAATTCCGGTGCCGGTCCAATATTGGCGCGAATCACATTCATGAGTTCGTCATTGTCGGCGGGCTTTTGAAAGAATGCGGCTGCCCCCGCCTTTAGTGCGCGTTCTTCGTTCATTTGAGGATCGCGGGCGCTCAGAACGATGACAGGTATCCCGGCTAGAATGTCGCTGTTCTGCAGTCGGTCGAGGACCACGAAGCCATCCCCAACAGGCAAACCGAGATCGAGAATGATCAGGGCTGGACGTTCTTTTTGGGCCGCAGAAATGGCCGAATAGCCGTCGGTGGCGGTAGCGACGTCAAAGTTATTGGCTCGCAGACGCAGCCGCAAGGCGCGTACCAGATCGGGATCATCATCGACTACTAGAATTTTGCTTGGCATTACATCCTCCTTAAGGTTAATGGTCTGTTCGTGTTTTCAGTTAACTAGCTGCGGGTGTTTACCGGGAATAGAATGCTTGCGCTCCATGCTGGCCATGATCATGGCTGTGGTCTGATCGGCCAAAGCCATCACCTGTTGTTCCAGGCTTTCATCCGGCCCAGCGGGAGTAAGCTCGATCTGGGCTGCCATGATCGAGAGCGTGCATTTGGCTTTAAGATCGGGCAACTTCTCCAGCTGCTCGCGGATGCGAGTGGTCATAACTTCGCATTGTTCAAGGTCCGTAGAGGCGACAACGAAGAAAGTCTCCGCCGCTCCCGAGGCGCCCATCGGAGGCAGCACAAGATCTTTGTCGAGGTAGACGCAGCGGCGCAGAATGTCCAAGCACTGTTGCGCTGTTTCCTTCCAGTTTCCGCGCGGAGGGCTCGAGAGCGGCGTGAGTTCCACCCGAACCAGCGAGAACGCGGAGCGCAATTGGTCCTGATAAGTGACGACGGGGGTTAACAGTTTGGCCAGGGAGTAAATCGGGAGGGTGAAGCTGAAAGTGCTCCCTCGACCAGGATCACTCGAAACCCAAATACGCCCTTCATGAAGGCGAACGATTTCTCGGCAAATGTAAAGACCGAGTCCTAACCCGGATCGACTGCTATCGCTAGCTTCGGGGTCTTGGTAGAGGCGATCAAAGATCAGCGCTTTGGTCTCAGGGTTGATACCGCGGCCGGTATCCGTTACCGAAATGTAAACTGAACCCGGATCCGAATCCACCATGCAGGCTTGCAGCATGACCGAGCCATCATGCGGCGTAAACTTGATGGCGTTATCCACTAAATTAATCATCACTTCAAGCACTCGGTCTGGATCGGCAAATACGAGCGGAAGCCTTTGGTCGAGCCCGATTTCCAGTCCGATCCTTTTTTCGTTGGCCATCGGCCGCATCATCGCAATGGTTTGCTGCGCGAGCTCTCCGAGCGAGATGCAACGTGGCTCGATCCGCATTTTGCCAGCCTCGGCGCGAGTTGCTTCGAGCAGATCGCGGATCATGGCGTGCAATTGATTCACGCTCCTCAGGATGGTCTTCAGGTGATCGGACTGATCGGGGGCGACCGGTCCAGCCAACCCGTCGAGAAGCAGGGTTACGTACTGATGAATGCAGGTTAACGGCGTGCGGAGTTCGTGCGAAACGTGCGAGAGAAATTGATTCTTGAATTCTATTTGCTGCTTCTGCGCTATCTCAAGGGCCCGGGTCAGGGCTTGCCGTTCCACGGCGTACCCAATGGCGCGCTCCAGGTGTTTGCTGGTGAGACTGTTCTTGAGCAAGTAATCTTGTACACCGGAATGCACAGCCTTCATGGCCAGAGTGTCATCATCCTGGCCAGAGAGCACGACCACCGGCACGTTCGGGGAGTGTGCGATGAGCCGGCGAAATGTTTCCGCCCCTTTGCTGTCCGGTAAATTGAGGTCCAACAATACAACGGAGGGAGTCTCGAGCGACAAGGCGGCGAGTCCATCCGCTAGCCGGTTGACGCAATTCACTTTCACATGCGAGTGGCCTTCCACCAGCCGTAGACGGACCAGATCCGCATCCCCGGGGTTGTCTTCAATCAGTAATACGCTTGTCATTGGATTCGTCATCATTCTCCTCGTGGTGGCAGGTTTACAAAGTTGAACCAGAATTTCTCGATCGATTGGATTGCGGAAAAAAAATCAGTCAGATTTCCCGGCTTGCTCACGTAGCAGTTCGCGCCCAGTTCGTAACTGCGGACGATATCCTGGCGCGCCTGCGATGTGCTGAAGATCACAACCGGAATTCGGCACAGCTCCGGAGTGCTCTTAATATCGGCGAGTACTGCCTGGCCATGTTTTTTGGGCAGATTCAAGTCCAGGATGATCAGATCGGGCCGAAGTGCGTTCATATATTTCTTGCCGCGGTTCAGAAACGTCCAAGCCTCCTCGCCATCTTCAACATTGCTGATTTCGGGATGATGCGCGCTCCCCGCCAGAGCCTCGCGCACCAACACCACATCGGCCGGGTTGTCGTCGACTACCAGGAGCTGAGGCGCGGCCCTCAAGACTGCACCCCCAATCTGTCGTCCGCCCGCGCAGGCAGTGTGAACTTGAACGTCGTACCGGAGCCGGCCCGCGGTTCGATCCAGATTCTTCCGCCATAGCGTTCGACGATTTTCTTGCAGATGGCCAGGCCGATGCCGTTCCCCGGGTAGTCGGCGCGGGTGTGCAGGCGCTGAAAAATCACGAAGACGTTTTCCGCGGACTCCGGCGCGATTCCGATCCCGTTGTCGGTGACGTCGAATAGCCATTGCTGATCCGCTTTTTCCACTTGCACGGAAATCACTGGCTGCTCTTTTCCACGGAACTTGAGGGCATTACCGATCAGGTTCTGGAAGACCTGCGCCACCTGCGTTCGATCAGCCCACACAGCGGGAAGAGCGGCATGAGTAACCACGACGCCACTTTCCTGAATGGAGGAAGCTAGAGTCTGCAGCACTTCATCGACCACGGCATTGCAATCGACAGCACCACTGGTACCGTTCCGCCCCACCCGCGAAAACGCCAGCAGATCCTTAATAAGCACCTGCATGCGCATCGCTCCCTCAGAGGCATAGCCGAGGAACTTATCGGCATTCTCATCGAGCTTGCCGCGGTAGCGCTCGGAGAGTAGCTGAGTGTAAGCCACGACCATGCGCAGCGGTTCCTGCAGATCGTGCGAGGCGACATAGGCGAACTGCTCGAGGTCGGTGTTGGAGCGCGCTAATTCATCCACCTTGCGTGCCAGGTCTTGCTCCACCTGATGGCGCAGCGTTCTCTCTTGTTTTTCGACTAGAGCCCGGCGAATGGCCTCGGGCAGCCGTGCCAGCCCATCTTTCAGGACGTAATCCGTGGCCCCGTCCTTGATACATTTCACCGCAGCCACGTCTCCGAGCGCACCCGTAACTATGATCACGGGTATATCGAGACCCTCACTGCGCAGGATTTCCAGGGTCTCAATCCCTCTCCACTCGCCCAAGTTGTAATCCGCGAGAATAATATCGGGAGGTTTTTCCTTCACTTGCCGCTGGAAGTCGGCAGCTGTGCAAACCACGGTATTGGAAATTTCGAAACCGGTTCTCCGCAGCCCGTGCAACAGGAGTGCGGCATCGTCTGAGTTGTCCTCTACCAGCAGAAGCTCTAACTTGGTCTTGAGTCTTGAGTCCTGCTCTTCGAGCCTGGTCGCGGTACTGCTCATTGCCCGCCTCCCGCAGTTGCTCCCCCGGCATTTCTTACTGGAGGCTGGTTGGTGACCAGCCAGTACAGGCCTGCCAGCTTTACTACTTTCCGGAACTCGGCAAAGTCCACCGGTTTTTGCAGGTAGCTGTTCACCCCCAGCTGATAACCGTTAATCCGGTCGCGCTCTTCGCGGGACGAGGTGAGAAGGACTATCGGGATGTCCTTGGTTCGCGGATCGCCTTTGACCTTCTCAAGCACCTGCATTCCATCCACCTTGGGCAACTTCAGATCGAGCAGGACCAGCTTCGGCGGTTGATCGAAAGAACGGTTGCTGTGGGGTCCGGTGCAGAATAGAAACTCCAAAGCTTCCTCCCCATCGTGGGCGATGAAAACGTGGTTGGCGAGATTCTCAGCCCGCAGAGCATGCAGCGTCAGATCGATGTCGTCTTGACTATCATCGACCAAAAGAATATCGACTTCAGTTGAGTTCATCTTCAAGCTCCTGCCACTGTGGCGTTGTTCTCGGCACCGCCGGGCACGACTTCGGCCGGCATGTCCCTGGCATGTTTCGCGGCGCCAAGGGTAAAGTAAAAAGTTGCGCCCTTATCGAGTTCTGAATTCGCCCACACGCGGCCTCCGTGCTTGTGAACGATGCGTTTCACCGTGGCCAGGCCGATGCCCGTGCCCTCGAAATCCTCGGCGCGGTGCAGGCGCTGGAAGACCCCGAACAACTTGTCCTGGTACTTCATGCTGAAGCCGACGCCGTTGTCGCGAACGAAGAGGAGAATCTGTCCGCTCTCTTGTCGGTGGCCAATCTCGATCACGGCCCGCTCGCGCGGACGGGTGAATTTGAGCGCGTTGGCCAGCAGGTTCTGGAAAACCTGTTTCACCAGAACGGGATCGCACATCGCGGAAGGCAGTTCTGCAATCCGCCACTCGACCACGCGGCCATTCACTTCCGGCTGCAACAGGGATATGACATCTTCGATAATTAAATTCAGCTGGGTGGCTTCCAACTTGAGAGTGTGACGGCCAACCCGCGCCAGGTTCAGAAGTTCATCCACCAGCAGTCCCATGCGACGAGTGCCGTCTTCAATGCGGTGGAGATGACTGAGAGCTTCGGGCTCCAGTCTGGGGCCAAAATCCTCGAGCAGAATTCTGGAGAAGCCCCCGATGTGGCGCAGCGGCGCCCGTAGATCATGGGAGACCGAGTAGGTGAAAGCCTCCAGTTCAAGATTCGACGCCTTCAATTCTTCCGTCCGCTGTTCCACCCGCGCTTCGAGTTCTTCGTTAAGCTGGCGGATTTCCCGCTTAGCCGTCTCGGCCTGGGTGATATCGCGAAAAGTTACAAGCCCGCCCCACACCATGCCGTTCTCGTCTCTCAACGGGCGGCCGCTGGCGTGAACCCAGCGGGGTCCCAGGTTCGGATTTCGTACCACCAGCGCGACTTCGGAGGCCTCGCCGCGGAGGGCGTGAGCCAGCGGCAGATCATCGGATGGGAACAGAGTCACTTCGTCGGGCAGATACAGGCCAAAGCGTTCCGGCCGGGCCTTCAGGGGCGTGTCTATCGCCTCCCGTCCAACAATTTTCTCCGCCGCCGGGTTCGCCAGTATGAATTCTCCGTGTGTGTTGGAGACGACAATCCCTTCGCCCATGCTGTTCAGCACGGAGTGCAGCATCTCCGTCTGGGCGCGCAATGCATCCTGCGAAACGACCAACTGCTCCACTCTCTTTGCCAGCTCTTCGTTGAGCGCGTGGATTTCGCGCTCGTCCTTTTTTCGTTGGGTAATGTCGCGGAAGGCGACCACCCCGCCGCGCGCCGCGCCGTCCCTGCCTTTCAAAGGCCCGCCGCTAATCTCGAGCCAAACTCCTTCGTCGAGCTCCGGGTTGCGTATAAAGATCTCGGCCGCACTAACCTCGCCGTGCATGGCGCGCGCCAGGGGATTTTGCTCGTTCGGAAGGGGTGTGATGGTGTCGGGCAGGTAAACGCCGTAATGCGCGTTCCATTCTCCGGGCGGAACATCTTTCGCGTCCATACCGACAATCTTCGTGGCAGCCGGATTCCAGATGATGAATTTCCCCGTCTCATCGGCGGCGACCAGCCCCTCCTGCATGCTGTCCAGCACCGACTGCAGCATGAGCGTTTGGGTCTCCAGCGACTGCTGCGAGCGGATCAACTCCTCGGATTGAAGGTAGAGTTGGTCCGTCTGCCTGGCCAGTTGGCGCTCCGCTTCCTTGCGAGCCGTCACGTCGATGACGGTAGCTTCGATCACATCGCCGGCTTCATCTTCGCCCTTCACCAAAACCAGGCTCATGACCACCCAGACCGGGTTGCCGTCTCTTCCCTTGAAACAGACCTCGTGGTTGTTAAGCGCGTGGTTCCTCTCAAGCAACTCGACGAGATGCTTGCGCTCTTCCGGGTCCATATAGTGGATCTCGGGTGTCGGGCGGGCTAGAAATTCAGCGCGAGAGTCATAGCCCAGCATCCGGACCATGGCGTCATTGGATTCAAGGATGCGGCCGTCAAGAGTATTGCGCAGAACCCCGGCGGCGGTACGCTCCACGAAACGCCGGTAGCGCTCCTCGGCGAGTAGCCGCGCTGCCTCGGCTTGTTTGCGTTCGCTTATGTCGCGGGCAATCTTGGAAGCGCCGACAACCACGCCGCTGCCGTCCCGAATGGGCGAGACTGTCACGGAAACGTTGATGCGCTTGCCGTCTTTCCGAATGCGTACAGTTTCATAGTGCTGGATGCTCTCCCCGCGCCGGATGCGCGCCAGAATGCCGGTCTCCTCGCCCGCCAGCTCCGGCGGGAACAGCACTAGCATGGGTTTGCCAATGATTTCCCCTGCCGGGTATCCGAATATCTTTTCGGCGCCGCGATTCCACGCGTTGATGATGCCGTTCAGATCTTTGCTGATAATGGCGTCGTCGGAGGAATCGACCACTGCGGCCAGGCGCTCGCGTGTCTCCTCCATCCGCTTGCGCTCGGTGATGTCGGCGCGGATCGCCATGTACTGCCGCGGTTTTCCGTACGCGTCGAGGAATGGGATGATTGTCGTATCCACCCAGTATGTCGATCCGTCCTTGGCGCGGTTGCAGATGTCAGCCCGCCACACCTGACCATTGGCGATGGTTCGATACATCTGCTGGAAAAACTCTTTAGGATGATGGGCAGAGTTGAGAATGCGGTGGTTCTGGCCTAGCAGTTCATTCTGCGAATATTGGCTGATGGCACAGAATTTGTCGTTAACGTAGGTGATGGTTCCCTGAACGTCGGTGGTGGCGACAATGGCGTGCTGGTCGAGGGCGAACTTGTAGTCGGCCAGTTCCTGGAGTGTCCTCGCGCCTGCGCTCAGGCTTTGCTTGGCGGTTTGCTCAGCCCGCTCCCGCTCGGCGATTTGCTCTTGCAGTTCGCGGTTCACCATCAGCAGTCCGGGCAGGGACATTGCCCGCGGGGCTAGCGGTACGAGCATCGCCGCCGTGACCACCGACACCGCCGCTGTCGCTGCCTTAATCACGCCCGCCAGCAGGTAACTGCCGTGCCAGACGTTCCAGATTTCCATCAGGTGGGTGGTGCCACACGCCAAAATGAAGGTGCCGAACATCCAGAAGATTGCGTTGAACGGCAGATCGCGGTTCCGGTGGATGAAATAGACGAGAATGATGGGGATGGCGTAGTAAGACAGCGTAATCAGGCCATCGGAGATAACGTTCAGCCAGACCAGACGCGGGTCCCACAAGTAGCAGTAGCCGTGTGGCATGAAATCGGCGGATCGAACTGACAACACGCCTCTCATCTTGCCGATCATCCAGAGCAAACTCGCGGCCACAGGGGTAGCGATCCCTGCTTTGGCGATGCGAGATGCCACAGCGTGCTTCACAGACAGAAGGACTCCTCGAACGTGCTCTAGTTGAACGAAGGTTTGTGAGAAGGCTGCAATACAGCGGCCTGGCGCAGCCTTGCCAATCAGGTTATCGGCGGGCCTGAGGCAAGCTTTATCTCTGAAAGTGGCCCTCGGACTATCGAAAGGAGGCTGCGGAAAGTGTACTGCCGATCAGTGCGCGTTCGGGCATGATCGAGGTGGGGCTTTCGCTCCTGAAGGTGGTGAGTGCTCAGCAGAATGAGAGTTCCTTTAGATCAAAAGAAGTTAAACGAAACTCATTCGGTTCAAAAGACGACTCCGTTAAAGAGAATGTGAGAAGAGAATGTGAGAAGAGGATGTGAAGAAGTAAAGATGTGAAGAACTAAGAGGAATAGTTAAGGGTTAGAGACGATAAATCGAAAACCGAGAAATGAACAGGTGCTCAGTATCAGCCGGCTTTGCGTTCGTCGGTGATCGCCGGTTCAGGGGAAACGTCGTCTTCGTCCCATTCGAACGAGAGCGCCCGCGCGGTGGTCTCGATGGGCTCGAGTTGAGGAATGTCGTCGGCCACCGAAGCTCCCAGTTCTGCGAACTTTCGCGCCGAAACCAGCACGCGGCTCTCGAGCGAGCCAACGGCTTTGTTATAAGACTCGACCGCGCGGTCGAGCCCGGTGCCGACCGAGGTGATGTGGCCTGCGAGGTTCCGCAGGCGGTCGTGCAATTCTTTGCCGAGCTCGCTGATCTGTTGCGCGTTGCGCGCCAGCTTTTCCTGGTTCCAGCCGTAAGCCACGGCTTTCAGCAATGCGATCAGCGTGGTCGGCGACGCGGGAATTACGCGGTTCAAAACTCCGTGCTCAATCAAGCCGGAATCCTGTTCGAGCGCCGCGCTAAAAAATGTTTCTCCGGGAAGAAACATCACCACAAATTCCGGCGTTGCATCGAACTGCTCCCAGTATTTCTTGCCGCTGAGCGTGTTCATGTGGTCGCGCACCTGCCGCGCATGATTGGTCAGACAGTCGCGGCGGGTTTCCTCGTCGTTAGTCTCGAAGGCGTCAAGAAAAGCTTGCAGCGGCGTCTTAGCGTCCACCACCACATGTTTGCCGCCCGGCAACTTCACCACCAGGTCAGGACGCAGGCGTCCGCTATCGGTGGTCACGGTTTCCTGCTCGGCAAAATCGCAATACGAAAGCATGCCGGCGATTTCGACCACGCGCCGCAACTGAATCTCTCCCCAACGTCCGCGCACGTTGGGGGTGCGCAATGCCCGCACCAGATTGCCAGTCTCCGATTGCAATTCCTTCTGCGTGATGATCAGAGATTGCACCTGGGTATAAAGTGCCGAGTAAGCTTTGCCGCGTTCGATTTCCAGCTGCTGAATCTGCGTGTCTACCTTATTCAATGACTCGCGCACCGGCGCGACCATCTCAGCCACCGCTTTCTGCCGGCTCTCCAGGTCCCCGCGAGCCTCGGCTTGAAAGCGCTCCAGACGCTCTTGAGCAAGCACCAGAAACGACTGGTTGTTGCTCTTCAAGGCATCGGAAGCCATTGCTTTGAAGGCGTTGCGTAACTCTTCGCTGGCGCGGGTGACCAGATCCATCTTTTCGTTGCTGGTCTTCCGTTCCGATTCCAGGGCGGATTCTAATCTGGCTTTCGCGGCTACTACGTCCGTGTGAGCCTGCTGAAGCCGCGCCAGATCGGCGTTTTGGGCCGCTAATTGCTTTTCCATCAACGATAAGCGGGCGCTTAACGCGGCCGTGCGCGAGCGCAGCGCCAGCCAGGCAATCAAGCTTCCAAACAATAGGCCGATGACCCCTATGACACCAGGTTCCATAGCGAAGGTAACTTCTTAAAGTGGATTCCGGATTCTAGCGTAGCACCAACGGCAAGTTTGAGCCTGCAGTTTCGAAACGAGCAAGATCCTTCCCAGGGTCGCGTTGAGTAGGCCCATGCAATGCCTCGGGTCTCAAAAATCGCGATGACGATCATGCTGGTGACAGGCGCCGCCTCGTTACCGCCATCGAGCCGGGTGATGGCGTCATCGTCATCGGGCGGCAACGACGCCGCCAGCGAGAAATCAGCGTCGCAGGCAAGTCTGAAGCCGGCCTCTGCGGCGGCTGCCGACATTCCATTCCGCGACTACGATTCCGCCGCTGAACAGGTGCTGCTCGATCTGGCGAATCAGGCCAGAGCGCAAGCCAGCGCACCGCCCCTCGCGCTCGATAACGGACTTTCTCAAGCAGCTCGCATTCACGCGGAAGCGATGTTTGCGGCTCGACAACTTTCGCATCAATTCGCGAATGAGCTCTCGCTCCCGCAACGTTTGGCGAGCGCGACGCGCCTTCAACTCGATCAGGAAGGTGAGAACATCGCTTTCGATTTCGATGCTGCCAGCGGACATCAACATCTCATGCTTTCCCCCCGCATCGCGCGAACTTGCTCAACCCGGCTTACAACGTGGTCGGGATGGGCGTGGTTCGCAGCGGAGACCGTTTGTATATTGTGCAAGACTTCGGCCATGCCCTCCCCAATTATTCCGCCGCCGAAGTCAAGGAACGAATCGCGGCGGCCGTGATCCAGGCCCGGCAGCAAGCCCGCCAGCCTGCTCTCGCCCGCCGCGATCTTTCCCGTCACGACCTCTCTATTCACGATGTTTCCAGTCGCGATCTGACTGGCAAGGGTAGTCTGCCCCTCGCCGACGAAGCCGCCTGCTCCATGGCGCAAGCGGACAAACTCGGCACCTCCCCCGTTCAACAACTCGCACAACGCTACACCGTACTTACCTACACGAGCCTGCATCCCGAGACGTTGCCCGCAGAAGCCGGACGCGTTCTCGACGATCGCAATCTGCGCAGCTTCTCAATCGGCGCATGCTACGCGCGCACGAACACATACCCGACCGGCGTGTATTGGGTGGTGCTGTCGCTGGATTGAAGCGATAGACAGGTCTCAGACTTGAACCTGTTCGAGGTGCTTTAGCGTGGGCAATCCCTTGATCGATTTTCCCGCCTTGCGTGCGATCTGAAATGCTCTTCACACCCCACTTCAGGGCCGTAGGTTCTGATTGCCCAGGCAAGTTAGAATGCCCACATGGAAAACCCTGACCCTGCCGCACTGGAAGCCTGGTTTGCTGCACACCGAGAGAAGATCGAGGCTCTGGTCGACGAAGGCTGCTCCGCCGCTGAGCACGGCGAGTCGCTTGATGGCAATGATGCGTATTCGCGGCTTAACGAGATGCGGCGCGCGAAGTTCCCTCGTTACTTTATGCCGCTGCGCTAACTTTCCGTGTTCTCTCGCGTGCGATCCTCGCCTCCGCAGTACGAAGGACCGCTGCAGGAGGGAGACTCCTCTACTTCATCGGCACGCTGTAGTGCGACGCCACGACCTGCCACTTTCCGCCGTTCTTC
This sequence comes from uncultured Acidobacteriaceae bacterium, assembly GCA_963808195.1. Taxonomy (GTDB): domain Bacteria; phylum Acidobacteriota; class Terriglobia; order Terriglobales; family Acidobacteriaceae; genus Sulfotelmatobacter. The sequence goes on along the minus strand of CAWEEW010000011.1, from coordinate 51,484 downwards.
ATCCACACATCGGTGAGCCGGTCGTGATACTCGTAGGGTTTTCCACCCGACAAGCCTCTCTCGTGATACGCGCCTGTTACCACGGCCGTGTTGCCGTGCATGCGAACTTTGAGTTCCGACATTTCTGCGACCTCTACGTGCGTGGAGGATTCTGCGCTATGGCTGATGTAGCCGGTCTTGCCGTACGTGTTGCCGTCCTCGACAGTGATGACAAAGTCATCTGCCAGCAGCGACGCGAGAATGTCGACCTGCCGCTTCTTATACGACTCCGTCCACTTCAATTCCATCGAACGAATATAGGCTGCGTCGGATTTATCTTTATCCTTATCCTGCGCCGCCGCAGGGATCGCGAGACCGGTAAGGATGCACAGGCAAACGACGAAGGCTGAAGCCATGCGGGAGTTCATACACCTGTTTCGCACAGTCAGCGCAATGCCGCAAGTTCCTTCTGTGGGCCAACGCCGCGTCTGCCGCAAGAATCCACTCTGTCGGATTCGTACAACACCGTTTTCAGGGCAGTCCTGTGCTAACCTTGCCCTTGCCCACCCGTCTGCGGTTCCTTGCATGGAATCCTCAGCCTCAGTTCGTTCATCCCAGGTTCGTTCACCCCAGGGTCAACCGAACCAGATCGATCCAAATAAGGTCCGCGTCGGCACCGCCGGCTGGTCTTACAAAGATTGGGACGGCATCTTCTATCCTCCCGGCATGCAGCGCCGCAAGCAGCATCCGCTGGAATATCTGGCGCGCTTCTTCGATACCACCGAAATTAACACGTCGTTCTACGGACCGCTGAAGCCTGAGTGGGCCAAGCTCTGGTGCCGCAAGGTCGCGGCGGTGAATCCCGAGATTTCTGTTTACCGCCAAGCTCTACCGCGCTTTTACGCACTCACCCATCGCGGTGATGGAGCCTACTTCCGCCGCCACCATCCGTCCCAGCGACGAAGACGAAGCCCGCACCCGCGAAGGCCTCGACGCCCTTGCCAGCGAAGGACGCCTCGGCGCTCTGCTCATCCAGTTTCCCGTGTCGTTCAAAAATACTTCGCTCAACCGTGAATATCTCGAACGCCTGCTGCGCCAGTTCATCGAATATCCCCGCGTGGTCGAAGTTCGCCACTCCAGTTGGAACGACGCTGCAACTCTGGCTGCATTCGCGCAGAAAAATGTCGGCTTCTGCAACATCGACCAGCCTGTGCTCGGCCGCTCGCTGAAGCCCACCGAACACGTGACCTCAGCCATCGGTTATGTCCGCCTGCATGGCCGCAACTATGAGCAGTGGTTCGATTCCGACAATCGCAACGACCGCTATAACTATCTCTACAGCCCGCAGGAGCTGGCAGGCTGGAAAGAAAAAATCACGAGCATCGCCGCCCGCGCGCAGGCGACCTATGTGATCACCAACAATCACTTCGAGAGCAAAGCCGGCGTGAACGCTCTGGAACTGAAGTCGATGATCAGCGGCAAGCGCGTCCTGGCCCCGCCCACCCTGATCGAGAAGTATCCGGAACTAAGAAGGATCGCCGACGCCGCCGAAGATTCCGCAGTAACAAGCCCTACACCATTGTTCCCCTGAGCTTGTCATGCGAAGAAGCCGTCATGCCGAGAAATTGTCATGCAGAGCGAAGTGGGATTGTCCGCAGGACAACCCCACGCAGTCGAAGCATCCCTACCCGCGTCTCTGAGGAGTGAGGTGCGCGGGTGGGGATTTTGACTCTCCACGAGCGATGTCCCACCCTTTCCGAATAAATCTCAACTCCGGCTGCCCCGTCCTTGTCCCTGCGTTCTTTGCAGGGACAGGGCGGGGAACTTGACTTCCACTCATGGGAATCAAAATCCCCGCCCTGTCGCAAAAAACGCGACAAGAGCGGGGCACCCTCGAGGATTAAAATGAGGAAAGGCTAGGCCAGCCAGGACGCAAACCAGATACCGAGAGGGTTTCCGCTGCGCCCGAATTTCTTGCTCGGAAAATTATGCCTGCGGACTTTCCTGCTCTCTAAAAGCTTTGACCAGTTCACCGAGTCGTCCTCCCCACTCAAACATAAAGGGAAATCGGTTTGCCTGTAACATCGATGTGGATTGAAAAGTCCTGAGACTCTCAAGGTATCCACCTAGGAAGCGCAATCGTTGTGCGGAGTCCTGAGGGTTGAGGACTAAATCGACCGCGCCCTTTTCTATGGTGAAGTGTCGGGGCAGGCTGGGTTCAACGCGAAGAACATCGTAAAAGTGTTCGGCGATTGGCACGCACGGGTCTAAGCGGCTTGCCCAGAAATCGGGTAGGTAGGTGAAGGACTTGTCCCCTAGCTCCTGCTGAAACTTTTTTACCTTTTTACTGCCAGAGCTTACAAAGACATATGAATTAAACTCCAGGATAAATTCTAATTGAGCGGCCGCACTCAAGAAGCCTTCGCGATTTCCGAAGTACTTCCCCCAGGCGCGTTGAATGTTATCGGCCCACAAACTCTCGTTACGCCCCTCACGCATATCCGGTAAGCCGCTCACGCCCCGGAAAGGCCAGAAAAGCAACGGTTCAGAGGTCGTCGCATTGTTATCGATCGTGAACCGCCGAACATACCTGGGCAAAATAGGCTGCAGGAATTGGAAGCGTTTGCGTCCAACGGCATAGATCGCGATTGCCCGAGCGCCCACATAAACATCGTAGGCGGGGCGTGCATAATGCACGGCCTTGAGCGACGTCGAGACAAGCTGCGACTTCAGCCTGTCGAATCGACGGGATGTCTCGAAAATGTCAACCATCAGATCGATGATGACCGATACCCAGTCGGGCACTGCATCATACTTGATTACGAGAAGAGCTAGGTTGACTATGGAGTCGAGAGTCGGACGAAAATCGAGCCGGTAGAAATCAGCGATTTCGTCGATCCATCTTGGTATATCGTTAGGGAATCCTGGCCCGGCAATCTCGAGGAGTTGTTCCCATGGGTTCGAGCAATTTTCCACGTGCCATTTCAACCAGCATCTTGAAGCGATGAGTATCCCCGGCAGCAATAATATCCTCGGCAAACCGAGACAGGCGGCCCGTGGAGGCTAGCAGTTCAGGGCTTGGCGCGCCGGAAAAGGTTTCGGCCGAGAGCGGCGCACTTGAGCCTGACTGGAGAAGTTGGTCGATGTTCCCGAAGTCACTTGCGATTAACCTCGCAGCGTTTTCATAGGCAAAACCAAGGCCGTCAGGATCAGAGGTGCCTTCAGTCAGCGCTGGTAATTTCTCGCCAAAACTAAAGAAGGCAACGTATGGGATTTTAGTGCGCTCGAGGATTTGCTGGGGCGTAGTCCCCTTCGGCAGCCAGTCGCGGTAGAACTCTCCGAGTTCGCTCGCAAAGAGTCGCAGCCACGCTTGAGATTCTCGATACTCGGTCCGACTGTCGATCCGAGCCAACAATGGAAAAACCAAGAAGCGCGTCCGATCATACTCTAGCTTCTGGCGCGCCGCTTGGGCCTTCAATACGACATTTTTGGTGCCTTCCAAGCTCTGGCGATTGGGACTAAAAATCGGTACCAAGATGTCCGGCATTTGAACCGTGCAGATACCGCCAGAATCACTGATGCCGGTCCTGCTGTCTATTAACGTGAAGTCAAACTCGGTGGCCCAATGATGCCGTAAGGATTCCAGTAGTTCGCCACCGTTTTGCGCGCGAAAGAATTGCGCCCAGTCAAACGAAAGCAGGCGTTTGTCATATTCATCATCAAGCCTGCCTGCGGTTAACATGGTCAACGACACAGAGCCTCCAACGTTGATTTGTGAGGCGTATCTGCGCCAATCGGGCATTGCACCTAATCCCCCGGCGTCTAAGAGCAAATCAAGAAGACCCAGGTTGCTAGAAACAGTTTCTAGTTCTGCAAAGTACCTGTGCAATCCCGGCGCTTCGAGGTCCCAGTCGACGACTAGCACACGCAGTTCCTTTATCGCAAGAAGAGTGGCGATGTTTGCGAGGGCCATTGTTCGCCCTACGCCCCCCTTGTAGGAATAAAATGTCAGGATTGATCCCATTTTTATCCCAAACTTGGTAGAACTGTCTGCCTCGGATCAGCAAGCTTAAACTGCTCAACGAATGCTTCGGTCGTAAGACGAGTCCACTCGTTGTCGTGTGGTGGAGCGGACCCTATCGCCTTCGCGATATTCGGCACCCAGCTTCGAATTTCCGCCGACAAGTGTTCCTCGGTCGCGCTCCCCGTCGCGAGTCTAACATTCGTATACGCTTGGAGTTTCGCCGCCTGAATTGCAAGAGCAGGGCTTGGGAACCCATCTCCGTCATGAATATGTGCCGGGACGATTAGTCCCCCCGGATTCTCGGCGGTCCGGAAGTTACATCTCTCCTCTCGTGCACGCATCTGGCTCAATTCCAGCTGACACCACGGGCTGCTGAAATACTGTCGCGAAAAGAGCGGGACAAGGATGCGGGATTCGCTTAACGCTTTGCCTAGGCGCTGTGGCCATGAATCGCCGGTTTCAATATCGTAGTCGATAAAAACCGTGACTCCCGGGTATTCCTCTCCGAGCCAATGCGCAAACAGCGGCTGAAATACGTTTTCCACCCACCTCGGCCACTCGCCATGCCGGCGGTAGCTCAAGAATACGTCGTATTCATAAGCCATGAGGGACTATCCGAAAAGCCTCTTGCGTACGCCCTGCGAGGAACCGCTATTTTATAGCAGCAGAAACGCCGAATCGCCCAATGGAAATTCAGCGGCGGCCAGGGAGGGGGTGCCACGGAAAGTAACGCGGATTTCACCGCAGCGGCAATCCCTCGTGACATCTGACCTTGCGCACAGCCCTCGCTTCGTTCCATCATTCTCCTAGCAGAGGCAGTACATCCGGCAATAACGATAGCGTGCTACCAGCCAGGAATCGGCCCTAAGTCCTATGCTGTCCGGATTTTGAAATTTAAGTCGTTTGTTATGCCGATTTTGCGGCGCGGCACCCGCTAAGTCTCATGTTTTCCGGATCGAGGGGTAGGGGGGAGGGGGGTAGTACGGTTACTAAAAGATAAACTTATAGCCCAGCAAGAGACTGCCAGTCCCCACCCACTGAAAAATAATTTCGCGAAGATTTTTTGGAACTGGGAACTGACAACTGGCCACTGCCTTTTACCCTCGCGCGACGGCGTGGTCGGCGAGGCGGCGTTTGTTATAGCGCAGAGCGACGTTCATGAATACATTGCCGAGAGAGGTTTCAAAGCAGATCATCAGGGCCTCGACGTCTTCGCTGGACTTGTCGCCTTCATTCGAAGTGAGCAACAGCGGCGGATGGACGCGGAAGTGGAAGCCCTGGTCATTCAGCGCGGAGACGGCATTGCCGACAACCTGGTTCGCCAGCTCAAAGATGGTTTCTTTAATCAGTTCATCGGACTCGGGCAGTTCTGCGCCCGCATAATGGCTGGCCACGCGCAGCGCGGTCTGCGGCTCGAGGTCCAGAATGATGCGGCCCTCGACGTCGCCCGAAAGCGCCACCATGCCGGCGACACCCTTGCGGCGATAGCCGTCTTCTTCCATCGAAAGGCTGTCCACCTTCGTGGTGCAATGCAGACCTTGCGACAAAACCGCGTCGGCCGCATTGATGAAAGGCTGAATCAGCTCCATCTTCATGCGATTAAACCCCCGCGCCAGCCGCGGTGGCCACGGCGCCATCTTCTCCCATTACGTACTTGATGACCTCGTACAGCACTTCCGGTTTCACCGGCTTCTGCACGAAGTGGCGCGCGCCGCGTTGCAGTGCGGCGACAATGTTTTCCTGGTAGCCCACGGAAGACACCATCACGATGCGGGCTTCGGGATGCGCCTGCACGATCTTCTCGGCAGCCTCGATGCCCTCCATCTGCGGCATGGTGATGTCCATCAGCACGATGTCGGGATGGGTGCGGTCGAACTCGCTGATCGCGGTGAGTCCGTCGCCAGCCTCGCCCGCGACCTGCCCGCCGAAAGTTTCGATCATCCGAGCCAGGTTCTTGCGCGCGAACACGGAATCGTCCACGATCAGGTAGCGAACCGGTTGGCCGTCCTTGCTGCGTTTGACTGCTGCAAACTGCTCCATAACACCCTCCCTCTACATTTCAACACGGCGGTTACCCGCCTGCCAGATGACTCAGGTCACCAAACCGCATTAGAAACCCCTGTCAGAAGATCAATTTCAGCGGCCGGCGCGGGCTGTTTGCCCCGCTCCGCTGCTGAGTCCAATGCCCTCGTTGCGTCCACAAAGCGCTTGCAGGGTGGCTGCAATCACGTCCAAAGCCATGACCCGCCGGGCATATCCGCGCTCGATGGCCGCCTTCGGCATGCCATAAACCACGCAGGATTCCTCATTCTGCGCGATCGTCATTCCGCCGGCCTTTTTTACCTCGCCCAGACCCTGCGCGCCGTCGTCGCCCATCCCGGTCATCAGCACGGCGATGGCTTGCGAGCCAAATTCCTCAGCCGCGCTGTTGAACAACACGTCCACGCTGGGTCGGTGGCCGTTAACCCGCTCGTCGTCGTTCAGAACCACAACGTCTCCCATAGCCAACCGCTTCACCCTCATGTGCCGGTTGCCGGGACAAACCAGAACCCGCCCGGCCTGCAGCGTGTCCCCCGACCTCGCTTCTTTCACCCGCAGAGCGCACAATTCGTCGAGACGGCGGGCGAACATATCGGTGAAGTTTTCGGGCATGTGTTGCACCACGAGAATCGATCCGGGAAAGTCTGCCGGCAACTGTGGAAGCAGGAATTCAAGTGCTTGCGGCCCTCCAGTCGAAATGCCGATCGCAACCGTCCTGCTGGGTGGGGGCGAGGATTTTGCGGCCGAGATCTTTTCAGGGCGAGGCGCCAATCCCGGCAATATTCCGGGACGAACAATCTTGCCTACAGCGGCGGCCTTGATCTTGGCGATCAATTCCTTGGCTGTCTCCACCATATGCCCCGAAGAATCCTGCGGTTTGGCGACGAAATCGAACGCGCCAAGTGCCAGCGCCTTCAGCGTGATCGAAGCGCCTTCAGTAGAGTGCGAACTGACGACGATCACCGGCATTGGGTGCCGCCGCATAATCTCTTTCAAGGTGTCGATGCCGTTCATGCCCGGCATTTGCAGATCAAGCGTGACTACCGTGGGCCGCAACTCCTCGATCTTCTTGAGGCAGAACGTTCCGTCCATTGCCGTACCAACGACCTGAATCGACTGATCGGCATCGAGCATCTGCGGGATCAGCTTGCGCATCAACGCCGAATCATCCACTACGAGCACACGCACTTTGTTCGTATCCATGTTGTTAGTATGTAGGTTCGCGCTCATGCGTGGCCTCCCACTGCGCCCAGAGCAAGCCGCATACGATCGCTCTCGTTCAGCAGTAAACCGCTGCTGGTTAGCCCGGCGTCTTGCGGACGCGAGCGCGAAATGTGTTCCACGACTGCCAGCAGATTCAGAATCAGCACGACTTTTCCATCCCCCAGAATCGAAGCGCCGTTTACTAAGTCGGTGGAGAAGGTTTGATCATCTAAAGCTTTAATTACCAATTCCTCTTCACCTTCCAGAGCGTCGACGATCAAACCATATTTCTTTTCGCCAACGGTGATTACCAAAACGAACAGTTTGATCGCTTTACGGTCACCATCGATCGCGGGTGGGCGCCCCAGGCGCAGCAAAGGAAGCACCTGATTGCGTAACTGCAACACTTCGTAGTTGTCGACCTGATGGACTTCGGATTCCCGCGTGCGAGCAATCTGGTTCACTGCATTTAGAGGAATGGCGTAAAGCCGCTGCTCCACCCAGAACAACAGCGCCTTGATAATCGCAAGCGTAAGCGGCAGTTTCAACCGGAAGGTTGTGCCCTGGCCGGCGCGAGTCTCAATATGAATGGTTGCCTTAAGCCGATGCAGAACGCTCTGGACTACATCCATTCCGACGCCGCGCCCGGAAACTTCGGTCACCACTTCGGCAGTGCTGAATCCCGGCCGGAAGATCAGCTCCAGAGATTCGGCTTCGCTTAAGCGTCCAGCTTCCGCTGCTGTGATCAGTCCCAGATCAATTGCTTTGGTGCGAATTTTTTGGGAGTCGATGCCGCGCCCGTCGTCGCTCACCTCGACCACCACTTGATTTCCCTGATGGTGCGCGTTCAACCGGATATTGCCACGCGGAGACTTGCCCAGCCGCTGGCGCTCTTCGGCCGGTTCGATGCCGTGGCTGACGGCATTGCGAACCAGATGCGTCAGAGGCTCGGCAATGGCGTCGAGGATGCCCTTATCAAGATCGGTTTCCTGCCCGCACAGTTCCAGATCCACTTCGTGTCCGCATTGCCGCGCCACATCTCGCACGATGCGGGGAAAGCGCCGGAAGAGTTGGCCTACAGGCACCATTCGGATTTTCATCACCGAGCGCTGCAGATCATTCAACACTCGCGCCTGGAAACCCATCGCGTCGGCGAACTTGCCGCGCAGGGGTTCTTTAGGAAAGCGCTGGGCAAATTCGTTCAAGGCCTGCTGCAACATTGATTTGCCAATAATGAGTTCACCGACCAAGTTCAAAACGCTGTCAATCCGCCCCGCTTCCACGCGCAGAATGTTTTCTGTGAAACCCTGGGGCACGAGCTCCGCAGGGGAGGACGTGGCTGATCCTGGTGCAACTTGAGCCGGCGACGCCTGCGTCGGCTCGGGACTCGTCAAATCTGTTTCGTCAGGAGCTGATGCTGCTGGTTCGTCGGCGGAGTTCTTAGCGGCCTTTTCAGCGGCTTTCGATGGTGAGGCAGCGTGGATTATGGTGACGCTGCATTCGCTGGCGATGGTTGGAATGTGGCATCGTGCGACGATTTGTGCTTCGCTTTGCGCGCTGGCGAGCACGAATTCAACGTGCTTCGAAGCCGCTGGGGATTTCGCATCCGGGCGCACGACAAGAACCTGGCCGATTTCGCTAATCGCGTTCTGAATCAGTTGCCGCGCCGCGATCGGCATAGTGCAGTGGGGATCGATTTTTACGACGACGTCGTAGAGTCCAAGGCCGGCGAATTGCGCCTGCGCGATTGCGAACTTTTCCGCTTCGGTCCAGTCTTTGCTGGGCTGGGTTGTGAACTCGGCGGATTTTTTCTTGCGCCGAGTCTTCTTGGTGACTGGAACGGCCGTCAGTTCGTCGATTCTCTGAAGCAGACTTTTGGTCGCCGGCATCGGGCTGCCGGAGTGGTACGCCGCCAACATGGCGGTAAAGACGTCCGCCGCGGCAAGAGCGATTTCAGCCAGCGCCCCGTGCCCCGCAGCGGCATCCATGGTGAGCGCGTCCTCGAAGTGATGCGCCAGTTCGCTCAACTCGCGCAGTCCGCAGGCCGCTGAGTCCCCCTTCAGCGTGTGAACCGTACGGCGGATCGAACGCACAATCTCTTCATCGCCAGGATTTTTTTCCAGCTTGAGAGATTCCTCGTTCAACGCCTGCAGCAGTTCCTGCGAAGTTTCAAAAAACAGCTCGCGCAGTTCGGCTCCACGGTCATCGGGAGGATTGGTCACTCTTGCACCTCAAGCCGTTGATACGCCGTGCCACTGTCGCGATGGATCATGCGAAACTTCTCGGTCAGCCCCAGCAGACTTTCCGCGTGGCCCACGAACAGATAGCCGCCCGGATTCAGACAGCGGTAGAATTTTTCGACCAGCCGCCTCTGTTCGGCTTCGTCGAAATACATCATCACGTTCCGGCAGAAGATCACATCGTTGCGTTGCGGCAGATACTCCGTCTTCAGATTGTGAAAGTCGAAGTGCACCATTTCTTTCAGCGGTTTCTTGATGGCATAGCGCTCGCCGACTTTATCGAAGTAACGCAGGCGGAAGCCGTAATCCACCGTTGCCATCTGATGCTCGCTGTAAGTTCCTTCTTGTCCAGCGCGCAGCACGGAATAACTGATGTCGCTGGCCAGAATCTCTACTCGCCACGGTGGCGGAATGAGCGGCTTGGGCAGAGAAATTTCGACCGGCAGCGGATTACGCATGTAGTAATAGGCAAGGGTGTCGGCGGCCATCATGCCAAGCGTATAAGCTTCTTGGCCCGTAGAGCAGCCCGCGCTCCAGATCCGCACCGAGTACTCGCGGTGCGCCTGCTTGAGCTTCAGCATGTCTTCCAGAATGTATTTCTGAAACAGGTCGAGTTGAGCTTTGTGCCGGAAGAAGCTGGTTTCGTTGACCGTAAGATTTTCCACCAGCTTGGCCAATTCCGCTTTGCCCTCCTGGCTGATCAGCAGGCGATAGTAAGAATAGAAGGAATCGGCGTGACACTCGCGCAGGCGGCGCAGCAGCCTGTCCTGCAGAAAATGGGTGCGGCGTTCGTCGAAATGCATGCCGCACTCCTGATAAACAAGTGCCTGCAGCAGTCGAAGTTCCGCTTCCGTCAAGATAGGAGCCGGTGCCGCTCCGGATGTACTCATGCTTTCTCTCGCTCCCCGCGCCCGCGATTTAACCGCCGGTTGTGGCTCATCGGCCAGAAGCGCCGCGCGCCTCGGCTTTCGCCGGCTTGCCTTCAGCTGCCGTCTTCTGCTGTAACAGGCTGGCCGGGGCCAACAACTTTCCCATGTCGAGTAATACGATCAGACGTCCCTTTACCTTCGCCAATCCGGTGACGCAGTTGAGCCCGCCTTCCTGGAATATGGCGGGCGGAGCTTCCACGTCCGCAACCGGAATTTTCACCACTTCTGACGCCGAGTCGACGATCAGTCCCGCCAGCCGGCCCGTGTGCTCGACCACCAGAATCCGGTTCTGCCGTTTCATTGCGGCTTGCTTCTGACCAAAGCGTTTGCGCAAGTCCATCACGGAAACGATCTTGCCCCGCAGATTAATCACGCCTTCGAGATAGTCAGGCGCATCAGGCACCGCGGTGATCTCCGGCACGCGCACGATCTCATGCAGCGAAGCGATCGGTACGCCATAGGTTTCGCGCCCGATCTGGAAGCCCACGATATGGAGTTCAGTGCTCATCGCTGTCCCGATTCTCAGTAGTGATCGTCGTTAGTAGCGCGATCCCGCCGCCGCTCGCCGTGCATTGTGCGTTTTGTCTTCTAGTGCTGGGTGCAGCGCGCTCGCGGACTCGTCGAGCGTGAAGCGGTCCATGAAGTCGAGCAGGCCGCGCGACATCTTCGACATCTGCTCGGCCGAAGCTGCCAACTCGGTCGATCCCGAGGTTGATTGCTGCACCAGTTCGCGCATCCGCTCCATGGCTTTCACCACGGCCTGCGCACCCGAGGCTTGTTCTTCCACTGCGGAGTTGATTTCGTGGGTGATTTCGTTCAGCCGCGTGGTTGCCCGCGCAATCTGCGACGAGCCATGCGACTGTTCATTGGTGGCCGCACCGATTTCCTGGGCGAACTTGTAAACTTCGGTGACCACGTTCGAGATTTTGCGCAGCGCGCCGTTCAGCTCTCCGCCGAGATCCAGGCCTTCGTTCACGATTCCAGTCGAGCGATCCATGTTCTCGACCGCCTTGCGCGCTTCTTTCTGAATGCTCTGGATCAGTTCGGAAATTTCCTTGGTCGATTGCGCCGATTTTTCAGCGAGCTTGCGGACTTCGTCGGCAACTACTGCAAAGCCCAGTCCATGCTCGCCGGCACGGGCCGCTTCGATGGCGGCGTTCAGTGCCAGCAGGTTGGTTTGTTCCGCCAGGTCGTCGATGACTTCGATGATTTTTCCGATGTCGTCGGCCCGCTGTCCCAGGGCTCCGATGATTTCTCCGGAACTGGTGATGGTGGCATTGATGCGATTCAGACCGTCGGTGGCCTTTTCCATCGTTGTAATGCCACTGTGCACCTCTTCGCGCGATCGGTTGGAGATGTCGAGCAGCACCTTCGCCGTATCGGCCACACGCTGAATTGACGCCACCATCTGGTCGATCGATGCCGAAGTCTCACTCACGCTTGAGGCCTGCAGCTGCGTGCTCTTCACCATGTTCTGCACGTTCACGCTCATCTCGTGCATGGTGCTGGTGACTTCATCGATGGCAGAGGAAGCCTGCAGGCCGACTTTGGCCGAATCATCCGATGCGTTGGCCACTTGTCCGCTGGCGCTGGCTACCTGCGCCGAGGCGTCGCGCACGCTGCGAACCAGGCGCGCCAGGCCTTCCACCATCTTCATAAAGGCGTTGCCCAGCGTGTCCCGCGTGGAACGCGGCTTGACTTCAATCCTGAGATCTCCTCCCGCAATCGACTCGGAAACGCCCGCCATCTCCTTCAGGTAAGTGACCATCTGCGAGAAGGTGCGTGCCAGTTCGCCGATCTCGTCCTCGCGCTGCGCTTTGATATTGCGGTCGCGTTGCAATCGATTCAGGAACTCAAATGTGTTTTCAAGATCGCCGGTGTCGCCAATCTGCCGCGAAACCGTCATCAGGTTATTCAACGGTCCGGTAATGGATTTAGAGGTGCTGTAGGCGACCACCAGGCCCACGCCCAGGGCAAGCAGCGTGCTCACGACGGAGAACATGATCGTCAGGGCGCTGGCGGTCTCATCCGATTTTCGCCGAGCTTCGACCAGCTTCCGGTTCTCGCCATCGGCTACGTCAAGTGCGTCGGTAGAATTCTTTACCCAAGAGGAGGCATCTTTCTGAAGGTAGTAGATCTGCAATTCGGCGACGGTCGCGTTGCCCGAATCCACGTCTTTGCGTTTATCGATCAACGGCTGCGCGAACTCCTTTCCCCAGGCCTGCTCCAGCTGTTCGACCTTCGATAATGCGGACCGCTCCTGCTCGGAGTTGGCCAGAGACCGGCCCTCTCCGAGTTTCTCGCCAAGCGTACGCATTCCCTCATTCATCCGGTCCACTTCGCGGGTGTCGCCGCTCAGCAGGTAGTTGCTGAGATAAAGGCGATTCTGCATCATCTGGAAGCGCACTTCGTTGGTGGTCTCGGCCAACTGCAGCGAGGAGGTTGCCGCAGCCTTGGCCGCGTGTTCGCGCTGCACCGCAAGCAGGTTGACGAGGAACAGCACCACCACCATGCTCAGGATGATTCCGAAATTTACATATAACTTCTTGCCAATCGTCATGCCGTTTCCTCCCGGCCTGTTTGCCCTAGATCGCCGTCGCTATCGATCCGGTCGGCTCCCATGTAGTGCTTGCTTTACTACTGGTGAGCTTCGAACTTGAAATCCACCACGCCCGAACTTTCCACCGCCGCCGGTTCAAAGCGCCACTTTTTGACGGCTTCCAGCGCCGCATTCGCCAATACCGGATGTCCGCCGACAACTTTTGCTTCCTTCACCGTTCCGTTGGGCAACACTACGATTTCAACTTTCACCGTACCGGTGAGGTTCATCTTTCGGGCCAGCTCGGGATATGTCGCTGGCACTTTGCTCTTAACTTTGCGCGATATTTCGCCTTGCGCATCGCTCTGAGTAGTCTGCGCTCCAAGCCTTGTCGTTCCCGTTCCTGCCGACAACGCCAGCACAACCACTACTGCCCCCACCCGCCGCAAAGACACAGTTCCTCCTTGGACACAAAACTGGTACCCGCGTTGGAGCAACGCCGTGGCCACGCGTATGCTTTTGAAAAAACCAAAGTCACCCATGGGATATATCGGCAAAATAAAGACTTACTCCAAGACTCCACATTTGGCGGTCGTCCTGTTCCGGGATTAGGACCGTCTCACATTCGGCATCTCACGTCACTCATTCTCAAACTGAGATACGCGAGGCCCGTTTTTCTCGGGATTTCACACTTAGGCACCCTCCTTGCATTTCCCTTGACTCAAATTGAGATGGCGGATAGTTTTCCATTAGATTCAATCACTTGTGAGAATTGCAAAAACGCTGTTGCGGCAAACGGTGGCGCTCTGAACATTCCCGAAGGAAAATCGACGACGTCGCCGCAGAGTCGGTCCTCGTCTCATTCCGACGAAGCGTTTCAGAAACTCCTTTTGCGAATCGCGGGCAAGGCCGCGGAACGCGCTGACTCCGTTTCGTTGATCCAGCTCTTCTGTCGAGCTACTCGGGAGTTTTTCCAGGTCAGCGGGGTTTATTTCTGGCGGCGCCATCCGGGAGATGAACTCATCGGCGAACAAGCCGATGGCAAGATGGCCGCTAGTTTTCCCGGGATGCGCCTGCTTTCCCGGCAGAGTGCGGTGACCGCAGATGCCGTGCGCAACCGCCGCACCATTTTTGTGAATCGGGTGCAGTCTGTGAAATTTCCGCTGGTGCAACAGTTCGAAGCGCGGTCGCTGATGGCCGCTCCCCTAGTGGTATTTGACGAAGTGATCGGCGCGGCGACTTTTCTGCACGATTCCGAAGAAGTATTTTTCGACGAGGACCTCGCCGCCAAAGCCACCATTTTGGCGGGGCAACTGGGCAGCCTGCTCGAAGCCACGCGGCTGGGCGAGGCGTCGCGTGAGGAGCACCGCCGTGCCGAAATCCTGGCTGAAGTCGCGACTGCTCTGCACGGAACTCCAGATGTAGCCTCGGTGATTGAGGCGCTTGCCGATCGGCTCCGGCTTCTTTTGCGGACGCGGCTGGTTTCGATACTTCTGCGCCGCGAGGGGCCTTTTGAACTGCGCGCCGTATCCGCTGAAACTCCGCAGTTGGCTAACTCCGTGCGCGCTGGCCATGATCGCCAGACCATTCGCTTCGCCGCCGATTTGGCGCAACGCGCGGTTTCTGCTGGTGAGGCGATTACCATCTCCATCAGCAGCGATCTGCATTCGCTCGGCAGCCTGGTTTCTCCCGGAGTGTTAATTGCCGCGCCCTTCCGCACTGCTAGGACCCAAGGTGCGATCCTCGTCTATCCCCGCCCCGATTCAGCTTTCACCGCGGAGGAGAAGTCGCTGGTGTCGGCCATCGCCGGCTTCGGTGCGGTCGCAGTGGCTCATGCCGAACTCTGCGCCACAGCCCAGGACCAGGCTCGCGAACTTCATCAGTTGCTCGAGATTTCTTCTGAGCTCAGCTCCAGCGGCAACCTCGAACATTTCCTGCAGGCGTTCGTGGGGCGTGCCGCAGATTTTCTCGGCTTCGGCCGATCCTTTATCGCATTAGTTGAAGACGGACAATTTCGCGTGCGTTACGGCGTGAAAAACGGCGTCGCACAGCGCATCGATGCCGTTTTCCCGGAAGGCATCGGGACGCGCACCTTGCGGGCCAAAGAGGTTTTCTGGTCGGACGATCTCAACAAAATGCCCGGCGCCAATCTCGACGTGATCGCCCAGTACCAAGCGCGACAGTTGCTGGCGGTTCCGCTGCTGGGCGCAGATGGGCAAGTACTGGGCATGTTCGGCGTGCTCGACCGTCTCGACGGAACCGGAATCTCGCGTGAGGATATTCGCCGCGCCCGCGCTTTGGCTGCCCAGGTTTCCGTGGTGCTCGAAGTTGCGCATAACCTGCACCAATCGGAATTGAATCGCAGGCGTTCGGACATCCTGCTGCAGCTGGCGCGAGAGATTGATGGCATGCTGCACCTGCCCGATTTCGCCCGCAAGTTCATCGAGAGAACGGTGGAGTTTGCGGGCGCGAGTGCAGGCGCTTTTGTGCAACTTCACGGGGGTCGATTCTACAATGTTGCTGTCCATCTGCCGTCGCAGCCCAATGCGCAGCAGAGTCCGGCCCAGCATATTCAACCGGTCCGTGCCGCCAACGAACCTATTAGCGACATTGATGTTGGACAGGCGCTCGTCAGGCGTAATCTCGCAGCTGAAGTCCGCGTTATCGACAACCGCGCCGACGAAGAGGCATGGCACCAGCGCTTCGCTCGCGCTGTATCGGAATTTGTAGCCAACCAGCCGGGGGCAATCGTTTCCGGATCCGCCAGCGAATTGCTTGGCTCCGAACTGGCCTCAAGCCTGGACTGGGCCGACTGTGTGGCCGTGCGCCTAACCGGACCCAACGGAGAGCTTTCCGGTTTACTTTTTCTTTCCGGGCGCGGTCGGCCACTTACCACCGAAGACCGCGACCTGCTCGAGGCAATTGCCAGCCATGCGGCCGTCGTGTTGGAAAATGCACGCTTATTCACTCGCATCGAACAAGCGAACAGCCACTGGCTGGAAATCTTCGACGCCATTACCGACCTCATCGTGGTTCATGATGAGACCGACAAAGTGCTTCGCGTAAATCGTTCCCTCGCAGCCATGATCGGCGTCGCCCCCAGCGCGCTGATCGGCGTGAACATGCGCGCGTTGCTCGCTCTTACCAGCGAGGCTACGCTCTATTCGTGCCCCTTTTGCCGCTCGATGGGAGGGGATGCGGATGAGTTCGTTCATCCTGCTCTCGATCGCGTCTACCTGGTTTCGACTTCGCGCGTGCATGGCGCTTCCGGCGAGAGCCTGCAGACCATTCACGTTCTCAAAGATATTACCGACCGTCGCGAGGCCGAGCGCCGCTACCGCGAGCTCTTCGACAATATTCAGGAAGGACTTTTTTTCAGTACGCCGGAGGGCCGCTTCATCGAGGTGAATGATGCGCTGGTCGCAATGCTCGGCTATTCGAGTAGGGAAGAGCTTTTGCAGGTAGACATTCCCACTCAGATTTATTTCTCTCCCGAACAGCGCAAGATTCATTCCGAGGCCATGGAAAAAGATGGCTACATGCGGAATTTCGAGGCCACGCTTCGCCGCAAGAACGGCTCTCCAATTTACGTCCTGATCAATGCTTTCGGCATGTACGACCACATCGGCCGCTTGCTGCAGATTCGCGGACTGATGTTAGATGTGACCGGACTGCATAACTTTCAATCGGAGTTGCAACGCGAGCGCGACTTCTCCGGGAAAATTCTCAGCAATACTCAGAGCCTGATTCTTGTCGCCGACACCGCAGGTCTCATCAGCTACGCCAACCGCCGATGGTACGAAGCCGGATTCGAGCAGCGCGAACTTCTCGGGCGCCCTCTGCTGGAGTTGGCCGCTCCCGGCTACGTGCGGCCGCTGGCAGATGCGCTGCAAGCCATTCTTCGCGGCGGCCAGGTTGACAATCTTGAGCTGCAGATCATGCGCGGCAACGGCAACGCCGGACACTTCTCCGTCAACCTCAGCCCCATGCGCGATGAGCGGGAAAACATCACCAGCATCGTGGTAGTGATGACCGATATCACCGACTCTGCTGAGCTGCGCGACAAGCTCGTCCACGCCGAGAAAATGGCTGCAGTCGGACAACTGGTCTCCGGTGTCGCGCACGAAGTGAATAACCCACTCACCGCAATCCTCGGATTTGCCGATCTGCTCATGGAGAATCCCGAGATTCCAGAAAACGCAAGGAAGGATTTGCGCGTAATCCTGCAGGAAGCGCAGCGCACCAAGCAGATCGTGCAGAACTTGCTCAGCTTCGCCCGCCAGATGCCGCCGCAGCGTAATGCCGTGCAACTCAATCTGATCCTGCGCCGCACCATTCAACTGCGCTCCTACGATTTCAACAGTCACGGCGTCGATATCGTTGAAACTCTTGATGAAGATCTCCCCGACGTTATCGGCGATGCGCACCAGTTGCAGCAGGTGTTCCTGAATATCATCAACAATGCCTATGACGCCGTGCACGAAGCCGGACGTCCCGCGCGCATCGAGATCATGACCACCAAGGCTGGCGATGCGGTCGAAGTTTCTTTTCGCGACAACGGCTACGGTATTTCTCATCCCGACCGCATCTTCGATCCATTCTTTACGACGAAAGAAGTGGGGAAGGGAACCGGCCTTGGCCTCAGTATCTGCTACGGCATCGTGAAAGAACACGGAGGCGAGATTCTCTGCCACAACAATTCCGATGGCGAGGGCGCCACCTTCATCGTCCGCTTCCCCACAGCCCCGCACACCGTTTCTCTCAGTGTGGCCGCAGGAGTGACTCAACCATGACAACCTCAGCCTTCCAACCCGCGCCCTTACCTGTTCTGCTTATCGAAGACGAGCCTTCGATTATGGCTCTCGTCAGCGCTACGCTCGAGCGCAATGGATATGGCGTCGTGTGCATCGAGTCCGGCGCCGAGGCTCTGCGCCTGCTCGAAAAAGGAAAATTTCTCGGCGTCGTGTCTGACATGCGCACCCCCGGCGGTGTCGATGGTGCGCAAGTGCATGCCTGGATCACTGCCAATCGTCCAGACCTTGTCCACAAAGTCGTCATCATCACTGGGGATTATGCCAACGAAGAAACCGTCAGCACCTTACGCAGGATTGGCGCTCTCTATCTGGAAAAACCATTCCGTGTGCAGGATCTCATCTCCGCAGTCGAGAAAACTATGGGGAAAGCCCGATGAGCCACGTGACCAGCAACTCCACTCTGAAGCCCGCTTTGACGAAACCTGGTCTCAACAGTGAAGAACTCCGCATCCGTCTGTTGATCGTCGATGACGAGCAGACCATCCGCAAGCTCTGCGTCACCGTGGGCGAGGCCCTCGGCTTCATCTGCCTCGAAGCCGAGAGTGGCGAATCGGCTCTCACTCTGCTTGAAGAGCAACCGGTTCACATGATCCTAAGCGACATGGTCATGCCGCATATGTCAGGCCTCGAATTTCTGGAGAAGGTCAAAAAAATTGTGCCTCGCACCGAAGTCGCGCTCATGACTGGACATGGCTCCATCGAAACCGCCGTGCAATCCATGAAGCTTGGGGCGTACGACTACATCACAAAGCCGTTTTCTCCGCTCGAGGAGCTGCGGCTTTTTTTGCGCCGCATGGCGGAAAAAGTTCGCTTGGTGGAGGAAAACGAATTCCTGCGCCAACGGACCGATTCTGAAACCGCCGTGCACGGCATCGTCGGCTCGTCCGCGAAAATTCAGGAAGTTCTGCGCCTGGCTTCCCGTCTCAAGGATACGCGCACTTCCGTTCTGATTTCGGGCGAGAGTGGCACCGGCAAAGAACTGGTCGCTCGCGCCATTCACTTTCGCGGCGCATTCGCCAACCGCCCCTTCGTTGCCATCGATTGCGGCTCCCTCGTACCGACGCTGATCGAAAGCGAACTTTTCGGCTACGAAAAGGGAGCCTTCACCGGAGCGCTGAAATCCAAGCAGGGACTCTTTCAAGCCGCCGACACCGGCACGGTTTTTCTCGATGAAATCGGCGAGCTGCCACTGGAATTGCAAGCCAAGCTTCTGCGCGTGCTGCAGGAAAAAGAAGTGCGTCCCGTGGGCAGCAACCAGCGCGTGAAAGTGGACGTCCGCGTAATCGCCGCCACCAATCGCGATCTCGAAGCCGCGTACAAAAACAAAACTTTCCGCGAGGATCTTTACTTCCGCCTCAACGTCGTCACCGTGCACGTCCCCGCCCTGCGCGAGCGCCGCAGCGATATTCCCATGCTGGTGAACTGGTTCTGCGAGCGCTACGCTCCCGGCTCCGATCTGCACGTCTCAAACGCCGCCATGAAAGCTCTGATGAACTACGATTGGCCCGGCAACGTGCGCGAGCTGGAAAACTGCGTGGAGCGTGCCGTCGCCCTCGGCAACGGATCGTTGATCGACCTAAGCGATCTGCCGCCATCCATCGCCGGCCTGAATATGCCCGCGTCGCGTCTCAATTCAGATTCCGCGGCCAGCCTGGTCTCAAGTCTCGCCAGCGCCGCGCTGAATGTGCCATCGGCTCCACTCTCGACGACCGATTTGGAAGAGATCGA
Source organism: uncultured Acidobacteriaceae bacterium (assembly GCA_963808195.1). Classification (GTDB taxonomy): domain Bacteria; phylum Acidobacteriota; class Terriglobia; order Terriglobales; family Acidobacteriaceae; genus Sulfotelmatobacter. The sequence goes on along the minus strand of CAWEEW010000011.1, from coordinate 31,988 downwards.
ACGCGCCACCATCCAACGCGTCTTCGAACAAGTGAAAGGCGACAAAGCCCTGGCCGGCCGCATGCTCGGCATCAGCCGCGCCACGCTCTACCGCAAACTCAAACGCTACAACATCAGCGGAAGTTTGGATTCGGGACCATCGAGCCACACGCTGCAGTAAAACTTCGCCGAGTTGCCGTGCTGAGCGAAGCACTCACACAGTCGAAGGATCCCTATTTCCACTTCGGCTCCTGTGCAGCCTAGGGGACTCTCTGCCTGGCCAGAAAAGTAGGTCCCTCCACCACAGGTTGACCCGCTCCGTGGATCAATCGACTCGGTCGAGATGACAAAGCGTTGACATCGCGAAATCCGTGTTCCCAATCTGGTCGTCCTAGATGAAGTATTTACTGGTCCAGATTGATTCGCTAATTAAGACCTATCATCGCGAGTGTAACATCGCGATTGGCTGTATCAATCACACCAATAAACTGTCATCCCGACCGGAGCGTTTCATTCCCGAAGGGAATGAAATGCGGAGTGGAGGGACCTGCTGTTGGGAGCCACTCATGAAAGATCACTGCTACAGCGTCTACATCGTGGCCAGCAAATCGCGTGTGATCTACGTCGGAATGACCAACAATCTGCATCGACGAATGTTCGAGCACAAGAATGACAAGATCGAAGGGTTCACTAGGAGGTACCATTGCCACCGCCTCGTGTACTTCGAGTCGTTCGATGATGTAAATAATGCCATCGACCGCGAGAAGCAACTCAAGCGCTGGAATCGAGCAAAGAAGGTCTGGCTGATCAAGCGTCGAAATCCTATGTGGGAAGACCTTGCCGCTGAGTGGTTCATGCGCCATATGTACGAGCCAGACAAGCTGGTCCCTCCACTCGCCAGTTGACTGCTTCGCAGGTCAACTGACTCGGTCGGGATGACAATGTGATCGTGACGCGAGCAGAAAAAAGCACCCTGAGATAACTCAGGGTGCTTCGTGCTTGCCTCGAAACACGGTTTATATCCCCTGCGGTTTCTTCTCTTCCTCCCGCTTTTTCTCCTCAGGCGTCTGTGGTTTTGCGGGCGGCTTTGAAGGTGGTGTAGGCTTGGCCGCTGCTGGAGGTGGCGTCCGCGCCGGTGGCGGAGTAGCGGGCCGCTGAGCCGCTCGAGGCGGATTGTGCGGCTGAGGATGCTCGGCTGGCGGAGGTGTTTGTGGTCGCGGCGCAGGAGCGGGCGCCGCAGGTTTCGGCGGAGGTTGATTGTTTGGACGTGCAGGTTCGGGTCGATTATTCGGCTGCGCCGCTGGAGGACGATTCTCAGGACGATTCGTCTCTGGTTGACTCGGTGGAGTCCGGTTCGGCTGAGCCGCCGGAGGGCGATTCTCCGGCTGGTTCGGTTGAGGGCGGTTCTGCGGGGTCGCCGGAGGGCGATTCGTCTCCGGGCGATTCGGCGGTGTAGGTTCGGGCCGATTCGGCGGCGCTGTCTCCGGCCGATTGTTCGGCGGATTCATTGCTGGCCGATTTGGTTGCGCTGGCGCAGGTTGACTCGACGGCGCGGCTGGCCGATTCGGTTGAGCGGGCGGAGCTTCGGCGGGATGCTCATTCGCTGCCGGTGGATTGCCCGGTCGATTCGGGGGCTGGTTCGCTGCCGGAGCAGGTTGCCCCGGCCGAGTTGCTTGCTGATTCGCCGCTGGCGCTGGTTGTCCAGGATGTGCCGCGCTTGGGGGAGCACCGGGCTTACCGACGGCTGCGGTCGCCGGTTTGCCGGGAGGCGCAACCCTTACCGTGGGTCGTGCCGCCGCGGCAGCCGCAGGTCTCAGCGTTTGCACTTCGCTTCGTGCTAGCGGTTGTCCGGGATGCGCGGCCAGAGCTTGTTGTTGTTTCGCAAAAGCCACCGGCGGGGGTGGAGGCGTTTTCTTGGCCACGACCTGCCTGCTCGCAATCGCCGCTGGAGGCGCGGCTACATGTCCCGCAGTCGATGCCCTTCCGCCCTGAACGGCTTCGTGGGTCGGAGCTACCGCAACCCGCGCACTCACCGGTGCGGCAGCCATGTCGCGTGCATTCACCACGACCGCAGTTTTGGCTACCGGCTGCGCGCTCGCAAATGAGCGCTGCGGAACCACCACCACTGCACCTTGCACACTCCGGTTCACATACGTGACATTCGTGATGTTCGTGGTGGTGTTGTTAATAACTGTTGTGTGATAGACATTAGTCACCTGCGTGACATTCACCGTCGTATTGCTAACGTTGACGCGATTCACGTAAGCCTCGCTCACGTGATACGAAGGCACATACACTTCTCGCGGACCGAGCGGGAACCACCCTACGTTGCCGCCGAAGCCTCCTGGACCTCCGCCGACGAAGACCACCAGCGCGGGCGCATATACGGCATGCACCGCAGGCGGACCGGCGACCCAACCCCAGCGTCCGCCGACACTCACCCAGCGTCCGTAGTGAAAGGGCGCATAACCCCAGGGCGCGTCATCGACCCACGTATAGCCCCAAGGCGAAATCCATGCCCAATGGCCGGTGTGGTAAGGAGCCCAACCAGCTTCAACCCGGTTCGGAAACCAGACGTGGCCGTAGGTGCCTTCGTCGCGCCAATCGCCGTAGTCATCGAGATCCTCATAGCCCACTACATCGTGCGACAGATACTGCGCTGAACGGGAATAATCGTAGCGATGATCGCGTTCCTGGGCCCAATTGTCGAAGCCATCGGGGTCGCCGAGATCGGACACTTCGGCATAAAGTTGATCGGTGCCGCTGAATGTTCCTCGCTGCCCGCCGTGCAAGCGAAAATCCTGGCCGTTGCCGGTGGCTTCACCTTCGCCTTCGCGAATGCTGATGACCGTGTAATTACCGTCGGAGCTGGCTTCCACGCGATAATGTCCCGGCTGAATAATCGTGAATGCCTGGTTGGGGGTGTCGACTTCGAAGTCATCATCCCCGCCGAGCCTGCGTACGGTGACGCTGATGGCTCCCGACGTAAGTTGAATTTGAACCGTTTGGTCGTCGAGATCCAGAAATGAAAAACCAGTATTCGCCGACATGCGGATCACGGCCGATCCGAGTTGTATTTCGGCACGCGAGCCCTGATCGGTCCAGAGCTGGTCCCCTGTGGTCATCGGACGGTTGGGAACGGCTCCTACCCATTCCGTTTCTCCTGCTGGCAGGAATGAAACTGAACCTTCCATATATCCGAGGCGGGCAACACGGCTGGGTGGATCGTCCTGATCTCGATCCTGAGCCGCTGCCCGTGTAGCTAGAATTGATTAATGGGATTATGGCGAATGCCATCGCAAACACCGCGCTCCGCCAGCCTAATTTTCTGAATGTTGTTCTCATCGATGTTGTCTCCCAAGCTTCTTACAGTTTTTCTCGCGAACATTCGTTCGCGAGCTTTCAAATGCGAAACCCGACGTTCGCAGAAACTCCAACCTTTGATGCGGGATTTTGTCCGCCCGGAATAAGAGTCTTCCGAGCTTTTTGTGCAGCGACCTACGACCGAGCGTTACGAACAGGCGCACCCTCTCGATCCAGAATGTGAAGCAAGTGTATGAGAGAGAGGATAACAGGTCATCGAGTGCCTAAAGATTTATCCCGCCAGCGCGTGAGAAGTTGCTGTGGAAATGCCAAGGATGGGCGCGCAACTTTTTGAGGCTCTCCGGGTTGGATTCTATACGCCGCTATCGTACCTCTTCCGTTTCGGAGTCTCTCGTGAGCAATCAGGAATCGGTCTTACCGTTATGTCCCGTCTGCAACAAACCTGTACCCCTTGAAACCGCCAAAACTGATGGCGATGGCTGTGCGGTCCATGAGGAGTGCTATCTGCTCGCCGTGATAGGCGAGAAAAGTCAACCCTCGCGCGGCTCGAATCGGGAGTGAGAACCGCGGTCTATTCTTCGAGTCACGATCCCTCATCGACACGTGTTAGGAATCGTAGACATCCGGAACCCTGGACTTGGTGTCGCGACGTCTTGAAGGGATGGGTTTGAGACGTTCGTCTCACCCTGAGACGGGCATCGCGGCGAGCGTCCTAACCGTGCACCGGGTAATGCGCTAACTCACTGAAACCTATAGCGCTCCAGTGCTACTCCTTCCGTTCCGCACGATGGTCTTGGTCTTGCTTCTCTTTCTGCATAACCGCGGATTCCGGCTCCCCAAGGCTCTTCCTAACCGGGAAGAGGGGGAGCCCCAACCGCATTCAAGAGAGAAGAAAGGTTTTACGTTAACTTGGCATACTCGGCTACAGCTCCGGCGCGTGCGCAAACCAGTCCAGTCAGCGAACTGGCGCGGTTTTTTCCTGAGGCCACGCCGGTGCGCATCCCAGTTCAATTTACCCGCAGCAGCCGCACCGGCGATTGTAGCCAGCCGGTGGCAAGCGGCCTGCCGGAAAACACCGTCATCGAATTTGGTACCTCGCGAGAAGTGTTGTTTGCCTGTACGACGCCGCTGGAGTTCGCCGACGTTCTACGTCTGCGCAACTCCGATGGCTCACTCGATACTGAAGCTTCGGTCGTGGCTGTGCAGTATCACCCCGGCGCCACTATTGTTGCCGCTCGATTTCTGAACGCCGTTCCCAACTGGATCGTGAAATCATGACCCCATCCCAGCCTTCGTCACCTCAGACTTCATCAACTCAACCAGCGTCGTCAGAGACTCCAGGGTCCGCTCCAGACTTCGCGGCCCTCTGGGCGAGCGCTCGCCAGCTTTATCCCATCTACATGGAACTGGCGCGCGAGTTCGTCATCGATACACTGGCCTGCGACGACCTGGAGAACGGCGTGGACAGCCCCAGTCGCGAGTCTGTCGAGCAGGCGCAGAAGTGGCTGAACGACATGGATGATCGCATCCAGGTTCACCAGTTGCGGCAGTTTCTGCAGACCAGTTCGCTGGTGGAACCCGCGGGGTTGGTCGCGCTACTGCAGCATTTTCTGGCGAGGACTGAAAGAACCGACGCCGCGCGCGACAAGATTGATTTTCTTCTGGTGCAGTATTTCAGCCAGAGTGCGCCTACCGATCTGTCGGACGACGAAGCCGACAATTCTTATATTGCGCAGAGCCTGCAACCGATTCTCGGCCCAGTGGAGCTCAAAGCTCCGGTATGGTTGAACGCTTTGGATCGAGTTCTCGAATCCGCACGGCGCTGCCACTCGCTCGACGAACTCCTGCACGGTGGTGTGCTCGAGCAGGGACGCAAAGCCAAAGCCCAGGCCGGTGATTTGTTTTACTTGCCGATCGCGCTGGTGGCTTTTACCCGCTTCGGCTATCTCATGCGGCGTGTGTTTTTCCGCTTGATGCTGGCCGATCTTAACGACATTCTTGACGGCCTCACCGAATTGGAAGAAAAGGGAGTCGAGACCATCGACTGCCGCAGGGCACAGTTCTCAGCGCAAGAACCGATTATTCGATTGCGCATGATTTGCCAGTCGTGGAAGGTGATGTTCCAGGCAGAGTATTCCTCCGGTCAGCCGCTGCGCATGTTGGTGGACCTGCGCGCGTCGGTCGATGCCGCTCTGGGCCGTGACGCAAAAAGCGACGCTGGGAAGCCCGCACAGCCTGCCGCTTCAAAGGCTACGGAAAAAGTTGTTTCTGCCAAGGCAGCACCGGCCAAAACCGCGCCAGTCAATGCCACCGCTCGGCCACGCGCCGCAGCTGCAGCGGCGGGAGCTGGATCAAAGACGGCTTCCTCGTCGGCTGCACCAGAGGCTGCTCAGCCGGCTGCTAAGTTTGCCGCGGCCAGTGACGACGCCCCGGAATTCGAAGTGGCCAGCGCTCCAGAAGAGTGGAATCCGGACGCCGATTCGCAACCGGGGAAAAAGAAATAAGAGAGACAGAACGGGCGCTCAATCGAGCGTCGCTAAGAAAAACATGAAGTCGCGTCAGGCGCGTCAGATTTTACGAAAAGGAAATGTGCAAGTGGATCGTCCGACTGTACTGGTTATCTCCGACGACGTGGAATTTTCCCGGAGCCTCACCGCGCGCTGGCAGCAGGAGCGCAACGCACCCACGTTTACCATGCTCAGCGGAGATTTGTGGCCTCGTTCCGTCGACAATTTCGAGGTGGCAATCGTAGGACCGCTGCGCCGCGAGGTGCTTTCGGTAGTTCTTGAACCCCTGCACTCGACGCAGCAGCCTTTGTTCTGCGTTTGTGATGATTCCCCAACCGCGCAACTGGTGCGGCAGCGGTGGCCGCGTACGGCTGTGCTGCGCTCCGAGGGAAATTGGTTGGAGAGTTTGGTTCTCGCCGCGAGCGAAGCCGTGCTGCGTGCCTGTGCTGAAACTCGCGCCCTCGCCGCGGAACAGACTTGCGCCACGCTGGAACGCGAGGCCACGCTCGGCCGTTACATGCTGGAGATGCGCCATGGTCTGAACAATGCGCTGACCTCGCTTCTAGGAAATTCCGATTTGTTGCTGATCGAGCCGGGCAGCCTCTCGGCCCAAGCCCGCGCCCAGATTGAAACCATTCGCAACATGACGCTACGCATCCACGAGGTGTTGCAACGTTTTTCGTCGCTCGAAAAAGAAATGAACGTGGTCGCCCAACAGGCCGAACGCGATTCGGGCAAAGCCCGGGCCGTGGCCGCGGGCGTGTGAGTAAGACTGAGAACTGAAGCCGTCAAACGGAACTAAGGAACTGAGAACAGAGATTATCCTCCCTCGGAAAGATGCCGTCGTTTATGGAGAACAGTTTTATCGCAGCGCCTGGGAAGCATCCTATGCATAAGTTAATTACGACTGGCACCGTCCTCGAGCACGAGCTCTCGGAACTCCGCTCGCTCATTGAGCGCCAAACCGGAATCGTTCTCGATTGTCCCAACAGCGCGATGGCCGCGCACGTCGCGGATTTTATCGAGGCGCAAGAGTTGGGATCGTCCAGCACGTTGCTCGAACGTCTGCGTTCCTGCGAGCAGGATCCCGCGAGCTTGCCGGCTCTGCTCGATGGCCTGATCAATACCAACACCGGTTTCTTCCGTCACCCCGGTGCGCTGAATGCTCTGACCCGGCAGGTGCTGCCGCAGCTTTTTGCGCGGAAATCGGCCGATGGACCCAACCCACTCCGCATCTGGAGCGCCGGCTGCGCCACGGGTGAAGAGACTTACTCCATCGCGATGGCGGTTTGCGATGCGGTGAGCAACAGCGCGGCGAACAACTCGATTGCAAGCAACTCGAACGGAAGCGGAAAAGCCGCTCGCAGTGGAGGAATTGTCGATAGCGCTCCCAGCAAAAACGCTACGCCGAATCTTGCCGGACTGACAATCCATATCGTGGGCAGCGACTTGCTGCCGCAGAATATTGAGGCCGCCGACCGCGGCGTATATCCTCAGTCCGCTTTGGACGGGTTGCCGCCAGCGAGCATTCGCAGTCATTTCTCGAAAATCAGCTCGCCCGCGATTTTGCCAGTCAACGCGGACGCAGATGATGAAGACCTGAGCGCAGGCCGGGACGATAGCCGGTATGACGGTCGCTACGAGGCAAAACAGAGAGCCGGTTCTCAGAATGTTCCCGCCAATGGGGCGCATCTGCTGGTCAAGCCGCGTCTGCGCAGCATGGTGACCTTCAACTGCATGAACCTGGCGCGGCCCGGCTATATCGGGCGCTTTGACTGCATCTTCTGCATGGACGTGCTACCTCAGCTTTCGCGTGCCCAGCGGATCGCGCTGCTCGAGCGTCTGCATCTCTACTTGGAACCCGGCGGATATCTTTTCCTAAGCCAAACCGAAAAGCTCTGCGCCCCCAACCTAAACTTCCGCTCCGAAACATTCGACGGTTATACGTTTCATCGCAAGCCGCTGGCTGCCAGCGCGGCGTACGGACGGTGAATTCCACCAATCGACAATTCTGCCGATAGTCGATACATGAAGATTGTGTCCGCGTCCGACGCGAGGCAACGCTTCGGCGCCGTACTCAAGGCCGCCTTGCGCGAACCGGTATCTATCCGCAGACGAAACCGTGACATGTCCGTGATTATCTCGCTCGATGAATACAAGCGGATCCGAGGTACCAACGATAGTGAACTGAAGGGAATTGTTGATCGTACTGACGATGATCGGCCACGCTAGGAATTAGATTGAGATTTCTATAAACGATTTCGGCCTATCACTCCCGCGTCACGCGAACAAAAACTCCTTCGTCCTCAATTCCTTAATCGTATCCCTCAACTTCGCCGCCTTCTCGAACTCAAACCGCTTGGCCGCTTCGCGCATATCGCTTTCGAGCTTCACGACATACGCGTCTAATTCCGGCTGCGATTTGAATTCCGGCATGCCTTCGGCTTCGCCGCCAGTCAGGTCGGTGTAGTCGGCGGCGACGATTCCGGCCAGTGTCATATCGAGCGGGCGTACGATCGACTCCGGCGTGATTCCATTCTCTTCGTTGTAGGCAGTCTGAATGGCGCGGCGGCGCAGGGTTTCGTCGATGGCGCGCTTCATGGAATCGGTCATGCGATCAGCGTAGAGAATCGCTCTCCCGTTCAGATGGCGGGCGCAGCGGCCGATCGTCTGGATCAACGAACCTTGCGAGCGCAGGAAGCCTTCTTTATCCGCGTCTAGAATTGCCACCAACGAGACTTCTGGCAGGTCCAGGCCCTCGCGCAGTAGATTGATGCCGATCAATACATCGAACTCGCCTTTGCGCAGATCGCGCAAAATCTTCACCCGCTCCAGCGTCTCAATCTCCGAATGCATGTAGCGGCACTTCACGCCAACCTCGGCGTAGTACTCGGCCAGGTCTTCGGACATGCGCTTGGTCAGCGTGGTGACCAGCACGCGCTCGCCCTTCTCCACGCGGGCGCGAATCTCGTGCAGCAAGTCGTCGATCTGTCCCTTCACCGGACGAATCTCGACCTCGGGATCAATCAACCCCGTCGGCCGAATAATCTGCTCTACAACGACGCCCGCTGACTTGGTCAACTCATACGGTCCCGGCGTTGCCGAAACATAAACGAGTTGATTGGTGCGATGGTCAAATTCGTCAAAAGTCAGTGGACGGTTGTCCAGCGCCGAGGGCAGGCGGAAGCCATATTCCACCAGCGTTTCCTTGCGCGAGCGGTCACCGGCGTGCATGCCCCGCAGTTGCGGGATCGTCTGGTGCGACTCATCGATGAACATCAGATAATCGCGCGGAAAATAATCCAGCAGCGTGGGTGGAGGCTCGCCCGGCATGCGTCCCGTAAAGTGCCGCGAATAATTCTCGATACCGTGGCAGTAGCCCATCACCTTAATCATTTCCAGATCAAACTTCACCCGCTGGTGAACCCGCTGCGCTTCAACCACGCGGCCCTGCTTTTCGAGTTCCACTTCCCACCACGCCAGCTCTTTCTTGATCGACTCGACCGCCGACGCACGCGTCTCATCTTTCATCACGTAATGCGTCTTGGGGTAAATTGGTAACCGCATATACTTCTGCTTCACCGTGCCAAACAGCGGATCGATCTGCGCCAGCGACTCTACCTGATCTCCCCACAACTCGATTCGGTATGCCATGTCGTCGTAGGTAGGGAAGACTTCGATCACGTCGCCGCGCACGCGATACGTGCCGCGCTTGAACTCGCCGTTGGTGCGCTCGTAAAGAATGTCGACCAGCTTGCGCGTGATGTCCTCGCGCGTGATCTTCTGGCCTTTTTCCAGAAAAAGCATCATGCCGTAGTAGGCCTCGGGCGATCCCAGGCCGTAGATGCAGCTCACCGATGCCACGATTAGCGCGTCGCGGCGCTCGAACAAAGACTTGGTCGCCGAGAGCCGCAGCTTGTCGAGTTCGTCGTTGATGGTCGCTTCTTTTTCGATGAATAAGTCAGCGGCCGGAACATAGGCCTCGGGTTGGTAGTAGTCGTAATAGGAAACGAAATATTCGACCGCGTTGTGCGGAAAGAAATTCTTGAACTCGTGATAAAGCTGCGCCGCGAGAGTTTTGTTATGCGCCATCACGAGCGCCGGACGGTTGACCGCCTCGATCACCTTGGCCATGGTGTAGGTTTTGCCCGAACCCGTGACGCCCAGCAAAACCTGATGCTGCTCGCGGTCGTACACTCCGCGCAGCAGCGATTCAATGGCGCGGCCCTGGTCACCCTGCGGTTTGTAGTCGGAAACGAGTTTGAAGTCCATGGAAGAAAGCTCTTAGCCGTTAGCTTTTAGCCACTGCGAAGCGAAAATCCTTATGTGGGGACAACCGCCCTCGGTTTTCTCGCCACACAGATACTGCATGCACAGGAGGCAATTTCGTCGAGCGAGAATCTTCCTATTATATCGCGGTCCAAATGCCATCACTGCTCGCCTACAACTCCGCCAGCACTCGATGCACCAGAGAGATCGAGATCGATCCTTCACCTACGGCGGAGGCGACGCGCTTCACACTTTGGGCTCGAACATCACCCACTGCGAACACTCCCGGGATGCTGGTCTCAAGCATGAGTGGCACGCGCTGAAGCGGCCAATGAAAGTCGGGTAGAACCGGATCGAGATCCCGTCCGGTGAGGATGAAGCCCTTTCTGTCGAGCGCCAGGCAGCCGTTCAGCCACTCGGTGCGCGGCGACGCTCCCGCCATAATGAACAGGTGGCGGATATCGTGAGTCGAAGCCTCGCCTGTGTTCTTATCCCGCCAGGTCACCCGCTCCAGTTGCGCATCACCGTCGAGAGCCACGATCTCCGTTCGATAGTGCACTTCGATCGCGGGGTTTTCTTCGATGCGCTGGATGAGGTAACGCGACATCGTATCCGACAACTGGCTTGAGCGAACCAGCACGTGGACCTTGCCCGCCGTCTGCGACAAATAAACCGCTGCTTGGCCAGCCGAGTTCCCGCCGCCCACTACAATGGCATCGTCTTTGCCGCACAACTGAGCTTCAATGTAGGTAGCTCCGTAATAAACTCCCTGGCCTTCGAACTTCTTCAGGTTGTCGATATCGGGCTTGTTATACTGCGCGCCGCTGGCGATCACCACAGTGCGTGCGCGAATGGTCTTGCCGCAGTCCACGGTCAACTCGTATGGGCGCTTGTCGCAATTCAACTTCGTTACGGTGTTCGCGATCAGTACCTTCGCGCCAAATTTCTGTGCTTGCGCAGCGGCGCGCCCGGCCAGTTCGTTTCCTGAAATTCCCATGGGAAAGCCAAGATAGTTTTCGATCCTGGAACTCGAGCCCGCCTGTCCGCCGGGAGAGTTAGCCTCAATCACCAGAACATCCAGGCCTTCGGACGCGCCATAAACCGCCGCGGCGAGTCCAGAAGGTCCTGCGCCGACGATCACCAGATCTCTCACTTCCGAGGCTGTGATGTGCGCGTTCAGGCCCAGGCATTTCGCCAGCTCCTGAATCGACGGGCTGCGCAGGACGGTGCGGTTGTTGCAAATGACAATGGGGACATCTTCGACGGTTACGTGAAAGTGGTCGAGCAAATCCTGATAAGTAAAGTCGGTGTCGAGATCGACGTAAGTGTGAGGGTGTCCATTGCGGGTTAGAAACTCGCGCAGCAGAAGCGCTTGCGCGGAGTGCCGTGACCCGAGCAAGATCACGTTCCCGGCGCCGCGGTTAATCAACTCCACCCGGCGCAGGATGAAGGCGCGCATGAAGATTTCGCTCAGCTCGGCATCCCGGGCGACCAGCGTTCGTAAGTCGTGATTGCTCACTTCGAGAAATTCGCCGGCCGCAGTCACGCGGCCGCGTGCGAGGCTGAGGCGTCCCGAGATCATTGTGATCTCCCCGGTAAAGCTCCCGGCCTCATGCTTCACGATAAGGCGTTCGCCCTGCCGGTCCGGTTGCACGATGTCCAGACTCCCGGAGAGGACCACGAAAAACGGGACGTCGCTATCGCCTGGCTCAAACAGAATTTCGCCCGCCTTTACCTTTCGTACTTTGCTCAACGGACGTATACGGTTGATCTGCTCGGCAGTCAGCGTTGGAAAAGCGTCGCCGCGAGCATCAGCGGCAAGCGGTGTCAACTGAGAAGACATGGGTTCCCCGGATCCAGCAGGTGAAGATAAGGTTGAAAGTAGTAGATGATGCCGACACAGGTTCGGGTTCAAACCGCCCAGCCAGAAGAAATATCAAGAGTCGACTCGACGAAGTTGCCGACTAGTGGGTGATTTCCCCCACGCCTACAATCTTTGTTGTGGCGCGGAATTTCTTATAGTCGCGAAAGGCTTGTTCCACCTCCACGTTGAAATTTTTGAGCAAGGCGAGGCGCACATCTACTTTTAGCGCAAGATGCTTGGGCAACCAGACCTCATCGTTAATTCGCGTTTGCTCGAAAATGATTCGAGACCCTTTATGAACGCGTGCCAGGAACCATCCCAACGAAACGGTGTCGATGCACTCGATGTCCATCTTGGCCAGTTGGGCTTCATTCTTGTCGATCCATACCCGGCCGTGAAACTTGGGCAGGAACTTCGCCTCTTTCATGTGCGGCTCATACCTGGGGCGCGGCTCGGCGTCGATGACCCAGGCGTCGCGGCCGCCGAGCGATTCGTTTCCCACCAAGTGGAAGTTGTAGGCGTCGGCAACTTCGAGCACAAACTTGCGTCCCTGTTCGCGATCTTTCTCTTCTTTTTCTTCGCGCTTCCTGCGCACGTCTTCGGATTCGTTCTTGCGCTTGTCGATGATCTTCTGAATCTTCTCTTCCTCTTTAGCAGCACTCTTGGCGTCGAGAGCTTTATCGTCTTTCTCGATCAACCGCTGCACCTGCTCGCCGTAGATCTCCATGACTTCGTAGGTCTTCGCCTCGCTGGATTTTACTTGACCCTTACCGTCGAGTTTGTGCTCTTCATCGCGCTCAACGTAGGTATAGTCGCGCAGCCGCTTGTCGTTCTCCATGTCTTTTTCCGCGACCACACGAAATAGCTGCTGCATCTGCTCCTGCGAGAGTGCCCCAGTTTTATCAGGGGTTAAATTGAGCACGGCTTGATCCTGACCGTAAGCCAGCGCAGAGGCAAGCAGGACGATGAAGGCAAAACTGCAAGGAATCACGCGCACATTTTATCGTACGGGCTGAAGAACAAATAAGTTCCGCTCCGCGTCTCTGCAGTCATTTCGATGAAAAAAGTTTACAGACAGAAAATAGACAAACTGATTACATCTCCCTGACACGGGCTAAACCCTTCAATCCTTAGGATTTGTTCACGAGCCGATGGGAAATCGATGGTGGAGGAACGAGCGCCCGATTGCGCCCACTTCGGCTCACGAAGGAGGAAATCGACATGTCCCGCTGCTACAGCCGCGCTTTTTCGCTCGCAACTCTATTCGGCCTCGTGCTGATGCTTTTTCCCAGCATGGCCGCAGCGCAATATAAACTCACCAACTTGGTTTCAAATCAAACGGGCGGAGGCAATCACACGGACCCTCTGCTGGTGAATGGATGGGGACTCGCGTATGGACCCGGTGGACCTTTCTGGATCAGCGATCAAGGCTCGGGCTGGTCCACTCTATATACGGGGAACGGCACGAAAGAGGGTTTGGAGGTGTTGATTCCCTCCGCTACTGGTAAGGGTCCGGGTTCGCCTACAGGCATTGTGCACAACGGATCGCAGGACTTTCAGGTTCAGGGATGGCCGTCGATCTTCCTCTTTGCCACCCTGGATGGAACCATTAGCGGCTGGGCGCCGCAATCAAATCCCAATGCGGCGATCATTGCCGTCACCACTCCCGGCGCAGTCTATACCGGACTGGCAATAACCAGTAACCCGTCGGGTAATTTCCTGTTCGCTGCCGACAATGCCAACAATAAGGTGGACGTTTTCGACGCCAAATTCAACCTTGTGACGTCGTTCACCGACTCGACTGTCACCGTGGGATTTACTCCATTTGGCATCCAAGATTTCGGAGGACTGGTCTATGTTTCGTTTGCCAGCAGCGCGGGCGCGGCGGGAGGCTATATCGATATTTACAGCGAAGGCGGCGTGTTCCTGAAGCGCGTAGCCGAGGGAGCGCCGCTCAACCAGCCCTGGGGATTTGCCATCGCGCCCAAGACTTTCGGACCGCTGAGCAACACGTTGCTGGTCTCAAACAACACCAACACCGGCACGATCAACGCTTTTAACAGCATTACCGGCCAGATTGTGGGGACGATAGCGGACACCAACGGAAAGCCGATCCACATCAACCAACTGTGGGGCATAGAGTTTGGCGGCGGAACGGCCAGCGATGGCGCTCTGAACCAACTCTTCTTCACCGCTGGTCCTGACAACAATTTAGCAGGAACCTTCGGCCAGATCGTGCTGCCGGTTCAGTAAGAAGTAGTTGATCGAATGAGGTGATAAAACTGCGCGTCGGGATGATTTGTTTGCAGATCGTCCCGCCGCGTGAAATTTATTTGCTGCCAGTTTTCTAGTCTTTCTTCTTCAAAGCTTTTCCCAGACACTCTGCCTGAAATAAGCGATCGTCTGCGCGATGCAAACGCTTGGCCATGGCTGGCGTGATCAGGGGATAGTGCTTGATCTCGAACAGGTGATAGACGATGAACCACACCGGTTGGTCCGTGGTCATCCAATTCTGTCGATCGAAGCGTTTTAAGTTCACCGGAACGGAATAGCGCCTCAGCGTTCGTTCCCGGCGCAAGTTGAAATAGACATTGAAGTAACTCAAAGCAAGTTCACGCAGCGTCCGGTAAATCGGTTCTCGCCAGCGGCATCCCGTGTAGTTTGATTTGGCGACGGCGCCCCAGCAGCCGTTCTCGCGAAAGATGGCGAGGACATGGTCGGTATCGTGCTCAGCTTCAAAGTCGAGCAAGAGAGGCGGATATCCATTGAACCGTAGCGCGGCTGCGGCAAAGATCGCGCCTTCGAGGCAGTGTGCCGTTTGCTCGGCCAGCACCCGGCGCGGCGACCAAGCGGTATCCGCAAGATGGTAGGGAGCATCGTCGAGAAACTTTTGGATGCCATAAGGATTTTTCATGCCGCGCAGCTTGCGCAGCTCGGAAGCAGTGAAGCTACTTGGTGCATCGTTCATGGTCGGAAGAGTTTACATGAGTGCAACTAGGGACACGAACGCGCAGCCGCGTTGGCAACGGTCTTAGGAGTTAGGTCTTCCTTACCATGAAGACCTAACAGCTGACACCTAAGACCTAGCACCCACCCCGAAAACCTCGACGAGTTCGCCGGGAGCATCCACGAGCACGTCCGGCGGATTCCCGTGGAGAGTGTGGGGCGCAAAACCATAGGTCACGCCTACCGTCCATAGGCCTGCATTTTGACCGGTTTCCACATCGACGTGAGAATCGCCGACGATCACCGCCTCCTCCGGACGCACGCCGGATTCTACGAGCAACTTTCGTGCTCCTTCGGGATCGGGCTTCTTGGTCGCAAAACTGTTACCGCCGTAAATTTGGCTGAAGAACGGACCCATGCCGAGTGCTTCGATGATTGCGCGAGAGGGGACAACCGGCTTGTTCGTGAGCACCACCATTTGCCGCGTGACCACATTCGAGTTCGGGCTGTGATTTCCGTTTGAGCCTTGGCGTGGCGAGTTCTGTATGGATTGGAGAGCCTCAAACACGCCCCCATAGACCGTGGTGTGGTCGAGTTTGTGCTCGCGATAATACGAAAGAAAAAACTGCAAACCCTGGCGCACCACCGCGTCGTCGACGACCTCGCCGCCCAGCGCCCGCTGAATCAGGATTGGGGCGCCATCTCCCACGTAGCTGGCGATCACATTATCCGGCAACTCGGGTCGCCCGATGTGGCGCAGCGCCGCATTGACGGAGTGGACCAGATCGAGACGTGAGTCGATCAGCGTGCCGTCGAGGTCGAAAATCACGAGTTTGATCGAACTTGGGTCGAAAGCGCGGCGAACCTGAATCATGCTCTTTCAGGATAAATGATCGAAGAGCCGATCGACATCGCTGATGCTGCGATCCGGGGGAGCTCGCAAGGAAACGATTAGAAATTCCCACAAGTGATGTGCGCTAAGACCGCTTGTTCCCCGTTGAGTACCATTAGATTCGTTCAATCGCTAGACGCCGTCCCGGAACTGTTTTTGCTCACACGGCGCGCTGCATCCGTATAATTCTGCAATGAGCAAGAGCTGGAAGACGCGTTTAATTCACTCCGACGTGCAGGTTCCGGAGGGATACCGGTCGCTGGCGAGTCCGGTTTACCGTGGCTCGACCACGCTATTTCCCGACGCCGCTTCGGTCGACGACAGCTGGGATCAGCACGAGGTTGGTTATTCCTACGGCCTTTACGGCACGCCTACCACGCTGGAATTGGCCGGCAAAATCTGCGAGCTTGAAAAAGGTTATCGGACCATCATCATGCCCGGAGGCCAGGGTGCGATCGCGCTGATCAACCTCGCGTTTCTTAAGAGCGGCGATCACATTCTGATTCCGGAGAGCGTTTATACACCGAATCGAAAGCTTGCCCGGAATGTGCTGCGCCGTTTCGGGGTGGAAACGAGCTTCTACCCGCCGGAAGTCGGCGGTGATATCAAAGATCTTCTCCGCGAGAATACGCGCTTGGTCTGGTGTGAGAGTCCGGGCTCAATCACCATGGAAGTGCAGGACGTGCCAGCCATCGTGGATGCCGCGCACGCGCGAGGCGTACTCGCGGTGCTCGATAATACATGGTCCGGAGGAATATTCTTCGACGCATTTGCCCACGGCGTCGACATCACCATGCAGGCCCTGACGAAATATGTTGGCGGCCACAGCGACTTGCTGCTGGGCTCGGTCACAGTGAAAGACAAAACTCTGTACGAGCAGTTGGGAGCGACCCAGCAACTTCTGGGCTGCGGGGCGTCGCCCGATGATTGCAGTCTGGCCCTCCGCGGCATGCGGACCATGGCGGTGCGGTTGAAGCACATTGAACCTTCCGCGCTACGCCTAGCTCGCTGGCTGGCTGCTGCGCGTACGGAGATTGAACGCGTGCTGCATCCCGCGCTCGAAGGCTCGCCCGGGCATGAATTCTGGTGTCGCGACTTCACCGGCTCGGCGGGTGTTTTCTCCATTGTCTTCAAGCCGGAAGCCACCAAAACCGAAGTTCTAGCCTTTGTCGATGCCCTGGAGTTATTCGAGATCGGCTACAGCTGGGGTGGGGTGACCAGTCTGGCTGTGGCTTATGACTTCAACGGATCGAAGGGACGCCCGAATTATGGGCATCGGATTGTCCGGCTGAATATCGGGCTTGAGGATACGGACGACTTGCTCGCGGACCTGGAGCGATGTCTAACCAAAGTATGGGGCCGGCCGTGATTACCACCGGTGCGAACTTCCATGTTTTCCAATACCCGGTTTCGATTTACAATACAACCTGCCCGATGGTGCTGCGCACCTTACTAGGCCGCACTGCGCAATCTGGCAGCGAACTAGCGGATTCATTTAGTATCCGATCAGGAACCGGATGGCGACAACCAGAACTGACCCCAAGCTCTCGCTGGCGAACGGAAAGAAAGCTCGCAGCTACGAAGGGCTGACGCGTGAGCAACTGATCGAAGCCTACCGCCTCATGTATACCTCCCGGCGAGTTGATGACCGGGAGATCCTGCTGAAACGTCAGCAGAAGGTTTTCTTCCAAATGTCAGGCGCCGGGCATGAGGCCATCAGCGTGGCGGCCGGGATGGTGCTGAAAGCGGCCTACGACTGGTTCTATCCTTATTACCGTGACCAGGCGTTGTGTCTGGCGCTGGGCGCGAAGCCGCTGGAAATGTTTTTACAGGCGGTGGGAGCGGCTGATGATCCGACTTCGGGCGGACGCCAAATGCCCATGCACTGGGGTTACAAGAACTTAAATGTTGTGACCCAGTCGTCGCCGACAGGATCGCAAATTCTGCAGGCGGTGGGATGCGCCGAGGCCGGACGCTATTTTGCGCAGCGCCCCAAGGCGGCGGAAATTCCGACGACCAATAACACTCCGGATTATCGCCAGTTCAAAGATGTAATTTTTCACGGCGACGAAGTGACCTATGTTTCTTTGGGTGATGGCACCACCAGCGAGGGTGAATTTTGGGAGGCGATGAATGCCTCGGCACTGAACAAGCTGCCAGTTATTTTCTGCGTGCAGGATAACGGTTATGCTATCTCGGTTCCGGTTGAGGTCCAGACCGCGGGAGGCAACATCTCGCGATTGGTTTCCGGATTCCCCAATTTTCATTTTGAGGAAGTCGATGGCACCGATCCAGTGGCCAGCTATGGTGCGCTTCACCGTGCTGCACAATATTGCCGTGACGGCCACGGGCCGGCTTTCGTGCACGCACACGTGATTCGTCCGTATTCGCACTCGCTGTCGGACGATGAGCGCCTCTATCGGCCGGACGCCGAACGAGAGCGCGATGCGGCCCGCGATCCCGTCTCGCGTATGCAGATGTTCCTGCTGCGCGAAGGTATGCTCGATGAGAAGGGCATCAACGAACTCGAAAAACGGGTTGAAGAAGAACTGCAGGTAGCAGTGGATCTCGCTCTCGCCGCCTTGCCGCCTGCGCCCGAGAGCATTTTGAAATACGTATATTCGCCCGATCTCGATCCGACTTCAGAAGCGTTCGCTACGCCGGCCCTTGTAGGCTCCGATTCTGCAGACGGCAAGAAGCCGGCGGCGAAGACTATAGCCGATCTACTCACCGCTACGTTGCGCGACGAGATGAAGCGCGACGAGCGCATTGTGATCTTCGGCGAGGACGTGGCCGATTGCAGCCGCGAGGAGTACTTGAAGCGCAAGCTGGTGAAAGGCAAAGGTGGAGTCTTCAAACTGACCTTTGGCTTGCAGAACGAGTTTGGCCCGGACCGGGTGTTCAATTCGCCGTTGGCCGAAGCCGCCATTGTGGGCCGCGCCATCGGCATGGCTACGCGCGGGCTGAAGCCGGTGGCGGAGATTCAATTCTTCGACTACATCTGGCCGGCGATGATGCAGATTCGCAACGAAATGTCGGTGATTCGCTGGCGCTCAAATAATACGTTCTCTTGCCCGCTGGTGATTCGCGTGCCGATCGGCGGATATCTTACCGGCGGCGCGATTTATCACTCGCAGTGCGGCGAGAGCGCGTTCACCCATATTCCGGGTTTGCGTGTGGTGTTTCCCTCGAACGCTCTCGATGCGGCAGGGCTCTTGCGTACCGCGATTCGATGCGATGATCCTGTGCTTTTTCTGGAGCACAAGCGCCTTTATCGCGAGACGTACGGTCGCGCGCCTTACCCCGGTCCCGAATACATGATTCCGTTCGGCAAGGCAAAGATCGTGCATCCGGGAACGGATCTAACGGTGATTACTTACGGTGCTATCGTGCCGCGGGCGCTGCAGGCTGCTCAGAAACTCGAGCAGGAACATGGCGTAAAAGTCGAGCTCGTCGATTTGCGATGCCTGAATCCGTTTGACTGGGAGACGATTGCAGCTTCTGTGGCGAAGACGAATCGCGCGCTCGTGGCCTATGAAGACACATTAAGCTGGGGCTATGGCGCGGAGATTGCGGCGCGCATCGCGGACCAACTCTTCGACCAGCTGGATGCGCCGGTGCGCCGCGTCGCAGCCACCGACACGTTTGTCGGTTACCAGCCAATTCTGGAAGACGCCACCCTGCCGCAGGTCAACGATCTTTTCCGCGCAATGAAAGAAATTGCGGAGTACTAAGAGCGACTTCGATTGCCAGTAGTCAGTGGTTGGAAAATTTCGCTTAGCTCTCCTCAACAACGTGCAACATAGACCTTCGTGCGAACGCCCGCCCCGCAAGGGTTTGCACAGAGTCTTACGCCTCTGAGAGTTCCTTTCAATTGACTTCGGCGTCACAAGCTGCCTAGTATCCACTTGCCACTTTATTGGGAGAACCGGTAATGCCACTTCGTCGCAAATTTCACTCTAGTCCGTTCGCAAGGTTTGCAAGCTTACTGTCCGCACTGCTTTTCGCTGGCGCTTTGACATCTGCCTCGCAAACCGCGGTTACTACCTATCACAATGACAATTACCGCACCGGGTGGAATTCTACGGAAACCGTGCTCACGCCGGCGAACGTGGGTAGTTCTTCGTTCGGATTATTGTTCAAGGTGAAACTTGACGATCAGGTGGACGCGCAACCTCTGGTGGTTCCGGGCGTAAACATCACAGCAGGAAAGTTTCCAGGAACACACGATGTCGTCTACGTTGTCACCGAAAACGATACTGTCTACGCCATCGATGCCAATACCAGCACCGTTCTCTTGACGCAAAGTCTGGGCAAGCCGGTGCAGATGCCGCTCGGCTGCAACAACAACGGCCCCAACGTCGGTATCAATTCAACCCCGGTGATCGATCCTTCCAGCAACACGCTGTACGTGATTGCGTACACGCAAGACAGTACAGGCCCAACTTACCGAGTGCACGCGCTCGATCTAGGCAGCCTGACCGACAAGGCGACTCCGCAGATCGTAACTGCGTCGCACACCCTTACTGACGGAACCACTTTTGCTTTTAATGCCACGTATCAGCGGCAGCGTCCGGGCCTGCTCCTGGCGAATGGCAATGTCTACTCCGGATTCGGCAGCTTTTGTGATTTTTCTGCGAACCTTTCCCGCGGATGGTTGCTCGGTTGGAATGCGGCAACGTTAACACCGCTCTCGGCCAACGAAGTTTTCGATATCCAGCCCAAATCGCCGAACAGCTTTTTCCTATCGTCGATCTGGATGTCTGGCTATGCACCTGCAGCGGATGATTCTGGCAACGTGTTGTTCGTCACGGGCAATTCCGATCCTTCAGGAACGACCTACGACGGTGTGACCAATATCCAGGAAAGTGTCGTTAAGGTATCGCCGAACCTCACCAACGTCGTGGATCTCTTTACTCCCTCAAACCAGGCGAGCCTTGATCAAACAGATGCCGATTTCGGCTCGGGCGGTGTGTTAATACTGCCCGACCAGCCTGGGTCAATTCCGCACCTGGCGGTGGCGGCCGGCAAAGATGGACACATGTACTTCATGAACGAGGACAAGCTGGGTGGTTATTCGACCGTCAAGAATAATGTCTTAGGAATTTATTCCATCGGAAAATGCTGGTGCGGCCAGTCGTATTTTGTGGATCCGACAGACGGCTTAGCGCGCGTGGTGAGTAGCGGTGGCCACCAAGTGGAAGTGTGGAAGCTGCAAACTTCGCCCAGTCCGAAGTTGACCTCCATCGGCGGCGGGACGATCTCCGGCGGGCAGTTCCCCGGGTTCTTCACCAGCGTATCCTCGAATGGGACCGCCAACCCGATCATCTGGGCGATCTCGCGGCCAGTATCGCCGGGGGCCGATCTTGGGATCTACGCCTTCAACCCGGAGCCCGTCGGCAATAAGCTGACGACGCTCTTTAAGGCTCACGCCGGGCCTTGGCCGAACTATAACGGCGATGCGAACCTGGTTCCAGTAGTGGCCAACGGCAAGGTCTATGTCGCAAGCTATCAGCAATTGGAAATACTCGGGCTAAAGCAGGGCAAGAGTCAGACGCAACCGCGAAAATAGGAAAGATCTTACCAGCCCGGTTTGCAGACACGGGTGATATCGCACTCGACTCGGGCAATCTCCCCGCCGTTTCTGTTGGATCTGATCCTTAGCGGCTAAGCTTTCCGCTCAGATGCTGGGCGGTCGATCCGCATCGCGCCTCTTACCGTGGGTTCAACCGCTTCGGAGAATAGAGAGCGATAGATCACTCCGCCGAGCGCACCGCCAATGATCGGGGCTACCCAGAACATCCACAACTGCTGCAGCGCCCATCCGCCGGCGAAGAGTGCCGGGCCGGTGCTGCGCGCGGGGTTTACCGACGTGTTGGTCAGCGGAATTGAGACGAGGTGAATCAGAGTCAAGCATAAGCCGATGCCAATAGGCGCGAAACCTTTGGGCGCGCGTGCGTCGGTCGAGCCCATAATCACGATCAGGAAAAACGCTGTCAGTACGACTTCCGCGACCAAGCCGGCAAGAAGGGAATAGCCTCCGGGGGAATGCGCGCCGTATCCGTTCGAGGCAAAACCGGCATGTACATCGAAGTTGGGATTTCCGCTGGCAATTACGAACAGCACACCTGCTCCAGCGATTGCGCCCGCGACTTGGGCGATCACATAGGGAATTAGATCGGAAGCAGCGAAGCGTCTGCCTGCGACCAGGCCAATACTAACCGCCGGGTTCAAATGGCAGCCGGAAACATGTCCGATGGCAAAAGCCATCGTGAGAACTGTCAGCCCGAAAGCCAGGGCTACTCCGGCGAATCCGATGCCGACCGCAGGAAAGCCCGCAGCGAGCACTGCGG
The DNA here is from genome assembly GCA_963808195.1 of uncultured Acidobacteriaceae bacterium. Taxonomy (GTDB): domain Bacteria; phylum Acidobacteriota; class Terriglobia; order Terriglobales; family Acidobacteriaceae; genus Sulfotelmatobacter. The sequence goes on along the minus strand of CAWEEW010000011.1, from coordinate 9,854 downwards.
CGCCGCATCCTCCGAACACCAGCCAAAAGGTCCCAAAAAATTCTGCGATAGCACGCCTGGTGAGGGTCATAAAATCTCCTTGGATCGGCGACTAAGAAATCGTCGATAGAAATCGCATCGATAGCAAATCCGTCGACAAAAGGAGCGATCAAAATGTTGATGTACCGGGACCGGATCGACGGGCGAGGCGAAGATTACCACAAAGTAGAGGGAAACGAAACGGCCACCGCAGAATTAAGTTCTCTGACTCTCGACTGACATTAGATGTAGGCGCTAGGCAGTCGCATCTTTTAGGGTCTATTCTCCGACCTCTCTCCGGCTGGGTTACGAAGGCTTTTCTCGCAAGCTGATCTCGATTGCTCGTTCTCCCATGCGATGCTACGCTCCGAACAGGTGAACTCCGTTTCCCCAATTCGGTAAAGGCGATACCGGCTGGCGCAGTGTAGCGGGCAGTGTTTGCTATGAATGGTTGCACTCGGCGTCCGCGGAGATGTGGTTAAAATTCCTGTTGGCACTGGTTGGATTGAGTCTGGCATTTGTGGCGGCGTTGTTTTCAACTGCCTCGCGCGAGGCGGGTAACCTGTGGGCTTCTGTGGTACTTGCGTCTCTCTCGCTCTTACTGGCAGCGTTTGTGGGCCTCGTCACCGTTCCTTACTTGGCCCGCCGAGTGGCTTCGAGCGCCTGCGCGAGACTTTGGACTACGAGGTTACCAAGGTTGGCGTCGTCTATGTGTTGGTCACGCTGGTGATCGGCATCGCGGCGCTCAACACGGCAAATAATCTGCTCTACCTTGTGGTTGCCGCCATGCTGGCTGCGATTCTGGTCTCCGGTGTGGTCTCTGCGCTGGTGCTGAGTGGTTTGGAATTGGAGGTCCGTCTGCCCGAACACGTATTTGCCGGACAACCAGTCGTGGGACGGATCATGCTGCGTAACCCGCGGCGCTTCCTGCCTTCGTTCTCGATTCGCGTGGTGGCGGCGCGCAGGAAGAAAAAAACCGGCAAGCAATGGCGTTGGGAGCCGACAATGTTCGCTTTTCCGCCGCATCGCTCTGCTGAAAATCAATGGCTAAGAATGCGCGACTGGCGTGTGATCCGGGTGAACGCAACTCCGCCCGGCGCGGGAATTTTCGACGGGATGGTTTATTTTCCGTACTTGCCGCCGGGAGCGCAGTTACAGGCGGAGTTAGAACTGCGTTTTGAGCGGCGCGGGCGTTATTGCGAATCGAGTTTCGGCGTAGCCACCCGGTTTCCCTTTGCCTTCCTTACCAAGAGCCGGCACATCGCGCTGCAGCGCGAAATCGTGGCGTATCCCGCCGGTTGAGCCAGCCGATGAGCTATTTGAAATCCTGCCGCTGGTGCGCGGAGAGTGGGAGAGCTTTGTGCGCGGGCGCGGCTCCGACCTATATCGTATCCGCGAGTATATGCCCGAGGATTCGGCGCGCCATGTCGACTGGAAGGCGACTGCCAAGTCCGGATCGTTAAAAGTGCGCGAGTTCAGCCGCGAGGACGAGCGCAAGCTGTGCATCGTGTTTGACAATCCGGCCGCTGGGCTAATCTCGGCGCTGGCCTACGAACATGCGGTAAATCTGGCGGCTTCGCTGGCTTGGCACTTTTCTTCGCAACATGCGGAGGTCTCTTTCGTGGTTCCGGGACAAGGCCGCTGCAGCGATCTGTATGAGTTTCTGGCGCGGCTGGCGGTGATTGAACCATGCGCGGAACCACAAGCTTTGGCGGGAAAACAAACCGCGGACGCATTCGCGGAAATGAATCTGGGAAGCGTCGGAGAATACAAAATCATTCTCACGGCTCGGCCTCACGGAAGTTTGCCTTCCGCCTTGAGCACTTCGTCGTATTTCGTATTCCTCGGGGAAGAAAAAGCTTCGCGCAGATAAGACATCAGGCCGCAAGGGAAACGCGGATTCGTTGACCGGGGTTGGCTCCCGAAATGGTTCACAGCAGCCGGAATTTCTCTTCTTCCCCAACCCTTTGTTCTTTCCATGCATCTCGTTTAGGCCTATACTCGCGCTCCGGTACAGCTTTTGGAGTGGGAACGAACCACAGGCTCAGGAGGACCAAATGCGTATCTGTGATCTGATCAAGAATCAGGAGACTTGGCAGGCGGAGATGAGCCAGACCGTGCTGGCAACCGTGCGCAGCATGGTGGAGCACAATATCGGCGCAGTTCCCGTTATGCACAACGGCAAACTGGTGGGAATTTTTTCCGAACGCGACCTGATGAAACGCGTAGTAGCCGAAGGCCGGGACCCCGGTGCCACCTGTCTCGCGGAAGTCATGACCGGCGATCCGGTTTCCATCGGCACGAACGACGAGCTGGAAAATTGCATGGCCCTGATGCGGCAAAACGGCTTCCGTCACCTGCCCGTCTGCTTCGAAGGAGAGCTGGTTGGGATGGTTTCGTTGCGCGACATTCTGCTGCACGATTTGAACGAGAAGGATGACGAAGTGCGCATGATGCGCGCCTACATCCACTCGGTTCCTGACGCCTAGAAAGCGGCGTCACGATCCGCTTTCGCAAGCCTGGGCTAAAGGTGTATTTTGGTGTCTGCGACGTTGGGTTCTTGCCCGGACGTACTCCCTCGAAGTGCCCAGGAATTGTTCCGATGAGCGAAATTGAGATCGTTACTCGCGCTCTGTGGATCGCGCACCCCATCCTGCAGATGGCGATTGTGACGTGATGCTCCGTCGCGGTCAGCACCGCGCATTTAAGTTTTTCTTCGCTCTATATCGTCAATGAGATCGTAATGTTTGCAGTTGCTTTTCCGACCTACCTGTACACCGACTCTGCCTACTTGTACCTTTCCTGGTCGCTTGAGGCAATCAGTGTAGTTGCGGGTTTCATGGCGATTTACGAAGCTTTTCTCGACCTGTTCCAGCCCTTCCACACGCTGAGGGACCTCGGGATCATGCTGTTCAAGTGGGCGGGGCTGCTGATGCTTTTGGTGGCGGGCGTAATTGCGGTCTTCACTCGATCGCCGGATACCTCGGCCTGGGGGCACGCCATCATAGCCGCTGTGAGCAGCCTACGGTGCGCTCAGGCCGGAATGGCGCTTTTCCTGTTGATCTCCGCTCGCTATGTGGGAGTAAGCCGAAAGCAGCAGAGTTTCGGCGTCGCCTTGGGCTTTGCCATCGTTGCCGTTGTGGAATTGGTCCTAGTTACGCTCCATGGCTGGCTATCATCTGAGCGATGATACGCTGAGCCTGATCAATGTCTCGGCTTACATCTGCCCGCTATTCATTTGGCTGAACTACGCATTGAAGAGTCCGGCCCGCGAAGCTATATATCCCCTGCCACAGCCTCAGCGATGGGAGCAAACACTGATTGATGTTCATCGCGGTCGGCCTTCGGATTCTCCGGTTCCGATTTTCGAGGGGATGATAGACTTCGATCTATCGCGCTCCCAGGTTGCGCCGTCGCCGGCGATTTACAAGGAATTAAGCTTGCTCGAGAGCGAACTGAACGAAAATATCAAGGCGCTGAAATTTACCTCTGCCCAAATTTCGCGGCGGCTAGGCAGGCTGAATATTCTGGCTCGCAACCCACCATCCCGGGAGAAAATCCCGGCGACACGTAGACCCTCTACCGCAGCCAGCCTCTTTCAGCAGCTTCACCACCACACCGCTATGGCCCGAAGGTAACGTTACTTTCGGTTACCTGAGTGCATTGAACCCGCGTGTCAAAACATTTAACTTCTTTAATAACGCTGAACCGCTCTTACCAATGCATTTCGCGACGTTGGGCGCTGATGGCCGGCAGCGCTGTTTCGGAGTTAGGGAAACTTTTTGGATGAGCAACAAAGTCGACATTCTGTTGAATGCATTTTGGTGCGTACATCCCGTTCTTGAGACGGCGATCGCCATTACTTTGTTTCGCCGTGGCCAGTATCGAATTTTCAAGTGTTTCTTTGCCTACATCGTCACTCAAATTCTTGTCTTCGCGGTAGTGTTTCCGACCTATCTGCGTGACCTGGCTTCTGTTTTACGTTTCGTCGTTTTGCACCGCAATCAGCGTCGTTCTAGGTTTCATGGTTATTCACGAGGCATTCCTCGATATATTCCGGCCTTTCCACACGTTGAAGATCTGGGCACCGTGCTGTTCAAATGGGCGGGCCTCGTGATGCTCTTGGTGGCTGGCGTGGTGTCGGTCTCCAACGGTTCGTCGGATACCGCACCGTGGGTTCAGGCAATCATGACTGCGCAGCGTTGCATGCGAGTTATCCAAGTGGGTATGGTGCTTTTCCTATTGTTGTTCGCCCGCTACTTGGGGGTAAGTCGCAAGCAGCAGAGTTTCGGCATTTGCCTTGGCTTCGGCATCTTTGCAACGGTGGAACTGGGTCTGAACGCCTCGTGGACGGGCTACCACCTCAGCGTGGTCGTTTTTGATTCGGTCGATTTGGCAGCCTACAACTGTGCCCTAGCCGTCTGGTTGTACTACGCACTACGCAAGAGTCCGGCGCGCGAAGCCATGTCGACCCTGCTGCGGCCTCAGCGCTGGGAGCATGGGCTGTCCGACATCCATCATCCTCTGCCCGCGGATTCTCTGATCCCGATGTTCGAAGGGATGGTGGATCGTGCTCTTTCCCGGACACCGATCTCGTCAGTCGTCGGGAAGAGAGTCATGGACTTGCGCCTCTGCAGCGGTCCCCCTACGAAGTGGTTCTGCGTTGTCGGCCAAGGCCGGCTCAAAGTCCCTCGGTTAAGTTGCCTGTTTTTCCGCGTTTCCGTCTAAACTGGCGGAATCCCGCATTTTTTACGAAATATTTATTTGGAGCAACGCCCTTCTAGGGTTCCGACACACGCCCATCGCGGTTACTTTGGTAACCTACAGATTTTACTGTATTTACAAGAAAGTCAAGGGACCGTCAGAGCGAATGATCGGGGCGAAAAAGGGCTAGTGGGCGTGATGCCGCGTAGGTCATACTTGCAAAAGGACTTGACTCGTGCCTTATAATTCTCTCCGCGTCACGAAGGCCCATTTTGGGAATCCGTGACGCGACAGGAGAAAAAACCATGAAGCAAGTAATCAGGATTGCAGTCCTGATATTGGGACTAGCGGCCACCTATGCAGCGGTCACCGTCCCGCAGATCCACGCGGACGGAGGGAGGGGAAACGTACCACTAATAACTGACCCCCATCCACGGTGCGGTAAATGTTGAGTCACTATCTAATCGGACACCGCTCGGTGGCCGCAAGGTCACCAAAGTAACCAGTAGTAACGGGCCGAACCCTTGGGCTCGCTATATTTGGGCTGACGGGCTTTCATACATAAACCGTCGGCCCTGTTTTTTTGTCTTGTCATTTTTGCTCTTATTTTGTTTCTCTTGTCATTCCGAGTTTCCCGATCTTGTCGTCCCGCGTTTCCTGCTCTCGTCATTCCGCGTTCGCCGCCTTGTCGTTCCGTGCTCCCTGCTCTTGCATTCCATCTTCCCCCCATTGTCATTCCGAGCGCCGCGAGGAACCTCGGTTCTTGCCGGAGGGAAGAAGAACCATGATCCCTCGCGCCGCTCGGGAAGACAAGCACTAGTCGGGACGACAGACTTTAAGCAGACTTCCCGAGTGTGGATTGCAAGGCGCGCTGCAATTCCGCAGCATCGCTGACGGGCGGTTGGCACGCAAAACCGGAACACAGCACCGCAAACGATTTGCCCGAGCGCAACTGCGGCAGGTTCGGGATGGTTTCCGCCAAAGCGGGAGGAAGATTTTCTGCGACAGCCTGGTTCGCCGCGAGCCGCAGCGTGGTTTTGTTGAAGGCGAAGCCGGCGGTGGCCACGGCCGCAAGGTCGCTTGCTGAATCCGCGGATCCCTCCCCGGTAATCACGACCACTTGCACCGGACTCTCCAACAAATGAATCACCGCGATTCCATAGGTCGCGGCAAATATTCCGTATTGTTCGGCTACTCCGGCAAAGGCTTCCAGCGTTTGTTCTGCCTGGTCTCGATACGCGGCATCCCCTGTGTAATGATGCAGTCGCAGCAGCGCAATCGCTGCCATCGGATTTCCCGCCGGCGTCGGTGAATCCTGCAACGGCTTGCGGCGAGTCGAGAGCACTCCCAAGCTCTTTCCATCGGCGGCCGGCTCAGCGTCGAAGAACCCTCCGGAAACCGCATCGAAAAACCTGGCGATCATCGCGTCAGCGATCACCCGCGCGAACTTGAAGTAGCTGAGATCGGCCGTCGCCTCATAAGCGTCGAGGCAAGCCAGCGCGGTCGCTGCATAGTCGTCGAGCAAGCCGGAAACTTCCCGGTGCTCTGCCTTCGGATCGGAATAAGCGACCACGTGCAACAATTGCGCAGCAACGGCATGTGTGGGCGCGGTCGACTCGCCCGCGCGGCCCGATCTCGCACCATGCGGCTTCCAAGCCTCGGCCAGAATCCGATCCAAGGACCGCAGAGCAAACTTTCGCGCATTCTCCAGCCCAAGCACCTTCGCCGCTTCCAGATATGCGCTAACGCACATGCTGTTCCATCCCACATAAACCGTCTTATCGACGTAAGGCGTTGGCCGTTGCAACCGCGCGGCATACATTTTATTCTTCGCCGATGCCAGCAGATCTCGCACACGTTCGGCGTTCAGGCTCATCCGCCGCACGATCTCTTCGATCGGAGCACGCACAAACAGCACGTTCTTCCCCGGATTGTGGTGCATCTCGCCGACTTCGTTGATGTCGTAGTGCGGCGCGGCCACCTGCGCTTCTTCTTCGCTCAAGACGGCGCGCGCCTCAGCGAGCGTCCACGTAAAATAGTCGCCATCGTCGTCCATGTTGATGTCGGCATCCTGCGAAGCATAAAAGCCGCCGTGGTCGCGGTCGCTCAGCCACTCATCCATCCAGCGGATAATGTCGCGGGCCACGCTGGCGAAAAACTCCGAGCCGGTCGCCTGATAACCGTGAACGTAATTCTTTAGCAGCTCGGAGTTGTCGTAGCACATCTTCTCGAAGTGCGGAACCACCCAGCGCTCGTCCACCGAATAACGATGAAATCCGCCCGCCAAATGATCGTAGACTCCGCCGTTGGCCATATGCTCAAGCGTGGTGACGATCACGTTGCGAAGCTGTTCAGCATTTGTGGGGGCAGCCGCCCCCGGCTGCCCGCCCTGAGCGAAGTCGAAGGGGCCAGCGGAGCGAAGCTCCGCGGCGCTTTTCGCATACCTCTCGATCAACAAATCCAGCGCCGAAGGATGCGGAAACTTCGGAGCCTGCCCAAACCCGCCATGCTGCGCATCGAACATGCTGAAAGCCGATTTCTGAATTGCCGCAACGATGCCCGCCGAAACCCGCCCGCTGCGCCCGGCGAACGACTCGTTCTGTGCGATCGTGGTCTCCACCATCTTCGCCTGCTCCATCACATCGCCGTTTTTTTCTTTGTAAGCGTTGGCAATGCTCAGCAGCACGCGCTTGAAGCTGGGACGTCCATATCCGTCCTGGGGTGGGAAGTATGTCCCGCCATAAAACGGCTTGCCGTCCGGAGTAAGAAAAGCCGTAAGCGGCCATCCCCCCTGCCCGCTAACCGCGCTCACCGCAGCCTGATAGCGGCTGTCGATATCCGGGCGCTCATCCCGATCCACCTTCACCGCGATAAAATGCTCATTCACGATGGCCGCAACTTCCGGATCGTCATACGACTCGCGATCCATCACATGGCACCAGTGGCACCACACCGCTCCAATGTCGAGCAGCATCGGCTTGTTCTCGCGCTGTGCCGACAGCAAATGCCTCCTCACCCCACTCGTGCCATTGAATGGGCTGATGCATTGCGGAACGAAGGTACGCGGATGAGGCGCGGGCGAGGGAGTTAAGGGTGATGGCGGTCATCATGCAAGTGTAATTGTTTTCGGATTGCGCCACCTGCCTCCGCGGGCCTCAGCCACGAGCATCGTTCCGGCGCGATCCCCGACAACGATGGGGCCCTCGAACGACTAAGCGTTCAGAGGGCCCAGCTACACAGATGATCCAGAGTCAAGCGGTCTAGGCACACGTTCTGTAGCCCGGACACGTATCGACGAAGCGACCGGTAGCGCAGGCCGTATAGGAATATGCGAGGCCCGGAGTCAAAATGCCGCCTGCCACCGCATCCAGTGTAGGTTGATCCAGGTTTCGCAGCGTCACCTTCTTGATTTCGAGCTTCTTGGTAGTTTTCACTTTAGCCTCCTTAGACTGATTCACAACAGGGGCCGAGATACAAGACGAAGTTTACTCGCCGGTAAGAAGCACGTCAAAATAAGTTATATGTATTGTTATATGAATAAAAAGCTTTCTCACCCCAATAAACGAGATTCCGTACTCCGCCTGCACTCCATCCAGCCGTGCTAGCGTACCCGACGCACCAGAAGTACCTGCGCCAGTCTAATGCTAGCCCATCAAAGCAATTCGAATGGAAGTGGGGCCCATAGCAACAAAAGGAGCCGTGTAGATAGATTACTCAGGCCCCCGCTCGTCAGATGACACAATCCATCTAATCAGCACGCCCCCAAACGTGGCCGCCCTAGCTTCTCATCAGGCGGTCTCGAGCAGGTCTTAAGGCAGGTAACATAATTGGTGAGCAATAACCCGCCTGCCATCGCATCCAAGGTTGGTTCATCTACGTTTCGCAAAGTCACCTTCTTGATTGCGAGCTTCTTAGTCTTCTTCACGTTAGCCTTCTTAAACTTAGGGATTCAAGACACAACATAAAGCTTATTCGGGACAAAGGAGCTAGTCAACACAAGTTAGTTGGGCTTCTCATATATGAGAAAACGGTTTTTCTCGTACCAATAACAAGGAGCCCCTTGGTTAGATTCCTCGAGGCTCCTTGCTTGTCAGGTTACACGATCCAATAATCAGCAAAACCCCGCGCGTTCAGGCCCGGGCTTCCCCGGCGGCAAGACCGAGCAGGTCTTGGGACAGGTGAGATAGCATGTCCCAGCACAGGTGTTGCCCGTGTTGCCGCCCACCACTGCATCCAACCTAGATTCATCCACATTTCGCAAAGTAACTTTCCTGATCGCGAGCTTTTTGGTCTTTTTCACATTAACCTCCTTAGTCGCAAGCTGTTGAACGAAATGACGCGAGGCTTGAGTATAAGGCGCAACTTACTTGCAACACAAGAAGTAGATCAACGCAATCGGAAGCCACCTTATACAGGGCAAGACACGATCATAAAAGTGAGATACTCCAGGCTAAATGCGTAGGCCGTCGTAAAACAATGCCGTGACCAAGGTGACTTAGCCTGCGATCAATCGCTTCGCGATCATGCAATACAAATCAATCGCTCCCGCCAGTTGTTGCTTCTCAATAAACTCGCCATCGGTATGCGCGACGTGAATCGATCCTGGACCAATCAGCAGTGGCTCGCCCCAGTTGGTTAGGTTGGGAATGTCGGTGGTGAACTTAGCGATCATCGTCGGCAGACTGTCGACCGTGCGCAGGCGCACGAAGGGGATCTCCAGCGGAAATGTAACCTTGACTTGATCTCCAGCAGTCTCGAGAATTTGTCGTCGCAGATCTTGTGAAGAACCGACGAGACGATAGAGCAAGTCCGCGTGAGCGTAATCGGGAATCACGTTGGGCGCACGGCCGCCTTCGATCAATCCAATATTCAGCGTGCACGGACCAATCTCCGGATCGGATGGCAACGGCATCACTCGCAGCCGCGAAAGAGCCGCAATCAGCTTGTCGATGGCGGATTCTCCAAGCTCTGGATAAGCCGAATGCGCCATGCGCCCGGCAGCAGCGACCTCCACGCGCAATGCTCCCTTCGAGGCGAGCGCGATATGGTTCTCGGTTGGCTCCCCATCGATTAGATACCTGCAGCGTTGCAATTGCGGATTCTCCGCATACTGCTTTGTAGCATATTCGTTG
>CAWEEW010000010.1:0-139821 GCA_963808195.1 uncultured Acidobacteriaceae bacterium | reverse complement strand
GGACTCGATCCGAAAACTGAGATGGGCCCACTTGTCTCCGAGGAGCAGTTAAGCCGGGTCTGCGGCTACCTCGAGTCAGGATTTTCCCAGGGTGCCAAAGCGATTGTTGGCGGCCAAAAGATGGGAGACAAGGGCTATTTCGTTGAGCCCACTGTCTTGGTAAACACTCGTGAAGATATGAAAGTGGTGCAGGAGGAAATTTTCGGGCCGGTAGTGGTGGCGATGCCGTTCGACGATCCCGAGGAAATTCTTCAGCGCGCCAACGACAGCGAGTACGGCCTAGCTGCCGCCGTGTGGACGCGGGACATTGGCAAGGCTCACCGCACCGCCGAATATCTGCGCGCAGGCACGGTATGGATCAACTGCTACAACATTTTCGATGCGGCGCTGCCCTTCGGCGGATACAAGCAGTCTGGGTGGGGCCGCGAGATGGGGCACGAAGCCCTCAATCTGTACGCGCAAACCAAGGCGATTTGCACAAAGATCGCTTAGCGAGCGCGTCTACAAAACTTGAGGACGGCGGAAGTCCGCCGTCCTCTTTAGTTCTTGCCGCGAGTTGTTTGCGCCAGCCTATCTCTCCATGAGGAGGACTTTCTCTGCGTCATCAATTTCGGTGAGCTTGACTTCGATCACTTCGCTGGCGGTGGTCTGGACGTGGCGGCCGACGAAGCTGGCTTCGACGGGGAGTTCACGATGTCCGCGGTCAATCAGCACGCATAACTGCACCCGGCGCGGCCGTCCGTGTGAAAAGAGGGCGTCTAGAGCCGCTCGCGTGGTTCTTCCTGTATAAAGCACATCGTCGACGAGAACTATATTCCGATCCTCAATCGAAAACCCGATCTCTTTGTCCTGCACGACCGGCTTCGGCCCGAGAGTCGAAAGATCGTCGCGATAAAAAGTGATGTCCAACGTTCCAACGGGGACTTGAGCACTCTCGATGCGAGTGATGATCTTGCCCAGACGCTCAGCGATCGGCACGCCACGGCGGCGAATTCCTACCAATCCCAGACCCTCGACCCCGCCATTTTTTTCGACGACTTCGTAAGCCAGGCGAACCAGCGTTCGCTCAATTTCTGACGCCGACATCAATTGCGACTTCTGGCGCAAACCGGTCTTTCGGGAAGTGGTTTTCGCATTCATTTTCAAGTGTGCCTCACAGAGTCTATTGTTTCACGGGAACAGCAACCTCGCTTGGTCCAACACGTGCACCTGCAAGCGGTCTCTCAATGTATTGAACCTTGTGATGAAGGTCAAGCGGCGTGAGGCAGAGAGGTTAAGGCAGAAGCCTCAGTGCGGATCTGAGATCGAGCTGTTCGCTTGCGCCATGTGTCCTGCAAGCGTATCCGTGCGGTTGTCGATGACTGGATTCTTGATCACCAGAGTTCGCGTGAGCAGGCCGGTATCATTTCGCAGGGCGTGCAGCGTAATCGTCGCGGGTGCGGCAGTGGCGCCATCGCTGGGCAGAATTCCCACTCCTTGGTTTCGTCCTCCGGCTTTTGCGCGATAAAGCGCCGTATCCGCAAGCTCAATGGTTTCCTCCGCGCAAATCGCATCGTAGGCGGTGCGGCTCCAGGGGAAGGGAGCCCATCCCACGGAGCATGACTTTCGTACGCTGAAACCGTGTCCAATATCGAAAGCTTCGGATGCAATGACCTCCAAAATTCTTTCGCAGAAAGCTGGCGTACCGGAGGGATCAGTAGAGCGAGACATGATCAGAAATTCTTCGCCGCCCCAACGAACCAAAACATCGGACTTGCGCACTACCCTCGACAGCCTTTCGGCCACGCGCTGCAGCAAACGATCGCCAGCGGGATGACCGTGCACATCGTTCACTTCTTTGAAGAAATCCATATCGACCATGATGAAAACCAGGTCGCGATGATCCATCTTGCGAATGTCGCCGGCCTGAACCCGTTCGTAATTTCGCAAGACCTGTCCCGCTTCGGCCGTCAGAATTTCTTCCAGATAGCGACGGTTCCAAACGCCGGTCAGCGCATCCGTGTAAGACATTTCCTGAAGTTCAAGATTCTTGCGCTGCAGTTCCAGGCTGTGCCACCGAAGAGATTGCTCCTTACTTTCCAATTCGTTTTTGAGCTTGCACATCTCGTCGAGGTTCTGCCGCGACAGGTGCAGCAAGTGGAGTAATTCGCGATCCATCCAGTGCTGCTTCAAGAATACGAGCGTGCCCATGAAGATCATTACCGATGCGGTTAACAGCAGACGGTAGGAGCGCACGCGCAGCGGTACGTCCCCGAACTCAGCCCAAGCCACCATGAGAGGCGTCGAGAACACAGCCATCATCGCTAGCCGGGCAGTCCACATGCTGTGGTCACGAGAAGAAGTTTGATAAGCGGGTGGTTCACGCAACGCTTTTCTCGCCATGAATCCAATGCCCGCGAACCATGCCATGGCTGCAACCAGCGGAACATCGTAGATGCTTCCCGTGTAGTATTTGTGATAATCGATGGCCACACCGGCAAGAATAGAGCCGCCGCTGTAGAGGAGCGCTGCCATGAAGAATCCTCGATAGATCGTTCGCCAGGGTCCGTCACTGCGCTTCCAAACCAATACCACGCCGAGAATGAGGACCAGTTGTTCACACGCATAAAGCAGATCGAAACTACTGCCATATGCGGCCTCGTTCGGAGAGACGTACTGCCACGGGATCACAATAAACAAATAAAGATAGAGCCACCATGTGAGCAGCAAAAGGAAATCCATCGACGCGAGGCGAAGAGAATGATCGTCTCGCTGAATGTGCGGCTGCACCGCCAGGGCCGCCATCATGGGAACAACGTGAAGGAACAAGACGACGTCGCCCACGAAAGGGTTGGGCGCCTCCTGCCGCAAAAAGACTTCAAAATAAGTCCAGAGAACCTGCGCGTAGAGCCACATTCCACAGCCGGTCGCCATGAGGATCCAGAAGAGTTTCGCTTTCCTATGCCCGGTTGTGACGTTCGAGAAAATGACTAGAGTTGCGCAGAGCAGCAAGGCGCACTGAGTCAGATCACCGAACGCAGTTAATGCGATGCTGCGTGGCGACAGCAAGGAGACGACGATGTGCGCGCACACTACCGCGCACACCAACGCCGACCATTTGCCTGGTCTTCTCACGGAGAATAAGCCCACTCTAAGAGTGTATTGTTATGCCGGTGTGACAGTGATATTACGGAAGTAATCGCAACGGGCGTCCCAGCTGACAGGACTCTTAGCCAAACGCCGCGACGAAACGCTGAGCAAAACGGAAAACATCCTGATAGGAGTTGTATAAAGGCACAGGCGCGACACGAAAGGTATCGGGTTCTCGCCAGTCGCCAAAGATACCTTCCCGCGCTAACCTCTCACATAAAACTCTACCCTGTTCAGGGATTTGTATCGACAGTTGAGCGCCGCGCCGCTGAATTTCGTGCGGCGTGATGATTGAAAACTTCTCCGAGGCATTTTGGTTCAGCAAAAATTCCAAGTAACTGGTCATGGACACGCTCTTAGCCCTCAAACGTTCCATGCCTGTTTCATGAAAAATGTCCATCGAAGCGCGCAGGGCAGCCAGGCTTAAAATCGAAGGATTGCTCAACTGCCAGCCGTCAGCGCCGGGCATCGGCTGAAAGTTCGGGCCCATCTCGAATCGTGACTTTTCGTCGTGCCCCCACCAGCCCGTGAAGCGAGGTAAATTGCGCGAGTCAGCGTGACGTTCGTGCACAAAGCACCCACCGATGCATCCTGGCCCTCCATTCAGATATTTGTACGAACACCAAACCGCAAAATCTGGACCCCACTCATGAAGCTTCAACAGCAGATTGCCGGCCGCGTGGGCCAGATCGAAACCAACCATGCATCCTTGCGCGTGACCCCATCGCGTGACGCTTGCCATATCGAATGCCTGACCGGTCCCGTAATTCACCCCTCCCAGCAGAATCAGCGCAATCTTGTCCCCTTCGCGCTCGATCAATGACTGAACGTCTTCCTCGCGAAGGCAGGATTCACCGGGCCTCGGAGTCAATTCGATTAGCGATGTGGCCGGATCGAAGCCATGAAAACGTATTTGCGACTTCACCGCGTACTGATCTGAAGGAAAAGCCCCGCTCTCGATAACTATCTTGTGTCTTGTCGCGACCGGACGATAAAACGACACCATCATCAAGTGCAGGTTTACCGTGAGCGAGTTCATGACGACGACTTCGAGAGGCTGCGCCCCGACCAATTCCGCGGTCTGCTTCGTCAATAGCCTGTGGTAGGGCATCCAGGGATTCTTCGCACGAAAATGCGCCTCTACGCCAAGTCGTGCCCAGGCTTCCAGTTCCTGCTCAACATATGCTGCCGCCGTTTTAGGTTGCAGCCCGAGCGAGTGGCCACATAAGTAGATGCAATCCTCGCCCGCGACTTTTGGAAATAAGAAACGTTGGCGGAATTGCCGCAGAGGATCGCGTTCATCCGTCGCGATCGCAAATTTCTCGCCCGGTTGAAACTCGAGTGGAAACTGGAAGCTACTCACTGCTGGAGCTCGAGGGGAGTGAGTTCGCTACAAATCAATCGATCCGCCTTCCTCCAGTCGAGATCTTCCAATCGATCGATGTGCTCACACAGTTCGGCAAGCATCCGGTCCTGAACGATCCCTCGCGCCTGGGCGACGGAGTAAGGAATGCGATGAAAAGTCACCATGGCATATTTCGGCACGAAGAGCTGCGGATATTTCGCTTCCAACGCCAATTCCACTTTTTTCCGTAGCAGAAATCTAGAGTCGGCAACACGATCCCTCATCTCCGTAAAATTCTCAATTGCCATATCTGCGATGGCATCGGTATTGATCTTGCGCTCGTTCTCGAAGTCGGCGAATACTCGCGGCCAGTCTGCGCCGTGCTGGTCGAGCAACTCCATCAGATATGTACAGTCCTCGAATCCACAATTTAGCCCCTGGCCGAAGAATGGAACAATGGCATGCGCCGCATCTCCGAGAAGGAGCGCTCTTCCTGCAACATGCCACGGTGAACACTTGATCGTACCCATCGCCCCGGTTGGATTCGAGAAAAAATTATCGGCGAGTTGCGGCATGAGCGAAACTGCATCTGGAAAGCGAGGCTCGAAAAAGCGGACCACATCCGGCTGCGTAGAAAGGAAAGCAAAACTATCCACGCCCTCGAACGGCAGAAATAGAATGCAAGCAAACGTGCCATCGATGTTCGGCAAAGCAATCAGCATGTAATTGCCCCGCGGCCAGATGTGCAAGGCATGAGTCTCCAACAGATGCTTTCCACTGGGACCCGCCGGAATGGTCAATTCTTTGTACCCATAGTCGAGATACTGTTGCGAGAAATTGAACCGATTCAGTTTGAGCATCTCCATTCGAATCGCCGACGCTGAGCCATCACAGCCGATCACGATCTCAGTCTCGTGGTCTATTCCCCCGCCAGTTTCTTCGTTACGTAGGCGTAGTGTGCCAGTCTTCACGTCATAGCCCACACAGCGCTGACGGAATTCAATAGTCGCGCCCTGTTTCTCCGCGGCGTTGATGAGTGCGATATTCAGTTCAGCCCGGGAAATCGAATTGATGACCTCCGATTCGTTCTTACCATAAGGTTGGAAGGTAAGCTCCCCCGTGACCGAATGCATCATCCGTCCTTTCATCGGAATGATGATGCTCCGCATCCCTTCCCAAAGACCGGCCGGCTGCAACGCGTAAATGCCTCGGGTCGAGAGTGCGAGATTGATAGAGCGTCCCGCGCTGATTTGCACCTGGCGCATGTCGGGACGCCTTTCAAAGATTTCGACGGCGAATCCGCGTTGCATCAAAAGAACAGCCAGCAGGGGACCATTGAGGCCGGCGCCGATCAGTGTGATTTTTTGGGGTGTAGCTTTCATCTGCGAAATTTATGCGGAGAAAGACTTTCGCCATTCATACGGAACTGCTCACTCGGTCAGCAACGTCCTCGCCTCCCACAATTCGGGGAAAAACTTCTTGTCGAGTGTGAGTTTCAAGTAAGACGCTCCCGTGCTTCCGCCCGTTCCCATGCGGATGCCGATGACGCGCTCAACCAGCTGTATGTGCCGTAACCGCCAACTCACGACCAATTCGTCGAATTCCGTCAGCCGCTCGCATACGTCGATCCAGTCACGATGATGATGCTCATCCTTATACAGTTCGTGAACGGCGCGAGCGCGGGCTTCGAATTGTTCTTTTTCGCTAACGTTCTCAACGGGAGGAACAAGTTTGCCCATCGCCTGCAAAGCTCCGAAGAAAACGTCGCGCAGCGAGGGTTCCTCCAAGCGTCGCTTCAGACTTGCATAAGCTTCTGGCGTTGGCCGGTGGTAGCGAAGCATTTTCTCATCCTTCAATCCGCACAGAAATTCAATCTCTCGAAACTGTTCGGATTGAAATCCGCTGGCAGGTTCCAACATGCCGCGAAACGCGAGAAAATGCGTGGGTAGCATCGTTTCCAGAATCGTGAACTGCTCGACAAGCACACGGGTGATCTCCGTGCAGCGACGAAGCAATCGCGCTGCCTCATAAACTTCGTCGTGCGAATGCGGAGCTTCTCCAGCCCTTCGCAAATTCGCAACCACAGCGTCAAGATCGTGAAGTAGTTCCTTGAACCACAGTTCGTATGTCTGATGGACAAGAATAAAGAGCAACTCATCGTGATGCGGCGGCGACGACTGAGGCTGCTGCAGTTCGAGCAGTTCAGGAACTTTCAGATAGGAACTGTACGTTAACCGCCCAGACTCGGTCACTAGCGGCGACGCACCAGCGCCCGCTTCGGACGTTTTTGCGCCCGTCTCGGGTGATTCAGCTTTGATTCGTAGAAAACCTTCAGCATTTCCGCCCAGAAGTCGAGCTTTTGCATCTTGCGGCAAGTCGCTTTGACGGATGAGCGAACCGACATGCTCTTCGCCCAGCGGAAAGGGATAGTCCGAGCCGAGCATTACCTGGCCGGCTTCCATCGTTCCCACCAGGAACTGCAGCGTGCGTTGATCGAATACGGCGGAGTCGACGTAGAAGCGCTTGAGGTAATGGCTGGGTGGATATTGGCACTCGCCGCGCGCGACTGGATGATGATGCCACGCGTTTTCCAACCGCCCGAGCAGAAATGCAAAACTTCCGCCGCCGTGCGCAAAACAAATTCGCAGCGTATCCGGAAGTCGATCGAACGCCCCACTCAAAATCAGGGCGACGACTGACAACTGCGTTTCCGCGGGCATGCCGACCGTCCACGGCATCATGTATTTCGGCATCCGGTCCCGGCCTAGCATCTCCCAGGGATGAACCAAAACGGCCGCGCCTTCATTCGCGCAATGATGCAAGAAGGTGATTACTCCCAGATCATCCAGATTCTTGCATCCGATGTGGTTGCCGATCTGCACCCCTAAATGTCCGGATTGCATGCACCGAGTTAGCTCTTTGCAGGCCGCATCGATATCTTGCAAGGGCACCTGGCAAAACGATCTCAGCCGCCCTTTCCCCCGGGCGCACAATTCGAGCGCCGCATCGTTGAAAAGTTGCGCGCAATCCAATGCATGCTCCACTGGGCGCTCGTACGCGAACAATACCGGCGTCGCGGAGATCACTTGCAGGTTGACGCCGTCACGATCCATCTCCTGCAATCGAACCTCGGGATCCCAGCACGCCGAATAAATATGGCGGAAGAAGCGATCACCTACCATAATGTCCGCTTTCCCCGCTTCGGTGTGCTTGATCCACGGCCAGTCTGACGTACCGTAGCGCGCCGCGAGATCGGGCCAGGACAGAGGGAAAAAATGGTTATGAATATCGATGACTCGCATGCTTCACTTTCCCGGATGAATCGTGCCGCAATGCTTACAAGTGCGACGGTTCTCGCTGGAATAAAATTGTTCGAACAGCGGCGGCAGATCTTTGACTATGCTCTTCAGCTTCACTTCAACACGATAGATTAATTGGTGACAATTCGGACAGTACCATTCGAAGGCGTCCAGCGATCCCTCAGGCCGCGGCACTTCGACGACTATACCAATCGTTTCCGCGGGTCGCTGTGGGGAGTGGCGCATATGTTTGGGAAGCAAAAAGATTTCGCCCTCTTTGATCGGTATTTCCAGCGGCGGTTTGCCGGGGGTTTCCATGATGCGAAGCGAAATGTTGCCCTTCAACTGGTAGAAAAATTCCTCCGTGGGATCGTCGTGATAATCGCGGCGTTGGTTCGGCCCCCCGACCACGGTCACCATCATTTCACCATCTTCCCAAACCTGCGCGTTTCCTACTGGAGGCTTAAGCTTATCTTTGTTCTCTTCGATCCAGCCTTGGAAATTGAAGGCCTTCAAATTCTTGATGGACGCCATCGCGCCTCCTATTTCAGCGGTTTGTAAGCCGTGGCTTTGATCTCAATCAGCAAATGCGGATGCGGCAACTGATGTACGGCCACGGTCGTTCTCGCCGGACCATCGTATCCGAAGAATTCGCCGTAGACCTCGTTGTAGCCGACGAAATCATTCATGTTCACAAGATAGGTGCAAACTTCGACCACATCTTTCAGATTCGCCCCAGCACTCTGCAAAATGTCGCGAATGTTTTCGATCACCGCGCGGGTTTGCAGGCGAATATCGAGCCGCGTTGTACTTAGCGAATCGACATCGGCGCCAGCGATGGTGTTGTCAGCGCGGCGCGCGCTGGTGCCCGAAACAAACAGAAAGTCACCCGCACGCTTGATGTGCGGATATTTTCCTCGCGGCACCGCTTTCCCTTCGACGATTTTGCTCTCGGTCCCGTTCATTTGTTCGAGTAATTCACAGCCGGATACAAACATTATTTGGTTCGGAATAAAAGTTCAGCGAATGCATCCCGCCTTCGCGGCCAATGCCAGAGAGTCCTGCTCCGCCGAACGGCGTTCGCAGATCGCGCAGAAACCAGCAGTTCACCCACGTGATACCCACATTCATTTGTTGCGCGACGCGATGACCACGTTTCAGGTTGCTGCTCCAAATCGAAGCCGCCAATCCGTACTTTGTGTCATTGGCCATAGCCACCGCTTCTTCTTCCGAATCGAACGGAGCGATGTGGCACACGGGGCCAAAAATCTCTTCCTTCACACAACGCGCTGACTCTGCAAGCCCAGTATAGATTGTGGGCTGTACATAAAAACCGTTGTCGCGATCATCGCCGAACTTAGGAACTCCGCCACCAGTTACGACCGTCGCCCCTTCGTTTCTGGCCAACTGATAATAGGACAGTACCTTTTCTCGATGCTGCGCTGAGATCAGAGGTCCCAGGTTGGTTTTCGCATCGCTAGGCCATCCCGGATTCAGGTTCTCCGCTTTTTCCTTCAACGCGTCCACAAACTCGGTGAACATTTCACGCTCTACATACAAACGCTCGGCGCATAAGCATACCTGCCCCGTATTCAGAAACACAGCGTCACTGATCCCGCTCACCGCCTCCGCGAAGTCGCAATCCGAGAATATGATCGCCGCATTCTTGCCGCCCAGTTCAAACGAAACCGGCTTCACCGTGGACGCCACTGCCTTCATGATCGCGGCACCGGTTCCCGATTCGCCGGTAAACGTAACCGCGTCTACATCAGTATGCCGCGTCAAGAATTCTCCCGCTGATCCTGGCCCGAAACCGTGTACTACGTTGTAGACGCCCTTTGGGATTCCCGCGTCCTGCATCGCCTCTGCCAGCAGCGTGGCCGTAGCGGGAGTTTCTTCGGAGGGTTTGACCACTACGGCATTGCCGCAGGCGAGCGCTGGCGCTACTTTCCAGGTGAGCAAGAGTAGAGGCAAATTCCAGGGAGTGATCACCCCCACAACTCCCAGCGGTTTGCGCACCGCGTAGTTCAGGGCATTCGCGCCGTCAAGAGTTTCGGTCTGAAACGATTCCAGTCCTGCCATTTTCACTAAGTCGGCGAAGACGCGAAAGTTTGCCGCAGCACGCGGAACATCGAGCTTAGACGCGAGGGAGATTGGCTTACCAGTGTCTGCAATTTCAGCTTGAACAAAACAATCGAAACGCTTCTCGATCGCATCCGCAACCCGGTGCAGTCTGGCAGCACGCTCGCGGACCCCGAGTCGGCCCCACTCCCCGCGCAGCGCACACCGCGCGGCATGAACCGCTTCGTTTACCTGAGATTCACTGGCTTCCGTGACCTGCGCGATGACTGTTCCGTCGGCGGGATTCACATCCGCAAACTCACAGTCACCCGCGACGAATCGGCCATCGATGTAGTTTTGGATTCGCTTCACCAGATCCCCGGCAGGTCCCGACAATCGTAGCAGGGTGTCCGGAGCGAGGCAATCTTGGCGCCACCACATCAGTTATTGCGTCGTTCGAGGTAACGGCGCAATGCGTCATGCCAGGAAGGCATTTCGATTCCCAGACGCTGCAAAGAAGCTGGCGACAAAACCGAATACGCAGGTTGAGGCGCGGGCCGCGCCATTTGCTGACTGTTCACCGGCCGAACAATTGTAGAAAGCCCGGCGCTCTTCACAATGTCAGCGGCAAAGTCGAACCAGGTGCAATCGCCAGCATTGGTGACGTGAACAATTCCACGCGCGTTCTTTCCGCACAATTGAATGATAGCGCGCGCCAGATCAACTACATAGGTGGGGCAGCCGCGCTGGTCGTTGACCACATCGAGCGCGGGACGGCTGGCGGCCAGTTTCAAGATCGTGTCGGGGAAGCATTTCCCGCCGATTCCAAATAGCCACGAGGTTCTGGCGATGCAACAATCCGGCACCAACTCGAGTAGTCTGATTTCTGCTTCCGCTTTGGTTCGTCCATAGACGCTTTGCGGATTGCGTTCATCCGCGGTCTCATAGGGAGCACTCTTCTTTCCATCGAAGACATAATCGGAACTGAGGAATAACAACCGGGCCCCAACCTGCTTCGCGGCTGCGGCTACGTTGAGGGCGCCGTCACGGTTCACGGCAAAAGCCAGATCCTGATTGCTCTCGCATCCGTCGACATCGGTATAGGCAGCGGCTAATATCACCCACTCCGGACGCGTTTCCCTGAGCACCTGCAGAACACGGTCTGCATCGCGGATGTCGACATCCTGCGATGTGAGCCTAGTTACGGTATCTCCGCCGTTTTCACGCATCAACTCCTTACCCAGAAGGCCGGAGGCTCCAAAGATCGTGACTCTCATGGAATCTAGTCGAAACTCTCAGAGTTGCGGAAAGCCACGCCCCGCTGGTCTTTTGCAGATACGATCGGCTCAGCGTCTAGTTCCCAATTAATTTTGAGATCCGGATCGCTCCACAGAATTGTGCGCTCATACTCGGGGGCGTAGAAATCCGTTGCTTTGTAGAGCACATGGGCTCTATCGGAAAGCACGCGGAATCCGTGAGCAAAGCCCACGGGGATCCACAGCATGCGCTTGTTCTCTCCCGACAATCGGACCGCCTCCCAGCGGCCAAAGTTTGGGGAACTCTTGCGCATGTCGACCGCGACGTCAAGAATTTCGCCTTCGACGACGCGCACAAGTTTTCCCTGGGGATGCTGTAACTGATAGTGCAGACCTCGGAGAACATCTCGGGATGAGCTGGAATGGTTGTCTTGCACGAACGTGTCAGCAATCCCCACCTTCGACATATTCTGCTGGTTGTAGCTCTCGAAGAAAAAGCCGCGCTCGTCGCCGAATACCCGGGGTTCGAGTATGAATACTCCAGGCAGCGAAGTCGGAATTTTCTTGAGGGCTTCCACTGCGGGCCGAGTTGCTTGAGATGTATCCATCTCAGAACACTTTCTCGCGCAAGAGTTGCAGCAGGTACGCGCCGTAACTGTTGTTCTTCATCGAGTTTCCGATTTTCTCCACTTGATCAGCGGTAATGTAGCCGGATCGGAAAGCAATCTCCTCGGGGCACGCCACCATGAGACCTTGCCTCTTCTCGATAGCTTGAATGTAGAGCGACGCGTCCATCAAGGATTCATGCGTGCCCGTATCCAACCATGCCATGCCGCGGCCCATCACTACAACATCCAGTTGGGCTCGTCCAAGGTATGCCTTGTTCACGTCGGTGATCTCCAACTCGCCACGAGGGCTGGGCTTCAATGACTTTGCAATCTCCACGACTTTGTCATCGTAAAAATAAAGCCCGGTCACGGCGTAGCGAGACTTGGGATGCTTGGGCTTCTCCTCGATGCTAAGAGCCTTGCCTGCTCCATCGAATTCAACAACTCCATAGCGTTCGGGGTCGTGTACGGGATATGCAAAGACCCGCGCGCCGGTTGTGTTGGTCGAAGCATCGCGTAAGTCCTTGGCCAATTCATGACCATAGAAAATATTGTCGCCCAGCACAAGGGCGCACGCACTGCCCGCAATAAATTTCTCCCCCACTAGGAAAGCCTGAGCGATTCCTTCCGGCTTCGGCTGAACCTGATATTGCAACTGGATTCCAAACTGACCACCATCTCCCAGCAGGGCCTGAAATTTCGAAACGTCCTCGGGCGTCGTTATAAGAAGGATGTCACGAATGCCTGCGAGCATCAGCGTGGAAAGCGGGTAATAGATCATCGGTTTGTTGTAAACCGGAAGCAGACTCTTCCCCATGGCGTGAGTTACGGGATACAAGCGAGTTCCCGATCCTCCCGCCAGGATGATGCCCTTATAGCCAACGTTCGTCGATCCTTGCTTCATAGGAATTTGTCGAGTTGAACCCGCAGCCGATTCACGAAGAGTAGTGCGTTTCAATCCATTGCCGATAACTTCCGCTGGTCACGTCGCGCACCCACTCTTCGTGCTCCAGATACCACCGCACCGTTTTTCGAATTCCCGTCTCGAATGTTTCCTTAGGGCGCCAACCGAGTTCCTTCTCAATCTTGGTCGCGTCCATGGCATATCGCCGGTCGTGACCCGGACGGTCTTTCACAAACGTCACGAGGCTGCGGCGCGGCGAGCCTCGAGTTCCGGCCATCTCATCCACGATGTCGCAGATCGTTTCGACGATGTCGATGTTGCGTTTCTCGTTCCAACCGCCGATGTTGTAGGTTTGTCCGACACGTCCACGACTGAGTACGGTCGCGATCGCTTTGCAGTGATCCTCCACGTAGAGCCAGTCGCGGACGTTCTGACCGTCCCCGTAGACCGGCAACGGCTTGCCGTCGCGCGCATTGAGGATTATGAGTGGGATCAGCTTTTCTGGAAACTGAAATCGCCCATAGTTATTCGAACAATTCGTGGTCAGCGTCGGCAAACCGTAAGTGTGGTAGTAGGCGCGTACAAAATGGTCTGACGAGGCCTTCGACGCAGCGTACGGACTATTCGGAGCATAAGGTGTTTTTTCAGAGAACGGAGGGTCTTCGGCGCCCAGGGATCCATACACCTCATCGGTAGAAACGTGAAGAAAGCGGAAGTTAGAGCTGTCTTGTCCACCGAGACCGCCCCAGTACGTTCGTACCTCTTCCAGCAGCGCGAATGTTCCATCCACATTTGTGCGGACGAAAGCATCTGGTCCGCTGATGGAGCGATCCACATGGCTCTCAGCCGCGAAGTGCACGACGGCCCGGGGCTGCTGACGTTCTAGCAGGCCTCGCACCAGGCTGCGGTCAGCGACATCCGCGTGGACAAACTCGTAACACTTCTGGCTCGTAATCGTTTCCAGGTTACGTAGATTTCCCGCGTAGGTAAGTTTGTCCAGATTCACAATGGAGGCTGAATCCTGCTCGATGCGCTGCAGGATAAAGTTGGATCCGATGAAACCTGCGCCGCCAGTGACCAGGATCGTGTTTTCCATAGAGGTGGAAAGTAGCCGGAACAGGCAGCACGCGCGTTTGCGAATCACGGTACCGCCGACATTTTACAATTTCAATTGTAAACAAAAAGGACGGGATTCATCCCGTCCTCCTGTTGGTGCTTGCGGTTCTATGTAGGTTCCAATATTTGGTTGAGTGGTCGCCGCGGTCTTCTCCTATCCCGCCTTTCGTTGGGGCGGAGGCGCGGGCGCTATTATTCGTTCATTTGGTTTTCCGGGCACAATGTCACTCGATTTTCGGCCCATCATTGTGAGATAGACCCCTTCCACTTGGGAGGCGACCTCGTCCCACTGATATTGTTCGCGAACCCGGCGCCGCGCAGCCTGTCCTGCGGCCTCGCGCACCGCCGGATTCGCAATGAGGAATCTCAAACGATCCGCCAGGTCGGCAACGTCCCCACGGCGGAAGGTAAATCCCGCAGTTTCGATGGCTTCTCGATTTTCCGGGACATCACTGCTCAGCACGCACAAACCTGCACCCATTGCATCCAGCAGCGCGAGCGATAAGCCTTCAAGTTCCGATGGCAAGACGAATACCATGGCATTTGTCAGTAACTCGTCGAGATCATCGCCAGAAATCCAGTCCAGTATCTTGATGCGTGGACCAGCGTGGCTCTGCAACTGGCGTGAATACTCGTTGCAATAGCTCGACGCTCCGGCCATTACGAGTTTCACGTCAGTCTCCAACAGTTCGTAGGCCTCTACCAGCAGATGGCATCCCTTTTCCGGTGAAAACCTTCCGAGAAATAAAATATATTTCCCTGGCTCCAAACCCCAGTCAAAGATCTTTTTGGAGGAAAATCGTTCACGCAGTATGCCGCCATTCGGTATGTAGATTGTCTGGGCTCCGTAGGTTTGGCGATAGTGTTCTTCCAGAGCGCGTGAGACGACCATCGTGCCGTTCGGAAGACTCACTGCCGCGCGTTCTCCGACCTTCAGTACCGCAGAGGCGATTCGTCCCCATTTCTTTCGGAGCCAGTCCAGCCCTTGCACCGTTACGACGGTTTTCTTTCCCGCAAGGCGCGGAATGAATGAAAACAATGCCGATCCCAGCGCATGGTAGTGGACCACATCACAAGACTGAGTAAGAACGTGGAAGGTGCTCAAGAGCGTGTGCAGAAGCGTCTCGAGATGCTTGGAGCGGATTGTGGGCAGACGCACCACCCGCATTCCGTTGTGCTCTTTTCCCGGCGGCGTGAAGTATGTCCGGCAATATACCGTCACCCGGTGTCCCATCCCCGCTAGGCGACCGCCAACCTCTTCGTAGTAGGTTTCTATGCCGCTGTACTTAGAAACTACACCGCGTCCGCCAATGAAGGCGACTCGAAGCGCAGATGTGGTGCTCACTACTGATCGAGAAGCCTTTTGTTGTGGTCTTCTGCTTCCTCTGAGGATGCCTTCATACAATTTCAGCAACGCATCGTAGTGCGCCTCCGGTGTGTGCGACAGGCATACTTGGTCACGGCCGGCTCTTCCCATTTGCGCGGCTAGCGCCGGCCGATCGCTGAGAAATCGAATCGCCGACACCAGTTGCCCCACGTCCCCAGTTCGATACAAAAGTCCTGTTCTCCCCTGCTCCACAAGTTCTTGCCGCGAACCCCGTGCAGAGGCCACCACAGCTCGGGCTTCCGCATACGATTCGAGGATAGTCTTGCCTAGAGTTTCGTAAGCGTGCGATGGCAACACGGTAAACGAAGAATCGGCAATCGCGTTCTCCAATTCCGCTCCCTTTATGTGACCCAAAAACTCCACGTTGCTTAGCCCTAGTTCGGCGGTCATTTGCTCCAACTGGCTCCGCTCCGGTCCATCCCCCGCGATGACCAGTCGAAGATCCGGCAGCCGCTGCATTGCGTGCAGCAAGTCGTCGACACCTTTTTCGCGTGACAATCTCCCGAAATAAAGCAAAGGGGCGTTTACCGCATTTCGCTCCTTGACAGCTCTGACCCGCTGGAAGTGAGGAAGTACTTCGAACTTCGCCGGATCCCAACCGTGCTCAACGAACTTGTCGCGCACAAACTGACTGGGAGCAAGAAACCGGTCCACGCACTTCTCGTAGGTGCCGAGCCATTTGTGAACGTAGGCCTCCGCGATCAGCGCGATCTTGGCATTCCATCCGGGATAACACTTTTGGTTGAGCACCTGCCAGAATTTTCCGCCTTTGCAGGCTTCACAAGGTTTTCCGCGTACTACGAAGTTGTAGCTTGGACACAGCACCTTGAAATCGTTCAAGTGATAAACGACTGGAACGTTTTGCGCCTTCAACTCCCATAGGATAGATGGCGTCAGATGGTGATAGATATTCCGCACGTGAGCTACATCTGGCTGAAATTCCGCGATCATTCCCCGAATCCTCTGCCGCGCTTCGCGGGAATAAATGGCGCGCATCGCCAGCTTCGACTGGTAAAACCATCGACGCTGCTTCTTGAAATCGCGGTTCTTGAAATCAATGTGCGGGACGAAATGGTGGTCGTACGGGGTGTGCACACCCCTCGGGTCGGCCATCGAAAACAGTGCCACGTTATGTCCGTTGAGGCGCATCAATTCCATCACTTCGAACAGGTAGGCCTCGGTACCGCTAAATGCAAAGTTGTATTTATTACAAAATAGGACCCTCACGAGGACAGCTCTATTCGGGAGTCGCAAAATTCTTGGCTGCGATATCCTGCGTTTCGAGAAACTAATTGGCAGGAGTCGATTGCAATTCTTTCCAGGAAACGATTGGCAAAATTACTCAGCTGTTTTATACGGCAAAAGTTTTGCAAGACCTGCACTCGCGCCGCATGCCGGATCCAGTCAAGTTCGCTGGCAGCAAATCGATCTTCGGAAAGAACCAGCCTATGTAGAAAGAGCAATTTCTCCACAAAATCCTCCAGCGATCCGGGCACATATAGAAATCCTGTCTTGCCGACGATAACTATCTCCGGAATGCCCGTGATGATGGGAGCGAGGACAATTTTGCCGTGTGCCATCGCCTCCACCAGCACCAGGGGCAGGCCTTCGCTGCGGCTGGTTAGGACGACCACGTTGGCGCGCCGGTAGAGCGACCCCATCTGATGCGAGAAGACGTGACCGACCAGCGTGACCCGTTCTTCCAGTCGCTTCTTGCGGATAAGAGATTCCAAACGTTGCCGTTCTGGCCCCTCACCCGCAATCGCGCACTCAAAATCGAGCCCACGATCATGTAGCCGAGCACAAGCCTGAAGCAGAAACGCGTGATCCTTCACCGCATGCAGCCGTCCCACTGCCAGAAGACTGAAAGTATGTTGTACAGCGCGAGTCTCCCTCGCACGGGATTCCTGGTATGAGGGAACCTCGACACCCAGGCGCGAAACCACAATCTTCCCGGGATCGATGCCTGGGAAATGCTCGAGAATGAAGCGGCGGTTGTACTCCGAAACGGTGACGCAAAACTTGCAATGCTTCAGTTTGCTGTCGAGATAGGCGGCGTGCAACAACAAATCTGATCCGTGTAACGTGAGGCTGAAACTGACTCCCAACAACCGGGCCGCCACCATTGCGATCCACGAGCCGAAATAGCCGTGATGAACGTGAATGTGATCCACCCCACGTTTCTGCAACAACACTGCGTAATATGCTCCCAGCCAAGTATGGAGCAGCGCCTTAAGACGTCGTTTCGGCGATTCCTTCCCCTTCAGCAGGACTCTTACAACCAGACCCGCAATCCGCTCCCAGCGACGCGCCATGAGAACGAGGGCCCACAAGAGAATCAGCACTCGAATCGGTTGCAAGCAGAGCGTCTCTGACCCTCTGTCAATGCTGGGCAAGACATGAAGCGAAGATTCCGGCGTTTGTACGCTGCCCTGAATCACTTCGACGCCACGACGTCGGAGTTCCTCGATCTCTTCCGCCACGTACGGTTCTACCGCTGCGGGAAATCGATTGGCAAGATAGGCGATGGTCAACACTGTGATGGGAATCTTTTGTCGAAGATCGGATGTATAGGCTTTATGCAGCGGGGCGGCGGCGTAAGACCCTTAGGCGCAGACTCGACTCAAGTTGGACGGGACTTGCAAGTCGGCGTTGCTGTGCCGCCAGCATCCCGGCGAGACTGAACAGGAACGCGTTCACAAACTGATAATTCATTCCCACCACGGCGGCATTTGCCAAATAGACACCGAGCAACACCGGCCACATCGCATGAAACTGCTGGTTCAGAAATCCATCACGTTCGGTACGGGGGACCGGCCTCCACCCCAACCGTAGGATTTCCCACATCAACCACCCATAGAGGGCTAGACCGACGAGTCCATGTTCGATTAATAACTCGAGATAAGTATTGTGTGGATACAACTCCCTTTTCCGGTAGCCGCTAACGTGCCGGGCAAGTTCCTCCGGCATCTGGTTAACGCCCCATCCGGTGATTGGTTTTTCCAGGAACATCTGCCAGCCCCCGGCATAAACAGCCTGGCGGAACTCTACTGGGCCTGACTCCCGCAACCGTTCTGTGAGCGCCCGACGCTGATCGTCAAAACTTAACGCAATGAGCAAGGCAAGAGTTCCAGCAATCGTCACCGCGACGCAGATCCACCGGAGCTTGCGGTTGTACGACCGAACAATCAGCACTCCTACGCTGACAACGAACGATAGCCATACGGCCCGCGTCATCGTCGCCAGGATTGCGACTGGCAGGAGGGCGAGCAGTGAGGCGGCCCGGAATCCGCGTATTCTTCCGCGCAGGAATGCCCGCAAGGCCAACAGTCCCAGCAGATTCAGCGAGACTCCGTTTGCCACTGCTTGTAGAAATGGTCCTCGCGCCCGGTCTGCGTGGTAACCGAGACTGTCGTCCAGGATGAAGCGCGGAAAGATCAATGACTTCGCACCTATGAGGAACGCGATTGCGGTAAAAGACAAATAGGCAAGCACTAGCAAACTGAACCACTCGAATTGCCGCAGACTCCTCTCCTCTCGAAAGACGAGGCCAGCCATGTGAAACAAGATGAACGGCGCAACAAACTTTGCTACCAGCAAAGACCAACTTTGGAAGTCGAAAGGCTGCTGCACGATGCTAGCGCCAGCTATGAGGGTCAGCCCGATCATCGGCCAACTAGCCCGCTCCATCGGTAGCAAACGCTGGCGCTTCAAGACCACTCGTCCAGCCACTGCCAGCACCAGCAATGCCAGGGCCAGCCGATCGATTTCGTAAAAAGGCACATCCGGGGGTCGCAACAGCATAGCCGTTAGAGCCGCAAGAAACAGCCCAGTCGGCGCCAGCATCATCGCCTGCAGCGGACGCAGCCCTAACCGGATTCCTCTTCCAGCAGCATCGCCGTCCAAGACTGATTGCGACATGGTGCATGCCGAAAGCGATGTCATTCGCCGCTGCCTCTCAGCACGACGGCGGCTGTCTTTAGCAGAATGCGGAAGTCCAACGCCAGGCTCCAACTGCGGATATATTCGATATCCAAGTCCAGCGCGGCTTGAAAGGACGGATTCGCCCGCGCTGTTACCTGCCAAAGTCCTGTCATCCCCGGTAGTACGTCGAGTCGCGGTAAGTGCTGGATCGCATACGCGGAAAAATCATCCAGGGGATGGGGCCGTGGCCCTACCAGGCTCATCTCGCCTTTCAGCACATTCAGTAATTGCGGTAACTCGTCCAGGCTGTACCGGCGCAGGAAGCGTCCGACTCGTGTGATTCGTGGATCGCCCGCGATTTTGAAAAACGGGCCTTGCCTTTGATTTTTCTCCCTCAGTTTCTCCTTCAAGGCGTCAGCATCCATAACCATGGTGCGAAACTTGTAACAGTTAAAAGGTCGTCCTTTGCGACCCGCTCGAAGCGCCGAATAGATCACAGGACCTGGTGAATCCAGCCTGACGAGAATCGCAAGGAGAATGAGCGCCGGCGCCAGCAAGATTAAAGCCGCCCCCCCCCCAGCGACGTCTAGTACGCGTTTCAGCAACAGCCTGGTGACCGGCAACGGTTCTTCGTGCAGGGAGATCAGTGGCACGCCTCCAACATGCTCCGTTTTCCGGGCCGGATCGCCACCAAACAGATCGGGCGCCAGCTTAACGTCCAGACGTAATCGCTGGGCTGCCTCCAGGATGTGTAAGGCCATTTCCCGATCATGGGGGGCAGCCAGAATGACCTCATCTACGAATCCTGCGCGGGCCAGGCGGGCAAGGTCGCTGGTGCGTCCGATAACACCTTTCCCAAGCGCTTCTCGGTCATCCAGAAAACCGCAAACCGCGCGCCCCCTCTCGGGATGTTGGGCCAGATAGTTAGCGATGCGCCTGCCGAAGTCATCCGCTCCCACGATGAGCACGTTGCGCATACCGCCGAAAACATGGATGGCGCTTCTGTTACTCTCTCGGTCGGTCCGGCGCGATACCACTGCTGCGCCAAACTGCAGCATCTTTGCGATCCAGCTCAGTGTTGATCGAACCGAATTTTCACCGGGGGGCGAATGCTCTGCAGCAGCCAAGTGTGAACGGACAGCTTTCTCGACAGGCTTTGCCGCAAGTCCAAGTGAGGTGGTTAAATGACTCGCCGGCGCAAACGGAGGCATTCCAGTTGCTGACCGCGGTGGTTTCTTTCGGCCAGATACCTCAGCTCCCGGGATTAGGCGAACCGCCCACTCGGTTGGCAGAGGTTTTTGCTCTCTCGGATGAAAATAAGGAGAAGACACTTCAGACCAATTCCAGCTCGTATCCCTGGATCTCAATGGCCAGCGAGCGCTGGACCGACTCGATTGAGATCAGCAGCTTACCGTTTTCGTGTTGCAGCAGCACACCTTCTAAACCTTTTAAACAACCGCCGCGAATTCGTACGCGCTGTCCATCGCGCACGAACGCGTGCAGAGAAAAGAGTCCCTTCTTCCGCAACAATAATTGGAGGTCTTCGATCTGCTTGGGCGGCACAATCGACACCGCGCCACCAAAACTTACGAAGCCAATCAATCCCGCGGTTTGCAATACGTTTTGCCACGAAGCGGGAGACTGATCGATTTGCACAAACGCATATCCCGGGAAGAGAGGAATCGTCACTTCTCGCTGGCGATCACTCCAGGTGTGGTGCTCGGTCCGCAAAGGCAGGTAGGCTTCGCAGCTCTTGTGCTTGAGCTGCGCAACAACTCTTTTCTCGAACCGATACCGTGTGCGCACAGCAAACCATTGCGGCTGCTTGATTTCGACGGCGGCAAGCAACCCGGTCGGCATCCAAGACAAAACGTCTCCAGCCGAGGAACCATAGCTACCGCTCATTGGGTCCCATTGGCGGTTTCACCCTCTTTTTGCACAGTGTTCCAAAAACGTTTCCGAAATGCTTATCCCAGACGTCAATCTAAAGCAACCGATAAATACGTTCCGGTATCGGAAAACTTCTGCCACTCAGCACGGTTCCAAGGATGCGAGATTGCCCGCATTCCAACTGCTCCTTGATTTTGCGGGCCGTCGCTTTTCTGGTGGTGCGAGCACCCAGCACTAGGATAATTCCGTCGGCGAGTTGACCAAGCAGAGCAGCCTCGCTGGAAGCCCCGGCAATTGGACCCTCTATCACCGCGAACTCAAATTCGCTGCGTAATGCGGCGAGACATGAAAGCCAGTAGAGTCCTGTCCCTAGCTCCTTGCTTGGCGCGCTCAATCCAAGCTCCGGCACACGCCACAAATTGATCCCTATCTGTAAGGATCGGGACTTGATTGCAGTAGCGCCCGCGTAGACGACAGGAGGTCCGGCTATTTCTCTAACTCCGCTCTCGCGGCCCACAATGGCAATGTGGGCCTGCGTCTCCAGAGCCAAAGCTCGCCCCACCTGATCGCAAATATTTGCCAAGTCGATCCCCTGCTCCGCGGCGCTGAAGACGACATGTTTCACCTCCCGCTCTGGGCTCCCAAAGAACACACGCCGCACAAGCCCGCGGACCTGCTCGCGCCCAAAGTCGGAGGGATTCCAGGCGTTCGGCTGCCGAAGGATCTCGACCGGTGCCATCGCTGGTTCTGTCGCAAGTGTTGCGACCGGTTCGGAGCCTAGCAGTATGTCGGCATTCGTACTCATTTCGTCCCCTTCAAGCGGATAACCGCCTGCCCATTCCTTCCGGAAGCGAAGCCAGCACCGGGATTTCCAAGCATGCCGATACTTCCTCCGGCGTACGCAATGCAGGATCCAAATAGTCGGCTGCAAACGCTGCTCCGGTTCCCGACGTCAACGCGGCCACTGTGCCCACCACTAGGACCATCGCGGCGGGCCACACCGGCAACGCCGGCACGGTCGCTTGCTCAGCAATGGCGACATTGACAATGCCATCCTGATCCAAAGCGTCGCCCATTCGAGCTTCTTCTCGCTTTTTTACATACAGAAGATAGTTATCTTGCGCCGCCTTCTCACGGCTCACCAGATCGTCCTGAACAACCGCATCGGAACCCAGTTGCCGAGCCTGAACGTGGTAATCCACTAATTGCTTGCTCATCGCTGCCGCTTTTGCTTCCAACCCTTTCAGCTCGACCTGAGCCTTTTGCAGTTCCCCCCTGGCCCATTCATAGTCCGCATCTTTGTCCGTGGTTTCGTCGCGCACCGGGCTCGATTTTTCAGCCGCAATTGACGCTTTGGCCTGAAGGATCTGTTGCTCCACTTCCTGAACCAGCCGCTGAGTCGGCTCGAACTTTGTAAGCAATTGGGTTTTCTTCAATTCAAGATCTAACAGGCTTGCCTTGAGAGCACGCAAAAGTTCGGGATTATCCGCAGTGCGAACCTGAGTCGTGGCGCGCGCCGGCAATTCGGCCAATTGCCCTTCAAGTTTCTGAACTCGATGCCGGATCTCGGTCATTTCAACCTCGGTCTGCTGATAACTTACCTCCATGTCGTTGATTCGCTGCAGCATCATATCCCGCTGCTTCGCGGCAGCAATCACCCCATGACTATTGGTGAATTCCAGGAGTTGCCCCTCCGACCGTTCCAGTTGCCGCTGCGACTCCCCAGTCTGCTGATCGAAGAAATGAAGTTGTCCACCCGGCCGATGGACCTCTTTATGCTTTTCCAGGTAGATGCTCGCCAGGGACTGCAGCACCTGCGCGGCCATTTGGGGATCGGCCGAGCCATAGCTCACAGCGATCAGATTGGTTTTCTTGATCGGGTCGACATCCAGCCGCCCGGCAAGTTTTTTCACTGCCCGCTCAACACGGGCCGGGCGAGTCTCGTTAGGTCGGAGCCATCGAAGCCAGTCATGTGCCGCCAAGTCGGTGGCCTCGACTACTTGCCGCAACACATCGTCATCCTTTAAGAGCTCCACTTCCGAGTTCAGCTCTTCTTCGCTCACTTCTACGCGAGAGAAATCCGGGGAGGCATTCTGTTGTGCTGTCACTGGAGGGTCGGCGCGGCCTTTACGCACCAGCACACGCACGTGAGCGCGATAAGTGGCTCCTGCAAATGCATAGACGACAGCCAAAATAAAAACCAGGCCTGAGATGCCGACAAAGGATTTCCGTTGCCGGAACAGGACCATCGCCACCTCACGCGTCGTTGGCGACACTGACTCTTCTTCTTTGCGGTAGGGATTCTCATCTAGCATTTGAATGGCCTGCGAATCGCTAAAACTGTGTGGGACTCACGTACATGCTCATGGATGGTTTCGTCAGATATCGATCGATCTTGGAAATGGAATTCTGGGGAACAAATATCAGATCGCCGGGACGGAGTTGCGGGGCTTCGCTCAGGGTTTTTTCCCGCAGCATCTTTTTTAGATTGAAGACCCGCGCTTCCACCAGATCGTCGTTCACATGCCGGAACAAAAGCACCTGCGAATGTTTCGCCTCGTGCGTAAACCCGCCGGCAATCTGCACAGCCTCAATCACGCTCATATCGCCGCGCAACTCGTACTTGCCGGGCCGTCCGACCTCACCGCCCGCCACAAAGTAAGGAGGCTCAAACTCTTTCAACGCCACCGCCACCTGCGGATCGTGCAGATATCCCGTGTAGGCACGACGCACCGCCAATTGGAACTCCTCAAGCGTTAGCCCTTGGGCGAGCACCGGTGGCGCGTCTTTCAAAAAAACGTAACCGTCTGGTTGTATGGTGATTACCTGATCGAACTCGGGTGAGAGGGTAAAACTCAATGCGACCACGTCACTTCGGTTCAGCCGGTAAAGCGGACGGCCCCCTCCGAGCCTGGGGTTTCCCATGCCGTCCGCTTGCCCCGGTTTTGCAGCCGTTCCTGCGCTCCCCGCTCCAGCCCCGGTAAGGACGGATTGAGAAGATTCTGTGTTATTTCCCAGGTTCTGTTGTTTCTGTCCCTCCTGGGCGAATACGGCTACGCAAACCTGCATCATCAACGCCGCCATGACCGCAACTCTTGTCCAGCCGACCATAAACTTCATTGCGTGACGGCTTTGCCTTCCCTTGCAAATCACTAAGCACGCCCTTCTTTGTGGAAGATATTCTCGGCCTAGTTTGAGGACAAGACATAGGAAGTGCAGTCCACGAAAGTGTGCCCTCGCGTAAAGTGCCCAGCCGGTTGAAATGCCCGAGGAGAGCACAGTGTGCTTCGCAGCAGACCCTACAACCAGCGTCGAGAGATGCTTACTTGTAGTACCTACGAAAGTAGACTTGTATGTTCTCTGAGTCACACTTCGCGGCTCGAGTTTGGGAGCTCGAAGGAAAACAAAGCCGCACTTTTTCGGTATTCCCTGTTCTAGGCAGTGAACAACCGAGAGTTCCACGATGCTGTGTGTGTTTCCCACAGCGTCCTTTGCTCTCGTCCCGATTTGAACGCCGCGCTCGAATTATGTGACATGTGTCCTTGAGTACGGTTGACCTGCACCCTAAGATCAGGACGCCACTTGTTTCATTCGGGAGATCCCGTTTGATGAATCCGCCATCCGCTCCTTCGGTTGGAATCTCCGTTCTCATCGCGGACTCCAACCGCATGCAGGCGCAGTTACTCACCAGCGCCTTGCGTCGCCGCTCCGAATTCAAAATCTCCACCTGCCCTATCGACACCTCCTCTATTCTCGGGGCGGTGGCCTCAAATCCCGCGAAAGTCGTCGTGCTCTCGTTGAACCACTCCATCGATGTCGCAGGCCAAATGGCCGCGTTGCGTCAGGTTCATCTCTCCCAGCCCGCCATCGCCAAGGTTTTGTTGGTTGAGTCGTACGACCGCGAGCTTGTGGTCAATGCCTTCCGCTCCGGTGCTCGTGGAATATTCTGCATCGACAACACTCATTTCCGGATGCTCTGCCGATGCATTCAGCAAGTCGCGGACGGCCAGGTCTGGGCCAATACCGAACAGTTGCGCTTCCTGCTTGACTTGGTCTCGGAGGCCCCGTCGCTAAGTGTGATCAATTCACGCGGCCAGAAACTTCTCACCCCGCGCGAGGAACAGGTAGTCGCACTGGTCGCCGAGGGCCTCAGCAATCGCAACATCGCCCGGGAACTCGATCTCAGCGAGCACACGGTCAAGAAGTATCTCTTCCGTATCTTCGACAAAGTGGGCATCTCGACCCGGGTTCGAACTGGTTCTCTACGCCGTCAACCACGGAGATCCCGGCCGCGCCGCATGGCTGGCGGGAATGAAGGGGTTCCGGACAGCTAACAAGGGGAGCCATCTAGCTGATTGCGACTGAGGTGTAATCCGACCTGAAGCTGATGAGCGTGTCTGAAACCGCCGCTCCCATTGCGCAATCCATTTGAAAAGGCCTCGCTGCGCCTGTATAAAGCTGGGGACGGGATTCCGTGCCTGACAACCCATCCAACCCCGGCCCGAGAAATCAGCGGCGGCCTGCCATCGTCGCCGCCGGCCTGTTGCTTGTCGCCCTTGCGCTCGTTGTTATTTATACAAGCCGGCGGGCGTTTCTCAGCCCGGTAGC
This sequence comes from uncultured Acidobacteriaceae bacterium, assembly GCA_963808195.1. Lineage (GTDB taxonomy): Bacteria > Acidobacteriota > Terriglobia > Terriglobales > Acidobacteriaceae > Sulfotelmatobacter. Next base: position 114,294 of record CAWEEW010000010.1, on the reverse strand, counting down.
TTTGGTGGTCGTCGCGGCCATCGGCGTGGCGGCGCTGCTTCTACAACTTCGCTTGCGGCCAGATGTTCCTTCGTCGCTCCAGGCGTCCTCGGCACGCGGACCGCTCTGGCTGAATTGGATTGGCGTGGCCTGCGCCGTGGCAGCAGTCTTCGCCGATGTCGTTCATCTGAACGCTGCAGTCATGTTGATCGCAGCACTGGCTGCTGTGGTGGCCTTTGCGGTTAGCGGCATTATCGTCCTCGCTGCCCTGCGCAAAGGCCGCACGTGAAGACCAGTTTCGACCGTACGGCTTCCGTCAGACTCTGACGGGGCGCGCATCCTCTCATGGTTTGAACTCCACCGCCACGGTTGTCTCTACTACAACGGGTTGGCCATTGACGCGATAAGGCTCGAAGCGCCACCAGCGCAGAGCGTCGATTGCGGCCAGCGCCAGCACGTCCGGCCCATTCAGTGCATGAACGTCGGCGACAGAGCCGTCGCTTCCCACAACGACATCGAGGACGATTACACCCTGTAAGTTCGCCTGCCGCGCCGCAGCCGGATAGTCAGGATCCACCCGGTGAATCACCAGCTTTTCCATGGCCTCAGCTGGGACGTGAATCTGAGGCTGCAGTACTGTCGTTGTTTCGCTGCGCAGGCCCCGCTCCAGGTCACTCCACACGGAATTCCAGCGCCACCACAAAACGGCCAACAGGATTGCAGCTGAACTCAGCAGGAAGATCCAGCCCCGGCGGCGCCGGGCTGTCATCGGCGTGGCAACCGCAGAGACTATTCGCTGTGAGTCAGCCCACTCCGGCACTCCGCGCTCTGCGCCTTTTCCTCCCGGCCGCGCAGGCTTCGCGCTCACGATCTCTTCGGGTTGCGCTTTCGATTTGCTGACCCAATCGCGGATCGTGGCTTGCTGTTCTGCGGAGATCCCGACAAATTCCAAACCGCAGCGCAGCTTGTCCTGATTTCGCACCAGCGCGCGCGTGCGCAATGGATCTGCCTGCGGCAGCCGGATTTCCAGCCCCACGGCCTCACCCGGCAGCACTTCTCCCGCCAGCATCGCCGCCAACCCGCGCTCGCCAAGATTGAGCGACCGCCCCGGCAGCGTATCCGGAATTCCCGACCGCAACACGGTCACATCCAGGGGCGCCTGCACGCGGTAACGCGGAGCGCGCCGACGCGACGGTTTATCCCGGCTCCGCGTCCGCTTTCCTGCCGCCATCGAATGCCTCGATCTCGTGTTGAACCATCGCTCTTAGGTCTACAGGTGCTAGGTTGGGATGATCCCTGAGACCTAGGACCTAAGACCTTAGAGCTTTGGTCCCGCCCGCAGCTCAACGATTTCGCTCCCGCGTGCCACCAGGACCACGCTGGCCATCCCAATGAACAACCCGTGTTCGACGACTCCCGGCATATCGCTAAGCCGCCGCGCCAATAGATCTGCGTCTGGAATTCGGCCGAACCGGCAATCCAGAATGTGATTGTTTTCGTCAGTCAAAAACGGATTGCCCTTTGCATCCCGCCGCAACTGCACGTCTGCACCGAGAGCCTCAATCTTTTTCGCCACCAGCGCCTGCGCGAACTTGATCACTTCCACGGGCAGCGGAAATTTTCCCAGCACCGAAACTCTTTTGCTCGCATCCGCCACAATCACCAATTGCCTGGTGGCCGACGCCACAATCTTTTCCCGCAGCAGTGCCCCGCCGCCGCCTTTAATCAACCGCAATTGCTCATCTACCTCGTCCGCGCCATCGACGGTGACATCGATCTGCTGACATTCATCGAGCGTGGTGAGCGGTATGCCGAGGCTCGACGCCATTTCCAGCGATCGGTCTGAAGTAGGGATGCCGCGAATCTTGAGTCCGTCCTTCACTCGCTCACCCAGCAACTGGATGAAGTACGCGGCCGTGGAGCCTGTTCCGAGGCCCACTACCTGACCATCCTCGATGAAGTTCAAGCTGGCCCGCGCCGCCGCTTCTTTTTCCTGATCGTTCGCCATATGGAATGATCGATTTTTGATTGTTGATTTTTGATTGTTAATTGAAGGTTAAGAACAACTCTCCGAAAATCAGCAATCAAAAATCAAAAATCCGCCTTACCCGAAGCTCTTCTCCACATAAATTAAATATCCCGCCAGCGCCAGCCCGAATAACACTGTGAGGATCGTCACTAAATCGACAATGAATCCGGCCGGCTCAAACTTGCCTTTGTCCAGTTGTGCCCGAGTCTTTCGATAGCGCATCAGCCCGGCACCAACCATCACTACCCCTGCCAGAATCGCGCTCATTCCCATCCACACCGAAAACCCGGTTGTCCTTGAGCTGCGGCCCTGAAACTCCGTCAGCTGCCGCATGGCAATGGCGAAACGGCCGATGGCAAATCCGAACACCACAATCGCCACACTAGTCCGCACCCACGCTAGAAACGTGCGCTCATTGGCCAGATGATCACGGGCTCGATTGGAATCTTCAACCACAGCGCCTCCGCTTACCGGTACCACACGACCGCAGCATTATTCCACAGCCCTCGCCACCAACGCGCCAACACCCGCAATATTCTTGACCAAGTCCTGCGGAATACCATGCCGCTGCTGCAAATACTCAGGACTATTGTAGGAAACCCATACCTTTCCGTCTTCGTCTTCCGCAACCAGCGCCTTTAGCGGGAGATCGATGGCCAGCGAGGGTGCCGCAAGCATCACCGGCGTTCCACCCTTCGGACTACCGAAGATCAACAACTTAGTTGGCAGCATCTTGATCCCGACCTTCTCCGCTTCGCCGCTGTGATCGACCAATGCGAACATCTGCAGCCCACGCTCGGCGAGGATCGCTTTTAGCCGATCCACAGTTTCATCCACACTGCGGGTACTCGCGACCTGTAAAAGACCGTTTGTTTGCATAACCTCACTCCTTCCACTCAAACGCTCTTTAAAACGCCCTAGCGCTTGTCATCCTGAGCGAAGCGAAGGACCTATGCAACAGCCCGCACCACTGCTCCTAGTGTTTTCAACACCACACAATCCGCGTCACTTCTTCCCCGCAATTGTGATCCCCAGAATCTCCTTCACAATCTTCGCCGCAACGGTGGCCGTCATCCCCGAAACGTCCTGCGCTGGATTGTACTCAACCACATCTGCCCCGACGATGTTCCCTTCAATCGCATGCAGATGAGCAATCGCTTCGCGCACCGTCATCCCGCCAGGCTCGCCGTGTGAGATACCGGGCGCGAATGCCGGGTTGAGCACGTCCATATCGAAGGAAACGTAAACCGGCCCGTGAATCTTTAGCCGGTCATAGGCGGGAAGCGCCCTCATCTCCACAACTTCAACGTCAAATCTCGCGGCCTGTTCGCGTTGGTGCCGGTTCATCGTCCGGATTCCCAACTGCAGCAGCCGTTTCGCCAAGCCCTCTTCCATGATGCGCGCGAACGGACAGGCGTGCGACACGCGGCTGCCTTCGAACTCATCATATAAATCCGGATGGGCGTCGAAATGGGCGATTGTCAGATCAGAATAATAGCGACCGAAGGCCCTTAGAATCGGATACGTAACCGAATGATCTCCGCCTAGCGAAACCGGTGCCTCATTCTTCGCGAGCAACTCTCCGACTGCGCGTTCAATCTCCGCAAAGTCTTCCGGAACGCTTTCCAGCGAATCGCTCAAGCGCAAGTCACCAACATCCGCAAATCCCTTCGCGCCTAAGTCAATGCCGAGTTCCGTCCAGTTGTTCGAGGCATCGCTGCGCAGAGCTTCGCGAATCTTCGCTGGCGCCTTCGCCGCTCCACGCAAATACGAGGAGTTCACATCCAACGGGATTCCGAGAAGAGTCGGCACTGGGATGCTTTGCAGTCTACATGGTTCACAACTTGGCCTTAGGCCTAGGAAACGACAGTAGAGGGTCTGGCAAGCTGTGAAAATTTATTAACCAGAACTTTACACTTCTTTGTCCGGACTCAGGCTCGCGACCTGTTCGACGCTTTTAACTTCAAAGGCAAAAGCCACCAAGTAGCCAAGCTAGCACTGCGTTCTGTAAGCCGAGGTGGCGTTTTACATATCTTTTGCAAAGTCGGCATTGCAAAGGAACGGATGGTTTAGTAGGATTTATCCCACTTTTCGAAGCCTATCTCTCGGGCTTATCCGCGATCGACCTCGCAGGAGTAAATCATGAAATTCACTCGCTATTGCCTTCCACTTTTCCTTGCCCTAAGCAGCACTTACCTGGCGGCGCACTCGAACCCAGTCCCTTTGCTTTATCAGCTAACTCCACCGAGTGGAGCGCCAGGACATGCGCAGTTCAATCTGCGGATACACGGAACCGGCTTCGTCCCAGGCGCGGTTGCTCAGTGGAATGGCACGCCCCTGACCACTAAGTTCGTCTCGCAGAGCATTGTCTCCGCCACCATTCCCGCGAGTGATCTGGCAACGGCCGGAACTGCCTCGGTGACGGTCGCGAATCCCGGCGGAATCGCTTCCAATGTCGTTTATTTTCCCATCCGTCGCAGTTCCGCGACAGTGGCTCTGACCGCGGACTCGGCCAGCATTGAGTATGGCGGGCCGGCGGTAGGGGATTTCAGCAACAACAGCATTCCGGACATTTCGGTGTATGGCGAAAGCAGCACCGGAAATGTCTACCTGTACACCTACTTCGGCAACGGACACGGAGCTTTCAAGCAAGTTCCGGGACTGCTGTTCAAGCAAGAGACCACCTTACTCTGCGGCCCGAACATTGCCGCTGACTTCAATAACGACGGCAATCTGGATGTTGCCGTGTGCAGCTTCGATGGCGACGGCAACGACCCCGCGCTCTATGGGATATTTCTGGGTGATGGGCACGGCGGTTTCACCGCTGCCGGGCCGAGCGGTGGCTTCGAAGGCATTGGAGCGGTCGCGGATATGAACCACGACGGCATCCTCGACTTTGTGACGATAGCCGAAGCGGGCGGCAATCCGCCCGTCCTCACGGTCTTTTTGGGTAATGGCGACGGGACTTTTACTGACAGCGGACTGGACGTTAACGTGTTTGCCAGCGGAGTGCCGATTGTTGGCGATTTTAACGGTGATGGAAATCTAGACATTGCAATTCCCTCCGTGAGCTACGTGGCAGTCTTTTTAGCGAACGGCGACGGAACGTTCGGGCCGGAAGCTGACTACCCCACCTCGGGCGGTTCAAACTACGGTGGCAGCGCCGCCGCTGCCGTCGACCTAAACGGAGATGGCAAACTCGATATCGTCACCAACGGCGTTTCCGTGCTGCTCGGCAACGGCGACGGAAGCTTCGTGCAGACTTTCGCCGTGCCTGTGGATAGCCGCTCAACAGGAGAACTTAGAGTCGGGGACTTCAATGGCGATGGCAAACTCGACTTGGCAACCCCTGCCATTGATTTCGGCACCAACCAAACAACAGTGGATATTCTATTGGGGAACGGCGACGGAACCTTCCAAAACCCCCTCGCCTTCAACTTGTCCAATCAAATCGGTGGCTATGCGCCCATGGGAATGGCTGATTTCAACAGCGATGGCGGGCTGGATTTCGTAATCGGAGGAGCGTCTTCGGGAACCATCGTGATGCTTCAGACTCCGACGAAATAAGTGGAGTCTTAAGATAGGTCAACCATCAAGCGCGTTCAAAGGCGGATATCCGAAAACGGTCGGCTGTCCGCCTTTGCCCTTTTGTGCCTCGAATCCCTCGACTCCTGTGGCGCATCCGTTATTCTAGTAACAGATCCTATGGCCCCGAAATCAAAGACTTCCAACGGCGGTACGGCTGCTGCCGTTGCCGAGACCTCGTCGAATCATGCGAACAACGCCGAGCGCGAAGCGGTCTTCAACGCCTTTCGCCAATGGGGATACCTCGAAGGCGATCTCGACCCCCTCGGCTTTCTTCGACCACGCGCCACTGCTGAATTGCAGATCGACAGCCCTTACACTGCCGAGGCGCGAGCGATTTATTCCTCGACCATCGGCGTTGAAATTAATCACATCTACTCTCCCGAACGCCGCCGCTGGATCTACGTCCAGATGGAGTCTCCATCTCAGGGTTTCGAGGTCACCGAAAAAGACCAGGCTCGCATTCTCGACCTGCTCATCCGCGCCGACATCTTCGAGCAGGTCATGCAGCAGCGCTATCTTGGCAGCAAACGCTTTTCGCTCGAAGGCGTCACCGCGCTGATCCCGCTGGTCGATGAACTTCTCGATACCGGCGGACGCCTCGGCGCCGCTGAACTTGTGATGGGCATGAGCCATCGCGGCCGCCTCAACGTGATGGCGCATGTCGCCCGGCGCCCGCACGAAGAAATCTTCGCCGGCTTTGAAGATGTCGATCCCCGCAGCGTTCTCGGCTCTGGCGATGTGAAGTATCACATGGGTGCGACGGGCGAATACACCACACGCAGCGGCAATAAAGTTCATATCCATCTGGTTTCGAACCCCAGTCATCTTGAAGCCGTCGATCCCGTGACGGTCGGCCGCACCCGCGCCAAGCAGGACCGCACCGGCGACGGGGGCCGCGAAAAATTTCTTCCGCTGCTGGTCCACGGCGACGCCGCTTTCGCCGGACAGGGAATCCTCGCCGAAACCATGAACTACGCCGACCTACCGAGCTACACCGTCGGCGGCACGATTCATGTGGTGGTCAACAATCTCCTCGGCTTCACCACTAGCTACGTTGAGGAACACTCCACCCGCTTCGCCGCCTGCATCGCGCGCCGGCAGTCGATTCCCATCTTCCACGTCAACGGAGAAGATGTAGACGCGGTCGTCCGCGTCGCCCGCATCGCCACCGAATACCGCTACCGGTTCGGCACCGATGTCGTCATTGACCTGATCGGATACCGCCGTCACGGCCACAGCGAAGTCGATGACCCCACAATTACCCAGCCTCTGCTTTACAAGAAGATCAAAGAACATCCGCAGCTGTGGGAAATCTACGCCGACGACATCGGCGCGACGGATGCGCCCGCGCAAGCCGCCGCCATCAAAGCCGAGTTTGAAGCCGCGCAGAAGAAAGCTGGCTCCATCACGCAGAAGCCGCTCATGCGCGACCTTCCCAAGTACTGGGATAAGTATTACGGTGGCCGCCACAAGCCGGAATTCGAAGTGGAAACCGGACTCGCCGAAGAGGAATTATCCGAGCTGACGACAAAGCTCACCACGTATCCCGACGGCTTTCACATTCATCCGAAAGTGAAGAAGTTGCTCGAACAGCGCGCCGAGATGGGCACAGGCAAACGTCCCGTCGATTACGGTATGGCTGAGGCTCTCGTCTTCGCTAGCCTGGCAAAAGCTGGGATTCCAGTTCGCTTGTCCGGACAAGACTCCCGCCGCGGCACCTTCAACCAGCGGCACTCCGTTTTGATTGATATCGAAAACGAGAACGAATATGTCCCGCTAGAAAATATTGCACCGGACCAGGCGCGCTGCGGCATCCACAACTCAACTCTTTCCGAGCAAGGCGTGCTCGGCTTCGAATATGGCTACAGCCGCGATTATCCCGAGGCGCTCGTTCTCTGGGAGGCGCAGTTCGGAGATTTCGTGAACGTGGCGCAGGCCATCATCGATCAGTTCATCTCGGCCGGCGAGGCCAAGTGGAATCTGCTCTCCGGCCTCGTGATGCTGCTCCCTCACGGCTACGAAGGCCAGGGACCCGAGCACTCCAGCGCGCGCATCGAGCGCTTCATTCAGCTCGCCGCCAAGGACAACATCCAGATCACACAGCCCTCGAACGCCGCGCAATATTTTCATTTGCTGCGTCGACAGGCCCTGCGCTACTGGCGTAAACCGCTGGTAGTATTCACTCCGAAGAGCATGCTGCGTCATGCCGACGCATCTTCGCCGATCGCAGACTTCAGTCGCGCAAATTTCCAGAACGTCATTCCTGACACCGAAGTCGGAGAGGCCGACCGCATCCTCGTCTGCACTGGCAAGATCGGCCACGAACTCCAGGCCGAGTGCAAGAAGCGAAAAGACACTTCGACTGCGATCGTCTTTCTCGAACAGCTCTATCCTTTCCCCGAGAAAGAACTCGCCGCCGAATTCGCCCGCCACGGCGAGAGCGGAGACATCGTCTGGGTGCAGGAAGAGCCCGCCAACATGGGAGCGCTCTTCAACATGCTCCCCCGTCTGCAGCGAATAGCGGGCGAGCGGCATGTGATGTCGGTAAAGCGCAGCTCGAGCGCCAGCCCGGCCACGGGCAGCGCCAAAGCGCACGAAGTGGAACAGAAAACGCTGCTAACGCTGGCGTTTACGACGAAAGGATGAAAGAGTTTGTCATTCCGAACCGCTTCAGCGGTGAGGAATCCGCTGTCCGGCGTCACCCGAGGCTTATGTGGGAGAGTCCGGCGGTCTCGAGATCATGCTCAGCCATCGGCTCGTCCATTGAGATCTAGCGCGATTCGAGCAACGGCTATAATAGGGATATAAGCTTCAGATTTCTCGCGGAGACAATGAGATGAGACCTCAATCCAGGGCGGCATCGAGGCCCGTCGCGAAAGGCCCTAAGCGCAAGGCGCTGCAGCGCTCTGGACCGCCGAATGCCAGCGCCTCGGCGATCGATGCGGAAGAGCAGCGAGCCGCCATCCTGAGGGGAACCCTCGCAGACTTTTTCGCCAGGTCTCCGCTAAGGGGATCAGGTTTGAAGCTTCCGAGCAGGCGGGCGAAATATCAGAACGGACGGCACCGCTTGTATTGAATTGAATTCACGATGTCAATCGCTTCCTGAATTATCTGTTCTAGTGCCGGGTCGTTGTTTTGATTGGGAATGTCTGCGATCGGGAGTCGGTCTGGCGTCGTAGCCTGCGATGTAAGCGTATACGCCTTCAGGCCGCAACCGCCATCGTTGTCGCCAAAGAAATAGCCACCGTATTCCGCCGCGAAGTATCCGCCCAACCAGCGTTCGTCGCCGTCGTACTCCTTCTGTCCGGCTTTCTCAGTCCAAGACCCGAGACCCTTCTTGATATCGCAATTTTTTTGCACCCTTGGGTCTCCGCTATCCACAATTAAATTGATGAGTATGAGATTGCGGCTAGCTGGCCACGGTTCCTGCCGCAGATAGCCGGAGCAGTTTGCCCCTGCGTCGTCTTCTTCCCACGGGATTTCGAGAATCTCGATGAATCGGCCGCCTACGATTCCGCTAGCATGGTCGGCATGGTAAGCGAGGCTTAGCTGGTAGCCTCGCTTTTCCAGCACCAAGGTTCCCTCGTGAGCTTTATCTTTCGGGTTTAGCAAAATTGACCAGCCCGTTGGAATCGTTACCTTGATCTCGCTGTCTTCGTAGACTTTGAGGGATTTCGCTGCTCCCCGGTGCTTCGATGCGACCGAGGTTTGTCCCGCATAAGTGGGAGCCGCAATTAACAGCGTAATAGCGACTGCGCTCGCAATCGAGCGAAACCTCCAGAAGAAGTGAGATGACATCCAGATTCCCTCGCATCTTCCTTCAGAGCACGTCACAGGCCAGACAATGAACGGCTAGAACCGCCAGCATCGAACTCGCTGGCTGTGTGCACAGTGACACTCTGTTTGTCGATCGGCACAGTCACTCCGGTCTCTCCGTCACCGCCTTACCCCCGCTCCCCGGCAACGCCGCCTTCGCTTCCCCCGCGAACAACGCCTCCAAACTCTCATACGCATAAATCGTAGGCGCATGATTCTGCATCAGCCCACCGGTATCCGCCGTCGGCCCATAATTGCTGTGCAAGTCCTTCCCCAGCATCCGCAGCATGGCCATTAGCTGTCCCCGATGATGCGACGTATGCGCGATCCGCCGCGTCATCACCCAAGCCCGCGAGCGCTGCACATCGAAAAACTTCGCATCGCCTTCCCACCAGCCATCGTCTTTTTCCTGCAACGCCGCCAACCGCTTCCCGCTGTCCTCGGCATACCGCTTCATGAACTCTAACCTTGTTTCCTGTTGGGGCAGCGCAGGCGCGCTCTTCAGGACTCCAACGTTCGTCGCGCACACGTCGATCCCCAGCATGTTGCGGAACCACAAATCTTCGCTCACGCACTGATGCACCATCTGTTCATGCACGCTGCGCCCGCGCGGATCGTCCTTCCGCTGGCGAATAGAAAGGTCCTCATCCCGGAACTCGCTCCACACGCTGGCAACTTTGACCCGCTCGGTGGCATACGTCTCAACCAGAAATGCGTATCTCATAGCCGCAAATGTTACCCTAATTCTCCCGATTCAACTCCATGCCTCGCCGACCCCAGCCCCTCCGCATCGCGATCGACACCGGTGGCACCTTTACCGACTGTGTCTGGAAAGACAACGCTGGCCGCCTCCAAATGTTAAAAGTATTCTCTACTCCCGCCGATCCCTCTCAGGCCATCGTCGAGGCGCTGCGCAAAATTAATCACCTAGGCGAAGTGATCCTGCTCCACGGCACTACGGTCGGCACCAACACGCTGCTTGAGCGCAAAGGCGCACGCACCGCTCTGGTCACCACCGCCGGATTCGAAGACGCCATCGAGATCGGACGCCAGGCCCGCGCCAAGCTCTACGATTTTTTCTTCGACCGAATTGAGCCGCTCGTCCCAAAAGATCTTCGCTTCGGCCTCGAAGAACGCACCGCCAGCGACGGCGAAATTCTGACTGCGCCTTTGCCCGAAAATCTGCAATCGCTAGTCACCCAAGTTGCAACCAAGCAACCGGAGTCGATCGCGATCTCGCTACTTTTTTCTTTTGCGAATCAGAAGAACGAATCAGCAGTGGCCGATGCTCTTAAGATTCTCGGCGTTCCGCTCTCGATCTCGCACCAAATTCTTCCCGAGTTCCGCGAGTACGAACGCACCTCCACGGTGGTCATCAACGCCTACCTACAACCGGTCATGCAGCGCTATCTGGAGAATCTGGAGCGGCGCATTGCGGCTGGCCCTAAGCGGCTAAAGCCGCATCTTTCACCGCAGTTTGACGGCACGGCTGAAGCCGTGCCATTCCCCAGCCCCTTATCGATGAAGCAGCGCCTCTCCGGCAAGATGCAGAGCATCAACGCTGAAGACCAACGCCTTGGGGTGGTGCAGCGCTTCAGCGCTGCGAAAGGCAATTCAAAATCCACCCGGGCTTTAGGCCCCGAGGTGCCTGTCCGAATCTTTGTGATGCAATCCAGCGGCGGCATTACCGCGCTCTCTGCCGCCGCCCGCGAACCCGTCCGCACCGTTCTCTCCGGCCCCGCCGGAGGCGTAGTGGGCGCTGCCGCCTCGGCCCGCGCAAGCGGCTTCGATAAGATCATCGCCTTCGATATGGGAGGCACGTCCACCGACGTCTCTCTTGTCGAAGGCGCCATCTCTACCGCCAGCCACGCCGAAATCGCTGGACTCCCCATCGGCGTCCCCATGCTCGACATCCACACCGTAGGCGCAGGCGGAGGCTCACTCGCACGCTTCGACGCCGCCGGCGTTCTCCGCGTTGGTCCCGAATCCGCAGGTGCTGATCCCGGCCCCATCTGTTACGGCCGCGGCACCCAACCCACCGTCACTGACGCCAACCTCTTGCTAGGCCGTTTGCAGCCCACCCGTTTCCTTGGCGGTGATTTCACCCTCGATCTTGAGCGCACGCGCCGCGTCACCGCAGAATGGTTAACACGAGCCGGAACTTCGCTCACGCTAGAACGTTTCGCCGCCGGCGTGATTCGCGTGGTCAACGCGACGATGGAGAAAGCCATCCGTGTGGTCTCCATCGAACGCGGCCGCGATCCCCGCGACTTTGCCCTCGTCGCCTTCGGTGGCGCCGGAGGCCTTCACGCCTGCGCCCTCGCCGAAGCACTCAGCATTCCTCATGTAATCGTGCCTGAGCTGCCCGGTGCGCTTTCCGCCCTCGGCATTCTGGTCAGCGACGTCGTTAAAGATTACTCCCGCACCGTTCTGTGGCGCGTCGCAGGCAAACTTCCACACGCACGTCTCGCCGAGGAATTTGCCACTCTGCAAAAACAAGCCACAAAAGATCTTCGCGAAGAAGATTGGCGAGGAAGAATACATAACCGCTGCAGCGTTGACCTCCGCTACCACGGCCAGGGATACGAGCTGAATCTTCCATTCACAAAGAATCTCCTAGCGGACTTCCACCATGAACATCAGCGCCGCTACGGCTACTCCCACCCCACACGCGAAGCAGAACTTGTAACCCTCCGCCTTCGAGCTGTGGTCAAATCAACCACCGCTGGCATGGCTAAGATGAACCATGTGGAGACGGCCGCCCTCGTGAGCTTGTCCCGAGCGGAGTCGAGGGATCCAAGCCGAGCGAAGCTCGGCTCGCCTTCCACGCTCAAAGCCCCGGTCATATTCGACGGCAAGAAACTCGCGACAGGAATTTACTCCCGCGAAGCTCTGCAGCCCGGCAAGAAATATCACGGCCCCGCCATCATTACCGAATACAGCGCCACGACAGTCATCCCGCCCGGAAAACGCTTCCACGTCGATCCCGCCTCTAACCTGATTGTTACAATCCGATAAAAATCCAGCCTTTCACCTTCGCGTAAACCACTCGGCGCTAGGTACTCGCAACTCCCTTCGCTACAATAAAGTCGTGAAACCAAGCATCTTCGTCGTCGAAGACGATCCCGATATTTCCCGCCTCGTTCGCCACCATTTGGAGAACGATGGCTTTGCTGTGCGCGTCTACCCTACCGGCTCCAATGTAATTTCGGACGCGGAGCGCCAGCGACCCGCACTTTTCGTGCTCGACATCATGGTCCCGGGCAAAGACGGTCTCGAACTCTGCCGAACCGTGCGCCAGACCATCGGCTTGGCTTCCGTGCCGGTTATTTTTCTCACCGCCAAGAGCAGCGAAGCTGATCGCGTCCTCGGTCTTGAAATCGGAGCCGATGACTACATCGCCAAACCGTTCAGCCCGCGCGAGCTCGTCGCCCGGGTCAAGGCCGTGCTGCGCCGCTTTGAACGGCCGCTGCCGCCCAGCCCGCTGAAAGTCGGCGACATCGAGATCGATCCCTCCGCCATGACCCTGACCGTGCGTGGGCAAACCGTTCCCACCACGGCCACGGAATTTCGCCTTCTTGATTATTTCGCGCGCCACCTGGGCCGCGTTTTTTCCCGCGATCATCTGCTCGACTCCGTCTGGCGCGACACTTCTTACGTGACCCCGCGCTCGGTCGATGTCTACGTGCGCCGCATCCGTGAGAAAATCGAACCGGACCCGGAAAATCCCCGCTACCTTAAAACCGTGCGGGGCGCGGGCTACCGGTTCGAGGCTCCGAAGTGAGAAGCGGGATTTTTCTAAAGTTGATGGCCAGCTTTCTGGTCGTCATTCTCGCTGCCGCCATCTTGTTCGACCTTACCCTCGGCGGCGCCTGGGAGTCCTCCCTGCGCAGTGAAATCGAGCGCAATCTCGTCCAGAAGACCCAACTTCTGGCTCACCGGGTGGAAACTGACCGAAGTGGCCGATCCCTAGCCGACATCGCATCGCAAGAAGGACAAGCCGCGGGCGCCCGCGTCACCATCATCGATTCCGCCGGCAAGGTTCTGGCTGATTCTGAGTCCAGCCCTCCTGCCGTCGAAAACGTGATGGCGCGCAAGGAGTTCGTTGCCGCGCTCTCCGGCGAGGTCGGCATGGACCATCGCCGTAGCGCGACGATTGGCATTCCCTTTCTTTATGTCGCGGTTCCTGTTTCCGGCGGCGCCGTTCGCCTCGCGTATCCGCTCTCGGATGTTGAAGCCGTTTCCGCGCAGGTGCGCCACCGCTTAGAGTGGGCTTCTTCTATGGCATTTGGATTCGCCTTGGTAGTGGCAGCCGTGGCCTCCATCTGGAGCGCCCGCCGTCTCGAACATATCGTCGACGTCGCAGGCCGCATCGCCGAGGGCGACCTGCAAGCCCGCATTCTCGAAACGTCACCCGACGAGATCGGACGCGTCGCCGGTGCCATCGACAAAACCGCCCGCCGCGTCGAGCAAAGTTTCGCTGCCGTCCAATCCAGCCAGCGCCAGCTCGAAACCCTGCTCAACAGCATGCAGGACGCCGTCATCGCCGTCAGTGCCGATGGTCTGGTGCAATGGGCCAATCAACCCATGGATCGCCTTGTGCCGCAAGGCACACGTCTACAGCAGCCGGTCGTCGAAACCATCCGTGACCCGGACTTTCTCGCCAGCGTTAAAGAGGCCATCACCACTCACGAAGTGAAAACCGCCCGCGCCACTTCCATCGTTCCCGGCCGCGCCTTCGACGTAACCGCCGCCCCTCTGCCCGATGGAGGAGCTGTCGCCGTACTCCGTGACCTGACCGAGACCGAGCGCGTCGAGAAAACCCGTCGCGATTTTATTGCCAACGTCTCTCACGAACTGCGCACGCCGCTTACTTCGATTCAAGGTTATGCGGAAACTCTGCTCGACAGCACTCCCGAAAACGGCGCACCCAATCGCGAGTTTCTCGAAATCATTCGCAAGAATTCCGCTCGCATGTCCCGACTCACCGAGGATCTGCTTACGCTGGCGCGTGTCGAATCTGGCGAGACCCGCTTCGAAGCCGAACCCGTCCCGCCCGCCGAACTTCTTCACGACGCGGAAGAGAGTTTTCGCGAAATCGCCCGCGGACATGGCGTCGATCTTCAGATACAAGATTTGCAGACTCAGGATTCCCACGAGTCCGACTCTTCCGTTTCGGATACTGGACTCCAAAATCTACCCCAGGTTCTTGCCGACCGAGAGGCCATCCATCAGGTTTTCGCGAACTTGATCGACAATGCCCTGAAATATGGCTCGAAATACGGAACAGCCGGCGGACGAATCGTGTTGGGCGCACGCCCAGGTCCTCACGCAGTGGAGTTTTTCGTGCAGGATTTCGGCGCCGGCATCGCCTCCGAACACCTTCCGCGCCTCTTCGAGCGGTTCTATCGGGTCGACAAAGCCCGCTCCCGCGAATCCGGAGGAACCGGCCTCGGCCTCGCCATCGCCAAGCACATCATGCTCGCCCACGGAGGCTCCATTCGCGCTGAAAGCGAACTAGCCCACGGTTCCACGTTTCTCTTCACCCTCCCCACCGCCTAAGCGACTCATGTGGCGACGGCCGCCTTCGGCCGTCCAAGCCTGGGCGAAGCCCGGCGCCCCTAAACACGATTGGCCAGCACCAAAAGTGAGCACTCCCATTGCTGCAGTCCCGGTGTAAGATTCCAGTAGAGCCTTACTCGGAGATTTCATGAAACGCGCCGCCATTCTGTTGCTGCTCGCCTCAACCGTTGCATTGACGATACCGGCCACCGCCCAGCCCGAAAACCGCGCCATCGGAGAAAATCAATCTGAGGCCAAGAAGGCGGCCAAGCAGCAGCAAAAGGCGAATAAGAAGCTGGCCAAGAAACAGCGCAAGTCGATGAAGAACTACCAGAAGGCGCAGCGTAGGAGCGCGAAGCAGCAGAAACGGCGCACCAAATAGCCTCCGCCCGCTTCACTCTCGCACGAAAAATGACCAAAAATTCACACCTTCTTAACCCATCCTCAAGAAAGAAAATCTATCCTTAGCCGTTGACCATCTAGTTATGGGTACGGCAAAATCAGAGCTACCAGGGCCGCGCGCTCCCAGTCCGCGCCAGAGGACCACCCTCATGAGTACAGCCCGCGTCGAGACCGTACCCCCCGAACCCGCCCACCATCACATCGTCCGCCGCACCGTTGAAGCTTGCCGCCTCGCTACCGAAGCTGCCGGCGCAGCCGCCGAAGGCATCGCCACCGGCTCGAATTCCCTTCTCGACTCCCTGCGCCAGCGCGAGCGCGAACTCGACACGCTCGACATGGAAATCGACACCGCCGTCACCAACGCCATCACAGAGGTCGAGCCCTCCGAAGCCCGCGAACTGCTCGCTTGCATGAAGTTCATGATCAGCCTGGAGCGCATCGGCGATCTGTTGCTCAGCTTCGCCAACAGCGCGCAAGCCGCCGCGGGACGAATCGATTCCGAAGACACGCGCGACCTCACCCACATGGCCACCATCCTCGAAAAAATGCTCACCGACGTTGGCCACGCTTTCTCCACCCGCGACGTGGGCAAAGCCGTCGAAGTTCTCCGCTCCGACTCCGAGATGGACCGCCTCCGCAATCTCATCTTCCTGCGTCACATCGAGAACCCGGAAAACATCGCCCGCCAAGCGAGCCTCCAAGTCATTTTCATGACTCAGTCCCTCGAACGCGCTGGCGATCACGCCAAAAATCTTGCCGAAGAAGTCTGCCACGTCGTCAGCGGGCGCACTGTTCGCCACGTCCTCATGGCCTACGACAAGCCTGTCGAACAAATGTTCATCGATTACCTTCGCCGCCGCGAACAGCGGTAACTACGGCGCCGACTACGCAGACACACTCCTTCAAACTTATACGCACCGATTCGCGGGTCGAATCGTTATCGGAATCCCGTCTTAAGACTCGTGCGCCGATCTACGCGTAAACAGTCCCCAGCAAAAGCGGGGAGCGATGGCGTAGTTTATTTGCACGAGAACGATGGCAGCGATGCTGTAGTAGGTGCCGAAGAAGCATAGAGCGGCGCCACCTGCATACAGAGACTGCGCAATCAAGATGCGGCGTATTATCGCCGGGTGAACTTCAGGGGGAAGGTCATCGACGAGGAGATGAGATCGGGTGGCGTAGGTCCAGCTCCAAAGAAGTGTAAGGCCGAGAAAAAGAATATTGCTCCAGTAGACTAGGAGTGCGGTGCGATAGTGAATGAACTCGGCGAGCAGCGCAGTCGAAAATGGGGTGACGGACACGCAGCAGAGGAAGGCAATGTGGATCCAGACGAGATTGCGGTCGGAGCGGGCGAAGTAGTTGAGCTGAGTTTGCTGCCCGACCCAGAAAATGCCGTTGGTCATGATGCTCATGAGGAAGACGACGAGGCGCGGGGCGAGCGCGATGAGGACGCGGCGAAGGTCGTGCTCGGAGTGAATGGCCTCGGCCGTGGGAACGCGAAGGTCGAGGACAAGCAGGGTCATCGCCACGGAGAAGATGCCGTCGCTCAGGGCTGCGAGGCGGTCGACGTTTTGACCTGCAACACGATTGTAGAGCGAATGCATCCAAAGGAGTTTAGCATCGTAGTTTCCGCCAAGGCTTGGGGCCTGGGTGCTTAACACGGCGGGTCACGGGAGATAATTTTGAATATATGCAAGAGGCGCGTTGAGTCGACATTGGTGCGCGGCATTGCAGTTGTGTGCGCGCTGGTTGTAATGGGCGGGATGTGGGCTCGTGGGCAGGCGCCGCCGGATAATCCCCCCTCTTCGGAATCGAATGGGCAAGGGCAGGGCAAAGAGGTTCCGAATGCGCCCGGCGCTCAGAATACTGGTACTCAGAATCCAGGCGCGGAGACTCCAAAAGAAGAAAAGCAGCCCGATACGACTCCGAGTGCGAATCCGGTGCAGGCAGTCGAGGACAAGACGAAGCAGGCGGTTGGCATGACGAAGGATGCGGCAACCGCGGGGCTGCTGAAGGCGCGGGACTGGGAGTCAGGTTGGATCACCGGAGTTTATGTAGGCAAAAACCGGAAGCTGGTTACGCTGACGGGGCAGGAGCGGACGGAATATTACTTGCGGCAAACGCTGACTACTCCTGAGGCTTATATGAAGAGGATGTTCGCCGCGGGGATTGATCAGGCGAGCGGATCGCCGCGGCAGTGGGACGACGGCTGGGGAGGCTACGCCGAGCGGTTTGCGTCGCGCGAGGGGCAATTTATTACTGCGAATAGTTTGGCCGCGCTGGGGAATGCGAAGTTGGGTTACGAAGTCCGCTATGACAAGTGCAAGTGCAGCGGGGCATGGCCGCGCACGAGGCACGCGATTATGCGAAACTTTCTGACTTACGATCGAAGTGAGGAGAATTTACGTCCGCAGTGGGCGTTGTATGGTGGAGCGTTTAGCGGAGGCGTGGTGGCGACAACCTGGAAGCCGGGCTCACAGAGTTATTGGAAGAACGGCGTGTGGGGAATGGTGGGGCAGGCTGGGTATGGAGCGCTGCTGAATTTCTTTACCGAGTTTTCGCGAGAGATTAATCGGAAGCAGGGAGTGAAATAGTAGGGTTGGACTCACTGTTAGCGAACAGTTCGCCAAAATCTTTCTAGGAGGCTAGCCCATCTTTGCAGGTACCTCCAAATTGCGGCTGCCCCAGCTTTACTTCTGTTGGAAAAGCCTGCCCTGAGCAAAGCCGAAGGGCTGGGCACCACGGACCTTAGCGGCTGCACGTCATGCAATCTTCCGAAATTTCATCTCTGCCTTTTGCTCCTCGCCGCAAGCGTCCATAAAAAAGTTTTGATCATCAACGCTCCAAAGGAATTCCCAGTTGAGGTCATCCATGCTGTCGATGTCTGATCTTTTTTTGCAATTTTGTTGTAACGATCGTCATCTCCAATGCACTACCAGATGCAGAGCTCTGAAAAGCAGTCTGCGCAATTCAAATCTTCCAGGAGGAAATATGAGTAACGTAGGTAGAAATCAGGAAGTTGTTAAAAAGTTCTTGGCCTCGAAGGCCTTCGACTTCGCAGCTTTTGGGAAATTTGTGGCCGAAAACGGTGCGAGCCTCGCAAGTTCCGAAGACAGCGAGTTTGGTTTCATCATTGGTAACCATGTTATTCGGTACTGCATACCGCCGGTCACCGTGTTCAATGAGGGAGTGAATCCGATTGCACTCCGCAATGAGGTCACAGGGGATTAACTCTTACGAAGGTGCTGAAGACCTAAATCTTCTGCCAATCGTCGCCAACTTCAACCAACATGGGCAGCCGCTGGGGCTGCCCATGGCCTGATTCAACGGACGAGTGTGGCTGCGAAAGCCACCTCCATGAGGACACCGCAATGCTGCTAGACACACTCGAACTCACAACTCAAAGAGAGAATATTGAAGTGCCCTTGAAAGATACTAAGGGCCGCCAACGCCTATTGAAACAATTGAACCTGGCTTTGAGGATTGCCAGGAGGACAATTCAATTCTTGGGTGCAAAAGGCTTTACGGGAGCAGAGTCGCCGGAGGGCAATTTTGCCGCAGA
Source organism: uncultured Acidobacteriaceae bacterium (assembly GCA_963808195.1). Classification (GTDB taxonomy): domain Bacteria; phylum Acidobacteriota; class Terriglobia; order Terriglobales; family Acidobacteriaceae; genus Sulfotelmatobacter. The sequence goes on along the minus strand of CAWEEW010000010.1, from coordinate 95,356 downwards.
GAAACCTCTTGCGGAAGCCGCCATGTTGCTCCACGCGGCGAAAGAGGAGAGGTCGGATCCAGGCGTAAAAGAGGTATTCGATGGGCTGCTTCGAGATCTAATGCTTTATGCTCGCTCTAAGCAGATGAGATGGGATGTCTTGCGCTATCCGTCAGTCTGCCTTCAACTCGCAACGCCGCATATTCTTCTCAGCATCCTTGGCTGCGGAGACTCTCAATTCGACGGACTCCTGGAGCAGGCTGCGGCAGCGTGTGCAAGCCGGGGACATGAACTCGTACCCTACCGGGAACTTGAGGTCATTTGGCTTCAATCTCTTTGGCGCACCCAAAGTCCGGGACGCGAACTTGAAGAAACCGCTTGCAAAACGGCCCTGGGGAATCCGATTGATCTCTTGCACGGAACTCGGGATGATGCGTATGCGCATACGCACGCACTCATGTATTACACGGATTTTGGAAACTGGCAGAAGACATTCCCTCGCCCTGCCGAAGAGTTCCTGGACGAATCGGCGGTCGTGCTCGCACGCGCCCTGATCGTTGAAGACTATGACCTTGCTGCCGAGGCACTCATGGCTTGGCCGCTCACGTCCTCCGTTTGGAGTCCCGCAGCCGCATTCGGCTTTCGGGTCCTCGCATCTCTGGAGGATAAGGTAGGGTTTCTTCCCGCCGGACCGTCGGTTTCGAAGCGGATACTGGAACTTGAAGGCGAAGAAAGAACTAAATATGCCTTGGCCTCCTCTTACCACACTGCATTTGTTATGGGTATGTTGTGCGCATTGTCTCTCAAGTCGGGAACGCCCTCACCATACGAAATTGCAGGCCCGTCATTTTCGGTGACGCTCATAGAGAACCTGCAAGCGTCTATCCCTAAGACCGGGGCTTACTGGGAAGAAGTATTTCAATCTTTAAGCCCGAATGAGAAAGCTGCACTTGGACCGTTCTTGCTTGATGTCGCCATTGTTCGGAGCAGCCAGAGAGGCGAATTCGCCCAAATGACCCGACTGTTGGAAACGGCCATCCAAGATGGAATGGCCGACACAACTCTTTGCGCACAAAGCGCGGAACTTCTCTCGAGAATTGCCGCACTAGACGGGTGGAGCGCCTAGCATCTCGGCCCTAACGGTGTGGTGGTTAAGACTGTACCAAACCGTCGCTGGGGGCTGGGCCCATCTTTGCTGCACTATCACAATTGAGGCTGCCACAGCTTTGCCTCTTTTGCAAAGCTGGGGCACCACGGACCTCGCCCCCGTGTTCATTCGTCACATACGAACCTCAAGGCCCGGTGCTAGACCTCGCTTGTGCCCAATAAACTTCGTTGTTACTACGGCGCCGTAAAAGAATCGTTGACCTCAGTGACATTCTTCCGGCCTTGTCCTCATTTGTCTTCGAATCGCCAGCAGCAATGATGCCTCTCGTGCCGATTATCGCTTAGGGCGTATAAAGCTCGGCGCTGCTGAGAACTCTAGTGGGCGAACCGAACTCGCGGGAGTCACCTCCGGCGACCAACACCTTGCCGCTCGGAAGTAGCGTCGAAGTGTGGTTCACACGCGCTTGATTCATGAAGCCGGTCTCAGACCATGAGTTGGTCGAAGCTGTGTAGAGAAAGCATACGGTGCTGGGCACGTGCCCGCAGCCACTGTAGCTGCACACGGTTCCGCTCGCCAGTACGTTTCCGGTGCTGAGGAGGGTCGCTCGGAATGGATTTTCCGCGGCCTTTGGAAGAGCGTCAGTGTCGGCCCAGGCGGCCGAGGTTGGATTGTAGAACTGAGCTGCATTGGCGATCAACACGTCGTTGTTCACAAGCAGAACAGCAGCAGGGCTGAAGATGCCCTTTGCCATGCTGCCAGTAACGGTCCAGAGCGCCGTGGAGGGGTTATAAAGTTCGGCGCTGGCTGGGATTGTTTCGCTTCCATTGGTGAAATTGTAGCCGCCTGCGAGGAGCACCTGACCGTTTGCGAGCAAGGCTGCCGCACCGTTTGCGCGGGCAAAATTTAAGCTGCCGGTGGTGTGCCACGTACCCGTGGAAGGGTTATACAGTTCAGCTGTGGCCAGAGTCTCCGATCCGTCCGGGTCTCCCCCTCCAGCAGCCAGAACCTCACCTGTTTGGAGCAGGGCGGCACTGTGAGAGCACCGCGGTTGAGTCATGCTGCCGGTGGTGTGCCACGTATCCGTGGAAGGGTTATACAGTTCAGCAGCAGACAAACAGCCCGTCCCGCCCTCCCCGCCGGCCACCAACACGTCGCCATTCGGAAGCAGGGTGGCACTGAAGTCAGAGCGGCCCTGGGACATGCTGCCCGTTGGGGTCCACTTGCCCGTAGTAGGGTTATACAGCTCGGCGCTGGAGAGTTGATTCCCATTAATATCTACTCCTCCAGCTACCAGCACTTGTCCGCTTTGCAGTAGCGTGGCGGTGTGATCGTACCGTGCAGTGTTCAAGCTGCCGGTTAGCGCAAAGGTTCCTGAAGAAGCAGCATGGGCTTTGATACCAGGGTAGGTCAGAAGCCCAGTAATAAGTAAGGCGGACAGTAAAACGGTGCGAGAGTGATTTAGCGTTTTTGTGCGTATCATATTTCTGTAAATGGATCGTCGACTGGTAAATAAGTTGGAATAGGTCTCTGAATTTTGCATGGTGTTCTGGCTCCTTCCCGTAGAGTGAAGCTCTTGATGGTGGAAACTGATCGTGCTTGTTGCTCTCGTGGAGAGTGCTCATGAGATGCAGCCAGGACGTACCCGGAGTTGTCAAAAGTTTGTCAACGGATTGTCTGCATGTTCAGCATTTCGCGCAGGCTAGGGTGCGAGACAGCATAGGAGGGGACCCGAAGGACGGGGCTCCCACTGTGTGGCGATGTCAGCGAAATCAAAAGGCCGGGCCACCCCGCCAGGAGACCCGCCGCTCAACATCTGTGAAAGAGTCTAAACACCAATTCTCCAAAATCTTGTCAATACCCAGAAATTACACGATTGATACTAACTGCAACAAAACGCGTCGAATATAAAGTTCGAAGCTATGTCGCTTTTGCCCCCTGCGGTATGCTATAATAGAACCATAGGGTAAAACTTATAGCAAAATAAGGCGCCGCCTCAGGTCGCGCCTTTTTCTTTGCCCGAAAAGCTTCCTTCAGCACAAAAAGCCGACTTAGCTCACCGAACGGCGTTGCCAGCCGACATAGGCGACGCAACCTAGCCCCGACCATTAACGACATAAGGACGAGCGGCGAGATACCGGTCGCTACGCGCTTTCAGGAGACACATGGAATTTTGGCAGTGCTTCAGCAGCTATAAAGAGCGGGGCGAGTGGGTCGAATTGCAGTTCATGGCGCAAGCCGCGCGCCGCCGCTTCGCCGTCAGCAAGCCTTGGGGAGACACTCGCTCTTACGATGTCGGCATCGAGCACGGCGAAAATTTCCTCCGCGTTCAAGTCAAATCCACCACCTATCGAGTGAGCGCGGGATACTTATGCCAGTTCAAGCCCAATCACCGCAAGAAGATCGACTATTCGCCCAAGCAGCTCGACCTCTTCGCCGCCTACGTGATTCCCGAGGACGCCTGGTATTTCATCCCGGCACCCCTGCTGCTCGGCAAACGGCGGTACACCATGGCCATGCTATTCCCTGTCGAGACCCCGAAGAAGAAGGCCTGCTACCGCTACGAATGCTACCGAGATGCGTGGGATCTTTTCACCAAAACGAGAAGCGATCTGGCGGGTTTCACGCCCTAGCGCCACGCCCTGAGAGGCAGCGCCCTCGTCCATACCAGCCCCGAAGGGGCGGCATAATTTAGCCCCGGACGGAAGTCCGGGGAAAGCGGAGAAAAACGAAAACAAGTCCCGCTAGGGACGACATACAGCGCGCCAGTTCGCTGGCGGGACAATCTTATGAACAACACCTATTAGCGCGTGGCCACCTTAAGTTTGTCATCCTGAGCGAAGGCGCGCGGGATCGCGCGACGCAGTCGAAAGCCTGCCCTGAGCTTGCCGAAGGGGACCCCGTGCCCGCCGTCACAACCACGGACCCCGCAAGGCGTTCTCCCTGTGCCGCCCATGGTGTTGCGGAGTGGGACGCGGACGTCACACACGTCAGTATCGAAGGGGCGGGTGGCCCATCCTTTATCTGTTGGCATAACTGAAAAGTGGGTGCCCCGTCCTTCGCGTACTTTGCGAGGGCGGGTATTGATGCTGTCGATACCCTGGGATTTGGCATGTCCAGCGCCATACAGCGTATCTACGCGCGCGTAACTGATTCGTGCGTAGGTCGTTCGACAGGAACATTGCAAGATGGGAAGTCCGTTGCCAGCGTAAAAATATTTCAAGGTTATTCACTTGACCAAGGGACGGTTGGGGGGTGGACAATGACTCTAAGCCGTGGCCGTGGAATAAACTCAGAAATCCGACCCCGGCAGATTGGGGTATTGGAATGACAATATGCATTTCTGCGATGTGTGAGCCGACACGCGACGAGCGGTACATTGTCACAGCATGCGACAAGATGGTTTCGATGAGTGGATATTTCTCCGGTGATGATGTTGTGCGGAAGATTGATCCTGTCGCGTATGGATGGACAAGTATGATTGCGGGTAATGATGTATCACCAGCCATCCCCATCCTTGACAAAGTGGAAGAATATACGGATGAAAACCCCGATCCGGAAACCTTGTCAAGTATGACTAAGCACTTCAAATTGGCCTACAAAGGCCATCGGCTTGAAGTAATCGAGGACGAGATTTTAGGGCCATCTGGATTTACATGGGATACATTTCGGCGCGATGCCAAAGCGCAACTCACTGATCAAGCGTATGCGCGGATGCTGGATCAAATTCGGGCATACGAGCTTGACTTAAGTTTCATTGTTTCTGGATTTGATGCCGCTGGGCACCCCCATATTTTCACCGTATCTAATCCTGGAAAATGTGACTACTACGATAAACTTGGCTTCTGGGCGATAGGTAGCGGGCAGCATCAGGCCATTGCTTCCATGTTCGCTAATCAATATAGCAAGCACGGTAGTCTGGAAAGGTGCGTAGCAAAAGTTCTTGCCGCTAAACTAACAGCAGAAACCGCTTCTGGTGTTGGGAAAACAACATGGTTAATGGTCCATCTCTCCGACCCTTGCAATAGAACGATTCACGTTTCACAAGAAGCAATGAATAACTTTCGTCAGGAATGGAATAGTCTCCCTCGTCTTCCAATGTCATCCGTTACAGTTCTAGGCGAAGATATTGCCGAACAAAAAAAGACAATCCTAGAGGCAGAGGCTAATCCGCAGCGGTCAATCGCTCAAACGTCAGCGGGTCAGCAGTGACATATGACGCCACGCGTCAATAAACAAATCGGAGCGTTTCCGGCGGTCGAAGCGAAAGGTCATTTCGTCAAGGTAGGATTGGGGGCTGGCCCAGCTTTGCTTTTTTGTGTGGGCACATCTATGAAAAGGCTGCCCCAGCCAGCCTGAACTCGGTACTGCCAGCAAAGATCGGCCAGCGCCCTTTCGCCGAGCCTATACATCAGACTGGAAGACTCGGCGCCGGTGCAGTCGGGGCTGCACTTCTTGATGCTGTGTCCTGCTTCTTCAACTCCACGCTACGCTGGACAAAAGATCCGATAAATGCTCCGAGTGTCAACTTCGCCAAATCGAGAAAATCCTTGGCGCGTTCCAAAGGAAGTAGCGCAATAAACGAGAAAATGAGCGTTAGGACAACGGTGACTAGTGGTAGACCGGTGACCCCTAGTTTGGTAAACGTACCTGCCCAACCAGCTAGGCTTCGTAAGCGCACATACTGGTCAATAGGGTCGGGTTTGCCGGCAATGACCGCAGCTTGGATCATTGGCAAATCCTCTTTCGGAATTGTGCGAGCTAGTGCGTGTTGGGTGGTGGTCAGCAGCCTTAGACCCAACAATGCGCACACAATTCCAACGAGAAGCAGAACGAAAGTAGATGCTTCTTCGGCAAGAAGGTCCTGCCAATGCGAAGCACCCATATGCTTGAGTTCTCTGAAAATCACCGCTCCAAAGGAAGCCACCGCGACGACAATGAGGCAGACTCCACTAGCGGCGAGGAACCGCTCGCTCGCCGTTGTTACGAACTGGCTAATGTTTATCGAAGGAGTGGCAGACTTGTCAGGCGGGAACTCCGCGTCATCAGGGGTGGCCATACAACCTCCAGAGATTCTCAACGAAAAATCGGGTCACAACGGGCCGATTACCAGCGCGTCTAGGAACTCCAAGCCTCCGAATTGTCCCGCTATAAGTAACAGCGGTCAAGCTCTTTAAACTCTACGGGGGCTGGCCCATCTTTGCTGCATTATCACAATTGAGGCTGCCCCAGCTTTGCCTCTTTTGCAAAGCTGGGCACCACGGACCTCAACGGCTGCATGTCACCAGTCCTTCCTGGAGCGATTACTCGATATAGACTTGCTTGGTGCTCTACCGTTAGCTTTTGTCGGGACCATCTTAGCTGAGGCGTCAATGGTGCCAGAGGCTCCAGATGTGGTAGGAAACCAGCGCAGCGAGCGCGAGCCGGATCAGCAGTTCTTCCAATGCATGAACGAGAGGATTGAAACTTTGAAGGGTGGTACCGACTTCTCGCAGTGTCGCTTGTGCTTCTCGGAGAACCAGCCTAAATTCTCGAAGCCGCCTACAGAGTGTCGGTCTCATGGTGTTCACCTTCGAACGCTTTTAGCACTTATCAAAAGCGAACACCCAAAAAAACAATGTCACCGATTTATCACGAACGCAAGGGAAAAATGAATAACAATGGATATCGTGACTTGAAGTCACATTGTTTGTTTTACAACCGGCTCTCTATTTCAAACTGAACCAGCCCGCACCTACTGAAGCAGCGTGCCCCCGTTGCCGCTCGGCTCTTCTTCCGGCGCAAGCACCACTGCGGCGGCCACCTTGTCGCCGGGTTCCATGTGCAGCAGACGCACGCCCTGCGCGTTGCGCCCGGATTCGCGGATAGTTTTGGAGTCCATGCGAATGATTTTGCCGTAGTGGCTGATGAGCATGACCTGCGAGGATTCGTCCACCAGCGCAATCGCGACCACTTTGCCGACGCGTTCGGTCGTCTTGATGTTGATCACGCCTTTGCCGGCGCGGTTGGTGAGGCGGTATTCGTCGGCGGGGGTACGCTTGCCGTATCCGTTTTCGGTTACGGAAAGGATGAGCGTGCCTTTCTGCGTGAGGTCGACGGCTTCGCTGGGCGCGACATCGGCGTCGGCAGCAGCCGCTCCCTCAACCGCGGGCGCGCCTACGGGAGCTTCGCCCGGCTTCGGCGTCACGGTCATCCCCACGACGTAATCGCCTTCATCCAGATTGATGCCGTTCACGCCATACGCGGCGCGGCCCATGGGGCGAACGTGATTTTCGTCGAAGCGGACGGCCATGCCTTCGTGCGAGGCGATGAAAACGATCTGATTGCCGTTGGTGACGCGGGCGGCGACCAGTTCGTCTCCTTCTTCGATGTTGATCGCGTTGATGCCGTTCGAGCGCACGTGCATGAACTCGCGCAGCTCGGATTTTTTCACCAGGCCGTTACGCGTCGCGAAGAAGATGTATTTGCTTTCTTCTTCGAGGTTGCGCACCGCGAGCATAGTGCGAACGGTTTCGCCGGGCTGCAGCCCGATCAAGTTGCCGATGTGCTTGCCGCGTCCGGCGGCGCTGACATCGGGAATCTCATAGACCTTGAGCCAGTAGACGCGGCCCTTGTTGGTGAAGATCAGAATGTAGGCGTGAGTGGAGGCGATGAAGAGATGCTCGACGAAGTCTTCCTCACGCGTCTTCATGCCAGTGCGGCCGCTACCGCCGCGGCGCTGCATGCGGTAAGTCGAAATCGGCGTGCGCTTCATGTAGCCGGAGTGGCTGAAGGTGACGGCGACTTGTTCGTCGGCGATTAAGTCTTCGAGAACGATCTCGGCAGCTTCGTCTTCGATGCGCGTGCGGCGCTCGTCGCCGTAAAGTTCTTTTACTTCTTCGAGTTCTTTGATGATGACGTTGCGAAGTTTTTTCTCAGAGGCAAGGATGGATTCGTAATCCTCGATCTTCTCGCGCACTTCTTTCAGTTCGTTGGAAATTTCATCAATAGAAAGCCTGGTGAGGCGGTGCAGTTGTAGTTCGAGGATGGCTTCGGCCTGACGCGTGGTGAAGGGCTTTTCGGGATCGAGCTTGGGAGCGCGGCCGGTGGTGTTGATGTCGATCTTCTTGCCGCCAAAGTAGGCGACCAAATTTTCGCGGGCGTCGGCGCGATTCGCGCTGGCGCGGATAATTGTAATCACGTTGTCGAGATGGTCGAGAGCGTTGAGATAGCCTTCGAGAATGTGCTCGCGGTCTTTAGCTTTCTGCAATAAGAAAGCCGTGCGCCGGCGAACCACTTCGACGCGGTGATTGATGAAGTGCTTGATGGCCTGAATCAGGCCCATTTCGCGCGGCTGTTGGTTGACCACCGCCAGCAGGATCATGGAAAAACCTTCCTGCATGGACGTGTGCTTGAAGAGCTGGTTAAGAACGATTTGCGGTTCTGTTCCACGCTTGAGTTCGATCACGATGCGCATGCCATCGCGATCGCTCTCGTCGCGAACGTCGGAGATATCTTCGATCTCTTTGTCGTTGACGAGTTGCGCGATGCGCTCGACCAGTCGGGCTTTGTTTACCTGATACGGAATCTCGGTGACGATGATGGCCTGGCGATCTTTGGAAATACTTTCGATGGCGGCTTTGGCTCGCATCATGAAACGGCCGCGGCCGGTGCGGTAAGCTTCGAACACTCCGGCGCGTCCGTGAATGATGCCGGCGGTGGGGAAGTCCGGACCCTGCACGAATTTCAAAATTTCAGCGAGTTGCGCGTTGGGATCGTTGATGAGCGTGATAGTAGCGTCAACGATTTCAGTTAAATTGTGCGGCGGAATCTTGGTGGCCATGCCGACGGCGATGCCGTCGGAGCCATTGATGAGCAGGTTCGGAATGCGCGTGGGAAGAACGTCAGGCTCAACTTCGCTGCCATCATAGTTGGGGCGGAAGTCGACCGTGTCTTTGTCGAGATCTTCGAGCAGCGCGGTAGAAACTTGCGCGAGTTTGGCTTCGGTGTAGCGATCCGCTGCGGGAGGATCTCCGTCCACGGAGCCGAAATTTCCCTGACCGAAAATCAATGGGTAGCGCATGCTCCAGGTTTGCGCGAGGCGCACCAGAGCATCGTAAACGGCGAGATTGCCGTGGGGATGGTACTTGCCCATCACGTCGCCGACGATGCGGGCGCACTTGCGCGTAGCGCGATTGGGCTGCAACCCCATCTGCGCCATCGTATAAAGTATGCGGCGGTGCACGGGCTTGAGTCCGTCGCGAACATCGGGAAGAGCGCGGCCGATGATGACCGACATTGAATAGTCGAGATACGACTTCTTCATCTCGTCTTCAATGTTGACGGGCTGAATGTGCAGCGCGCCGGGGCTGCCATCGCCGGGCGGCGTTGGAGGAGTCAGTGGAAGTTCGGGATTCTGATCGTCTGCCATAATTTAGCTTCTAGCTCTTAGCTACTAGCTTGATCGCTGGCCACTCAAAACTGTTCTAAACGATTGCATTTACAGGCGGTTAGTTGATTTATGTCTATTGACATTCTACCACGAAACTAGCCTTCATCGGGGTGAGGCGAACCATGTTTAGAACTCGATTTAAGAGGGAAATCGTTGCGGAATTCTTGCCGCCTGTGCGGGCGCGGAAGAAATCGCGCGTGATCATTTTGTGCGACGGAATGCCTTCGATTCCACGCAAGCAATCGTTGGTTGAGTTTCTCGCTGGAAAAGGATTTTGGGGGGTGTATCCGCGATATCGCGGAGCTTGGGAGAGTGGTGGCCAGTTTTTGCGGCGGTCGCCGCATGAGGACATTCTTGATGTTGTCGATGAGTTGCCGAACGGGTTGGTCGAGATTGCGTTTGGACGGCAGTTTCCGCTGACGCCCGATCAAATTTTGGTGATCGGTGGAAGCTTTGGCGGGGCGGCGGCGATTTTGGCTTCTCTTGATTCGCGGGTGAGCAAAGTCGTTGCGAGTTGTCCGGTTACAGATTGGACGATTCTGGATCGCTCCGAGGAAGTGGAAACCTCCAACAAGAATTACGCCGCGTATATTCGCGAGGCGTTTGGAAACGCGTATCGTCTTTCCGATGCGAATTAGGAAAAGTTGCGGAGCGGGAGTTTTTACAATCCGTGGCATCGCAGAGCGGAGATCGACGCGGCAAAGGTGATGATCTTTCACGCGCTGGACGATCCGCACGTGCCGTATAAGGGAAGCGTGCGGTTTGCGAAGGAGACGGGAGCGTTGCTGAAGATGGTCAGACGCGGCGGGCATTTGAGGACGGAGTTTGTAGTGCGGAAGTATTGGGAAGGGATAAAGAAGTTTTTCGATTCGGATTGAGCTTCGCTCGACCGAACGCCGAAAGCCTGCCCTGAGCTTGTCGACAGGGTGGCGGTCCACATCTTCTGTTTTCTCGCATACCGCAAGTTCTGAGTAAGAGGTACCTCGCCGAGCAGGTTGAGCCCTTTCTTGTACTCAGGGTCGAAGATCTTTGTGTACCCGAGGGTAACCGCCGAGCATGGCGTGAATATGCGGCCCGCAACTAATGAGGAATTCGTTGCGACGATTAGGAGAGCTCTTGAGATAAGAAAGAGCCTTGGTCCGGATGCAGAATTTATCCTTGGGTAACCACCCGCAACTGCCAGGTCACCCATCCTTCAGCTCAACTCGGAGCGCGAGGGAAAAACCTGAGTGCCCAGCATCCAGCTAGAGGCGAGCAACCGTTATGGGCCAACATTGTTTGGTGATTTTTGTTCGGGCACGGCATGCCATTTCATCTGAGCAGACAAAATAATATTTCTCGCCTGCCATCTGGCTCAGTTTGTAAAGTGTTCTCTGCATCCTGCTGTCTATCACTCCGACAGGTCTTTCTGAGGCCGAGGCTTCGGCTGAGATCAAAACCGTACCATTTAAGCTGCCCCTCAAGTCGGGTTCGTTCGCTGTTCCTGTCTGGCGGGGGTTCCACTCCCATGTGATTTCAGAAGCAAGGCCCTTCTGGAGAAGCCATCTGAGCGCCTGCAGTATCAGGTATTCATGCTGTATTTGGTTGATGTCTTCGTACACTGATGAACGGATGGCCCTGAGCTGAGCGACACCTAGCTGAACATTGTCTATTTGCTGACTTGAGAGCCGTTTTAGAATTGAGAGGACGGCTTGTATGTCGGCTAAGACTTTTTCCTCGGCTGTTATCGAGCTTTCTATTCTTCGCATCGCTGGCGCAGACAGGTCGTCCCTAGCAGTCTAAGGGATTGTAGCCGAACTGCTGGGTGCCTCATCCTTTCGCGCTTTTAGGAAAAAGGGGGGAGCCTTTCAGTTCGCCGGCTTCTCGCCGAATTCCCTAGATCCCAATCTCGACGGATGCGATCGGCACAATCCTAGCCACGCGAGCCATGATCTTCTTATTCTGCTCAGACTTCTTCAGGTCGTAGGTGGCTTGCAGGCGCGCCCACAGTTCGGGCGAGCCGCCGAACAAGCGCGCGATCTTCAGACACATCACCGCCGAGAGCGGTTTGCGCCCGGCGAGGATACCGTGCAGCATCTGCCGCGACACGCCCAAGGACTTGGCTGCTGCCGTGACCGACAGGCCAGCCGACGGGAGCACGTCCTCCCGGAGAATTTCGCCCGGATGAATGGGCGGCAAGCCGTTCCGTTTTTTCGCGGCTCCGTTCTTAGTGATAGTCCTCAAAGTCGACCCCTGTGCTTTGCCGCCAGACCAGCCGAACGTGATCCGGTAATTGCCGGTCACGCGCACCGACCAGCGCTTCGGTTCGCCGTGCAGGCCGTGAAAACGAAACCCCGCAATGTTCAAATCTTCCGGCTTGTCGGCCAGTTCCAGCAGTTGCAGGATGCGCGTGCATTTCCTGATAACGTCGCTGCCAATCCGCCGAGTCCTTCCCGTGAAGTAGAGTTCTTCAAGTCCCTTATGGCGGAAGCTCTCAATCACTCTTTAAGTGTAAATTATATGGTTAACAGTATCAATTAGCCCCAGAGGCTAAAGCCTCGGTTCCCTTTTTTGAATCTTGATCGCAGCGCTGAAGCGCTGCGCCACCCAAAGGCGATGCCTCTTCCGCGGCTTGCGTGGCGGGCATAGGGATGCTTCGACTCCGCCGCAGGACTTCGTCCTCACGGCTGCGCTCAGCATGACAGCGGGGAGAGGGAGGCGGGCGGCGGGCTAGCGGCCTTCGAGGTTCTTGAGCCTGTCGGAAAAGGCTTCCAGTTCGGCGTCGTGGGCGCGCAGGGCTGCGGCGTGGCTCCGCTGGCGTAGTTCGACGGGCGATGCCCACTTGTGAAACTCGGTTAGCAGGGTGGTTTCGACCTTCTCAAGCCGTTCTGCGAATTCGGTGCGCAAAGAGGTCTTGACTTCTTCAAGCGTACCTTTGATCCAATGCTTGTCGTCGTCAGTAAGCACACAACAATTATACGCTGGGCACCAAACCGCCACGCAGGTTACGCTGGTCGGTTACGGGTCAGTTTACTTGACACCACGGATGCACCTCGGAGGCTAAAGCCTCAGTTCCCTCTAAGGGATTCTGATCGCAGCGCTGAAGCGCTGCGCCACCCAAAGGCGATACCTCTCCCGCAGTTTCCGTGACGGGCATAGGGATGCTTCGACTCCGCCGCGGGACTTCGTCCTCGCGGCTGCGCTCAGCATGACAGCGTGGAAGGGCAGAGGGCGACAGTGTCATGCTGAGTGGAGCACCGAGAAGAGCGAAGCGATCTCGGTACGGAGTCGAAACATCCCTACCCTCGCCACTACTGCGTTCGTTACAGAGCGGCCCCCTGAGGCTGAAGCCTCGATTCCTTTGATACGATCTGATCGCAGCGCTGAAAGCGCCGCGCCACGCAAAAGCATGATCCGTGCCACAAATTCAAGGACTGTTGAGCTTCGCTCGACCGGACAGCCGAGGGCGGCTGTCCCCACATGACCTGTCTTCTCGCATACTGCAAGTTCTTTCACCGTTGACAGGCACTCTAGCTTCGCAAATAATGTTGCCAACTTTGGACCCAGTTGTCTCCCTCCAGCTAGGTCTCCGATTTTCTCTCCGCCTGTTCGGACCCGTCCTTCGTCTAGCGTGAGGTGTCTTCCGTGAAGAGGAATACAAAATCGCGGACGATTTTTCCCGGAGCGAAGGCCGAGGGCAACAAGGCGTCGGAGTTCGGCGAACAATGGCAGGCTGGAGTTACCTTTGTTTGATATTGCAGAAGATGCAAGTTCATGTTGAATATTCTGAAATTGACGCAATAAATGTTCAACGTTATCGTGCGTAGGTTACGGCTGCGGCACGATCTTCAGTCTATCGGTGGGGCTCAGTCCGTTCGCAGAAGCGAACCCGAACTTTTTGGACCGGAGCCTTGAAAATACGACATAACCAGACGTTTGTACTTTCACGCCGCCGGCGCGAAGCCGGATAAGGAGAACAGTATGCAAGAGCTGAAATTTGGGAAGATTGCTTATATGGTTGCTGTATTCTGCGTTGCGGCCGCGGTGGTTTCGTCCGCGCAAACTTTCACTACGCTGGTGCAGTTTAACGGAACTCCGCAACCCGCCAATCCCTCGCAGTTAGTGCAAGGCCTCGACGGAAACTTCTACGGCATAAGTTTGAATGGGGGTACGAATGGAACCTCCTCGACAGGCGGCACGTTCTTCCGCATGACTCCGGCGGGCAAGGTGAGCGAGCTTTACAGTTTTTGCTCCATCGCCAACTGCGCCGACGGGAACACTCCGAATGGTTTGATCCAGACCGCCAACGGAGAATTCTACGGCACGACCAGTCAGGGGGGTGCGTCGGACTTCGCGGATTGCGGCAGCACCAGTTTCGGTTGCGGCACTTTCTTTGAGATCCGCCCGGGGCAACCAGTGACGACGCTGTATAGCTTTTGCTCCCAGGCCAACTGCAACGATGGCTTCACCCCCTGGGGTGCACCCCTGGCCGTGGGTCCCAATGGAAATTTCTACGGCGCAACAAAGTTCGGCGGCGATCTTAACGGAGACAATAACTGCGAGGATGGGTGCGGCACGATCTACGAAATCACGCCGACGGGCGCACTCACAACATTGCATGTCTTCTGCTCGACGCCGGGTTGCCCTGTGGGGTCAGGGGGCAACGGGTTGACGCTGGCCACGGATGGCGCTTTTTATGGATCTACTCTGTACTCGGCTTCGGGCGACTACGGCGGCGGATTCTACAAGCTCACCCCGAACGGACAGCTGTCGGTTCTCTATACCTTCGATGTCGAAGTAGAGGGCGATTGCTGCGGTACTGTGCCGCTTCAGGCGACGGACGGGAACTTCTACGGGTCTGCCGCGGGCGGGAAGTACGGATCCGGGTTCATCTACAAACTGACGCCCGAGGGTACTCTGAGTTCTCTGTATGACTTTTGCGCTAATCCAAGCTGCCCGGACGGAGTGGGCGCCAGTGCGGTGATTCAGGGCACCGATGGAAATCTCTATGGGACGACGGTCGAGGGAGGCGCGAACACCGGCCCGAATTGCGGTCCTCTGGGCTGCGGCACGGTGTTCCAGCTTACATTGGCTGGAAAGCTGACCACGTTGCACAACTTCTGTTCGTCGGAGGGCTGTCCCGACGGAGACTATGCCCAGGGAGGGCTTATCCAGGCAACGAACGGGATCTTTTACGGTCCGATGACGCATGGAGGGTCTAGCTCGAACTGCGGGAGTAGCGGCTGCGGGACCATCTTCAGTTTGTCGATGGGGCTCAGCCCGTTCGTGAAAGCAAATCCGAACTTCGGCAAGGCCGGGCAAGCCGTAGTCATTCTGGGGAACAATCTGACGGGCACGACCGGCGTCAGCTTTAATGGCACGCCAGCTGCGTTCAGGGTCAAATCCGACACCTACATTCAGGCCTTGGTGCCAGCGGGCGCGACCACCGGAACGATCGAAGTGACCACGCCGGGCGGGGTGCTTTCGAGCAACGTGGCATTTCAGGTCCACTAGCAGCTTCTTCGGTGCAAGTTTGAAAATGCGAAGCCGGCTTTCGGGTCGGCTTCGACGACATAACCAGACAGTTGTACTTTCACGCCGCCGGCGCGCAGCCGGATAAGGAGTGTAGTATGCGAAAACTTGAGCTCAGGAAGATTGCTTGTATTGTTGCTGTGTTCTGCGTCGCGGGTGCGGTTGTTTCGTCGGCGCAAACTTTTACTACGCTGGTGAAGTTTAATGGGACGCCGCAACCCGCCAATCCCTCGCAATTACTGGCGGGCATGGACGGGAACATCTACGGCGTAACGTCGGCCGGGGGAACGAATGGAACCTCCTCGACCGGCGGAACATTTTTCCGCATGACTCCCGCGGGCAAGGTCAGCGTTCTTTATAGTTTTTGCGCACTGGCCAACTGCGCTGACGGTGCCCGTCCGAATGGTCTGACCCAGACCGCCGACGGAAAATTTTACGGTTCCACCGGGCAAGGCGGCGCGTCGGATGCCTCGATTTGCAGCAGCGTCGGCGGTTGCGGCACTTTCTTTGAGATCGGACCGGGGCATCCGCTGAAAACGCTGTATAGCTTTTGCTCCCAAGCCAACTGCAACGATGGCTTCGGCCCCGGGGGCGCGCTCGCTGTGGGCCGCAACGGAAACATCTACGGCACAACCGACGCCGGCGGCAATCTCAACGGAGATAACAACTGCGAGGAAGGGTGCGGCACGATCTACGAAATGACGCCGACGGGCGCGCTCACGACGTTGCATGTCTTCTGCTCGACGCCGGGTTGCCCTGTGGGGTCAGGCGGAGAGGGATTCACGCTGGGCACGGATGGCGCGTTTTATGGAGCTACCCTAGACTCGGCTTCGGGCGACTACGGCGGCAGACTCTACAAGATGACCGCGAGCGGGAACCTGACAGTGCTATATAGTTTCGATCCGGACACAAACGGCGATGCCGAACCTAGTCTGCCGATTCAGGCGGCCGACGGGGCCATCTACGGAACAGTCTTGTCCGGCGGGGGGAACGGGTATGGGTTTTTCTACAAGGGGGTGGGGGGCAAGCTGATTACGCTTTACAGCTTTTGCTCTCTGGCAAATTGCGCGGACGGGTCGGCTCCTAACCAGGTGATTCAGGGGAGTGATGGAAATTTCTACGGGACGACACTCGTCGGAGGGAACACCAACGCTGATTGCGCTGCCACAGGCTGCGGCACTCTCTTCCAGATCACGCCGGCGGGAACGCTGACCACGCTGCATAGCTTTTGCTCGGAGACGAACTGTTCTGACGGAAGTAGTCCACAGGGAGCGCTCATACAGGCTAGCAACGGGATCTTTTACGGTGCTACGCTCGCCGGCGGGTCTAGCTCCAGCTGCGGAGGCGACGGCTGCGGCACCATCTTCAGCTTGTCGGTCAGTCCTTCGGTGGAGGCAAGGCGCGGGCCTGAAGGCGCCGGACAATGAAGACGGCGATACTTTTCCGGGCAAGTTGAAATATGAGGCCAGCTCTTTGAGCCGCTTCGACACCATAACCAGACGGTTGTACTTCTACGCCGCCGGCGCGAAGCCGGATAAGGAGCAGTCATGAGAAAGCTTGATTTTGGCAAAATCGCTTGTTTAGTAGCTGTATTCTGCATCGTGGCGGCGGTTGCTTCGCCGGCACAAACCCTTACCACCATAGCGAATGTCGGCGGCCTCCCCTATTTAGGGCCGCTCGTTCAGGGCAGGGACGGGAACTTCTTCGGGACTACGTCGTCCTCCGGCGGCTACGGCGGAATTTTCGAAGTTACCCCGAGCGGCACGCTGACGGTGGTTTACAGCTTTTGCGCAGATAGGTTCGTGTGCCCGGATGGGCAAACGCCGTATTGGGGAGTGATACAGGCCGCCAACGGGAATATTTACGGGACCACCAACTTCGGTGGAGCTAACGATGGCGGGACGGTCTTCGAAATCACTTCAGGCAAGTTGACGACCTTGTACAGCTTCCCGAATCAAGGTAATCCGGGAGGCGTGCTGGTGCAAGGCGTCAATGGGGATATCTATGGAAGCGCGGTAAACAGAATCTTTTCCATCAATTCGGCGGGTACGCTGAGCACGATCTACACCTTCTGCTCGCTGCCAAGCTGCGCCGACGGCTCGGGCCCCGGTACGCTGGTGGTGGGACCGGGCGGGAACCTCTACGGAACGACCGGAGGAGGGGGCGCCCATGGGAACGGAACTTTTTTTAAGCTTACCCCGGCTGGCGCGCTAACTACCCTGCGCAGCTTTAAGGCTGCCGAGGGAAGCGGCGGGAACGGATTGGTATGGGCTTCGGACGGAAATTTCTACGGGACATCCCGATTCTACGGATCGAATAACGTTGGCACGGTCTTCCAACTCACCCCGACCGGCCGCCTCACGGTTCTGCACAACTTCTGCTCGGAAGCGGACTGCGCCGACGGCGAAGAGCCGAGCTCGGCGCTGGTGCAAGGTACGGATGGAAACCTGTATGGGACCACACCGTTAGGTGGAACCGGCGGGACGGGGGATTGCGCATCCCACTGCGGCACAGCGTTTCAAATCACGACCTCGGGCACTCTGACTACGCTCTACAATTTTTGCTCGCTAGCGGATTGCGCGGACGGCCTGGCACCATATTATGGGCTAGTCCAAGGCACTGACGGGAACTTTTATGGGGCGACGTACAGTGGAACCGTCTACAGTTTGTCGACGGGCCTTGGGCCTTTCGTAAAGAGCAATCCTGCCTTTGGCAGAGCCGGCTACGTCGTCAGCATTCTGGGAAGCGATCTGACGGGGGCGACTGGCGTGACGTTTAATGGCGTGCCGGCAACGTTTACAGTTGTGTCCGGTACTCTCATTGAGGCGACGGTTCCTAGCGGAGCGACCACGGGCACGATCAAAGTAACGACGCCCAGCGGTGTGCTTTCCAGCAACGTGGCTTTTCGGGTTGAGGGATGATTTGGTTACTCAAAATTGGAATACAAGCCGCCTGCGGGCGGCTTTTTTATTGGGCCGAGACACAAACATGGGCGACGCAACAAAAAGAACTGTCGAGCTACGCTCGACTGGACAGCCGAGGGCGGCTGTCCCTACATGATCGCCTACGGGCGTGTGATCACTTCGTTCGGAGATGTGGGCAGGACGAAGTTTACGTTGCGGGCGGTGTTGGCTTGCATCGTTTGGGCTACGTTGAGGGTAGAGAGCGCGATCTTTTTGTTCCAGTAGCCGTCGGCGTAGTAGTCGCCGCGGGCGTAGAGGATGCCGTCGGCAATCGTGTAGTCGCGGACTTCTTCGCTGTGTCCGTCGCGGAAGATCAGAGTTGCAGGGGGCAATTCGCGGGGGCGAGAGGCCGCTATTCCTAGCGCCAGAGTGGAGTCGGCGGAGGGTGAGGAATGGTTGCGCGCTGACTTCGCGGGCTGGGCGTTCCGGTTTGGAGTCTTGACGCTCGCAGCAGACGTGAGATCGTGCGCGTCATCGACCTCTGCCGCGTTGGAATTAACCCGGACATACTGGCCATTCTGGAGTTCGAGCATCAGAGGTTGGGATGAGGCCGACTCGCGATTGTTGTCGAGTGCAGGGGCGAATCCCATAGGACTCGAGGAATTCGCGAAGGCGCGGGCAGCCTCTAAGACGAATGGAGGCGGCTGCGAGGCCACAGGATAGCCGGTCGAGTAGATGTCATTAGGGTCGAAGGAGTCGCCGAAAAACGGGAACGGCAGAGAAGCGTAGCCGTAAGGGTATGGAGAAGGTCGGCGGAGAACGGAAGAATGCGCGCCGCGACCAAAACCAAAATTCGCGCTGTGCGAATTGAATGTGCGCATTGCTGCGCGCGGTGGCGCGGCGGCATGCGCGGAAGATGCAAAGGCGGCCCTTTGTGCCGCGGCTGGGGTCAACAAGGCCGTCGCGAGCACTGCGACGAGAATCAATCGATACCGGCCTAACTTATCGATGCTGGCCAAGAATGACATGGGTCAGTTGGCCTGCACAGTCGGCGGCAACTGGAAGCTGACGCCTCGGTCGTCGTTCTGTTTCTCGGTCGCGGGCAGATCGAGATCGGCGAGGGCGATCTTGCGATGGTGTCCCGGCGTCAGGTCATAAAGCGTTTGGCTGACGATAGCATAGTTCGCAACCTCCACTTGATGACCGTCTTTGAAGACCAGAAAAAGTGGAAGGCTGCGTGAGATCATTCGTGATGGCCGGCATGGAATTCTGAGCCTGCGTTTCTGCGTGCCGGTCGGACACCGGAGGAATGTAGGACTCGGGCCCTAATCCACGGCGATCGAAGATCGTCGGACCACCCTGATATTCGGCATCGTCCGCTTCGTTTTCGTCATTCGGTGTACCAGCGTCGTTGTCGGCGGCGTATGGCACTGGAACGCCATAGTAGTAGGGATACGGATAGTACGCGGTACCGTCAGCAGAATGGCGACGGTGATTGGTATCGTGCGAAATATGCGGAGAGTGAGTCGAATGTCCGACGCTGTTGGAGGGCACAAAACCGTTATGGACGAACGCCCCTGTCGGCGGTGCCACCGCACCCGTGTGTGGGGCAACCGCACCCGTATATGGTGCGACACCGCCGGTGGGCGGAGCCACACTCCCGGAATGACCCGCCGCCGAAGAACCCGCATTGTTGAATTGAGCCGGACTGACCGACACAAGAAAAAGCGGGAGCGAGAGCACTCCGAAACGAGCCAGCGAAGCCGAAATCGACCGCCTCACACCTCTATGATACTCCAGCGGAAACGTCATGGCGCACCCCAGAGAGGACAACCTACAAAATTAGATCGCCGAGAGATACGGGGTGATGCGCGAAGAAATGTAGAGAATTGTGATGGCGGTTATCCGCGGGGAACGTGGGCCAGGGCCAGAAGACTCCATACGACGTAGGCTCCCAGCAATCCCCAGACACAGGCCGTCACGAGGGTTCGAAGTGGAGTCTCTATGAGGTCAGCGAGAATGCCGGAGACGAAGATCAGGATGAAGGGAACGGATGCCAGAAGAAATCCGGCACCGGCGAGGTCCGGATGAGCCATGCCAAGTCCGGTAAAAAGAACGCCGACCAATAAAGGAGCGGTATTGCCGAAATAGCGGGTGCGCGGCCATGCGCAATAAGTCGCAATTGCGACCGGTAACAGGATCGCGAGGGCGGGGCAGGCGCGCAGAAGCTGCGACCCGACGTGGCGGTAGACTGCGAGCACGGTAAAGCTGCGATAAGTCGCTCCCCAGAGTGAGGCGTGACGCAGGCTTTCGGAAAAAGCGTGCAGATGAAAGAAGTAGGTTGCAAAGAGTAATGCCACAGCTACGAGGGATGAGCATACCCAAATCACGAGAGCCGCCCCACGGCGAATGGGCGCAAGATAAAGCAGGAAGGCCAGGGCTAGCGGGACAACGACGATCAGCGAGAACTGAGAGCCGACGGCAATCGCCAGAGAAATTCCGAGAAGAACGATGCGTCGCCAGTTCCAGAGAACAACTTCGCGAGGGGCATAGAGAGTGTGGGCGACGGCGATGGCAGTAAAGATTGCGCCGAAGGATCCCCAGGCAGCGAGGATTTCAGGCTCGGTGTGCCAGACGGCAGCGGATTGAATCATCGCGGGAGAAAAACAGTAGAGCGTGAGGGCGACGAAGCCTCCAGTGTTTCCGCAGAGACGGCGGGAGACGTACCAGAGCGATGCGCCGAGGAAGATTCCTACCGCAAGAAAAGGCAGGCGTGGAAGCCAGCGCCAGTGCGGAAAAGATTCAGGATTAAGCGAGGCTTGCGGCCAGGCGAGCAGAGGCGCTGCGGTTACCAGAGAAAGAAGTGGAGAGTGCTCGGTATCGTAGCCGGCATCCTGCGAGACTTCCATAGGAAGCGCTGAGGGAGGGTCTGGAAAAGGCGACCCAGCGACGACGCCTCCGTGAAGTTGCCGCCAGCCTTCGGCGATGCGGCTTTGCTCGGATGCGCTGGGAGCATCAGAAACAAAGGACGCGTGGAGTTCGGCGTGGACCAGCCAGGCGCATTGTGCCGCGAATGCGAGTAACAGGATGGCGGCGTAAGATTGTGGGCGTCCGAATCGTTCCCGGGTGAAGAATTGGGACATAAAGGTCGAGCCGAAGTGTTTTACCATGAGCGAGGTTGTTTGCGGAAATGTGTGGATGGGCGGCTCGCCAGTTGATGCCAAAGACGGTGGCACGGCGTTCTGTCATTTCCGAGAGCAGCCCTCCCGCGATGGTAGCCAATCTCCGATATGAATAGTTTCGACAATGAGCAGCTTCCTCTAACTTCCGAACCATCCTCTCCAGAGGCAGGAACTCCTCCAGCACCAGACTTTGCGGTGCAGCCCTCGTATGCGCGGACATTATTTCTCGGCTCGGATGGATTGAAACCGGGATGGGGATTGGCGTTCTATATCGCGTTGTATTATCCGCTGCAGTTGGCGGCCAGGCAGTGGGCATGGTCGTTGAATCTGGGAGCCGATGGATTGTGGACGATGATGCTGGCGGAGTCTGGAGTTCTGCTGGCGGCTGCACTTCCCGCAGTGTTGCTGGCAGGAGTTGAACGGCGGCCGTGGGGAGTTTACGGCTTGCCCGCGCGTGAAGCGTTTGGCAAATTGTTTTGGGTGGGCGCAGTGTGGGGATTCGCCAGTGTTACATTGCTGCTCACGACGATGTTCGGGCTTCGAGTTTTTGAATTCGGACATCTGGCGGTCCACGGCGCGCGGCTGCTGCGGTTCGCGGTCTTCTGGGCGGTTTTCTTTCTACTGGTTGGATTGTATGAAGAATTTTTGGTGCGAGGGTATTCGCAATTTACTTTGACGCGAGCCGCGGGCTTCTGGCCGGCGGCACTGGTGACCTCGTGCATGTTCAGCGTGATTCATATCAGCAATGACGGGGAGCAGTGGCCCGGTTTGCTGGCAGTGGGAGCGATCGGATTTTTCTTTTGTTTGACGTTGCGGCGCACGGGAAGCTTGTGGTTTGGGGTGGGATTTCACGCGGCATGGGATTGGGGTGAGACATTTGTTTATTCGGTGCCGGATAGTGGAACGTTTTTCCCCGGGCATCTGTTGAAGTCGTCGCTGCACGGCCCTCGCTGGCTTACGGGAGGCATAGTTGGGCCGGAAGGAAGCGTGCTGTGCTTTGCGGTACTGGGTCTGGTGTGGGTTGTGTTTGCGTGGAGGTATCCGGAAGTGAAGTACCGGGTGACGGATCGCGTTGGGTTTCCTAAGGTTTTGAATTAGCTAAGGTTTTGAATTCCGGTGGTGCAATTTGGCTGACGCGCCGAGCCGGTTAAGCGGGAGATCCCTTCAACTTCGCTCAGGGCAGGCTCTTCGCTCCGCCTAAAAAGCGGCTACGCTCAGGATGACGCCGACGGGAGAGCGGCCCTGAAGGGCCGCTCTCCCACTTTATTGGAAAAGCTTCCCTAGCAGGGCCGCATCAACCGCCCTTTCAGCTACTTCAGCGATGACATGTCGATGACGAAGCGGTATTTCACATCGCTTTTCGCCAAACGCTCGAAAGCCTCGTTGATTTGCTGTATCCGGATCATCTCAATATCGGAAACGATGCCATGCTCGGCGCAGAAATCCAGCATCTCTTGCGTCTCGCGGAGTCCGCCGATGATCGAGCCGGCGAGCTGACGCCGCCGGAACAGCAAACTGCCCACCGCAAGCGGCAAAGGCGTCGGCGATGCTCCCACAAGCGTCATGGTACCGTTGAGCTTGAGCAGATCGAGATAAGCATTTACGTTGTGTTCGGCGGAAACTGTGTCGAGGATGAAGTCGAAGGTCCCGACATGCTTTTGCATCTCCGCTTCGTTTTTCGAGACTACTACCTCGTGCGCACCCAGGCGCTTGGCGTCAGCCGTCTTCTTCGGAGAAGTTGTAAACAACACGACGTGGGCGCCGAAAGCATTGGCAAATTTCACTCCCATGTGCCCGAGGCCGCCCAGTCCAACGATTCCTACCTTCTGGCCCTTTTTCACATTCCAGTGACGAAGCGGAGAATATGTGGTGATGCCCGCGCAAAGCAGCGGCGCGGTCGCCGCCGGATCCAGCTGCTTCGGCACGCGCAATACAAACGCTTCGTCGACTACGATACTGTCCGAATATCCGCCGTAAGTGACCCCGCCAAGATGCTTGTCTTCCGCGTTGTAAGTAAAAGTTGGCATACTGTCGCAGAACTGTTCGTCGCCAGCGCGGCAGTTGGGGCAGGTGCGGTCGGAATCGACCAGACAGCCCACGGCAGCAAGATCGCCCGCTTTGAATTTCCTGACTGCGGAACCGGCTTCCACGACTCGACCAACGATTTCGTGGCCAGGCACGCAGGGATACACAGTAGGCATCATGTTTTCCCACTCGTTGCGCACCTGGTGAAGATCGGAATGGCAGACTCCGCAGTACAGAATTTGGATTTGCACATCGTGCGGGCCGGGCTCACGGCGCTTGATGGAGGCCGGTGCAAGCCCAGAAGCGGCGCTCTGCGCGGCATAGGCCTTTGCCGGATAAGCTTTTGCGGTTCCCGTTAGACTTTTTTCGTCAGCAATGATCGTCGTTGTCTCGCTCATAATTGTCATATCTCCTTATCGCGTTTTAGATGAGTTGCCATAAACTTGGCTCCAAATAATTGGAACCCAACACAACAATTCGGTCAGCGCTTATGATAGGCGGCTAACGGAGAGCGAGGAAAGCTACGCATGTGTTTCTCAGCGGCGGCAAATTTTGTTGGCAGTGGAGTTTTAGCGACGGTCGGCGTCGCAACATTGACCAAAGTGAAACACAGGCGGGAGCTTCTCTTCGCCTCTCTTCCCACGCTGTTTGCTATCCATCAGTTTATTGAAGGCTTCGTCTGGCTCGGGCTGGATGGAATGCTGTCGCCCAAAGTCACGCACAACATGGGAGCGGCATTCATGCTTTATGCGCAGGGACTGCTTCCATTTCTGTTGCCGCTCAGCGTGCTCCTGTTCGAACCCAACGGAAAGAGCCGCCAACGGATGGTGCCTTTTCTCGTCCTCGGGAGCTTGACGACCCTTTTTATTCTGTGGGCGCTGACGGCTTATCCCACGGAGGTTTTCGTGAGAGGCAACAGCATTGTCTATATCAATCAGGCAACAAATAATATTACTGTCGCGATTTTCTATGTCATCGCAACCTGCGGTTCGCTCTTGTTCTCGAAGGTAAAAGACATGGTGATATTCGGATTGGCAAATCTCGCGATCCTTCTGGCGGTGATGGCCGTTAAGCGATACGCATTTACGTCGCTCTGGTGCGCTTACGCCGCGGTTGTGAGCGTGATCATCCTCGCGTACTTCTGGAAGAGCAGCGGACAGAGACCTCTTCGATACGCAGTGTGAAACTAAGAACGTTAGTTGACCGCACCCTTATTGGGAAGCATTGGGCAAGAAACTTTCCAGACTTTCCACTAATATTCGCCTCCACCTGTACTCTATTCTCATGCACACAGAAATTTCATGAGCGTGGAAACCGATTTACTCGCGCCGCTTAAGCAGTACTGGGGGTACAGCACGTTCCGTCCGCTACAGGAGCGGATTGTGCGCAGCTTACTGGCGGGGCGCGACACCTGCGTGGTGATGCCGACAGGCGGGGGGAAATCTCTGTGCTACCAATTGCCCGCGGTGGTTTCCGGAGGGACGGCAGTGGTAATTTCGCCTCTCATCGCGCTGATGCAGGATCAGGCGACGCAGCTGGCGCAGATGGGGATTCCCGCGGCGATGCTGAACAGCACGCTGAGCGATGCGGAACAAGCGACGGTGACGAGCAAGGCGCGGGCTGGAGTCTACCGGCTGCTCTACATCTCGCCAGAGCGGGTGGCGCGCGGCGACACGACTGCCTGGCTGCAGCAAGTACCAATCTCTTTTTTCGCGATCGATGAGGCGCACTGCATCTCCGAGTGGGGGCATGAGTTCAGACCTGAGTACCGGCAGCTGAGCCGGTTGCGCACGAAGTTTCCTGATCGCCCCATCGCTGCGTTTACGGCGAGTGCCACGCGGCATGTCCGCCACGATATTCTGGCGCAACTGCAGCTGCGAGATCCCGATAAGTATATCGCCAGCTTCTACCGGCCGAACTTGCGTTATCTGGTGCGCGAGTGCGAAGGCCTCGAGCAAATGGATTTGCTGGTGCAGGCACTGCGGAATTATGCAGGAAGCAACGTGATCGTTTATTCCCCAACCATTAATCGGGTGGAAGAGACGGTGGATTTTCTGGGAGATCACGACATTGCTGCTGTGGGTTACCACGGCAAAATGGGAGCGCCGGACCGGCGGCGCAACCAGGAGCGATGGATGTCGGACGAAGTCCGGGTGCTGGTGGGGACGATCGCGTTTGGATTGGGAATCAATAAGGCGTCGGTGCGGGCCGTAATTCACTTGTCGTTACCGAAATCGATTGAGCAGTATTACCAGGAAGCGGGGCGTGCAGGACGCGATGGAGCAAGTGCAGATTGCGTTTTGCTGTGGCAAAAGAAGGACGCCGGGCTGCTGGGCTTTTTCGCCAATCAGATTACGGACGCGCAGGAGCGCGAACGGGCGTGGGAGCGATACCGCATCATCCGCGAATTTGTGGAGTCAAAGCGCTGCCGGCATCGGCAGATTTGCGCGCACTTCGGCGAAGCTCCAAAGTGGGAGAGTTGTGACGCCTGTGATGTGTGCGGCAGCGTGGCGGAGTGGATGGTGCAAGCGGTGGCAGCGGGCAAGGGCACCTCTGCGGGAAGAAAGCGACTGGGTCCGCAGACAGTTTCGGCTCAGGCTGCGGACCCGGTGGACGGAGATCTGAAGGAATATCTGCGGGAATGGAGGCGCGGCATTGCAAAGGAGATGAACATGGCGTCGTTCGTGGTACTGCATGATTCTTCCCTGGACGAAATTTGCCGTCGGCGACCGAAGTCTATCGCGGAACTGTTGGAGATTTCGGGAATCGGTGAGCGCAAGGCGGAGACGTATGGGCGGGAGATTCTGGCCGCTCTGGAAAAATTTCGACAGGGCGCACGTGCGGGCGGCGCTCAACATCAAGCCAAGCCCGCTGATGAAACTCTGCACCTGTTAAGCGAGGGGAAGACTTTGGAAGAGATCGCGCAGACGCGAGGGCGGCAGCTATCGACTGTGGTGAGTATGGTGGCGGCCTTATTGGAGACAGGGCAGGTAGAGTTTCAGTCGGCGTGGGTAAGCAAGGAAAAGCAGTCGGTGATTCAGGCGGCGTGCGCGAAGATAGGGATGGAGCGCTTCAAACCATTAAAGGATGCGTTGCCGCCAGAGATTACATATGACGAGATTAAGTTGGTGGTGGGAAAAATCCGGCGGGAAATGAGTGTCGGGAAGGCGGATGTTCCGGCCTAGAACTTAGCGATTCAGGAGTTGCTTCGCGGCTGTTTGCCCAGAGCGAACACAGTCCGGGATGCCGATGCCGCGATAACCGTTACCCGCAAGGGCTAATCCAGGCAACTGCTGACGCAGGTGTTCGATGCGGTCGAGGCGATCGAGATGGCCGACGCCGTATTGAGCCATAGCCGACTTCCATTTATAGACGCGGGCAAAGAGAGGCTCGGCACTGACGCCGAGAATCTGCTGCAATTCGCTGCGCACGATCGCGACAATCGCTTCATCGGAAAGTTGCCAGATATTTTCAGCATTCGATCCGGCGAAGAAGCAGCGCAGCAGCGCGCGATCGTCAGGCGCGCGGTGAGGGAATTTGTTGTGAACGAAAGTGGCGGCTAAAAGTTTCTTGCCTTCGCTACGCGGCACGAGAAATCCGAAGCCGGGCGGAAGCGATTGGCGGACGTTGCGATCATACCCAAGGCCGACCGTGATGGATGAGCTGTAACCCATCACCGCGAGTTCGGCGGAAAGCTCGGAAGCGCAGACGGAGAGAATCTGCGCAGTGGCATGTGCGGGTAGGGCTAGAATCACGGCGTCGAAATGTGTGGTCCGAACTCCTGGGCTCTGTGGGTCAGGCTGAACTCGAACCGCCCAGCCGATAGCCTCCGGCTGAATCGACTGCACCTGCGTGTTTGTGGTGAGAGAGGCGGGATTCAGGTGCGGGACAATCGTTCCGACCAGTTGTTGCATGCCGTTCTTAAGCGAGGTGAAGAGCGGCGGGGAGAGTTTACCGGCCGGGCGCACGATTTTTTTTCGAGCTGCAAGCATGGCGCGACCGAGGCTGCCGTGAGTGCGCTCCATTTCGGCGAAGCGGGGAAGCACGGCGCGGACGCTGAGGTTGGCGGCTTCGCCGCCGTAAACCCCGGAGAGAAGCGGGTCGGCGAGGCGGTCAACCATCTCTGAACCGTAGTGGCGCTCGACAAAAGACGCGACACTCTCATCTGCTTCGGCGGCTCGCGGCGGATAGAATAGTTCACGAGCCATGCGCAATTTTGTGGTCCAGGAAAAAAGCGGAGACAGTCCGGTGGGCAGAATTTTCGTCGGCACCATGAACATCAAGCCGTCGGGCATGGGAATCAGGCGGCCGCGAACCAGGATGTAGGTTTTGCGATCGGCGTCGTTCGAACCAATGAGTTGGTCGCCGAGGCCGAGGGTGCGACAGAGGTCGGCAGCCCAGGGCTTTTCGGAGATGAAAGAATCGGGTCCGGCCTCGACGATGCAGCCATCGATTTTCTCGGTGCGAAGTACGCCTCCGAACTGGGGCGACGACTCGAAAAGGGTATATTCGACTGCGCCGGCGCGGCGATGTTCTTCGAGGGTGAATGCGGCTGCGAGTCCAGAGATGCCACCGCCAATGATGGCGAGACGGATCATGAGGCTCGGTTTCCGGATTTCGGCTTCCGGATTTCGGCAAGCGAATTCGTTGGCGAATATTCTTGAACAAAACGCGCCAGGTCTTTGACGTTCTCGACCGGAGTCTCGGGCAGAATTCCGTGGCCCAAGTTAAAAATGTGGCCGGGACGTCCGGCGGCGAGTTGAAGGATGTGTTCGGCACGGGATTTCAACTCTTTCCAATCCGCAAAAAGCAAAACGGGATCCAGATTGCCTTGCACTCCACAGCGGTGATCGAGGGCTGCCCAGCCTGCGTCGAGCGGAATGCGCCAGTCGAGTCCGATGACTTCCGCTCTAGTTTCATTCATTGCAGGCAGCAGCGTAGCACTATCGGTGCCAAAATAAATGATGGGCACACCGGTTTTCTGCAACTGCTTCACCATGCTGGTCACGTGCGGCAGGACGTAGCGGCGGTAGTCTTCCACGCTGAGGCAGCCGACCCAGCTGTCGAAAATCTGGATCACATCGGCGCCGGCGCGCACCTGGGCTGCGGAATATTCCGCCGTGACCTCAACCAGCTTGCGCATCAACCCATCCCAGTCAGCCGGGGAGTTGTACATCATCTTCTTGGTGTGGAGGTAGTGGCGAGAGCCACCGCCTTCGATCATGTAGCTGGCGAGAGTAAAAGGCGCGCCGCAGAAGCCGATGACGGGAAGCTTTCCGGCAAAATGTTCCGCGACGAGACTCACTGCTTCGGAGACATAGCCGAGGTCAGCGGCTCTGTCGGTGCGTAGCTGCGCTACATCTTCAGAAGAGCGGATGGGCTTCTCGATGACTGGACCTTCGCCTGCCGAAAAATGAAAGGCAAGGCCCATCACGTCGAGGGGAAGCAGCAGGTCGGCAAAAATGATGGCAGCGTCGACGCCAAGAATTTCAGCGGCAGTGATCGTGACGTCGGCGGCAAGCTCTGGCTTCTTGCAGATTTCGAGCAGGGAGTATCGCTTGCGGACCGCGCGGTATTCGGGCATGTAGCGCCCAGCCTGCCGCATAAACCAGACGGGAGTGCGATCGACCGGCTGTGATTTGCAGGCGCGAACAAATAGTGAATTGGGCGCGGACATGAACCGATTACTGTAGCATTTTTGGGTAGGGACAAACGAACCTTCGACTTTGCTTAGAGCCGCCTCGTACACTAAGGAAATCGCATGAGCCAGACGACAATCATTAGAGAAGAGTTAGGTGCATTGACTCTGGAGTTTCTGCGTTCGTGAAAACACTTCGGGGTGCGTACGCGCTAGCGTCTCTTCTTTTTTTGCTCGGAGCGGGTTTGCAGACGACGAATTCGGCTTCGGCTCGGGAGCAACAGGGTCCCCCACCCGTTTCGTCCCCCACATTTTATAAAGATGTCCTTCCAATCCTTCAGAACAAATGCCAGAGCTGCCACCGGAGCGGTGAAGGCGCGCCAATGCCGCTGGTGACCTACGAACAGACGCGGCCCTGGGCGGCAAAGATAGCTGCTACGGTTGAAATGAAAATGATGCCGCCATGGTTCGCAGATCCGCGTTATGGCCGTTTTGCGAATGATCCGTCGTTGGCCGAAGAGCAGATCGCAACTATTGTCGGCTGGGCAAAAGCTGGAGCGCCGGCGGGCGATGTCCGCGATGCTCCTGTGCCGCGGAAGTGGAGCAAAGGATGGAATATTCCGCAGCCGGATGTAATCGTGAAGATGCCGAAGCGGGTGGAAATTCCAGCGCGAGGCGAAGTTGAATACACGTATGAAATCGTTCCGACGCATTTTGCCGAGGACAAGTGGGTGCAGATGGTGGAGGTGCGGCCCTCGAGTGCGGCGCACGTGCACCATGCGGTGGTGTATATCCGTCCTCCGGATTCGCCGTGGCTACGGCATGCGCCGTTAGGCGGGCCGTTCACGGCGTCGATGTTGACCGATCCGGCGGAACGGCGGCAAGCCCACGAAACAACCAGCGATCTGCTACTGGTGTACGCACCCGGAAGCGCTCCAGATCGATGGTCGGATGGAATGGCGAAGTTCGTGCCCGCGGGGTCGGATCTGGTTTTTCAGATGCACTACACCACGAACGGCGAGACGGCCAGCGACGAGACCAGCGTGGGGCTTGTGTTTGCAAAGACACCGCCGAAGCAGAGGGTGATCACGCTGCAATTGAATAATCATGCGCTGCTGATTCCGCCGGGAGCGGACGACTTTCGCGTGGAAGTACAAGGGACGCTGCCAAACGATGCGACACTGCTGAGCCTGTTTCCGCATATGCACCTGCGGGGAAAGCGATTCGAATACGACATTGTGCATGATGACGGAAGCGTGGAGACGCTGCTGCGCGTGAACTATCACTTTCACTGGCAGTTGAGTTACAAATTGGCCGAACCGCGGGAGTTGAAGGCCGGAACGAAGCTCAGGGCGGTGGCGTGGTATGACAATTCCAAAAACAATCCGCACAATCCCGATCCGGACAAAATGGTGACATGGGGCGATCAGACGTCACAGGAAATGATGGTTGGATTTTTTGATGTGGCAGTGCCGGCGGGCGTGGATAAGTGGAAATATTTTATCCGGCGCAAAGAGAATTGAGCGATTGTGCGATCGGGTCATCGGGCGATCGAAAAACTTGGGAGCGATTTCGGCAACCATGCGGACTTTTGCGGGGCAAGGTTTTGATAGACTTTCCAGATTCCAAATTGAGGCGAAGAGAATGAACGTGAGGAAACCCATCGAGCTTCGCTCGATGGGACAACCGAGAGACTGCCATGAGCCTGTCGCAGGGTCGGCTGTCCGCACATTTCTTATTTGGATTGCGGCGATCTTTGTAGTTTGTGCAGTTGTCGTTGGCGGAGCGTGGGCGCAGTCCGGGAGCATGGCAGCATCTACGGAACCCAAAAAGACGGAGGAGCAGTTCAAGAATATCCAGACGCTGAAGGGTATTCCGGCCGATCAGTTGATTCCTGCGATGCAGTTTATCACCGCGTCGCTCGGCGTGGAGTGCGAGTTCTG
Organism: uncultured Acidobacteriaceae bacterium; assembly: GCA_963808195.1. Classification (GTDB taxonomy): domain Bacteria; phylum Acidobacteriota; class Terriglobia; order Terriglobales; family Acidobacteriaceae; genus Sulfotelmatobacter. Next base: position 64,639 of record CAWEEW010000010.1, on the reverse strand, counting down.
CCATGTGCAGGGCGCATTCGAGAAGGACGACAAGAAGCCGAAGCAAACCACGCGGAAGATGATGGAGATGATGTTTGCCATAAACAAAGAGAACTTCGACGGCCATCGCGAAGTGACCTGCTACTCTTGCCATCGAGGAGCCGTCGATCCTATTGGAACGCCTTCGGTGATGACGGAAGAAGCGAAGCCGGGCATGGAAGCCGCGAAGAACGGAGAAAAAATCGTCGAGGGGTCGAGCGGCCCCAGCGCGGAGTTGCTGTTCTCCAAGTATCTGCAGGCGGTGGGAGGAGCTGCCGCGATCGACAAGATCACGAGCCGCGTGATGAAAGGGACGATAACATTCGGCGACAGAAATGTTCCAATCGAGATTTTTTCGAAGGATCCGGATAAACGCGTGTCGTTCACCCATACGCCGGATGGCGATAGCATCACAGCATTCGACGGGCATGAGGGGTGGCTGGGCGCTCCAAAGCGGCCCGTCCGTGAAATGCATGGACCCGACGTGGAAGCGGCGGCCATGGATGCCGATCTTCATTTTGCGGCACACCTGAAAAATATGTTCACCGAAGCGAAAGTGCGCGGCACAGAGAAAATCGATGGCCACGATGCCTATGTGGTGGTAGGAGAGCGCGAAGCGAAGACCCCGGTGCGGCTGTACTTTGACGAGAAGTCCGGATTGCTGCTTCGGCTGGTCCGCTTTGGCGAGACTCCGCTGGGCCGGTTGCCGACGCAGATCGATTATGGGGATTATCGCGAGGTGGGTGGTGTGAGGGTTCCATTTCGCTGGACGCTGGCGCGGCCGGGCGGGCGGTTCACGATTCAAGTTAGTGAAGTGAAGGAAAACGTGCCGGTCGATGATGCGAAGTTTGCCAAACCACCGTCGCCTCCCGAAGAGCATTCGCAGCCAAAGTAACACTTAGCTTTCGTCGCTTCCCTAGCGAAACATGCGAGTGGAATGCGGGAAATTCGGGTTAAGATTCAGCAGGAGATCGTTTCCGATGCGAACCGTGTTTCGGATGGCGGGGCTGGTGATTTTCGCTCTTAGCTTTTTCCTGCCTGCGCAGGCGCAAACTGGCGCGAGCCTGGTGGAGCGTCAGTTATTTGTTTCAGTGAATCGAACACGTCAGGCCCAAGGCTTGCCAACGCTCAAGTGGGATGAGGCATTGGCAGTGGCGGCTCGGCGGCATGCCGGAATGATGGCGCAACACGGTGCTGCGGAGCACGTTTTTGCGGGCGAGCCGAGCATTCCTTCGCGGGCTACGAAAGCTGGAGCGCACTTCGTATCGCTTTCGGAAAATGTAGTGATGGGTTCCGACGTCGGTTTGATTGAAGCGGAATTTCTGAAGTCTCCGAGCCATCGCGCTAACATCCTCGACACAGACATCGACTCGATTGGAGTGGGTGTGCTTTTGCGTGCCGGACAGTTATTTGCCGTGGAAGACTTTTCGAAGGCGAAGTGAAACTTCGCATCTTGCCATTTTTCAGCAGCTGAAAGCTTCATCCTTCAAGGCCAGCCTTGCGTCGCCACCTCTTCAATAACAAATCCTGATGGGTCCGATAAATACATTCGATTTCCGCGGAGCCGTGGCAGGCGATAGAGTAGGCGCGTAGAATTGTGTCCAGATTGTGGGCGGTTGCGGGAGTGCGAACTTGAGAATGAAACCATGACGAAGGTCGAAGCGATCATCCAAAATTCCAAGCTGGAAGCAGTCAAGAACGCCCTGCATGAGATTGGCGTCGAGGGCATGACGGTGATCGAAGTAAGGGGCCACGGGCGGCAAAAGGGGCATACAGAGGTGTACCGTGGCCGTGAATACAGCGTCGATCTGATCCCAAAGACCAAGCTCGAGCTGGTGCTGGCGGACGCCATGGTGGAGAAAGCGGTGCAGTCCATCCTGGTGGCGGCGCGCACCGGCAAGATTGGCGACGGCAAAGTTTTTTTGACACGCGTCGATGACGCGATTCGCATTCGCAATGAGGAGCGGGGCGAAGGGGCATTGTAAGAAGCGATCTTAACGGCTTGGATCAGCAATCGGTCGCAAGCTGACTGGCGCACAGGGCAGGGACCATCTATCGGGACGCGTCCGGACATCTTTAGAGCAGCGTGTCACCCATCTTACAAAAGACACGCTGCCTAAGAGCAGCGAATTGTCGAGTAGCAACATCTGGCGATCGATCTAGAAATTGATCGATCCACGGTACGCGAGCGACGATTCATTGATCTATCGTCATGACGGCAGCGTCTTCACTTATCAGCGAGTTGCGGAGTTCCCTGACTGAGGAGTCGGCGCGAATTGCGCTCGACTTCGCGGCGACGGGAGACGGTCGCGCCGCTGTGTTGCAACGGACGCGGCTCGTCGAGGACCTTCTTAAGCGGTTGTGGCGGGATATCGTTTCGCCGGACGAAGAAGGTCCGAAGGGCTTCGCGCTGGTGGCCACGGGAGGCTTCGGCCGAAGCTGGCTCTTTCCTTACTCCGATATCGATCTCCTCTTTCTATACGCCGATCGTACGGCTGAGGAAACTTACAAGGATGTGGTCAGGCGTTTCTCGCAAGAAGTCTGGGACTTGAAACTGAAGCTCAGTCCCGCATCGCGGACGCTTTCCGAATGCGACCGCTTTGATCCAAATAATACTGAGTTCACCATCTCCCTTCTGGATTGCCGCTATCTTGCCGGTGATGGGGAGCTGTTCGCGCGGCTTCACGACAAAACGATCCCCAAGGTGGTGATGCGGGAAGCGAAACCGCTGCTGCAGGGGCTGGCGGAAGTTACACGGGAGCGGCATGGAAAATTTGGGAACACGGTTTTTCATCTCGAGCCAAATTTGAAGGAAACACCGGGCGGGCTGCGGGATTACAACGTGGCTTGTTGGTTGGCGCTGATCCCGGCGATGGACAAATTGCGGGATTGGCCGGACACGAGCTCGCTGCGGGCCGGAGTGCGAAAGCAACTGGATGCGGCGTTGGAGTTCTTAATGGCAGCTCGGTGTTTTCTGCACTTTCGCTACGGGCGCGACGACAACTCACTGAGTTGGGAGGCGCAGGATGAAGCCGCAGCGCGAAAGATAGGCGCTTCCGATGCTGCTGAGCTTTCCGCTGCCGATTGGATGCGGATTTATTTTGGGCACGCGCGCGCGGTACAGCGCACCGTGATGCAGTTGCTGGAGGAGATTCCGGAAGCATGGTCTTCGATGCGCCGGCAATTTCAGGGATGGCGATCGAAGGCGTCGCATCCTGATTTTTCTGTCGTCGATGGCATGATTTTTCTGCAGCAGTCTTCCTCGTTGCAGGATCCCGAAATGTTGTTGCGTCTATTTCACTTCATGGCGGTTCACGGGTTTCGGTTGAGTATTACCACGGAACACCGGATCGAGCAGGCGTTGCCGGCGCTGGCCGTCACTCCGCCGCGAGGGGCGGAACTTTGGCTCTATCTGCAGGAAACGCTGTTGCAACCTCATGCAGCCGAGGCGTTGCGGGAAATGCATTCACTGCGGCTGCTTACGTTGTTGTTGCCTGAGCTGAAGCCAATCGATTCGCTGGTGGTTCGCGACTTTTATCATCGCTTCACCGTGGATGAACATTCCATCCTGGCGATTGAGAGCTTGCACCGGCTGAACCAGGGAAAATCGGAATGGGATAAACGTTACGCGGAGTTGCTGGGCGAATTGGAAGATCCAGAATTGCTTTATCTGACGTTGTTGCTGCATGACACCGGAAAGGGCGTCCCTGGCCGCAGTCACGTTGAGGCAAGTATGGAGATCGCGGCACACTGCATGGACCGGCTGGATATGGAAGAGAACGAGCGCGCGGTGGTGATGTTTCTGATTGAGAATCATCTGGAAATGTCGGCACAACTGCGGCGTGACATTTTTAATCCGGAGACCGTGGCGGCTTTCGCGGAAAAGGTAGGCACGCCGGAACGTTTGAAGATGCTTTGCCTGCTGACTTATGCGGACATCAAGGCAGTGAATCCGGAAGCGCTGACCCCCTGGAAGGCAGAAAATGTGTGGCAGCTCTACATCGCTTCGGCGAATTACCTCAACCGCAGCGCCGATCAGCGCGTCCATCGCGATGCGGATGGAGAAAAGCTGGCACGAATTCGCAGTCTGGCTCCGGTGACCGGCGCGAAGTTTAAGGATTTTGTAGAAGGCTTTCCGCAGCGATACTTGCGAGTGCACTCCGCCGAAGAAGTTATGCAGCATATGGGGATGGCGGAAGGGTTGGGCAACGATCCGCTGCAGGTCGATTTGAAGCGCGGACGACATTGGTATGAGTTGACGCTGGTGACCAAGGACCGTCCGTCTTTGTTCGCAACCGTGACCGGAGTGCTGGCCGCCTGGGGGATGAACATTGTGAAGGCGAATGCGTTTTCGAACGAAGCCGGCACCGTGGTGGACACGCTCTACTTTACCGACCGCTTTCGCACCCTGGAGTTGAACCTATCGGAGTGGGAGCGGTTCAAGAAAAGTGTTGCCGCAGTATTGGTGGGAGAAGCCAACCTCGACTGGATGCTGCGCGAAAGGCAACGCAGTGAAAAGCACACGAGCACCAAGGTGAAGGTTGAAACGAGGATCGACTTCGACGATACCGCGTCGTCGACGAGCACTCTTCTGCAGGTAATTGCCCAGGACCGGCCGCGGTTGCTGCACCGCATCAGTTCGTGTCTTTCCCATCAGCGCTGCAACATCGAGATTGCCTTGATCGATACCGAAGGGCAAATGGCGATTGATGCGTTCTATCTGACGTCCGTGGGAAAGAAACTCACGGCGGAGCACCAGAAGAATGTAGAGAAAGGATTGCTGCAGGAGTTGAAAAGTATGGAAGTGGGTGGTTGAGAGCTTAAACGGTGTGCACTTCTTCCGTCGGCGTCATCCCGAGCCCCGCGTTTTCTCCAGTGGGGCGAAGGATCTCACGCGCAACCGGTCCAGCGCGTAAGCCAAACTGACCCACCACTGTTTTTCTTTCTGGTGTTCTTTTGTATGCTTCATGGTCCGATGTTTTCGTCTAGAAACCATCTATGTCGGGTTTCCTAAGGTTTTGAATTTCCTAAGGTTTTGAATTTCCTAAGGTTTTGAATTTCCTAAGGTTTTGATTTCCTAAGGTTTTTAATTTCGGTGGTGGTACAACTTGGCGCACGCCGGGCCGGTCAAGCGGGAGATCCTTCGCTCCGCCTGAAAAAGCGGCTACGCTCAGGATGACGCCGACGGGAGAAGTGCACGCTGCTTTTTCAAAGTGATCCATTGTTTGTTCTGTCCCTCAACCGCTAGCCTCCGGAAATCGAAGGTGGTACCATCCCCAACTGAAACATCCCTACTAACGCCATGAAGAAGCATTGTTTGTTTCTCTGCTCGTTGTTATTGCTGTCGCTACTCGAACTTTCTGCCGCGCAGACGCAGACTTCCTCCCAAACCAAATCCGCAACCGCACACGCGATTGTTCTGCACGCAGCCAGACTGCTCGACATAAAGAGCGGACGCATCGTGAAGCCCGGCGAAGTTCTAGTAGAGGGCGAACGAATCGTGGAAGTCGGATCGTCGGTGAAGCATCCCGCCGGGGCGGAGGTGATCGATCTCGGTGACCGGACACTCTTGCCAGGATTGATCGACGTGCACGTTCATCTGTTTCTGCACCCGGGTGCAGAGGATTTGCAGACAGTACAGGAGTCCGTGCCGCAGCGCACCATTATGGCGCTGCTGGCGGCACGGGACGATTTGATGGCGGGCTATACCGCCGAACGTGATATGGGGACTGAGGGCGCGGGGTCCGCCGATACAGCGGTTCGCAACGCGATTGATAATGGGTCGGTTCCCGGGCCGCGGATGCGAATCAGCGGAAATGCTATCAACATCCTAGGCGGGCACGAGGACGCAATCGGCTTCAACCCGGCGCAGCACGTTTTGGCGAACGCCGATTACGCGAACGGTGCAGCCGAGTTGGTTTCGGTGATGCGCCAGCAGTTCAAAGAGGGCGCGGACTTCATCAAGATTTATGAGACCGGCCCCGACGTCGTTCGCGACGGCAAGTTTTCCACGATCTATCAATATACGGAATCTGAGTTGAGCGCTGCGGTGCAGGAGGCAGCGCGGCTCGGAAAGCGCGTGGCGGTTCACTCCACAGGCGAACCTGGCACACTCTTTGCGGCGCAGGCAGGGGTAGCGTCCATCGATCACGCTTACCAGCTGAGCGACGAGACCATGCGGCTAATGCGCGAAAAGCAGATTTTTGCGGTGCCGACCTTTACCATCTCCGAATATTTTGCCGATCATGCGGAGACCCCGGCGCAGGGTGCGCAGGAGCATGCCATTCTGGATTTTCACCGCCAGGAATTCCGCAAGCAGCTCGCGGCAGGCGTTCCCATGGCCGTAGGCTCTGATGTTGGGCCGTTTCCCCACGGTACGCAGGCGCGTGAGCTGGTGTTGATGGTCGCCAACGGCATGGTCCCTCTGGCCGCTCTGCAGGCAGATTTGCTCAATGGATCGAAGCTGCTGGGATGGGATGGCCAGATCGGAGCGTTGGAACGGGGATATCTGGCGGACATCATCGCCGCCCCCGGCGACCCTTTGCAGGATATCAGCACGCTGCAGAACGTTTCGTTCGTGATGAAAGGCGGCGTGGTTTACAAGAAGTGATCGAATCGCAAACCAAGAGCTTTGCGTCCTACCAGTTCTTGTCCTGTGAATGCTCGGCGTCGCCTTCGCGAGTCTGATTGCGTTTGCGATAGCAGACGAAGATTACGCCAACAGTCATGAACGTTGGAGGAGCGATCAGGATGAGGATGCCGCTCTTGAGAGCCTGAATCATGCGAGCGCCTGAGGATGCGGCTTGGGTGTAGCAGAGAGCGCAGCTTTGGGCCGACGCGGGAAGCGGCATGAACAGGAGCACGAGTCCCGCAAGGGCTACAGCAAGCATCGCGATTGATTTCGAACGACTCATGCTCATCCCAGTTTCAAGACTATCTTACCTTGCCCAGGGAACGCCGTCGATGAGGCGGAAGCTATCGGTCCATCCGTATTGCATGCCCAAGATCACAGCGACCGTAAAGATAACTACAAACCACATGAGGCCGCGATTCTCCGAGAGGTGCATGAAGAACAAAAGCGCGAGGCCACCCTCGATAATTGCGACCGACAACATGCGGACAAACATTTGCGACGTGCTGATGTCCTGATAGGCGATCAAGAACTGTACGCCGGCAAGGGCCAGCAGGCAGACGTAGATTGCTACATCTTTTCCGATTCCACCGCTCACGTGCGCTTCGTTTGCAGCCATTGCAGTTTCTCCTCTCAATCTTAGTCGACCGCAGCGGCCAGAGCCGCAACTGGAACACACGGTTCTCGCAGCGTCGAAGCCACAGTCTTAGTGAGCCAGATTCATCAAATAGATCAGCGGCACTACAAACATCCAAACCAGGTCGACAAAGTGCCAGTAGAGGCCTGTGACTTCGAGGTCATCTGCACCGTAGCCACCCCGCTTGTAGCTCAGGCCGACCAAAATCAGGGCGACGACCCCGCCGGTTACATGTAAAAGGTGAAGGCCGGTAATGCTGAAGAAAGCTGCGCCAAACGCCGGGGTACCCCACGGATTATGGAAAAGCGTGGCGCCTTCGCCGATCATTCCCATCCATTCGCGAACGTGGAGAACAGCGAAAGCGATTCCGAGCACGGCTGTAATCATCATCCAGCGGAAAGCTCCGGGCTTGTCGCCTTGCCGGGCCGAGCGCAAGCTCAATAGCATGGTCAAGCTGCTGGTGAGCAGAATGAACGTCATGATGGCCACGTTGGTGATGCCATGGAATGGTCTTGGCCAATCCGGAGTCGCGTTGCGGATGAAGCCGTAGGCTACAAGGCATCCGGCAAAGGTGGCTGAGTCGGCGATGATGAACAGCCACATCGCCATCTTTTTTGCGGAAACATGAAATATGGGCGCAGTCATTATCTCCGTGGCATCGGATCGCGACACCTGCCCATGAATTGAAAGATCGGCTTGGCTCACATTGCCTCCCTACCTTCGAGTGTTACAGCTTCATCCAAAGCAGCAACAGCAGGTACAACCACAGCCCGCCCATGAAATGCCAGTAGAGCGAAGTTGCGTTCAGGGTGCTGCGTTTCAGCACGAGATTGTTCAGCTTCCAGATGACGCGGACAAGACCGCCGAGCCCTCCGAGTACATGCACTGCGTGAGCTACGGTTAACACATAGAAAAACGAGTAGCTGATATTGGTGGCGAGTCCGAAGCCCTGCGACTTGAGTTGCAGCCAGGCCCAAGTCTGACCGGCCATGAAGAGAAGTCCCAGACCGAGAGTCAGATAAAGCAAGCCGGCGGGAGCGCCCGCCTGAGACTTCGCAGTGCTCATGAAGGCCGCCATCCGCCGACGGGCCATATCCAGAGTGACGCTGCTGGCGATGATGATCAGAGAATTGAAATAAAGAATCGGCGGCAGAGTGAAGTGGTGCCAATCGGTCGAATTGCCTTGACGAACGACCAGGGCGCTGGTGAAAGCGGCAAAGGTCATCGTGATGGCGGCCAACCCCACCCAGATTCCGGTGCTGGCTGGCGGCGGAGATGAATCCTTCACCAATCGCATGTCTCCATCTGAGGGAACTAGATTCCGCCATCCGCCGTTGCCTGAGCCATCGCCCGGTAAGCGGTCGAGGTCTATTTTCGGCGGTTCGTGGATTGTGGTCGCCATACTGCTCACTCCAATTCTGTTATTGCTTCTTTTGCGCTCGAGCTAAAAGCCCAGGCTCGTTTATTTCTCTTCGTCAGGACTGTGAACTTTCTCCGTCGAAGTCTGCATGATGTAATCGGCGGCTGCGCCTTCGACGCTGTACTGATACGGATCGTGGTAAACAACCGGCATCGTCGCGCCAAAGTTATTGTGCGGGGGCGGCGTAGCGGTGCTCCACTCAAGAGAAGTTCCCTGCCACGGATTATCGTTCGGAGCGTGCGGGCCCTTGAATCGGCTGTAAATCAGGTTGTAGATAAAAATCAGCTGGGCAAAGCCGGTTACGAGAGCAGCTACGGTAATGAACTTGTGAACGGGGACTAGCGGGATCAGGTAGTCGTCGGTAAAGGCCTGATAGCGGCGCACATTGCCGGCGATTCCAAGATAGTGGAACGGCATAAAGATGCAGTACGCGCCGATGAAACTGAGAATGAAGTGGGCTTTCCCCAACGTCTCATTCATCATGCGGCCCGTCATCTTCGGGAACCAGAAATAAGTCCCGGCAAAGATGCCGAACATAGCCGCGACTCCCATCACAAGGTGGAAGTGTCCGACTACGAAATAGGTGGCATGCAGCATGATGTCAAGCGAAGGCTGCGCCAGGAAGAATCCGCTGACGCCGCCGCTAATGAACATGGAAACGAAACCCAGCGAGAATAGCGAAGCGGAATTAATCCGTAGCTTCGAGCCATACAGGCTGCCCAGCCAGATCAGCACAATGATCGTGGATGGAATGGTGATGACCAGCGTGGGAAACGAAAAGGCCAGCGAAGAAACGGGATTCATGCCGCTCACGAACATGTGGTGGCCGTAAACCATGTAGCTGAGGACGGCCAGGGCTGCCATGGAATAAATAAGAACCCGGTGGCTGAGCATGGGCCGCCGCATGTTGGTAACGAGAACGTGGGAGACGATCCCCATCCCTGGAACGATGGCGATATAGACCTCGGGATGCCCGAAGAACCAGAAGAGGTGCTGCCAAAGCAAAGTCGATCCGCCTGAATGCGGCAGAACGTGATCGCCGATCACGAGACCACCCGTGACAAAGAAGCTCGTGCCGGCGAGGTGGTCGAGAATCAGCAGAATGCAGGCGGGCATGAGAACAGCAAACGCCGTCAAGCCCATCACTGAGGTGATGAACCATCCCCAGACACTGAGGGGAAGGCGCATCAGTGACATGCCCTTGCAGCGCATGTCGAGCGTGGTGGTGATGAAGTTCAGCGAACCGAGCAGTTGACCGATGCAGAATATGCCGATCGAAGTGGCCCAGAAAACCACGCCCCAACCTTGGCCGGGGCCGCCAACAGCGCCGATCGCGCTAAGCGGAGCGTACTGCGTCCAGCCGCCGAGGCTGGGGCCGTCAGGCACGAAGAACGCCGCGACCATGACCATGAATGCCACAAACGTCACCCAGAACGACATCATGTTGAAGTGCGGGAATGGCATATCTTCAGCGCCGGTTTGAATGGGCAGGAAGAAGTTGCCGAACGCCGCAAACGGGGCCGTGGTTAGCACGAAAAAGACCATGATGGTGCCGTGCATGGTCATGAGCTGCAAATAGTACTCCGGCGTCATCACATCGCCGGGCGCGCCGCTGCTCGAAAGCAAATGCAAGCCAGGGATGGCGAAGCTGCCCCATCCGAGGTGAATGCGCATGAGCCAGGAAAGAAACATTCCAACCACGGCCGCAACGAGGGCCAGCGCGTAATACTGCTTGCCGATGACCTTATGGTCGATACTGAAGACATGCTTCCGAATGAAACTTGTCGGAGCTCCGTGGCCCACTGCGTGTGCTGACATGTCGTGCATTGCGCTCACCCCAAAGAGATGTTTAGTAGGTAAAGCCCGTTCACGCAAAACGCTACCCGACGAACGTACTCAACAACTATTGCAGTGCCGCCTGCTGCTTGATCCAGGCATCGTAGTCTTCCTGGGACTTCACTTCGAGATAGGCCTTCATGTTGTAGTGTCCAAGGCCACATAGCTGCGTACAAACGATTTCGTACCTGCCGATTTTGGTCGCAGTGAAGTGAACCGACACGTCTAAGCCAGGCACAAAGTCCTGCTGCACCCGCAACTCGGGAACGTAGAAAGAGTGCCCAACATCCTTGGCGTGCATTAGCAGGTGAATTTCTTTGTTCACCGGAATCGCCATTTCGGCAGCCACGATGTCATCTTTCGAATCCTGGTCATGTGCCGTGTCAATTCCGAAAAAGTTCGCATTAGCCTCGCTGACCTGATCCGGGTGAATGGGACCGAAGGTCCTATCCGGGCCGGGATAACGGAAGTAAAACGCGAACTGGCCAGCTTGCGCTTGTACGGTCACGGCGTCGGCCGCAGGCGGAGTGAAGTAGACACTGGCCCAAGCCTTGGTGCCGAAGAAACCCAAGGCAAGAACTTCGGTTCCGACCAAGAGGAAGGCTGCCAACACAAGGCCCATAGCACCACCGGGGAAGCTTTTGATTTTATCGCCGGGAGCAGGGCTGGAAAATCTCCAGATAAAGTAGGCCAGGAGAATCTGCGAGGCGAGGAAGGAGATTCCAGCCTCGAGCATCGTGTCGGCGAACTGCTCGTCGATGAGATGGCCGTGAACCGAAATATCCTGCGGCATCGGCCACATGTGCATGACGATGGGAACCGCCGATGCAATTGCGATCAGCACAATCACTACCGCAAATATCTTCGCCATATCGGCCCGCCTTTTAGCCGGAAGGTTCCGGCCTAAATTGTCGAATCGCCGCAGAATCTACTGCGGCGATTCGTTGAATAGCGCAACAGCTCGGTCAGCTTTTCGACGCTCTACTTGGCCTTAAACGTAAAGTTCGCCGCTCCCGCTCCGCCGGCGGCAACCGTGACCTTTTGAGTTTGCGTCTCGTCCGGTTCGTGCCAAGCAGTCACGGTATAGTTTCCAGGTGGAACGTTGTTGATGGTGTAATTGCCGCTGTCGTCTGTCGTAGCGTAAGGTCCCTTAACCACAACGAACCAGCCGTGCATCCAGGGATGAATGTTGCACTGCACCGGGATCACTTCAGCCGCCTTCCAACTCTTTTCCACGGCGGCGGCTCCCGGCGGCTGCGACTGGTTCCATGGAATGTTGCCGGTCATGGGATTCGGATTGGGGTGAATGTTGTGCGTGGTAGCGTCACTGGTCTTCACTGAGAACTTCTGATTCACGTCCATGGCCAGGACATGGGGTGTATACATACAGTTCTTCTGATCGAAGACAGGAACGTTCGTGGCCACCGTCGGGCTTCCACTCCATCCCTCTGAGATGTACAGAACCACATTCTGCAACCCCCCACCGGAACCCACTACTACGGTTTCCAGATGGCCGGGGTCGCTGGCATGAGCTTTAGCGCAGAAAGGGTCCTTCGACATGTCGATACCCTTCATGTGAGGAGCAGTGCCATCGAGCTTGACGGTACCGCTAATTTTGCCTTCTCCGGCAGCGCTGACCCTCGGGCCTAAAATCAGTGCGGCACAACATAACAAAACTACCGACGATAGTACAACAAACGTATTGCTGCGGTTCTTCATCGAAATTCTCCTTGAGAAAAACTGTTACGGCGTCACTCTAGTCTTTGACTATTGTCCCGTTGGGGCAGGGGCGTTGGGATCGACCGGTTTCAAACCGAGTTGTTTCGCCATCGCCTTTGCCTTGCTGTTCTGTGCCATAAATGTTCGCAAGTAGAAGACTAGGTCCCACGCCTCGTCGGGCTTGATATTGTCGGCAAACGAGGGCATTGGAGTTCCATCCAGGCCAGTCATGAAAATTCTATAGATATCTTTATCGGTGTCGCCGCACTTTGGTCGGGAGCCCTCGGCGAAGTTAAACGCGGCGATCGGGCGGCCAAGATCGTCGGTGAGGGTGGAAGCGGACGGGCCATTTGCCATACCCTGCACGCCGTGGCACTTCCAGCACTGCACCCGGGCGAACACGTCACGCCCCGCCTTGATGCGCTCCGGAGTGACTTCGGGTTCCGGAGGAATCTGAATAGGATCTCCGGGCTTCTCACCACCCGAGAAGCGCGGTGAGAAGTGTTTCACCCAGGCGACGAGATCGACGCGCTGCTGATTGGTGAACGTATTCCAGATCGGCATGGCGGATCGGTCGAAGCCGCGACCGATGGCGTCGAACAAATCTTGGTCGGTAGGCAGCGTTCCGGTGGGAGTGGAACGGCACTTGAAAACTCCCAACTGGAAGTTGCGCGGCTTGGGCCACATTGGCGGTTCGAGCCACTGCGCGACCTCGCCGTTGCCGTCACCCATATCGCCGTGACAACCGACACAATATCGCCGATAGTCGGCGGCACCAGCCTTGGCGTGACCGGTTAACTTGCCGACGTGCGCTTCCGTATTGAGCTTCTGCGCCAAGTCGATCGTCGTGAGTTGAGCCCAGGAAGGCAGCGGGAGCGCAAAAACCGCAGCTGCGCCGAGTAAAAGCGACCACTTCCGCAATTCTGTCCCCATGTCGATCCTCTCTAAAGTCAGATCTTAGAAATCAAAGTCAAAGCCCAGCAACAATTCGCTGGTGTTGATGTTGGCGCTATTCAGGCCAAGAGTTGGGCCTGTGCCGTCCTGGTGCAGCCAGTTGTATTCGTTGTGCCAGGCAAAGCCGGCCCGGTTGGTCATGAACGGGTTGTACCGGTATCCGACGGTGTAGGTCGAGATGTTGCCCAAGTTGGAGGCGGAAGGACCTCCGAGGCCCGCGTATCCCGCCCCATTCGCCTGCTGCGACATTCTGATCGTTTCAAAGCGGCCGATAAAGATGAGCTGGGGACTGTAAACGTAGTGCGGCTCCAAGAGGACGCCGTTCCACGTTGGGTTTCGCGATCCCGCGGGAAGAACCGTGCCGGTCGTATTGTTGCCGGTGACAGTACCGCCGATGAAATCGCCGTAGCCTTGTCCAAACCAGGCATTATCCTCTCCGTGCTGAGTGACAACCTGAAGATCGACGTGCTGGCCAAAGTAGAACTGGCCAACAAAACCTTCGCGACTGAAGCTCTTGTTGCCAATACCGGAACCAGGAAGAATCGTTGTTCCGCCGCCCGTGGTGAGCCAGGTGGTGGGGGCCTCACCGACAAAGGCATAAGCACCAATGCGCTGGACTCCGAACCTACCAGCGTCGAAGGCTTGGCTGGCGGCAAAGAACGCGGAGTAAGAATTGGCCCCATCTGGCAGCTGCACACTGCCGTCATTAGAACTTAGCAGCGCTGCAGAGTAACGCGTACGGTCGTTCCAGGAGTGACCCATCACTTCAACCCCGAGCTGGTTATCTCCCATTTGCCCGAAGATATTGCCGTCGTTCACCGGCGTGAAGTGGTAAAGCTGGTAGATGCCGCCGTTGCCCGTGAGCGTCAATATGCGCTTCTCAGAAAGCAGGTTGTCGAGCTCGAACTTGCCGAGCTTCACGTTTAGCCAAGAACTGCCGAAGAGATTGTCGAGCCGTGCCATTACCGTCTCAAAGTGGAAGGAGGCGGTCGGATCCGAAGAGGGAAGCAAGTAGAACGAGAAGTTCTTTTCCAGCGTTCCGCCGGTGTGGAAGTCGAGGCCGCTCAGGTCAAAGCCGGATGACGTCACGCGCTGGACGGCAACTCCCGACGGCGACGTGCCTCCAGCCGAGTATGTATCCACCAGAACTTTGCCGGTGCTTACGCGATGCCAGATCGGAGTCATACGAAAAGTGACCGGCCAGTAACCGGGATTCTGCCAGATCGGAGCATCGCGGTCATTCATCAGCTGATAGCCGTTGTCCTTGAACTTCTGGCCAAAGTAATTGAGCATCGGCCATGACTCATGGCATGCCGAGCAACGCAGGCCGTATTTTCGGGCGAATGCGGGGAGGGCATGCGCGGGCTGACTGCAAGTGAGCACGACGGACGCGAAAACCAGAGCGACAGCCGCAATGGAAGTCGCAAAGTGAAAGATGTTGCGCAGACGCAAACCACGCAAAGCGGGCATAGCCGGACTCCTCGGCAAGATCGGATCAAGATCTGGTATGTGAAAACTATTTCCCATAATTAGAGAATGGGATCCAAAACGCAACCACCAAACAGCGTGGAACAAAAGACGTTTGCCCATTCTGGTACGAGTTAAAAGCGAGCAGAGGTCCTACCACTCTACCGGGGCGGAATCCTACTACGGGCCGAACACGAAGTTCAAGGGCTTTTCAAGATTTTTTTTACAAAAATTTTACAACTCCGGAGCTTGACAAGTTTTTACAAGACCGCGGTCAGGGCGAGATCGTTACCCGGCCACCTCAAATCGAGTCCGTCGAAGTAGTTGACAGCTTCACGCTGGGAGTACGAGACTCAGGGGAGTCGAACGCCGGGCCCGCAGATCCGCCGGGGTTGTGGGTTGCGATGTTCCATCAGGCCCTTCAGAGGGGGAAATAGTACGATTCGAACGCGTTTTCGCCGATTTAGCGGGCTTGCCGCATCCCTGGCCAATTCTCCTAGTGGCTCGCTGTTGCCGCTCATTGTAGTGCTCCTTGTGGCTGTGGTTCCGCTTGCCGGTCGGGAGAAAGAGAAGCTGTCGTACGGCGAAGGCCTGATCGTGAACATCCCTATGCCGGAGAGCCAAGTCGCGCAAGTGGTGGAGGATGTTTCCGATAACGGCGTGATTCGAGGAACCAAAGAATACAACAAAGACGAGTTTGTCTCGGGCGCAAAAGCCTCGGCTACCTCGCGCGTTTTCCCCGACTGGACCGGGGGCGGCAAGGTTTTCTACAAAGTCCGCGAGCACGCCATCGATCCCCGCAACTTCAAGGATGGTGGCGATGTAGGCACCCTGGTAGTGCGCTATGTGGTGCAGCCACAAGGTGAAAAAAACACCGTGCTGCGCATCGACGCGCTTTTTCAGGAAGACTTTCGCCGTACCGTACACCAATCAGACGGCTCGGTTGAAAACAGCGAGTACAAAGATATCCGGGAACATTTAGAGAACATTAGGTTGATGCAAGACGAGACCGCCGCAGCCGAGAAAGAACGGCAGGCGAGACTCGCAAGGAAGCAAAACGCAGCGATGGGCCAAGATGCAGACGCAGCCGGGGCCGGGCAATCCACGTCCCAAACGCTTTCTCAGACTGTTGGAAGTCCGGATTCTGCCTCCGCCGACCCGGCCATGCAGTCTTCCAGCCGGGATTTGAGCCAAAACGAGGTGAGTGAAATTCAGTCTGTGCAAGCTGCTCCGGGGCAAGGTCAGCCGGCTCAAAGCCTGGAGGAGCGCGTTAAGGAGCTTCGTAAGCAGGTCCAGCGGCTGGTGAAGGCGCCGGGCGCGCCGCTAAAATCCGCGCCATTCCATACTGCAGGCACGCTGCAGCTCCTAGGAACCGGCACGGAAGTCCTGATTCTCATCAACACTCCGTACTGGTACGGCGTAGAGACCCACGAGGGACAGCACGGATGGATTATGCGCGACCAACTGGAGCAGCCATGACGTTCGCCAAAATACGTCGCCGTCGGGCTCTTTGGCATGCCGCGCTGGCAATGGCCATGTTGATTGCGCCCACCAAGAGCGCCCGGGCGCAAAGCGGTGAGAACGAGCGAACCTTCCCGCAATCCAAGGCGGCGGTAGAGAAGGTCCTGAAAGAAATCCAACCGGCTTCATCCGGCCGGCTGCCTGTGCTGGCTGGGTTCGCGACTTCTGCCGATCACCCCCTCGAACGTTATCAGCGCGGCTACTACGAGTCTAAGTTTCAAGTCACCGCGGCTCCTTCGGGTGGATCCGTTGTGCGGGTCAGCGTGCAGGTTACGGCTTGGTACGCGGACCCGACGAATGCGCACTCGGGGTACCAGTTGCTTACATCGAATGGCCGGCTGGAAGCTGACCTGCTTGACCAATTAGCGGACCGTTTGGCAGTCCAAGCTTCGCCGACCGGCACGAGTTCGGCAACCGCTATTCAAGGAACTTCTCCAACTTCTGCCAATCGTGCTTCGAAAAACGGCGTTTCGAAGACTGCCGAAGCAAACGAACCCAGCATTTCGGCCCCGGTACCTAGATTGCCCGAAGTCAAGGGCGGTATTTCCTCATCGTTGGCCCAAAGCCTTACCGACCGGGAAAAGAACCGCGGTGACAGCTCGAAGAAATCCGAAGAGAAGGGTACCGGAGGTCCACTGCAGACTGAAGCGGAAAACCTGGAAGAGATTCTTAAGAACCAGGCTCATCCGAAAAATCTGGTCGCGGTAAAGAAGTCCGGAACGCCTGTGGTCTCCGGCGCCAGCTTGAATGCTAAGACTTTATTCTTGGCGAGTGCGCACGACGAGTTCGAGATGTTGGATTTTAGCCGGGATTGGGTCCACGTGCGTATCTCCGGTTTATCGCGAGGATGGATCTGGCGAAATAATTTGGAAATGCCCGAGAGTGTTCCCGATGCCGATTTGCCCGCAAATCCCGCACCGGTTCCGGTTGCCGCAGAATTATTCCATGTGAGCCGGACAGAAACAGCCCTGTTTCCTGGAGATTGGGGTCCGCTGCGAGGAAAGAATGTGAGAATCGTTTCGGTAGAAAACACCGACGAGACTAGGAAAGATCCAAGTCCGCAGCTGAGGCTAGAGTTCGCCAAGTCGGTAATGGATCAGAGCTATACGGAAATCGCGCAGAAGTTTCAGGATCTGGCGGGAGTTGTGCTAATCTTTGACTCCGCCGACGGTGGAATGATTGCAGCGACGATTCCCACATTGAAACAATGGAAAGCGGGTTCATTGTCGGACGCCGCCCTGTGGCACCAATGTTTTTTTGATCCGCCGGAAACCTTCACCGGTGCTGGCGTTGCGGCAAGTCAGTAATTCGCACGCTAGTGAGAATTCGCGGACTTCTTGTACGCAGTTCTAGTTCGATTGCAGAATCCTTCGGGACTTTTAACTTGACTTTCGAAAGCCATCGGAGTACCTATGCAATCCTTGGGCTTATGCGACCGCTCGTCTAGGGAGTGGAATCATAAGCGGTTGGACAACCACACCACTAATCTTCCAATGAGCGCGCTTACGCAACCACTGGTTTTATTCCGAAGGCAGGCCACTTCTGTCCTGCGCGACTATGCCGAACTTATGAAGGCCCGTGTCACCACTCTGATTGTGATGACCGCATGGTGTGGTTATTATTTCGGGTCGCAGAAAGCGGGGGTCTCATCGCTGAACTGGGGCTTGCTGCACGCGTTGCTGGGAATCGGACTGGTTTCAAGCGGGACTGCCGCGCTGAACGAAGTGATGGAACATGAAGTGGACGCGAACATGCGTCGGACGGCGATGCGTCCACTACCGGCTGGCCGCATGAGCCTTCTGCATGCCGCAGTTGTTGGTTTGGTGGCTACCTTGGGCGGATCGATTTATCTGGCCTATTTCGCGAATCCGCTGACCGGATTGCTAACTTTCTTGACTTCTGTCGTCTATCTCGCTGCCTACACGCCGTTGAAGCGCGTCTCGCCGATTTGCACATTCGTGGGCGCTTTCCCTGGAGCAATGCCTGGAGTTTTGGGTTGGACTGCGGCGCGCGGACAGTTGGAATGGGGCACGCTAATTTTGTTTGCCATTCTTTTCGTCTGGCAATTTCCGCATTTCTTCTCGATCGCATGGTTGTACCGCGAAGATTACGCGCAGGGCGGAATTCGCATGCTGCCGGTGGTGGAAGAGGATGGACGATCCACGGCTCGGCGCATTCTAATTTATTCTTTGATTTTGATTCCGCTGAGCACTTTGCCCAGTCTCTTCGGAATGGCGGGAAAGATTTATCTGGTGGGATCGGTGATCCTGGGCATCGCGCTTTTCTATTTCGGCGCTCGCCTGGCGCTGCTCAAGCTGCCTCTTAACAATCCGCGATCCAAGATGCTGGCCCGCCATGTTCTGCAGGCGACCGTGATTTATCTTCCGCTGCTGTTCGCGCTGATGATGGGGAACGCGTCGCGGCCTTGAGATCCTGCTTAGAGCCGGCAGTTTCTCCGCTCAACGAGTTGAACAAAGAAAGTAAAACCTCTCTACTGGATTGAGCTGCCCACCATCGAGAACACGTTGCCGGCGTTCGAACCCGATGAGCCGGACCGTGCCCACGACGATCACGAGAATCACGGCCAGCATTACCGAATATTCCGCGACATCCTGCCCTTCTTGGTTCAACCAGAGTTTGTTTAGCAGATTTTTCATAATTTTATTTTGTCTCGACTTAAGCCCCCGAAACTGCCGACGCTTTAGTGAGCGCGTCTTTGCCGAAACAATCTAGATTCAGTCCCCAGGGTTCTTTCTCCTGCGCTAACGCCTGCAGGCCGACCTGGTATTCCTGAGTCCCTGCCAGCAACCTGGTCCATACAACTGAGAATTCTTTCTTGCGCTGGTGATAGAAAATCGTCAACGTTTCCGGAACCCTAACGTCCAGGCGAATCGCCCCAAGGCGCGCGCCCGTCGGCGTAAGGTCGAGAGTGTGTGCCAGCACTTCAAACGACGCACCCGATGCGTCTGTCCCCCGCACTCTCACGGGCAGTACAGCCTTAAAGCGGTCTTTCGTGCGCCGGTTTTTCTTGTCTCTAATTGATTTCATTTTTGGTCTTGAAACAGTATGCAGGAAACTTCGTGAGTCGAAAATAGCTCCGACGGGGGAGACACCTGCACAGACGAGGGGGGCACGGAGGTAACGTAGGCGCTTCTCATGGGAGAATAACCCCATGCCAAATCAGACGCCTGCGCCGATTCCAGACTTTCTCTACGGAACCGCCTGGAAGGAGGAGCGCACCCCTCTTCTGGTCGAACTAGCGCTGCGGATGGGGTTTCGCGGCATCGACACAGCCAATCAGAGGCGGCATTACTTCGAGGCCGGCGTGGGCCAGGGATTGGCGGCCGCGTACGCAGCGGAACTATCCCGCGCGGATCTCTTCTTACAGACGAAATTTACCTATCGGCCGGGCCAGGACCATCGCCTGCCCTACGATCCGGCAGCCAGTCTTTCGGTGCAGGTCGCGCAGTCGATGGCCAGTTCTTTGGAGCATCTCGGAACCGACTACGTCGATAGCTACGTGCTGCACGGACCGGCGTCTGGCCACGGTTGGAGCCGCGCTGACGCCGAAGTCTGGGAGGCGATGATCTTGGAGCGCGATGCTGGCCGAACCCGACTGCTCGGGGTGAGCAACGTTTCTTTGCGGCATCTTGAGCAGATGCTGGAAAGCCATGCTGAACTTCCCGCCTTCGTGCAAAACCGCTGCTTTGCTCGCCTGGGGTGGGACCGCGAAGTGCGATCGTTCTGCAGCAAACGGAAAATCACTTATCAGGGCTTCTCGCTCCTCACCGCAAATCCCGAAGTGCTGCAGCATCCGCTGGTTGCCGGACTGGCCGCGCGCTCCCAAGCCACGCCCGCCCAGGTTATATTCAGCTTCGCGCGATCAATTGGCATGCTGCCTCTGACCGGCACTTCAAACGCCGATCACATGAAGCAGGATCTGGCGAGCGTCAATATCGTTCTTGCGCCTGATGCTGTGCACGCGATCGAATCTTTGGCGGGGCTAAGGCGACAGTAAGTTAAAGCGCGGCCACGCGCCGCTGCACCAGCAGGAAGTACAGCCCCAGGGCGATCAGCAGCGCTCCATTGACCGTCAGAACTACCGGGGCGGTGAACAAGGGAACCAGCCATCCTGACAACAAATTTCCCATGGGCATGCCACCTCGAAAGGCAAAGTTGTAAACGCTCATCACGCGGCCGCGCATTTCATTTGTCGTCATCAACTGGACCAATGAATTGACGGTTGCAAAAACCGCCATCATTGCTGCGCCCACCAGCACCAGCATGACTCCACTGAGCGGTACCGCTTTCGAGAGAGAAAAACCGAGAATCCCTGCGCCCAGGCAGATTAGTGCGGTAAGGGCAACCAGCCCTTTTCTCTTGATGTTGCCTGCAGTGGCGATGGTAAGTGAGCCGAAGATCGAACCGAGCCCCATGAGCGCGAGCAAGTTGCCATAAGTTTCCGGGCCGCGATGAAAGATGTCTTTGACAAACACAGGAATGTAAGTGCGCATGGGCATGCCTAATGCCGTCATGCAGAAAGCCAGGATAATCAACGCCTCCATCGAGGCCTGCTTGCGCGCAAACACAATTCCCTGCTTCAGGCTGGTAAACATCGTCTCCGTCGTTTTCAACGGGAGAAAGCGCGTGCTGATGATCGATAACGACACAATCGGCGCCAGGAATGAAAGCGCGTTCAGCCCGAAGCACCACTTCTCCCCCAACTTGGCGAGCGCCTGCCCCGCCAATGCCGGCCCGACCATTACCGCGATATTGAACTGAATCGAATTCAGTGCGATGGCGTTCGGCATATCTTCTTTCTCAACCAGTGTCGGGATCAGCGCCTGATAGGCCGGTCCGCCGAACGCTTGCGCGAAGCCCGAAATGAAAGACAAACACAAGATGTGCCACACGTGCACCCAGCCCGTCGCCACGAGAATGGTGAGCAGCCCCGCCGATGCCATCTGCACCCATTGGGAGCCGAGCAGAATAAGTCTGCGCTCGACGCGGTCCGCGACCACGCCGCCGATCAAGGAGAACAGAAAGATGGGAATGCCGCCAAGAAACTGATCGAGTGCCAAGAGAAAGGCCGAATGACTGAGGCGATAAATCAGCCAGCCCTGGGCAACAATTTGCATCCAGGTGCCGATGCTGGACGTGCATGCGCCAAACCACATCAAGCGAAAATCACGATACTGGAACGCTTTGAAGACCCGGCCGAACAGTTTGACGTCTCCCCGAGGCTCTGCAGGAGCCTACTATGAGACTGTATCAGAGGGCGTTGGGTTAGCTGCGGGATACGGGTGGGTGTGAAGAAGCTGCACGCAGGCCCCATCCCACCGCTTCTCATTCGTTAGCGGCAAGAATCCCTAGCTTAAGAATCATCTTAGGAATCCGATGCAGGCAACCATCCGTGGCATACTCGTGGTTCGCAAATTTCAGGAGGCCCATGAGGCGTTTAATCCTCGCAGTGCTCGTCATCGGTTCATTTCTACACTCGGCGATTGCAGATTCACCCGAGCCCAAGGAGGGCGGAACCCTCGACGGATTTTCAACGCAGCATGCCCGCACCGAGCGCGACTGGGAGAAAAAATTCCGCGCCCTGCCCGATGGTCAGAAGCAACGCGACTACATGCAATTGCTGAGCGCCCGCCCGCATCACGTAGGCTCCGCTTACGACAAACAGAATGCCGAATGGATTCTTTCGAAATTCAAAGAATGGGGACTGGACGCTCACATCGAAACGTTCAAAGTTCTATTCCCCACGCCGAAGCGCCGCCTGCTGGAACTGTTGGCGCCCACCCACTACGTTGCCAAGCTCCAGGAACCAAAATTAGCCGAAGATCCCACCTCGGGTCAGCAGGACGAGCAGCTTCCTACTTACAACGCCTACTCTCGCGATGGAGATGTTACCGCGCCGCTGGTGTATGTGAACTACGGTCTGGTCGAGGACTACGAGCGTCTTCAGCGTCTCGGCGTAACGGTCGAGGGAGCCATCGTAATCGCGCGTTATGGCAACTCATGGCGCGGAATCAAACCGAAGATCGCTGCTGAGCACGGTGCCATCGGCTGCATTATCTATTCCGATCCAAAAGACGATGGCTACTTTGGCGGCGATGTGTTTCCCAAGGGGCCAATGCGTCCCGAGCAAGGCGTGCAGCGTGGTAGTGTGTTGGATTTTGCGTCGTCCTATCCCGGCGATCCGCTCACTCCCGACCGAGGCGATCCGAATGCGCCTCACATGACTGCAAGTAACGCTCCCAGCATTACCAAAATTCCGACCTTGCCCATTTCTTACGGAGATGCGCAACCTCTGCTGGCTGCCCTCACCGGCCCCCTTGCTCCCGAAGAATGGCGCGGTGCATTGCCAATCCCTTACCACGTTGGACCCGGCGCGGCGAAGGTGCATCTCGTGGTCGAAAGCAATTGGGATTTGAAAGATGTGAACGACGTGATCGCCCGAATTCCCGGGACGTCGGAGTCCGACCAGTGGATTGTACGCGGCAACCATCACGATGGCTGGGTCAATGGTGCAGAAGATCCAATCGCTGGTCAGGTCACGCTGCTGGAGGAAGCTCGCGCGTTCGGTGAATTGCTGAAGCAGGACTGGAAGCCCCGCCGCACCATCATTTACTGCGCGTGGGATGGCGAAGAACCGATGCTGCTCGGTTCAACCGCCTGGGCTGAAACTCACGGGCGCGAGTTGCAGGAACACGCTGCCGTCTACATTAACTCAGATGTCAACGATCGGGGCTACCTCACGATGGAAGGTTCGCATTCGCTCGAACACTTCATGAATGGAGTGGCGCGAGACATCGAAGACCCGGAGACCAAGCTCAACGTTTTGGAACGCGTCCGCTTGAAGAACATCAATCGTGCAAAGGCGGATGAAGAGCGCAAAGAGTTCCGCCAGCGGCCTGACGTGCGCATGGACGCCCTTGGCTCGGGCACCGATTACACCACTTTTGTCGATCACCTCGGTATTGCGAGTCTCAACCTGGCGTATGAGGGGGAGGATGACGGCGGAATCTACCATTCCATTTACGACGATTTCTATTGGTACACGCATTTCTCTGATACAAATTTCGTCTACGGTGTGGCGCTCTCGCAAACCATTGGCATCGCTGTCATGCGCATGGCCGACGCCGATATTCTTCCCTTCGAATTCACCGATTTCGCCGACACCATGCAAAAGTACAACAAGGATTTGCAGAAACTTTTGCAGAGCGAGCAGGACGAGGCTCGTGAACGGGAACAGCAATTAAAAGAAGGCGCATATCGCGCGGTGATCGATCCGCGCAAGCCAACCGTCGCGCCACCGCCAGAAGACATTCCTCCGCACCTGAATTTCGCGCCCTTGGAAAATGCTCTCGACGTATTGAGTAAGAGCGCCGAGCACTACAAATCCGCATTCAACAAAGCCGAAGCTTCCGGATTCCAAGGCAGCGACAAACAATTGACTGCTCTGAACCAGAAATTGCTACAAAGCGAACGCCGCCTTACCGATCCCGTCGGCCTGCCGCGGCGTCCCTGGTACAAACACATGATCTATGCTCCCGGCGTTTACAGCGGCTATGCGCCTAAGACCATGCCAGGCATTCGTGAAGCCATCGAACAACGGCGCTGGCAGGAGGCGGATGCAGAGATTGCTCGCGTCGCTAAGGTGCTCGAAGGGGAAGCGACTCTGATCGAGTCGGCTGCGGCCGACCTAGACGCCTTATCTAAGTAGCGCGAGGAGTTAAGGCTGTCGCGACGGTAGTGGGTCATCTATGAAGGTGTCGGCTCTGTCAAGGGATTCGTTGGGCGCACGAGTGCGTGCACTCGGAGAAGAGCGCCATTTCGTTCTGGTTGAAAAATGCTTTTCATCACCGACCCAGGCTCACTGCTAATCTTTCCGGGTGGACTCGGTCCGACCCAGCCATCTATTCGGCCACAACATCGACCATGATTACCTGTTCGAACTCCCTCGCGGGAGCGGAGCGCCCAATCAGTTTGACGGTGTTTGATAGGACACACCATGAACCAGCTCCGGGCTACTCCACGTGCGCACCGAACTTGGAAATTTGCTGATAGTCCCAACCGCGACGCCACATCCAGTACAACCGCACGGCCAGCTTGCGGGCCATTGCCACTTTCGCGATCGCACGGCCACGACGCATAGCCAGGTGCAGGAAGCGGCGGCGCCAGTCCGGCTCGTAACGGACCACGGCATGGGCGGATTCGATCAGTAGAAAACGCAGCAGGGAGTTGCCCTGTTTACTGATGTGCCCGAGACGCTGCCGGCCGCCACTGGATTGCTCGCAAGGAATGAGCCCCAGGTAGCTCCCCACTTGCTTGCCACATCGAAAACGATCGGGCACTCCGAGAATCAACACGAAAGCCAGGGCGGTGATCGGGCCCACGCCAGGGTGGCTCATGAGCCGTTGCGCCTCCGGTCTTTGTTCCGCGGCCTGCTGAATCGACGCGCTGAGTTCGTCGATCCTGGGGTTCAGGCGGTCTAGCAGTTCCAGCAGATCCTGCCGCCGCCGTGCACTCCAGGGCGCCAACTGCAGCGCTTCCAGCTGGGCTCGCCCGAGCTTGCTCCACAGCCCTTTCTGGCGTCGTAATCCTTCGTTCAAAGCGATGGCCTGCAGTTGATTTTTCACTCGGGTCCGCATCTGCACCAGCCGATGCCGGTGCCAGAGCAGTTGTCGCAGATCTCGATTCTCCGCACTCGGTACCCAGATTCGGGGAAAACGATTCTCCACCAGCAACTGCAACAGCAACTCCGCATCCTGACGGTCGGTCTTCTGCTTGCGCACGCGCTTGGTTCGTATCTCGCCGGGATCGCCAATCCACAGCTCGTGGTGCAGCTCGGCGAGCAACCGCTCGAACCAACGCGCGTGCCCGGTCGCCTCCATCCCTATCCGCACCTGCTGTCCGTGCAGACCGCGATAGAAGTTCTCGGCCTCTAGTTTGTGGCTAAGCTTGCGCTCGCCACACTCTCCTGTGCCAGTGTCGACAAACGCGATTTGCTGAAAACTCGGGTGATAATCACAGCCTATAATCATCATGCTCGGCTCCTTCCTTCCGAGCCTTTGGTCGGTGATGCTTCCAAAGTCTACTCAGTTCGAGGGAGCCGACACCTTCATGAAATCAGTTTGAAAAAGCAGCGTGCACTTCTCCCGTCGGCGTCATCCTGAGCGCAGCCGCTTTTCAGGCGGAGTGAAGGACCTCCCGCTTGACCAGCCCGGCGCGTACGCCAATTGCACCACGACCGAAATTCAAAACCCTAGGAAATTCAAAACCCTAGGAAACCCAACATAGATGCTTCTAGACGAAAACATCGGACCATGAAGCAACAAAAGAACATCAGAAAGAAAAACAGTGGTGGGTCAGTTTGAAAAAGCAGCGTGCACTTCTCCCGTCGGCGTCATCCTGAGCGCAGCCGCTTTTCAGGCGGAGCGAAGGACCTCCCGCTTGACCAGCCCGGCGCGTACGCCAATTGCACCACCACCGAAATTCAAAACCCTAGGAAATTCAAAAACTCTAAGAAACCCAACATAGATGCTTCTAGACGAAAACATCGAACCATGAAGCAACAAAAGAACATCAGAAAGAAAAACAGTGGTGGGTCAGTTTGGCTTACGCGCTGGGCCGGTTGCGCGTGAGATCCCTCGCCCCGCTGGAGAAAACGCGGGGCTTCGGGATGACGCCGACGGGGAGAAGTGTACGCTGCTTTTTCAAACCGACCACTACCGTCGCGGCGCGTGACTACTGAAGGTCTCAGTGTAAAATCGATAATGGATTGATGGGTCTGATTCTCTATTTCGCGCTGGGCGTGGCCGTGGTTGGAACTCTTTCCTCCGCGGTTTTTCTTGGCCTTGTCGTGGTGGGAGTGATTCGCTTTCATGCGGATGCGCGCAAGCAACTTGCCTCCATCCCAGATATTGCTCATTTGCCGCCGGTCTCGGTTCTAAAGCCGGTACATGGCCTCGAAGCGCAGCTGAAAGAGAATATCGAAAGCTTCTTCCGGCAAGATTATCCTGATTACGAAATTCTATTTGCCGCGGATACTGCGGATGATGCCGCGCTGGACGTTGTGCGGGAAGTGTGCGCACGCTATCCGCACATCCGTAGCCAGATTCTCGTTACCGGCACACCCTGGCCTAATCCAGTGGTCTATTCGTTTCATAGCATGGCTCAGGTGGCGGCTCACGAGATTTTCGTTACCACCGACAGTGATGTCGAAGTCACCCCGAATTATCTGCGTGAAATTGTCGCGCCTTTGCTCGACCCGCAGGTTGGGATGGTAACGTGCGTCTATCGTGGCAAGAATGCGGCGGGATTTTTCTCCGGGCTGACAGCCATCGGCATGTCGGTTGAGATGACAGCCGGAGTGCTGGTGGCGAATCTGCTGGAAGGAATGAAGTTTGGCCTGGGTCCCACGACCGTGGTTCGCAAAGATTCGCTGGCAAGCATCGGCGGTTACGCCGCGCTGCGGGACTATATCGCTTACGACTTTGCCATCGGTAATATGATCGCGAAAGCCGGCTACAAGGTCATGCTCTCGTGTCACGCGATAAACCATGTGGTAAATCAGAAATCCTTTCAGCACATGTGGCAGAACCAGCTCCGCTGGGCGCAGACCACGCGTTATTCGCGCCCCAAAGGCCACTTCGGAAGTGGACTGATTTTTGCCATGCCCTACGGGTTGCTCGGATTTGTTGCGGCCGCACTGCTTAGGCACTGGACAATCGCCCTCGCCTTGCTGGCTGTGGCCGTGTTGAATCGAATAATTGAAGCATGGCTTGTGGGCTGGACTGTGGTTTGTGATCCGAACGTACGACGCGCGCCATGGCTCTATCCGCTGCGCGACTTGCTCGGCTTCGCCGTCTGGTTCGCCAGCTATTTGAAGCTTCGCTATGTCTGGCGCGATAGCCGCTTTGAATTAAAAGGAACGCGCATCGCGCTGCGCCAGACGTCTTCGGATAGTCGATAAAAAATTCTCTTTTCGGCTCGCAATCTGAGAGCCGCTAACACTTGATTTCCTGTGGAGGCTTTGTTGCGAGTTTTCGTGACCGGTGCGGCGGGTTTTATCGGCAGCAATATGGCGGACCGGCTTCTGGCCGCGGGGCATCGCGTCATCGGGTTCGACAACTTGTCTACGGGGCAGCGCCGGTTTCTGGCAAATGCATTAGCGCACCCTCAATTTAGTTTTTGCGAGGCTGACCTGCTCAACTCGCAAAATCTGACGGAGGCAATGCAAGGCGCCGATCTTGTCATTCACTTCGCGGCCAATGCTGACGTGCGCTTCGGCATCGAACATCCGCGCAAAGATCTGGATCAGAACACGATTGCAACCTGGAACGTACTGGAGGCGATGCGTGAAACTGGTTGTCAACGTATCGTGTTCTCTTCCACCGGTTCAATTTACGGAGAGCCGGATATCTTCCCAACGCCTGAGACGTGCCCCTTCCCCGTTCAAACTTCGCTGTACGGCGCCTCCAAACTCGCTGCAGAAGCCTTGATTCAAGCGTATTGCGAAGGCTTCGGGCTGCAGGCGTACATTTTTCGCTTCGTGTCGATTCTCGGGGAGCGCTATACGCACGGGCATGTATTCGACTTCTATCAACAGCTTGCCGAGCATCCCGAACATCTCCATGTACTCGGCAATGGCCATCAGAGAAAATCGTATTTATATGTGCAGGATTGCATCGACGCGATCCTGATTACGATCGAAAAGGCCGATGCAAAGGTAAACATTTTCAACCTCGGGACCGACGAATACTGCGAAGTCAACGATTCCATTGGCTCGATCTGCGAGTATCTAGGGCTGCATCCCAAGCTGACATACTCCGGCGGGGAGCGCGGCTGGGTCGGCGACAGTCCTTTTATTTTGCTCGACTGTTCGCGGATCCGCTCGTTGGGATGGCGGCCGCGGCTTACGATCAAGCAGGCAGTTCTGGCTACCATCAGGTTCGTCAGCGCCGATGCAGCCGCCGTGAAGTCGGAGATTTAAATACGCTATACTGATGCGCTTCATGCGCGCCTGCTCCAAGGAAACTCTCATTTGATTATTACTCGAAGCCCGCTGCGAATTTCGTTAGGTGGCGGAGGCACCGATCTTCCTTCGTATTATCGAAACCACGGCGGGTTCGTGCTATCGGCTGCCATCGAGCAATACGTTTACATCACCATCAACGAGGCCTTCCGTCCGCGGATCATACTCAAATATTCCAAGCTTGAGGATGTGGAACGCTGGGAAGATATTCAGCATCCTATCTTTCGCGAAGCGATGCGGTTGACGGGAGTCATGGGCCCGTATCTCGAAATCGTAAGTCTTTCCGATATTCCGGCTGGTACAGGTCTGGGTTCATCGGGAAGCTTTACGACCGCGTTATTGCGGGCTCTGCATACGATGAAACGAAATTTTGTGCCTCCTCACCAATTGGCCGAACAGGCCTGTCACATTGAAATCGATCTGCTGCACGAGCCGGTCGGCAAACAAGATCAATACATCGCGGCATTTGGCGGCATCACCTGTTTCGAATTCTTGCCCGACGATAAAGTGGTGGCCGAACCGCTGAAGATCGCACCAGAAACCCTGGCAAATCTTGAAGATAATCTGCTGCTCTTCTTCACAGGAGCATCGCGATCAGCGGCTGAGGTTCTTCGCGACCAGGATACGCGCACCCGCGAAAACGCCAGCGAGATGCTGGAAAATCTGCATCTCACCAAGCGTCTCGGTCATGAGAGTCGGGATGCGCTCCTGGCTGGTGATCTGCGCGCGTTTTCCGAAATCATGCACGTTCATTGGGAGCACAAGAAGAAACGCTCTCCTGGAATGAGCAGCGGCTTCATCGACGAAATGTATGAACTTGCACGCTCGAATGGAGCGCTTGGAGGCAAACTGATCGGTGCGGGCGGAGGAGGATTTCTTTTGCTATACACCGAGGATAAAACTCGTCTCCGCTCTGCCATGAGAAGTGCTGGACTGCGCGAAGTGCGGTTGCAGTTCGACTTTGGGGGCACTTCCGTTCTGGCGCATTCTTGAGAACTCATGCTACCTGTGGCCATACTTGCCGGCGGTTTGGCAACTCGCCTTGGTCCGATGACGGCGACCATGCCTAAGTCGCTGGTTCCCATCGATGGGGAACCATTCGTGGTTCATCAGCTGCGGCTTCTCAAGAACAGCGGCATCCAACATGTCATACTATGTATCGGTCATCTAGGGGAGATGATTGAGAAGACGATCGGCGATGGCCGCGCGTATGGAATGACTGTGGAATACTCCCACGATGGTGCGACGCTGCTTGGGACGGCTGGAGCAATCCGCGGGGCGCTGCCGAAGTTAGGGAAGAGTTTCTTCGTTATGTACGGCGACTCGTACCTTCCCTGTGACTACGCCGCAGTTGAAAGCGAGTTCTTGCGGTGCGGAAAGCTGGGGCTGATGACAGTGTTCCGCAATAATGGACAATGGGATGCGAGCAACGTCGAGTTCGCAGAGGGACGCATTCTGGCTTACAGCAAGAAAAATAAAACTTCGCGGATGCGCTACATCGATTACGGGTTAGGCGTCTTTCATGGCGAAGTCTTCAACAGGACATCCGCTACCGATCTCGCGGATGTCTACGCGGAGCTGCTCCAGTCAGGCGAATTGGCTGCCATGGAAGTGCATGAGCGTTTCTACGAAATAGGCTCGCCCGCCGGGTTGCAAGAGATGTCGATCCTCTTAAGCCGAAGAGGAGAAGCACAGGGATGAGCAATCGCGCATTTGATCGCAATAAATTTACTGAAGATTATCTCGACGAGGCTGCTCAGATAATTTCTAAGCTCGATGTGGCGAGCATCGAAAAGGCTGCGAGCATTCTCGCCAGCACTCGAGCGGCGGGGGGCCGACTGTTTATTCTCGGCGTCGGTGGAAGCGCGGCCAATGCATCGCATGCGGTTAACGACTTTCGCAAGATTGCGGGCATCGAAGCTTATGCGCCCACAGACAACGTCTCCGAGCTAACAGCGCGCGCCAACGATGAAGGCTGGAGTTCGATTTTCGATACCTGGTTGCGAACCAGCCGGCTCCGATCGAACGATCTGCTAATGGTCTTTTCGGTTGGTGGCGGAAACATTGAGAAGAATGTCAGTCCGAATCTAGTTGCGGCGTTGAAGTACGCCAAGTCGATTGGAACGAAAATCGTCGGCGTAGTCGGCCGCGATGGCGGTTACACGGCCACCGTCGCCGATGCCTGCGTTCTGATTCCCACCGTGAATTCCGCGCACATCACGCCCCACACCGAGGCTTTCCAGGCAGTGGTTTGGCATTTGCTGGTTTCGCACCCTTCAGTGAAGATGCAGTTAACAAAATGGGAATCGATCACGTCGGGCGACAATTGCGGCAAGAACCGAGCCGTGTTCCTCGACCGCGACGGCGTGATTAACCGCGCTTTCGTTCGTAACGGAAAACCAGTTCCTCCGCCAACGCTCCAGGAGTTGGAAATCCTTCCCGGAGTTCCCGAGGCGTTGCAGACGCTGAAACAGCATGGCTTCAAATTACTGGTTGTGACGAACCAGCCAGATGTAGGACGCGGTACGCTGCCCAGGAGGACGCTAGACGAAATGCATCACGCATTATCCGCGCGCCTTCCCCTTGACGATATTCTCGTTTGCGGCCACACCGATTCTGACAAATGCGATTGCCGCAAGCCGCTACCGGGAATGCTGCTCGAAGCCGCTCGAAAATACGATATCGACCTGACCGCAAGTTTCATGGTCGGTGATCGATGGCGCGATATCGAAGCTGGGTATAATGCAGGATGTAAGACGATTCTGATCGATTACGGCTATTCGGAGAAATCTCCAGACCGTGACCCGGATTTGCGCGTCGGGTCCCTTCGCGAAGCGGCTGACTGGATTATCCGTTCCACGCCCAAAGGAGCAAGTCCGCATGAAGTCTGTGTCTGACCTGCGCGTTCAAATTTTTGCCGATGGGGCCGACAAGGCCAGCATGTTGGAACTCTACGGCCAGCCGCACATCAAGGGATTCACAACCAATCCAACATTGATGCGAGCTTCAGGAGTGGCGGACTATCAAGGCTTCGCGCTCGATCTGCTGGCCACAATTCAGGATCGTCCAATTTCGTTCGAAGTATTCGCCGATGACGAGCAGGAGATGGAAGAGCAGGCCCGCCACATCGCGGCCTGGGGCAAGAACGTGTTCGTCAAAGTCCCGGTAATGAACACGAAGGGGGAGCCGACTTACCACCTTATCCGGTATCTTTCGGCTGATGGGATTCAGTTGAACGTAACCGCGCTGCTCACGCTTGAACAAGTGCGCAAGGTTTGTGGCGCACTGCAGGGCAACGCGTCCGCCTACGTTTCAGTCTTCGCCGGTCGCATTGCCGACACCGGCCGCGATCCCGTGCCGTTGATGCGTGAAGCCGTGGCGATGGTCAACGATGCCAATGCGCAGCTCATGTGGGCCAGCCCGCGCGAACTACTCAACGTTTTCCAGGCGGATGAGATCGGCTGCCACGTCATCACCGCGACCACAGACATTTTGAAAAAGCTTCCTCTCATTGGCAAAGATTTGCACGAGTTTTCGCAGGAAACTGTCCAGATGTTTCGCCGGGACGCGATGAAGTCGGGGTACTCTTTGCCTACCGTGAAGCACGCCGTCCCTGCGATCTCGCGCCGCTAAAGTTAGGGGTGGTTGGTAAAGATCACCTTGCCTGAAGCTTCACTGGCAATATGCACTGGCCCGGGCAGCAGCGCCTCGACCTTGGCGCGTTCGTGCTGCGGCACAAAAAGAAAAACCCGCTCAGAAGAATTCCACGCCTGTAGCAGTTCCTGATCGTCGAGAAAAATGTGCGGCGCGTCGGGATAAGTCGAGCCCCACCACATCGACGTCGTATTTCCATTCACCAGTTCAATTGGACGTCTCAAGTAAAAGAGCAATGACGAGCCGAACGATTGGTCGCCGTAGATCATTACGCGATCTGCAGGCTGCAGTTCAGGAGCAATTTGTCGCGCCATGATTCGCGATCCCAGGTAAGGGTTGAAGCGCACCAACGCGATGTGCGCGGCGACCAGGAACACCGCCATGAATGTGGCTGTCACCCAGGTCGCGGCGAAATTGGCGCCGCGTCGCCGCAGCCAGAAAGCATACGCCGGCCCCAGCAGCAGAACGATTGCCGCAATGATTGCCGGAAGGCGCAAGGCTGCAAACGACTCCCCAGTGAGATCTAGGATATGGCCCATCGACAGGGTTTCGGCCTGAAGGTCTGGTTTGGCAAGCACAGTGCCAATATCTGGCACGAAGGGAAGATGTCGCGAGTTCCACAAGCCCGTCATAAGCACAACGGAAAATGCGATGCAGATTACGGCGAGCACGCCGGAACTCGACAACAGCCAACGTCGCGACTCTGATCCTTCCTCGCTCGCGAGTCTTTCCGCAATCAGCAGCAGAATCGGCAAGTAGGCGGGGAAAGTGTAGTACTCCTGATTGGTGGAGAAAGAGAAGAAGACGAGAGTCACGCCCGCCCAGACCCAGCAGAGCAGTACGGTTCGAGATCTGAAATTAAGCGAAGCCCGTGGAGCTAAGTCTGCACCTCGCTTGCGGCGCGCTATCCATTCTGTGGCCGGCTTCCGAAGCGCAACCGGCAAATAAACGCTCCAGGGGAAAAGCCATACGAGGTGAAGCGTCCAGTACAGCGAACTGGTTTGCTTGTTGTAGTCCTTCGGGATGCGCTTGCCCAGGAAACGCATGAAATGTTCGTTCACGAAATAGAACCAGAAGAAATGCGGGTTGCGAATGCCGGCAAGAATGTGCCAGGGCGCGGCGATCACCAGGAAGAGCAGCGTACCTGTGAATAGATGGAACTCGCGCCAGCGGCGCCACTCCCCACTGATGATTACGTATAACAACAGCGACAATCCAACCACGACAATGGCGAGCAAGCCTTTGGTGAGAACCGCCAGCGCGACACACGCGTAGCCGCTGTACCATCGCCAGCTTTTGCCGTTTTCAAGCGCCGTCGCAAAGAAGTAAAAAGCTGCCGCGATAAAGAAACTGAGAATAGCTTCCGGAATAAGGATTCGCGTGAACAGGTAACAGCCCGCGGTCGTGGCGACGAACAATCCGGCATAGATAGCGGCTCGACCACCAAAGGCGCGCCGTCCCCAGCGCATCGCCAACAGGGTCAAGAGCAACATCGACAAAGCAACTGGAAAGTGGGCCCCGAATTCGTTCACGCCAAAGCAGACGTAGCTCAGCGCTACCGCCCAATACATCAGCGGAGCCTTTTCAAGGTAGCGATTGCCGTTCACTTTCAGCGTGACGTAGTCATGCGTCACCAGCATCTCGCGTGCAGCCTCGGCGTGGGTTGAGTCGGCGTCATCTTGCAGCCCCGGAGAAAAAAGCGAGCCGAAATAAACAATTAGAAATAAAGCGAGCACGCCGGCAACGTAGAGACGCCAGGCCGTACCGCTCTCGCTTGTCAGGGAACTATTCGACGTCAATCGGACGGAATCCTCGGATCTTCAGATCTCCAACCAGATATCTCGAATCTGCGCCGTTCAAGAATGCCACATGGCGTTGCCGTAGTCACTTCTGACCGAGGCAGTATTGGTAGACCCACGTCGCCATATAATCGAAAATCATGCCTGAACTTGACCATTTCGCGATGTTGGCCGTTGCCTTGGACGAGGCCCGCAAAGGCTTGGCTGAGGGCGGCATTCCTATTGGCGCAGCGATTTTTGATGCGAACGGCAAACTCGTTGGCTCGGGTCACAACCGCCGTGTGCAGAACGGCGATCCTTCGATGCATGGTGAGACTGATGCCTTCCGCAATGCTGGGCGCCAGCGCAGCTATCGAAATCTCATTATGGTGACGACGCTCGCACCGTGCTGGTATTGCAGTGGACTGGTCCGGCAGTTCGGCTTCGGGTCGCTCGTGGTCGGAGAGAGCCGCAATTTTAAGGGAGGTCTGGACTGGCTGCGTTCGCTCGGCGTGAAGGTGGTCGATCTAGATTCTCAAGAGTGCGTTTCATTGTTGGGCGAATACATCCGCAGAAATCCCGAGGTTTGGAACGAAGATATTGGGCAGGAGTAACGACAGATCTTTCGATTCTGAAGGAATAGAGCGGCGATCTTCCGCCGCTCTTCTCATCTTTAAGTTACTCAAACTAGAAGGTAAGGCTCAACGACATCTGAATCTGCCGTGCACTGCCGATGGTCTTATTCACAATTCCCAAACCGCTGCCCGTTGTGGGGCAAACGTAGAGAGATCCCGTGAATTGAGTGTTGCAGGGATTCAGCGTTGCTGCTGTACCGACGACCGGAAAGCCGTTGAAGTTGATGTTCTGGCTGACGTCGTCAATTGGAATATCGAAACTTGCGGTATTGGTCAAATTGAAAACATCGAAGCTATACCGCAAGGAAGAGCGTTCAGTAATCTGGGTTAACTTGACCAGCGAAAGATCCGCCCGCCGTTGCCAGGTTTGCCGGAAGATGTTGCGCTCGCCCTTCGCAATAAAGTTCGTCTCGTAGGGATCATTGCTCGGAATCGCGCCGTTCAACGCTCCTGGAGCAAGCAAGGGAAGGCCAAAGCAGCTGGCTTTTAAGGCGGGAGCGCCTGGGGTCGCGCCCGAGGCCCCAGTGAGGGCTTGACTCGGGGAACAGCCATTGAGGGGAACGATGGGATTCCCAATTCCATTGTTCACGCTGTAAAAGATGCTGCCGACCGCGCCCGAATAATCGACGACGCTGTAGGGCTGACCACTCTGAATTACAGTGAGCCCAGTAAGCGCCCATCCATCCGCAATTCGTCCTTTAATTGTGGATGCGGAGAAGAATTTGGGGAGTTCATAGCGGTAAGTGAAATTCATCACGTGTTTGCGGTCGAAGTCGGAGAGGCCATAACCGGAGCGCAAATCCAGAGCGTTGTTGCCGTTGTAGAACAGTCCCAGTGCGCTCTGTTCGTCGTCCGAGTGCGAGTAGGTGTAAGAGAAGCCGACCTGCACCTCATGACTCATGCGTTTTTCGATGTGGGTTTGAAGCGCGTTGTAGGCCGAGATGCCGGCTGCGGTGTAAGACTCCGACTCGCCCGAATAGCCGATGTGGGGAACGCGCAGGTCAACGTTGCCGCCTTCAAAGTTTTCCTGGTAAGGCTGGCCGTTGGGGAGGTTGATTGTGTTAAAACTCCCAGGTGCAGTGACGATCGAATAGCCGTAGGTATAGTCCTGCTCAATCGGCGTGCCCTTCCGTGTGGGATTGGAGGGCGAGGCAATTTGTGCCTGGTTGAAAGGCAGCGGAACGATTTCATGACAGCCAAGGTTCCCCACATATCCAATTTCGATGGCAAGGTCATGACGCGGTTGCCATTGGATGTCGAGCGTCTGATTCAACGTGTACGGGAGCTTGTTGGTGCGGTTGTAATCGCCGAAGGAGAAGAGGGGTATTCCGCTTTCGATTGCTGCCGCATTTGGCAAATTTAGGTCTTGAGGGTTGCCGCTGGGAGGCGGATTCAGTGCAGTTCCCCAAGGATTTTCGAAAGTGCACGGCGTGTACGCGAACACACTGCACGCCGTGGTGTTCACCCAAGGCGGAGTCTGGTTCACGCCGAACGGACCGCCAGCGATCACGCCTGAGGCGAATCCCGGAGAAAGGTAGGTGAAAAGCTCTCCGCGATCGTAGTACATACCCCATCCGGCGCGCACTACGACTTTGTCGTTGAACCGCTTCGGGCTCCAAGCCAAGCCGACGCGTGGGGCCAATCCCCACTCCCGCCCGGTCAAAGTCGAATTGCTGACACCCTTGGTGGGGAACAGCGGGTTGTTGCCCGCGACGACAAACCCATTGGATACGATCGTGTCGGTCGCCGCGTCGTAGTCATAACGCGAGGGATCGAAGTTAAAAAGCTTTCCATATTTTTCGGTGAGGCCGCCGTGATCGTCGAAGCGCAGGCCCACACTTATGCTGAGGTTGGAGCGAAACTGATACTTATCCTGAAGGTATAAGCCGGTTTCGTTCGAGCGAAGATAACGGTTGGCATCGCCCTGCAAGAAGTTTGTGTCCACAAATCCATCTGCCGAGTAAGTAATGGCGGAGCCGGTGACGAAATCAAGAAAATTTAAAAAGCCTACGGAACCGGTATTCGTTCTGCGGTCGCGGGCGTCGAGTTGGGTGTAGGAAAAGCTGCCACCAAAAGTGACGGTATGCTTGGCATGGCTCCAAACTGCGTTGGCGGAGGGCATCCAACGGTTCTGGAAGACGCCGGTAAAGGCGCCCTGCGAGGCTGCGGTAAAGCCAATGTTTGCTCCCGCGTTAAAAACAAAATTCGTATTCGCGAGGGAATTGTTGCCGAAATCGTCGTCGATAGTAATGCCTGGAAAGACGTTCGAGCCAAACGCATTGATGCCCACGGCTTGAGGACCGAAGGGCTGCCCGATGGTGCTGTACACCTTCTCGCGAATAAAGCCAAATACTTCGGCGATGCTTAGGTTCGGCCGAATGGATTGCGTATTTGTGATGCTGGCTACCTGACTGCCCGCGTCCAACTTTTGGGTAAAGCCTTCGAAGGAAGAGTAGCCGAAGGGTGCAGTCGTGGGATCGTGCTGGTAGTAGTACTTCAGGGCTAGGGTATCCTTCGACGTTGCCAGGTAATCAAGATTGACTATGGCCTGATCGGAAATGAAATAAGCCGGTTGCGTAAGAAAAACATTCTCCGGGAAGTTCACGGTAGGTGTGAAGTTGGGGTTGGCTGACGGAAACAAATACTGACCGTTGGGCAGCCTAGCTTGGAGTAAATTCAGCGCAACCGGATCTATCTGGCTGGCAGTAAGGCAGGGCGTTGGATTCTGCGGGCGTATTGCAGGGGAATCCGTTGACAGCTAGAAAATTGGCGCTGGCGACGGCAGCGAGTGTGGTTGCGCTGCGGTCGTCCGTCAATCCGGGCGGAACCGCAGTACGGGAGGTTCCGATCTCCAAATCGGAGGCATGAATGTGCTGATAGCTGGCGAAAGCGAAAAGTTTGTCCTTAATGAGAGGGCCGCCTACGGTTGCGCCGGCGGTGTAGCGGTGAAGTTCGGGCACTTTCTCGCTAGCGGGAATATTGGGGTCCTGATTGTAGAAATAGGGTGCCGCGTTCAACCAATTCGTTCCGCGGTGAACATAAGCGGTGCCGTGAAAGTTGTTGGTGCCAGAGATGGTGTGCATGTCGATGTGAGCGCCGCTGGTCGATCCCTGCTGTGCGTCGTACATCGAGGTGTTGACGCTAAATTCCTGAATTGTCTCCGGAGCAGGCGTCGGTAAGGCTTGGCCGATAGCGAGATACGGCGACGCTGTACTTTGAATGATTTCCGCGGTGGTGCTGGAGGCGCCGGCGATACCGGTGTTGTTGACGACGCGCGCCGAAGCTACCTGACTGGTGCTCTTGCCATTAAATAAATTGCTGGCGTCGACTCCGTTTAGCAAGAATGTGTTGCTCGTGTCGCGTTGACCATTTGCCCAGATGGGCTGATTTCCAAGGCCAGCATTGACGCCGGTTCCGTTCGGCAATTCCGCATTCACGCCCGGCGAAAGAATGGCCAGGCCTGTGAAACTCCCTGTCGGCAGCGGTACAGCGTCGATTTGGTCTTTTTCCAGGATGTAGCCGTTTGTAGTGTCGACGGCGTTCATCATCGGCTCAGCCTGGACCTCAACGACCGTGCCGACCTGGCCCACCGGGAGTACCGCATTCACGGTTGCCTGCGATCCGCTTGCACGGTGATGGAAGGCACCTTCTGGGTTTGAAAGCTGTCGTGCGTAAACGTGAGGGTGTAGCTGCCGATGGGCAAGTTCACGAAATCGTAGCTGCCGTTTGCGTTGGATTTCAGCGTGCGCGTGAGCTTGGTCTGATCGCCCACGATGGTCACGACAGTTTCCGGTAGAACGCCGCCGGTCTTGTCAGTGACCGTCCCGGTAATGCCACCGAGTGTCTGCTGGGCTCGGGCGAACGGTGAAAGGGCAAGCGGCGTCCACACGGAGGACGCGACGAGGAGAGCGATGAATCCGATTCTCTTTTTCCCGAGCATCAGTTTCCCAAGCATCGGTTTCTTAAGCGTCAATTTTTTGAGTATCGATTTCTTGGTCATCAATGACCTCGTGCAAGATGTGTAAGTATATGGGCGCAGAAGCGCCAACCAGCACCGAAATACCAATGTGTTGTTCAAAAAAAGTTTGCAGCAGAGATGGTTGGCCCTGCTTCGTCCGCGCCCCAAAATGATGGACCGAATCTACGCGAGTTGTGTGCGGAACGAAAGCATTATATCCAGTCAAAATTTCTTTGCCAGAGATTAGATATTTTTATCGGCTGCGGCGAACTTCCCGGCTATTGCGCTAACATGTGCCATGCCACGAAGCTGGATTCGCGTGCTCGCCTCAGCGGCCTTCTGATTGCGGGCGGGGTAAATTTTCATTCTGCTCGAGGGATCAGCACACAGCCTATGCTGTCCGCTCCTGCGCCTAACACGTTGGCGCTGCACGCGGACCGTTCGTCGCCGTTCGACCTTGAGCTCGGCGGCGAGCTTGCGGGGCTCCCTCCGGGCACAACCCGTTACCTAATACGCGACGATCTGCTGGCTCTGCCCCAAGTGAGCTACACGGTGATGGATGACGCCAACTTCACCGGCCCAACGCAGATTAGCGGAGTCCTGCTGGAAGAGCTGGCTCGAATACTTAGCGGCGCGGCTGCAACGGATATGGTGGTTGCGATCTGCGGCGATCTGTACCATGCCAACTATCCCAAGGCCTACATCGCCGAGCATCATCCGCTGTTGGTATTACAAATCAACGGCCAACCGCCTCCGGCATGGCCGAAAGATTCCGAGACTCACCGCTACGATATGGGGCCGTTCCTGATTTCGCATTCCAAGTTCACTCCCAGCTTCAAGATTTTCTCCCACTCCGACGAAGCGCAAATTCCCTGGGGCGTGCTGCGACTGGAGTTCCGGCAGGAAAAAGCCGTATTCAATGCGATTGCACCTCCCGGCCCCGGCGCTGCCGATGAGTTGGTGCAGGACGGCTATCGCATCGCCCAGCAAAATTGCTTTCGCTGCCACAACATAGGGACCGAAGGCGGGACCAAGGCGGGACGCCCGTGGTTGGTGCTATCGGCGTGGGCTACGGCTTCACCAGACTATTTCGCCGCCTACGTGCGCAACCCGCAATCGAAGAATCCGCAAGCGCAGATGCGTGGTAATCCTGACTACGACGACAAAACGATCGCCGCTCTTATCGCCTATTTCAAAACGTTTTCTTCTTCGCCGGAGGAGCAGGGGAAAAAGAAACCATGACGATGCGCGCAGCCAAGATGCTACTGGTCTTTGCAGTCGCGGTTTTCTATTCCCTCTTGGTTCTTAACAACACCACCGATTACGACTCGAATTATCAGTTCGTCCGCCACGTTCTGATGATGGATTCAACCTTACCCGGCAATCGCGGCATGTGGCGCGCGCTCAATTCGCCGGTCTGGCACACGTCTTTCTATCTGTCGATTATTGCGTGGGAAATCATTACGATGATTCTCTGCTGGTGGGGCGGAGTGAACCTGGCGCGCTCGCTCCGCGGAACTTCACAAGCATTCCATCAATCGAAGCGCGTCGCGATCGCCGCGCTAACCTGCGCTCTACTGATGTGGTTGGTCG
Organism: uncultured Acidobacteriaceae bacterium; assembly: GCA_963808195.1. GTDB lineage: Bacteria > Acidobacteriota > Terriglobia > Terriglobales > Acidobacteriaceae > Sulfotelmatobacter. Next base: position 24,775 of record CAWEEW010000010.1, on the reverse strand, counting down.
CCTTTCTCAGTATCGGCGGCGAGTGGTTTCTGATGTGGCAGTCGAAAACCTGGAATGGCCAGGAAGCAGCCTTCCGCATGTTCACTGTTGTTGGTATCGTGTTGCTGCTCGTGACCCAACCAGAAAGCGAAGGCCAACGCTAGCTTTCAGCGACTGCTGGATCTTTCCGATATCCGCGAAATGCGAACCACAGCAGGCCCGCAATCAAATACGCGAGATAGATAAAAGGCAGTTTTCCATAAGGCCCCTCGGGCACGGGGTAGAGATTGCCAACCAACGCCAGCAGCATCGCGAGGCCAGCCAGCCAGGGGACGATCCGCGCGCCAGGTCGACAAAGGCCACGGTCGCGCAAGTATCTTGGGAGAGCGACGCAGACCAGCGCATAAGCAACGATAAAGCCGTAAGTCGCAAGCGATCCTAGCCAGCCGTAAACGTCGAGGCCGCTCGCCCCGCGTACAGCCAGCACAACCACGGGTAGCACTGCCGCGATGCCAGTGATAATCACGGCACGACTCGGCGTTTGATTGAGAGCATGAGTGGCGCGCAGGGAGCCGTGCGCGAGTCCGTTGCGCGCCATCAGCAGCAGCACGCGAGCGGCCGCTGTAATGCACGCGAGAGTTCCGGCGAATAGGCTGACCAATGCGCCAACATCAATAAGCACCCCCAGAATCGGGCTCCCGGCTACCCGCGCAAGCACATGCATAGGAGCCTGGCTCGTGCCCAGATCTTCTCCTGCCGTGTGAAAGCCCAGCACCTCCGCATATGCGCATAGGGTGAAGAACGCTCCGGCGAGAATCGCGCTTTGAATCACCGCGCGTGGAATTGCCTGCAGCGGATTGCGCGCCTCCGAGCCAAGAGTGGTCGCGCTTTCAAACCCAACAAAGCTGAACAATGCAAGCACCAATCCGAGCCGCAGTCCGCTGCCGGTCATGCCGCGCAGATGAAGTTGGTCCCAGTCCCAATGCCAGCCGTGGCGCACCAGCAACAAAACTACGACGATTAGAATTACCGTCACCGAGACAGCTTCGATCCAAAGCATGAGACGCGCCGAAATTTTTACATCGCGATAGGCAATCCATATCGATATGCCTGTGACCAGCAAGGCTAGAAACACTGCCGAGTAAACCTGGCCGGGGGCGCGGTGCAGAAGCAGGTTCGCATAATGGTAGAAGCCGCCAATCACACTCGATCCGGTAGCCACGTACGCCAGAAGCAAACTCCATGCGACGGTCGCGCCCAGCCATGGAGGTAGCGTCATCGACGCATAGGTATAGAGCGAACCGGGCGAGGCGGAAATGCGAGCATAGCGGCCGATACACAGCGCCACCAGCAGCACCGCCGCAGTCGCGAGCACATACGCGAGCCACGTGCCATTGCCGGCAAGCGCACACACGAGCGGGATTGTCGCTGCCGGCGTGGTGGTTGGGGCCATCGTGGAGACAGATTGCGCGAGTGTCTCCATGGGAGAAAGAATCTCGCGACGCAAACCGTAGTCCGTTTTCTGCGAATGCTCCAGTGCGATTTGCGTCATGCCCCGCGTTCCTTCCGCAACTTGAGTTGGGGGATTGTACAACACTGTCACACGCAAGCCCGACCGGGGAGGAGATTGCGAAAAGAACGAGCCCCAAGAGGCGGTGTATCATCTTGCAACGCCCGCCAGTGCGTTGAACGCTGCCTTAAGGAGGAACATCGCTCCATGAAACTGGATAAACAACGATTGCAGAGCTTACCCAAGGTGCTCTTACATGAGCACTTGGACGGTGTGCTGCGGCCGCAAACTATCATCGAGTTGGCAAGAGATACGAAGTATACGGGACTTCCAACAGCGGATCCTGAGGCATTGGCGCAGTGGTTTCATCGCGGAGCAAACCAGGGAAGTCTGGCGAAGTACCTGGAAGGTTTTGCGCATACGATTGCCGTAATGCAGACTGAAGAAGCTCTGGAGCGTGTCGCGTATGAGCAGGCCGGAGATTTAAGCAAGGACGGAGTGGTTTATTTTGAAACCCGCTTTGCGCCCGTCTTTCACACGCAAAAGGGATTGACCCACCAGCAGATCGTCGGCGCAGTGTTAAAGGGCTTGGAACGCGGCCGCAAGGATTTTGGAATTACTTCCGGCTTAATCATCTGCGCGATGCGCAACCGGCATGAATCGCTTGAAATGGCGGAGCTGGCGGTGGATTTCCGGTCGCGCGGCGTTGTGGGCTTCGATCTTGCCGGAGAAGAAGGCGGTTACCCGGCCAAAAAACATGTAGACGCTTTTCACTACATTCAGCGGGAAAATTTCAATATCACGATCCATGCCGGGGAAGGCTACGGGAAGGAATCGATCTGGCAGGCGATTCAGTACTGCGGCGCACATCGCATTGGACACGGAACGCGGCTGATCGACGACATCGCAGTCGTCGGCGGCAAGGCCGTAAAGCTCGGCGACCTTGCCCAGTATGTGCTCGACAAAAGGATCCCGCTGGAAATATGCCTCATCAGCAACGTGCATACCGGCGCCACGCCGAGCCTTGCCGAACATCCTTTCAAAATTCTCTATCAGGAAAAATTTCGTGTCACGCTGAACACCGATAATCGATTGATGAGTTACACCTCGATGACGCAGGAGTTTGAAGCCGCGGCTGACACGTTTGGTTTGTCGATGGATGATTTCGAGAAGATCACGATCAATGCGATGAAGAGCGCTTTCTTGCCTTACAGTCAGCGCATCGATTTCATCTACTCCGTCATCAAGCCGGGTTACGCCAAGGCCCGTAAATCGAGCGGAGCACCCGATTAGTCGAGACTCACGCCGCCAGTGTCGCCAGGGTTTCCGCAAGCACCAACGTACCGTTCACTATATCGCCCGGAGAGGCGTACTCGTCGGGCCGATGACTGTATCCGTTTCGACACGGAATAAAGAGCATCGCCACGGGAGCGATGCGCCCCATAAACAGCGAGTCGTGATAAGCGCGGCTCACCATCGGAGTAAATCTAAGCCCGTGTTTCGTGCATGACCGTGAAAGCGCATCGATTACAAACGGCGCGCAATCGCCGGGAGCGTCGGCATTGAGCACCTCGGTTTCAATCGACACCCTTCGTTTCGCCGATATCGTTTTACAAGCGAGATCCAATGCGTGCATCACCGCGTCGCGCCGTTGAAGGTCGGTATCACGAATATCAGTGCTAAGACGAACCTGGCTGGGAATACTATTTACCGCGCCGGGAAAGACTTCGCAGATGCCGACCGTCGCGACTGTATCGGTCGCTCCGCTGGAAAGCGCCGCGTTCTCGATCGCCAAAATCAGCTCCGCGGCTGCGCAAAGCGCATCGCGGCGATCGGGCATCAGGACTCCGCCCGCGTGTCCACCGGCGCCCTCAATCGAAATGTGCAAGCTCGCAGGAGCTGCGATCTTCGTCACGATGCCAAGAGGAATGCCTTCGCGTTCCAGCAGCGGGCCTTGCTCAATATGCAGTTCGACGAACGCTTTGTAATAGCCGCTCAACAATTTCACCTCTTCGAGTTTGCCTTTGAAGCCTGCACCCGAACGAACCTCCTCCACTGACGCACCGTCGCGGTCGATTAGCTTTCTGGCTGGGTCCGGCGAAAGCGTACCGGAAAGCAACCGGCTTCCCAGACACCCAATACCAAAACGCGTCGGTTCTTCCGCAGTAAATACCAGTAGTTCGATCGAGCTTCTCGGACGAAAACCGCCGCGCTGCAGAGCCCGAATTGCCTCCAGGCCCCCTAGCACTCCGACCACGCCGTCATATTTGCCTGCATTGGGAATCGCATCAATGTGCGAACCTGTGCCAACCGCCGGCGCGCTCTGATCAGAACCATTCCAACGAGCAAAAGTATTTCCTATGGCGTCATAGCGAACCGTTAGCCCCGCTTCCTCACAACGCGCCTTCAGCCACGCGCGCGCTTTGAGGTCCGCTGGCGTGAAAACGATACGCGTCACCACCGGAGCTTCCGCTTCTGAAAATGTCGCGAGCGTTTCTATTTCAGAAACCAGCCGCTCACCATCGATCTGCAAATTCATGGCTGCGAGCCTGTCCAAGGATGACGATGGAAATCTTTGTAGACAAGATATTTCGCGGGAACTTTGCCGATCGCTCCGAACCACTGCGGACACCACGGTGCCATCCAGATGAAGTCGCCAGCCGTGACCGGATACCAGCAGTCGTCGAGCCGGTAGATTCCGCCGCCTTCGAGCATGACCAGTCCATGCTCCATCACGTGCATTTCGACGATGCTCAACGCTGCTCCCGGCTGATAAACCATTGTGTTCACCGCGAAGTCAAAACTCATCTCGTCGGGGAGCAGGCACTTCACCTGCAGCGCGGGATCATCGTCTAGCGGGTGTGATGAAACCGTGCTCTCACTGGATATGATCAGATGCGGCGCGGCAGCTGCATCCAGAGCCTGGTACGGCTTCTCGATCACAACCACTCGGCTACGCTTCGTCCCTAATACACGATGGGGCAGCCCCTGAGGAAAATACGCATAGCCACGAGCGCCGAGCTTGCTCGCTTTGCCCTTAACTTTCACCTTCACACTACCTTCGATCACAAATACGAAGCGCTGCGCAGATGTGCCGCCAAGTTCTCCGCCCTCCTCGAACTCAGCGGTGTACTCGGTAAATCGCGCTCCTAGCGCCGGACCTACATGGACGATTGCCGAGCAAGCTCTCATTCCAGGCAAAGTGGTGCGCACAAATGTGTCGGCAGTGAGCAGCAGATGATTGCTACGATGTGAACTACGTGTGTGGCCAAGATTATGCAAGGCCCATCCTCTCTTGAAGTACGTTCGAAGACGCGAGTTGATCCAGCAACTGCAGCCCGCAATCGATTGCCTTCTCCACATCCTCAACTGCTACCGACTCGGAAGGGTCATGGCTTATGCCGCCGGGAGTTCGCAGGAAGATCATCGCAGCCGGAATTTTTTCCGCCATGATCATGGCATCGTGGCCCGCGCCGCTCGTCATTCGATGAGGCAAGCAGCCGATCGCTTTCATCGTTCGCTCAATTTCATTTACCAGAAACGAATCCATTGGCACAGCTCTTTGTTCGAGGAGCACGCCACATTCGATTCTGAGCCCTCGGCGGTCCGCTATTCCCTTCGCCTGGTCGACGAGATCATTCACAGCCTGAATTCGAATTTCGTCAGCGGCGTGGCGGACATCGAGCGTTAGCCTTGTCTCGCCCGCAATCACGTTGGTGGCTCCCGGCTTGGCTTCGATTCTTCCCACTGTCGCCACTAAGCCCGCAGTGTTGCGAGCTCTGCACTCGACCGCGGTAATCCACTCGCCAGCAGCAGCAAGAGCATCGTAACGAAGATTCATTGGCGTGGTACCGGCATGGTTGCTGCGGCCGAAGAATGTGAGCTGCAGACGGCTCTGCCCCACAATTGACTCGACAACTGCAAGCGGCAGACCGAGGTTCTCAAGAACTGGCCCTTGTTCGATGTGAAACTCAATGAAACCCAAATATTCTTTCGCCAAGCAAACTCGCGGAATTTCTGGCGGGTTAAGACCGAAGTTCTCAACAGCCTTCCGTACAGAAATTCCAGACGCATCCTCGCTCCCCAGCAACTCTTCATCGATCCGCCCCACCAGCGCTCGACTGCCAATGAATGGAACACCGAATCGCACTCCCTCCTCCTCGGAGAATCCGACAACTTCGATTCCGAAGGGGAGCGTCCGCCCGTTCAGAGACTCCAGCAGGCTAACGGCGAGTACCACGCCGAGCATGCCGTCGTAGGCTCCCGCATTTGGCACCGTGTCGAGGTGCGATCCCATCATTAGTTTCGGAGCGCCGGATCGAATTCCGGGATACGATGCTCGCAGATTTCCTGCCGCGTCGACGTGAACCGGAACCCCTAGGGATTCCAGCCAGCAAGCGATCTCGCGATGGCAATCGATCATCGGCGGGGAAAGAAACGTGCGCCGCAAACTTGCTTGGTCTTCCGAAAACGTAGCCAGCTTCCGGCATCGCGCCAGCACTTCTTCGGCGCGCTTTGGGTTCTCGCCGCTCTTCATCGCGCGTCTCTGCATTTCGGAGGTCATCGCCATGGTCGAAGGCGCAATCGCTCTCAAGCCTCGCGGATGAGCTTTGCCGCCACCCAGCCAACGAGCACGAGAGCAACCAATATCTCCCAGGCATAAGTGTTGCCGTAAGTCGCCACGGGGAAGTGATTGCTGATCATGATAAAGACAACGGGAACGGCGATGAAAGTATTGTGTTTGGAACGTAGCTTGGCTTGCGCGCCAAGAGCCGCACCGAATGGGCTGCCCGCCGCAGCTGCGGCGATCATTTTGCGCTGCGAGGGAAGAATTCGAAACCACACGTTGGCGGTCATAATCGTTCCAAGCATCGCGCCCACGTGGATATAAGCGGCGCGGCCGCTGAGCACCCGCATCAGCCCCCAAGAGACTGCCGCAATCGCGATCAAACCAAAGCCCGCAAACACGGCTTCAGACTTACCAAGGGGTGATCGCGCCGCCAGATCATAAATGAGCCAGCCCCCGGCTAACACTGCGAGCCCAATAGCAATGCCCTTTGCCTGGGTGACGTTCGCAACATCGGTGTCGATCAGCCCGGCGCTGGAATAGTAGACCAAGAAAAGCAACACCATTCCACTCAGCCATGTCATGAGCGCTTCCCATCGGAACCATCGGACTTTCCCCGCCGGAACTCCGAGAGATTTCTGCTTCGCAACCGCATAGAATCCGCCGCTGTGCACCATCCAAACCTGGGGCGTTACTCCCTCTGCACCGCCTTCCTTTTCCAAACGCTCCAGCCGTCCGAATTGGCCGTCGAGCCATGTGAAGTAATAGGTTTGGCCAACCCACATGATGGCGGCGAAAACGTGAAACCAGCGTACGCCCAGGTTGAGCCATTCTCGGATTGAAGAAGTCAACGTGCGAACTCCTCGAGGTGTTCCATGGATCGCTCAGCTTCCCCGGTACGTCGTATACCCGTTCGGACTGAGCAGCAGCGGGATGTGGAACCGGCTTTCGCCGTCTCTTACGCAGAATGTAATTTCGACGACGGGATAGAGCGCATCGACCATCTGGCCCGCGAAGTAATTCGCTGTGTCGAAAACCAAACGGTAGGAGCCTGGTGCGAGGTTGTCCTCCTTCGGCAGCAACTGATTGCAGCGTCCGTCCTGATCTGTGCGCCGCGATGCTAGCAGCCGCCAACTGGAAACCTCTTGCTTCTCCAGCCGCACTGTGACATCCCGCGCGGGCTTACCCAGAGCAAGATCCAGAATATGCGTGGAAATGCAACTTATCCCTGAAGCCATTTTCTTAGTCTAAGCTGTGTGATCTGCAGTTGCTGTTCCGCAGCCTCGTGAATTTCGGTCGCTGCGTCATTCCGCAACCGGCGTTGAAGTATCCCGGAAATTTCCGCGGCCGATTTTCCGGTGGCGCAAACGATGAAAATGCGCCCGAATCTTTCTTCGTAAGCACGATTGCTCTCGGCCAAAGCGCTCTTAATTGCATCGCCGGCCTCGGTGACTTTTTCCTGCTCTTGCCGCGACCATGCATCGGAACTCCGAATTCCACCCTGAGTCTTCATCTCGCCGATTCGCGGATGGCTATTAAAGGCCTCAATCCAGTCAGCCTCATTCAGACTGCACCACGTTTCATGGGACGCTGCCATCAGAGCAGCCTCGTCTTTGAATGGTCTTCGCGCTGCCATCTCATGCGCCCACCGCTTCGAGCCGCAGCAAGGCAAAATCTGCGCCGCTGCTCGATCAGCGGAAATATTATTCCAGCGCGCCAGAACATCAACCGGCTTTTTCGCGTCTGCCAACAGGTTAAGAAATTCTGCGACAAGATTACCCGCGACCGCCGCACGATATTTCGCCGTCGACCGAATATCGTCGATGGGCTTGATTTCGGCGATCGCCGTATTCCGAGCTAACCGCACAAGCGACTGGTCGATAATCTTACCGTTCACAATGCGTTCCGTCTCCCCGAGGCGAAGGGGAACTGGGGCGACACTCCCAAGAGCGATGCGCGGGTCTTCAATGGTCTTGCCTTCCACTGTAACGGCAACGCGCCCTAGCGCCGCCACGCAGATTTTTGAAATCGCCTGGGCGTTGCGGCTTCCAACTTTTCGGGCGTGACAAACATATCCCAAAAATTTTCTTTGAAGACAAATGGTCTTTATCAACTCATCGGGCGCAAGCCTCATTTTCTTGTAGCCCGTGTGAAAGCCCGCATAGGGTACCCGGCGCTCGCCTCGAACGGAGACTAGAATTAGTTCCGCCTCGTAGGCGAGCAGAGCGGGAAGCGAATCGGCCGCTGGTGACGCGTTCACGATGTTCCCTCCAATCGTTCCTCGATTCTGGTTGGCGATCCCTCCAGTCCAACCAGCGGCGCGCGCCAGCATTGCGAATTCTCGGGCGATCACTTCATGCTCACGAAGATCGGTGTAGGTCGATCCCGCGCCAACGCGAATTTCATCCCGCAAAACTTCAATGCTTCGCAACTCCGGCAGATTCCAGACGCTCACCAACTTTCGCGATGGCAGCTTTCCGGCCGCATACTGCACCATGATGTCCGTACCGCCTGCGATCGGGAGCCACTCACCGGGACTGCGCGACAGAAGTTCAACCACCGTCCGCAAGTTGCCGGGTGCAACCAGCTCGTAATCCCGCGGATCGGACCTCATTTCAACCTCATGAGGATGACGCAATCTCCGCGCGCCGTGCTGCTCTCGCCACAGCTTCGAAAATTTGAACGTAGCCCGTGCAACGGCACAGATTGCCGGAAAGCCCTTCCCGTATTTCTTCAAGAGTGGGATCCGGCTTCTTCTTCAAGAGCTGACAGGCGGCTAGAATCATCCCCGGCGTGCAAATGCCGCACTGCGCTCCGCCGCATTCAAGAAACGCTTGCTGCAGCGCATGCAGTTGCGCTTCCTGCGCTAACCCTTCAATGGTGACGACGTTCGCGCCCTCGGCCTGCAGCACCGGAACAAGACAACTATTCACCAGCGAGCCATTCATCAACACCGAGCACGATCCGCATTCGCCCTCGCCACATCCTTCTTTCGCGCCTGTCAATCCTAGTTGTCCGCGTAGGACATCAAGCAAACGTTCCATCGAAGGCGCGCGAACCACCCTTTGTTCGCCGTTTACAGTGAACGAAATCTCGGACTTAACGTGATTCTCCGAAGAATGGATCATCGCGCTTCGCTCGCAATTTCAGATTCAATAGCAGACGGCTGTGCCGTAAGCGCTTCGAAGATGTCCTCGGGCAACAATGGAATCGAGTCGAAAGGAAAACTCAACGCATGCTCGACCGCATTCAAAATCGCCGGTGCCGGCCCATCCATGGGAAGCTCACCGATTCCCTTCGCGCCAAATGCGCCGTGAACGTTGCCCAGTTCCTCAAAGAACACGCGAATCGGCGGAAGGTCGCTGGAAGTTGGCATGATGTAATTTGTCATCTGGTTATTCTGCATGCGTCCCTTCTGCCAGATGACCTTTTCGTATAAAGCAAATCCGATGCCCTGGGCCACTCCGCCTGCAATTTGCCCGATCGCAAGCACCGGATGAAGCACTCGGCCCACTTCCTGCAGCGCGACAAAATCCTTCACCGATACGCTATAGGTCGTCAGGTCAACCGACACTTCTGCGACGTAAACCGCCCAGGAATACGCGGCGTAGGCTTCGCCCCGGTATTTTTGATCGTCCCAAAAGATGCCCGACGGTGGCTCGTATTGCGCCCATGAACGTAGTTGTCCGTGTTCGCTAATATGGTTTCGGCAGGCGGCGCGGAATTCGTCCGCCGAATAAGAATCGCCGATCAAACCAGCCGCATTCAACGTCTGCTGAATTCCCCGCGCCGCGGATTCAACCAGCTTTCCAACCACCATCACGGTGCGCGACGCAACCGTTGGCCCGCTGTTCGGCACCTGCATCGTATCCGGTTGAGCGATGGTGACGTCTTCATAGCGCAGCCCCAACGCTTCCGCCGCAATCTGGCAGAGAACTGTTTTCGTTCCTTGACCAAATTCTGTACTCGACACCAACACGCGAATACCGCCGTCGGAACATCCTTCCAGACCAACCACAGAACTCAAATAGCGCTCGCCCGAGCCGGTAAAACCAGCGCCGTGCAGGAAAGCTGCAATACCGATTCCTTTTCTCGTGGTCCCGGTTCGATTTTCGCCCGCGAACCGTTCTCTTTTCGCGTGATAGTCCGAAAGGCTAAGCGCTCGCTCGAGGAGTTTTTCAAGATCGATCGGTTCGCTAACGACTTGTTCGGTCGTAGTCATCTCTCCCGGCTTGAGAAAGTTTCGGCGCCGGACTTCAATCGGCGAAAGCCCTACCACGCGCGCGATCCGGTCCATATGCCGTTCCATGGCGAATAAACTCTGAGGCGCACCGAAGCCGCGAAATGCTCCGTGCGGCGGCGCGTTCGTGGCAACCGCTTTGCCGCCGATCCGCACACTCGGCCAATAGTATGGACCGCCGGCATGAATCAGGCCTCGCGAAAGAACTACGGAAGACAATGTTGCATACGCTCCACCGTCGATAGTGAACTCGATTTCTCCGCCGAGAATCTTGCCATCCGCGCTTACTGCCGTGCGGTGCCGCGTCCGCGATGGGTGGCGCTTTGTGGTGGCCGCCATATCTTCCGCGCGGTCGTAAACCATCTTCACCGGCCTGCCCGACTTAATCGCCAATAGCGCCGCATGCGCGGCGATCATCGACGGATAGTCCTCTTTGCCACCGAAAGCGCCACCAGTTTCCATTTGCACAACGCGCACTTTTTCCGCGGGCAGGCTGCACAATGCCATCAACGCCTTGTGCACGTAATAAGGACATTGCAGCGAGCCCCACACCGTGATGCCCTGTTCGGGATCATAGGAGGCAATCATGCCGTTGTTTTCTATGTAAAGCTGTTCCTGCGCTCCGGTCGTATATTCACCTTCGACAATGTAAGCGGCCTTCGACCAGACCTCGTCAACGTTGCCTTTATCGATTCGATATGTCTTGAAAACATTGTCGGGGCCCCAAACGATTTCAGAACATCTCTCACTTTCTTCAATCGTGAAAATGGCGGGAAGAGGGTCACACGCTATCGATACCGCCTCAACCGCTTTTCGAAGGGCATAACGATCTCGGTGGGCTAACAAGAGTATCGGTTCCTCAGGATGGTTCACGAATTCGCTCGCCAGGCACGGTTGATCATCACCGATGAGCGCGATGCAATTCTTTCCCAGAATGTCTTTCGACGATACGATCACAAACTCGTCCCAGGCGATTCCGGGGCCGAATTCGATCTTCTCGATTCTGCCTCTGGGAATCTGGCTGCGAACCGTCGCGCCGTAGAGCATATCTGGCAAAACCATATCGTCGAGGTAGCGAGCTTGTCCGGTTACTTTTTCTCGGCCTTCCTTGCGTGGGACCGCCGAACCGACGATGCGTTCACTATTCATGATTCGCGTTTGCGAGATGCAGCGATATATTTATTGTCGTGCGTAGATGGGATAGTGTAGCCGAGGACCGCGTCACTGTTGGCTGAAATTCGTCGGAGGCCGTGAATCGAAAAAATACATAAGATCAATTGCGGTTTGAATTTGCCGTGGCTAGCCTGAACTCCCGGCCCATCCGCGATCGGGGAAACTCGCCCTCAAGAAAAACAGGCTTCCCCCTTAGATAGGTGGCCTTCACAAGGCCACGAAGTTTTTCTCCCAAGTACGGAGAAATGGCGTGTCGATAGTGCAGACGCTCTTCCGATACCACGAATTCGCTGTCTGAATCGAATACGACGAAGTCGGCGTCGAAGCCTGATGCGATTTTTCCCTTGTGCATTTGGCAGCCGGCGAGTTTCGCCGGTTTCTCGGCCATCCACCGCGCGAGATCGAGCAAAGTAAATCCGCGCTGGCTGGCTTCGGTCCACACGAGGGACAGCGCCATCGAGAGACTCGAAATCCCTCCCCAGGCTGTTCTGAAGTTTCCTTCTTCAAATCGTTTCATTTCTGGTGGGCACGGAGAATGATCCGTGACCACCAGATCGATTACGCCGTCCCTCAAACCTTTCCACAGCGTTTCTCGATTTTCCCGGTCGCGAATTGGCGGCGTGCATTTAAACGCGGTCGCTCCATCCTGTATCGCTTCAGACGTCAGATGGAGGTAATGCGGGCAGGTTTCCACGGTCACGGCCAATCCTTCTGAACGCGCCGCTTTCAACTCGCGCAATGCTTCGCTCGCGGAAAGATGCACGATGTGCAGGCGAAAACGATATTCGCGGCACAGCGATAAAAGCAATCGAATCGCGGCCAACTCTGCTTCTTGCGGACGCGATTGAAGATAAGTCGAATAGGATCTCCAATCCGTGCTCCCGAGAGTTGCAGTGGCTGTATCGATCGGTCCCGGAAGTTCCGCGTGCACCAGCAGCGGCAAGCCGGTTCGCGCAACTGCAGGCAATGCCACTCGAAGTTGCTGCTCCTTGACCATGGTGAAGCCATCGATGCCGGGATGGATGAGAAAACATTTGAAGCCGGGCACGCCTGCAGCAGCCAATGCTTCAATCTCGGCTTGGTTGTCTTCGACGACACCGCCCCAGGCCGCCCAGTCCACACGGCATCGACCCTCCGCGGCGGCGCGCTTCGCTTCGAGCGAGGCGACGGTGGTTGTGGCCGGCAGACAATTCAGCGGCATATCCACCAGAAGCGTGTAGCCTCCGGCCGCAGCCGCACGCGTTGCCGTCTCGAAACCTTCCCACTCAGCGCGTCCGGGATCGTTGATGTGCACATGCGAATCCACCAGCCCGGGAAGAACCGCGGCCTCACCAAAATCGCACACGCGGGCACCGCGAGGAACTTGATCCTGCGGAATAACAGCCTGAATCTTCTCACCGTCTACGAGAATAGCCGCCGGCCGAATTCCATCTGGGGTCACCACGCGACGCGATAAGAAAGCTTGTAACTCCAAGTACCTTCTCCTTACAAAATTCAGAAACTGAATCGAGGCTGCTGCTGTCTCATCCCACGTTTCGTTAGCATGCCGTCATACAAAAGAACATGCAAAAGAACATTTTACGAATCCCGATCCCCAGCTTATACTCCCTTCTCAGCGAAGCGGCAGCGAAAGAGTCCATGTCGACTGAGGTGCTCGCGGTTCGCGGATTGCAGGCGTGGGCATTCTGTTGCCGGCCACGCGTTAACAGAGCAACCACATGGACAATCTTTTCATGGCCCGCGCGATTCAGCTCGCAGTCGAGAATGTCCGCTCCGCAAGCGGGGGCCCGTTCGGGGCAGTCATCGTGAGGGACGGCGGCATCGTTGCTGAGGGCGCGAATCAGGTGACCTCGAGCAATGATCCAACGGCGCACGCCGAAGTCCTTGCCATACGCGCCGCCTGCGCCAAACTTAAAGCCTTCGAACTGCACGATTGCGATATTTACACTTCATGCGAACCGTGTCCTATGTGCCTCGGTGCAATCTATTGGGCGCGGCTCTCTCGCATCTATTTTGCCAGCGCCGCCGTCGATGCATCCAAAGCTGGTTTTGACGATTCGCTGATCTATCGCGAGATCGCGCAGCCGCATGCGCAGCGTGCAATCCCCATGATTCAACTGATGCGTGAAGAATCTCTGGCTGCGTTTCGCGCCTGGGAAGAAAAGCCGAACAAGATCGCCTATTGAGGGAACTTGATCGATCATTACTTCAAGCTCGCCGAGAACCAGACATCCGTGAAACAGGAAATGCTCGGCGGCCTCACCACGTTTGTCACCATGGCTTACATCATCGTGGTGAACCCCCAGATTCTCAAGCAAGCGGGAATGCCGGCTGACGGCGTCGTCTTCGCCACGTGCATCTCAGGCGCAGTGGCGACGCTGGTGATGGGACTCTATGCCAACTATCCCATCGCGCTGGCGCCGAGCATGTCGCTGAATGCCTACTTCACGTACTCGGTTTGCATGGCGATGCACGTTCCGTGGCAAACCGCGTTGGCAGTGGTCTTCTGTTCGGGTTGCCTATTCCTGGTTCTCACCGTAACGCGGGTTCGAGAGCAAATTGTGAATGGCATGCCCGATTGCCTGAAACATTCGACCGCTGCGGGAATCGGAATGTTCATCGCGTTCGTGGGCTTAAGAAACGCAAAAATAGTGGTAGCGAATCCCGCGACGTTTGTTGGTCTCGGCAGCTTTTCGGACAAGGAGGTGCAGACTGCCTGTTTCGGGCTTTGCCTCACGTTAGTTCTGATGGCGCGAAAATTTTATGGCGCAATCTTACTTGGGATCGTCGGGACCGCTCTGCTTGGAATTTTGCGCGGCATCACAAACTGGCCCGCGGCAATTTTTTCCATGCCGCACCCATCGTCAACGTTCTTGCAACTCGATTTTCGAGGGCTGAAACATCTCGGCCTGCTCGAAATCGCATTCGCCTTTCTGTTTGTGGATCTCTTCGACAACGTTGGCACCCTCGTTGGAGTTTGCGAGCAGGGCGGCTTTATGCGCGACGGCAAAATTCCCCGCGTGGGGCGTGTGTTGCTGGCTGACGCAGTAGGCACGGTGTTCGGTGCGCTGACGGGCACATCCACGGTCACAAGCTATATCGAGAGCGCGGCCGGCGTCGCAGCTGGAGCGCGCACAGGTTTGAGCAACATCGCCGTCGCGGCATTGTTCTTGCTGGCAATGTTTTGTTCCCCGCTGGCGACCGCAATCCCGGGTTACGCCACCGCTCCTGCGCTGATTCTCGTGGGCGTACTAATGTCGGAATCCATTGCGCAGATTCAATGGCGCGACTTCAGCGAAGCTGTGCCGGCGTTCATCACGATTCTGGCAACTCCACTTACGTTCAGCATCGCAACCGGCCTTAGTCTTGGTCTAATTGCTTATACGGTCGTAAAGATCGCCGCCGGTAAATTCCGCGAAATCAATATCCTCATCTGGATTCTCACCGTCCTCTTTATTCTGCGCTATGTCTACCTCGCTGTGGCCTAATCCAATCGACTCGACGGCCGATCATGTTGAACCTTGTTGACGAGAGGCGGAGACCGCCCTAAGATAATTAAATATGACTTCGTTGGTACATCGTCACCACCATCATCACCATGCGATGAGCGTGTCGGCGGAGGCCTACGGATAAATACCTAAAGCACTAATAGGAAATCCAAGCCCGCTGACGCCAAACGCGCAGCGGGTTTTTCGTTTCTGTTGCCTGTTTCAAACAGTCGGACGGCGGAAAACAGGAGATGTTTATGGAGATCGACTTCGACAAAATGCAAGGCCTGGCTCCAGCAGTGATCCAGGACGCCACCACTCAAGAGTTGCTGATGGTGGGTTTCATGAATTGCGAAGCGCTGGAGACGACTTTGCGGACGGGATTTGTCACCTTCTATAGTCGCACTCGGCAGAAATTGTGGACGAAAGGCAAGACCTCCGGCAATCGACTCAAGGTAGTCGCAGCTTGGACGGACTGCGATCGCGACACGATTCTGTTGCGCGTCCGAGTCCTAGGTGATGGCAAGGTGTGCCACACGGGTTCGCGATCCTGCTTCACTGAAGAGCTTCCTCTCGGAACGGCTCCGCAAGCGGCAATGGAGTCAACACAATGAAACTTCGTCTGGGCATACCGAAGGGAAGTTTGCAGGAGGCTACGCTTAATCTATTTACCCGTGCCGGTCTGCGAGTTTATACGAACGCACGCTCCTATTTCGCTGCAACCGACGACCCGGAAATTGAGTGCATGCTGATTCGCGCACAGGAGATGGCTAGGTATGTCGAGCACGGCGCGCTCGACGCCGGACTCACCGGTCTCGATTGGGTGCTCGAAAGCGGGCTCGATGTAATCAGCGTCATCGACTTGATCTATGCGAAGCAGAGCATGGGAAAGGTGAAATGGGTGCTGGCCGTGCTGGAAGACTCCGAGTTTCAGAAGCCCGAAGATCTTGCGGGAAAAAACGTCGCCACCGAGCTTGTCAGCGTTACGCGAAATTATTTTGCCTACCGGAATGTGCCGGTTCGAGTTGAATTTTCCTGGGGCGCGACAGAAGTGAAACCACCGTTGTTGGCCGATGCTATCGTCGAAGTGACGGAGACCGGAAGCTCACTGCGCGCCAACCGTCTGAGAATCATCGAAACGGTGCTGGAATCGAATACGAAACTCATTGCCAACAAGACCACCTGGGCCGACCGCGCGCGGCGGCGCAAAATCGAAAACTTGTCCGTGATGCTCTGCGGAGCGATCGCCGCCCTGGGTCGCGTCGGCTTGATGCTTAACGTGCGCAAGCCAGATTTGCCCGCTGTCCTAGGGCTGCTTCCTGCACTAAAGAATCCCACAGTCGCCCCTTTAGCCGATGGCGAGTGGGTCGCGGTGAATACAATCATCGAAGAGCAGACCGCGTGGTCGCTCATTCCAAAACTCAAAGAGGCAAATGCCCAGGGAATCGTTGAGTATCCGCTGAACAAGGTGGTGCTGTAATGCAAATTCTCGATGGAGCCAAGAGAGATCGCTTCGTGAGTGAGTTGGAGCGGCGCGGTTCGAGCGATCTGGCCGAAGTCGAACCCGCTGTGCGCCGCACCGTGAGCGACGTTCGACGCAATGGTGATCGCGCTTTACGCCGATACGCGGAACGGTGGGACGGTTTAGGTAAGAAAGATGCTGTGCGTGTGCCGGAGTCCGATTTACATGATGCCTGGCAAGAAACTTCCGCAGAGCTGCAGGACGCGATTATGCAGGCCGCAGCCAACATCCGCCGCTACTGCGAGTGGCAGAAACCACAAGAGTGGCGTCGCGAAATTTATCCTGGAGTCCGCGTAGGCCAGCTAATCCGCCCCTTGGAATCGGTGGGTTGCTATGTTCCCGGAGGGCGATATCCGCTGCCTTCGACGTTGCTCATGACCGTGATTCCCGCGCAGGTCGCGGGTGTGCCGCAGATTCGTGTGGTGTCACCGCACCCGGCTCAGGCAACTTTGGCCGCCGCCGCATTCCTTCGTGTCAAAGAGTTTTATCGCTTGGGGGGCGCGCACGCGGTCGCCGGGCTTGCCTATGGAACAGAAAGCATTCCACCGGTGAGCAAGATCGTGGGCCCGGGCAACCGCTACGTAACGGCTGCCAAAAAGTTGGTTGCGTTCGATTGTGCGATTGAGTTTCTCGCCGGTCCCACTGAAGCGGTATTCATCAGCGAGAAGGGAGACCCGGTTTTCATCGCATGCGATATGGTCGCTCAGGCGGAGCACGATCCCGACGCGCTTTGCGTCTTGATCACGAATTCGCGGAAATTGGCGAAATCTGTTCAGGCAGAAGTGCAACGGCGCATACGAACGAACCCGATCGCCGCCAAATCGCTTTCCCATCGTGGCGCCATTCTGTTGGTTGCTTCCAGCGACGACGCCATCGACACCGCGAACCGCATCGCACCTGAGCATCTCACGCTGCCGGCGTTGTTCGCGCCCGCCATAAAAAATGCCGGCTCTGTATTCTTGAATGAGTTCACGCCGCAGTCCGCGGGAGATTACATCTCCGGTCCGAATCATGTTTTGCCGACGGGATCGATGGCACGCGTACGTGGCGGGTTGAGCGTATTGGATTACGTGCGAATCATTTCCTGCCAGGAGGTTTCTCACAAAGGCATCCAGCGAATCGCGCCACCAGGAATCGTTCTGGCCGAAGCCGAAGGCTTGCGCGGACACGCGGAATCATTGCGAGTGAGGTGCTCCCATGCTTGAGCCCCGTGCTGCCGTGAAAAGCTTGCATGCGTATCGCCCGCCTCTGGCGAGCCGTCAAGGACTGCGTCTCGATTTCAACGAGAGCACCATCGGTTGCTCGCCGCGGGTATTAGCAAGAATGCGTTCACTCGATGCCGAGGCTCTGGCACGCTATCCGGAGCGCGAACCAGTCGAGGCCACCGTCGCCGATTTTCTTGGGCTCGATGCGGCGCAGGTTCTGCTCACCAACGGCGTCGATGAAGCGATTCACCTTCTTTGCTCAGCCTATCTTGATCCCGATGACGAAGCCATCATCACCGTGCCCACTTTCGCAATGTATGCGCTTTTTACGCAGGCGGAAGGCGCTCACGTAATCCAGATTCCTTCCGGCGACAATTTCGTCTTCCCTTTAGAAAACGCGCTCTCGGCAATCAGCGAGCGCACGCGGCTGATTGTCGTGGCGAATCCCAACAATCCGACGGGAACGGTCGTAGGATGTGAAGCGCTGCTTCAGATCGCGCATGCAGCCCCCCATGCTGCGGTGCTGGTGGACGAGGCTTACTTTGAATTTTATGGAAAGACGATATTCGACCACCACCCCTGGCCGGAGAATCTTTTTGTGGCGCGCACCTTCTCGAAAGCCTACGGCCTCGCTGGCCTTCGCATCGGCATTCTCGCCGGGAACGCGCGACAGATTTCCATGGTGCGCCGCGTCGCTTCGCCCTACAACGTGAACGCGGTTGCGCTGGCCGTGCTGCCGGAGGCCCTGCGTGATCAGTCATACGTCGAACAATATGTCGCTGAGGTGCGGTGCGGCCGCACGGAACTCGAGCAAGAACTCAAAACTCTCGGTTTGCAGTATTGGCCGAGCCACGCCAACTTCGTGCTTGTACGCGTCGGTCCCGCTCATGCGGAATTCATTCAAGCTTTTCGTACCCGCGGCATTCTCATCCGCGACCGCAACACCGATCCCGGATGCGAAGGCTGCGTGCGCCTCACAGTGGGATCAAGCAAACACACGCAAATTCTTATCGAGGCACTTCGGGATGTGGTTGAGAAACTCGGGTTGCTCCGCGAGGTGAGGACGTGAGAAAAGCCAAGCTGCATCGCAAGACCGCCGAAACCGACATTCGGATTGCGCTGACCATTGAGGGTAGGGGAAAGTACCAAGTCTCGACTGGAATTCGTTTTCTCGACCACATGCTGGAGCTATTCACGCGGCATGGCGGATTCGATCTCAAACTAGTGGCCCTCGGTGACCTGGACGTGGATCAACATCACACCGTGGAAGACGTCGGAATTGCACTTGGCGAGGTGTTCGACCGTGCACTGGGAGATCGCCGGGGGATTCTGCGGGCCGGTTACTTTGTCATGCCGATGGATGAAACTCTCGGTTTGTCAGCAGTCGATTTCGGGGGACGAGCTGCCGCCGTGGTTGATACCAAGGTTCGTGCGGCGCGGGTTGGCGACCTGCAGGTGGAACTTGTGTGCGACTTTTTCGAAGGCTTCGCTCGTGGCGCGCGTGCCAATGTTCACGCGCGTGTGCTTTACGGACGTTCCAGCCATCACAAAATTGAAGCACTGTTCAAGGCCTTCGCGCGGGCCTTGCGGGTCGCCTGCTCCCGCGACCGTCGTCTCGGCCGGATGCTTCCCAGCACTAAGGGACTCTTATGATCGTCATTGTCGATTACGGCGCGGGCAACCTGAATTCTGTGAAGAAGGCATTTGACCATCTTGGAGCCGACGTTTCGGTGACCGGTGCGGCCAAGACTATTGCTTCGGCGGACAAAATTGTATTGCCGGGCGTGGGGCATTTTTCTGCTTTGCAAGTTTTGGCTCGCACTGATCTGCGGAAGGCCTTGCTGCACGCCACATCCGCAGGCAAGCCGTTTCTCGGAATCTGCCTGGGAATGCAATGGCTTTTCGAAGGAAGTGAGGAATGTAACGAGCTCTCGGGAGCTGGCATTTTCTCTGGCAAGTGCCGGCAGTTTCCACCTTCGGTGAAGTCGCCGCATGTGGGCTGGAATTCGTTGACAATTCAGGATGACTCCAGGTTGCTACGCGGCGTCTCGCCAGATTCATTTGTCTACTTCACGCATTCCTACCACGCGCCGGTACAGGCTGAAACGACGGCGGTCAGCGAATACGGTCTTCCATTCGCCGGCGCCGTTGAGCGCGGGAATATTTTCGGAGTGCAGTTTCATCCTGAGAAATCGGGTGATGTCGGGCTTTCAATCCTAAAGAATTTCTGCGAGCTGTGATTTGCTGACCAAGCGCATCATCGCCTGTCTCGATATGGACGGTGGCCGCGTCGTGAAGGGCGTGAAGTTCAAGAACTTGCGCGACACCGGCGAACCAGCGGAGTGCGCAACTGCCCATGCGCGCGACGGCGCAGACGAAATCGTGCTCCTCGACATCACTGCGACCAGCGGCAATCGAAATACCTTGCTGGGCGCGGTCCGCAGCACGGCTCGCTCGTTGTTTGTTCCGTTCACAGTCGGCGGCGGAATTCGCTGCATCGAGGATGCAGCGGCGGTCTTTGACGCGGGGGCTGACAAGATTGCTATCAATTCGGCTGCCGTGAGTGAGCCTGCATTGATCGGCAGGATCGCGGGCCGCTTTGGTTCGCAGGCCATCGTGGTGGCCATCGATGCCCGAAAATCCGTCACAGGCTTTGAAGTGTTTGTTGCCGGTGGACGCAAGCCCACGGGCCGGGACGCGATTCAATGGGCGCGGGAGGCGGACGCTTGCGGAGCGGGAGAAATTCTTTTGACCTCGATGGACCGTGATGGAACTCGATCTGGCTTTGACTGCGAATTGGTGCGTACAGTCGCCGAAGCGGTTTCGATCCCTGTGATTGCCTCCGGAGGAGCCGGCTCGGCGCGTGATTTCATCGAGGTCTTTCGGGAAGGCCGCGCTGATGCGGCTCTGGCTGCGTCCATCTTCCATTTCGGCATCGAGAACATTTCGCAGCTAAAGCGTGAGTTGCGCGACGCCGGTGTCCCCATGAGGTGGCCGTGCTGATTCCCTCGATCGACCTCATGGGCGGCAAGATTGTGCAGTTGGTGCAGGGTGAGAAGAAAGCGCTGGAATTCGACAATTTCGATTATTGGATCGATCGCTTTTCGAAATATCCGCTGGTACAGGTCATCGACTTAGACGCGGCTCGAGGTGCAGGCACGAATCGGTCAATCGTGACTCAGGTCGTGCAACGCCTCAAATGCCAGGTGGGCGGCGGGATTCGTACAGTTGAAAACACACGCGAGCTCTTAGAAGCGGGGGCACAGCATGTAATCATCGGTTCCGCATTGTTGCAGGAAGGAAAAATCAACACGCAGCACGCTCGCATGCTGGCCGATGCTGTCGGCGCCAAGGCGCTAACGTTTGCCCTCGATTCCAGGGGTGGGCGGGTCGCGATCAAGGGCTGGCGCGAAGAAACGTCGATTACCGCTTTCGACATGATTGGCGCGCTCGAACCATTCTGCGAGACATTCCTCTACACCCATATCGATACCGAAGGACTCATGGGCGGAATTCCGATGGAGACGGTAACTGCAATCCGCCGCGCCACTTCTCGGCGATTAATCGTTGCCGGTGGCATCACGACTCAGCAAGAAATCGATCAGCTCGACGCGCTGGGAATAGATGCCGTGGTTGGAATGGCCCTGTATTCCAACCGGATCGCTGTGTAATCCTCACATGGAACATCTGCTTATGATCTAGTCTTGGTTTCTGCGATTCGTGCTTCAAACCTGCGCAAACACTGCAAAAACTTGCACACTGGGCCTGACGAGATGTCCTTCTAGCATCTTCCCGAATTCTCCGGGGATGATGAAAACTCGCTTGCATGCTACTCCCCCAGCTGAAGTCGCAGTATTTGTGCGCCACCGTTCCACAGGTCGCAGTCGCAATCCTCGTAACAATGTTCGCCGCCCAGGCAACTGCGCAGCAACTCACTTGTTCCCCCGCTAGCCTGCGTTACGGCGAGGTCGCGATCGGCCAGAACCAAACTCTGCTTCTCGCGCTGACCAACACCGGTAAAACCAGCGTGATTGTTGCCAGCGTGCTGGTTAGCAATAACACGTTCAAAGTTCCGAATTTTAAGTTGCCGCAAATTCTTACTGCCGGGGAAACTCTTGAAGTGAACGTAACCTTCGCGCCCTCCGTCGTCGGGTCTGCAAGCGGCCAACTCACGTTTATCAGCAACGCTTCCGACCACAATTTGGTCGTCAACGTCGGCGGTGAGGGCGTGACGAGCGAATCGGTGGTAGGGAGTCCAGCAAGCCTCGTGTTCGATAACGTGAGCGTCGGCGGAAGTTCCACCTTGCCGATCGTGTTGACCAATACTCGAACCTACCCCGTAACACTTACCGCCGAACAGACCACGGGCAGCGCGTTTTCCATGAGCGGCGCGAAGTTTCCCTTAACCCTGCAAGGTGGAAAAAAAGTTTCGCTGAACGTCACCTTCAAACCGGCGATTCAGGGACTCACAGGGGGAAGTTCCTTCATCGATGGCCCGAATCTCGACATCCCGCTGCAAGGTACGGGCACCGGCGCAGCCAAGCGCGAGTTGACGGTTACGCCTGCCACACTCAACTTTGGGAACGTCGCTGTGGGAGGCACCACAACCCTGGCGGCGTCGCTGAGCGCGACCGGCGGGAGCGTGACTGTTTCTTCCGCGTCCAGCAGCAGTTCGCAGTTCGCAGTTCGCGACGCAGACTTCCCGTTGACCGTCCCCGCTGGGCAAGAGGTATCGCTCAACGTAACATTCACACCGCAGCACAGTGTGAAATCGTCCGGTACGCTCACCTTCATCAGCAACGCCGCCGATTCTCCAACATCCCAGGCTCTGAGCGGGGCCGGCACCGCGCCCTACGTGAGCCTCTCATGGAACGCCAGCTCGTCGCCGGACGTTTCGGGATACAACGTCTATCGCAAGACATCTGCGAACAATACCTACACCAAAATCAATTCCAAGCTGGATCCAAATACAAGCTATACGGATGCAACTGTCGTCGGTGGCACTACGTACTACTACGCAACCACTGCGGTGAACTCAAGCGGTAAGGAGAGCGGCTACTCGAACCGGGCACAGGTTTCGGTGCCCTAGACTTGCTGCCGCCCAGCCGGTGACTAACGGGGACGCACCCCCCACTACAGTGCCATTCCCTAGTTCTTGCTCTCAAGCTAAGCTTCTTTTAGAGCAGGCTTCGGGGGAGGGCTGCTCGACTGACGTCCCGTGACTCATTGAGTCCTGGGGCGTTTTGTTTTGCGGCAAACTTTCTCCTGCGAACCGCCGATCCCACTCGACCCCAAAAGGAAACGCCTCTCAAGAGGTGCTTCTCCTGAGAGGCTGCTGAAATTCTCGGCCCTTGCGAGGTATCGTCTCGCAGACGGTTAATGTTTCTTCTTTTTGGCTTTCTTCTTCGTTGCCATGAAGGTTCCTCCGTGAACGATTTTCCCTTGCAAATGGGACCAGATTTCAAAGAGCTACCCAACTTGTGGTACGGGCAGCGTCCTTAACACAAGATATTGCGGCACGATTAACAGACTGTCAACATATATTTTGCACATCGCACGACATTTCTTCGGAAATAGTCATTGGTTGTCCTCTCGCTGGTAAACTTCGCCTCATGCGGCGCGATCCTGTCGAACTGGAAATCTTCAAGAACCTTTACCATTCTATTGCCGAAGAGATGGGCGCGGCCCTGCGCCGTACGGCGTTTTCTCCAAACATCAAGGAGCGCCGCGACTATTCGTGCGCCGTGTTCGACAACGCCGGCAATGTCATCGCCATGGGCGATCACATGCCCGTCCACCTGGGATCGATGCCAATGTCGGTACAAGCCGCCATTTCGGCGCAGTCAATGGCGCCAGGAGATGTGGTCATGCTGAACGATCCCTTCCGCGGAGGAACACACCTGCCAGATATCACGCTGGTAGCGCCGGCGCACGTGCAACGCGGAAACCTCCGGCCGGCGGCCGACGGGAAACAACCTGACTTCTACGTAGCCTCACGCGCGCATCATGCCGACGTAGGAGGAACCTATGCTGGATCCATGGGCCTCTGCCGCGAAATCTATCAAGAAGGATTTCGCATTCCACCGGTAAAAATCGTGCAAGCAGGAGCGATGCAACGCGATGTGCTGGCGCTGCTACTTAACAACGTACGCACGCCGGAGGAGCGTGAGGGCGACCTAGGCGCGCAGCTGGCTGCTTGCCATACCGGGGCTGAACGGCTGAAAGAAGTCTGCGCGCGTTATGGAATCGAACCGGCAAAGCGCGCCGCCCGGCAGTTGCTCGATTATTCCGAGGAGCTGATGAGGGCTTTTCTAGAGCGCGTTCCTCCGGGAACATATCGCGCGGAGGATTTTCTCGATAACGAGGGCATCAGCGACAAGCCCGTGAAGATTGCGGTGACGCTGAATTTTGCCGGCAAGCCGCGCCACCGATTAAATCAAGGAAGCGCTCTCTCCCAGCCGCTGGTTACAGTCGATTTCACCGGAAGCGATCCGCAGGTTGAAGGCAGCGTGAATGCGGTGGAAGCCATCACCTACTCTGCATGTTTCTACGTTTTCCGTTGTCTGCTCACCGATGACGTACCGGCGACTGCGGGATTGATGAAGCCAATTCATGTGATCGCACCCGAAGGTACGATCGTGAATGCGCGGGCTCCGGCGGCTGTTGCTGGCGGCAACGTCGAAACTTCTCAGCGCATCGTCGATGTCTTATTACGCGCCTTAGCCCAGGCCATTCCGGATCGCATTCCCGCAGCGGCCTCGGGAACCATGAACAATTTGACCATTGGGGGGATAGACCCCCGGACCGGAAAGCCATTCGCTTATTACGAGACTATTGCCGGTGGCATGGGCGCTCGCCCGAGCAAGCCAGGCGTCTCCGGCGTGCATACCCACATGACGAATTCGCTGAACACTCCTGCGGAAGCGTTGGAATTTGCCTATCCCTTGCGGGTCCGGCATTATTCTCTTCGCCCAAGAAGCGGCGGGGCTGGAAGGCATCGCGGAGGCGATGGAATCATCCGCGAGATCGAGGTTCTCACCGAGTGCGAAGTGACCTTGCTCGCCGAGCGCCGCACGCGGGGGCCGTGGGGA
>CAWEEW010000009.1:0-321700 GCA_963808195.1 uncultured Acidobacteriaceae bacterium | reverse complement strand
CCGGTGCCGAGGTGGTCACCGCAACCAAGAGTGAAGATGTCAAAATCCGTCTCCTCTCAGAGCCGTTCGATGCGCTGATCATGAACGGAAAAATGCCCGCCGACTGGAACGCGAAAGAAGCTTTCCTTTGGCTTCAGCAAAACTGCTCCAACATGGAAAAGCACGTGCTCTTCACTTTCTCCCATGGGGTTGAGCAAAGCAACGAGCGCGCTTTCCTGCAGGAAAACAACGTACCTTACCTCGTCAAGCCCTTCGAAGTCGCCGACCTGATCTCCCAAGCTAGGCGCTTGCTGCAGAAAGCCCAAGCCGCTTCGGCCAGCTAAAATCCATCGCCGAGAGCCCGCTCGGGACGCGGGTTTGCTCCCGGTTCGGCATCAATTTTACGACTAGAACTGATTAATAAAGCCACGGGGCGCGGAATCTGCGGTATGATCGAGACATGCCATACATCCTGGAACACCTCACCAGCCTTCGTCAGGAAATCACAGACTTGCGGAACATGAACGCTCGCTTCGTCAAGCGCGGCGAGGATAGCTCGATCGACCAATCGGCAGCTGAGATGCGGGCCAACCGCCTGCTTGAGATCAAGAAAGAGTTGTCGAAGATGTTGAACCGCCCCGAGGACCCCGCCGTCTGGTGGGAAAAAGGCAGCGGCCGCAATCGCGTAGCATAGACATTTGCTGGAAGTTTGTTGTTCGGACAGGGCGCGGCTTATGCCGTGCCTTTTTTCTTGGTGTCACAGAAGTAGAAGCTTCGCCCCGGAGGGGCGACCGATAGTAGCCCAGCGCCTTTGGCGCTGGGGAAAAGTGGGAAACAAGAACCTCGTCCCGCTACAAGAGCAAAAAGCCATTAGGGCCGCACTTTGAGGCTTCCAAAATCGGCTTAATCTCCTCGAAAAATGGAGCGCCTATAAATTTACTGCTGAAGGAATTGTAGGGCACCATTTTTTCGATTGCCTTTCGCACTCGTTCAACTCCTTGTCGTTTATTCTGGAGAAGGCGGAAGGTTTCGTAGGCGATCAGATCAGCCGGCTGTAACGCGGTGAATTCCTCCCAGCATCCGGGCGCACAAGTACCGAAGCGATGACGCCGTTTATTGTCTGGATGCTCTTTCATGGCAAAGAAAGTCTTTACGGCTTGTGAGTTGAATTTGTTGCGATCAAGGATGATTGAAAATCTATAGTCACTAGGAAACCCGCGATCATCCATCAATTTCGCGATATTTGCTACCAGCATCTTGAAGCAAACCACATAAGGTTCGCCGAATTTCTCACGACCTTCTTGCGGGATGATTCTCCGGTATTCATCTGCAAACAAGCTAAAAGCCACGGCGATAAGTTGTTTTCTAGATCGCGCCAGAATTGCGAGTAAGTCTTTCACGTAGCGTTTTGAGCGTTGGGCAGTCCACCCTTTAAATTCATAATCGCGTGCATTCAGATGGGAAGCGTGAAACCGTTGGACCCCGACACGTTCATTTTTTCTCTCGAACGAATGCTCGATTTTGTTCCATATAGCTTCCTCAGCCATGAATCCAGCGATCACAAACGTTTTAGGATTCTTAGCCTTCGAGTCGTAGCTTTCATCGCAGTAAAGCCACAACATCACCATGATGTGTCTTCCTCGGGGAGCCAGATTGATTTTGGCGATTTCCCAGATGTGGAGATATTAACTGGCGCACACTACTGCTGTAGTCTCATTTCTGGGACTCAGGTATGGCGAATCACCCAAAGGCTCCCGCGAAGAATCCACCAGGTGATTTCGGCCAGTTCAAAGATTTTGTGCGGCGTCCGCACTCTGAAATCAAGGCGAAACTCGACACCGAGAAACGGGCGCAGTCGCGGAAGCCCGTTACCAGCGCTTCTCGCCGCACAGACTAGAAAACCTTTTTTCCCTTAATACGGTCCAATAATCCCCGCGATCGCACGACTCGCCGGTACTGTTGAACCCCGTGTGGTCGCACCGCGATCCAACACATCCAAATACTTCAAACCCGACCCCGTATTAAACAGCACGACCGTATCCTCACTCGAGAAAAACCCGCTGGCTCGCAGCTTTTGGTAGGCGACCAGTGAAGCCGCTCCTTCCGGAGCCGCGAAAATCCCTTCGACCCCGGCCCAGTGTCGCGTGGCTTGCAGTATCTCCTCGTCACTCGCTGCGAGCGCGAGCCCTCCGCTCTTCTTCAGGATATCGAGAATCAGATAGTCTCCATACGGCTTCGGAACTCGCAGGCCCGCAGCCAAAGTCGACGCATGCGGCCACATTTCCGCCACGGAGCGGCCTTCATCCCATGCTTTAACAATGGGCGCGCATCCCGCAGATTGCACGCTGATCATGTTCGGGCGCTCCGGGCCAATAAATCCCAACTCCTCCATCTCGTCGAACGCCTTCCACATCCCTAGCAAACCGACCCCTCCGCCCGTGGGATAAATAATCCCCTGCGGCAGTTTCCATCCAAGCTGTTCCGCGACCTCATATCCCATGGTCTTCTTGCCTTCCACGCGGTAAGGCTCTTTCGTGGTAGAGACGTCGAACCATCCTTCGCGCTTCCACTCCGCACGCTCTTTCAATTCGGCCACTTTCCGCGCGCAGTCTGAGATCAGGCCATCCACCAGCGTGACCTTCGCTCCGTAGTAATCACACTCGATGCGGTTCGCGGCGGGAACGTCCTTTGGCATGAAGATGTGCGCTTCCATACCGCCGCCGGCTGCCGCCACATAGGCAGCGAGGGCCGAAGCGGCGTTTCCAGCGGAGGGAATCGCCAGCTTCTTCAGGCCGAAGTGGCGAGCCATCGTGACCGCCGCGGAGAGTCCCCGGGCCTTGAAAGAACCAGTGGGGTTCAGTCCTTCGTCTTTGATAAAGACGTTTGGGAATTCGCGGCTCCGCAGCATGGGCGTGAAACCTTCTCCCAGAGAAACAGGAGTCGCTTCGGGAAGCACGGCGTCATACCGCCACATGGTGGGAGCGAGCGGAAGCAGCGACGCCGGAGAGAAAGTCTTCTTAATCGCAGCGAGATCGTACCGCGCATAAAGCACGCCACCATCTCTCGGACAAACAGTTTGCGGCTGGTCTGCAGGAAGATGCTCGCCGCAGCGGGTACATTCAAGGTAAGTGGGACGCGACACGCAGAGAGTTTATCAGGCAAGGCGCGGAGGCACGAACTCGTGCCGTAAGTGAGACAGGATTAACGCAGCTTCCAGCCTCGATGCGCTGCCTTACGGAGTGATCTCATATACCGTCCCGTACCCGTAGCGGCTGCCGCCATAGGATGTCGTGCCGAAGAGATTCCCTGAGGCATCGAGCAGCAGTCCTTCTTGCGGTTGCGAGCCATCCTCGGCACTCTCAAACTGATGCAGAACCGTTTCCTTCCAAGTGCCGTCGCTCTGCGGGCTGAGTTTGTAAACCACACCGCAGGAATTCTGGTTGCAGCCTCGCCCGCCGAGGGTACTTGTGCCGTAGAGATTGCCGCCGGAATCCATGATCAGCGGCGCACGGGGCTCACTGCCGTCCGTCCCGGAAGCAAAGTGGTAAATTGCCGTTTCACTCCATGTGCCCCCAGCTGCGGGGCTCAACTCAAAGACCTGGCCGTAGTTGGAGTCAATCGCCGTACCGTAAAGATTCCCATTCGAATCGAAGACCAGGCGGGAGCCAGGATTGCTGCTCTCGTTGGAAACATAGATCACCGTCAGTGTCCATGGGCCATTAGCTTGAGGAGTCAATTCATAGACGGCCCCTTCGAAACTACCGTGACCGCTGAAAAAGGCCGGACCGTAGAGGTTCCCTTTGCCGTCGAAGACTACACCCGCATTCGGATACGCCACTCCGCCTGGCGAGGGGAACTTATACAGCACGGTTTCTTTCCAGCCGCCGCCCGGTTGCGGGCTCAGTTCAAAAACTTCACCGTTGATCGCGTAAGGGGTAGCAGCAGTGCCATAAAGATTGCCTTCACTATCCCAAGTAAGCTCGCCGTTTGGACTTCCCTCGCTGATAGCGAATTGATAAATCACTTTCTCCGACCATGTCCCGTCCGGTCCCTTGCTCAGCTCGAAGATCGCTCCAGCCGAGCCGAACTGTCCATTCTCCGCTCCATAAAGATTGCCTTGTTTATCGAAGAGCATGGTCCCGTACGGAACTGGTCCCGGCGATAGGCACCCTTGAAATGAGTAAAGAACCGTCTCCGTCCATGTGCCGCCGGAGCCCGCAGGAGATAACTCGAAAGCTGTGCCGCAATTCATCTTTCCACCGGTGGAGGTTGTCCCATACAAATTGCCGACGCCATCGGACGTCAAGCCTGAGTAAGGCTGAGCCCCGTGAGTCTCGTTGAACCTCAGAATCACCTTCTCGCCAGCGTGCGCGCCCACGACATTCAAAAGAAAGACCAACCCAAGCGCCAAAGCCCTTCCCGCCGCCGCGACCGATTTCTGTGTCATAGCCGCCTCCTTCAAATCTTTACTGCTGCGTCCGCCCAGCCTGCGCTCTGCCGCTAATGGGCTTCGGGGAAGAGTTTCCCACTCGCCGCACGCTCACCGCGAAGATCCGGCCGCGAGCATGCCGAGAGTTCCCTGAAGATTTTCGGCGTTGCCTTCCGGCGCAGCGCCGCTTGTCTGGCCCGCGACAATGGGTTGATTCGGTGTGCTCTCGTACGCGTAGCCGTAAATACTGCCGAGGCGAATTCCTCTTCCAGTGAACGGAAACTTAACCCGTGCCCAACCATAGTGAACTTGCCCGCCGATCATAAACTTCAAACCGACATACGCATATTCAACTTTGTTCCACGAGCCCGAATTCTGATTGGCGCTGCCGAACCAGTCGATATACAGGTAAAGATCGCGGTTACCGAACTTCTGTGACGGCCCTATTTCGCCCCCCTTAGCCACCGCGGACGCAGTCGGTCCTCGTTGGCCCTGAACCGCTCCGTTGCCATTCTGCTGTGGAACGATTTTCAGATAAGACTTGAAGCCGAGAACCGAGCCGCCGGTTGAATACCGGATTCCGTAAAACATGGCGAAACTGAAGTCCGGTTTGCCATCATTATCCAAGTCGAGCGGCGTAAGCGCGGCGCCTTGATTAAGCTGGGCTGTAGCCATTGGCGTATTGCAGGGCGTGTAAATAATCTCGGCTCCGGCGGGCAGGGCCACCGACAGCACTGCCGCACCCGCGGCTGCCGTCGCGTAGGCCAGGAGATTTTTTTCCAACTTGTTGCCCAGCTGAACTGGCTGTCGGGGCCTTGCTCTAGAGACACGTTGGTCCTGCTTGCGAGACATAAGATTCACCTCGGGCCCGGCGACTGCGGTTTAGGGGGAGAAGGGCTCCGCAAAGATCACGCCTTTATCGGTCAAAAGGCCACGCTTGTCAAGCATTTCCGGGGGAGGGACAGTGAATCAAGCTGACCACGACCGGGCGGGAGAGCGCAATTGAAAAAGCGATTCGTATCAGGCAACGCCTTCATGGCCTGCGCAAAAAACTCGTGCCTTTATAGAAATCGGGAAGGGCACGCACTCGTGCCATAAAGCCGCCGAATGAGCGCGGCTTCAGTCGCTGAGGTGTGCCCTTTGCAGTATCACAGCTCTACTTCGAGCTGCTCCTGGCTGCGCGCTTCGAAGGCGGGATTATGCCTCTTTCCGGAAGTTCCTCCCCAAGCGGGTCCGAGAGACGGTGTAGCGGTTTGTCGCCCGCCGAAGACAACTGCGGACCGACCTTGGCCGCGGTCAATCCCTGCGCCGTGTAAATGGCCTCATTGAAGGTTGAGCCAGACTTGGCTGCGGCTACCGCAAATACTCCATAGGGCACACCCCCAGTGAAGGCCGTTGCAATGTAGTCCGCCACCATCAAGCCGTTCTGGGAGTTGGGCAGCCAAGTGAGCGTCATCGGTCCGGCCAGACTTACCGGAGTATTCCATGTAGATCCGCCGTTGGCCGACGAAATGTAGCCTACGTAAAGCTGGCAGGTTGACTGGGTGCAACTGCTCTTCGGATAGTAGTAATAGTGAACCCCAATATGAGCGGTGGATCCCGACGTTGTTGGGTCAATGCCAATTCCGGGAATGAAGTGGTCCACCGTGCTGGTGGTGGCGTCGATTGGAATGCGCGTTACCGCAGACCACGTTGTGCCATTCGTAGAAGTGCTGTAGACCAAATCGTTGGTCGAACACCTGGAGCGGAAGCGGCAATCCTCCCACACGACATACACCTTGCCGGCGCCATCGACTACTGCGGAGGGCAGCGGCCGGCTGCGAATGCCGCCCGCATCGGTATGCCATTGAACGTTGGAGATTGAAACCAGTGCCGTCCAGGATGCACCTCCGTTGGTAGAGGTGTAGGCAGACATTCCCGAGGTTTCAATGGGAACCACCACGGTGCCGTTGGGCAGCGCCAGCGGTGTACCGCCAAGGCCGGTGCCCGCGCCGCTGATGGTGGTCGCGGCTGACCACGTCATGCCTCCGTCGATGGAAGTGCTCATCTGAATCTGGTCCCCGTTGTCCGGATTGTCCCATTCCGCGTAGCAATTGCCGTAAAACGGACTCGTGGAAGTGCTGTCGCACGCGACCCAGTTCTTGTCGGAAGCGGTCACCATGGGACCGACAAGCACGGGATTGTTCCAAGTCATGCCGTCCGTTGACCGGCTTATCGCCACGCCGGGTGTAGTGGTGGTCTGGTTCAAGATAGGCAAGGTGGAGATTAACCACACGCCATGCTTGGCGTCATATGCGACATTGGCATCGCTGGCCGCGGCGTAAGGTCCGCCGCCATTTCCGCTGGTCAGGCCGGGAAGAAATCCGTGTGTCCAGGTAGAGCCGCCGTTGGTTGAAGTAGCCCAGCCAATAGCTGTCGCGCCACCGGGAGAAATGCGTCCCGTCTGAAACGCAGCAACCAGCGTCGTGCCGTTTGCCAGCACGTGAGGCTCAACCTCCGTAGCATGCTGCCCCGGCCCCACGGTAAAGGGATCGGAACTGATCTGGGTTAAGCTGACCTGCGCGGACGCGGTAACTGCCGCGACGCAAAGGCTCAGCACGGCCAGGCAGGCGAAAAGCGAAAGAGAGTGTAGTCGGCGGAAATTACAGAGAATACGGTTCATCAGATTTCTCCTCGGAATGTGGAAATTAGGTTTCCCAGGGTAAGTTCGCTGAATTGCAGGCGTGCGCGAACTGTCAGCGATCGGTGTGAAGCAGCTCGACGACAGCTTGCGTGACGAATTTTGGCACGGATCTGAGAGGCAGGCGACGACGACTACTAATTTTTACAAAATCCGAAGAAGTTGTGTGTAACCCACACAGCCGCCGATCTTTTATCGGGGCACTGCGCTGACAAACTCCGGACAATTTCACTTACTGCTCTTGGCTGCGCGCTTCGAGGGCGGCGTTATGCCTTTCTCAGGACGCTCCTTCTCAATCTTGTCCGAGAGGTTATGCAGTGGCTTGTCGCCTGCGGCCGACAACTGCGGGCCAGCCTCCGCCACGGTGAGTCCCTGCGCGGTGTACGTGGCTTCACTGAAGGTAGTACCGGACTTGGCTGCCGCTACCGCGAACGCTCCATGGGGCACACCGTTGTTGAAGCCGGTCGCAATGTAATCGCCAACCATCAATCCGTTCTGCGAATTCGGAAGCCACCCCAGCTGCATCGGTCCGGCGAGTTGGACAGGAGTGTTCCACGTAGAGCCGGCGTTGTGCGACGAAATGTAGCCGACATAGAGCCGGCACGTCGTCTTCGTGCAACTGCTTTTTGGGTAGTAGTAAAAGTGCACCGCGACATGAGCGGTTGTGCCCGAAGTGGTTGGGTCAATGCCGACGCCCGGAATAAAGTGGTCAATCGTGCTAGTGGTCGCATCGATCGGAATGCGCGCGACCGCGGACCAGTGAACACCATCCGTAGAGGTGCTGTAAACCAAGTCGTTCGTTGAGCATTTGCTGCGGAAACGGCAATCTTCCCAAACGACATAAACCGTGCCGGCGCCGTCAACCGCTGCCGAGGGCAGTGGTCCACTGCGAATTCCGCCCGCGTCAGTGTGCGCCTGAATATTCGAAACGGTGACCGGTGCCGACCATGACGCGCCACCGTTCGTCGATGTGAACGCCGAGATCCCCGAAGTTTCAATCGGCACCACCACCGTCCCGTTAGGCTGTACCAGCGGCAGCCCGCCAATGCCAGTGGCTCTGTTCGTAGTGGTTGTAGCTGTTCCCCATGTCAGCCCACCGTCGCTTGAAGTGCTCATCAGAATCTGGTCACCGCTGTCGGGATTGTCCCACTCAACGTAGCAGTTCCCGTAGAACGGGCTAGTGGACGTGCTGTCACAGACGATCCAGTTCTTATCCGAATTATTTACATTGGGAGTAACGCTCACCGGATCGCCCCAGGTGAAACCGCCGTCAGTCGATCGGCTGACTACCACCGCAGTCGTGGTGCCCGAGTTCACGATCGGCAACGAGGCGATCATCCATACGCCGTGCTTGGCGTCATAAGCCACAGCTGGATCGCTCGCCGCATTGTAAGGACCGCCACCGTTTCCCTTAGTGAGTCCAGGCAGGAACCCGTGCGCCCAAGTATTGCCGCCGTCAGTAGAGGTTGCCCAACCAATCGCCGTCGCGCCCCCCGGAGCAATGCGTCCCGTCTGAAACGCCGCCACCAGCGTTGTGCCGTTTGCCAGCACGTGCGGCTCAACTTCTGTAGCGTGCTGCCCGGGCCCAACGGTAAAAGGATCGGAACTGATTTGGGTCAAGGTAACTTGTGCATAAGACGCTAGGCAAAGGCTCAGCATTGCTAGGGAAGCAAACAAGCAATGTGAGCTGCGGGCACCAGAGAGAAGGCGATTCATAGGTTTATCCTCAAGAGCAGAAAGTTACTACGGGGTGGGTTTGCTTACCGACAGGCCAATCGAGAACGGCAACAATCAACTATGTAACATAGTAGATCAAGCGGGGTGAGCATACACGCCTAGCAATGTAAGTGTCAATCTGAATCGTAACTTAGTGTGGGTCAGTTTGAAGAGCAACGTGCACTCTTCCCGTCGGCGTCATCCTGAGCGTAGCCGTTTTTCAGGCGGAGCGAAGCGCCTGCCCTGAGCGAAGTCGAAGGGATCTCCCGCGTAACCGGGCCCGGCGCGCAAGCCAAATTGCACTACCACCGAAATTCAAAACCTTAGGAAATTCAAAACCTTAGGAAATTCAAAACCTTAGGAAATTCAAAACCTTAGGAAATTCAAAACCTTAGGAGACCCAACATAGATGGCTCACCCTTAACTTGTCCGGACGAAGACGACCGCTGCTTCGTCGTGATACACGTCCTTCCAGCTGGCAGTCTCGGCCAGAATACTCGCCAGCGCAGAGTCTCTAGGAACAATGATGCAGCGCACATCGTGGTCGCGGATAAACCCATCCCAACCCGGCTCCACATGCACCATCTTCAGGTAGGACTTCAGAAACTCGTCGCCGTAGAAATCGTGGCGGTCGTCGATCACCATTCGCCGGCCAGGGTAGAGAAGATAAATAAGATATCCGCCCCAATAGTCGGGAGCCAGCACAGGCCCCTGAATATCCTTCTCCTGCAGGTAGGTAACGGCCTTGACTGGAAAGCGTTTCTCGCTGAAGTGTGCGTTCATCACCGGCGTCGCGCCAAGACTTCCGCCATTCGCCGCAATGCCGCAAGCCAGCAATACGGCCGCGACCGGCCATAAGTGCCCGCGCAGACTACACTCAACCGTCTGCATTCGCTGCGCGAAATGGAACAATGAAAACCGACCCTGCCGCATCGTCCCAACTCGTTCCGCGAAGCTCAGGAACCACGACGACAGCCACGGTCCAATCGTCAGAATCAAAAGCAGCGATGCAATAGGAAGATTGCGCGACGCGTACAGCCCGGCGTACACCGCGAACAAGACCACTAGCCCCTGACTTGGCTCAGCCCTCACTTCTCTTTTCCTAATAGCCAGCGCAATCAACGTCAGCAACAACAGTCCTGCAAAACACTTCTCCGCGACAAGATGAAAATTCGGAGATTGAAACTCATCAATGTGATCCATGAGAAAACGATTCGTGAGATACCGGTAGACGTGGAGGTGCAAATTCCAACCGTAAGGGTTCACGAATGTTGCCAGTGCGCTCAGTAAGGAGACGAATGTCAAAGTCCGCACGTTTCCAGCGGCGCGGATCTTTTGCAGAACATCTTCGAAGCGCTCCGACGGCAACCGAACCCATTGCCACGCCGCGCAGATCCAGTAGATCCCGAGAAGGGCGAAACCGATGAGAAATCCCCCGTGCAGGTTCACCCACAACAACATCAGCGGCGGCAACAGCCACAACTGCCAAGTTTTTCGGGACGCCGCGCGCCGAAAGCCGAACGACGATTCCAGAATCCAAAACCATAGCACTGTGAACAACCACGTCAGCACGTGCGGCCGCGCCAGAAAATGAATCGCCCCCGCAGCCGCCGCGAGCAAAACCAGAGCCAACGCCACGAATATGTTTGTGCCACGGCGC
Organism: uncultured Acidobacteriaceae bacterium; assembly: GCA_963808195.1. Lineage (GTDB taxonomy): Bacteria > Acidobacteriota > Terriglobia > Terriglobales > Acidobacteriaceae > Sulfotelmatobacter. The sequence continues at coordinate 311,236 of CAWEEW010000009.1, read as the reverse complement.
AGCAGCAAACCAAATGTCCATGCAAATACCGTCGCGATGATCAACGCTGCGAAAAGCACAACCCCGTTCAGCCCAGCAGCGCTGTCAAGCCACCCGACAATCGCGTCAAATAACCACTCCCATGCGAACCACGCGTGACCACCCATGCTCGAAGAAAATGGATCGACATGAGGAATGGCGTGCGTTGCCAGAATCAGTTGTCCGGTCCGGATATGCCATCCGATCCCGGCATCTCCCAGAAGCCGCTCCGACAAGTTTGTGAAGGCCAGCAAGCCTAGCATCGCAACAAAAATCAAATCACCGACCGAGGGCATGAGCCAGCGGCCCCAAGCCAATGGCGAAGCCTGCTCGTGCCCAGCCGAATCTGCGTCTCGTGTAGAACTTCTGGAGCCGATTGCCATCGCGCTGAATCTTATAGAGTGAAGCCTTTAACAGCAAGAATGAGCACCAAGAAATGAACGGCGGGAATGAACTGCAGAAAATGACAAGCAAGAATCTACATCACGTGGTGATCGTGGGTGCCGGTTTCGGTGGCCTGAATGCAGCCCAAACACTGGCCAGGGCTTCCGTGAAGCTCACGCTCATCGACCAGAAGAACTATCACACCTTCCAGCCGCTGCTTTATCAGGTAGCCACGGCCGGCCTGTCGCCGGGAGAAATTGCGGCGCCCATCCGGTCCATTCTTCGCCACAACAAGAATACTGAAGTGCTGATGGCGGAAGTGACCGGCTTCAATCTTGAACGTCGTGTCGTGCAAACGGACGATCAGGAAATCCCCTACGATTCGCTCATCGTCGCGGCCGGCGCCAGCCACGCTTACTTCGGCCATGACGAGTGGGAACCGTTTGCGCCCGGACTCAAAACAATCGAGGATGCGCTTGAAATCCGGAGACGTGTTCTGTTGGCGTTCGAACTAGCGGAACGCCACGCATCGGCTGGCGCAAATGGCGATCTTCAGAAGGACGCTCCCTTGAATTTTGTGGTCGTGGGAGCCGGACCCACCGGAGTTGAACTCGCCGGAACTCTGGCGGAAATCTGCCGCCACGCGCTCGCTCACGATTTCCGCGAGATCGATCCGCGGAGCACCCACATCCGTTTAATCGAAGGTGGGCCGACCGTTCTTCCTGCGTATCCGCCGGACCTCTCGCGCAGCGCCCAGCACCAACTGCAGCGCCTGGGCGTTGAAGTTCTCACCAATACGATGGTGACGAAAGTTGAGCCCGGCACGATTTATATGGGCAACACGAAGATGAGCGCGTCGGTCATCCTGTGGGCTGCAGGCGTGGCCGCGTCTCCACTCGGCAAAAAGTTGGGTGTTCCCATCGATCGTGCCGGACGTGTGCTAGTCGAGCATGATCTCAGCCTGCCCGGCCATCCCGAGGTTTTCGTCATCGGAGATCTCGCCGCGTTGAAGGATGAGTCTGGCAAGTTGCTGCCAGGCGTTGCGCCCGTAGCCATTCTCGAAGGCCGCTACGTAGGTAAGCTCATTAAGCGGGAAGCCGCGGTCTCAGAGACCTCCACAAAGCCCGCACCCCGCAAGCCTTTTCACTACTTCGACAAAGGCAGCCTGGCGACGATTGGCCGCGCCGCGGCGGTGGCGCAATTCGGCAAAATTCATATCTCCGGATTTACCGCGTGGCTAGCGTGGCTATTCGTTCACATTTTCTTTCTCATCGGCTTTCGCAACCGTCTGCTGGTCTTTATTCAGTGGGCTTGGTCGTATTTCACCTACGAGCGCGGCGCTCGCCTGATTACCGGCAGCACCAACTTGCCCGGCTGGACCGACCATCACGCCGACACCGCCTCCGCCGAAACAGAAGAAATTGCTGCTGCAATCCACAAATAAGAGTAAGAATATTGTTGTGGGCGGATCGCGGCTTATGCATCGCACTTCAATTTCGCGAACCTTTCTAACTGTGCTGGCAGGCCTCTTCACGCTCTGCTGCGCCGCTTCGGGCGAAGTCCTGAAGATCGTTGTCGACGACACGATTCAACCCATTACCGAGGAATACATTGCTCGCGCCATCGACGAAGCTGGTCGCCGCCACGATCAGGCCGTATTGATCGAGATCAATACGCCCGGTGGCCTCGTCGAATCGACGCGTCAGATCATCGAGAAAATTACCGGATCGCAGGTTCCTGTCATTCTTTACGTAACGCCCAGCGGCAGCCGGGCTGCTTCCGCCGGGTTTTTTATCCTCGAATCTGCGGACATCGCCGCCATGGCCCCCGGAACCAACACCGGCGCGGCCCATCCTGTCGCGCTTGGCGGCAGCAACCTGGACGACGTGATGAAACAGAAGATGGAAAACGACGCTGCAGCTCTAATGCGTTCCGTCGCAGCCCGACGCGGCCGCAATGTCGAAGTCGCCGAAAGTACAGTGCGCCAATCCAAGTCCTTCACCGAGCAGGAAGCGCTGTCGCAGCATCTCATCGACTACGTAGCTTCAAACCAGGACGACCTCTTCCGCCAAATCGACGGCAAAACTTTCAAACGGTTCAATGGACAAGAGGTCACGCTGAAACTCAGTGGCCAGCCGATCGTGCCTTTCGGCATGACTCTAAAAGAACGCATCCTCGGCTATTTGATGGATCCGAATGTCGCTTTTATTTTTCTTGCCATCGGAGCGCTCGCGCTCTATGCCGAGTTCAATCATCCCGGCGCCGTCATTCCCGGAACCGTGGGCATCGTCTTTATTCTGATCGCAGCTTTTGCGCTGAATCTTCTTCCCACACGTTTCGCCGCGCTGGTGCTCATTCTGGGCGCATTCGCGCTCTTCGCCGCCGAAGCCAAATTCGCCAGCCATGGAGTGCTCACCATCGGCGGCATCACCTTGCTTACTCTGGGGGGATTGCTGCTGGTCGATTCGCCAATTCCGGAAATGCGTGTCCATCTGCTCACCGCGCTTGCGGTAAGCGTTCCGCTCGGCTTCATCACCGCATTCCTGATGAGCATCGCTCTCAAAGCTCGACGAAACAAAGTAGTTTCCGGCGCTCAGGGCCTGATTGACGAAATCGGCATCGCCCAAACCGCGCTCTCGCCTCGTGGAAAAATATTCGTGCACGGCGAACTCTGGGACGCCGTCTCTTCCTCTGATTTGTCCGCCGGAGAATCGGTAATCGTCCGCCGAGTTGACGGCCTCTTGCTTCAGGTCGAACCGATGGCCGCAACTCGCCCAGCGCCCGCCCCTGCCATTCCTTAGATTTGTCCCCTAGAATTTCTCCCAGATCGATCCGCGCACCAGCCCAAGCAACTGTGTTGTACCCGAATTCCTCTCCCATCCTCGATCCCACGCGATACAATCCGCGGTGGGAGCATTATCGGCTTCCTTTTTGGGGGCACACATGGAAGTTCTCGGGATCGGATTTTTTGGCATCGCCGGCATTATCGTCGCGCTCTACGCGCTGAGCTCAATCAAGATTCTTGCGGAGTACGAACGTGGTGTCATCTTTCGCCTCGGCCGCCTTTTGAGTGCCGCGAAGGGCCCTGGCGTGATTTTGGTTTTCAGTCCCATCGACCGCATGGTGCGCGTCTCGCTGCGGCAGGAGGCGCTGGAGGTTCCTCCGCAAGACATCATCACTCGCGACAACGTCACCCTCAAAGTGAACGCCGTAATTTTTCTGCGCGTAATCGATCCCAGCAAGGCCGTGGTCGAGGTTTCGAATTACGTTTATCAGACCTCGCAATTCGCCCAAACCACGTTGCGCTCTGTGCTCGGCGAGCAGGAACTCGATGAACTGCTCGCTCATCGCGAAAAAATTAATCTGCGACTGCAAAGCATCCTCGACCAGCACACTTCACCCTGGGGGGTGAAAGTAACCAACGTAGAAGTGAAGCAGGTCGATATGCCGGAGTCGATGCTGCGCGCCATGGCCAAGCAGGCCGAAGCCGAACGCGAAAAGCGTTCCAAGATCATTCATGCGGAAGGCGAGTTCTCCGCGGCGCAACGCCTGGTGGACGCCGCTCATCTGCTGGCCACCGAACCCGTCAGCGTGCAACTTCGCTACCTGCAGACTTTGACGGAAATCGGCGTCGAAAAAAATACCACCGTCATCTTTCCGGTGCCGATCGACTTTTTCGCCGGATTGCAGAAGTTGCTGGGCAAAGATGCAGGCGGCGGTGACACTGCGCCTCCTCCAGTCAAGGCGGCGTAATTCCAACAGGGAACATTCATGGCTGCGTCACAAGACACTGAAATCACGTTGGGCACCGCAAGATTGTTGTCTCTGTTCTTCGGGTTGGTAATCGTGTGCGCGGTTTTCTTCGCTCTGGGCTATACGCTCGGCCGTAAATCAGACGTAGGCACGGCGTCGGCCGCCGGCACGCTTCCTCTGCCAGGTGCCTCGAGCGCCGCGAAGCCAGCGGGCTCCGCAGCCTCTGCGCCGATGACGTTTTACAAGAACGTCGAGCAGAAGGATGCCAACCCGCAACTGACACCGGCACCGGATGCGGCATCTCCCGCCGCGCAAGCGGCCGGAACCTCTTCAAACTCTGCAAACCAGGCACAATCTCAACCCGCCAACCCGCCCGATCCCATCGGCACCGTTCCGACAGCCGGCTACTTCGTGCAGGTCGCTGCCGTCACCAAGCAAGAGGATGCCGACTCCCTGGTCGATGCCTTGAAAAAGAAAGAGTATCCCGCGTTCTCCAGCAACTCTGCGGTCGACAAATATTTTCGTGTCCAGGTCGGCCCGTTTGCCGATATCAAGGACGCGGAATCCATGCGCTCGCGCCTCATCAACGACGGCTATAACCCGATCCTCAAGAAATAGATCCGAAAAAATAAGCTCCGAAAAAATAAGGTCCGAATGAAGCTCGACCCTCTGTTGAACCGCCGGGTAATTTTCAAATTGCACGGCATGGATCCACTCGACTCCACCATCATCAAGAAAGACGAAGCCGGTTATTGGATTCGCGGGGGCGCGCTCGCCGGCCAACTCGATCAATCCAATTGCTCGGTCCGCGACAATGACGTGCGCTACCTTGAGTTCACCCGGATCGAATGGCTGCGGGCAACACGGCAGCGTCCTGTCTCGTCCTGAGCAACGTTCTTTCCGCGACGCCAGCATTTCCGCGCCTTGCTCGCTCTTTCGATCCTGCATATTGACAAGCGTCAATTTAGTAGTTATTCCTAGTCCCATCTCACATGATGACTTCCGCGACTTCGCTCGATCGCCGCCTCGCTGCCATTTCCGATCCCACGCGCCGCCGCATCCTGGCCGCGCTCAAGCCGCGCGGCGTCGTGTCCCTGAGCGCACCACACGTCGCGAAAATCACCGGCCTGTGCGCCGGAGACATCGAAGAGCGCGTCCGCTTGTCGCAGCCCACCATCTCTCATCACATGGCAATCCTCACCAAGGCCGGCCTCGTCGAAGCGGCGAAGCAGGGCCAGTGGCGCTGGTACCGCCGCAACGAAAAAGCTCTGCGCCTGTTAGTAAAGACCCTCCGGGCAGAATTGTGACTGGGATTCGTGGCTTGATCCAGATTAAAAAAATTGCAGATCAAAATGGCTAAAATCTCTTGAATCAATTACTTGGGAGGATCGTGATCTGTGTCGAATCTCCTGAAATATTGTTTCCAAAGATTTTACGACGAAAATCCCTGCAATCAATGGCTTAGCAGTTATACATAGCTGGTTCGGGACAAAATACGAGCTGCACTGCGTCCGCATTGGTCATGATCGCGTGAAAAGGCTGGAGGAGGCAAGGTCGGATGTCACAGGGGGAGTGTGGAAAGGAGCGGCTGTGGCTGGGATCGGCACCCCCTTGCCATACCGGTGAATGCCGGGCTGTCTACTTGCTGGGAAAAAATACAGGAGAACCAGCCTGAGTCCCCGCGGGGGACGGCGCAAACGGCGGCGGAACAAACCACCCCCGAAGCCATATCCTCACCGCGCATTCTCCACCGTAAGCTTCAATCCCACAGCCCGCGTCACCGCAACCAGCGTAGAAAGCCGCGGATTCCCCTTCGCCGACAAGGCCCGATACAAACTCTCCCGCTCAATCCCCGCCGCCTTGGCCACCTTCGCAATGCCTCCGCGAGCCTCGGCGATGCGGCGCAGCGCAATCAGAAGCACGCCAGGATTTTCGGAATCCTCGAGGGCCTCCTTCAGGTATGCCGCGGCGAATTCAGGGTCTTCGCGAAGTTCCTGAATGACGCATTCGTTATCAGAAACGCTCGTAATGTTTTTAGCTTTATTCTTCGGCTTCTTCTTCACTGGATGCTCGCCCTCTCCTTGTAGTCTTTCAAGTAATTCCTTGCGCGCTCGATGTCAGACGACTGCTTTCGCTTATCGCCGCCGCAAAGCAGGAGCACGCAAGTTCGACCGATCATGGCGTAATACACTCGATATCCCGGTCCCCAATCGATGCGGAGTTCATGAAGTCCTCCCCCAAGCGATCTGGAATCTCCAAAGTTGCCCTGCAAAAGCCGGTCAAGCCGATCTCGAATCCTCGCTTTCGCGTTAGCATCGGCGAGCTCCGCAAACCACTCGCTGAACACGATCCTTCCAGCCCTCGTAACATAGCGGCGGATTTCAATCATGGCAGCGAGTAACTTATAAGTTACAGCGGGGGTCGCGGGAAAGTCAATGACCACCAGCCCCGGAGAGCCTGCCCTGAGCGAAGTCGAAGGGGGCGGCAGATTGCAGCCCGGCACGTGAGTGCCGGGTAACCTCGAAAAAACGGAACCAAGTCCCCGCAGGGGGACGGCACAAACGACCGCGGACCGAAGCACATCGGTCCCCACGCAACGAAACCCGCGTTGTGTGGCCACCCGCCTCGACGAACTCATGAAGCTGCGCTAACATCTTCCGCTTCCGCTCGCGTCTTTCTTCGTCCGTATAGCTGCGTCCCTGGTCGTGGCGGTTTTTCTTCTATCTCATCATCGGGTGGTCAGTTGGTCGCTGAATTTGCCGGTTCGTCCGATATGGCCTGGGTGTTTGGTTACCAACGGCCAACAACCTTCGTAACCACTGGCTCCGCAATCTGTTTACTAGGTTCCGCATCTATCCAGATTAGGAGGGCGAAAACAAATCGCAGCCCCAAAAAAACATGATCAATGACCACGAAATCGACAGTAAGGCGGGGGAATTCGGCATCAACCCGAGCGACGTTGAAAAGGACTACGTCCACGGTTGGCTTCTGAATGGAATCTACATGCGGTCGCCCCTTGGAAGATCCCTGATTCTTAAGGGAGGCAGTGGACTAAGGAAAGCATACCTCCCGAATACCCGATTCTCTAAGGATCTAGATTTCTCCGTCCAACAAATGATGGATCAAGATGTTTTGGAAAACGAATTAAAGAATATATGCGGCTTCATTGAGAAACAGACTCAGGTCCATTTTTCTCAAGACAAGACTATCGTCAAAAACAAAGATCTACAGTTCGGTATTGATGTGCTCGAAACTAGGCTGTACTTCAAGGGGTTCTATGGGGATGAAAGCCTCACGCTAAAGGTCCAACTCGACATTACGCAATTCGACAAGATCTACTTACCCATTCAAGAGCGCAGGCTAGTCCATCCATACTCGGACGCCGAACAGTGTGGTGGAATGATCCACTGCCAAAAAATCGAAGAAATCTTAGCGTCGAAGCTCACCGCCTTACTGCATAGGAGTAAAGCGATCCACCTATTTGATCTCCTATATTCGATTATGTTCACAAGTGAGTTTCCGGTGAACCGGTTGCAGGTGATTACCACCTTTCTGAAGAAGTCGATTTTCGAAGCACACCCTGCTCTGGCTAAAAACCAATTGTTAACACTGCCCCTAGGTGATTTCAGGCCCTTATGGTCAACAATCGTCACTCCTGCCGCAAGCTTTTTCAATTTTGATTACGTACTGAGTAATTTCAAGTTACTCGTCGAGTCGCTCTTTGAGTTGATCAATGTCCCGATGTCCCCAGTCTTGCGGGGCGGAAGTCCGACACCGCGAACGAATGGCCGCTTCCCAACAGCATATTCACAACCGAGCCCTTTCTCCTCCGAAGTGCGAAATGTGATCGCCACAGCTTTACGGACACAGACGCTCGTGGAGTTCCTGTACGACAAAGATGTACGTCCTCGGCTCATAGAGCCGTACCGGATCGAATACTACGTCCGAAAGAGCGACGGTGTCGGCTCCGAGTATTTTTTGGGTTACGACAGAACCGGCGGCAAAACCGGGCCCGGCGTCAAGAGGTTCTTCTGCGAAAAGATACGATCAGCGCGGGCCACGCTCATTCCTAGTGCACCCCCTCAGGTTCCGCTGCTGGCTAGTCCTCTAGCGAGAAACGGTCCCTTTGTGAATCGTCTGGGACGAGCTCTGACTCTTTGATTCGAAATAATCTAGGTCACGGTTGACTTGCCCAGCATTCAGAGCAAATGGCCGGAAAGAACTATTTCTGAAAGCGGATTACCCATCTTCGCTCCAAGCTGACTAGCGACGATGAGTACGAAGACCTGGTGAAGGCGGGCGTGCTCGATCCCACGAAGATGGACTGTCCTTGGAGTCGAGCACCTCGCCCGATCACGACCGCGCCTTCCTGGCCGGCGTTTTCGACGATCTGTCGCAGTGGTTCCTGCAGGGCGCGCTTCATGATGATACCGATCTGCTCATCGGGATCGCCTTCCTTCAGCTTGTCCAGTACCGCGAGCGCTACGCCACCAACCTACGCTGCGAACTCCCTCGCATCCCGTTCGCCTCTTACGTTGGCTTCTCCACGGCTCTGTCATCCCGAGCGGAGGATGAGCGTCCGCAGGACGGTCATGCGGAGTCGAGGGACCCCATTCCCGCCGACACCCGGCAGCGTCCTGAAAAGGAGTTCTCTCTACGAACTTCGTCCGTCGGCGTTCACGGTAAGAATTCCTCTTTGCGCCGGTCGGCAACGCCATCGAACAAGGGATCTTTCGACTCCGCGAAGGGATTCGCAAGCGAATCCCTCCACTCCGCTCAAGATGACAGGCTTGCGGGAGCGATGAAGGACCTCGACGTCTTTCGAGCGCTAGCCAAAGCTGGCCAACGCCTCGCCGAAATCCACGTTCACTACGAACAACAGCCCGAATACAAGCTGACGAAAGTAGAAAAGAAGGGAGAAAAACTCGACTACCGTGTGAAGAAGATGAAGCTCAGCAAGGACAAGACGACGCTCATCTACAACCAGTTCCTAACCCTGTCAGGCGTTCCCAAAGAAGCCTACGAGTACCGCCTCGGCAACCGCTCCGCTCTCGAATGGGTCATCGACCAATATCAGGTCTCCACCGACAAGCGCAGCGGCATCACCAACAACCCGAATCGCGAAGATGACAGGGAATACATTTTGCGACTTATCGGGCAAGTAATTACGGTAAGCCTTGAGACTGTTAACATCGTCAAGTCCCTGCCGCAGCTGGTTATCCCCGACGCCGAATGAGGTGTGGGCGCTGCCCCTTGACAACCCTCCACTCACATCCTTATAATTAGCACTCGATAGGCGAGAGTGCTAACATCTCTCCATAACCCGTAACGATTCATAGGTTTACGTAACCTAACCTTCTACACAACTACTGAAAGGAGTTGCAACCATGGCTAAGTTTAGCCCACTGCATGACCGCATCCTGGTCCGCCGCGTGGAGGAAGCTTCCACCACCCGAGGCGGCATCATCATCCCCGACAGCGCAAAAGACAAGCCACAAGAGGGAGAAGTCATCTCCACCGGCAAAGGCCGCACTAACGATGAGGGCAAGACCTTCCCTCTGGCCGTTCACGAGGGCGACCGCATCCTGTTCGGCAAGTACTCCGGCACCGAAATCAAGATCGATGGTGAAGACTTCATCATCATGAAAGAAGACGAAGTCCTCGGCATCCTCACCGGAGCATCGAGCACCGCCGGCTCCAGCAAGAAAGAAACCGCAGGCGCACGCCGCTAGAAGAACGAAGTACGTGGTCGCTGAGATCCTTCGCGCCAAAAGCGCGCTCAGGATGACAAGCCTATTTAGCCAGAAGCTGACAGCCGAGAGCTGACAGCCTCTTGAAAGAAATACGCGGGCCAAGCCCGCAACAGAATCAAGGAGAAAAAGAAAATGGCAAAACAAATCGTACACGGAGAAGAGTCCCGCCAGGCAATTCTGCGCGGCGTTAACCTTCTCGCCGACGCAGTGAAAGTCACACTCGGCCCCAAGGGCCGCAACGTTGTCATCGAAAAGAAATTCGGTTCGCCGACCATCACCAAAGACGGCGTCACCGTCGCCAAAGAAATCGAACTGAAGGACGGCCTCGAGAACATGGGCGCCCAGATGGTTCGCGAAGTTGCCAGCAAGACCAGCGACGTAGCCGGCGACGGAACCACCACCGCAACAGTTCTTGCGCAAGCAATTTATCGCGAAGGCGTGAAGACGGTTGCTGCCGGCGCCAATCCCATGGCGATGAAGCGCGGCATCGAGAAAGCAGTCGCACTGGTCTGCGGCCAGTTCGACAAGAAGACCGGCGAACGCGCTAAAGGCGAACTCGACAAATTCTCCAAACCCGTCAGCGGCGAAATGATCGCCCAAGTCGGCACAATTTCGGCGAATAACGATGAGACCATTGGGCACATCATTGCTGAAGCGATGAAGAAGGTCGGCAAGGATGGCGTCATCACCGTTGAAGAGTCGAAGACTCTGGAGACGCAGTTGGAAGTGGTCGAGGGCATGCAGTTCGACCGCGGCTATCTCTCTCCTTACTTCGTTACTGACCCCGAGCGGATGGAAGTTGCTTTGGAGAACTGCTACATCCTGATCAACGAGAAGAAGATCAGCTCCATGAAGGATCTTCTCCCGCTGCTCGAACAGATTGCCAAGAGCGGCAAGCCGTTGCTCATCATCGCAGAAGATGTTGAAGGCGAGGCGCTCGCAACTCTCGTCGTCAACAAACTGCGTGGAACGCTGCAAGTCGCGGCCGTCAAGGCTCCTGGCTTCGGCGATCGGCGCAAGGCAATGCTGCAGGATATCGCGATCCTCACTGGCGGCAAGGCCATCACCGAAGACCTGGGCATCAAGCTGGAGAACGTGCAGATCAGCGATCTCGGCCAGGTCAAGAAGCTCACCATCGACAAGGACAACACCACGCTCGTCGAGGGCAAGGGCAAGCACTCTGAGATCGAAGGCCGCGTAAAAGAAATTCGCAGCCAAATCGATAAGACGACCAGCGACTACGACCGCGAGAAGTTGCAGGAGCGGTTGGCCAAACTGGTGGGTGGCGTAGCCGTAATCAAAGTCGGCGCCGCAACCGAAACCGAAATGAAGGAAAAGAAAGCCCGCGTCGAAGACGCCATGCATGCAACTCGCGCAGCCGTGGAAGAAGGCATTGTCCCCGGCGGCGGAGTGGCACTGGCCCGTTGCGTTGCGGCACTCGACAAGCTGAAGCTCGAGGGTGATGAGCAGATCGGTGTCAACATCGTGAAGCGCGCCCTGCAAGAGCCGATGCGTCAGATCGTCGAGAACGCCGGCGAAGAAGGTGCGGTCGTCCTCGGCAAGGTGCTCGAATCCAAGGACAGCAACTACGGCTTCAACGCCCTGACCAACGAGTATGAGGACCTGGTCAAGGCAGGCGTGCTCGATCCCACGAAGGTAGTGCGCACCGCACTCACCAACGCCGGCTCGATTGCCTCGTTGATGCTGACCACCGAAGCCCTGGTCGCGGAGATTCCGGAAAAGAAGGAAGCTCCCATGGGCGGCGGCGGACACGGCGGCGGCATGGAAGGCATGTACTAGGACTGGCCGTCCAGGCAGACGCGCCTTCGGCGCAAAATCAAAGGCCCCGCTCGTGAGAGCGGGGCCTTCTTTCGTGCGAAGGCTGCTGAGGGGATAGGCTCGGGAAGGGCACGAGTTCACTCGTGCCGCAAAAGCCTGCAGATCAGGCGGCTTCAGCCGCTGAGGGCCAGCCGTCCAATTTGAATCCAGGAAACGCTGAGCAGTAGCGAAAATCCGTGGCAAGCGCAACGAGCCCGCGCTTCACAGGATTCTCGTGGATGTAGGTGCGATGCACATCGAAATCCGCACCGTCCCGGATGCGATGATCGGTGAATCCTCGTTGCCACACTTCTCCTTTTCGGCCCAACTCCACTCCTAACGCGTGAGAATAGCCTCCCTTGATGAATTGAATTGACCGCTCCAACGTGACGCCAGGCGAAGGGGTGACCAACAAGTGGACATGCTCAGGCATGAGGACAAATGCGTGCAGGTCGAATCGTCCCTGTCTGCGATAGCCGTAGAGCGTCTTGAGAAAGAGCCTTGCGTACGGTTCGACAACGAACAGCCTGCGGCGCTGGCAGGTTGAGAAAGTCACGAAGTATGTTCCGTGCGGGTTGAGGTTCCGGGTCGGCTTCAAGAGCGTACCCCAGCGGCTGAAGCCGCGCTCTCTGCAGCTTAATGCGGCACGAGTGAACTCGTGCCCTTCCCGAGCTTATTTTCGTTTGTCCTGTGCCGCTTCGGGAACCCCCTCGGCTCACTCGGCAGCAAGGTTACTTCGGTCAGCTTGACCCTAGCGGCATCGGGTATAGCTTACGGTCTGTAGGGGGCAGAGGAGAACATATGAAGAAGCTTCTATTCACGCTCGCGATTTGCTTCGCGATGACAGGGGCGGCATGGTCGCAGTCGGGATCACAGTCGCAAGGCTCCCAACAGAACAATTCCGCTTCCAAGGATAAACCAAAACCTCAACCGCACGATCCCAATCCTACGAAGGACAAAGACGTGCAGCGGGGGTATGACCAAAATCAGGCTGAGCACGCCAAGAAAAATAACGACAACTACGATGTGAAAAAGTCGGGCGATACCGCCCACGGGAACCCGAACCCAAATAAATAACGAAAGCTGCTGCGCAAGGCCCTGCTCGCGGAGAGTGGGGCATTTTTTGCTGCCGTAAAAACTTAATTGTCATTCCGAATCGGGCGATAGCCCGGTGAGGAACCTGCTTTTCACTCTATCGGAGCGGAGTGCGGCCCATGCATTCGAAATCCTGAGAGCTCAAGCCGAACTCAGCGAGAACTTCTTCGTGCGGAACGCCCTCGCCGCGAGCGAGTGACGCCTTGCGTGCCTCTGCGTCGCGAGCTTCCGCATCGCTGACCAGCTCATCGTCATAGGAGCGCATGCCAGAGCATGTGCAAGCGGACCAAGCATGATCCCAAGAGACTGACCACGGCGGCGACCTGGCCGGGAGCCATGCGGTCGATTGGTTCATGGGCGTGCTGCTTCTCGTCGTTGGAACCGTTTGCCATGAGGCAAGTTTAGCGAAATCTAGGGCGCGGCGCCAGGAGCATCGATGCTGACCGCCGAAGCCTTGGTTGCGGACATTCGAGAAAAGAAGGAAATGGGCGGCGGCCCTGCTCGGGGGAGTGGGGCCTTCTTCGCGTTACGTCTCTTATTTAGATTACGCGTTTGGTCTTTAGCGCGTCGATAACACGCGTGACCGCCGCGTCAAAGGCTCGTTTGCTGCGTTTTGCCCCTCGAAAGTCACCTATAATCCGGCGCCCGACACGTTCAGCCAGCTTGGGATGAGATTTTCGCCAGCCGCTTAGGACGTAGTCGTCGAGCATGATGGGGAGGAGGTAGGTTGCCCCGCCGTCTCGTGCCTCGCGATCGAGTGTCTCTTGTATCTCGTTCAGCACCCCTGGGCGATCCAGCGAGTTGCGGGAACAAATTAAGAGCACGCGGTCGTGCTCCTGGATCTGTCGGAAAACCTCGTCGTCGATTCTCCCACCTACGCTTGCAGTTTCCGGAAAGAAGAAGACGATCGTGCCGTGAGATCTGAGCACCTCGTACAGCTTCCGAGCGAATGCCTCATCCGGTCCGCCATAGCTGATAAATGTGCTTTGCATAAGGCTCCTCAGCAGCGGCTCCCCCGAAGCGCGAGCGCAGTCGATCATGTAAGTCGCAAAAATCTCCGGAACGCCACAAGCAGTCATGAACTGCTTCAGCCCAGGGTCAAGATACGATTTCATTACCGTCCGACAATCAATGCTGGAGGGGGATCGGTGTTCTAGGTCGTCAGTCCCACAAAAAGGTCCGACATCGAGGTCGTAAAAATGCGCGTGGGATAAGTGGGCGCCGCTTAAAATTGCGCCTTTGAATACGGCTTGGGTAAGTGTTACGTTATTCAACCAGGTAGATTTCATCCTGGCTTGCGTGCAATCGGCGCTGCCGAGGTGCGAACCAGTAAGATCCGCCCGGCTCAGGTCCGCCTGTTCGAAGTTCGCACCGATCAAGTCCGATCCATTGATGGATGCGTTCGAAAAGCACGCACCTCTAAGATCTGCCGCCTTGAACTGGACATAAGCGAGATGAGCGCCGCGAAGATCTGCCTCCCTTAGAGATCCGCCAAGAAAGGTTACGTCCGTGAGTCGGATACCTGCGAGTTTCGCCCCGTTGAGCTGAACATAACTAAAATCGCGCTCTCCCGCCGCGTAGCGCGAAACCAACTCCTCCCCTGTGATGGCGCGGAGAGATCTCTCCGCGCGGGATTGACGGCGACTAATAGCCATATATTGGCTTATAAGGATCGGATCCGACTCACAAGCATAGCTCCAGTAGTCAAGGTTGTGCAGCGAAACTTGCCGTTCTACACAATATTCCCGTCCGCCGGCGCATCGTGGAAGGTGAATACAGAGTTGAAGGGAGCGTGTTGGATGAACTCGGGCTGGATCGGCCACCCTCAGCGGCTGAAGCCGGGTTCTTGTTTTAAGGCCTTTACGGCACGAGTGAACTCGTGCCCTTCCCGAGATTGGCGGACCGTCGAGTTCGTGTTTCGGCAAGAGCCATTTAAGACGTACCTCGGCGGCTGAAGCCGCGCTCCCTTTTGCCGGTTGGTTCGGCACGAGTCAAACTCGTGCCCTTCCCGGTCTTGCGCGCGCGCAAGAAAAACTCGCCACGACCACGCTCGGGAAGGGTACGATCCTTCGACTGCGCTCAGGACAGGCTTTCTAGTCGTGCCGCAAAGGCGTCCTAGATCACGCGGCTTTAGCCGCTGAGGGCCAGCCATCAAGCTTGAACCCGGGGAACGCCGAGCAATACCGGTATTCCGAAGCCAACGTCACTAGCCCACGCTTCACCGGATTCTCGTGGATGTAGTTGCGATGTATGTCGAAATCGGCTGAATAGCGGATGCGATGATCCGTGAATCCGCGCTGCCATACTTCGCCTTTTCGGCCTAGCTCTACGCCCAGTGCGTGGGAGTAGCCTCCTTTGATGAATTGGATTGACCGCTCTAGGGTTACGTCGGGCGCTGGCGTCAGCAAAAGATGAACGTGCTCGGGCATTAAGACGAATGCGTGGAGATCGAATCGTCCCTGGCGGCGATAGCCGTAGAGAGTCTTCAGAAAAAGTCGTGCGTAAGGCTCAACAATGAAAAGCCTTCGGCGCTGCCAAGTCGAAAAAGTTACGAAATACGTTCCGTGAGGATTGAGGTCCCGAGTAGGCTTCAAGAGCGCACCTCAGCGGCTGAAAGCCGCTCTGTTCGCAGACTAATACGGCACGACTGAAGTCGTGCCCTTCCCGAGCGTATTTTTTCGACGGTATGCAGCGTTGGGAAAGCGGTCGCGCCCCGAACTGAAACTGAAGGCGGCGTTGCATCTGAAGATTCTGCAGCTGGTAAAGCGAATGTGCAAAATCAAGATCAAGGTCAAGGGCGTCGGACAGAGCCTGCCCTGAGCTTGCCGAAGGGAGTGTCCGACCCACACGAACCTCAGCGGCTGAAGCCGTTACAATTTCCATCCTTTTTCGCAGCGCTGGAAGCGCTGCGCCACCCAAAATCTAAGCTCCCCATCCCTAAACCACGCATGTCCTTCTGAGTAGATTTCGTTCTTCAATTTCATTGACCTTCGAGGGTGCGGGTGGGAGAATTTAGATAGTGGTGAGACGTGTGGCGATAGTGGCCTCCACGGGACTTGGGTCCTGGCGGGGGCTTTTGGTTTTTAGGGCGGCGCGTAGGTGGCGGCTTAACAGCAGGTTCCTCACCGGGGCTTCCGCCCGGTTCGGAATGACAAAAACCATAGAACGACAAAACCATAGAGAGAGGACATCGGTGGCGGTTATGGGTGTGATGGTTGGGGATTTGATGGCGGGGGCGGATGAGGCGTATGGGTCGGGCGGGGAACGGGAGAATCCGGGGAAGAAATCGCTGAGAACTGGGGGAAAGCTGCCGCCAAAGCGGATGGGGGAGCTTTCGGAGTTGGATTTTTTGCGAAAGGCGATGGGGATGGGGATGATTGTGTCGAAGCCTTGGGGAGACAGTTATCGGTATGACTTTGTGTGCGACACGGGGCGGAGGTTGTGGAGGGCGCAGGTGCGGTCGACGGAGAATCGGTTTGGGGCGCGGGGATATGCGGTGCATGCGTCGGTGTATGTGGGGCGAAAGATTGTGGGGCTGACGGCGAAAGATATCGATGTGCTGATTGGCTACATTGTATCGCGGGATATTTGGTATGTGGTACCGGTGCGGGCGTTTGTCCCGCGGAAGAATTTGTGGTTCTATCCGGATGGAAGTAAGAAGGGAGCGATGTTTGAGAAGTTCCGGGAAGCTTGGTGGTTGATGATGGGGAAGAAAAATACGGGCGGGAAGTGAGGCTGTAAGTAGAGGTTCGCGATCAGCTGCCAAAGGCTGAGGGCGCGGTCAAGGCGCGGATCAGTAGTTATGTGTAGGGATGGAGTTGTGTATTGACGAGATCGGGTGTACATTCCAGCCTCACGCTAAATGCGGGTCGACGAGGAGGCTTCACTATGGGATTTCTTGTATGGATCATCGTGGGTCTGATCGCGGGTTGGCTTGCTGGGCAGGTAATGAAGGGCGGGGGCTATGGCATGGTTGTGGACATCGTTCTCGGAATCCTCGGCGGTATCATTGGGGGCTGGGTCTTTGGGGCGCTGGGAATCTGGCCCGGTGGCGGAATGATTGGAGCGATCATTGTTGCGTTTGTTGGAGCGGTAATTTTGGTCGGGCTTACGCGGTTGTTGAAAAGGGCTTGAGGCGCGAGGCCGGGGTTAGTGCGCGTTTGTTGGTTCCGGGACGGGCCTGAGTCTATTCACGAAAACTTTGCGACGACTTGTGCCGTCCCTCCACGGGAGTTGGTTCCATTTTTTTCGAGCCAACCCTGGACTTACGTCCCTTCGGCAGGCTCGGGGACCACGGGGACTGAAAGAGTGTGCGTGACCTAGTCTTTCGCCCCTCCGGGCTTGCTTCCTTTCCACTTCCTACCCACGGCTTGCGCCGTGGGCTGCATTCTATCGCCGCTTCGCGGCTGAGATCCTGAGGTTTACTCCATACACGAGCGAAGATTCTGGTTCTCACACACACTCTGAAGCCCGTTCGCTTCCTCGATGCTTTTTCGCGGCGCTTTGAAGCGCCGCTCTTCCAAGGGGCGGTATGCGTTTGATCTAGATTTGCAAACAACAAGAACAAGATCAAAGGCGTCGGACAGGAGTGTCCGACCCACACAAGCCGCGGCCCGATACACCTGGGCCGCTATACCCTTTGGCTTGTCGACGGGGCGGCTGTCCCTACATGAGCATTGATCGACTGCCGGCGGCTTGCAAAATCGCTCGGGGTGGGGCAACCTCGGAGTGCATGCAGAGAACTTACAGATTCTTTCCTCTCTATTTTCTTCTTACCCTGTTTTTCCTGATCCTTTTCTTGATCGGTGGCGGCGGGCCGGCGTTCGCGCAGAGTGAGGCTGGGCCTGAAGAGGGTGGGCACGAGGTGCAGGTGTTTGCTGCCGGCGGATACTCGGTGCCGGGCGGGACGTCGCATACAGGTGTGTTCGATATGGGTGCGCGGTATGGGTGGGTGATTACGGGACCGCATTGGCCGTCGATTTTGCGGGGACGATTTGAGTATGCGGTGGATGTGGTGCCCGTGTATGAAGTTTTTCAGCCGGCGAATACGGCGTATGGATGGGGATTCGATCCGCTGGGGTTGAAGTGGAATTTTGTACGGCGGGGAAAGTTGTCGCCGTATTTCGAGTTGACGGGTGGGACGGTGTTCAGCCGGCAGGATATTCCGACTTACACGAACACGGTGAACTTTACGCCGAGCGCGGCGTTGGGGACGCATGTGTTGGGAGAGAAATATAACTGGAGCGTCGAAGTGCGGTATCTGCATATTTCGAATGCGGGGCTGGCGACGCCGAATCCGGGGCTGAATACGGTGGAGGTGCGGCTGGGCGTGGGGAGATTTTGGAAGAGGGACTAGGGTGAAGATTGGGGTTAAAGATAACGAAGCAGGTCATCTGCCGACAATTCTACGTCGCGCAAAATAGATCCTTGATTGGCGCCAGTTATTACAAACGTGGATCTGTTGCGTCCCCTGCGGCGATGGGGATGGAGCAGCCACGGGCGTGCTGCATTTCCCGATGCGGATTTTTCAAGGCGATGCCAGTAGATTGGTTGCTGTCGGTCGATGGTGACTGAGCACTAGCCGCCGACGCGACCAGCAGCAATAAAGCGAGCAGTGCGAAAAGCGGAACGTGTTTAGAGCGAGCAGATGGTACTTTCGTTCTCATTCGTGGAGTCTCCTTGCGGGTGCCTGACATCCGCGGGCTGAAAGAGCGGGCTCGCGCGAGAAGGCACGCGAACTCGAGATGGGCTCTGAGTGCGAGCACATCAGCCTGACTGATTTGCGATTGGTCCCGCTGTGTCTCCCGCCTTCGGCGCAGGTACAGCGTTATAGAGGATGGTTGCTGAGGCTGCGGTTTGTCTATCCGCTATCCCGGCAGCCGTTCAGCGATCGGCGAGGTACACTACCCAGCGCTTCGCGTTGCGGTCAAGCCCGGCGCGAGAATTTTTCTGTGGGTTTCTTTCTGCGTTCAATAGCAGACGGGGCGCAGTTCACGCTGTGGGACGGGCCGCGAGCCCGCCCCGTGCCAGGCGAAGCGAGCCTTACGAAGCCTTTCTGTGCTCCGCCTCGCGCTCCATGCTTACCACGATGGTTACGTGGTGAGTGGCCGCTTCAGTCGTGCAGCAACTCACGGAATATTGGTATTGGACGCCAGCCGATAATCCGCTGGCGAGCTTTATCTTGGTGTTGCCGGGCAGCGGGAAGTTGATTGGGGACGCGTTCTGGAAAGGCCATGTCTGGCCTTGTATTGAGCTAATGCTGCACGAACCAGCGAATCCGGTAAAATCCACTTCCTGATCGCAGGCACCGTTGAAATCGCTGCAAATCCCCGCTGAAACTGGTGACAAAGGCATAGTTGTGCTCCTTTAATTTTGGTGGACAGCCCACGCTCGAAATGCGCCGTAGGCTTGCCCAAGAATGAACTACAGACCCTCTCTCGGCCGGAACGACCGAGGACTTACGAAAGCGCGATCACGGATGCGAAGATTTCATCAACTGCTGGAAGGCCGGCGTAGGGGCCAGATGATCGAACTCATGCATGCCACGAATTTTGTCGGCAGTATACCCCGCCTGTTCCATTTTGGCCAGAAACTCCAAGGCCAGTCCATCTTCGCCCAATTGGTTATACACCTCGGCTGCATCCAATAGTACATCCTTGTCGTTGCGCCCGTATTGCAAAGCCTGCCTAATGTAGAGAAGGGCGTTCTTCCGGTCACCGAGCATTGAGTAATACGCAGCTAGATTGCTGAGCACATCGGGATCGCGGGGATTGACCTTGAGGCTTTCTGAGGCGAGTGCGGCGGCTTTGCGATAGGGTGCTACTGATTGCTCCTTCTGCCCTGCGTAGAAGCGGGCATCACCTAGATTGCCCCAGACCACGTACTGCTGCGGATCCAGTTTGGCAGCTTCTTCGTACGCTGCGGCTGCCTCTGCGAACCTGTTCTGCCTAAAGTAGGCCTCACCGAGGTTGACGTATCCAGCATAGGTGGCCCTGAGGGCGATGGATTTTTTCAAGGGATCGATCGCCTTCACGTATTGGCCATTCTGGTCGTAGATCGAACCGATGTTTACATAGGGCGCGTACCACTCCGGAGCGATCCGTATGACCTTCTCATACATCGCTAGGGCTCTTTCGTACTCGTTTTGCTGTAGGTAGAACGCGCCGAAATTGTTGTAGGAAATCTGGCTGTTGGGGTGGGCTTGGACGGCTTGCTGGAGCGTCTTCTCGGCTTCGGCTATTTTCCCCTCGTGTTGGTAGGCGACAGCCAGTTGACGCGTGGCGTGTTCATTGGTCGGTTCGAGCCCAAGCGCTGTTTGGAACTCGCTCTCCGCCTCCTGGTAACGACCGGTGCTGTCATCGATCACGCCTAGGCAAATGTGTCCGGCTGCGCCCGCATTGCCCAACTTCACGGCATCATTGCAATTGCTCTGGGCGGGGGTAATCCACTGCTTCTGCTTGGTGTCGGTATATTTCCGCCAGTAGCTTTCGCCTAACACCGCCTTTGCCATGCCGAAGTTAGGATCGACTTTGAGCGCCTCCCGCGCCATCAGGACCGCGTTGTCGACATTCTCCGGCTTCGAATAGTCGAGGAGATAGCCTCGCGCCTGCAAATAGTAATGGTAAGCCTCGGGACGGTCGGTGCCGTGTAGTTTGAGCGCAGTCTCTTCGTCCGGGCGCAGCTTCAGTTGGAGCGCCTTGACCGTGCCCTCTGCGACATTCTGCTCGACCGAGAAGGCATCCGTGCTGGGAAGAGTTATCGAGTCTCCGACTATCACATTGCCGGTTTGAGCGTTCAGCACGGAGTAGCTGACTTTCACCAAAACGGCCGACTGAGGTTCTATGTTAAGCGCCAAGCCGAGGTTGGCGCCGAAGGTGTGGGCGGCGTCGGGGAGCGACGTTATTTTTCGATCCTGCAGGTTTCGGGGTGGGATGACTTCGAAGGGGCGGTCTTCGGTGAGCTTGCCGAGTTTGGCGGCGACACTTTCAACCAAGCCCTCGCCGAGCGCGGTGAGCTTGGGGTCGGCATTGGTGGCGGTGAAGGGAAGCACTGCGAGGATTTTGGTTTGTGGCAAACCTGCTGCCTGGGGCGCGGCATTATTGGCCGCATGGGGTGAGAACAAACGACGCAGCGGACGATAAGGCAGAAGCGCGGCAACGACCACTACAACAATCACGAGCGCAGCAAGAGCGCGATATTGATGAAGACCGCCGGGTGACGAAGGCGGGCGCTTGGGCTTTCCTCCTTGTTCTACGCGACGAAGGTCTTCGAGCAGAGTCGCGGCAGTGGGGTAGCGAAGGTTGGGATCTTTGGCCAGGGCGCGAGAGATGATCGCGGCGAGGGGCGCGGGAACGTTCTTGAGCGGCGGCGGATCGGTGTGGACGATGCGGGCAATGGTGGTGGCGAGGCTGGCGGTTTTAAAGGGCTGATCGCCGCCGAGCATTTCGTAGAAGACGAGGCCGAGCGAGAAAAGATCGGAGCGTCCGTCGTCAGGCTGCTGGAGCAGGACTTCCGGCGCCATGTAGGCGGGAGTACCGCCGCTGGCTGTCATGGTTTGCATGCTCTGCGTGGCCTCGTCCGGAGTGCCAGCGCGCCAGGCGCTGCGGGCGACGCCGAAATCGAGAATCTTCGCCCGGTTGCCGGCCGTGAGCATAATGTTTTCAGGCTTGATGTCGCCGTGAATGATGCTTTTTTCGTGAGCGGCTTGCAGACCTTCGCAGCATTGAGTAGCGATGGAGAAAAATTCTTCGGTCGAAATCGGCCGCTGCAGGCGGTCGCGCAAGGTCTCGCCTTCGACAAACTCCATGACGAGCCAGAGCTCGCCGGCATGCTCGACCACGTCGTACATGGAACCGACGTTGGGATGGTTGAGGGCAGAGGCGCGCTGAGCTTCCTTGAGCAGACGTCTGCGGTCGGCCTCGGTCGACTTGGCCTGCGGGGCCATGCGCTTGATGGCGACGAAGCGCTTCAGGGTGGTGTCTTCAGCGCCGTAGACCTGGCCCATGCCTCCGGCTCCGAGGCGCTTGGAGATGACGAAGCGGCCAACGGTGGTGCCGGCCAGGGCGTCCGCAGCAGAGTCCGCAGCTAATGCGGGAGGGGGCGTCTTGATCTGTTCTTCCATGGACGAAGGAGCCCGCCGAATGTCGTAATTCTAAACTTAGTTGCGAAGGAAAGCCAAAGCGAAAGGAGAAAAGTGAACCGAGATAGCGACCTCGCTTGCTTCGCCTGCTCAGCGCCAGCTATTCTTCTCGCCTATGTCTACGCTGGTGGAGTGTGTGCCGAATTTTTCGGAGGGGCGCGACAAGGCAAAGGTTGATGCCATTGTCGACGCCATGAAGATGGACGGAGTGTACCTGCTGGATCGCGAGATGGACGCGGATCACAACCGGTGCGTGATTACGCTGGTGGGTGAGCGCGAAGCGATTCAGGAGGCGGCGATTCGTGGAGTGGGGAAGGCTGCGGAGTTGATTGATCTTTGTGTGCATAAAGGAGCGCATCCGCGTATGGGTGCGGCCGACGTGGTGCCGTTTATCCCGATCGATGGAGTGACGATTGAGGATTGCGTGGCGATGGCGCGGCACGTTGGGGCGGAGATATGGAAGCGATTTGAGATTCCGGTTTATCTGTACGAAGCGGCAGCGGCTATGCCGGAGCGGCAGAATCTGGAGAACATCCGGCGCGGGCAGTTTGAGGGGATAAGAGCGGAGATCGCGACGAATGCGGCGCGTAAGCCGGACTTTGGCGAGGCAAGGCTGCATCCGACGGCGGGTGCGACGGTGGTGGGAGCGCGAAAGTTTCTGATCGCTTACAACGTGTTTCTGAATACTCCAGATGTCGAGGTCGCGAAGAAGATCGCAAAGGCGGTGCGATTTTCAAGCGGTGGAATGCGGTTTGTGAAGGGTGCGGGATTTCTGGTGCGCGGCCAGGCGCAGGTCTCGATGAACCTGACGGATTTTGAGCAGACGCCGGTGCATCGCGTATTTGAAATGGTGAAGCGAGAGGCGGCGCGGTATGGAGTGACGCTGGTGTCGAGCGAGATTGTGGGATTGATTCCAAAGAAGGCTCTGGAGCAGGCAGCGGAGTGGTTCCTGCAGGTGGAGAATTTCGATTCGTCACTGATTTTGGAAAATCGTCTTACTGCGGTAATGGGCGGAAAGACGGCGGTGGGCGGTTTGCGGGCGGGAGTGGAGCCGTTTGTGGAACAGCTTGCCGCCCCGACGGCCACGCCAGGTGGTGGAAGCGCAGCAGCGGCGGCAGGGGCAATGGCTGCGGGACTGACGGCGATGGTGGCCTCGATGTCGCGAGGGAAGAAAGCGTATCTGCAATATGAAACGCAATTGAGTGCCGCGATCGGATTGCTCGGGAGTTTGCGGGAGGATCTGAAGGCTGCGATTGATGCGGATGCGGAGGCGTACAATTCCGTGATGGGCGCTTTCAAGTCGGCGAAGACCGCGAGCGCGCAGGAAGGTGAGGCGCTGATCGAGGCTGGATTGAAACAGGCGACGAATGTTCCACTAGGGGTGGCTGAGAAGGCGCGGGAGGTCGGTCAGATTGCGACGAGTCTTGATGGGATTACGAATCCGAATATGAAATCGGACTTGACGACGGCGAAGGCGCTGGCACAGGCAACGATTACTGGTGCGCTGGCGAATGTGGAGATTAATCTGGCGTCAATCAAGGATGCGGGGTTTGTGGCGGAAGTGCGTCGCAAGACGGAAACGCTAAGGGGATAGTTGCGGGATTGCCGTGCTCTATCACCAGAGGTGATGCGATCGGAAGAGATAAACCAGAAGCACGACTGGACCCAGAAATAATATGCAGATCAGCAGGCAGGCACCGATGACGAAGAGCCAGTCTTGCCAAGTGTGACGGCGTATGGATTGTTGGTCCCGGATGAGCAGGTTGTAATTACGGCGATTCGCTTTCCAGGCGACGTGCGCAAAGTCCCCGATAACCGGGATTGCGCCGAGAATATTTTCAATCGTCAGGTTCAGCATCATGCGAAGGACTGTGATGCGTGCAGCACCGCGCTTCCATGCGGACGCAACGATGAACATTGATGCGAAAGCAGCGAGGGCATCGCCTAAGCCGGGAATCCAGCCAATCAGAGCATCCAAGCCGAAACGAATGCCGGTCCCTGGAATTTCAAATCGATCATCCAACCAAGTCGCAATATAGTTGAGATCCTCATTCGAAGCGATGCCTGCCGAGGGTTTTTCCGCGACATCGATCGACTTCGATAGGGGCGGAAGGATTTCGCCTCGAATATAGGTGGGTCTGGACATGGAGAAAGTTAGACGATCTAGCAAAGCGTCCGGTTGGTGCATTTTAGAAACTGGGATGGGCGTCGATCATGATTTAACGCCCACCCCACATAAACGGATGCTGAATCGTGCTTCCTAGTTGGGCTTCTTCTCCTTGTCGTTTGGCGGTTCCTTCTTGCCCTGAGGAGGTGGGTTTTTCGGTCTCGCCGGAGTCGGCCTAGCAGCCGGAGCCGGTTTCGCGGCCGACGGAGGAGCAGCGGGCTTGGCCTGGGGTTTCGGCGCTGGTTTTGGAGCTGGAGCAGGATGATTCGCTGCCGGCGGCGGCGTTGCCGGTCTTGCTGGCTGCGGATGCGCGGCTGGTTGCGACGGTTGCGGATGAGCGGCAGGCGCTGGCTTTGCAGGTGCCGGCGTGGGCCTTGGCGCAGGCGCAGCCGGGCGAGCTGGAGTGGCGGCACGTCCAGGCGTCGGAGCCGGTTGCGGATGATTGGGCTGTGGGTTATTCGGCGGAGGGTTGTTTGGACGGGCATTGCCGGGAGCCGGTCGCGGCGGAGCCGCGGCGCGAGCGGGAATTACCGGGGCGATAGGTTTGCTTGCGGCGATGGGTTGAGCTGCCGCAAACACGGCTGGTTTGCCGTGATTGGCGGATGCGAACTGCTGGCGATTCTGGGAAGCCGCTTGCTGGTGCTGTACCTGCGTTGCCATGGGAGGAATGCGCTGTTCGCGGACGGCGGCGACCTCAGTGGGTAGGGGCCGGCGAGTTACGCCTCCAGGTCCGTTGTAACTGACGCGTGTGTTCGTGACGTTGACGGTAGTGTTGTTAATGATGACCGTATTCGTCACCGTGCGGTTATAGACCTGAACATTGCTGACATTGGTTACATTGTTGACGGAGCGGTTGTAGTCGAAACGATCGCCGTTCCAGTAGCCGCCTTGATAGCCAACGCCGACGTAGCCGAAGCCGTAGTTGACGCCGCCGTAGTAGCCGATGTGCCGGCCCCAATATCCGTAGTGGTAGCGGTATCGGCCGCCGGTGTAGCCCCAATATCCGGGCGTCCAAAGGTAGCCGGACTCGGGTGGACGCGCCCACGCGCCGGGCACCCAATAGTAGCCTTGCGGAGAATAGCTCCAATATCCTGGCGTCCAGAGATAGCCGTCGCCAGGGCAGTCAGGCTGCGAGTATTCGGGGAGCGGCGGCGGAGCGGCGGATGCTTCTATGGCCGGCTGGCCGTAGGTTGAGTCGTCGTCATCATCGTACGAGTCGTTATCGGAATTATCGCGATCACGGTGGTCGCGGTCATAGTTCCGTTCCGGCGGAGCGGAACCTTGATCGGACTGCCCACTGGTTGCAGGCGCAGGGGCCGGAGATGCAGCCGCTTGAGTGTCGCTAACCGGGGCGAGGTTGGCGGCTGCTGCCGGATCCTGCTGCGATTGGTCGGGCTGCGCCGGTTGAGTTTGGGCTGTGTTGTCCGGGGTTTGGGTCTTGTTGCAGGCTGCCACGCTAAACGTCAGTGCGACGGATGCGGCGGTGCCAAGGAGAAGAGAAAACGGTCTGCTGTTTTTGATCATAGGGTGAGTTTCCTAGCGTATAGGATGCACGTTATCACGGGAAGGTCGTGAAGGAAAATGGTCGGATCATTACTGAGAAGTTAGAACTGCCTCGCGCGCTGGAAGGCCCTGGCAGTTGAACACAACGGCAGGCGCGAATGCGAGTGGGCTGTCAGGCCGAAGCTCGAAAGTACTTGAACGCGACGGTCGCTAGTCTCCCGCGCTGGTGGCGGCCGCGGGCTGAGGTTTGGTTTTAGACCCCCACCACGCGTTGAATCCCTGATGGGCAAGCTTGAAGATGGTGGCGCGGTTTTCCGAGATTACTTTCCACCAGGCGAAGCGGCCGAGCATAGGGAAATAAATTCCCCGGAAGCAAATGCGAGCGAGAAAAATGTTGATTCGATAGCCAAGCGGCTGATCGTCGAGCGAATCGACGGCGTGGGCAATGGCTTCGGGGCCGTAGGCATGTGACCATCCGTATCTCACCTCGGCATGGGCTTCTTCAATCGACATCTTCAGCGGCGTGTGGGCCATGGCGAAGGGAATGAACTCCTGCCAGTGCTTCGGTCGCGTGAGCCGGCCTGCGTCGGCCAATCTTTTCAGCAGCGGAGTTCCGGGCAAGGGCGTGAGCAGGCCAAAAATCGGCAGACCGGGTGGCCAGGTGCGGACTTGCGCGAGCGTGCGCTCGGCTGCGCCGACGGTGTCGTTATCCATACCAAAGATGAAAGAAGTGATGGCGTAGACGTTGCGCTGGGCGAGGCGCTCGAGAACGCCGGCATATTCTTCCGGCTTGTTGAAACCTTTATTTACATCTTTTAAGTTGGCGGGATCGATCGACTCCATGCCGATGAAGACCCACTTTCCTCCGGAGGCGGCAATGAGGTCGACGAGTTCCTGATCGCGCAAAAGATTGGCGCTGATCTGGGCGACCCAGTGGACTTGTGCGCCGGCGGCGATGATGTCGCGCAGCAGGGACTTGGTGCGCTTGAGGTTGATGGCAAAATTGTCGTCGATGAAAAAGACAGCCATCTGACCACGCTCTTTGCGGGCCCGCGCTTTCAATAAAAGAAGTTCGTTGACCACACTCTCATTGGTGCGGAAGCGGATGGAGTCGCCGAAAAACCCGGTGACCGTGCAAAACTCGCAACCATAGGGACAACCGCGTCCTGATTCGACCGGCACGATGCGAAACTCTCCCCAGCCCTCGCCGATCTTTTGTAACCATCGCTTCGCAACGTGGGGGACAAGGTTGAATTGATTGAGATCGATGGTGTCCCAGGGAATTACGGGATAGGGTTTTAGCGATGGTTTGAGCTCTTTACCCGCCGCATCGACTGGCTCGTAAACGTCTTTCAATTCGCCACGGACGGCGTCTTCGACAATGCGTGGCCATGTGTCATCGGCTTCGCCGAGAGCGACGGCATCGGCGTGGCGCGGGCCGCCATCGCGGCCGAGAGCTTCGTCGGCCATTTCGGTGACGTGCGGTCCTCCCATTACAACGGGAATGCCGACGGCGCGAACCGCGTCAGCCATGCGATAGGCTTTGGCGATCATGCGAGTCATGGCGCCGATGCCGACAAGATCGATTTTCTCTTTGACGACATAATGGGCGATGGCGGCTTCATCCATGGGTTGAGCGTTACCGTCGATGAGCACCACTTCGTGGCCGGGAGGGGTGAGCGATTGCAACAGGAACATCCACAGATGCGGCATGAAATTGCGCGTGACCCCATTGTCGGGGTTGTACAGTAGGATTTTCAATCCTCTCCTGACGGTTGCTGAGATCGTTCTGTTGCCGGAGTAGTTCTACAGAAACGTGCGCCCAGGAATCTGGGGTTGTAAGTGCGGTATCGTACAGAAGGAATCTTACAGCTAATTCGGTCTGTTGAATTATTTAATTATTTTGAGGGTGCAAAGCGGGCGACCCAAAATGGTCATGGGGCTAGCACCTTTGGCAGGACCGGAGACGGATTCGGTGGCTTAGAATGGGGTGGTAACGGTAGGGGACGAACTCGCATCTAACCTGATAAGTTCAAACTGCAAGAGTTAGGCGATTCTGCGTTCGTTTATTGAGAGAGTCTAGTTGAATACGGCGAGTAGTTAAGAGGTAACCCGTTTCAAGAATTTTATCGATGAGGTTTGGAACTGTGATGAAAACCGCGAAGGCTTACTTGGGATCGATGCTGGGCGCTGCAATGGCGGCCGGATTATTGGTAGGAACGGCGAGCGCCATACCACTGAATTCCTCGGCGCGTGCGGTGGTTCCCGCCGACCTGCAGCAGTTGATCTCGGTGGATTATCGCACGTTGAAGGATTCAGCCACGGCGATGCAGCTTAAGCAGCAGGTGCTGCCGGACAATTTGAAGGAGTTCGAAAGCGCGCTGAAGGGGGTCGGCATCGATCCGGATAAAGATGTCGATTCCCTGGCGTTTGCCGCGTTCCGTACGGCTAAGCAGGGAATCAAGCAGGTTGGAGTAGCGGCGGGGCCATTCTCCATGAAGGCTGTGGTCAAGAAACTGACTACGATGAAGATCAAAGGGACCAAGTATCGCACCTCGAGTTACTATCCGATGGATGGCGGGATGGTGATGTGCTTCCTTGATGAGAGCACGCTGCTGTTCGGGGAATCGTCGGCGGTGAAGATCGCGCTCGATACTCGCGATGGCGAAGTGCTGGGCGTGGACACGAACTCGACCATGTCCGACATGATGTCCAACGTGGATTCTGCTCCAGTGTGGAGCATTCTGGATCAGCAGGGGACGCAGAATGTAATGCGGACGGCGCTGGGCGATGCGGCCAAGGTGGCGGACTACGAGACGGTGAAGAAGCGTCTGCTGGGGTCGCGATATACGATGGATTTCTCGAGCGGCGTAAACTTCGACTTCACTGTGGTGACGTCCGATACGGTGACGGCGGCCACGATGTCATCGCTGGTGAAGGCAGGATTGCTCTATAAGAAGATGAGCGCCACCCCAACAGAAAAAGTTGCGGTGGACAATACCACGGTCGACTCCGACGGCTCGAATATCTCGATGCACTTCAAGGCCAGCAACGTGCAGTTTCAGGGGCTGATGCACTCGGAATTGTTTGCGGCGGTTTCGCACTAGCCCCTTTTAAGCAAGGACAGATCCACTAGGCATCGCCACAGAGAACAGCCTGACATGCTGCGCGCTCTCTCGCCGAGCGGCTGGCGTAAAGGCTACGGCGTCACCCGGTACGCAACATTGCTCTTTAGTCCGCCGCGAGGTGTTGTTACCTGGACTTCACCCGTGGTCGCGCCGGGCGGCACGCTAGTCGTGATACGCGAGCCCGACGCCACTATGAATGCGGCTGCCGTGCCGTTTAAATGCCACGGCGGTCGCGCCCGTGAGATCCGTTCCTAGGATTTGGACGGCAGTCCCGACCTTGCCGTAGGTCGGTTCTGTTTGGATAAACGGACCAAGCCCGACACCAATGGCGAAGATAGTACCGAGATTTCCGGAGCATCCACTGCTCCCGCAATTATAGGTTGTCCCATACAGCGTTCCATTCGTGTCTTGAGACAGCCCGGCGGAAGGGTTCCCACCGTCGGTCTCGTCGAAGCTGTGGAGAGTCGTCAAGGCATCTTTCGGAGTGATCTTGAAAACGGTGCCGCAGCCTCCTATACCGGCGATCGTGCAAGTGCCCACGCCGCCGAAACTGGTGGACCCGTAGAAGTTCCCATCAGTTGCCTGAAACAGAGGGGCAGAGGAGTTAGCGCCATCTGTGTACGCGAAGGTGTGCATTACGGTCAGAGATCCCTTCGGAGTAATTTTGAAAAGGAACCACAGCCATATGTGCAGGAGCCACCAGTAAATCCTCCAAACCCAGTTGTGCCGTAGAAGTTTCCGTCGGTGGCCTGGATCAGAGGCGACGGGTTGCCGCCCTCGACCGACACAAAGGTGTGAAGCGTCGTCAGCAATCCCGCTGGAGTGATCTTAAAAACCGTGCCGCAGTATCCAACCGGGTAACAGCTACCTGCACCGCCGCCGCTGGTACCGTAGAAGTTCCCGTCGGTGGCCAGAACAAGTCCGTAGCTCGGGTTGGATCCATCGGCGCAACCAGCCAGAGAGCAGAAGGTGTACAGCGTGGTTAGCTTCCCAGCTGCAGTCATCTTGAAGATTGTGCCGCAGGTGCTCGGGCACGACGCAGTCGGGGCACCACCGACGACGGTTGTGCCGTAAAATACGCCTCCCGCCTGTGTCAAGGCACCCCCGGGTTCGCAACCATCGGTGTAGAGGTCAAAGTTGTGTATAGTTGTAAGCTTTCCGGCAGGCGTAATCTTAAAGACGGTTCCGCAACTGAAAGCTCCGCCCCCGCTGGTGGTCCCGTAGAAGTTTCCATCCGCGCCCTGGACCACGGACCCGTAGGGATTGTAGCCATCCGTGCAGCCGGTTCCGTAACAGAAGCTGTGCAGCGTCGTGAGTTTCCCCGCCGGAGTCATTTTGAAAACGGTACCGTTATTGTCGGTCCCACCCCCGCTGGTCGTGCCGTACAAGTTTCCGTCTGTGCCCTGAACAAATGACATGAACTGGGGATTATCGCCATTCGTGCCGTCGAAGTTCACGAGAGTTGTGAAGGTTTGTCCGAGCGAAGCGATCGTTGCCCCGGCACAAAGCAGACAGGCAGCGCAGCCCCGCCTCCACCCACCTAACCAACCGGGAGCGTCCTTCTGTTGGCCTCCACATGATTGTCGTTGAGATTGGTGGATGAGATTACGAAGACTTAGCGGCCACTGGACAGACGCGGCTGACTTCACTGTGTGCCTCCTACGTCGGGCGGTTAGGCACTCGCCTCTGCGGGACAGAGTTGGGCGCGAGACGGCGTAATTATCGCCGCGCCGCTGGGTACTGTCAAATCGGGATGCAACTGGGTAGAATCTTAACTCTAGGGCCTGCGATGAGAGTCGCCGATGTCACGGGCACTGATCAGCTCCGGCCATCGCGAGCGAAAGTTCAGTACGCCGTTTGGTTGGGACGAAGGTTTTTTTGGTTTTCTAGTGTGGCTCGATGGAACAGATCACTTCCTCCCGGCGGCACGCTTCCTGCCGGCCCAACCTTCCTTCACAACTTGTTGTGCGCGTCCCAGGGCAAGGGCGTCTTCTGGAACATTTTCGGTGATGCAAGATGCGGCTGCGACATAGGCGCCTTTGCCCACGCGCACGGGGGCTACGAGGGTGCTGTCGCTGCCGATGAAGACTCCGTCTTCGATGATAGTCGTGTGCTTGTGAACTCCGTCGTAGTTGCAGGTGATGGTTCCGGCGCCGATGTTTACGCCTGCGCCGATTTCGGCGTCGCCGAGATATGTAAGGTGGTTGGCTTTCGATCCCTTGCCGAGCTTGATCTTTTTAGTCTCGACAAAATTGCCGACGTGCGCGCCTTCTCCTATGTCGCTGCCGGGGCGCAGGTGAGAGTAAGGACCGAGAACGGCGCTGGCGTCGACGCGTGCCCCTTCCAGAACGCAGCCCGGACGAATGAGGACGCCGTCGGCGATTTCGGAGTCGCGAATCACGGAGTAAGATCGCACCCGGCAACTGGCGCCGATGCGTGAGTTGCCGAGAATCTGGACGAAAGGTTCGATCACGGTGTCGGGAGCGATTTCGACATCGTTATCGATGACGCAGGTCGCGGGATAGAAAATGGTGACGCCGTCGTCCATGAGTTGCTGGCACTTGCGCATGCGAATCTGGGAGTCGATCAGAGAGAGTTCGGCGCGAGTGTTTGCACCGAGAACTTCGGCGGAGTTCTCCGTCTTCCAGACGACGACGCGCTGCCGTGCCTGCCGGAGTACCGCTGCCATGTCGGTGAGGTAGTACTCGGCATGAGGGTTGGCTGTGGAGAGCTTCTCGATATGCGAGAAAAGTTGCGGGACGGCGAAGACGTAGAAGCCGGCGTTGATTTCGCGAGTCTTTTTCTGGGTCACGCTGGCGGACTTTTCTTCGACGATGGCCCGGACTTGGGCGCTGCGGGGGTTCTTACGGAGCACGCGGCCGTAGCCGGTTGGGTGATCGAGGTTTGCGCCGAGTAAAGTCATTGATGCTTGCTCATCGAGATGAAAGTTGAGCAACTGAGCGATGGTTTGAGGAGTGATCTGCGGAGCGTCGCCGGAAAGGACGATCACTTGATCATAGGCAGAGAGCGCCTCACGCGCGACCATAAGGGCATGGCCGGTGCCGCGCTGCTCGGATTGCAGGACGAAATTTACCCCAGTGTGGGCGACGGCGGAGCGGACTAGGTCGGCCTCGTGACCGATGATGGCAAAGACATCGGCCGGCGGAACTACGCTCGTGGCGGCGGCGATCACATGGGCTAATAGAGGTTTGCCGCCTACTTCATGCAGCACTTTTGGAAGCTGCGATTTGAGGCGGGTGCCCTTGCCGGCGGCCATGATGGCGACGGCGACGCGGGGAGTGGGTGGTGTCGATAAGGCGGGGGTATTTGTGGATTTTGGCATTCGCCCCAATATACCTGAGCGGTGAAAGTTCAGAAGGTGTGGATTGCAGAATCGATTTTGGCAGGACGGAGGAGCAGTCGAGCTTTGCTCGACGGACAGCCGAGGGCGGCTGTCCCCACATAGGCATCTTAGGTGTTGAGGTTCAGAGGCCGAGGCCGCCATCGACGGCCAGGATTTGGCCAGTAATAAATTGCGGTGCAGTCGCGAAGAACAGAACGGCCGCGGCAATTTCTTCTCCTTTGCCGTTACGCTGCATCGGGGTTTGTTTGGCCATGCGGCGCATGAACGGTTTGGCCGCTTTCTCGCCGAGATCGATCATGCCGGGAGCGACCGCGTTGACAGCGATCTCCGGGGCAAGAGCTTTTGCCATCACTTTGGTCAGCATGTGCAAAGCGGCTTTTGAGGAGCAGTAATGCGCGTGCGTGGGCCAAGGGCGCAGGCCGCCCAGGGAACCCATGTGAATGATTTTGGCTTCGATGGGTTCGGAGCGCTGCGATCCGGTTCTTTTTCGGCGCATCCACTTCAGGGCTTCGCGAGAAACCAGGAATGGTCCGCGCGTATTCGAGGCAAAGATTGCGTCCCATTCGCGTAGGGTGAGGCGCTCGAAATCCGCGGTGGAGTAATTGCCGGCGTTGTTGACCAGGATGTCGATGCGGCCGAGTTCGCGTCCAGCCTCCTGCATCATGGATTTGACGCTGGCCTCGTCAGTGACGTCGCAGTGCAATGCGAAGGCGCGTACGCCGTAGCTGGAGAGGTCGACGACGGTGCGGTGTGCCTCACGGGCGGAATTGCGAAACGTAATGGCGACATCGGCTCCGGCCTGAGCGAGCGCGAGGGCGGAGGCGCGTCCAAGACGGAGGGCGGCTCCGGTAATGAGGCAGGTCTTGCCGCGCAGAGGTTTGCCAGGATCTTTGTGCATGAGCGAGATTCTATACTTTAAGCAGTGCAAGGTTGGCGGTCGAGTGGTCGGACCGGCGAATGAGATCTTGCTGCCAATTCTTTCTCGATTCTGAACAATTTCTCACTGGAATCATCGCGTCTGGGAAGGCTACAATCCACCCGTGCAGGACTCTCGCCAGGTCGTGGTTTACTCGCGCAAGGGGTGTCACCTTTGCGAAGTAGTGAAGGAGAGTCTCGGTAAGCTCTCCCGCCGAGGCGGGTTTACGTGGCAGGAAGTGGATGTCGATAGCGACACCGAATTGCGGCGGCAATTCAACGATGAGGTGCCGGTGGTGTTTATTGATGGGCGCAAGGCCTTCAAATACCGCATGGACGAACGTGAGTTTCTGCGCAAGCTGGCAAGTTAAAACGCGCCGACACTGGTTTCTGCCACTTCAGAAGTTAGGGAAAACGCACATCGAGGCTATAAATCTCCTGGGTGCTTCGGTCGCGCATCAGGAGCGGGGAGTCGTCCGGTGCTAGTCCGACCCAGAATTCCCAGGGATCGAATCCACGCGGAATCTCTTTTAAATTCTGTAGGCGTTCCACCTTTCCATTCGCCGCATTGATGCGAACGATGTCGTCGACTTGGTCCGAGTAGTCTTCCGCGTAGAGATATTTGCCATCGTGCGACCAGTTCTCGAAAGCAAAGCGCGACGCCGCAAGCTGTGTCCAAGTCTTTTTCGTCATGTCGTACAGCATCAGCTTGGTGGAGTCCGCGGAGAGCGCGGCAATATATCGACCGTCGGGCGAGCAGCGGGGACTGAAAAGAGTCTCTGAGCCGGGCACATCGACCACCTGCGAACTCTTCAGATCGGCGATGTGAATGTTGGCGCCAGTTGCGTTCGTGTAATCCAGCCAGGGTGTTCCCGCGTAAACGATAGCGTTGCCGGTCGGTATCCACGAAGGGTCGCTCTGATTGTGGTCTCCCGCGGTGGCTTCGTGAGGCGTGCCACCATCAGCCGGCATCACGTAAATCTTCCATGGCTTTCCCGGAAGCGATGCCACGAATGCGATCTGCGTGCCGTCGGGCGACCATCGCGGCATGTGCGCCTGCATTGGCGCATAGGTGAGTTGGGTGCGCGAGCTTCCGTCTGGCTTGCTGCGCCACAGGGTCAGTTCGGGATGGGCTACGTAGGTCATCGACTGACCGTCGGGAAGAATATCGGCCTCGCCCGCCGACACGCCGGGAAGATAAATGGAAAATTGCTGCTGCGATTTGCTGTTCAACCCGATCAGGTCGAAGCGGCGCTGCTGGCCGATGACAAAGAGTTTTTTCCTATCGAGGCTCGGCGTGGGGTCACTGAACATGAGAGGGCCGACCGTGAGCTGAGTCGGCTCCGCAGCCGCTTTGCGAAAGAGAGCCGTGTTTTCACGACGGGCCCAGATCTTTTGGGCGTGGTCGCGAGTGGAGGTAAAGAGGAAGTAATCGCCGTTGGGCGTCCAGGTTCCACCAAATTCCTGCGCTGGTTGGTTCCAGTTGGGCAATACGGCATGTAAATTGTGTCCGTCGGCAGTAACCTCCCACAAGGAAGAAGTGTGCTGGTTCGTATTCTGAAGAGTGAAACGCAAACGGCCGCCGTCGGGAGAAAACCGAAGCGCAAAAGGAACACCGGAAACTTTAATGAGTTCCCGCGAATCGCTACCGTCAGGGCTGCACGTGTACAAACTTGAATTCTTTGCGTAAACAATGTGCTGGCCGTCGGGCGCCCATGTTGCGGCGTGAGCGAGAATGTTATCCACCTGGCGAAGCGACCCGCCGGGAACCTGCAACACCCAAATTGGCCACTCTGTCTCCGAACCCTCGGCGATGCCTTTCACCAGCAACTCAGAACGGGCGGGCAGGAAATCATAGATGTCGGCGCTGGGCAGAGAGATTGGCACAGGAGCGGTTTCTCCGCCAGAGGCCGAGACCTGCCGCAGGACGGAATGGCCGCTGAGATATTCGGAAAAGTACAGGCGGGTGCCGTCGGTAACCACAGAACGCTTGGAGACGCCGTCATTTGTAATCTGCACCGAAGAAATCACGACGGGCGGCGTGTCTGGCGATCGGAGCGCGAAGATTGCCACGACGAATAACGCAAGCACAACGACAACTGCCGCGGCGAGCCACTTGCCGAAATTTGACTTTAGTTGAGGCTCCGCTGTGCTATGGGCCAATGCGAAAAGCGCACGAAGCCGCTCCTTCGAATCGGGGACAGGGGTTGCGGTTCTGGCGGGGCTGGTTTGCGCAGACTCTATTTCGCGGCGCAGGCGCTGCAAATCCACCCGCATCTCAGCGGCACTTTGATAACGCTGCGTGGGATCTTTTTCGAGAGCTTTCTTCACAATACGTTCAAGCTCGGCAGGGGTCGCGGGCTTGAAGTGCAGAGGCCACTCCGGGACGCTATGCAGCAGGGAGTCAAAAAATGCGGCCGAGGTGTGTCCCTGAAAAGGGAGAGCGCCGGTGGACATTTCATAGAGCACGACGCCGAAGGAAAAAAGATCGGTGCGGGCGTCGAGCGGCTTGCCCAGGGCTTGCTCGGGAGACATGTAGGGGACGGTGCCGAGTGCAGCGCCGGGACGCGTAAGATCTTCCGGCGAATGCGTGGGGCCGCCGAAGGTATGGCCACTGATGGCTTCGTCGCTCGTCAGCTTGGCCAAGCCGAAGTCGAGAATCTTGGCATTGCCGCGCTTGGTGACAAAAATGTTGGTGGGATTGATATCGCGGTGGATGATGCCATGGCTGTGAGCAGCGTCGAGCGCATCGGCGATTTCGATTCCGAGCGACAAAAGAGTTCCGATATCGAGCGAACGCCCAGCAATGCGATGCTTGAGGGGCAGTCCGTCGAGAAACTCCATGGCGATGAAGGCTTCGCCGGCCTGCCCGCCGATATCGTGAATGGTGCAAATATTAGGGTGGTTCAGCGCGGACGCCGCCTGGGCTTCGACCTGAAAGCGGGCGAGAGCTTGCGGATCGCGGGCAAGCGTCTCGGGCAGGAACTTGAGAGCGACAAATCGATGAAGCCGGGTGTCTTCGGCTTTATAGACAACGCCCATTCCACCGCCGCCGAGCTTCTCGATGATGCTGTAGTGCGAGATGGTTTGCCCGATCATTTGCCCGATCACCGGAGAAGAAATCGTACGTGCCGGAAACGGGCAAGTCAATGGAACGGGGCTGTAGTGAGTGGGCGGCGTTGGTGTAGACGCCATCGAGCTTCGCTCGATCGGAAGTCCACACGAACTCCACGGGATGAGTAGTCAGTGCATTGCGAGTATTTCCGCTACAATCGTTGCCGCCATGCTGCGTACGGAACTTTCCGCTGATCCCGAAAATGTTTTTGTGCACGATGCGATTCTGAGATCGTGCCGGCAGCACTCTAAGAAAACCGCGCTGGTCGATCCTTCCTGTGGCCGGCGGATTACTTATAGCGAATACGGGGAAACCGTGGAAGCCGTGGCGCGGGGGCTGGTTGCGGCTGGGCTGCAGCCGGGAGAAGTGGTCGCGATCTTCCTGTGCAATTCGTGGGAGTTTTGTGCGACCTATCATGCGGCAACACTCGCCGGCGGAATTCCGACATTGTTAAACCCGACATACCGCGAAAGGGAAGTGCGGTATCAGTTGGAGAACTCGGACGCCGTGTTGCTGATTAGCGATGGTCCGAATCTGAATGGGATCAAGCTCGCGGGGCTACCGAACCTGCGAAGAGTGTTTTGCACACGAGTGCAGGGAAGCGGCGGTGAGCCATTTGCCAACTTGCTGAAACCCGTGAGTTCGATGTTGCCGCAGACTAGTCAAGGATCGAAAACGATTTTGGCGGCTCTGCCTTATTCGAGTGGAACTACGGGGCTGCCCCAAGGGCGTGATGTTGTCGCATCACAATCTGGTGGCGAATGTGTATCAGCTTCTGGGGCCGGGGGCGAGCGCGCTTAATTCCGAGGATACGATTCTGTGCTTTCTGCCGATGTATCACATTTACGGTCTGAATGTGGTGCTGAATCCGGCGCTGATTCTAGGGGCGACGCTGGTGATGATGCCGCGCTTCGATGTTTCTGGGCTGACGCGGTTGCTGATAGAAGAAGGAATCAGCACGATGCCGATGGTTCCACCTGCGATGAACGCACTCTGCCAGACGGCGGAAGCGGGACAGTTTCCGAAGGATCATAGACTGCGTTGGGTGAAGTCCGGTGCTGCGCCGCTCGCACCGGATCTGGCGCGAAGGTTCACCGAGCTCACAGGCATTTTGGTTTGCCAGGGTTATGGCATGACGGAGGCTTCTCCACTCACCCATTTGGGTTATTTGGAGCCGGAACTGTACCGCCCGGATTCGATCGGACATCCAGTGGCGCAGACCGAGTGCCGGGTGATTGGGTTGGAAAATTGGGTCGCTTCGAGTGAAAGTGTTGCCGAAGTTTCGGATGGCGAGCCGGGAGAGTTGGTGATGCGTGGGCCGCAATTTATGCGGGGTTATTGGAAAGAGCCAGGGGCGACCGAGGCGGTGCTGCGCGACGGATGGTTCTGGTCCGGTGACATTGTCACACGCGACAGCGAAGGCTTTTTCCGGGTTGTCGATCGCCGCAAGGAAATGATCAAGTACAAAGGGTTTCCGGTAGCGCCGGCGGAGGTCGAGGCGGTGCTGCTGGAACATCCGGCGGTGCGTGAGTGCGGAGTCGTCGGACGACCCGACGCAACTGCGGGAGAGATTCCGGTGGCGTTCGTTGCTTTGCGCGAAGGATTTGTAGATTGTAAAAAGATGGAAGACGAGATGTGCGCGTTTGTTGCCGACCGGTTGACGCATTACAAGCAGCCGAGAGAGGTGCATTTTGTCGAGGTGGTTCCCAAAACCGCTTCTGGAAAAATTCTGCGGCGCGAGCTGAGAAAATTAATTTGTTAACAAGCAAACGAATCGAGCTTTTCTGTGCGTGTACCCCGTTTGGCTGCGACAACTTGACTTGCGCAATTGTCTCCATGTAATGGCAATTGTCTCCACTCGAATGACTTCACTACATGATTCCCTCTAGAGCTCTATAGAAGTGACAGAGTTTTGACAATCCTTTGACAATCTCCTCATATGCCCAACTCACACTAACCTTTGGAAACGGCTGTTTCTGGGCCGTTCACGCTCGCAGATTTCGCATTTTAGGAGGATAGTCGTGAAATTTTTTGACAATGTTAAAGCGCATGCCATGATGATGGCAATTGTCACCGTCAGCGCTCTCAGCCTCAGCGCGTATGGACAAGGGGGGCATACACCTTCCAGCATCAGCGTGGTGGCATCTACCGTTCCGGGCAATGGCGATGTGAATCCGTACGGCCTCGCACGGGTGCCACTCAGTAAAGGCTCGTTGGTTCAGGGGAATCTTCTGGTCAGCAATTTCAACGCCAGCTCGAATTTTCAAGGGACGGGAACCACGATCGTCCAGATTTCGCCGAGCGGTGGCGTAAGCTTGTTTGCGCAAATCGACGCCAGCACTTTGCCGGCGCCTTGCCCGGGCGGCGTTGGCTTGACGACCGCGTTGTCTGTGTTGCGTAGCGGGTGGGTGATCGTGGGCAGCCTGCCGACAACGGATGGCACGTCGGCTACTGCGCAGGCGGGATGTTTGCTGGTGCTCGACAGCAATGGAAATGTCGTCGAGACGTTCTACGGTTCTATGATTAATGGTCCGTGGGATATGACGACGCTCGATTCCGGGAGCAGCGCGAATCTGTTTGTCACGAATGTTCTAAACGGAACGGTGGCGGCGGGCGGAAAAGTTGTTCACGGCGGGACCGTTGTGCGATTGACACTCGCCGGCCTGGAAAGCGGAATGCCTTTCCTGCAGTCGATGACTGTAATCGGTTCGGGATTCCCCGAGCGTACCGATCCGGCAGCGTTGGTGATCGGGCCGACGGGCGTGGGTTTGAGCCCAAGCGAGGACTTGCTCTACGTTGCCGACAGCCTTAGCAATCGAGTTGGGGCGATTCCTGATCCGGTGTCTCGCGTCACCTCGGCGGGAATTGGAGCTACCCTTACGCAGGGTGGCAGCCTGAACGATCCGCTGGGTCTGGCGGTTTCGCAGGCGGGCAATATCCTCACGGTAAATGGAAACAACGGATTCCTGGTTGAGACCACACCCAACGGTCAGCAGATTTTCAAGACGCTGTTGGATAGCAGTGGCAATCCGCCGGGAGCGGGGGCTCTCTTCGGACTTGTGCCGGTCGCGGGCCAGGGTTTGTACTATGTCGATGACGCTACCAACACTCTGAATCTGTTTCAGTAAAACTGCCTCGACAGAGCGCGCGATGAGCTAATACTCGCGCGCTCCTATTCTCGTCCTTTTCTTGCGCCGTACTTCTTTATCCCACAGTTCTCCCGCTTTTCCCAGCGCAGGAATTCAAGAAAACAATTTGGACTATCGTTTTTTTGGCACGGATGTATTCTCGTTGCTCCGCAGATAGACTTCCTGTAGTATCGCTGCCCCATGATCCGAATCGTGTGGTTGTTTGTGCGGCGGTTGTGGCTGCCGCTGGTGGTGTTCGCGGGATTCAGCGTGATGTGCATGCTGGTCTATCGTCGGCTCGAAGGCTTGAGCTGGCAGGATGCGCTCTTCTGGATGATCCAGCCGCACGCCATCGACGCCCACCGGGTACACAATTCGACCAAGCTGTTCTCGCTCTTTGTTTATGGTGGCGTGTTTGCCTTCCAGATCTGGGTGGCGGAGCGGGTGGCAGTTACGATCTTCAACCGGCAAGGGATGGAGGCCTGGAGGACGATGGTGAACGACGTGAGCATCGAGAAAATTCGCGATCACTTTATTATCTGCGGTTACGGGCAGGTGGGCCGGACGGTTGTGGATCAGCTGAACCGATTGAAGATTCCTTTTGTTCTGATCGAGACCAATGAAGGATTGTGCCGCGAGCTGCTGAAGGAAAAAGTGCTCATCATTCAGGGCGATGCCAAACGGCACGACGTGCTGCAGTCGGCTGGGATCGAGCGCGCGCGAGGACTATGCATCGTGATCGACAACGACGCTGACAATCTCTACATCACGGTGACGGCGAAGGCGCTGAATCCGAAGGCGAGAATTATTACGCGGGCCGGGCAATCGCGTTACGCACAGGCGATGCGCAACTCTGGCGCGGACGAAGTGATTATTCCGGAATATGAGGGAGGGTTGATGACCGGACGGATGATTGCCAAGTTTTATCCCGATGCGCATCCGAATCTCGAGTAAGCGAACCTAGCTCGTTCGGGAGTTGTCGGCGTTGAGAGAAAAGCAGATCGAGCTGCGCTCGATGGACAGCCGAGGGCGGCTGTCCCCACATGAATATCTCCTCCTCTCGGACGCCTATCGCTGTTCGGGGACGTTTTTCTGTTCGGGTGTGGCGTCGCTTGCGATTTTCTTTGTGTTTAGAAAGTTCCAGATGCTTTCGTTCGCGGAGATGGCGTAGCTGACTTTTCCGACCTCTTTTTCGGTCGTGTACTGCTCGCCGCCGGGCCAGGTGTTGCCACCATCTTTGACCGCGTAAAGAACAACCTGCGCATTGTCGTGGCAGCCGCTGAAGGTGAAAGTCTTGGTTTCCCTGGCGCCCTTGTCTTTATTTTTGTCCACTGGCGGCACCTTGTCCTGTGTCGGTTTTTCTTCGCAGCGGTCGAACTTGGCCCACGACTTCGCGCTCTCTTCCGCGGAAAGCACGGGGAACTTGCCTGGCTTGTAGGTGCCGCCGTTGTACGGGACGACGGGGTCTTCGGTGCCGTCGATAAATAGCGCGGGCACGGGACGTGAGGGAAGACAGATCATCGCCTTGGGCAAGGACGCGGACACAGGGGCAATCGCAGCCACACGATCCGCCATGTTGCAGCCCGCGCGCATCGCCATAAAACCACCATCGCCCAGGCCGGTGGCGTAGATGCGATGAGAGTCGATTGAATACTTGAGCATGAGCTGGTTGAGCATTTGATTGAGGAAGGCAACGTCATCGGCAGGCTCAGGACGATTCTTGGTTTCGTCGGGATTCTGTCCTCCACGTTGGCCGCCGGGATAGCCTCCGCCACCTGGATAGCCTCCACCGCCGGGATAGCCTCCGCCTCCGCCGCCCCAGCCGCCACGGCGTCCGCTGCCGCGCCGGCCCATTCCGCTGGAGGGCTGCTCCGGATGTATTCCAATATTCCACTGTCCACGTATGGCGTTGGGATAGACGGCGATGATGCCGTTCTTCTCGGCGAACTGGCTGAAATGCGTGAGCCTGGCCCATATCGTCGGCAATCCTGATTTTGGCCGTGGAGCACAATTACGAGGGGATAGCGCTGCTGATCGTTGTAGCCCTGGGGAAGATGCAAGATGAATGTGCGGGAAAGGTTATCGATATCTATTTTTTCCTGAGTTTCCTGCGCATGCGACGGCATTGCAGCCAGCAGCCACAAAAGGCAGATGGCGGTTGCGTAGAGGTGGCGTAACGGAGCATTGGCTTTCGTTTTCAGTCGTTCAGAAATCATTAACTTCAGTCTTCCTTCGCCATTTGCATATGAACCTTTAGTTTAGGCGCGGGGTTGCTAACGGTGGGCGAGAGTTTTGCAAAGTTTTGTAAGCAGTTTAATTTCGGGAGGCAGCGCTGCGAAGGCGCATTCATTGCGATCGGGCGGCTGTTTAACGGTCGCTGCAGGAAGTGTGCAAAACTCCAACGGTACGATGGAATTTTGTGTCCGTCTTCTCGTTCTTGTATCTCAGGTCTTAGCCGTATAACGATTTTCCTCGGTCATGTCGAAATTGCATCCCCTAGAAAGATTTCAGGTTTCTTCCGTAGCGTGCCTCCAAGCCGCTTAATCCCCGAGAGATAGTCCGCTTTCGCCTCATGGCCCTAGCCGTGCACCCTTCCACATGTGGCTTGATGGATGAGCCACATTCGTCCATTTTCAGGAGGTACACAACTATTTATGAAACGCGCAAATCATCTTGTGCATTATGGCTTCATCCTAGTGACAGCGGGCGCCATCGTCTTAGGTGCATCCCCAATACGCGCGCATTCGCAGTCGATGGCCGGGCAAACCGCGGCGCAAGTCCCCGCGCAAACCCAGGACCGCGACGACGACGCGACCCGACGGCAACTTGCCGGCTTCGACAAATTTCTAGATTCGCATCCCGAAGTTGCCGAACAGCTGCGCAAGGATCCGTCGCTGGTGAACAATCAAGAGTTCGTCCAGAAACACGCGGACCTGCAGCAATATTTGCAGCAGCATCCCGAAGTGCGCGAAGAACTCAGCCAGAATCCGAATGCATTCATGCGCCAGGAGGAGCGCTTTGACCGGCGCGAGGATCGACGCGATTCTGACGTGACACGGACTGAACTGGCAAACATGGACCGGTTCATGGATAGTCATCCCGAGATCGCCGAACAATTGCGCAAGGATCCGTCGATGGTAGACGACAAGAAGTTTGTCGCGAGCCACCCAGCATTGCAGCAATTTCTTGCCGACCATCCGGGAGTGCGCGAGGAATATAAGGAACATCCGAACGCGTTTATGCGCCAGGAGGAGCGCTTCGATCGGCGCGAGGATCGGCGAGATTCTGACGTGACGCGCATTGAATTGGCGAATATGGACCGGTTCATGGATAGTCATCCGGAAATCGCCGAACAGTTGCGCAAGGATCCATCGCTGGTGGACAACAAAAAATTTGTCGCAAGTCACGCGGCGTTGCAGCAATTCTTAGCTGACCACCCGGGAGTGCGTGAGGAGTACAAGGAAAATCCCAACGCATTCATGCATCAGGAAGAGCGCTATGACCGGCGTGAAGATCGCGGACGAGATTCTGATGTCACGCGGGCGGAGCTGGCGAATATGGACCGGTTTATGGATAGCCATCCTGAGATCGCTGAACAATTGCGTAAAGATCCATCGCTGGTGGACGACAAAAAATTTGTCGCAAGTCACGCGGCGTTGCAGCAGTTCCTAGCCGACCATCCGGGAGTGCGTGAGGAGTACAAGGAAAATCCGAATGCATTCATGCATCGGGAGGAACGCTTTGACCAGCGCCAAGATGCGCGTATGGGGCATGATCGCGACGTCACCGGTGGGGAATTGGCGAGCTTCAACGAGTTTCTGGAAGGTCACAACAACATCGCCGGCGAACTCTCGAAGAATCCTTCGCTCGCCACCGACAAGGAATATATCGAGGATCATCCGGCCCTTGCGGACTATCTGAAGTCGCATCCTCAGGTGCATGAAGAACTAAGCGAGAACCCGCAGGCCTTCCTGCAGTCAACGCAACAGTTCAGCACGCACAGCACGGCTAAAGTGGGCACTGAATCCAAGCCCAAATAGTCCATAAATCCACTCAAGAGGAAAGGGCCGCCCAAGACGGCCTTTCTCTCTTGTCTCTATTTTAATTTTTTGGGGAGATAGATCGTAACGGCAACGGAGGATCAAGATTTTTTACACGGGAGGATTGTATGAATCGCAAGGTGCCACTCATCGCTACTCTTACTGTACTTATTACGCTTCCTGGATTTGCAGGCGACGCGAAGAAACATCCCGATCGTGCCATGATTGAGAGGATGGAGGCTGTGCCTTGTGGAGCCCACGAACGTGGCCTGACGGGCCTGGGTAGCGTCTGGGCCTCCGTCGGCGTCACGCATGTGAACTCCGACGAAAAGCTTTGCCCGCAGTACATGCTTCGCACCGACGATATGGAGTACCATGTGCGACCGCTCGATCATAAGCATCCAGTCCTGCTTCCGGTGGGCCGGGAAGGCGAATTCAAAATCAAAAAGGATGGCATGGACATGCGCGTCGTCGACGGCGACCACAAGATGCGGCACTATCAAGTAGTCGCGATGAAGCCGATTGACCACTCCGACGCGGCCGCGCCTGCAAGTTACAAATATGATACGGAGCGCAAGGACTATACGGATCGATCGATTGCCGATAAGAATTATGCCGACAGGAACACGCCCAAGCCTCCGGATAACCATCCTCAGTAGGAGTGTGGCGTCTAAGGGAAAACCAGGGAGATCATTGTGGAGGGCGCAAGAAGCTGCCAGTCAGACAGCGGAGTTCTCGCGCGGGCAAGGCAGTCATTTCTGGATCGTCATTTACCTGTGAGTAGTTCGTATTGCGGCTCGGTTAACGGCACGACGCTAAGCCGACCCTGGCGCACGAGGGGGGAATCAGCGAACAGTTTGTTCGCTTTCATCTCCGCTAGTGTGGCGGGCGTTGCCAGCGGCTTGCCAACTTTGATTTTGACCTGTGGATTCTTGGCGTCGCTGGCGTCGACCGATACCACGGTTGCCGATCCTACCGCGCTCTTCTCGTCGCCCGTGTGGTAAATGATGAGCGGCTCGCCCGGCTTCATGCCGCGCAGATTCTTGACCGCGACGGGATTGGTAACTCCGTCCCAGATGGTTGTGCCTTCACGTTGAAGGTCTGCGAAAGAGTAGACGGTGGGCTCGGTTTTCAGAAGGTAGGGCATGGGTGAGATTCTAAATCAAGTGGTCGGAGGTCAGGAGCCGTCTCCATACTGTCGGTTGT
Organism: uncultured Acidobacteriaceae bacterium; assembly: GCA_963808195.1. Taxonomy (GTDB): domain Bacteria; phylum Acidobacteriota; class Terriglobia; order Terriglobales; family Acidobacteriaceae; genus Sulfotelmatobacter. The sequence continues at coordinate 266,710 of CAWEEW010000009.1, read as the reverse complement.
AGTTGTTTACTGCGGCTTGGCGTTAGGATCCGGCGGCGGTTTGCTGTCTTTCTTCTGGCTCGGGGCGTCTCCATAAATGGAGTACTGATCCTGGGGACGCTTGAGCTTGATGGTGAAATCCATCTTGGGATGATCGACATCGTAATCTTCGCCAAAAGTCTGGAATCCGGAAGCCAACACTTGCACCCTTAGTTTGCCGTAGGGAACCCCGTCAAAGTTGGTTTTGCCATCGAGATCAGTCTTAAGTTCGAAGCCGCCGCGGGCCTGTTTTCCATGCGTAGTCACAGGGTGCAGGATCACGGCCGCATTGCGCACCGGCTTGCCGTTATCTTCTTTAATTACGAGGAAATTCAAGGCCGCACTGGCTTCGTCATCCTTGTCCTTTTGTGCGTAAACTCCGCCGACCAGCAAAACCGTGATCAGCAGTATGGCCAGGGTGAGCTTCCGTGTTCTTTTCATGGGTGAGGTTATTCTCAACAACTTCATACTGAGCATTCTAACGAGTGTTACGAAAGGAAGCGAGAAGGCAAACTTTAAGACTTTACCTGAGCCTGGGCTTTGCGCTCGGCACGTGCGCTCCGGGTTGTGAACTGGATCAAGTCTGTAGCAACACGGGTAGTGTTGTGCCTCGCTACCCCGGCCTCCTCGAGATAGTCGCCTAGAGCGGGGATAACGCCAAGCGCCTCGATGGCTTCGAGATCGGCGACGATCTGGCAGGCACCTTCGAGCGCATATTTTGCTTTGAGCTCGTTGGAGACGGGAGTGCGGTTGATGAGCGCGTAGTCGAAGATCTGCTGATGCGCGTGTCGATTGAGGGCGCGAATGTGGTCGGCGGCGGTGAGGCCCAGACTCTCATTCGCCTGGGTCATCAGGTTGCAGATGTAAACCTTGATGGCGGGCGAGTTGACGATAGCCTCGGCGATGCCGTGTACCAGGAGATTGGGAATGAGACTTGTGAACAGGCTTCCGGGACCGACGCTGATGATATCGGCACGGGCGATGGCATCAAGGGTTTGCGGCAAAGGTTCGACGTTGGCCGGCACGAGAAAAAGTTCGTGGATGCGGCCCTTGCTGGCGGTGATGTTGGTTTCTCCGCGGACGCGAGTGCTGTCTTCCATCAGCGCTTCAAGTTCGATGTTGGAAGTGGTAGCGGGATGAATGTGGCCACGGGTGACTAGGATTTCTGAAGAAAGGCGCACAGCTTCGGAGAAATCGTCGGTGATCGAGGTGAGCGCGGCGAGGAAGAGATTGCCGAAGCTGTGACCTTCGAGGCCGGAACCTTTGGCAAAGCGATGTTGAAAAAGCCGGGAGAGCAGAGCCTCGTCTGCGCTGAGGGCGACGATGCAGTTGCGAATGTCGCCGGGAGGAAGCATGTTGAATTCTTTGCGAAGGCGGCCGCTGGAACCACCGTCATCGCTGACGGTAACGACGGCGCAGAGATCGCGAATGATTGGGGTGTCGGGCGGAGCGATGGAAATCTCTTCCGGAGTGAGGGCGAATCGCTTCAGGCCCTTGAGCAGAGTCGAAAGCCCGGTGCCACCGCCGATGGCAACCACGCGCAGGCCGCGCTCGCGCGCAGTCCGTTCCGAAGCCAGGAGATCGGCGATATCTGGTTCCATAGCGGAATGCCGCGGATCGCGCTAGTAAGGTTCGTCCTCGCCGTAAGAACCGTCGGTGGAAGAAAGATCAGCGCCGGGATCCGGATACAACAATTCTGTAAAGCGCGGGTCTTCGGCCAGGTTGTGAAAATCGGAGTCGTTACGCGCCTGGAAGCGCAGGCTGGCATTCAGGCGAAGAGCTTCATCCAGATGCTTAAGAGAATCTTCCACATGACCTGTCAGACAGTCGAGCGCGGCCAGACCGTAGACGACAAAATCGGTCTTGGGCGACTGCTTGATCAGTTTTTCGATATGTTCACGAGCCGTGACGTAGTCTCCGACGTTCATGAGAGAGACGGCATAGTCATAGTGCTCTTCCACGTTTTTGAATTGCGTGGTGGCGGAGCGTTCAAGGTGCTGGTTGCAAATGCTGAGATGAACCGCAGCCCGATCCGTCAGTTCCTTGGTAGGGCCGGCGAGAACCTTCTGGAAGAGCGGCTTCGCCTTTTCGTATTTGTGCTCCTGCAGTGCCCTGAGCCCGGCTTCGTAATTTTGCAGAGCCTGTGTAACGCGCGGATCGTCCGCCAGCGCTGTTTTCTTGGGGTTAGCCTTTTGAGCCATGTGAAGAATTTTTCCTGTGCTCGTCGTAATAGGGAACTCCTTACTTTAAAACTTCGCAGAGCGGATACTCAAGTATCACCCAAAGTGCCGCCGGAGGGCAATTGAGAGCCAGTGCCCAGTACCTAGTTGCCAGTACCCAGCAAAACACTTTCGGAACGGTCTCCCGGTTTTTTCTGGGTACTAGGTACTCGGTACTGGGTACTCAAAGCTAGTTCATGGTTGCGGCGGACTGCAGGTCGATCTGTTTCCATTCGCCTTTGATGATACCGGCGCGGATCTGTGAAGCAGTCTTGCCGTTTTTGTGCTGCTGATAGGAGTAGTAGAGCTCTTTCAGGCAAGTCGAGCACCGCGCTCCGTGCGTGGTCTCGTAGCAACTGCGCAGGCTATTGTGGCCCATGCGATCGCAATAGCAGTAGCAGGGTTGCTGGTGAATCACGTCCGGAATCTTCGCCGCGAGTTCATAGGCATGAGTCTGGTATGGATATTGGGCGTCGGCTCCCCAGAGTTGGTCCTTGGTGAGAATCGCGGGCAGTTTCGTTCCCTTCACGGGCGGTCCGGCGTTATACGCAGGGATGCCGCCCTCGTCCTGTTGGGCGGTGAACTGCGCCGATGTGGCCAGCGTAACCAATAATAGACAAAGCAGGGTTAGAGCGTGGTAGGCGAATTTTAGATTGAAGGGCCGGGTCGGCGGCATGGGCATCTCCTAGAGACCTGTTGATTTTAACCGTTTTTCGCGTTTTCTGGGAGGCGGGCGCAGGTTGAGAGAGTTGATACGCGGGCGCCTGAAGTGGGGGTACACCGAGAATTCGTAGGACTTTGACAACTCGCCGCCGAAAAAGCACGATCTGTATACAATAAGAATTTGCATGCCTGACATACCCAGCACGCAAGACGGGACACCAGCCCCGGTGTCATCCCAGGCGCCTGAGACGACGGGAAAATCTGCGGCGCGGCTGCGTCCGGCGATCGCAGTCTGGTTGCGTGATCTGATTCTCTCGCTCGCGATCTCGGCGTTCATCATCGTCTTCATTTATCAGCCGGTGAAGGTGGAAGGCACGAGCATGATGCCTTCGCTCGAAGATCAGGAGCGCATCTTCGTCAACAAGTTCGTGTATCGGCTGGAGCCGATTTCGCGCGGGGATATTGTAGTCTTCCGTTACCCGCGAGACCCTTCAAAGAGTTATATCAAGCGCGTGATCGGAATCGCCGGGGATCGGGTTCGCATCGACGGCGGCAAAGTTTACGTGAACGGCGAAGCGCTGGACGAGGACTACGTTCCTCCGGCCTACACAGATTCGCGATCATACCCGGAGACGGTTGTGCCGCCAGAGTGCTATTTGGTGCTGGGCGATCACCGGTCGATGTCGAACGACAGCCGGGATTTCGGGCCCGTTCATCAGAGCTATATCTATGGCAAGGCGGTGTTTGGATATTGGCCGATGGATAAGCTGGGACGCGTGCGGTAGATCATTGTTGATTGCTGATTTCTGATTGTTGATTGAAAACTGCCGCGATCATGTACGCGCTGTAACGGTGTTCCTTCGTACTTCCCACACATTGTCATCCCGACCAAGAATCAAGAATAACGGTCAGCGAAGCTGGCCGTTATTTGCGTGGAGGGACCTGCTGTCCGCCTTGATTGCATCAGCGCCGCAGGCAACAGCAAGTCCCGCGACTCCGATGATCGTCCGCGAAACGGACAATCATCTTCGCTCGGGATGACAGAGTTAGTTTCATCTCACCAGAGCGCGCCTTAACGGGGCGCCCCCTTTCAAAGCCCTTGCTATTCGCGTCGTCGAGCAACAGTTCTTAATCATCAATCGACAATCAGCAATCGTCGATCAACAATCAGCAATATTCTTTGGGGATTTCCACAACCCTGCCTCGTTTCTCCTCTTGGTGTCAGCCGTAATCCCTGTTAAAATTCATAAAATCCACACGTTGGAGCGAGAATGCAAGCTATCCTTGCGCTGGAAGACGGGCGAGTCTTCCGAGGCAAAGGTTACGGCGCCAAAGGCGAGTGCTACGGCGAAGTCGTTTTTAATACTTCCATCACCGGCTACCAGGAAATTTTCACCGACCCCTCGTATTCAGGTCAGATTGTTGTCCTGACCAATCCTCAGATCGGCAACTACGGCACCAATCAGGAAGACAACGAAGCCACGCGTCCGTGGATCGAAGGGCTGATCGTGCGCGAGTTCTCGAAAGTGAGCTCGAACTGGCGCTCGCAGCAGGTGGCCGAAGAATATCTGGAGCAGTTCAAGGTGCCGGTGTTGTCAGATATCGACACGCGGGCGCTGGTGCGGCATCTGCGGGATCACGGCGTCATGCGCGGCGTGGTTTCTACGCTCGAGAGCGATGCGGAGAAGTTGGTCGCCAAGGCGAACTCGATTCCGAAGATGGACGGGATGGACTTGGCGAAAGTGGTGAGCACCAAGGGACCGTACGTTTGGGAGGTTGGCGAGCGCTCGCATGAGCCGGTGGCGATGGTGGGTGTAAAGGACGAGCCAGCGCGATTTCATGTAGTGGCTTACGATTTCGGGATTAAGCAAAACATTCTGCGTAAGTTACGCGGTGAGGGATGCCGGGTAACCGTCGTCCCGGCGCAGACTTTGGCGGAGGATGTTTTGGCTCTGAAGCCGGATGGAGTGTTTCTGTCGAATGGCCCAGGCGATCCGGAGCCGTGTACGTACGCCGTGGATTCGATTCGTCGATTGATGGGGCGGATGCCGATCTTTGGCATTTGTCTGGGACATCAACTTGTCGGCATCGCACTCGGTGGGAAAACTTTCAAGCTGAAATTTGGACACCATGGCGGGAATCATCCAGTGAAGCAGTTGAAGACGGGCAAGATCGAAATCACGGCGCACAACCACAACTTTGCGGTCGATCCGGATTCGCTTGCCGAGAGCGAAGTTGAGCTGACGCATGTCGATCTGAACGATCAAACTTTGGAAGGCCTACGGCACCGAAACCTGCCGCTGTTCAGCGTGCAGTATCACCCGGAGGCCGCGCCGGGCCCGCATGACTCGCATTATCTGTTTAAGGATTTCGTGCAGATGATGGAGGAGTGGAAGGGGTGAGGCGATTTCTTATTCTGTCATCCCGAGCGAAGAAGATCGTTCGCGAAGCGGGCGATCTTCGTAGTCGAGGGATCTGCTGTTGGCTTTAAGCGCCGATGCTCAGCAAGCGCGGTCCCTCCACTCGCCAGTTGACCGGCTTCGCCGTTCAACTGACTCGGTCGGGATGACAGGTTTCAGAATACGAATATCAAATGCCCAAACGTACTGACATCTCGAAAATCCTAATTATTGGCTCCGGGCCCATCGTCATCGGGCAGTCGGCGGAGTTTGATTACTCTGGCACACAGGCTTGCAAGGCGCTCAAGTCTGAGGGCTATCAAGTCGTGCTGGCGAATTCGAATCCGGCGACCATCATGACCGATCCGGAAATTGCCGACCGCACTTATATCGAGCCGCTTACGCTTGAGTATCTGGAAGAAATTATTCGCATCGAGCGGGAGATGGCGCCGGGAGCTGGTTTTGCCGTGCTTCCGACCGTTGGAGGGCAGACTGCGCTCAATCTTGCAATCGAACTTTCCGACGGCGGCGTTCTCGAAAAATACGATGTCCACTTGATCGGCGCCAACGTTGCCGCCATCAAGAAGGCGGAAGACCGGCTCTTCTTCAAAGACGCGATGCAGAAGATCGGGCTCGATGTGCCCAAGTCGGCGCTGGTGAATAACACGAAAGATGGGATTGAGTTTGCCGGGAAAATCGGGTTCCCGGTGATTGTGCGGCCTTCGTTTACGCTGGGCGGTTCGGGCGGAGGTATTGCATACAATCGCGAGGAGATGATCGAAGTGCTGTCGCGAGGTCTCGATTTTTCTCCAGTGCACGAAGCGCTGATTGAAGAGTCGGTGCTGGGATGGAAGGAATTCGAGCTCGAGGTGATGCGCGATACGAAAGACAACGTCATCATTATCTGCTCGATCGAGAACTTCGATCCCATGGGCGTGCACACGGGAGATTCCATCACCGTGGCGCCGGCGCAGACGCTCACGGACCGCGAATACCAGGCAATGCGCGACGCGTCGATTGCAGTAATTCGCGAGATTGGCGTGGATACCGGCGGATCGAACATTCAATTCGGCGTGAATCCCGAGACCGGGCGCATGGTGGTGATCGAAATGAACCCGCGCGTCTCTCGCTCTTCTGCACTCGCGTCGAAGGCTACGGGATTTCCGATTGCGAAGATCGCTGCGAAACTTGCCGTGGGATACACGCTGGACGAAATTCCCAACGACATCACGCGCAAGACGCCGGCGTGTTTTGAGCCGACGCTCGACTACGTTGTGGTGAAGATTCCGAAATGGCAGTTTGAAAAATTTCCCGGCGCGGACGATACGCTGGGGCCGCAGATGAAGTCGGTGGGCGAAGTGATGGCCATCGGACGTACCTTCAAAGAAGCCCTGATGAAGGGCATTCGCTCGCTCGATACAGGAAAGAAGGTTGGCGCCGACAAGATCGAACCGAAGATTCTGACGCAACGGCTGGTGACGCCACATCCCGAGCGGCTGGCCTATGTCCGCTACGCGCTGCGGCAGGGGCACACGGTAAAGCAAATCGCGAAGATGACTTCGATGGATCCGTGGTTTCTTTACCAACTGAAAGAAATTAACGACATGCAACTTGAGTTGGAGAAGCATCCGATCGAGTCGGTCCCGCCGGCGGTGCTGCGCGAGGCCAAGCGCATGGGGTTCTCCGACGGACGACTGGCCAACATTTGGCGGCTCGAAGGTCAAGAAAAAGTGCGGCATCTTCGGAAGAAGCATGGCGTGATGCCGGTGTACAAGCGTGTCGATACGTGCGCCGCGGAATTTGAGAGCTTCACGCCATATCTTTACTCGACTTACGAAGACGAAGACGAGGCGGCGCCGACCGATAAGAAGAAGGTGATCATTCTAGGCAGCGGGCCGAACCGCATCGGACAGGGAATTGAGTTCGATTACTGCTGCTGTCACGCATCGTTTGCGCTGCACGAAGACGGCTACGAGACGATCATGATCAACTGCAATCCTGAGACCGTCTCGACCGATTACGATACCAGCGACCGGCTTTACTTCGAGCCACTCACTTTCGAAGACGTGTGGGCAATCTATCAGCACGAGACATCGAAGGGAGCGGACGTGGGCGTGATTGTCCAGTTTGGCGGGCAAACTCCGCTCAACCTGGCTTTGCCGCTCAAGCAGGCGGGCGTGAAGATTATCGGCACCTCGCCGGAATCGATCGATCTGGCTGAAGATCGCAAACATTTCAACAAACTGCTGGAGGAATTGAAAATTCCCCAGGCAGCGGGCGTGATGGCAACTTCGCTCGAAGAGGCGATCGAGGGCGCAAAGCACGTTGGATACCCGGTTGTCGTCCGACCTTCGTACGTGCTGGGTGGGCGCGCCATGGTGATCGCGCACGATGAAGAGTCAGTTCTGCGCTACATGAAAGAGGCGGTCGAATATTCGCAGGATCGTCCGGTGCTGATCGATCACTTTCTCGAAGATGCCATCGAAGTTGACGTGGACGCGCTCTCCGATGGCGAGGACGTGGTGATTGGCGGAATTATGCAGCATATTGAAGAGGCTGGCATTCACTCGGGCGATTCGTCGTGCGTGCTGCCCGCCGTGGATATTCCGCTGCCGCTGATGGAGCGCATGCGCGATTACACCTTCAAACTGGCGCGGGCGCTGAATGTGGTGGGGCTGATGAATATTCAGTTTGCCATCCCACGGCGCAACGGTAGCGGATCGGGGAACGGTGCCGAGGGTGGAAAAGTTTATGTGTTGGAAGTGAATCCGCGAGCTTCGCGCACGGTGCCGTATGTTTCGAAGGCGACGGGCGTGGCGATGGCGAAGATTGCGGCGCGGCTGATGACTGGGCGCAAGCTGCGTGAGTTCCTGCCGGAGAATATTGAGAGGCATGCCGACCTTGACACCGGCAGCCACTATTACGTGAAGTCGCCGGTGTTTCCCTGGAATAAGTTTCCCGGCGTGGATACGGTGCTGGGACCGGAGATGAGATCGACCGGCGAAGTGATGGGCGTGGGCGACAGTTTTGGAGAAGCTTTCGGCAAAGCGCAATTGGCCGCTGGACAGAAGTTGCCGACGACGGGAACGATATTTGTCAGCGTAACCGACCACGACAAACCGCATGTCGCCGAAGTCGCGCGCAAGTTTGTGGATATGGGTTTCAAGCTGGTTGCTACGTCCGGCACGGGGGACGTGATCGAGGCGGCGGGCATGCGAGTCGAGCGCGTTTACAAAGTGAAAGAGGGGCGTCCGAATGTGGTCGATTTCATTAAAGGCCAGCGCATTCATCTCATTGTAAATACTCCTACTGGTCCCGAGCCGTGGTTCGATGAGAAGGCCATCCGGCGCGCGGCGGTGACTGCGAGCATTCCGACGATTACCACGCTTTCGGCAGCACGCGCGGCTGCGGAAGGGATCGCGGCGCTGCAACGTGGGGAAGTGAATATACGAGCGCTGCAGGAGTTGCAGGCAGAACGAGTCGTGAAAAACTAATCGCAGATATTTAGCCACACCTCGCGTGGCATAATGAACGTGCGAGGCCATGATGCTACTCCACGGTATTTTCCCTCCGATCACGACGCCGTTCTATCCTGACGGCAATGTCTACTACAAAAAGCTAGAGAGCAATGTTGAGCGCTACTCACGGACGCCTTGTGCGGGCATTGTGGTGCTCGGCTCGACCGGCGAAGCGATTCTGCTTGCGGGTCAGGAGCAGCGCGATGTGCTGAAGTCCGCCCGCGAAGCGACTGTGCCAAACAAGGTGTTGATCGCCGGCACTGGAGTCGAGTCGGCGATCGAGACGTTGCGGCTCACTGAGTACGCCGCCGAGCTTGGCTATGACGTTGCCATGGTGCGCACGCCGCACTACTACAAGAAGCAGATGCAGCCGGTTAACATTCTTGCCTTTTACCGCACCGTGGCCGATCGCTCACCGTTGCCGGTGATCATTTACAACTTTCCTCAAGCGACTGGCTACGACATTCCCGCTGAGTTGGTCGTTGAACTGGTGGAACATCCGAATGTAATCGGGATTAAGGAATCGAGCGGCGACGTGGAGAAGGTTTGCAAGATGGTGGAAGGAACGCGGCACATCCTGCGAAGCGCTATGGTTACGGAGACGTTTGAGGCGGTGACGCCGCGCATGCTGGCCGCCGCGACAGCGGGAAGCGATGGCGGGGAACTGATTCCGGTGGGAGTGTTGTCTGGCGCAGCTGAGGTAAAACCATCTTCGGCGGCAGTTACGGTGGTCGGGAAAATGAAAACCCGGCAAAAGGAAGTTGGGTTCCAAGTGTTGGTGGGCGCAGCGAACAAGTTGCACGCCTCGCTCGATGCGGGTGCCGTAGGAGCGATTCTGGCCTTCGCGTGCGCCGCGCCGACCTCGTGTTACGAGATTTATGCGGCATGGAAAGAAGGCGACGCCGAGTTGGCGCGGCTCAAGCAGGAGCGGATTGCTCTAGCGGCGCAACGTGTCGTTGGCGAGTTGGGCATTCCTGGAGTGAAGTACGGTATGGATTTCAACGGCTACTTCGGCGGGCCCGCGCGCTTGCCGTTGCTGCCTCTCACCGGGGAAGTGAAGAGCGAAGTAGAGCGGCTGCTGGCGGATGTCAGGAACTAACGCAGGCCGGATGTGAAAGCGTCCAAGCCAACCAGTCTGAAAAACACTCGCCCTAAGCTGCCCCTAGTTTCTGACGAGATGAATGCCTGGTCGGCTGCGCTGACGACTGAAGTGGCGGACTGGCAGCAGGTTACTGGACGCGCCTTCCATGGATACGCCGAATGCGCTGGCCTTCAAGTTGGAGTCTCCATCAGCTCGGTTGAGCACCCGCTTGCGGCAAGATCCTCGAATTGGTTTAACTCAGATGCGAAAGGCGCGCTGGTTTACCTTTGAGATGTCCTGCGACACCGATCTGCGCGCTCCCCTGGAGTGGCTGAGCCGAGCCTACGAGGCTGCGGGGGCGCCGCGGAAACATAGTTGAGACCTAGTTCGCCGCCCATTTTCTTGGCTTTCCCGCACGATTTCTCGTATACTACATTCGAACGAACGTTCGAATCATCCTGTTTAGATAGCCCATGGGAAGTCCGTCCACAGCGGCGAGAGTTCATGCGTCACGGCGCCATCGCTCTGCACCTCCACCGGTCACGCGCTTTGACCGACGGCTGGCGGAGATTCTGGCGCGCGCGACTGACGTCTTCTGCAAGAAGGGGTACGAAGGCGCTTCGATGCGTGACCTGTCGCGCGCAAGCGGTATGTCCCTTGCGGGGCTTTATTACTATTTCGAATCCAAGGAGCGGCTGCTCTTCCTGATTCAGAAGCACACATTCACCACGATCGTGCAGCGGCTAAAAGAACGGCTTCAGGGTGTAAGCGATCCGGAACAGCAAATTCGCATCTTCATTCTCAATCACCTGGAATATTTTCTGGCCAACCCAGCAGCGATGAAGGTGTTGTCGCACGAGGCTGAGGCGTTGAAAGACGGTTTCGCTTCAGAGGTTGCCGCCATTAAGCGTGAATACTACAAAATCTGCGTTGGCTTGCTGGATGAGTTGAAGCGCGACCAAAGGTTGGAGTTTTCAACCCGCGTCGCTGTACTTAGTCTTTTCGGCATGATGAATTGGATTTATACCTGGCATAATCCGCGCGTCGACGCGGATGCGGAACAACTTGCTCGAAATATGGGAGATATTTTTCTACGCGGCTTGCTGGCTAGCGGAAAGGGGCGGAGGGATGGGCGCTAGCGTAGGTTTGTGATGCTTCCCGGCGAAACCAGGGTTCCTCGCTTCGCTCGGAATGACAAGGGGATGAGTGATGACAAGTGGATAAATGCAAGTGGATGAGTGAATGACAAGAGTAAAATCTGAGATATAAGAAGACATTTCAAGGAATATTGATTAAGGAGTGACACACATGGCGACCACAGTGCAGCCGGCCACCGGCGAGACTACCAAACAGCTTGTCAACTACCGCACCGACGGCGGGGTAGCGGTGATCGAGATGTGTGATCCGCCGGCGAACACGTACACCTACGAGATGAACCGGCAACTGGATGAGGCGATCCTGCGGGCGCGCATGGAGAATGATGTTTACGTCATTTTGCTGACCGGCGCTGGAGACAAGTTTTTCTCGGCGGGAGCGAATATCAAGATGTTGTCGAGCGTCGATCCCACGTTTAAGTACTACTTCTGCCTTCATGCCAACGAAATGTTGCTGCGGTTGGAGCACACGCCCAAGCTGGTGATTGCGGCGATCAACGGGCACTGCGTGGGCGGCGGGTTGGAAATCGCGATGGCTGCCGACATACGCATCGCGCGGAAGGACGCGGGTAAGATCGGGCTGCCGGAAGTAAATTTGGGCGTTCTTCCCGGTACCGGCGGCACGCAGCGCCTCTCGCGGCTGGTGGGCAAGAGCAAGGCGATCGAGTTGATGGTCACGGGCAACACATTCTCGTTTGAAGAAGCAAAAGAACTTGGCATTGTCAACGATATCTACGAGCGCGATGGCTTTATGGAAAACATGATGGAGTACGCCAAGCAGTTCTGTCCTCCGAATAAGGCTGCCAAGGCCGTTGGCCGCATCAAGCGCGCGGTGCAGACGGGATGGGAGATTCCCATGGAGTCGGCACTGGCCGTCGAACGCGAGAACCAGCAACTACTCTTCCAGAGTGAAGATGCGAAAGAAGGGCTGGCGGCGTATGTGGAGAAGCGGCCCGCAGTTTTCAAGGCGAAGTAGGAAGCGAGCAGTTGGCAGTTAGCAATTAGCGGTTGACCCTGGACGTGGCGAAGAACGCTGAATGCGGACAAGGGGTGGAAAGCTAGCGGCTAAAAGCTAGCTGCTGATAACCAATTGCTAACTGCCGGTTTTGATACGACAGTATGTTGAGGAAAAATTGATGCCAGGCAAAGTAGCGAAGATAGGAACGTTCAGTGACTGGGAAGGCATGTTCAATGACTGGCGCAAGGACATCGGCGTCAACACGTCGGACATTGAGGCCTTCCAGTTCGACACGCTCTACGGGGTGATCGACACGGAAGAAATTGAGTTCGGTTCGTACAAGGGGCGCCGCAAGTGGGAAAATCTGCGCCAGATTCCTACGCAGCAGATGCGCGATGCCCTGATGAACATGATCGTCTACCAGGGCGATACCGAGTTTGCGAGCGTCGAACAACAGCGTAACCTGCTCGAAAATGCGCCAACCGACTGGGACCGCCGCGCCATCACTCGAGTCATGATCGAAGAAATGCGCCACGGCTGGCAGATGTGCGCCCTGCTGGTGGATCATTTTGGTTACTCAGGCAAAGTTGAAGCGCAGAAAATGCTTGAGCGCCGTGCTTTCGAGAACAAACGATTACTGGGTGCGTTCAATGTCGACGTCGATAACTGGATGGATTTTTTCACGTACACCGACTTTGTCGATCGCGACGGAAAATTTCAGTTGCAGATGCTGAAGTATTCGGCGTTTGCTCCGCTGGGAAGGTCGATGTCATACATGCTGCGTGAAGAGGCATTTCACATGGGCACGGGCAACGACGGGCTGCGGCGCATCGTGGAAGCGGGCGTGATTCCAGGCTGGCTGATTCAGAAGTATCTCAATAAATGGATTTCGAGTTCTTATGATCTCTTCGGGACCGACCATTCTTCGTCGGCGCACTGGGCTTATGTTTGGGGCGTGAAGGGGCGCTACGACGAACCGAAGAATGAAAACACGCCGGACCTCGACGATTTGAACGATTACAACCGCAATCTTTATCGCGATGAAGTGGCGGGCCTGATCGAGCGATTCAATGGCTACCTGAAGCCGGGGCAACCGAAGCTGTATGCGCCTCATATCAAGTTCAATCGCGAAATTGGGCGTTGGGCGAGACAAAAGTTCCACGCGCAGACGGGAGAACCCATCGACGATCGCTTCTATGAAGAGCACTTGAAGGAATACATGCCCTCGGCTGAAGACAAGAAGCTGTTGCTGGAAATCATCGCGAATGAGAAGAAATGGATTGCCGAGAAGGTGGGAGCGCGCGATCCGCTGGCCAGCATCGGCGAGGTGAGGAAGTCGGCGATCAATCTCTAGTCCACAATTGGTTCACCACAGAGGCACAGAGACACAGAGAAAATCATGGCCTCCACTTTGACAGAATCCAGCCTGGCCCGCCTCAAGATCGACATTAGCTCTCCCGTCGCGAGGATTGCCTTGAACAATCCGCCGCTGAACGTCATCGACATTCCGATGATGGAGGAATTGGCGCTTGCGCTTACCGAGAGCGAAACGATGCCGGAGATTTCCGTCATCGTGCTGAGCGGCGAGGGGCCCGTGTTTTCGGCGGGCGTCGATGTCGCGGCCCACACTCCCGACAAAGTGGAAGAAATGCTGCTCAAGTTTCACACCGTGATTCGTGCCTTAGTGGCCAGCGAGAAGGTGACGGTCGCTGCTGTGCGGGGGCATTGCCTGGGTGGCGGCGCGGAGTTGGCGATGGTTTGCGACATCGTGTATACGTCGGCGACGGCGCAGTGGGGGTTTCCAGAAATCAAACTAGGTTGTTATCCGCCCGTGGCGTGCGCGGCACTTGCCGCGTTGGTGGGGCATAAGCGGGCCGCGGAATTGGTTCTGACTGGGCGGACGATTACGGGCAGTGAAGCGGAGGCCATTGGATTGGCGACTCGCGCGGTGCCGGAAGCAGAACTCGGAGATGCAGGCGATGAAACTCCGCGAGAGTTGCTGAAGCTCAGTCCTGCGGCGTTGGCGGTCACAAAAAGAGCGTTCTATGCGTGGGACGCTATACACTTCGACAAGGGCCTGGCGAGAGCTGAAAAGATCTATCTGGAAGAGTTGATGAGAACTGCGGATGCAGAGGAAGGCATTCGGGCATTCATGGAAAAGCGCGAGCCGAAGTGGACAGGGAAGTAGTCAGGCTTGGGGTTGACCAAAGGGAAGCATGGATTACGAGATTACTCCCGAAGAGGTAAAAGCGAAGCTCGATCAGGGTGAGCCGTTCACGTTGCTCGATGTGCGCGAACCGTGGGAATTTGAGACGGCGCATATGGCCAGAGCGAAGCTGATTCCCATGGGAGATATTCCATCGCGCGGCAATCAGGAACTCGATCCTGAAGATCACATCGTGGTGGTTTGCCACCATGGCGTGCGCTCAATGAACGTGACCGCGTGGTTGAGGCAGCAGGGATTCGAGAAGGCGCAGTCCATGCGCGGCGGCATCGATGCGTGGTCGCGGCGCGTGGACGGAACGGTCCCGACGTACTGAAACCAACCCGAATGATCACCGACTGCCACGTTCATATCTCGCCGCTGGAAATGTTCAAGCCACAGGCGCTCGAGTTGATGAAGCAGAAGCGTCCGAACTTCGAGCAGATTGTCGAATATTGCCGCTCGCCCAAAGCATTTCTTAAGTATCTCGACGCATGCGGTATCGATCGTGCGGTGCTCATCAACTACGTGGCGCCAGAAGTGATTGGGTTCACCAACGGCGTGAATCGGTTTATTGCAGACTACGTGAAAGAAAATCCCAAGCGGTTGATCTCATGCGGCAGCCTGCATCCCCGCCACACGACCAATGTGCTGGCGGACATGGAGCAAATTTTGCGGCTGGGGATTCGGATGATCAAGATTCATCCGCCGCATCAACTCTTATTTCCTAACGACTATTTAAACGGAGTCAAGGAACTTGAAATCATTTATCGCGCGGCTGAGGCGAATGGTGTGCCGGTGATGTTTCACACGGGAACGTCGATCTTTCCCGGAGCGCGGAACAAATACGGTGACCCGATGTATGTCGATGACGTCGCCGTCGATTTTCCCAGGCTTAAAATCCTGCTCGCACACGGCGGTCGGCCGCTGTGGATGAAGACGGCATTTTTTCTAATTCGCCGCCACGCCAACGTTTATCTCGACATCAGCGGTATCCCTCCAAAAACTTTGCTCAGCTATTTTCCACGCATCGATGAGATCGCTAACAAAACTCTGTTCGGCACGGATTGGCCAGGGCCGGGCGTGCCCGATATTAAGAAGAATCTGGATGACTTCCGCGCTTTGCCGCTGAGCGAAGAGCTGCAGCAGCAGATTTTGAGCAAGACCCCGCTAAGCATTTGGCCCGCCTAAACAGGCCTGTGCCTCGGGCATCGTATCTGCGCTTTCGGGTGTGATTTCCCTTCGCTGCGAATCATCCAGCTGGAGCATCTAAAGAAGCGGGTAGAATAGTAGAAATGATGCGCCGAGTTTATCTCGACAATAACGCGACCACCCCGGTTCTTCCTGAGGTGCTGGAGGCGATGCGGCCGTATTTTGGCGAGAACTTTGGCAATGCTTCGTCGATTCACCATCATGGACAGGAGACGCGAGCCGCTGTCGAGCGATCACGAGACTCCGTGGCGTCGCTGCTAGGCTGCCGGCCCGCGGAGATTGTCTTTACCAGCGGAGGCACCGAGGGCGACAATTTGGCGATCGCGGGATTGGCCGGCGCGGGCGATCACATTATTATCTCGAGCGTCGAGCATCATGCCGTATTGCATGCGTGCAAGCATTTGGAGGAAACCGGCTGCGAGGTGACGTTTCTGCCAGTGGATGGACGTGGCCTGGTCGATCCCGAAGACGTGCGGCGGGCTTTGAGGCCCAACACGAAACTGATTTCGATCATAATGGCGAACAACGAAACCGGCGTGCTTCAGCCCGTCGCCGAGATCGGAAAAATTGCCGCGGAGGCCGATGTTTATTTCCATACCGATGCGGTGCAGGCTGCGAGCAAAGTTCCCATTGATGTAAAGCAGATTGGATGTGATGTGCTTTCGATTTCCGGTCACAAAATGCATGCGCCGCAAGGGGTTGGTGCGCTTTACGTGCGCCGGGGGACGCAGCTGCAACCGCTGTTTTATGGCGGACGCCATGAACGCTCGCGTCGCGCCGGAACGGAGAATGTTCCGGGGATCGTGGGTCTTGGCAAGGCAGCAGAGTTGGCGATGCAGGGCTTCGAGCACGGTGATGATAAGAAGATATCCGGGTTGCGCGACCGGTTGGAGCGAGGGATTCTGGCCCAAGTCGATGAGGCTGGCGTGAATGGAGAAGGCGCGCCTCGCGTTCCAAACACGGCTGGCATTTATTTCGACCATATCGAGGGCGAGGCGATGGTGATCTCTCTCGATCTCAAGGGGCTCGCGGTTTCAACCGGCGCCGCATGTTCGTCGGGAGCGATTGAGCCGTCGCACGTGCTCACTGCCATGGGACTTCGAGCAGACCGGGCGCGAGCCAGTATTCGCTTTAGCCTGGGCAAACAAAATACTAATGACGAGATCGATTTCGCACTTGCGTTGGTGCCCGAGACGGTGGCGCGGTTGCGGGAGATTTCGCCGGTGTATAAGAGGACAGCAATTAGCAGTTAGCAATTGGCACTTAGCGATTGGCTAAAGGCTAATTGCCAGTTGCTAATTGCTCCAAACGACCATGCCAGATCGAAAGACGATCGCCGTAGCCATGTCGGGCGGTGTGGATTCTTCCACCGTTGCGGCGATGCTGCGCGCGGAGGGGCACAACGTCATCGGACTGACCATGCAGCTCTGGAACCAACGCCGGCTGGCCGGTCACGAAGGAATGCCCGAGCAGGTGACGGGACGCTGCTGCTCGCTGGACGATGTTTACGATGCGCGCCGCGTGGCCGAGCACATTGGGATTCCTTACTATGTGGTCAATCATGAGGAGCGATTCGAGCGTGATGTGGTGCGCCCGTTCGTCGCGGAGTATCTTTTGGGGCGCACGCCAATTCCTTGCAGCCTTTGCAATAACCATTTGAAGTTCGACCAGTTACTTGTCGTTGCTCAACAGATTGGCGCCGACTCGGTCGCCACCGGGCACTATGCTCGCGTGGAGTATGACGATGCCCGTGGTCGCTGGCTGCTCAAGCGTCCCGCTGACCGCAGTAAGGATCAGACGTATTTTCTTTTTGGCCTCACGCAGGAGCAATTGAGCCGCACGCTGTTTCCTCTTGGTGGAATAACCAAGCCAGAGGTTCGCGAGCTGGCGCGTGAGCACGGCCTGGCGCTGGCCGAGAAGCCGGATTCGCAGGAGATATGTTTTGTGCCAGGCGGCGACTACAAGCGCTTTATCGATGCTTATCTTGCGGAGAGTGGCGAAGCGTTGCCGGATACTGCGGGCGAACTGGTGACTGCGAGCGGAGAAGTGATCGGCGCGCATAGTGGCATTCACAACTTTACTGTGGGCCAGCGAAAGGGCCTGGGAGTGGCGACCGGATCGCCGCTCTACGTGATCCAGATCAACGGGGCTGACAAGCAGGTTGTGGTCGGCGGCGATGAGCATCTTTATTCGCGAACGCTGCGCGCACGCCGCATGAATTTGATTTCGGTTGACGATCTGCGCGAGCCGATGCGGGTGTCGGTGAAGATTCGGCATAGGCATGAGGCTGCGGCGGCGATGCTGGAGAAGGTCGGTGGAGACGAGATTCTGGTTACGTTTGACGAACCACAGCGTGCCATAACCCCGGGCCAGGCAGCGGTGTTCTACGACGGCGATATCGTTGTCGGTGGCGGCTGGATTGTCTAATCTGATCGCCTAGTCTGGATCGCCTAGGAAGTCACACCGCGACCAGGCCACAGTTGGGCTACGGCGAGCGCCACTGCAATGCCCACCGACACTTCCACAAAGCGATGCGAAGCCACGATCCACGCCGGACGCTGATGTGCGATCAATACAATGATGCTCAGCGTGATCGCGGCAAAACGGTAAGCTCCGTCCAATCGTAGAACCGCACATAGCACTCCGCACAAAAAAACTGCAACCCCATACACCAGCGCGCTGGCGGAGAAAAATGTAGCGACTAATGCCCCGAGGGCCGCGCCCAGCGCAGTCCCGGCAAACCGTTGCCAGGCCACCGTCCTCGGATTGATTGTCGATTGAAATGATCACGATGGCTGAAATCGGCGCCCAGTAGGACTCCGGAAGCCTGAAAACGCGGGCCAGGAGCAAAGACACTACTGCCGCCACCGTGGTTCGTGCCGCGTCATTGAGTGTGTCCAATGTCAGCTTGTAAGTATTTGCCATGGTCCAAGGGATTGGCGTGGACTCCTGAGTCTAGAACGGACGCGAACCCCGCGCCACCCATCCTGGGTTGATAGGGCGCAGGCATTTTAGTGCAATAAACGGAAGGAATATTACCTCAGAGATCGCGGTTATTTTTTCGCGTTCAGTGAGTCCAGGAAAGGCGCACCGGCCTTCTTCAGTTTCTGCTCCAGCCTTGCGGTGCAATCGCAGTCGCCGCAGGCCCACGGCTCGGAGCCGTTTTCGTCGCGACACTTGCGACGGTCGTGGGCATCCTGCACTTTCGTGAGGTCGAAGTATTGTTCCCAGTAAGGCCGTTCTTCCTGCAGCGGAGTGGGACAATAGCAGACTTCCACCCAGCGCACCGTCTGGTCGGCACAAAGCCGCGCTTCACTCATATTGCGTGAGTATTCGCCTTCTGCAACCGAACCTTGGCCGAGAGTTTCATTTTCGATGGCTTGAAGCAGATCGCCTTCACGACTAGGCTTAACGCGTGCTCGAACTAAATAGCGCATGCTGATTATCCGGCTGACTCTGGGGATGGAAAATTCGGTCAGGCATCAGAGGTCGGCGAAGTCTGAAATCGTCAGATGAACATCTCGTCCTGTGGGACGGGACGGCGTGCCTCGCGGCTTCCGCCGTTCCTGCGGCCGCGACTACCCACAAGAAACTCGATGCCTGCAGTGACACCCTGAATCAGGCCGGAGACTTGGCGTACCGGGGAGACCACGGTCTTGTGAACCATTTCGGAAGTTTCTTCTACCCGGTCGAGCGTGCGAGTGAGCAACTCATCAGCGCGAATAATTTGCAAGCGGGAGCGATCCACCGCGTCGCTGACCGTGGCATCGACTCGCTCCACTTGCGCACGCACGGAGTGGGTCGTCTCTGTAAGGTTTTCCGCGATGATATGCAGCTTGGGAGTGAGCTCTTTTAGCAGTGTTTGCGCCGTTTCCAAAGCGGGCAGAGCTTTGCTTTTGACCTCATCGGCCAGAGCTTCCATGCGGGCGCTGCTTTTGCGAACTCCTAAATAAAGGCAAAGCAGTACGACTGCCTGCATAAGTACTGCGATGCCGGTCAGTGCGATGAACAGCGGAATTAGATTTTCCATAGACAATTCTCGCTCGCTCCAGCACAAATGGGCCTTGAAACCGACGCTGCCGTTTACAGGTTTTTCGGCGCACCGGTCTCGGTCGTAGCTTCCTGATACGCTTGCCGGCCAGCTTCGTAGGCGGCGCGGAACTGATCCTTTTGCTGGCTGACTACATCTTTGCCGCGGTCCACCCACTGCGAAGCCTGGTCACGGGCTTCACGGGCGCGAGTGCGCACGTAATCGCGTCCTTCTTCCGCGCGTGCCCGCAGTACGTCGCGCGTCTCATTGCCCGAGCGGGGCGCATACAAAACACCTGCTAACGCGCCTAAACCTAAACCCGCCAAAAACCATACAAAACTATTGCTTCCATTATCTTCCGACATTTTCGCTACCTCCCGCCTCTCCGTACCGATAATCGGATGGTAGCACCCGTATACACGAAATACAATTACGGCAGAATCCCTATATCGACGCGCTGAACACTGCACGCGCCGTAAGCCCCGCTGGTATTCGATCCACCGGGAAGGACCCGCATGTGTCGAATTCGCTTAGGATCCGCTCGGAACGGCGCACTAACCGCCACCGGCCCGTAGTGTCCAAAACCAGGCGATGGTTAACCCAATCATTACGATTGTCGTAAGCCAGGCCACGACGTTGAACAGACGCGTGTTCACGTGTTCGCCCATCAAATCTTTCTTGTTAATCAGCAGCAGCATGAAGATCAGCACGAAAGGCAACACCACGCCATTCACTACTTGTGAAGTAACCGCGATCTTCACTAACGGCAAGCCGGGGATGAGGAGCACGGCTCCGCCTGCGACAATCAGCAACGTGTAAAGCCAGTAGAAAAATGGAGCCTCGCCGAACTTTTTATCGACGCCCGATTCAAAGCCCAGTCCTTCGCAGACGGTGTAGGCGGTGGAGAGTGGCAGGATCGATGCTGCGAAGAGTGAAGCATTGAACAGGCCAACGGCAAAAAGAATGTAAGCGTACTGTCCGGCCAGCGGTTTGAGCGCCTGAGCCGCGTCAGCGGCATATTTGATGTCGCGGTAGCCGTGCACATATAAAGTTGCGGCGCAGGCCACGATAATGAACCAGGCCACAACGTCGGTAAAAATGCAGCCTGCGATCACGTCCAGGCGTGAATCTTTTAGTCCCCGCCGGGTTACTCCCTTCTCGACAATTGAGGCCTGAAGATAAAACTGCATCCATGGTGCGATGGTGGTTCCGACCACTCCGATTACCATGAAGAGATAAGCTTGCTGACGAAACGCGGCTAGCGCGGGCGGCTTAAACGTGGCAATGGTCGCATCCTTCCACAGGGGATGGGCGAGCACACCGGCAAAGATGTAAGTGATGTAAAAGAACGACGCGGCCAGGAAGACTTTTTCGACGCTCTTATATTGGCCCTTCACCACGATCAGCCACACAATGACGGCGCACACCGGCACAGTGATATAGCGCGAGAGGCCGAATAGCTCCAGGCTGGTGGCGATTCCGATAAACTCGGTAATCACGTTTCCGAAGTTGGTGATCAGAATTCCCAGCATCATCAGAAAAGTGATGCGGAAGCCGAATTCCTCGCGGATGAGATCGCTCAAACCCTTGCCGGTTACGGCGCCCATGCGGGCGCTCATCTCCTGCACCACGATCAGCGCCAGCGTGACGGGGATCATGGTCCATAGCAGAAGAAATCCGTATTGCGCCCCGGCTTGCGAATAGGTGAGGATGCCGCCGGCGTCGTTGTCGACGTTCGCCGTGATGATCCCCGGCCCAACTACCGCCAGGAACAGCAGAATCCGGCCTTTCGAGCGTTTCAGAAGTTTCATGGGAACATTTCGCAAACATATAAATGGAGCGACAACAAATGCGAGCGACGCCACAGCATAAACGCATCACGGGAGTCTGGACAAACGAAAAAGCATTGAATCAGGAGAAAATTGAGTTGTGGGGATGATTGTGGGAAGGGACAATGGTGAGGAACAGCGGTAGTCAACGTTAAAAATGAGGTACTCGACAGAGCGACGAGCGTCCGAGCCTTCCGGCAGTTTAAGATGGTTCTGGCCTGAATTTATACGAATGAGCAATAACTCCGCGCGGACTCTCTACCTCCTGATTGCCATGATCGTCGTCGTGCTCGATCGCTGGACGAAGCACGTGGTCGCACGACAAATTTCTCTCTACGCTCACATCCAGGTGATCCCGGGGTTTTTTCGCCTTACGCACACGGAAAACACCGGCGCCGCCTTCAGCATGTTTGCCGACTCGCCCTCCCCGTGGAAGACGGCCATGCTGGTGACGTTCTCGGTGATTGCGTTAGTCGTGGTCTCGGTGCTGCTCTGGAAAAATAGTCCCGCTCATATCGTCACGGGGATTGGCTTGTCGCTGATTATGGGAGGGGCGTTAGGAAATCTCTGGGATCGTCTGAGGAGCGGACGCGTGGTGGATTTTCTTCTGTTCTATGTGAAGCGGTATGAGTGGCCGGTATTCAATCTGGCGGACAGTGCGATTGTGGTGGGCGCGGGGCTGCTCATCCTAGAGATATTATTCTCCCGGTCCCATCACGGCCACGAACTTAACTAGAGGAGCTGTCTATAGCGGCGGCGGGATAAACCGAAGAGGCCCGCCAAGGTGCTCCAATCGCCGATGGGATCGATGGGCTGGCCAGCCCGATAAGCGCTAACCTAAAGCTTTGTCCGTTTACGGTGCGCTAACTTCCTCGAAGCCCATTTCTGGATAGTTTCCGGTTTTCCGACCACTCACGGAGGACCACGTAAATATTGTGTCTGGTATCCGAACGTTTTGCCGCGTCTCGTCTCGCTCTTCCAGCGTTAGTGTTTTTCGAGTATTGTTCTGATCTCCCGATGCCAGGTAAGGTGTCCGACATTCAGCAGTTCATTCTTAATATTCCGGAGACGCCGACCTCCTGATTCGTGGGGGTGATCGTTGAAAAGAGGTGCGAGTGAGCAGCGCAGTATGTCGCCCGGCCGCGAGGTTCGTTCTCTTGGTCTCTCTGTTGCCTATGTCTTTGTACGGGCAGCAACTGGCAACGTTGAACATCACCGTGGCAGACCCCTCGGGAAGCGCCGTCCCCGAGGCACGCATCACGCTGCGAAACATGGCCACCGGGGCAAAACGGGCGGTCCTCTCCAGCGGAACTGGGATCGCCGTGGTACCCGCTCTTTGGGCAGGGAGCTACCAACTAACAGTCGAATCCGATGCGTTCGCTTCTTATCAGGTGGCGCTCACCCTGGCTGTCGGACAAATTGCGTCCTTGCCCGTGTCTCTGAAGATCAAGACCGCACGCGAGACTATGGAAGTCCACGAAATGCCCACGGGCATCGACACGCAGAGGCCCGAAATAAGCCAGGTCATTGAGACAGCAAAGATTTCCGACCTTCCCATCGCGGGCCGTGATTTTATCGACTTCGTGCTGCTAACGCCGACCGCCAACGTCGGCCGCAATACCGCCGTGGGGGCGCAATCCCCCTTTCAGGAGACCGTTTTGGAGCTAAGCTTCGGCGGACTGCGCGAGACCCATAGTACCTTCTATGGCCTCGATGGCATGGATTACACGACCAGTGTTTCTGGCGTCCAACATGCCAGCCCGTCGCAAGACTGGGTGTCAGAATTCCGAGTAGCGGATGGCCCGATCACCGCAGACAACGGACGCAATTTAGGCTCTGTCGTGAACACGGTGACCAAGTCCGGAAGCAACGACGTGCATGGATCGGCGTACGAGTTTTTCCGGAACAATGCGTTGGATGCGAAGAATCTGCTGTCGGCGACCAGCTTCAACACTCTCCGCTTCAACCAATTTGGCGCCAACGTTGGAGGCCCGATCCGGCTCAACAAAGTCTTTTACTTTTTGGGCTACGAAGGGCAGCGCCGGGCTGAGTCACCGATCTATTCGTCGTTCATTCTGCATTGCACGGATACTTCCGGATGTCTCGGGCCGGGAACGCCCAGCATCAACCAAGTCAAGGAAACTCTTGGCTTACAGCCCGAAGATCTTGGATCCATTCTCCAGATTCAGGATTACGGCAAGGGCTTTGGGAAGTTGACCGATATTCTCAGAGACGGCTCCGTTCTCACCTTCGGATACCTATTCACCGATGAACGAAACCAGCACATACCGGGCGCCCCGCCGGGACAAGGATTACCGTCGTTTTATCGAAACAATCCCGTCCACGATCAGACTCTCTACGCGAACTTCCTGCGGGTGTTCGGCACGCATTGGAGTTCGGAGAGCATTCTCAACTTCGGTCGGAGAACTTTCCATCTCGACCCTGTCGGAGCCGGATTGGAACCGGCGCTCCTCGTGGCGGACCTCTTTGACTCTGGGGGGATCCAAGGCGGTGTACACCAGTACAAGGACCAGCATTTCCAGGCTGCCGAAAATATCACGTACGTTCGCGGCAAGCATTCATTGAAATTCGGCGGGGATCTCGAGCCGGTTTGGATCGGCGCGCAAACGGATTTTTTTGTTCCTGGAGCCGGCATCTTCACCCCGCAAAGCTTCTTTGGCGCCGCGCCCTTTAACGCGCCAGCGTTCGGCCCCGGCACTCCCGTAGAGTTTCTCTTCCTGCAACCGCGATCATATTTTGGTCAACAGATCCCGCCGCGAACATTGCCTTTCACAACAGGGCTCTTCGAGGGACCAGCGGCCGCTACTTTTGCCGACAGCACCAACCTTGCCTTTTTGCATAAGTTGGCCGGGGTCTACGTGCAGGACCAGTGGAAGCCGACGACGAACCT
Organism: uncultured Acidobacteriaceae bacterium; assembly: GCA_963808195.1. Lineage (GTDB taxonomy): Bacteria > Acidobacteriota > Terriglobia > Terriglobales > Acidobacteriaceae > Sulfotelmatobacter. Next base: position 242,515 of record CAWEEW010000009.1, on the reverse strand, counting down.
TACGCTCACGATCGGTCTGCGTTACGACATAGATTTTTTCCCGTCGGCCGCCGCCATCCGGCTCAACGGGAGGATGCACCCCACAAACTATGGGAACGTGCAGCCGCGCGCTGGCTTGGCCTATTCCTTCCGGCAGGGAAAAGGCGTGGTCCGCGCAGGATTCGGCTTGTTCACCGGACCTTTCGACTACAGCGACGTCATGGTGTCCTGGCAGGGCGCGTCAGCCTTTACGTACATGAACCAGCCGATCCTGCCGGAATTTGCCAATCCCAGCAGCAGTCTGGTTGGACTTGGACCCTCCGGGATTGTGGGTGTGAACGGCCCAGTTCTTGCCAGCCAGGCTTTTGCCACGTTCACCCACACCGGTGTTTATCCCGCACCCAGTGCATTGCTCCAGTTCCCGCTGGGGTATGCGCCGCGCAAGTTTCCAAATGCATATGCAGAACAAGCCAACCTCGAAATTGAGAACGAGGTGACAAAGGGACTCTTCGTCACCGCCGGATACCAATTCGTGCACGCCCTCAAGATGCCTCTCTATCTCAGCATCAATGGCGTCCCGAGCGGCACGACTGCTTCCGGCGTCCAGGCTTTCACCACCGCCGATCCCAATTTCGGATTTACATTGATGGCCTCCCCATCGGCCTATTCCATTTACCACGCGGGAACGCTGAGCGTGCGCAAGCCCTTTGCCCATCACTACAGCATCCTGGGAAATTACACGTTCTCGAAGTCCATCGATCTGGCCACAGACGTTCAACTCACAGACAGCCCGATGGACTATTTGAATCCGCAACTCGACCGCGCCTTGGGGGACAATGATGTTCGCCATCGGTTCGTGCTGGCCCTGTTGGGAGAATCCCCTAGCTCCTGGAATCCCGCGCTACGGAACTTCAAGGTCGCAATGCTGAATACCCTGCAAAGCCCTCGCTACTACTCGGTATTTGCGGGCTTCGACGTGAATGGCGACGGGTTCCCGTTTTCCGATCGTGTCGGTACCCTCGGCCGCAACACCTACCGCGGTGATCCGTCGTACACAACCGATGTTCGTGCTCAGCGAATCTTTCAACTGAGCGAGCACCTTAAAGTGGAGGCGAGCGCTGAAGTCTTCAATCTTTTCAACCGGCCAAACGTCAACGGAATCGATACCGTCTATGGTTCCGACGTTTTCTTAGGACCGGTCCCGCGGAGATTTGGAGATGGCATCGGTAGTCCTGCGAATCCCACGTTCGGGACGCCAAGCTTCGTCGCGCCGGCGCGGGAGGTTCAGTTGGCCCTACGCCTGAAGTTCTAGTTCAAACCAGAGTCCGGTAGTCTGCACACGGAATCAGCTCCCAACCGTTGATAAATCGCCATACCAACAATCATTGACCCGGACGTGCCCACAGAGACCGCTCTGGCAGCCACGCGGGCCAGAAGCCGGTTTCTGGGAAGTCTGACGGCTCGGAACAAGTGCGGCCTTAAAGTGAGCGCATATGAGGCCAGCCCCAAGAATTAGCGGCGTCCTAACTTAGGTTGGTCTGCTTGGCCCAGCTCACGGCGTCCCATACAGCTGCTTATATACGCTGGCATTCCGCATGATGGCTTGCACGTTCTCGGGAATCTCTTGGATCGTCAAGAATTCGGCGGGTGGTGGTGGATTTTCTTTTGTTCTATGTGAGCGGTATGAGTGGCCGGTATTCAATCTGGCGGATGGCGCGATTGTGGTGGGCGCGGGCCTGCTCATCCTTGAGATATTGTTCTCCCGGTCCCACCACGGCCACGAAGTGAACTAGAGGAGCTTTCTTTGATGTGCGGCGGTGGGACGAACCGCGGAGGCCCACCCAGGCGCCCGATAAGCTTTAATGCCTTATTAGTTTTGTATGCGCTAACTTCCAAGAAGTCCTTTTGTAGACAGTGTCTGGTTGTGGCAACGATCTATTGCTACTCACCGAAGGCCCAGGTTTTTGCTCTGTCCATCCGGAGTGCGGGTCTCCACCAAATCGCTAAAGATTCTGATAGCGGCGCTCTTGCCCCCAGTGGCCTACTGAATTTACCCGATCTTCATTCAGGATCTTCGGGAATTCGAATGGGGGACAAAATCATGGTCGAGAAAACCTGTGCGGCGTGCGACTGCAAGTTGGATGGGGGTTCCATCAAGGTCAAAATCGGTGGCAAGACGGTCGAAGTGTGCTGCGACGACTGCGCCCAGAAGCTGAAGGAAGCCAGTTCTTCGTCAAGGGAGGGCTGAGCTATGCACGTGAATCTACTACTTGCGAGCTGTCATGGCCTGCGACTGCGGCTGGCGCAGCTCGTCGCAGCAACAAGGACAAAGGCTCTATCAGCGGGCTTTTGTCTATGCGTAGCAATGTTTGGACCTGCGTACGGAAAGGAAAACACAATGATTTCGATACAAGGATTGAATGCGATGACGGCTTCTGAAAACGAATCGTTGCCGGTTCGGCACAGTGTGCAGACAGCGTCGGGGCGGATCAGCTATGTCGAGCAGGGCTCTGGACCGGTTGCGTTATTCGTTCACGGAGTTTTGTTGAACAGCCATTTGTGGCGTCACCAGTTAACGGATTTGTCGGATATCAGACGTTCCATTGCGGTAGACCTGCTGGCGCATGGCGACACCGAAATCACGCCAAATCAAGACGTATCGGTCACCGCCAATGCGAGGATGCTCAAGGAATTTCTCGACGCCTTGAACATCGATCAGGTGGACCTCGTAGGCAACGATAGCGGTGGAGGCATCTCACAGATTTTCGCAGTGCTGTATCCGGAACGGGTACGAAGCCTCACACTTACCGACTGCGACACACACAACAACTGGCCGCCCGAGGCCTTCAAGCCATTTCTCGCGATGGCCGCCGGGGGAGGCTTACGCGGAGCGCTCGATACGATGTTGGCAGATAAGAGCGCGTATCGATCGTCCCGAGCCTTGGGACCAGCCTACGAACATCCCGAGCAGCTTAGCGACGATGACATCGAGACCTACTTGCGTCCTTTCGTTCGGAGCCCACAGCGCACGCACGACCTGGAACGCTTCCTTGCCGCTTTCGACAACAAGCACACCCTCACCGTTGAACCGCAGCTGAAAACGTTGAAGGCGCCAACCTTGATCGTCTGGGGCACGGACGATGTGTATTTTCCGGTGAAGTGGTCTCACTGGCTGGCCGAAAATATCCCGGGTACCCGACGCCGCGTTGAATTTAAAGATGCCAGAATCTTTTTCCCCGAAGAGCGTTGGCAGGAATTCGACAAAGAACTTCGCGAACACTGGTTGCTAGTGGAAGAACAAGTCTCGCAAAAGGAGCTGGCGACAACGCACTGAGTGCTGCGCGGAGAATCTATAGCGAATGTTACACGGCGTCGCGGATGGATTCCGCGGTGCCGTGCTTTGTCGGAACATAAGCCACTATCAAAGCGGCGTGATACCCTTGGATCTGGCTTCCCGCTTCTATCCTCGAAGGAAATCCGCCCATCCGCTGCGGTAGACAGTATGGCGTTAAGGAACGAAACGACACCCGTCCCCGAGCTTATTGTTGACTCTTTGCTAAGCTCTTCGGTCATTACCATTCGGGACACATACTGCAGGGGTACCTGCCGCGACCAGAGCGCCGAAGAGTGCACGGCTACCACTCAATTGGTATTTCCGTACCGCGGCGTATACGTGCGGCACGTTGGGCTTGACCAAGCTGTAGCTGAAGCAAACCAAATCCTGTTCTTCAATGCTTTTGAAGGCTACCGCATCAGCCATCCCGTGCCGGGTGGTGACGCCAATTTGACGTTGGTGATCAGCGAAGCGATGATGCGTGAGTTAGCGCCTGCTGCCCTAATCAGCAACGGCGCGAACCTTGTGTTTCGTCCGCCGCGCCTGCGGGTTGATGCACGGACACAAGCACTGGCGGCGTTGCTACGGCACAGTCTGCGCCAGAAAATCGCGGAACCCCTGGAAGCGGAGAGCTTATCGTTGACTCTCGTACAAAGGGCTCTGGGCCCGCGCACCACTCACGCTCCGGGAGCGACTTTCGGACGCCAGCGGTTGGTGGACCGAGTGAAGCTCGTGTTGGCGAGCAACCTGGCGCGACGTTGGACGTTGGCGGAAATTGCCGCTGAGGTGCGCGGTTCTCCGGTCTATCTCACACAAGTTTTCCAACAGGTAGAAGGGCTCCCCTTATATCGTTATCAGTTGCGCCTGCGCCTTGCACGGGCGCTGGACCTTCTCGCCCAGTATGACGACTTGACGGAGATGAGCCAGGAGTTGGGCTTTTCCAGTCACAGCCATTTCAGCGCTGCCTTCCGCGAAGCTTATGGCCGCTCTCCTTCCGAATTCAGGCGGTCGGCATTGAGTCGCTAATACCGTTTGCTGCAAACCGTAAAAGGCATTAGCCAAAAACCTAAGAAGCATCATCAGGAGCCTCACCCGTGGCGGCGTTCTAACTTAGGTTAGTGTGCTGGGCCCAGCATTAGGGCGTCCCGTACAGCTGCTTGTATACGCTAGCATTCCGCATGATGGCTTGCACGTATTCCCGAGTCTCGGTGAAGGGAATCGATTCGACGAACTCTTGCGGGTCGCGATACTTGCCCTGGCTCAACCATTCATCGACGCGCTCCGAGCCGGCGTTGTAGGCGGCGAGGGCGTACTCGAATGAGCCGCCGAACTTGTCGACCATGCCCTTGAAGTAGCGCGTGCCCAGTTGCATGTTCACCGCCGGGGTGTACAGCTGGCTGGCGTTGTAGCGCTTCATCTTCACTTCTTTGGCAACGGCCTTGCCGGTCTTCGGCAGCAACTGCATCAAGCCCACGGCGTTGGCGCGGGAAACCGCGTTGGGATTGAATTCCGATTCCTGGCGGATCAAAGATGCGACCAGGTAGGGATCCAATCCGTTGACCGCCGAAGAGCGTTTCAGATCGCTCCAATACGCTTTCGGAAAAAGGGCTTCCCAATATTTTCGCGGCATGTCGGGAATATCGAGCGCGAAGTAATTGGGAGCGGAGTGCTTCATGAACTCAATCGCCTGGTTGTAGTGGCCGGTTTCGAGATAGAGCTGCGCAGTTTCCGCCGGACCCCAGCTGCCGCCATCGGCTGTAGTGGCGGCTTGCAGCTCGCGCACCGCAAAATCGACCAAGCCCCCATTGCCTAATAGTTCGGCCTTTTGCACGTGCAACTCATCCGAAGGCGGTTCCGAGTCCGTGATCTTGACGTTGCTGTCGAGGGGGGGCACACGATCGAGCAAAGCATATTGTGTAGTTGTATCCGCGGTTGCGGGCAGACTTTTCAACCGTCGCCGTGCCAACTCTGCGTAATAAAAGTTGCGGTAACGGTCGGAAAGCTTTTGATAAAACGCCCGCGCCATGATGGGTTGATTGTCTTCCTCAGCTAGACGCGCGCGCCAATACAAAGCTGCCGGCGTTTCTGCGCCGGACGGATAGAGGGCGATCTGCTCTTCGAATGCCTTCTTGGCATCGTCGTTGCGGCCTGACCGGAGGGTGAGCCACGCTGCCTTCCAGTGGACGTAGGAAGCGCGGGGTCCGGTCGGGAAACGTTGCTGAGCCTCGCGAAATGCGTCGAGCGCCTGATCATACTCGTGATGCACCAGATGCAGGTTGGCGGCGGAGAGCAGCGCCTGCTCGAGCCATGGACTGGTGGGCGCCGCGTGCCGCAGCTCATCGACTGAGCGGTAGAAAGCGTCGTTGTCGCTGGAGGCGAAGGCAATCTGACCGACAAGATAGAGGCGCTGCGCGTTGACTTCTCCGGTGGAATTGCCCAGCACAGCGAGGACGAGCTTAGCGTCACGGTTTTTTCCGCCGCGATGGAGTGCGTCCGCCAGAGCGAGTTGCAGGACCGGAAGGTCGCTTCCGTTCGAGCCGGCTTGGCTGACCAGGCTGCGATATTCGTCGGCTGCTTCCGCATAGCGGTGATGGCTCATCAAGGCGTCAGCCCGGGTCTTGTGCTGGGTGAGGGTTGGCTGAGGCGCGGAAGGCAGTTTCTTCAGCTCGGTGGATGCCGCGTCCGCTTCGGTGGCGGTGGGCATCGTGAAATAAATATTCGAGAAGATTTCGGCGGCTTTCGCATTCTGGCCTGCCGCTGCGTAAGCCCGCCCCAGTGTAAATTCCACATCGGATCGCACAGGAACACGAATTTGTTCCAATAAGGTGACGGCTTCCGCGGCTTGCCCTTCGAGCAGGAGCGCGGCGGCATAGCTTACGCGCGCGTCGCGCACCAAGAGGGAATCTGGATGCGCTTTTGCGAAGTCGGCCAGGGTTGCGATGGCTTCGGCATTGTGTCCGGTCTGCAGGTACGAAATACCGAGATAGTAGTCGGTATAGTCGCCTAGGTCGCCAGCGTGAACCTTGGCGCGGTTCAAAGGATCGATTGCCTTCGCATAATCTCGATCAAGCACGTGGGCGTAGCCAAGCACCAGCCATGCGAGCGCTCCCGCATCTTCTTTCGAATGCGCTCGCGCGTATGCCTGCACTCCCGCATAGGCCGGCAGCGAGCGATCCTGCAAAAGCTGTTGCGCCATAGGACGCAGGCTTGCCGACGCCACAAAAGCTTGCCGCATGCGCCGCACCCGCGGGGAAATGGTGTGCGCCTTGCGGGCTTTGGTTGAGCGAGGCTTGGTCGTGTTTGCAGCCTTCTTCGAGGAAGTTGTTTTGGTTGGCGTTTTGTGTTTTGCAGTTTCTGGTTTCACCGGGCTTGCGGAACTTTGATCGGAGCTGGCCGGAGGAACTGCTTGATCTTGAGCAGAGCGGGACGAAAAACCGGACGCGGCCACTGCCGACGGCAGCGTAGCGCCAAAGACTCCGCAGAGAATTGCAGCTGCGAGTACCCACCACCTGGAAACTGATCGAACCACTTTGTACTTTTCGCGTTTTATGGCAGACGCTACTGCAGAAAACTCGCCATGTTTAGTGGCGGAAATTTGCGCCCATGACGGCAACGTCATCTTCGGCCAGACTGCGCAACAGTTCGTGCTGAAAGTAATCCGCGCTGGCGGCGACGGTGCTTCCGTAGCGCTTCTGAAACGTGCCGCGACTCTTGTCGATGTCTTCCTTCAAACGATCGTACAAGTCTTTGTTGCGCCGCCCTTCGGCAACCTTGGCCTGATTGTAGAGCTTGATTTCATCCACCAGCAAACGCGCGAACCGTTGCGCCTTGCGATGCACGTCGGCATCTTCCGCGGAGAGTCCTGCCCATGGATCGGTGGCTGCGGCGGGCGCAGCGGCGGCGGCTGCGTATACCGGAGCTTCTACCTCTACGACCTCCGTCGGCTGAGCTTGAGGTGCAGGGCTTGCCGGAACGTGCTTAGGCGCGTGCGCGGCGAACGGATCCGAAAAAGACGAGACCGTCTGAACCGATGAAGGAGGAGCAGGGCGGTCCACACTCGGCGTTGCTTCTCGATCCGGCTTGGCCGCTGCCTGCTTGCGCAGCGAAGTTACTTCCAGCCACGCACTCGTGGCGATGACCAGCAACTCCAAGGCAGCGGCGTCCAGCTTGTCGCTGTCGCCACCGTCGGCATAGATGAGCGCAGCTACTTTATCCTTGAGCGTGAGCGGCAAAATCAAAACTTGTTCGTTGGCTGGACTGCCGAACTGCTCAACAAATTGCGCGTTCATCTCAGCGACGTTGCCCGGCGTTACCACCCGGTTCTGATAGGCGTGCGCGGCGGGACCGGAGTTCAGGTCGAGAGTGAAATTGGTAGTGCTTTCGTCGTCGCCGAAACCGCGGGACTGCCAGCCCGAAGCGACTCCTGCCTTCACGACAAACAGTGCGATTCGCGAGCAATGTGCACTGCCCGCCTGCAGCAATGCGCGCAGGATTTCTTTTTGAGTCGAGCCCGAATGAATGTTTGAAACCGCTTGAACCAGAGCGCTCGAAGTTTCCCGAGGAGCCGCGGTCTCGCTTCGCTGAACCGACAAGGCTTGAGCAGGCAATGCTTCAAGCACGCGCTGTGCGATCTGCGCCTGCAGCTGTGGAATCTGCTGCTGTAAGGCTTCCGCGACGGCACGTTCAATCATCGGACGAATTTCATCCGGTTGCCCGTGATCGCGTTCTGCGTTCTGTTCCGCCATGATTAAGAGAAGAGTGTCGATCCCTTTGAAAGATTGCTCGAAACTTATTGGAGCGAATCCTTGTCAGTTACCGCCCGTACAAACAACGCCCCTAACTGCTGATTATACGGCACTTGTGGGAGCGTCCCAGAGTACTTCAGGACGTGTTCGACCGCGTTACCATCCTCAGCCTCGACTCTATCTCAAATCATGCTGCCAGCGAAATGGAAAGCGGTTGGGCAAACTTGATGGTTACCAAGTAGAATAACAGCTTGCACTTCAGTGCCGCGGTTGTTCCGCAAAATACTGCATCGCCGAGAGAATGGAAGCCATCCAAAACAAACTAGAGGGGCCTGTCAGTGATGAGCTGACACTGGTTCGGGCAGCCAAGCAAGGCGACGACTCAGCGTTTGAAGAGTTGGTTCGCCGCTATGACCGCAACGTTTTCCGGATCGCGCAACACATCACGCAAAACCGCGAGGATGCGGAAGATGTGGTGCAGGAAGCGTTCCTAAAGGCGTACGGCAACCTGGCGAAATTCCAGGAGCAGTCGAAGTTTTATACCTGGCTGGTACGAATCGCCGTCAACGAAGCGTTGATGAAGTTGCGCCGCAGGAAACCTGAGCGCACGGTCTCGCTGGACGAAGACATCAAGACGGAAGACGATTCGCTGCCGCGAGAGATCGCGGATTGGAGTCCGAATCCGGAGCAGCAGTATAACCAGGCGGAGCTGCGAGAGATTTTGAGCAAGACGATCCAGGGACTTCCCCCGGGTTTCCGGACCGTGTTCGTACTGAGGGATGTGGAAGGGCTTTCCACCGAGGAAACGGCGGCGGCGCTGGAGTTGAGCGTGCCGGCGGTGAAGTCGAGGTTGCTGCGGGCTCGCCTGCAGCTGCGCGAACGGTTGGGACGCTTCTTTCAGAAACGTGAGAGTGGAGATGGCGACCAGTGAAATGTTCTGAGTTTTTGAATGAGCTGACCAGCTATTTGGACGGCGTCCTCGACGAAACCACAAAAGTCGAATTGGAGAACCATCTTTCCTGGTGTCACAACTGCTATGTGGTCTGCGACACCACCAAGAAAACCATCGAGATCTATCGCGACGCCCAACTCTACGAACTGCCCGACGACCTTCGTTCCCGTTTACGCTCGGCGATCATGACGAAATGCCAGCAGCATAAGAAACGTGGCCCTGAGAGCGTGTGATTTCCTTTAAAAATTGGCGACAACCCCGCCACACCCCATCGCATATAATAGTCGGTAGGCCCTGGGGTGTTGCATGTCGCGTTTTCTGAGCACGGCCCTTCTCGTTTTCTTCCTTTCCGTATTCGCTGCAGTGTTCGTGTGCGGCCAGACTAGCGATTCGGGACTGAGGCGTTCTTTGTCTTCGCCATCGGGTTCCCCATCTGCGCCGGCGGCAGATCCGAATGTCCCGCCTCCTCCGCCTCCAATTCCTTCGAATGCGCCGCACATCACGAGGCAGACTCGCCTGGAAGTCATCCGCGATTTCGAAATGCAGTTGGTCTATGCGCGCACAGCCTTTCCGATGGGTATGAAGGGGCTTCAGCTGCGAGAAGGCATAGTCACACCAAGCGGCGAAGAACTGCGACAGGACCTCGCCTTGTTCGGCCCAGCCGTAAAGCCAGGAGACCCAGCGCAGATTTCATTTGTGCAGATTAAAGAAGACCACATTCATTTTGAAGTCAATGGTGGACCAGTGCGCCGGAAAAAGTGGTACCAACGCATCCAGGTCTCGGGTGCGCAGGGAACACCGGTGACCGGTTCGAACGAGGCGCAGCCTAATCCGCACGGATCATGCGTCGATCTTTATTTCAGCAAATATGTTCCGGAGATGACGGCGCCGCAATTGCGCGCGTTGCTGTACCCGGTGCTGGACTTCAACGCCCGAAACAAAGAGCAGGCATATCTCGACACCGTGCCTCCCAAGGCTAAGGAGGCGATCCTTGCGCATCACGTTCTGGTGGGGATGAATCAGGAGATGGTGCTCCACGCCAAGGGAAAGCCTCCGAAGAAGGTGCGTGAGCGCGACGGCGAAACGGACTACGAGGAATGGATTTACGGCGAAGCCCCGGAGGATGTCGATTTCGTACGCATCGTAGGAGATGAAGTGGTGCGCGTCGAGACAATGAAGGTGGGCGGAGTGAAGATCGTTCGTACCGAAAAAGAAATCGTGCTGGATCAACCAGACAAAGATAAAGAAGCAAAGAAAGAGGCGCCGCAGGAACGTCCAGCGAACGCCCCGAGTTTGCGGCGTCCCGGCGAGGATTCCCAAGACGTTCCTCGCCCGGCAACAGGAGCTTCGCCGAGTCTGCCTCAGCCTCCGCCGAGTCTGCCACAGCCTCCGAGCGGCGGGCCGGGGGATATGGTTTCGAGTCTATAACGGCCCGGGCATTACCGAATTCTCCTCGACTCGGACTTGGCTCAACTACTTACTGACCGCTACCGGTTCCCGGACTCCAATCTCCGGCACGGTTCTTCCGACCACCGCTGCAATCTGCCGCACTTGCTTCATCAGTTCGTCGAACTGATCGGGGAATAGCGATTGCGGACCGTCTGACATGGCCTCGTCTGGCTTGTTGTGGACTTCCACCATCAATCCATCAGCGCCGACGGCGACTGCGGCGCGGGAAAGCGGGGTGACTTTGTTGCGCTTACCTGTACCGTGGCTGGGGTCGACGAAAATCGGAAGATGGCTCAGGCGCTGAACGGCGGGGATGAGGCTAAGGTCGAGGGTGTTGCGCGTGTGGTCGGCGAAAGTACGCACGCCGCGCTCGCAAAGAGCTACGTTGTAGTTGCCTTCGCTCAGAATGTATTCGGCGGCCATGAGGAATTCTTCCAGGGTGGCCGACATGCCGCGCTTCAGCAGCACGGGTTTCCTAGCGCGGCCGGCACGCTTTAGCAGCGAGAAATTCTGCATGTTCCGGGCGCCGATCTGGATCACGTCGGCATATTCTTCTACTAGATCAAGTGATTCGTTATCAATCGCTTCCGTAATAATCTTCATGCCATACTGCTGGCGGATGTCGGCCATGATGCGCAGGCCTTCTTCGCCTAGCCCTTGAAACGAGTAGGGCGAGGTGCGAGGCTTGTAGGCGCCACCACGGAAGAATTGGGCTCCGGCGCGATGAACGCGCTCGGCGACGGCGAACGCCTGTTCGCGGCTTTCGATGGCGCACGGTCCGGCAACGATGGCGAGGCCGGGTCCGCCGATCGTGGCCGCCGTTCCGGCAAAACGGATTACCGTGCTTTCGTCCTTAACGTCGCGACTCACCAGCTTGTAGGGCTTCGAGACCTTGATAACTTCCTGCACGCCGGGCATTTCTTCCAGCGTGCCTTGCTCGACTTCGCCCTTGTTTCCGGTGATGCCGATGGCGGTGCGCTGCGCGCCCGGCATGGCATGCGGACGATAGCCGAGCGCCTCGATTTTCTGGCAGACAGAGCGTATCTGCTCGTCTGTGGCCTGCGCCTTCATGACTACTAACATGGCTGTACCTCGCGCCTTCTAAGTGTATCGTCCGGAGGCGCTGGGGGCAAAGTCAACTTAGGCCGCCATAGCTGTGAAACTAAGGACGGGTTCTTGCTGGCGCGCTAGGTTTTGCGCCTTTGAATCTCGAAACACCAGCTGGCATCCAAGCATGAGGTTTTCAAAACAATCGCTTCGAGGTTCTCATGAAAGCAGCAGTGGTTCCCTCCGTGAATGGCAAGTGGGAAGTGAAGCAGTGGGAAACTCCCAAGGCTGGGCCGAATCAAGTGGTGATGAAGATTCACGCCAGCGGGCTTTGCTATACCGACGTGCATCTTACCCACGGTCTGTTTGGTTTACCTTTCCCGCGCGTGCTGGGCCATGAGCCGGTAGGCGAGATTGTGGAGGTCGGCCCCGGCGTCACTTCGCGCAAAGTTGGCCAGCGTGTCGGCGTCGGCTGGGTGCAAAAGGGAGATGGAACCTGCGAGTGGTGCTTGCGCGGCAAAAAAGAGCTATGCATTAATCCGACGTCAACGGGCATTACTCTGCAGGGCAGTCACGCCGAGTACATGCTGGCATATGCCGATGCGACCATGCCGATTCCAGACGCCCTGAGCTACGAACAGGCAGCGCCGATTTTCTGTGCGGGTTATACCGTGTGGAGCGGTTTGCGGCTGGCCGATCCCAAGCCGCACGAGCGCATCGCGGTGGTGGGTATTGGCGGCCTCGGGCATCTTGCGCTTCAGTATTCCAAGGCGTCTGGGTTCGAGACCATCGCCGTGACGAAGTCCAAAGACAAAGAGAAAATGATTCGTGATATGGGAGCCGATGAAGTGGTCGAGGACGGCGAGAAGCTGCTCGCTGCTGGCGGAGCCGACGTTCTGCTTGCCACCTCCAACTCATGGTCGTCGACTGCGGAAGCAGCCCGGGGCATGCGCCCCAATGGTCGCATCATCCTGATGGGAGTGGGTAACGAGCCGTTGAACTACACACCCGAGTTGATGTTCAAGAAAGTGCGCCTGATTGGATCGTCGCAGAACGGGCCGGAGTATCTCTATGAGGCGCTCGACATTGCAGCCAAAGGCAAGGTGAAGGTAGTGGAAGAAATCTACAAGCTCGACGACATCGCGAAAGCGTATGACCGGGTAGCTGAGGGCAAAGTGCGTTTTCGAGCTGTGATTACGATGAATTGAGTTCTGGTCGTTGAGTTCAATTCGGGAAACGTCGGACTCCGCTTGCTGCACTTTCGGACGAGGTGCGGTAGGTTGCCGCGCTTGTTGCTTCTACCATCGAAGAGTGGAGGTGCATAGTGCGCAAGCTTATCTGGACCATCGTTTTTGCGGTTCTGGCTCTCAGCTTAACCCTGGCTCAGGATGCGGCAAAAGTTGAACCGAGACACTATAAGGTGGCGTTCGAAAACGACAAAGTGCAAGTGGTTTACATCCAATACGGACCTCATGAAAAATCGCGAATGCACTCTCATCCGCAGGGTGTGGTGGTCAATATCAGTGAGGCACATCTTCGGTTTACCGACGAGAACGGGAAGACGCAGGACGTGTATTCCAAACCCGGAGAGGCAAGATGGTTTCCTTCGTTTCATCACACGGTGGAAAATCTTGGGGAAACAGCGTACAGCGGGGTTTACATCGCGGTGAAAGGCAGCATCGCCGCAAATCGGCAAGCGCCTCAAGCGGATGAACAAGCCGCAAGAATTCTCGCGGCAATTCAGAGCGAAATCGTCGCAAATAGCCGGGCCCCCGTAGCTTTACGATGAGGCAGTGCCGCGCCCATTGAGGTCTAATGGTTGCGGGCGGTCCAGTGTCTCACTGCCCTTATACTTTCTTAATGGCTCGTTCTCATGCACCGTCCATGGCTCGCGAACAGGGTATCCTCAGCCGTGCGGGTCCGAAACGCCGGCCTCGGCTAACTTCCCGCCGAATCGGGATTCATACTTCGACTGCCGGCGGGGTGCACAACGCAGCGGAGCGCGCTTACCGGCTGGGCTGCAACACGCTGCAGATTTTTTCCTCGAGCCCGCGGCAATGGGCTCCCTACGAGTTGGGCGAAGTGCAGTGCGAGGAGATGGGCCGCCTGCGCGGTCGGTACGATCTGAAGCCGCTGGTGATCCATACGAATTACCTGGTGAACCTGGCGAGCTCGACCGAACAGTTTCTGCAGAAATCGGTTGAAGCGTTTCGTGGGGAGATCGAGCGTGCACTGGCGCTCTGTGCCGAATATCTGGTTCTGCATCCGGGATCGTTTCGCGGGGCTGACCGCGAGCAAGGATTATTGCGCACCGCGGCTGCGATTGCTGCGGCGACGCAAGGGCTCGACTTGGCGAAAGGCGGATTGACCATTCTGGTTGAAAATACCGCAGGGTCGGAATTCTCGTTGGGCGGAACTTTCGAGCAAGTGGCCGAAATTCTGGATTGCCTGCGCGGTGTCGTGCCGGTCGGCGCATGCATCGATACTTGCCACACACACGTTGCCGGATACGACATCGTCAGCGAACAAGGCATCTACCAGACGCTGCGGCAGCTGGATGCGACGATCGGGCTGAATAATGTGCGCGTGGTGCATTGCAACGATGCGAAAGCAGCGCGCGGATCGAAGCTCGACCGTCACCAGCAGATTGGGAAGGGAACGATCGGGAAGGAGCCATTTCGAATCTTGCTGAATGACCTGCGACTGGCCCATGCGGCTTTCATCGCCGAGACACCAATTGAGAGGCCGGGAGATGATCGCAGGAACGTGGAGGCTCTGAAGAAGCTAGTTGCGTGAATGTGTTAAACTTGTTGAACAAATGCTAGGTATTCGCCTGGAACCCGAACTCGAAGAAAAGCTGGAGTCTCTTGCTAGAGAAACCGGACGCAGCAAGAGTTACTACGCTCGCGAGGCCATTCGGCAATATCTGGAAGACCGTGAGGACTACCTGAAGGGCATCGCCGCCCTGGAACGCCGCGAGCCTACGATTTCGCTCGAAGAGTTGGAGCGGCGTCTTGGCCTGGCGGATTGAAATCACCCGCACCGCGACGAAACAGATCACAAAGCTGGACCAACAGGCGCAAAAGTCTATTTTGCGTTTTCTGCGTGAGCGACTGGCTGCTGCCGACAATCCCCGGCAGTGGGGAAGGGCTCTGCAGGGGGAAAAGCGTGGACTGTGGCGTTATCGCGTCGGCGATTACCGGCTGATCTGCGATATTCAAGACCATAAAATCACCATCCTGGTGCTTGAATTAGGACACCGTAAAGACGTGTATCGGTGAACCAATCGCTACGGCTTGCACTAGAAGCCTCTTTCCTAGGTGTCCGTTGTAGAATCTAGGATTCGACACTATCATCATGCCCTCGCAAGAAAAATCGGAAATGACAACCGTGAGCCAGAGCGATCGTCCGGACGAGCGTTACGATGCGCAGCGTGTAGAGACCAAATGGGCCGAGCGCTGGCGAAGCGATCCGCAGCTCTATGCCGCCGAGCCGGGGTCGGCCAAGAAAAAATATTACGTGCTCGAAATGTTGCCCTATCCATCGGGTGAGTTGCATATCGGACACGTCCGGAATTATTCGATTGGCGATGCGCTGGCGCGCTACATGTGGATGAAGGGCTGTAACGTGCTTCATCCCATGGGCTGGGATTCGTTCGGGCTTCCGGCGGAGAACGCGGCCATTCAGAACAAGACGCCACCGCGGCAATGGACGCTGGGTAACATCGTTAAGATGAAGGCACAGATGAATCGCCTCGGCTTCGCCTATGACTGGTCGCGCGAAGTCACGACCTGTTTGCCCGATTACTACCGCTGGAATCAGTGGTTCTTTCTCAAGTTTTACGAGAAGGGGTTGGCGTATCGCAAGAAAAGCAAGGTGAACTGGTGTCCGCTGTGCGCGACCGTGCTTGCCAATGAACAGGTTGTGGATGGCTGCTGCTGGCGGCATGAGGGCACGCTGGTGGAGCAGCGCGAGCTTGAGCAATGGTTTTTGCGCATCACAAAGTATGCGGACGAATTGTTGCGCGATCTCGACAAGCTAGACGGCTGGCCGGAAAAAGTTCGCCTCATGCAGCGCAACTGGATTGGCCGCAGCGAAGGGACGCTGGTCGATTTCAAGCTCGACTACACGCAGCCACACACAGGATTTGGCCCGGCGGGCGCGACCATCAGCGTTTTCACCACGCGCGTCGATACGATTTTCGGCGCGACTTCGGTGCAACTCGCACCGGAACACCCCATTGTTGCGGATCTCGCGGCCAATAATCCTGAATTGCGCAGCAAGGTCGATCAGCTCATTACCGAGCAGCGCAAAGCCAAAGAAGTGGGCGACATTGGCGAAATCGAGAAACATGGAGTGGCGACCGGGCGCTATGCCATCAATCCGTTCAATGGCGAGAAAATACCGGTCTGGGTGGCGAACTACATCCTCATGGACTACGGCACGGGCGCGATTATGAGCGTGCCGGCGCACGACGAGCGCGACTATGAATTCGCGAAAAAATACAAGCTGGAAATCCGCCTGGTGGTTCTTCCCATCTCCAACGATCCGGAGGAAACCGTTACCGAGCCGCCGCTTCCGTTTGTGGCGCATGAGGGCATGCTGATTAATTCTGGTCCGTTCAGTGGGCTGGAATGTGCGGATGCCATTAGAAAGATGTCGGCGCATGCCGAGAAAAATGGGTTCGGAAAGGCCACGGTCACTTATCGCCTGAAGGATTGGGGAATCTCGCGGCAGCGCTATTGGGGCACGCCGATCCCCATGCTCTATTGCGAGAAGGACGGCATTGTGCCGGTCGCGGAAAAGGATTTGCCGGTTCTCTTGCCGGAGAATGTTGAGATCACACTCGCCGGCGGGTCGCCGCTGGCGAATGTGCCGGAGTTCGTGAATGCGACGTGTCCGAAGTGCGGCGGACCGACCCGCCGTGAGACCGACACCATGGATACGTTTGTTGACTCGTCCTGGTATTTCTATCGATATACGGACGCGCATAACGACCAGGCTCCGTTTGATTCAAAGATCGCGCAGTATTGGTTCCCAATCGACCAGTACATCGGCGGGATCGAGCACGCCATTTTGCACCTTATCTATTCGCGTTTCTGGACCAAGTTCATGCGCGATATGGGCCTTGTCACCCACGATGAGCCGGTCGACCATCAGTTCTCGCAAGGCATGGTGATCAAGAACGGCGCCAAGATGTCGAAGAGCAAAGGCAATGTGGTGAGCCCGGACGAGATGGTGGCGCGCTACGGTGCCGATGCGGCTCGCCTCTACAGCTTGTTCGCGGCGCCTCCAGATCGCGACATGGACTGGCAGGATGCGGGAATCGAGGGCATCCGGAAATTCCTGGGACGGTTTTATCGCGTTGTGACCGATCGAAGTGAGCCGTCAGTTTCGACTGATTTGCCGGTCGACAATAGACGCGGAGCGGCGGCGCGGACCTTGCAACGAAAACTGCATCAGACGATTAAGAGGATCTCCGACGATTTCGATGGGCGCTGGCACTTCAATACGTCGATCTCTGCTCTCATGGAACTCAACAATTTACTTTCGGGCATGGCCCTCGATATCTCGGCCGGCAATATTCCTCCTGAGGATTTGACCGAGACCAAGAAAACGATGGTGCGGTTGATCGCGCCCTTCGCGCCGTATCTTGCGCACGAATTGTGGGAGATGCTCGGCGAAAAGGGAAGTCTGCTGAAAGCTTCATGGCCAAAATTCGACGCGGAACTGGCGAAGGAAGAAGAGCTTGAAATCCCAGTGCAGGTCAACGGTAAGTTACGCAGCCGTGTAAATGTTCCGGCTTTTGCGAGCGAGGAGTTCGTGGTTGAATGTGCGCTGGCCGACGAGAAAATCAGGGCGGCAATTGCCGGGAAACAGATTGTGAAGAAGATCTACGTTGCGGGCAAGCTGGTCAATATTGTTGTGAAGTGAATGCTTCGGGGAGACGTCGCAAAGCAGCGTCTCCGCCGAACTCTGCTGGTATTCTAAGCATTGATGGCCCGCGTTTCTCCAACCCTCGAAGGTTTTCGCGCGGCATTGCGCCGTCCTCTGTTCACGTTCGCGGAAGTTTCTTGGCGCTGGACGATTGGCGCAACCTCCTTTGCGTTAGCACTCTACGGATTTTTTGAATATCTCAACACGCTTCCTGTCAGCAAGAGCGACGCGGCTCTTCTAGCGAGCCGGCAGCCTGCGCTGGTGGGGCGGGCGATTGCGCACATCTTTCGTGGCAGCATGAATCGGGCGGTATTGACTGCATTGTGCGCGGCGTTGTCGTTGTCGCTGTTCTGGATAGTCGCGGCTTCCATCGGGCGCGCTGCAACCGTGAGGGCTCTCGTCGATTACTTCCGTGAAAAGTTTGGCATTGAGGTTTCAGACCGCGGCTCTGAGCGGGACGGGATCACGGAGGCGAGTAACAAGACAGGATCGTTTCTGTCGCTCATCGGTCTGAATTTTCTGCGGGTTGCCTTGGCTCTGGCGGGGCTGCTGGCGCTGCTAGGTGCCGCGATTCTTGCGGGGTTCGCTTCATCAAAGGCAAGTCCGCAGCCGGGCCTGGTGTTTGTTCTTTTGCTGCCGGCCGCCGTTCTGGTCTGCAGCATCTGGTTGATGCTGAGCTGGCAGCTTTCGTTAGCTGGAGTATTTGCGGTCCGGGATGGCGAAGATGCCTTGGGTGCGCTCTTCGCTGCGGTCGATTTTTGCCGGGACCGGACTGGTGCGGTCTTTACGGTGAGCACATGGACTGGCCTGGCGCATTTTGTTGCCTTCAGTATTGCCGGTACCGCAGTTTCGCTGCCCCTGGCATTCGCGCAAGTCGTGCCGTTACGACTTGTACTCGCGGTCATTATTCTGGTGACGCTCGCTTACTTTGCCGTGGTTGACTGGTTGTATATGGCGCGGCTGGCGGGATACGTATGCATTTTGGAAATGCCGGAGGCCATTGTTGCATCCGAACCTCTGCAAGCTGATCCGCCCGCGGAGCCGTTCACGGTAAGCACACCTGTTCAGACGACAATCGATCTTAACGAGCCGATTCTGAGCGATCTGCCAAGCCCGGCCGGCGGATAGTACTCGCTTCTTTCCGAAAGATTTTCATGCCCTCTTTGTCTGGTTTACGGCGTGATTCCCACGATTCGCAAAATTCATGAAGTTCGATTCCGCAAGGCGGGAAGGGTGTGCCTCGCTTCCAACTCCGAAAAACCGGCAGAAACTCATGATCAGCGGTCGCCACTTCTGGGGATCGATGTGGGGGCGCGACGCATCTCCCGTCAGCAACGACCCTTCGACGTGCAACTTGACGATATATACCTCAAACGCGTTTGCCGAAACGTTCTTGCCGAAGGGGCGCACGTCCTGAACGATGCCCTCCATCTGCACCGGGCATTCGGCGATGCGCGGAGGTTTCACGACAGAAGGCGTCGGAGTTTATCCGCTCCTTGCGGCGGAACTGTGTTTGAGGTTATTCCCTTCACGAGAAATGGATTGCTCTCCCGCTCATCGCCGATCGTGGTCGCTGGCCCGTGACCCGGAATCACAACCGTCTCGTCAGGCAATTCGAGCACGGTGCCATGCAGCGAGTGCATGATCTTTTCTATCGATCCTCCGGGCAGGTCGGTGCGGCCAATGGATCCGGCGAACAGCGTGTCGCCGGCGATCAGAAGTTTTTCGGCAGGGAAGTAAAGGCAGATGCTGCCTTCAGAGTGTCCTGGCGTGTGCAGAACGCTGGCCGCATGCGCGCCAGCTTTCACGGTGTCGCCCGTGCTTACGCTGTGGTCGATCTCGACTGCGCCGGGAGGAGCCATGCCAACCCACGCAGCTTGCACGTCAAGCAGTTTGAGCAGGGCGTAGTCATTCTGGTTGAGCAGGATCGGGGCTCCAGTAGCGGCACGTAATTTCATTGCGCCTCCCACATGGTCGATGTGAGCATGGGTGATCACGATCTGCTTGACCTGCAGGTTGTGCTTGCGGACGAGTGCGAGGACGTTATTAATAGCGTCGCCGGGATCGATGACCATCGCTTCGTGAGTGGTTTCGTCGCCGATGATCGAGCAGTTGCATTGCAGCGGCCCGACGGGGAACATCTCATGGATCATCCGTCTATTGTAACGAGGAGTTGCGACGAACGAGTCGCGAATTGCATGTACCTAGGAAAAGCGAAAACGCAGATTGAGACTTGCCGGGAGGCTCCGCTGGCGAGACAATACGCGCACGTGCTTGGGGAGGTCCCTGTGGCAGCCAAATACCGTCAACATGGATATCAGGACCGCGACCGCGAGGATCGGCCGCGAAAAGAATCGGGAGAGAAGTCTCCACAGAAGCCAAGTTCCGGGCCTGCAAAACGCGACTACAGCATGGGTCCAAAACCTGTGAATATGCCGGGGACCCGAGCTGTTTCACGCTGCGCGCAATGCGGCACGGTTTTGCAGGAAATACCGCCGACGGGACTTTGTTCCAAGTGCGGCTTTGAGCTGCACTCGTGCAAACAGTGCACGTACTTCGATCCGGGAAGCCGCTTCGAGTGCATGCAGCCAATTCCAAAGCGGATTGAGCGAAAGGATGCTCGCAACGATTGCACGTTCTACGAAATCCGCGTCACGCGGGAGAAGGAAACGTCCACGCCCGCGAGCCTGCGCCCGAACGATGCCAGGCAGGCGTTTGAGAATTTGTTCAAGAAACCTTGAGATTCCGGGAGCGACCGGGGCGATGCAAGCAAAATGCATGGGTCCTTCGCTGCGCTCAGGATGACAACGTTGGTGCAAAGCCGGTGACGCGTGCTCTAGGGTTTCTGCGTCGGCCTTATCAGAATCTCGCTCACAAATGATTGCGGAGACTGCGTTACCAGCATGGCTACGGCGTGCGCGATATCTTCCGGTTGCAGCATTTTTGAGTGATCCTTGCCGGCGTGAGGGCTGAGGTCGGTTTCGGTCGAACCGGGGCAGATCACGGAAACACGGATGTTGTGGGATCGCAATTCTTCCGCAATTGTATAGCTCAGGCCGTTTAATCCCCACTTGGACGCGGAATAGGCCGCACCGTTGGGCACGGGGTTCTTGCCCGCGAGAGATGAAATGTTGATGATGTGGCCGGAGCGGGCGCGAATCATTGTGGGCGCGAAGGCGCGAGTCATGTAGTAAACCCCGCGCAGGTTCGTGTTCAAAATCTGATCCCAGACGTCGGGCGGGAGTTGATAGAGCGGGCCCTCGACCCCGCGGACGGCTGCGTTATTGACCAGAATGTCGATGCGGCCAAAAAGGGATTCGACAGTCCTAGCGGCTTCCTCGACCGACTGAAGGTTAGAGACATCGCAGCCAACCACCTCGCACTTCCCGCCGCTCTGGGCAATCGCTTTCGCGGTCGACTCGAGTGCCGTGACCGTACGTCCAAAGAGTGCGACCGCAGCGCCCAGATTTGACAATTGACGCGCGATTGCTGCTCCGATACCCCGGCCGGCACCGGTGACCACGGCGGCTTGTCCGTTGAGAGGATGCGTTTTATCAAAAGGTGACATCTTCGTTTCCATTATTGACTAGAATACAGCGTTCATTAGAATGCGTTGTTCTTCAAAGGTGACTGCAGGTCGTTGCGGGAAGATCTTAGGCGCCCGTCTTGCGTGGACAAAAGACTGCTTGCGAAGCAGGGACCCCACCCGAAACGGGGCCATCCACAGCACGATTGATCGGCATCTTAATAATAACGAGGAGGATCAAGGGGAAGTTACTTGCCTTCGGAGAAAGAGGTACTTATAATCCGGCAACCGGGAATGAAAGGGCCAATCGCCTTGGCTCCCACAGTGTTCCCGAGATTTATGGGGGACTTGCCGGGGAAGCGCCAAGGCATTTCGACGTTGTATCCGCAGTGCAGCAACGGATGCAGCGGGATGCAGCCAAAAAATTCGGCAGCAGTAAGATTTTCCGGAAATAATTGATTCGCGACGATCCATTCGCAAAAGCCAAGGAGCCATACTGATGAACAAGATTCTGGTGACGGTTGTGCTCGGAGTTGCTACGGTGGCAGCGGCCCAGCCCCCAGCGCAGCCGGCACAAGGCCAAACAACTACGGCGCCCGCGTCCACCGCGCAAGCCCCGGTCATTAAGGACCCCGCCGAATACAACGCTTACGTGGGGGCGATCACCTCCAAAGACCCGGCGGCGCAGATCAGCGGCCTTGAAGCGTTTCTGACGCAGTATCCCAATAGCATCATGAAGCCCCAGGCGCTGGAAATCCTGATGGGCGCCTACCAGCAGACTGGCAACCCAAAGGTGATGGACGCCGCCAGCCGTCTGCTCACGGTGAATCCTGACAATATCAAGGCGCTGGTGGTGCTGGCCTTCAGCGAGCGCGCGGCGCAGAAATGGGCCGATGCCGAGAAGCATGCTCAGCATGGACTGGAAGTTCTGCCCCACTGGACCAAGCCGGATGGGGTGTCGGACGCTGATTTTACCAAGCAGAAGGCGCAGTTTGGCGCGATCCTGAACAGCGTAGCGGGTTTCTCAGCGCTGCAGTTGAAGGATTTTGCCACTGCCCAGAAGTATCTGCGAGCTGCAGTGGAGGCCGACCCGAATAATGTGGAGAACATCTACCCGTTGGCCGTTGCCTCGTTGCCGCCCTCGACTCCTCCCGACGAAATCAACGGACTATTTTTCATCGCGCGTGCGTCGAATCTGATTGCAGATGCTACCGCCAAAGCACAGGTTACAAAGTTCGGCCGCAGTAAATACATGCGCTATCACGGCGGTGAAGATGGATGGACTGATCTGCTGACGCAGACGGCGGCTACTCCGTTGCCGCCTGCTGGATTCACCATTAAGCCGGCTCCCACACCTGATGAGCAGGCGCACAATATGGTTACGGCCACCGTGCCCGATAAGATGGATTTTGCAACCTGGGAATTCGTGCTCTCGAATGGCAAGCAGGAAGATCAGGACACGGTATGGAACGCCATCAAAGGCAAAGCGGTGTACATGAACGGGACGGTGATCAAAGCAACGGCCACGGAGATCGACATCGCGGCCAGCGAGGATGACATCGAGGCCAAGAAAGCGGACATCACGCTGAACATGGCAGAGAAGCTGTTGGCGGCGCGAATTCCGAAGGAAGGCGCCAGTCTGGACTTCCAGGGCGAGCCCGCCTCTTATACTCCCAACCCGTTCATGATGACGATGGAGAAGGGCGTGATTCCGAAGCCGAAGGTTGCGCCGAAGCCTCCCGTACACCACAAACCAACTAACTAGAACGCAGATCGACTCGGTAATTCGAACCATCGTTCAAAAAGGCAGCCTGCGAAGGCTGCCTTTTGATTTCTTGGGCTTTGGTTCCCTGAGCCGGGATACGAAGGTGTTGCGTGGCGCAGGCGCCTAACGGGCTGCCTTCTTGTCCAATGACATAGGGCGCGCGCTGCGTGGCGGACGCTTAACTCCATCGCGGAGCTGGCGGACGTCGATCTTGAGCTCGGTGAGCGTCCGGCTGAGAGTGTTGCGGTGCATTCCCAGTTCGCGCGCGGCGCGGCACTGGTTGCCCTTGTTTTCCTGGAGGACGGTGAGGATAAAACGCTTCTTGAATTCCCGCACTCCCTCGGAGTAGAGGATGTTGCTTTTGTACATCTGCAAAATCAGCGCTTCCAGTTGATCTTTCACGATGCGTCTCTTTCTTAATTTAATACCTTAGTTGGATGTCTTTGAATTGCTTCAACAGCGTTGCTGCATCGCATCTATTTCTTTCGCGGGCTGGCTGGAGCGTTCAGGTCCTTGGGGGCGCGATGCAAGAAATCCAATCCCTCATAGAACCGCACGCGAAGCGCCGACGGCGCTACCCAGATGGCTGCTCTTCCCACCACCAGGAAATACGGCGCCAATCGCGAATCTTCCAGCATCTGCGAAGTGGGAGTGAAGGCGGTCAGTCCCATCAGGACCACGGCCACCGTCAGGCACCCCTTCACCAGCCCCAACAAAGCTCCCAGAAAGCGATCAAATCCGCTCAGCCCAACTTCCTTCATCAGCTTGCGCGCGACTCTGCCTGCAATACTGAAAAACATCAGAACCGCAAAAAATATGATGAGGAAACCGAGAACCTGGGACAGTAACTCCGACTTCAAGAACGACGTAAACCATGCCGCGAGGCGCTGATACTGCCACGCGGCAACGATGTACCCAACCACGAGACCCGCCATGCTCAGAACTTCGGCGAAGAATCCGTGTATGGCGGCGAATATTATGCTCAGCAGCACGCCCACGACGATCAGCCAATCCGCCGCGGTCATGCCGCTCTCCTGCCTTTGCTGCGAATAACGCCTACGCGGGAGGGCCCGCGCAGGGTTCGGCGCTTACACATCCAGCTTGTGACCCGTGAGCTGGAGATAGGCGTCGAGATACTTTTCGCTGGTTCGGCGCGCCACGTCCTCAGGCAATGCAGGTGTGGGCGGCTGTTTGTTCCAGTGAATCTCTTCCAGGTAATCGCGAACGTACTGCTTGTCGTACGACTCCTGCGAGCGCCCCGGCGCGTATTTATCGGCGGGCCAGAAGCGCGAGGAATCAGGAGTGAGCACCTCATCGGCCAACGTGATCCCCTTTGCGGTACGACCAAACTCAAACTTGGTGTCGGCAATGATAAGGCCGCGCTGACGCGCGTGGGCGGCAGCCTTCTTGTAAATCCGCAGACTGAGGTCGCGAAGGTAGCTGGCGGTTTCGGAGCCCAGGATCTCGCACATCTTCGCGAACGAAATATTTTCGTCGTGGCCGGTGACGGCCTTGGTTGCTGGCGTGAAGATTGGCTCCGGGAAAGCCTGGGACTCGCTGAGTCCGGCGGGTAGGTCGATGCCACAGACTTTGCCCGTAGCCTGATATTCCTTCCAGGCCGAGCCTGAAATGTAGCCGCGCACGACGCACTCGACGGGAAACATGTCAGCCCGGCGCACGAGCATGGAGCGGCCGCGCAACTGATCCGCGTATTTCTGCAAATTTTGCGGGTAGAGGCTCACGTCCGCGGTGATCAGGTGGTTCGGAACCACATCGGAAAGGCAGTTAAACCAGAACAGCGAAATCTGGGTTAAGACACGGCCCTTCTGCGGGATGCCGGTGGCCAGCACGTAGTCGAAGGCAGAAATGCGGTCGGTGGCCACGAACAGCAGGCGGTCGGAATCGAGCTGGTAGACATCGCGAACCTTGCCGCTGGCGTGAAGTTGGAGGTCGGGGAAATCGGTTTGAAGTAGGACGGGATCAAGAAGGTTAGAAGTCATGATTGAAATTCTACAGGTAAGGAGCGAGGCGTATTTTAGCCTGTCAGGAATTTTTGTCAACGGCAGAGATTACGATTGAGAGGGAAGTCCGTATCTTGTTGAGCAGGGAAATGTTGGAGGAGGGAAGTGCGGAGGATTAGAGGGCAGTCGGCGGGTCGTGGCACGGATATTGTGGAAAAGCTGAGGATAAGCGTGGATAAAGTGGATGAGGCTCGAAAATAGGGCTGCTCGCCTCCGGGTGGTTACAGCCTCGCTGCGCGAGGCGGACATCCGAGGGCGGCTGTCCCCACATAAAACGCACGAGTTAAATCTAGGCCGCGCCGAACCTGACCGAGACCAGTTTCGACACGCCGGGTTCCTGCATGGTTACGCCGTAAAGCACAGGCGCAATGCTCATCGTTTTCTTGCTGTGCGTGATGAGCACGAACTGCGTCTTGATGCTCATCTCTTTCACCAATTCGGTGAAGCGGCCGATGTTGGCTTCGTCCAGAGGAGCGTCAACTTCATCAAGGATGCAGAACGGACTGGGTGTGTATTGGAAAATGCCCACCAGCAGGGCGAGTGCAGTGAGCGCCTTTTCGCCTCCGGAGAGGAGTAACACGCTCTGCAGGCGTTTGCCGGGAGGTGAAGCGACCACGTCGATGCCGCTCTCGGCGGAGTTTTCTTCGTCAGTAAGCCTCATGAAAGCGTGTCCGCCGCCGAAGAGTTTTTTGAACGTGGCCTGGAAATTTTCGTTGATCTTGTCGAAAGCCTCACGGAATTTCTGGCGCGAGACTTCGTCAATCTCGCGGATGGTCGCGGTTGTGTTCTCGATGGAAGAAATGAGGTCCTTGCGCTGGGCATCGAGGAAGGTGTGACGCTCCGCAGTCTCGCGGTACTCTTCGAGCGCCATCATGTTCACCGGTCCCATGGCTTCGAGTTTGGTGCGCATCTCGCGATACGACTGATCGCAGGTGGCCAGTTCATCGCCCGTCACGAGCGCGATTGTGTTGTCGGCGAGCAAAGTTGAGCGCTCGATTCCCAGTTCGTTCAGGCAGGTTTCCGCCATATACATCGCATCGGCTGCGAGCTTGGCGGCAGCGGCTTGAAGTTCTCCGCGGCGGTCACGGGCCTGATCGAGCAGTTGGCGGGCGCTGCGAAGAAGTTCGTCAATCTCAGAGAGGCGGGCGCGCAGTTGGTCTTTCTCGAATTGCAGCAAACTCTCGCGAGCCTGGCTGGCATTGCGTTCGGCCGTAAAATCAGCGGCTTGGCGCTCGAGTTGAACATTCTCGGCCTCGCGCTGCAGCTTCTCGGCAGCAGCTCCTTCAATTTGCGAGGCAAGAGAATCCATGCGCCCGCTCATTTCGCTGAACAACGATTCGATGCGCGCGAGCACGGCAGCGGCAGAGCGATGCCGCTCTTCGAGAGCCGCGACGCGAGCTACGCACTGCGAACTGGCTTGCGTCGTATCTTCCCGACGTTGACGCAACCCGGCAAGCGACTCCTGCGCGGCCGCTAGCTTTTGTTCGAGTTGGGCGCGAATTTCTTCCAGCGCCGCGATCTCGCCTTCACGCGCAGCAATGATCGATTCCTGCTCGCCGCGCTCGGTGGCAAGGCGTAGCGACTCGGCTTGCGCAATGGTCATGCGTTCGGTGACGCGTGACATCTCCGAATCGAGCTGTTGCAGCAGGTGGCGGGAGGTCATCGACTGATGCTCAGCCTCGCGCTTTTCTCCGTCGAGACGTTCGAGAAGGGAAGTAAGGTCTTTAATTTCCCGGCCGAGCGTGAGCACTCGCATCTCTTCTTCGCGAAGGGCGCGTTCCAGCTCTTCGAGTTGGCGGAGAACGTCGCGGAGTTCACGTTTCATCGAGAGCGGGCCTTCGGCGCGCTGTTTGCCGCCGGTGACCGTTACGTTGTGAAAACATTCCCCGGATTGCGAGAGAAAGAAAGCGTCGGGATTTTCCAGCGCGAGGCCGCGCGCGGTGTCGGAGCCGGGAACGATGTAGCCATCGCGAAGTTTGGGGAGAATCACTTCCAGCGATTTGCCGAAGCCATCCAGAACACGAATCGTATTTTTCAACGGAACGATGGAAGCTGTGGGCGGCGCGCAGTGCGCGGCTTCGTCGAGGATGAAGGAAAACTTGGCCTGCGAGTCTTCGGGATGAACCAGGAAAGTTGCGCGGCCGTCAACATCGCTGCGCAAAAGGCGAAGCCCTTCGTCGGCGGCGTCCCACGATTTGACGACGATGTAGTTGAGTTCGTCGCGCAGAAAGTCCTCAACCACGCGCTCGAAGCGGGGCTCGACCTCGAGAAAATCGGCGAGCACGCCGACGGGGGCAAGACCACTCTGCATCACTCTCGATTGAAAGAGACGGCGAACGGATTCGGTGGAGTATCCGTGCTCGGCGATCACGGCTTCGAGCGAGCCTTTGCGGCCGAGAGCCGTGGCGAATTCGGCACGAAGAAGATCGAGATGAGTCTTGGCCTTGGTCTCGTCGTTACGTTTGGACTCGATGAGGTGGCGAAGCTGGCTGATTTCTTCGGCGATTCCAGCGACGCGCTGGGTCACGGTTTCGAATTCGAGGGCGAGTTGTCCGCGCTGGCCGCCGAACGTTTCCACTTGGAGGTTGGCGTTGGCGATTTCGGCTTGCAGACGCTGAGCTTCGCGGTCGGCACCGGCGAGGCGCTCTTCGGCTTGTGCCAATTGATTGCGCAAGCGCGATGCCGCCGAAACCGTGTCGAAGATTGCGACGCGGGATTCTTCCTGCTGGTGTTCGAGTTCAGCGAGCGCGGCGGTGGCCGCGGCGGCTTCCTGCTGCGACAGGGCAAGTTCATGCTGAGCCGCAGCGAGATCGGCGGCGGCGGATTCGAGCACCTGGCGGTTGGAATCGCGCTCGGCCTCAAGCGAAGTTAGCCGATGACGGGCCTGGGCGAATTCGGCTTCGGCTGAGGCGATGCGGACGACAAGTTCGGCGCAACGTTCGTCGTTGTGCTGGCGGCGGGCGCGGGCGCGATCGATTTCCAGATCGATCTGGCTCAGGCGATCGCGATTCTCGCGAAGCTCCGTTTCGATGGCATAGCCGCGCTCTGTGCCTTCGTTGTGTTCCGATTCCAGTTGCTGGACGGTTTCGGTGCGATGCTGCATGTCCTCCGCGAGAGCGTTGAGTTGAGCATCAAGTTCGGTGCTCTCCTGCTCGATTGCGGCGAACTTGCTGGCCAGCACAATGCGCAGTTGGGCGCGCATCTCGTCGCGAAGTTTGGCGTAGCGTTCGGCCTTCGAGGCCTGACGCTTGAGCGAATTCATCTGGCGCGTGACTTCATCAAAAATGTCGTTCACGCGCGAGAGGTTCAATTTGGCATCTTCCAGGCGAGCTTCCGCGAGGCGCTTCTTGGTTTTGAATTTTGTAATGCCCGCGGCTTCTTCAAGAATGGCGCGGCGATCGGTGGGACGGCTGCTGAGAATTTGGCCGATGCGTCCTTGTTCGATTAGGGCGTAGGTCTCCGGGCCGAGACCGGTGCCCATGAAGAGTTCCTGAATGTCGCGCAGGCGGCAAAGTTTGCCGTTGAGAAGATATTCGCTGTCACCGGAGCGGAACAGGCGGCGCGTGACTACGATTTCTCCCGCACGAAATTGCTGCTGATTAAATTTTCGGCGGCGTATCTTGAGCACGACGAGCGGCGCGCCGCTTACCGCGGCCGAGGAAGCGACGGGAGCGACTGCGTGGATGGGCAGAGCGAACGCAGGTTCGTCGTCTGGAAATGCGATGGAGATCACATTTACTTTGGAGCGGGGAACCTCAACTTCTTCGGTGAGGCCGGGCTGAGCTTCTTCGACAGCACGCTCAGTCTCTTCGGCGGCGCGGGCGCGGATGGCGGCTTCATCCCAGTTCTTGTCGGGCATATCGGCGGCTTCACTCAAGACCGCGGCGGCGCTGGGCGGTTCGTCACCCGGTGAATCACTGCTCGGCAGATCGTCTTGAATATCGATCTCTGTGGGCGCGGTGGCTTCTGCGCCAGGATATTGCTCGGGATCGATCAAGGTGAGTGAGACCTCGGCCATGCCGGTGGGCTTGCGGTCGCGCGTGCCGGCGAAGATCACATCCTCCATGCGAGAACCGCGCAGGGTTTTGGCGGACTGCTCGCCCAACACCCAGGAGATGGCGTCGGCAATATTGGATTTGCCGCAACCGTTGGGGCCGATGATCGCGGCGATGCCATCCCCGTGAAACTTGAGATCGGTGCGGTCGCAGAACGATTTGAAGCCGAGAATCTGAAGGCGCTTCAGTTTAAGCAACGTTGACTCCTTGAGAGAAACAATGGTCAGTGATCGCTGATCATCGATCATTAAGCAATGACCAATGGCCGGTTTTACTGTTTGCCGAGCTGTTTACTAGGCTGATACCTCGTCGCCGAAAACGATGCAGACTCCGATTGGTGCTTGATTGCCCGGCTGGGGGCTGGCACAAATTAGAGCTACTGTAACGGTGAAAACGGGGCGGGGTCAAGCAATATAACACTATATATTGTATGGCCTTACGACCGACCGCGCTGGGTTGCACAAGCATTGCAGCAGTAGAGGTAAAATAAGTGAGAGTAGGACGAGGTGGGGAGAATCGCGAGAGCAAGATAAAGGTACGTCAATGTGAAGTCTGGGACAAGTCCCATTTTGCTCCAGCGCAGCCGCGCGGCATGGCGATGCCCCTGGATCCGGCCCGGAAGTCCAGCCGAATGATTAACCCCCGGTGCAGCTCTTGTTGCAAGGTTCGAGGGTGTTAGCGTTCACCACGAGGAGACTTACATGCGGAACCTGAATTTGGTGTTAGCGCTCTTTCTTGGCTTGGGTCAGTGCTGGGCTCAGGGCGGCGGCAACATGGTCGCGAACATCAAGAAGACTGTTGCCTTCATTCAGCTCCAGTGCGAGGACGGCCCCAATTTGCTGGATGTACGCGGGACAGGTTTTTTCGTATTTTATCCGGACGGCAGAGTCGGAAAAGATCGGGGGTTTGTTTACCTGATCACAAACCGTCACGTCGCCATGTGCCTAAGCCCAGACCGGCGTCCTCTTGTGGTGAGGTCTATAGCGATTCGCCTCAACCGCAAGGACGGTTCTTCGGCGATACTTCCCCTCGTGCCGCACGGAAATGTTCCTTGGGTATTGCCTTCCGACGAATCGGAAGACTTGGCGGCGATCGCAGTGGCACCTGACCAAAGCGTTTATGACTATCTGGGAATTCCGACGTCCACGTTCGGCACGAAGGATGTTCTAGCAGCCCACGCGATAGCGGAGGGTGAGAGAATTCTTTTTGCTGGCTTCTTTTACCAGTTTCCCGGAGTGGCTAAGGTCCAGCCGATTGTTCGAGAAGGAATCCTCGCGATGATGCCCGACGAGAAGTTCCCAACCACGACTGGAAAGCCCGGGAGCGTTTATCTCGGGGACGTCCACGTCTTTGGAGGTAACAGCGGCGCACCAGTCTTCTGCAACCTAGGGGGCATTCACGGAAGTACGATCATGGCAGGTGAGGACTATCGCCTTGTAGGAGTCGTTAGCGGAATGTTCTACGAGGACGAGGATTTCAATCTTGAGGTTACGACTACATTTAAGGGGACCGCGAAAGCGAACAGCGGAATCTCCATGATAGTGCCTGTCGATGCACTGAAAAATCTGCTCGATGCACCATCCCTCAAAACCCAGAGGGACGCTTTCGTTGCTGGTATGCAGAAGCCGGCCGATACGAAACAGTAACTGCCTAGCTCATCAGGCTGCGATTGTCCGCGCGCGCTTACCCCTCCCTCCGACTTCTCGAAGAACAGGCACCGCCGAGGAGGACCTAGGGCCATCCCCGATTATGCCGACTCAGGTGCGCGTGCCGATATACCAGGGTGCACTCACGGTGAAGATGCGTTCATTGCCGCGGGCGAGTAGCACCCATTCCAGAAGCCGGCCACGCTGATTGTGCAGGAAATATTCATACCATTTGTCTTCCACAAGCTCCGGTATCACGACGACAACGCTGCGATTGGGATTCTTCTTTGAGAGATCGAGAATGAACTGAACGATGGGAATGATGACGAAGCGGTAGGGGGAAGGCAAGAGATGCAGTTGAGGCGGTTCTTTGCCTTCTGCGCGAAAGGGTTTCTCAACGTAATGTTCCCAGTCGTCTTGCAGTAGTTCGGAGTGTTCGCTGGGGTCCACGTGCAAGGCGATTACTTCCGGCGAAAGCCGCGCGGCAAACTCAAGTCCCTGGCGGGTGATGTTGCTCCAACGGTCGATGGCGATGACCACGATGGGGTACTGCTTCAGTCCGGCCGCGTCAACCGGAACCTTGCAACTGGTAAGCAGGTTCACAGAATGGTAGTGACGGCGCACAAGGGAGAAAACAACAATCGTCAGGGGAATGAAAAGCAGGGTGATCCAGGCCCCTTCCACAAACTTTGCAACCAGCACGATGACCGTGGTGGCGCCGGTGACGAGCGCACCCAGCCCGTTGACGAGCGCGCTCTTCAGCCAATGCGGACCACGCTTTCTCCGCCAATGCATGACCATGCCGGCTTGCGAAAGCGTGAACGCCATAAAAGCGCCGACGGCGTAGAGCGGGATCAGCCGGTCGGTGACGCCACCGAAAAGCATGAGAACGCCGCCACAGAGCACAGCGAGTACGACAATGCCATAGGTATAGACGAGCCGCCGTCCACGATAGCCGAAGACGTGCGGGAGGTAGTTATTCTGCGCGATGGCCCGGCAGAGGCGGGGAAAGTCGGCGAAGGCGGTGTTGGCAGACAATGAGAGAACCACAAGGATTGCGCCGATGGTCAGATAGTAAAAGAATCCTTTGCCGAATACCGCGGCGCTGAGCATGGAAAGAACGCTCTGATAGCCGGGCTTGCCGGGATCCGTTGCAGCAATTCCGTAAACCTTGACGAGATAAGAGATTCCGGCCAGCAGCACCGCGAGAAGAAAAATAATCACGGTGAGAGTGCGCTGGGCATTTTTGACCGTGGGCTCCCGGAAAGCCTTGACGCCGTTGCTGACAGCCTCCACGCCAGTCAACGCCGTGCAACCGCTCGCGAAAACCTTGAGCAGGAGCCAATAGGTGACCGCCTCCGTCATGGGCCGAGGAATCGGAGGCGGAACAACCGGAGTGGGATGCCCTCCGCTGAAGAGCACGCGGAGAATGCCAACAACGATGGTGATGAGAAGTGTGCCAACGAAAAGGTAAGTGGGGACCGCGAAGGCAGTGCCGGCTTCGCGTACGCCGCGTAGATTGAGAATGGTGATGACGATCAGAATTCCCACGCAAAGAGAAACCGTATGCGGCAGCAAAGATGGAACTGCCGAGACCAAAGCGCCGACTCCCGCGGAAATGCCCACGGCGGCAGTGAGAATGTAATCGGCGAGGAGCGCGGATGCTGCTAGTAGGCTGGCGCGGGTTCCGAGGTTAAAGCGCGCCACGGTATAAGAACCACCGCCGGAGGGATAAGCGGCGATGGTCTGGCGATAAGAGAAGTACACGATCACGAGCAGCGTGATGATTGCGGCGCTGACGGGCACGATATACCGCACACCGAGCAGGCCAAGGGGGATAAGAAGGCTGAGGGCAGCTTCCGGGCCGTAAGCGGCCGAGCTCAGCCCATCCAAGCCAAAGATCGGAATGCCTTGCGTGGGACCGATCTCTTCGGCGCGTTCGTCGCTGGTTCGAATCGGTTTGCCGACAACGAGATCAAGTATGTTCATGAGGGACGCGGCCTAGGAAGCCTTGAGTGAGGCGGACGGCCGAAGGCGGCCGTCCCTACATGGTTTTGCTGATCTTCTGCCGTCCCTACTTTCCTCCCAGTTTCTCGAAGAAGCGGCAGATGGTTTCAATCCCGTGGTGAAAATTAGGGATGTGGAATTTTTCGTTGGGGGCGTGGAGATTATCGTCGGGGAGACCGAAACCCATCATTACGCTGGGAATTTTCAGGGCCTGCTGAAATTCATTGACGATAGGAATCGAGCCGCCGCTGCGAATGAAGACGGTTTCTTTCTTGAAAGTATCGCGCAGTGCTCCGGTCGCGGCTTTGATGTAGGGATTGTCGGTGCCGACTACGGATGCCGGCCCTTTACTCCACACTTTGATTTTTGTTTCGATGCCCTTGGGCGTGAGCTTTTTTACCAAAGCGGTGTAGCGCTTGAGGATGTCGTCGGGATCCTGATTGGGCACAAGGCGCATGGAGACTTTAGCCGCAGCCTTGGCTGGGATTACGGTCTTGGCGCCGACCGCGACAAACCCTCCGGGCATGCCGTGGACTTCAAGCGTTGGCCGCGCCCATGTGCGATACAGAACCGGATAGCTGGGCTCGCCCGTGAGAACTTTTGAGCCAACTTCGGTTTTGCGGTAGTGCTCTTCGTTGAAGGGCAGGCGCTTCCAGGCTTTGAGTTCGTCCTTGCTGGGCGCCTTCACGCCTTTATAGAAGCCGGGGATCAGAATTTTTCCTTTAGCGTCTTTCAGTTTGCTGATGATCTCGATGAGAGCGAAGAAAGGGTTGGGCGCGGCTCCGCCATAGATACCCGAGTGCAGATCGATTTTGGCGCCGGTGGCTTCGATTTCGGTGTAGACCAGGCCGCGCAGGCCGACGCATAGCGTAGGAAGGTTGGGAGCGAAAAGTTCGGTGTCGCAAACGAGAGCGAAATCAGCCTTCAACTTCGACTTCTGTTTGTGCACGTATTCGGTAATCGACTCGCCGCCAACTTCTTCTTCACCTTCAAAAATCACCTTTACGTTGATGGGGAGTTTGCCGTTGCCGGACTTCAACAGTGATTCGAGAGCCTTCACTTCCATCCAGAGCTGGCCCTTGTCGTCGACCGCGCCGCGAGCATAGATGTTGTTGTTGCGCTCCGTGGGCTCGAAGGGCGGAGTGTGCCATTCGTCGAGCGGGTCGGGCGGCTGCACATCGTAGTGCGCATAGCAGAGCGCGGTGGGCTTGCCCTGTGCGTGCAGCCAGTCAGCGTAGATGAGGGGATGGCCCTTGGTTGGAATAACTTCGACGTTTTCCATGCCGATGCGGCGGAGTTCGTTGGCCACAAAGTCGGCGGCTTTCTGGACATCGGGTTTGTGTTCTTCAAGCGTGCTGACGCTGGGAATGCGGAGAAGGTCTTTCAGTTCGCCGAGAAATCGTTGCTGATTATTGCGGGCAAAATCGACTGCGGGGGAAGCCATGGGAAATTCCTTTCTAATGCCGGGATGCAACAATGTAGACTGCTGCGTTCGCGGAAACGGTTCAGTATAACTCACGCATATCCGAGCTGTGTGCGGCGTCTCCAATAGGACAAGGCAAGAAGGATTGCGGCCGCGAACGCGAAGTATTGTGGACGCGCCGATGCCAGTGTCGTTCCCATGAAGTCGAGGCCGGGAAGTTGATGTCCGGGCCCCCCATACCACCAAACGGTGTACAAAGCCTCGAAGGGAATACTGTTGCCGCTCCAGATGCCGAGCGCCAAGGCCAAGCTTGGGATGAATAATACTGCAGCGATCCAGGCCGCGAAGCTCTGCCAGTCTACGATGAGCATGAGTCGAACGCCGACGCCTGCGCCAGTTAACGCCGTGAGCAAACCGCCCGCGGTCCAAAGTGCCGGCAGTTGGCGAGTGAGGGCGCACTCAGAGGAGAACAGCAGCGCTGTGGTCGCGTGACGAGTTTCGCGACAGCCCATTTGCGACCATAACAAGATAGGCCAGATCCAGGCGGCGAGCAGAACTCCCTGGCGCACGGCGGAAAGCGGGGCTGTGAGTTCGGCGATGAGTAATCCGCAAGCGACTACGTACCACCACCAGGGTTGGCCCTTGAGCATCAAGCGAAGCTCGGAGGCTACAAGTTGCGGGAAGCGCAGCCGGGGCTGAGGTTCGCAATATCGGGGTGAGGTGAGCTGAGGTGATTGCGATGACTGGAGAAGACGTTAGCGTAGTTTCCTCTGAGGCAGCAGGCACCGGCGAGGTTGCAAGAGATCGCGAGCGTCGCCGAAACCATTCTTTCGCGGGGTCGAAGCGGGTAAAGAAGACAGACGCGAGAAGCGCGAGCCCAGCCGCTGCAGCCACCCAGAACAAACGGTTCAGCAGAAGTTGAGCAGTCCAGTCGATGCCGTTCCAAACAAAAGTGCGAGCGGCGTGAGTGCCGCCGATGGTCAGGCTGAATTGAAAATCGGAGGGGTTGTTCGTATCAGCTACATGTAAAGCCGCGCGTGTGCTGCGGTAGAGCAGTCGAAGTCCAAAGGGATCGTCCCAAGTACCGGTGCCGCCCATGGCCAGCAATGCTATCCAAAGAAAAAAATAGAGAACGTTTCCGACGCCGCTGCGCAGGACGGGCAAAGTTTCGAACAGAAGGGCGAGGCCGGCGGTGAGGAGCATTGCGGGCAGGGCAACCAAAACAAACGGCGACCAAAGCTGCCAAAGAGAAATGGGGCGAGCCTCAGGGCGCAAGAATTGCATGGCCAACGCAGCCAGCATGAGGACCAGAACCATACATGCCCGCACGGCGAAATTGCTGAGCGTTTTCGCGAGCGTATAGGTCGCCTTGGGCATGGGAGTCGCGGCGAGAATTTGGCCCACCCGGGTGTCGGAATCGCGCCGAATTGAATTCTTGACGATGTAAAAGCCAACCAGTGAGAGCCAGGTGGAGCAGCAAATCGTCATCAGCATGCCGATCCACGCCGAGTTGTAAACCCCGCGGTATTCGTTGCCGACGAGGATCCACATTTTTTCGGTGGCAACGGCATATGCCAGATACAGGGCACCGGCGAGGGTCAGCAAGAAGCTATAGCGGCGGATGCGCTCGAGAAAATCGGCTCGAGCCATGTGGTAGAGCACGCGAGCATGGTTCACGCTGCCACTCCAGCGCGGTGACGGGACAGGCAGAACATGTAGGCATCTTCGAGCGTCGGGGGGACGGGCTGAGCTCCCGGCGGCGGAGTGTCCGCGAGAACCCGGGCATGCGCGCCGTCGCTGCGCCGGATCGTGTTGCCGATCAGGTAGCGTTGGCGGGCGGCGTTCAGATCGGTGCTGGGCAAAACCCACTCCCACACTTTGCCCTCCACTTCGCGCAGAAGATCTTCAGGCGAAGCGTGCATGACGAGCGCGCCCTGCGAAATCAGAGCGATGTCGGTTGCGGTCGCTTCGATGTCCGAGACAATGTGGGTGGAAAGAATGACGATCCGTTCACCCGAAAGTTCGGAGAGCAAGTTGCGGAAGCGCACACGCTCTTCGGGATCGAGGCCTGCGGTGGGTTCATCCACGATCAGCAGCTGCGGATCATTGAGAAGAGCCTGCGCAATTCCGACGCGCTGTTTCATGCCTCCGGAGTAGCCGCCCAGCGGCCGCTTGCGGACGTCGGTAAGATTCACCAGATTCAAAAGCTCATCGATGCGGCGGCGGGATGCTGCGGCATCCAGGCCTTTGACCGCGGCCAGATATTCGAGAAACTCAACCGCATTGAGATTGGGATAAACGCCGAAGTCCTGAGGAAGGTATCCGAGAACCGCACGTAGGGCGTCAGGATTAGCCGCGACATCCATTCCGTTCCAAGTAATGCGACCTTGGGTGCCGCGAGTGATCGTGGCGAGGATGCTCATCAGAGTAGTCTTGCCGGCGCCGTTTGGTCCGAGCAGGCCCAGCACACCGGTGCCGATTTCTAGGGTAAAGTCACGCAGCGCCCAAGGGCCGCGGCCATACTGCTTGCTAACGCTATCGATCACCAGTTTCAAAAAACCCTCCGCGAATACTGCGCTGCGATTCTATGCCCAGTGGAGGAACGAATTGCGACGCGCGAAAGTTCCACTGCTTATGGCGAGAACCGCCGTGGCGAGAATGGTGTGAGGTCATAGTTGCACTGGTTTCCGGTAATTACTTCGGCCATGACTTGCGCAGTGATAGGGGCGAGAAGAATGCCGTCGCGAAAATGGCCGGTAGCAACGTAGTAGCCGGGAGTTTCGGTTGCGCCGAGAATCGGCAAGGCGTCAGGCGTTCCGGGGCGCAGGCCGGCCCAAGCTTCGTGAATCTTTGCGTCGAGTAATTTCGGAACCAAGGCGATGGCGGCTTGATGCAGACGCTGAATGGTGGATGCATCGGTGCGCTTGTCGAACCCGGCTTCTTCGACGGTCGCGCCAACGAGCAGACGTCCATCGCTGCGCGGAATGAGATAGACCTGCGGCGAGCGGATTACATGTTTCAGCAGCGTACGCGACGGCATTACAAGGCAAAGAATCTGGCCCTTGACTGGGCGAGTGGGGAATGCGCTTGGACCGACCTGACTCGACCACGCCCCGGCGCAGTTCACGACTTTGGATGTTAGAAAAGACGTCTTGTTTGTGGTCACTCCCGTTACATGCCCGTCTGACAGGTTCACTGCGGTCACGGAATCGCCAGAAGAAAAGTCGACGCCTCGATTCTTCGCGGTCTTGATGGCCGCTGCCGTAAGCGCCTTCGGGTCGACACTGCGTTCCTTCACGAAAAATGCTGGATCTTTTACCTCGGAAAGCGCCGGTTCGAGCTCGGCTAATTGTGCGGGAGTCAAGGCTGAAAACGCCGAAGGGGTCGCGTGTTCAGCGGAAGGAAACAGAATCGTACCCTGATCGCGCAGATCGACTCTCGTGCCCGATTCAACTTCTAACTCATGGGCAAATTCGGGATACATGCGTGCGCTGGCGGTCGCGAGTGGCTGCAGGGCTGGGAGAGTCTCCAAGCCGCAGTCGACGAGCATTCCACCCGCGGCGTGGGATGCTTCGCGACCGGGTTCGCCGCGTTCAATGACCAGAACGCTCGCACCTTTCTTGCGGAGTTCGATCGAGAGCGAAAGGCCGATAATGCCGCCACCGATTACGATCACGTCCCAATTCTTCATTTTCTGATTGTAGAAGAGCGATTCCTTTCTGGCCGTGCTGGGGCGAGGATTTCGAGGGCACTGCCGGCCGAACTGAAGCACTGCCTTGTTACTTTCGTGACCGGGGACGCATACCTCTTGTTATACGATCTGCGGCTTCAGCCACATATAATTCGGGCAGTTTGCGCGAGTTTTGGCGACAGCTATGACGAGGTTGAGCCAGGAAAAAGCGAGTACTGCCGCAGCGCCTTCGGTCTGGATCTATGGTCCAGCTCTCGATCTGGTGGTGGGCTGCGGCGCGTGGTCGGCGCCACTCCTGCTGATTTCGTATTTCGCGATTGCGTCGAGCACTCGCACCTGGTCCGTCGTGTTTTATGCGCTCGCGCTTCTTTTCAACTATCCGCATTACATGGCGACGATTTATCGAGCCTACCATCGCGTCGAAGATTTCCAAAAGTATCGAATTTTCACCGTTTATACGACTGGCTTGCTTCTGCTAACCGGATTGTTTTCACATTTCTGGCTGGGCGCTCTTCCGTTTATCTTCACGCTTTATCTCACCTGGAGCCCGTGGCATTACAGCGGTCAGAACTACGGACTGTTCATGATGTTCGCACGGCGCGCCGGTGCAAATCTGGCGCAGGCCGAACGGCGCGCGCTCTATGGCGCGTTCATCATTTCCTATCTGATCCTTTTTCTCGGATTCCACACCGGACCTTCGTCCGATCGGCTGTTTATTTCGTTGGGAATCCCCACAATTGTGGGCCGTTGGGGACAGATCGCTCTGGGAGTTCTTTTCCTTGCGCTCTCGGGCTATGGATTAAGGGCGCTTCTGCGAGCCGCCGAATGGAGAAAGCTGATTCCGTGTCTCACTCTATTCTCGTCGCAGTTTTTATGGTTCTTCCTGCCTACTGCGATGGCGCTCATCAAAGGGTGGGAAATTCCACAGAGCCGCTACAGCTCGGGCGTGCTGGCTGTGATGCACTCGGCGCAGTATCTCTGGATTACCAGTTATTACACTCGGCGTGAGGCCTCCGAAGAGCAGGGTCGAGGTTGGCGTCCGTGGACTTATTTTGCGGTGCTGATTGCGGGCGGAATTGCCTTGTTTGTGCCCGGACCATGGCTGGCGAGCCGCGTATTCCATCATGATTTCACTGCGAGCTTCCTTATCTTTACCGCGCTGGTGAACCTGCATCACTTCATTCTCGACGGCGCAATCTGGAAGCTGCGCGATGGGCGCATCGCGGTGCTGCTACTGAATTCAAAAGTGCGCCTGGCGAACGCCGCGTCTGGCGCGGGAGGACGGTTGGCCGGGACATGGGGATGGTTTTCCGGAAACGCGCCTGCCGCGCGCCTGGTGCGAGTGGGTGCCGCGCTGCTACTTTTGGCGTGGGGAACGATCGACCAGGCACGATACTACCTGGCGCTGCGGTCCGAGAATGCAC
Source organism: uncultured Acidobacteriaceae bacterium (assembly GCA_963808195.1). Lineage (GTDB taxonomy): Bacteria > Acidobacteriota > Terriglobia > Terriglobales > Acidobacteriaceae > Sulfotelmatobacter. The sequence continues at coordinate 203,514 of CAWEEW010000009.1, read as the reverse complement.
GCGACTTACAGCGGGCGGCGGTGCTCGATTCGTTCGACAGTTCATTGCAGACACGGCTGGGCCATCGAGAGATGGAGGATGGTCATCCGCTGCAAGCGGAGGCGGCGTGGAGGAAGGCGATGCAATCGAACCCAGCCGATCCCGCGCCGCGGCAGGAGTTGTTGCGCTTTCTGGTTCAGCAGAATCGATTTAATGAGGCTTACGACCTGACGGAATCGTCTTTGCGCTATGCGCCTCGGGACGCAAATCTTCTTGTGGACCGCGGGCTCTTGGCGCTACGCGAAGGTCACGCCGATCAAGCTGTCGAGAGCTGGAAGCGCTCCATTGCGATCGATCCCACGCAACTGCTCGCGCATCTTTATCTGGCAAACGAACTCGATCATGAGGGCAAGGCGCAGACTGCGGCTGCGCAATACAAAATGGTTTTGAACATAATCGCGCAACAGCCGTTGGCGAGGCGTCCCGAAGCGGAGAAGACGATCGCGATTGTGCTGCGCATGGCGGACTGCCGGGAGCGCGCGTCCCAATCCGAGGAGGCGGTGCAGTCCTATCAGTTGGCCGCGAAGATTGCGGCCGAGACGAAGCAGAGTAAACTGGAGAGCATCGCCGAGGTGAATGAAGCGGTGCTGCAGGCCGATGCGGGCCGGGTGGGGGATGCTCTGAGACTGTATCAGCACGCGCTGCAATTGGATGATGCGATCGGCGACCGGACCTCGACCGCCGAAGACTGGTTTGCCTACGGGCGGTTCCTCGATCACGCGCAGTTCCCACCCAGGCTGGTTTATGCGTGCCTGGTGAAGGCCGAAAGCCTTGAGGATTTTATTCCAGATGCATCGCAGCGAAAGTTGCTGGCTGAAGCCACCCGCCAAGCCGAAAAACGCGCAGGAACCCAGGCGGGCGCGATCCGCCGCGATCTCGATCCAGGTTTGCGGGAAGCGCTGGCACTGCGCCGCTAAATCCGCATGAGCAGGTTTTAACCTTCGCCCGCATCCCGCGAGCTAATTGACACTTCGTGCCCTGTGCTACAACAATTGTAAGGAATCCAACAATCAATCGTAGTCAAGCTCTGGGAGGATCTATGCCGGATGAAGGCGAACAGGTACAAGTTGAGCACGAGTCAAACACGGGCAAGTGGATTTTGGTTTTCGTGGCGATTGCCTTTGTCGCGGCGGCCGTTTATGGCTATGTGAACACGCAACAGAAAGTTGAGAAGCTGACGGCCGACTTGGGCAGTAGTCAGGCCCAGGTCGCGGAGTTGCAGAAACGTATGCAATCCGCGGAGGCGCAAGCGGAGACTCTGGGTCAGAAACTTGGCATGACCAAGAAGGAGCTGTCGCAGCGCGCCGCCGAACTGCAAGCGCAACAGAGGGCTGCCGAATCGCGTCTGGAGAGTGAACAGAAGGCGTCGAAAGAACAAATCGGCCAGGTGAGTGGAGAAGTGGCTGGGGTGAAGACCGATGTGGGTGGAGTGAAGACTGACGTGGCTTCAACCAAGGCCGACCTGGAAGCGACCAAGGCAAAGCTGCAGAGTGCCGTTGGCGACCTTGGCGTGCAGAGCGGATTGATTGCTAACACCCGCGGTGACCTGGAAGTTCTTAAGCACAAGGGCGATCGAAACTATTACGAATTCACGTTGTTGCGTGGAGCAAAGCCGCAACCGGTCGCGACTGTGAGCCTGCAACTTAAGAAAGCCGATAGCAAACACGGGAAATTTACGGTGAATGTGACCGCCGACGATAAGACGATCGAGAAGAGAGACCGAACCGTCGCGGAACCCATCCAGTTCTATGCGGGGCGCGATCACCTGCTGTTTGAGTTGGTGGTTTGGACGGTGGACAAGAACAAAGCCACAGGATATTTGAGTACGCCGAAGGGCGCGCCGACTCCGGTGACGGCCAATTGAACGGAGTGCTTTTCCCGGCGGGCGCGCACATTGCACTGCAGATCGCGCTGCGCACGGGTGTGATCTACCTGGTGGTGCTGATCGGCGTGCGCCTCAGTGGTAAGCGCGAGGTGGGGCAGATGACTCCGTTCGACCTCACGCTCCTGCTTCTGCTTTCAAATTCCGTGCAGAACGCCATGACCGGGCCGGATACTTCGCTGATTGGCGGCGTGGTGGCGGCGACTACGCTGTTGGTGCTGAATTATCTAGTGGGCACGCTCTCCGGCGTCAATCGCGGCTTCCGGCGAGTGGTCGAAGGTGAGCCAAGCCTTTTAGTTCACGACGGAAAAGCTATCGAGGGGCACATGGCGCGCGAGCACGTCAGTATGGACGAACTGGAACGCGCCCTGCGCGAGCACGGCATTGCGCACGTGAAGGATGTTGCGCTGGCCGTGCTGGAGGTTGACGGCTCGATCAGTTGCATGAAGTATGATGAGATCAAACCGGACGCGAATACTCACTTGGTGAGGCGAAGGTTCATTCAGAAAAAGTAGTAACTCTCGGGCAGTGTTCGTCCTCACGTTCTTGCTCAGGCTTCAGCGCATTCAATCTACCGGCACAAACTTCACACAGACCGGCTGAGAGATATCCAACACCTTGCCGGTTGGCATCAAGCGGCCAGTCTGCGGGTCGATGCGGAAGACGACAATGTTGTCGGACTTTTCATTTTCCGCAAGGATCAATTTGCCGGTTGGGTCGATCGCGAAATTTCTCGGACTCGCACCCTTGGTCGGAACGTACTCGATCGGTGTGAGGGTTCCTTGTTTTTGATCGATGACGAATACTGCGATGCTGTCGTGACCGCGGTTCGAAGCATAAAGAAACTTGCCGGAAGGATGGACTTCAATTTCCGCCGCATCATTCTGGCCGGCGAATCCTTTGGGCAAGGATGAAATTGTCTGGAGGGGACGCAAAATACCTCCTGCGCCGTCGTAGCTGAACGCCGAAACCGTCGATCCTATTTCGTCGAGAACATAGCCAAATTTTCCGTTGGGATGGAAAGCGAAGTGGCGCGGACCGGCTCCCGGTGCAGCTTTGGCAAATGGAGGGTCGTTGAGAGTGAGTGAGCCCCTCGCGCTGTCAAATTTGTAGACAAGAGTTTCGTCGAGGCCGAGATCGTCGACGATGGCGAAGCGGTTGTCTGGCGATAAGTCGATGGAGTGTGCGTGGGGCCCTTCTTGCCGCTTCGGATTGGTGCCATGGCCGGTGTGCTGGATGAAGGCTGAGACCTCGCCGAGCCGGCCATCCGCCAGCACAGGAAATACGGCGACGCTTCCGCCCGTGTAGTTTGCCACCAACACATACTTGCCGTTCTTATCAACCGTGATGTAGCAGGGATCGGCGCCGCCTGACGCGACTTGATTCAGCTGCGTCAATTTGCCGGTCGCGTGATCGATGGAGAAAGCGGTGATGGCTCCACTCTTCTGGCCTTTGTAGTCGCCGGTTTCGTTGACTGCATAAAGAAATCGATGGTTGGGATGAATGGCAAGGAAGGATGGGTTTACTGTTTCCGCGACCAGCCCAACGGACGTCAACGTCGAACCGTGGGGGTCGTAACGATAGGCGTAGATGCCTTTGCTGGTGCTGCCTTCGGCGGTGTAAGTGCCGACGTAGACAAAATACTTTTCCGTCGATGCAGGCGCAGCCGCTGCCTCTGAGTAGAGGGCGAACAGAAGGAGTGTGAGAAGGAGCGTCTTTGCTACGAGCACACGCTGAGTAGAGACGGTTATTTCGTGAGATCTCATGCGATAGCTTTAACACACTTCGGCGCGGTTCAGCGAATTGACAGTGACGGGGGGCTGATGATTTCGCACTAGCGGGTTAACGTCACCGGCAGCGGTTGGTCATAGGGCTGAACGACGACACTCACAGACTTACGCTGGTTAAACGATTGGAGGCCTACCGGAAAGCTGACGATCACGGTGCGTTTGATTTCCTCGCCGGGTTGCAGCTTATCCTCGGGAGAAAGCGCCGGCTGCGCGTTTGCCGCCAGCGTAGGAAACGCCTGATAGTAGCGCCCGAAATCGACGGCTGAGACGGCGTCGGCGGTCAGTTCTCCGCTGGGAGTTACGAGTTTTCCTTCAATGTTGTGCACCCACAGGGATTTCTTGCCGGGATTGCGCAGGGAGAAGGTGAGGGCGGTGAGGACAGCGGTTTGGCCGGGAATCTCGACCGCGGTTACGTTGTCAAGCGATCCGGCGGCTTGCGGCTTGGCGCGCTGAAGAAACGATGCGATGCCTGCGATAACAAGCACTCCACCCATCGCCGCCAGAAGAATCTTTGCCGGTGGCAGCTTGCGCTGAGCCGTGCCGAATTCGCGACCAATGTTTATGGTTGGGCCGCGTTGTGCGGCTGGCGGCGTGGAAGCGGCAGGCGAGGCTGGAGCGGTTTGAGGAGCGGGATCAGGGCTGGGGACAGGGTCAGGCATGGGAGTCTTTGGCGCCTTTCGATTCTACTCTCCAATTGGCGGCTGAAGCCGCGCCCTTCAAAGCAAATTCCACGGTCTTCTCATGCATTCCACTCATGCTTCATCGTTCTGGCAAACCTCGGCGCGGGCAGAGTATTCAGGACGTCATCTCTGGTCAGCCATGCGCGGCGGGCTTGAAGGATGCCATAGCGGATTTTATCGAGATGCGAGGTGTGGTGCGAGTCGGTATTGATGACGATCTTCACGCCGCGCTGTTTGGCCTGGCGCAGGTGAACGTCGTTGAGATCAAGGCGGTCGGGATAGGAGTTCAGCTCCATCGCGACTTTGTGTTTTGCCGCCGCGGTGAGGACTGCGTCCATGTCGAACTGATAGGCGTCGCGGCGAAGCTGGAGACGGCCGGTGGGATGGCCGATGATTGAAGTGTTGGGATTGGCGACGGCTTTGAGCAGGCGCTCTATCATCTTCGCCGGTTCCTGATTGAAAACGGAGTGGACGCTGGCAATCACGACATCCATCTGCGCGAGCACGTCGTCGGAAAGATCGAGGTCGCCATCGGCGAGGATATCCACTTCGATTCCCGCAAAAATGGTGATGCCTTCGATGTTCTTGTTTACCTCGCGGATTTTCTGAATGTGAGCGAGCGCGCGCGTGTCGTCGAGTCCGTTGGCGAAGGCGAGATTTTTCGAGTGGTCGGTGATCGCCATATATTCGTATCCGCGGGCTTTGGCGGCCTCCGCCATTTCTTCGATTGTATTGCGGCCGTCGGTTTCAACGGTGTGCATGTGTACGTCGCCCTGAAGGTCTTCGAGAGTGATTAAAGTGGGCAGCGTATGTTTTTCGGCAGCGTCGATCTCGCCCAGATTTTCGCGCAGCTCGGGAGGAACGTAGTCGAGGTTCAGCTTGGCGTAGATTTCTTCTTCGGTCCTGCCGGCGACCGGCTTTTCGGTTTTGAGATCGGCGAGGCTGTATTCGTTGAGGGTGAAACCAAGCTTGAGAGCACGCTGGCGCAGCGCGACATTGTGGGCTTTTGATCCGGTGAAATACTGCATGGCCGCGCCGAACGACTCGGGAGGCAGCAGGCGAACATCGACTTGCAAGTCGCTGCGAAGGCGGAAGCTGATCTTGTTGTCGCCCTGCGCGATGATGCTCATGAGCGGCGGGTATTGCGCGATGTAGTGGACAGCCTTCTCGCGCTCGGCTTCACTGCAGCAGGCGGCACCGGTGACGAGAATGTCGAGATCCCCGACGGTTTCGCGGCCGCGGCGCAGAGAGCGGCGGGAGTGATGCGGTCGATGCCGGGGAACTTTGCGAGATAGTCGGTAAGTTTCTTGGCTTCGGTCTCGGCGGCATCGATGAGGAATCGACCCGAGATACGGCGGTAATCTTCAATCGCCTTCAGTAACTTTTGTTCATGCTTCTCGCCCATGCGCGGTAGTTCGCGAATTTTCCCTTCGCGGGCGAGCTTTTCCACGCCATCAACATCGCAAACTTTGTGAGCGCTCCAGATCAGGGCGATCGTCTTTGGCCCCAAGCCCTGGATTTTTAATAGCTGAAGCATCGACGGGTGATATTTCTGCAGCAGATCGGCTTGAACCTTGAGCCGGCCTTCCTTCAATAGCTCCTGCAGATTGACGAGCATGCCTTTGCCGATGCCCGGAATGGCGAGCACCTTCTTGGGTTCGCCAATGATGTCCCTGATTTGGTCGGTCAGATTTTCAATAGCCTGGGCGGCGTTGCGGTAGGAGCGAATGCGGAAAGAGTCCTGGCCGTCAATTTCGAGCAGGTCGGCAGTTTCGTAGAGAACTGTGGCGATGGATTTGTTGTCCATTTGTGCAGTTTAGACTAAACAAATCAAAGGGAGAGAGCCAGAGCCATGGCTTGGATCTACGGGAGCAGAAATGCGGAAACGAGGAGGATTCCGAGCAGTGCATTAATGACGATATCGCGGCCTCGCATAGTAGCGAGGACTCCTACCCGTGATTGAGTATAGGGGAGCCAAGCTCAACAGCAACGCTTTGTCACGCGCTCTTGGTAACGTTGGCGGCCTGCGGTCCCTTGGCACCCTCGGTGATTTCGAACTCGACCGCGTCGCCTTCCTGCAGGCTCTTGTAGCCCTCGGAACTGATCGCGCTGTAGTGTACGAAAACATCGGGGCCGTCGGCGCGGCCGATGAACCCGTAGCCCTTTGCGTTGTTAAACCACTTCACTGTGCCTTTCAGTCTTTCCACTTACCCCCTCTTTCCGCACGCCCTTCGTGTGGGGGTGGGCCCAGGGACGTGCCCGCATAGGATGCATTTTGGAGCGATTAGGATGAGGTGTCAAGGCGAAACAGCGGAGAAAAAAGTCTTATTTTCTTCGGCGGAGGATGCGATCGAGGGATGCTCGACTGGACATCCGATTGGGTTCCGCTCAGGGCAAGGCGAGAGGCTGTCTCCGTTTGGGTTACCTTAAATTTTACTTAAGTTCTCCTCGTGATCGAGCCACAAAACTGACGAGATGGTTTTTGCATCGCGAATCCTGCCGGTCATCACCATGCGAACCGCGGTCGGCAGGGGCACCATGCGTTTGTGGATGATTTCGTCAGGCTCGGGCTTTGCTTGGCCGGCGCGTAATCCCGTAGCCAGGAACACCGACATCGTTTCGGCAACGAATCCGGGGCTGGCGTAGAAGTGCAGAATGCGCTGCCAGTGTGCGGCGGTGTATCCAGTTTCTTCGAGGAGTTCTCGGCGGGCTGCGGGAAGCGGCTTCTCGCCGGAATCGATGCGGCCGGCAGGAAGCTCCCATAAAAAATCCTGGGCGGCGTGGCGATATTGGCGCTCAAGCAATACATGAGAGATTGGGCCGGAATCGTCGACAGCCAAAATAACTACCGATCCGGAGTGATGGATGATATCGCGACGGGCGCTGATGCCTCCGGGCTCCTGAACCTGGTCGGTAGTGACCCAGAACGCAGGGCCGCGGTACACGGTGCGGGAAGAAATCAATCGAGCTTTGGGACGGGAATGCTTCGTGGATTTGGGAGCCTGAGATTTTGTTTTTGACTTCGATCGCGAAGATTTCGGCATAGGAACAATATAGAACACGCCCTCCGGCTTTCGGCAGCTGGATCCCGAAGTACGTAATGCAACGACATGACGAAGGCATTCGCGTGGTCTTCTGCTATTCTGCCGGGCATGCTTGGAAAGAAGTCAGCTAAGCCGCGGATTACGTTGATCGGTGCTGGAAATCTGGCGGGTGCATTGGCGTCTTCGTTGCATCAGGCAGGATTCATAATCGAGCAGATCGTGTCCCGCGCGGCCGGAGCGTCTTTGCAACGCGCGAAGCGGCTGGCGGTTGAGGTCAATGCGTCTGCGACAGTTTTAGCGCGCCACAGTAGCAAGACCAAAATCCAGGCGGATGTTGTTTGGGTCTGCGTGCCTGATGGAGCAATTGCCAGCGCGGCGCAATCTCTTGCGACGGCAACCGATTGGAAGGGAAAAGTGGCGCTGCATTCGAGCGGCGCCCTCACCAGCGACGAACTCAGCGTGTTGCGACACAAGGGCGCGGCGGTGGCATCGGCGCATCCGATGATGACATTTGTGCGCGGTTCGAAACCTGCGCTCGCGGGAGTTCCCTTTGCCATCGAAGGTGATCGGAAAGCTGTGCAAGCTGCGCGGGCCATCGTGAAAAGTCTTGGGGCTGATCCTTACTCCATTCGCGCCAAGGACAAGGCGGCATACCACGCATGGGGCACTTTCGCATCGCCTCTATTCACGGCGCTGCTCGCGACCAGCGAGCAAGTGGCGCTCCGCGCCGGAGTGAAGCGGAGTGCAGCGAGGCGGAGAATGCTGCCGATACTGAAGCAAACGCTCGCCAACTATGGGGCGCTCGGTGCCGCGGGGGCATTTAGCGGGCCAATTGTCCGCGCAGATGCGGGTACAGTTAAGCAGCATCTCACGGCCCTGCGTGACATACCGTTGGCGCAGCAAGTCTATGTTGCGTTGGCCCGAGCGGCGCTGGCCTATTTGCCGTCGAAAAACCGGAAGACGCTTGAAAAGGCTCTGAAGTCAGCGCGAGGGCGTAGTAGTGGACGTTAGCGTTTGACGCGTTCGCCAAGCGAGCACCAGCAAGCCCAGCACAACAAAAGGAAAAGCCGCCGTAGTGCGTAAAGGCAAGACAAAAAGCGCTTTCGAAGAAAACACTTCCGGCCTGAGCAACGGGCGTAACGCGATCAGGGCCAGCGACGACAGCCACGGCCACAGCAACACTGCTGTTCCGACGGCCAATAGCGTGCGGAAGATCGGACTCGAATAATGCGACTGCCAACGGGAAGCGAGCAGGAAAATTCCTGGCAAGAGAATTACATGATCAAAAACTGACTGTCCGGGCAGCAAGGCTATCGTCGTAATGGCAAGCAAGAGGCTCAGTGCCATCCAGAATTCATGCGAACCGGCAGCGGCGGCTCGCCAATGCCAGCCCAAGACGACGGCCGGGATTAACGCGCTCAAAGTCAGCGCAACGCCGCCATGCGGTCCTAGACTCGCCCCTAACAACTCGCTGATCAATGGAGGTGTGGAATAGCGGTGGTAGCCTCGAACTACTCCTAGCCAAGATGGGATCCAATGCGGCCAGACGGCGAGGGACGCGCCGATGAGCAAGAACATGGTCGCGAAGAACGAAATCGAAAAGCGACCCCGATGGCGCCAGTCTGACATGCTCCAGAAGAACAGATACATAAGCGCGAGCAGTGTCATCTGCGGCTTGATCGTGGTTATCGCCATCAAAAACCCCGCTAGTACTAGATGATCGCGCACGATTGCAAGCAGGGACGCGGCGAGAAGAAACCCCACGAGCAGACCCAACTGACCCGCATAAAGACCTTCGAGTTCGGGATAGCTGCATAGCGTCAGGAGGACAATAACGAGAAGCCATATCCAGCTCACGCGCCACGATAAGGCTTGCGTCCAACAAAAGACGGCCGCAGCAATCAAGGTTGCGAGCAGCGCCGTCCATACGATTCGGAATGTCGCGAATGGCAATTCGCTCGTCGGCCAAAACAGAAGGTCGCAGTAGGCGGGATAAGCGAAGGTTCGGTAGTCGGTGGGAGGGTCGGTCGGAATGCGCGCGTCGAGCGGGCGTCCAAACAAGCCGATTTGGATTTCACGAGTTATGGCCGGGCTGTAAGGATCGCGGCGCTCTTGCCTACACTCGCGCGAGGTTAGCCAGATCGGGTAGATGTCGGCGCCAAAAGCATACCGGCCGGCTAAACGCTTGGCGGCAAGAACAGTATTCACCCGCGGCATGAACAAGCCGAACTGGTAGTAAACCATGGATGCTGCGCCCACGAGCCCGACGCACAGGGCAAGAGCGGCCGTTCGAGATTGGCGATTTCGAAAGATGCGTGGGAGCATTCGCCACAGAGAGAGTCAGCGAATTAAAGCATGGCATTTGAATTCGCGCAACGCCGCGATGAACGCTTGGTGGATTTCGATTGCTTGCCTGACGATCTAGCGCGAAGTAAAGAGGTGCCCGAGTTTTTCTTTCTTGGTTTTCAGATACTCTTCGGCGTATGGGCTCGGCGGAACTTCACACGGCACGCGTTCAACCACCTGGACCCCGGCACGCTCCAATGCCTCGACCTTTTCAGGATTATTCGAAAGCAGGCGCACCTTGCTTACGCCGAGAGCTTTCAGAATTTCCGCGGGAAGAGCGAACTCGCGGTAATCGGCCTTAAAGCCGAGGCGTTCGTTGGCCTCAACCGTGTCCAGGCCTGCATCCTGCAGTTCGTAGGCTTGCAATTTTGCCATCAGGCCAATGCCGCGGCCTTCCTGCTGTTCGTAGATCAGGACTCCCGCGCCCGCCTCGCGAATCATTGAAAGAGCCATTTCGAGCTGCTGGCCGCAATCGCATCGCAGGGAATGGAAGACGTCGCCGGTCAGGCATTGGGAGTGGATACGCACCAGCGGAGGAGCGGACTGAATATCGCCCATCACCAGAGCGACTGCTTCGTCGACGCGCGGACCGCTGTCATCGCCATTGTGATTCGCTCCAGCTTCACTACGAAACCCGTAGATACGGAAATTTCCCCAGCGGGTAGGGAACTCTGCCGAGGCCAACTGCTGAATTTTTTTGTCGCTCACAACTTAATTATATCGGGCCAGACATGTTAGAACCTGCCCAAACTCGTCGAGAAGAAACCTGTTTCTAAGAACGTGTGAGTTTCAAGAATGGAACACATGAAAAAAGGCCGCCAAAATGGCGGCCTCAAAGCGATGCGAGGTGAAACTTAGATCACACTTTTTACGATTTTTGTCTCAAGGGTGACGCTGTTATTGCTCGCCTGACCGACTGTGAAAAGCAGCGCGACCGATTGCGAGGAGAGGTTGATGGGTGTAGAAGCGACCAAAGTGGTTGTGCCCTGGTTGATCTCAACGGTGTAATTGCCCGAGGGAAGCGTGACATTCAGCAACGCACCGGGATTTACCGAGTAGGTATACAACTTCGATGTGGCGGTATTTTCCAGGATGAGTTGCACCGCCGGGGAATCCGCGGCCTGGGCGAAGAGCACGCGTCCCATGTTGGCCGGCACCGCAGAGAAAACGTTGGTGAAGGTCAACAGGGTTGGCGTGCCGGTTTGACTCAGCGCGATCACCGCCGAGATGGTTTTATCGGCGGGGAGCGTCACCGTACTGTCGACAATGGGCGTGTTGGTACAGGGCGCTAACGTGTTTGCCGGGCTTACTTTCACGTCATAGCTTCCTGGAGCGAAGCTGAGCGGACCAGCAATCACTCCAAGGGCTAGGCCGTGTTGCGAGCAAACCTCGTCATTGATCAGCACATCGACTGGAAAAGTTGGATCGGTGGTGGTTGAGTAATCCAGTCCTGGAATGCCCTGGACAAGATACATATAAGAGTTTTCGGATGCGAACATGGCGGTGCTCATTGCAGCGCAGAGGAGGGCTAGTCCGAAGGTGAAGCGAATGTGCTTTGTCATAATTTTCTCCAAGAGTGTGGGGAGGTGGCTATTGGCCAAATAGCCAGCATTCATGGTGATGAGCGCCGCTCATTAACTATTTGCTAAGTTTCGCGAGAGCCTTCTGCTCTCGGTTGTGTGAACCCAGGAGTTTTTTGGAAGTTCTGAAAGGCTTCAAAATTTATCGCAGTGAAATATTGCAACGGAATTCAATGCGGAAAATGACTTCGTTGCTAACCTCTTGCCTTGAAGTGAAAGATGGCATCCTGCTTGGAGGGAATTGCGTTACCGTTGTGGGTCGCGGGATGGAAGTGCCAACTGTCGAGTGCTGCGAGAAATTTTTCATCGAGCTTCGGGCCCATGCTGTGGATGATCGTTTTGCGTACAATTTCTCCACGCTCGTCAATCGTAATCTCGACCACTACATTGCCTTCGGAGTCTGGCAACTCCCACGGATAAACCATTGGATCGGCAGTAGTGATGGGAAGAGCGGGACGAATCTCATCGCCATAAACCGGGCCGCCGGGCAGTGTTCCATAGGATAATCCCGCCAGCGCACCGTGGCCTTGCTTGGAGAGCGTTGCCGTTTTTGAATTGTCCTCAACCGAATTTTGAGAAAGCACGGCGCTCGGAAGTGCAAGCTTGGCCAACGCGGAATCTTTTTTCCACGTCAGCTTTTCATGACCAAGATGCTGATGACGATATCTTTGGGTGGCACGGTCGGGCGAACTTGTCTCGCTGTCATCCGGTGATTGCGTGGGAAAATACAGCCGCGCAAGAACTCTGCCGTTGTGTCCGAGTGCGATGGAGGTGGGCGTCAACAACTGGGGTTCGGGCGAGTGCAGCAGCCAACCGAATAGCAGGGCGTGCAGCGCCAGCGAGCCGGTTACAACCCAGTTCTGTCGCGGCGTTGCCGGATGTAGTTGCGCAAACATCGAGAGAAACTCCTACAGCCCAAAATCTTAGGTTAGACGTGCAATGGGGGGATTCGTCAAGCCTCTTTTATTCGTTTGTGCAGTGTTCAGTTAACAGTCATTTCGTTTTCGGATGCCATCAGACAGCGACGACCGAGGTCTCTCGTTCAGATTCGAAAACGTATTCGCGGCACTGATCTAAATGTATAGATCGGTACCGCGAAAGCGTGGTGTGGACGGGAGATCGCTGGTAAAATGAATTGGCAAACCGGTCCGTGGGGCTATAGCTCAGCTGGGAGAGCGCGTCGTTCGCAACGACGAGGCCGTCGGTTCGAGCCCGACTAGCTCCACCAATCTCTAACCCTTATAAATACGATCGCTTTGGGGTCGAAGGAACTTCGGGCAAGGCTGAGGCCAAGGCTTTAGCCGTCTCACTCTACCAGCCGGAGGGTGTGACAAATCGCTTCTTCGTCGAAGCTCCGCAGAAGATTTTTGCGCACCTGCTTACCTTCCAATCGACGCCAGAAGAACTTGTGCAGTGGATGTCCGACCCTGCCGAAATCGACCGCCGCGTCAAAGGAACCGAGTGTTGGATGCTGATCGATCCGAAGGTCCCGCAACAGCGGACGGGAGTCCTCGGCTCTCTCAATATGAGCGCGGACAGCTTCCGGCTTCTGCCCAAGCCAGACGAGACAACCTCTGCCTGGACGGCAACCAACTGGGCAGAGGCGCGACGTGGTTGGATCTTTATCACCTCGCGCCCGACTATGCGCGAGGCGCTTCGCCCGCTCATTAGTCTGTGGATTGACACGCTCGTTCTTCGTCTCTTGAACGAACCCATGCCGGAACAGAAACCCGTCTGGTTCGTCATCGACGAGTTGGCCAGCCTGCAGAGACTGCCGCAGCTTCATACCGCCAGGATGTGCTCGGCTGCCATCTCCAGCAGGCTGCCATGGTGCCGCCACAGGGTGCGAATGGCGCAGATCGCATCGGGTGGCCGGAAGCTGGCCCGCAGCAACCCTACCAAGTGCAGATTCTGGATCCACTGGCAGTCGGATACGTTGCTCTTGCGTCCGGGCACACTCTTCAGATAGTGCGCGTTGACTATATAAACTTTGAGCCCGCGCTCCTCCAGGATCTGAAACAACGGGATCCAATACACGCCTGTCGACTCCATCGCCACGGTCATAGTCTTCTCCTTGTAGCTGGAGAACGCGGCACGAGGTGCGAATCCTTGCGGTCTCCTGATCGAGATCGCTGCACTGCTCCGCTCCGCAGGCGTCATCACTAACCTATCCGCTACCTCAGACCCATGCTTCTAGACGGGCTCATCAAGCACCAATGCCGACTTCGGGCCGTAGCTTGCCACCGCCTCCAGCCCACCTATCATCGCTCCCCCAAGTTCCTTACGTTCCTATCTGAACGAAGCTCAGTCTATTGCTTCTAGGAAGTTGGCACCAACAAATCTGACAAACTAAGGTTGTCTCCGATTCTTAACCAAGAGCGGAAGTCAGGAAGCATGCACTCGCGCCAATAATGGTGCCGAAGTCTGGATATACGCGGTGCAGGACTGATTGCGTCACAAATGTAGACATCAGCTTTCCGAGTAAAACGGTCGTCCCTGCCAAATGCCGTCTGTTTCTCGGTATCTAGACCCTCTCTGCCGATATCTACGAAGTATTCCTCATTGAACCGGAACGATATCGAATTCTATTTTGACTTCGTCTTTGACCTTAACAGTTCCTCCTGCGATGCGTATGGGACTTATGTCGAAGTTGCTCTGCTTGAAAGATGCGGAACCGCGATAGTGTCCCCCGTCTAAAGAAACCGCCACCACAACCAGTTGATCCTTTCCATGCAGGTTCAGATTCCCGCGCACCTCCCAATGAGCGTCGCCGGTTTTCGTTATTGCGGTGGAACGGTACGAAATCTCTGGAAAATGCGCGACATCGAGAACCGCTGTTCCTTCCATTGTCTGCTGGATTTCGGCACGCTTGTCGGCCGAGATCTCCGGGTCGAGCACATGCATCTTGCGGGAGTCTACGCGCAGCCGAACGCTGGGGCTGGCGGAAGAATCGATCTTACCCTCGTCAATTGGAGCCTGTATTTCGTGATCGTGTGCAAAGGCGGAGAATGCGCCGGATTTGAAGACTCGAATCTTCAAACTGGATTTGTTCACATCGATTACTTGAAGTTGGGCGTAGAGGTTATTTGGTCCGAGGCAGAGAACGATTGCCAGCATTCCCAACGCCAGCCTTGTAACTCTCATTGACCCTTCCGTTTCCGCGTCTCCATTTCATCTCCGATGGCCTAGCGCACCCGGAACAACACATTGCTCAGGAGCGTGCCGCTGGGAGTTGCGACCTGGACTTCGCCGGTAGTGGCGCCTGCGGGTACGGTGGTCGTGATTTCGGAACTCGACACCACAGTGAAAGTTGCAGCCTTGCCGTTAAAGTTGACGCTGGTTGCCCCCGTCAGATTGGTACCCAGAATCCTAACGGTCGCTCCCACCTTTGCGGCGGTCGGCTCGGTCTCCACAAATGGCCCTAGACCTACGGAGAGGCAGAAGACCGTGCCATAACCATTGGCCCCGCCATCGGCCGTTGTCCCGTATAAATTCCCATCGGTGTCCTGAACCAGCGCCCCGGACGGGTATTGGCCGTCAGGGCAACCACGTTGAGAGCAAAAATTGTAAACGGTGGTCAGGGTGCCACTCAGGGTGATTTTGAAGATTGTTCCAGAGCCGTTGGCTCCACCCACGTCCATGATCCCGTACAAGTTTCCATCCGTGGCTTGGATCAAACTCGCGTAGAGGTAATTACCGTCAGGGCAGCCGCTTTGGGAACAAACGTTGTAAAGCGTAGTGAGCTTGCCGCCTGGGGTGATTTCGAAGATCGTGCCGTCGCCGTAAGTCCCGCCGCCTATGGTTGTTCCGTAGAAATTTCCATTGCTAGCCTGGACCAGCCCCGTTTGGGGGAACTGGCCGTCCAGGCAGCCGCTTTGCGTGCAAAAGCTGTGCAGTGTGGTCAGCGTACCGCTTGGGGTGATTTTGAAGACCGTCCCAAAGCCTTTGGCGCTTCCCCCTCCGAACGTCGTACCGTAGAGGTTCCCATCAATTCCCTGGATCAACCCCGCGAAGGGGTTCTCGCCATCCGTGCAACCACTCTGCGAACAAAAGCTGTGCAGCGTGGTGAATGCGCCGCTGGGAGTAATTTTGAATATCGTCCCGTCGCCCTCGGATCCGCCCAAGTACGTTGTACCGTAAAGGTCGCCGTTGGTGGCCTGGACTAGCCCCGCTAACGGCTCAGAACCGTCCGGGCCGCCGAAGGTGTGTACGGTTGTAAACGCGCCGCTTGGAGTGACCTTGAAGACTGTCCCTAATTCATTGGACCCGCCAAGGTACGTTGTCCCATAGAAGTTGCCATCGATTCCTTGGATCGGGACCGCGTATGTGTACTCGCCATCCGTGCAACCGCTCTTGGAGCAAAAGCTGTGAAGCATCGTCAACGTTCCATCCGAAGTGATTTCAAAGACCTCTCCAGAGTTCTCGGTGCCGCCATAATACGTTGTGCCGTACAGGTTTCCATTCGTGGCTTGGATCAACCCCGCAAAGGACAGGCGGCCATCGGTGCTGTCGAAACTGTGCAGCGTGGTAAATGTCTGAGCGGGTAACGACGCTGACACACACAGCCAGAGTCCTGCCAACGTCATAGAAATTCCGGACTTTTTTATGATGAACATTAGGTTTTCTCCCGTAAGACAAAACCAGTTGACCACCGATAACCACCGATAACCACCGATAACCACCGATAACCACCGATAACCACCGATAACCACCGATAACCACCGATAACCACCGATAACTATGAGGAACCGTCACTGGCCGGTTGTCACAGGGTTGTCGAGGGATTGTCATTTGTTTGTCGTGGAGAGCAGCAGCCACTTCGTTCTTAGGTGACCGTCACACTGTTGTCCGTGACCTTTTGCAGATTTGGCCCGGTCTGAAAGTCGAGGGGGCGCCGATAGCGGAAACGCCCGGCACCTCCTCGCTGAATTCTTGCTGACGGCCTCTCGAGCTGCCCGTCTGAGTTACAGAGATGTATTGTCCTCACAGCTTGGACGGATGCAAATCTATAATCGCCGCGGAAGGGCGGGTCGCCATGAAAATCCTATCTCTGTGGCAGTTCCGATAACTCCAGACTTGCATGTGTCTTTGGACTAAAGAGCTGTGGCAAGAGCAGATGGACTTCAGGACAACTTGGGATTCTGCAGAGTGTTGCAACCTTAAGAGCAAACATCGCACCAGCGCTGAGAGAACATCATTCCAGATCAATGCTTACAACCTGGATGATGTCGGTTTTCGGATCGAGAATTCCCCGCAATTTCACCTTTTCTCCAACGAAACCGCGCGGTAATTCCTGATTATCCAGGTGATAAACGTTGTCCTTCGACGCCAGCACGAATTTCCCGCCCATGTGCTGAATGCAGTAGAGAGAACAAGAGGAGCGAGTCGACCCCATAACTCCCGACTTTGACTTCAGCATCTCTTTGTGCGATTTAGTAAGTGAGTGGACATTAAATGCGCACTGGCTATCGGAAATTTCACCATGGAACGTCGCTGGCTGCTCCGCCTCGATGTAAACCGACAACGACAGAGCGAAACACACAAGCACGCCCAGCACTGTGTGGCCTTTCACAGAATCGACCTCCAACAATTACTGCGTCACTACAAACCTCATGAACATGCCTTCATGATCTTCGCTACAAATTACGGTACAAACCACCACATATTCGCCCGGCTCATCGGGTGCGATCATCGAAAATTCTTGTGTGCCAGGTCTAAGCAACAAATCCCAACCGGCTACTTTTGACCTGTCCTTCGCGCGCAACAGCGAAAACCCATGAATGGACCCGTCCCGGTTCCAGGACTTTGCTTTCCGTGCTGTGATCCTCAGGACGATCGGCTTGCCCGCGTGGACAGAGATTTCCGGTACTTTCTCGCCAGCGATCTTGTAACGGCTATCCCTGTCTGCCAGCACCTCGATGACCCGTGTTCGACTGCCAACCGGGACTTGAGCGAAACACCACCATGCCGCAAGAACAATCCCGCATGTTGCCACCGATCTTCTGCGCTCCACCGTTCCTCCCCTTGGCTACTGCGTCATGTAATAGAGGATGTAGCGCATGTCCTCGTCTGTGATGGTAGCTCGGACTCGCATATGGCGCACAATGGTGGCCATCATGCGCGGAGGAAATTTATGAGGCGCGGCATGGCAACGATTACAGTTGGCCCGAAATCTTTTCTCCCCCTCCAAGCGCATTGCATCAGCTTCTGCCGAGCAATAAACAGCAGGTTTGGTCGCCGGGTGGGTCCGGGGTGCCGACGAGGCCACTCCGATCGCCGAGATCAGCGCCAACAGCCAAATGATTGCCAGACATTTGTACTTCATTGCGACCCCACCCGTCCCAGCGGTACGGCAAAACGATAAGCGATACCCACGGTCCATAGATTGAGATTCCCAGCCGAACTGAATTGCCGCCCGTAACTGGCCACAGTCTTAAGCCCATCGTGCAGGTAATAGTTCAACCCGAATTCACCTTCGCGGGTGTTCGCGGCGGCCAATCCAAGCGCCTGGGCTTCGTCTGAAGTGATCTGACCGGTGAAGAATTGCTCCGCTCTTCCCGCGAATTCGAGCCTCCGCAACGCCTTCTGCCAGACCAGGACCTGGCTCAACCGATAAGCTCCGTCGATCCAGTAACCACTCCCTTGATTGGACCGGGCGTACTCGGAGTGTATGCTGAGCGGAAGCCGCGTAGGCTGCCACGCGAAATGAAACCCAAAAGAATGGGTACGCTCGTCCTGCAACAGCTTCTGCCAGGAGGCCCCTACTTCAACCCGCGGACCGGGTAGGAAAATACCCAAACGCCCGCCGACGTTGCGATCCGATTCCAGGTTGTTGTGTCCGCTGCTCACCGCCGATACATAGACCGCATAGTTCAGGTTGACCTTGGCACTGACCGGAAATCCACCGCGCAGCATCATGCCGTCACTCGATTCGGCGGAGAGCGGCAGAATCAAAGGATCCTGTTGCAGGCTGCGGATCCAGATGGGGTACAGACGTTCATTGAAGATTCCAAACGGCGTGAGAAATCGTCCGATGGTGACGGTAAGGTATGGGTTAGCGATGTAGTCGGCCTGCAGATAATCGAGATTCTTGCTCACCATACCGCCATACGAGCCGCCATCGGGAGGGCGCTGAAACGCGCCTTCGAACTCTGCCCTCGATTCCACCAGCCAGCGGTCGCCGAGGGGCACAAGAAGAACCGGATTGATTTGGGCATTAACCTCATTTTGTCCCGCGGTAACGAAGTTGAAATAGCCGGCCGCACCGGTGAGAATGGGGACCGCCTTCGCCACATCAGACGACTGGCCGGCCGCTAGACCCGGCGTGAAACATAGAAGAAGGAATAGCCGGGCCGATGCGGGCAGAACAACCCTCGGCCAGCGCCGCAAACACGCCCTTTTCCAGAAATGCGACAAGACAGAACTCCGCTCAAGCGTTGGTCTGATTGTCCTTCGGTGAGTTGAAGATAGGAACATTACGGAGGTAACTTTTCGGATAGGACAGGCCTGCTTTGGAAATGCACCTGGAAACTTCACCGTGCTTTTGACTGCCGCAATATTTGTGATCCGGAAGCAAGCACTATCAATGGGACATTCACGCCCAGCGGAAGAAGTTACAATTCCAGCCGAAAACTGGAATGTGACTTATAGCCGAGACGAGGTACTGTTCTGAAGTGGGTTGGACAGCTTGGACTTACAAGAAGCGGACGACCTCTAGAAGAAGGCACATGATCGAGGGAAGCTCGCCATGCATCCCGACCGCACCGCTACGCTTACGTGCGACGATGGCAACGGCAACGTTGTATTCACCAGGGAATCGACTGCACCGATTTCCCGCTGGATGAAATCACTCTGTACTTAACCAACGACGTACTTAACCAACAACGTCATCCACTTGCCAAGCGAGTATTGACCAGCACTTCGCCTCGCGCTGGCATTCCCGACTGGGTTCTAGGCAAGGCTAATCCGAACTGGTGCCTTTGGGTTCAGATACCGAAGCGTGAGCCTTGCTACCAGCTTGTCATGCCCAGAATGGTCCCACCTCAGGAAAAGACGCAACATATATTGTGCAAAGCAATTCACTCTCTGCTAACATTGGTCGGCAAAAGGGGCGGATGTTCCACAGATTGTGTGGTTTGCCCGCTGCGGCTATGGCATTCCAACTGCATCAATGTTCCGGGTTGGAATATCTTCCAATATCCCAGTAATACCGCAGGTAGGAGTAGTGCGTGATCGATCCCGGTAGGGGAAGTATCCGGCCGGTGGTACGGCGCCGGAGAACGCGCCGCCACCGCCGCAATCGAATAATTCGCCGCTCTCTCGTGTTTGCGGCAGTATTGCTTACGGTCAGCGTCTCCACGCTGGCACTTCGGTATTTGAGTCCGTCTCTATTTTTTGCCAGGCACGCCGCGCCGCCCTCGTTCGAGCAGGCGGAACTCAGCCGCGAGCGAGTGGTGAAGTTGAATGAAATCCTTTCGCAATCGGAGCCTTCGCGCCCGGTGTATCCCTATTCGGTTGTGCCAGGCGGGGTTGAAGATGCCAGGGAGTTGAAGTGGGTGGCGGAGCACGATCCGGTTGTGGCCGCGCACTATGCGGGGTTTGATTACGACCACGCGCGCGTGGTGCGGCTCACGCTCGCGAAAACTGTTTACGTCTCCTACCGCATTGGCAATCACATCTATTGGACTCGTCGACGGGTAAAGCTGCACAAGGGCGAAAAGTTGATCACCGACGGCCGGATGACCGCACGCGGCCGTTGTGCCAACCGGGTCGAGGAAGCTCCGCAAGTGGCGTCGTTGCCGTCGGAACCTCCGCTGATGAGCTTTGACGAACCGATGCCCGTGTTCCAGGGTACGGCGGCGCAAGGTCCTCCGGTGACGTTTCAGTCGGCGCTGCTGAACCGGCCCGGAACTCCCGGCCTTGGGCCCGCTCCGTTGAGCTTGTACAGTCCGTTTGGTGGCGGAAGCTGGGTGCCCATCGCGCCTCCGCCTTTGCCGACCAACGTTTGTGGCCCGGAGAAGAAGAAAGGCATAGTGACCAGTGGCGGGGGAACCGGGAAGAAGAAAAAAAGCCCTTGCGAAAATGGCGGGGCTGGCGCGTTGCCCGAACCCGGAACCTGGATGATGGTCGCTTCCGGCCTCATCGGCATCTACGGATTAGCCCGCCGCAGATTAGCCGTGGTTTAGCTCGCGGCGGTTTAGCGGCACCGATTCCGTTCTGGGTCAAGACCCAAAGTCGTAATACTTCTGCGTAGTTCTTCCGCGGCTATCGCTGCTAGAATCTCCGTAGTTCCACGCCAATTCCTGCAAAGGCATTTATGCAGCTCTCCCCTAGAACCGTTGCTGGCTACCTGCTATCGATAACAGTGTGCTTCTCTCTGCCGGTCGCGGGCCATGCGCAAACTGTATCCTCGGTGCGGCGCGTACAGGTGCTGCACAATAAGAGGCCAGGTCGAAATTGAAATTGAAGCCAGTGACCGGATGGTTCCGCAAACTCAGTTGTTAGCCAATCCTGATCGTCTGGTGGTGGATTTCGCGAACGCGGTTCCCGGAGCGCAACTGCGCAATCAGGCAATCAATCGCGCACAGGTGAAGAGCGTGCGGGTCGGCCTGTTTTCGGCGAAGCCTCCGGTGACGCGCATTGTGCTCGATTTGAACGGCCCGCAGCGTTACCAGGTTTTTCCTGACGGACGAACTGTAATTGTGAAGATAGGAAGTCCTGGTTCAGAAGCTGCGGAATTGAATCCGGCTTCGAGTCCTCTGAAAAATTCTGCAGCGCATCCCTCTCGACTCGGTTTGGTGAATACGACGTATCCGACGCAGCAGGTACGAATCCCAGACCCTGAGCCGCCTCCAGCGACCGCCACTCGAAGTTTCGTTTCACGATGGGCTGTTGTCGATCAGCTCGAATAAGGCGAATCTTTCCGAAATTCTTGCGGCCGTGCACCAGCGCACCGGCGCTGACATTGCCATTCCGGCGGGAGCCGAGCAGGAGCAGGTAGTGGACGATTTGGGTCCGGCCCCGGCTCCGGAAGTATTGGCTCACCTGTTGAACGGATCGAAATTCAATTTTCTGATCATCAGTTCGACCACTAATCCCGGCGCGCTCGATCGCGTAATTCTCAGCCCGCGCTCTGAGGCTCTGGCTCCGCTGCCGTTGCCTCCATCTCTGGCGCCGCAGACTACGCAAGCGCGCGTTGAGCCCGAGCAAGAACAGGACGCCGATATTCCTCCCGCCTCCGCAGCGCCGGTGCCCCCGGCCCCAACCCAACCTCCGCCAATGCCTCCCGACGCGAAAGCCGCGCCGGACGCTCCAGAATAGCGCGCAGCTTCTCTGATTCAGTTCAGTTTGATTTAGATTACGGCGGCGTGATCAGGCGGACGGGTACTGGGGACGTTCCGTAGACCGGCGTAGTTCCGTTTGGGACGCCTGTACCGCATCCGGCGACGTTTAGCACCGTTACATTCATGGTGCCGTCGGGCAAAAGATTGTTGATAAAGAGCTGGAGGAAGCCTACCACCGTGACTTTCGCCTGCGTGCCGACGTATGTCAAGGCGGCGTTATCAATAATTGGAACAGTCACGATGGAATTGCTGCTGGTAATAATCGCACCACTGACGTTAAGTGGGTTGGCCGCACCGGCTCTGATCTGATACGGATATACGGTCGGGTCGAGGGAATCCGACGCTCCTGCCGACCGGTTCAGAAGGCATTCCGTGGCGACGACTGTGTCTCCTGAGGTTCCACTCGGGTTTTCAGACAGATCTACCTGGTTCGGATTGGACGCGAGGGCAGACTGTACACCGCACTGATATTGCGTGGTCTGGTCGCAACCAGCGATAGCCTCCTGATAGGGCGTTGCGGTAGCGCAACTGGGCGCAGCCGCTGAAGTTGCCGGAACGAGGCCAGGAAGGTACTGCAAAACGCCGCCTGTTCCCGTGGGCGGGTTATTGAATGGCGGCGTAAATGTTCTAGGGCCGCAAGTGCCGGGATTGGGGTAGCAGTCTGGAGTTAACGTAAACGTATCACCGATGACGCCTGAGCCGCCGCCGTTCACTAGAATCCCAGGATTTATTATGCTGCCGTCTGCCGTGCTAACGAAACCCGGACCCAATGCGCTAGCGTGAGGATCTGCGTTCGGCACCACCCACGGTTTCACGCAGCGCGGTTGAATGGGTATTAGGTTTCCCGTAGAAGAGTAGGTCTCGGAGCCCGAGGGATTAAAAACTTCAGCCGTGGCCGTTGCGCTCACGCTGCTGCCGGTCGCGCCCCAGATGCGAGAAAAATATGTGGGCAGGCTCGTCTTTTGCACCTTGACCATAACTAGGGGATTGACTCCGAACGCTGCAGTTTGAAGCGCGCAGTTCGGGGTGCCTCCGCCTCCACCTTGGATCTCGTAAGTTACGGTGACCGTCGGATTCGAAGTGCCCGCAATCGTATTTAATTGTGCTTCCGCAGTTGCGGCCGAACTGGCAGGGCTGTTGGGCCCTCCACAGACGTCTTGCCAGTGCGCTAGGTGATTCGTCGGGTCGCCGGTCACACCTGATATCGAAATCATTCTCGCTGCGGCGAGCGCGGCCGCGTCGGCTGCGCGCTGAGCCTCGGCGCTGGCCTCGTAAAGCGTGCCGAGATCGACCGCGAGGCCTGCCATGGCGACGATGCTGAATATGGCCAACGCCACCAGCGCCATGGTCACGCCGCGCTCCCGCGAGCGGGATGCTCGACTTCGTCGCGGACGTTCGATCAGCGGGCGTAACATGCCAACATCCTCAATTCTCGTTAAATGCAGTAGCAGTAGTCGAAATGGTGGCCGGACCGGAACCAGTTCCGCCCAACAAACCAGCTACTTTGTAATAGCGCCACTGATATGGATATTGAATGGTGACGCAGGTATCGACCACATCAGTATTGGTGGTGCCGAGCGTTTGCGGCGAAACGCAACCTCGGTTGATGGTGACCGTGAGGCCGGTTCCGCCGGGACAGCCGGTTAAATTTGGAGACACCCAGGTAAGCGTTCCCGCGGTTAGTGTCGGCGTGGTTCCCGCCATGCCGCAGTCGTTGATCTTTTCCGTCGTCAGAGAATTGTCGACGACCTGATAGGCATCGCTCACTGAAGCGGGCACGCCAGAGGGGCTGGCGAGGTCGGTGGCAGGACCGGCGGCGGCAACGCGAGCGGCGTCGCGAGCGGCATTGGTTAACTTCTGTTTGAGCGAGAGCGCGCCGCTGAAGTCAAAAATTCCTACCACGAACAACATCAGCAAAGGCAGCGAAAGCGCGAATTCCACGATCTGCGAAGCGCGGTCGCCTGCGAATGTTCGCCACAGCCGAGAGAATCGAAGACGCATTGGCAAGCTGCGGATCACTGCGTCTCCAGCCGTTCCTGGGCTTGCGCCGGCAGGGTCATGTTTTGCAGATCGAGCGACGTGCAGGGCTGCGGCCAGCAGGGCAAAGTGAAGTGCATAGGATACTTATAACCGAAGCTGACTGACGTGCCGCAGGTGCCGGCTCCGCCCTGCACGGTCGTGTAGGACAGTTGCACATTGGTCTGCACACAAACGTTGCTGGCGCCAACAGCAGGGTCGCATGTGACCGCGCTGCCCCCGCAAGCGGAGGTCGCGCTGCCGCAAGAGCATAGAGTGGGAACGGGTGATGGCGCGACCACTTGTTTTGGGTCCAGGTGAGCCGCAAGCAGAGAGTTGTTCACGGCAGTCACGGCATTGTTGTCGATTTGCGCTGGTGTCAGCGCTGCGCAAGTGGTGCAGGCGGGGGCTACAGCTGCGCGAGCGCCTTCCATTGCCGCGTGAGTGCCTGTGCCATAAATGCGGAAGGCTTGGCCGAACCAGAAGATCCCGATGATCGCCATGAAGAGCATCGGCAGCACCATGGCAGCTTCAGCGATCTCGGTGCCGCGCGTCTCGCGAAATAGACGGCGCAACGTGTTCGATGGTGACCTCAGCATCTTAATGCGCTCCAAACAATTTCCAGTGGACGATCCCGTACAGCACCGTGGTCAACGCCAACGCGACTCCATACGGCACTTTCAACGACTGCGGATTATCGAGCGAAACCTCATGGTCGGGCATGCGAAACGTTGCCATTGACGCCAGAAGCCGGCCGATGTTGCGAAACGTTTGCCCAAGTCTTCGCTTATAAATCACCAGCCCAAGCGCCATAACTCCGGCGATGAAGACCGAGACCATCAGCAGATCTAACAGCGCCCCCGGTCCCACCAACGCGCCCAATGCTCCGGCCAGCTTCCAGTCGCCTGCCCCTAGGCTGCGCACCAGAACAAAGGGTAGCAGCACAAGCAACCCCAAGCCAGCCCCCAGGAGGGCCATCTTCAATCCGAGCCAGCCTCCCGCTACAGTATTGACCGTCAGTCCAATAAGCAGTCCCGGCACGGTCAGCCAGTTTGGGATGCGACGGCTACGCCAATCGGTCCATCCGGCAAGCAGCGCTAAAAGAACCGCCAGCCCCAGAGCGACCGCCTTCAAGCGATCCCCTGGCTAAACATTCTACCTTTGCATCGCATTCTATTTCGAAAGTATTGCAAAGGTTGCATTTCTATCGACTCTCGTTGTACCTCGCGTCGGCGCGCTTCTAGTGCCTGGAATGACCGCTACTGCGCCACTGCGGCGGATTTTCCCATAGGCAAGTAGCGAAGTCAATGAAGTCCGGCGGGAAAACCGACCGGACGTACCGGTGAAGAACTCGGCTAGTTGCGATGACAAGTATGCTTGACACCGGGAGGAAGCTGATCTAAGCTATGGAAAGTTAGCTTTACACAACATGCCAACCATTTCAAACCGCGTCAAGGAACTGCGCAACGCTCAAGGATGGACGCAGGAGCAATTGGCGAAGGCGGTTGGAGTATCGCGGCAGAGCATCAACTCGATTGAGCGCGACCGTTATGTCCCGAGCCTGCCGCTGGCGTTAACTTTTGCGAAGGTCTTCGGTTGTTCCACGGATCAGATATTCACGTTGGAGGACGAATCATGAACATCCCTTTGCTAGGCAGAGTGGTTGACGAGCGATTCTTGAATCACAGACTGCGATCCTCGAGTATGGCAGGGATTGTCGGCGGACTCGTGGCCATTGCCCTGTTCGAGTATCGCTATTTCGTCCACCACGTCTGGAGCTGGGATCTGTTTGCTGTCGCACTCACGATTGTTGGCGTCAAGCTGACTGTGATGGCTTGGTATCGGCTTACTGATTAGGCATATCGACAAACAGGCACAGATAACGAACAAATAAATCTGATTGGAGGGAGAAGATGTGTTTCCAAAATCAACAGACTAAACCTGCGGGTATGATTCCCATCGGAATGATGTTCCTAGTGCTTGGAATTCTATGGCCGATGTTGATTCATCCCGTCGGCCAAGTCTCACGCAATTGGAGCGAGGCCGTGCGGGGAATGTTGTTTGGGATCTCGATTGGAGTCAATCTGTGGTCGTGCTGGATGGTGCGGCGAGCGCGCCGCAGCGAGCGCTAGAACACGATCCCTGAGTGGGGTTCACAGAAGAAAGGCCCGGAAAACATCCGGGCCTTTCGAAAACAGTTTTAATCCTTATCGGTTGAATGCTCCCGAGCCGTTGTGCTCGGCCACGGTGCGCTTGGCGGTATCAGCCAAGGCTTTGGCTTGCGGAAGAAGATCCAATCCCTTCACAACTTCAGGATCCGATTCAGCACGCACCTTCATGCCCTCATCCTGACCGAAAGCGTCAACAAAAATTTCCGCTTTGATGTTCGACCTGAGCCAGTCGTTGTTATCGATCAGGTCGGCCTGGGTGTAGGGAACAGATGCTTCGTCGAGAGACTTGCGAAACTCCTGCAGGGTAGCATCGTCCACTTCGAAGCTTTTTGTGGGATGGTGGGTGACCACATAGCGTTTGGCAAAGTTGAAAAATGCGTAATGCTGCAGCAGCGTGTCCTGGAAATGATTACCCTTCAGCGGAGGGATCACCACGTCAGGCGTAATGCCGCCGCCGCCGTAGACAGTTCGTCCGCTATCGGTGAGCTTTACCTCGCGGTTGGCGTTGCTGCCGGATTCGGCATCGCGGTTGTAGTAGTAATCGTAGAGCGAGATGTTGCTGTAGTCGCGCTGGATCAACCGGCCACTCGGCGTGTAGTAGTGAGCCGTGGTGAGGGCGAGGCCGGTATTCTCCGACAACGGATAAACGGTTTGAACCAGGCCTTTGCCGAATGTAACTTCGCCCACGATCAAGCCGCGATCATGATCCTGAATTGCTCCGGAAACAATTTCTGCCGCCGAGGCAGTCAAGCGGTTTACCAAAACGACGAGAGGATAATCCTTGCCACCATTGCCGTGCTGCGCGACGTAACGCTTTTCTGCCGATGCACGGCCATGGTGGGAAACGATGACTTGGCCTTTCTTCAAGAACTTGTCAGCCACGCCCACGCCTTCGCTCAACAGCCCGCCAGGATTGCCGCGCAGATCGAGGATCAGGCCCTTGAGGTCGCCGAACTCGTCCAAAGCTTTTGAAACTTCCTCTTCCGTGGTTTCGTTGAAGCCAGTAACGTGCAGATAACCAATGCCCGGCCGGATCAGGAAGTGAACGTCCACGCTGTAGCGCGGAATCTCGTCGCGAATCAGGGTGAACTCCATCGGCTTCTCCACGCCTTCGCGCGAGATGCTGATGTGTACGGTCGTCCCCTTCGGGCCTTTGAGCATGTCGGCAACGTCGCCGGTGCTCAGGTTCTCAGTGGACTTGCCATCGACCGCAATGATCACGTCGCCGGGGTGAATGCCGGCCTTATAGGCTGGCGTGCCGGTGAACGGGAAAATTACGATGACCTTATTGTTGCGCGGTCCCACGGTCATGCCGACGCCGTAGTACTTGCCGCGCTGGTCCTCGCGCATCAGAGCGTAAGATTTGGGGTCGAAGAAATTCGAATGCGGATCGAGCGCATGCAGCATGCCGGGGATGGCGCCGTTATAGATCGCCTTATCCGGGTTGACGGGCTCTGCGTAGTTGTTCTCGACGACCGAGTAAACGTCAGTAAACTGCTTCAGGCTGTCTTTGACGTCAGAGTCGCTGCCGAGTGAGGACTGCTGCCCGGTATGCTGGGCAAACAGAATCCCCAGAAAGCCGCAAGCCAATAGAAAAAATACCACCAGGAGAAGTGAGCGGCGAGAACTACGTGCCATTGAAATTTCCTTCGATTAGGGTGTCAGACACCCGGCTACAGCTGAATACAGAAAGTATAACACTAGGTTGGATGCGCGACGGCCCGGATGGTTACCAACGATACCCCTCTTTACTCTGTTACTCTCAGCTGTGTCTTGCCGTTGAAGTAGTCTTGGGCCATCGTCCATGCCTGTGCAGCGACCACGCGGCCTAACAGTCGCCCTGCCAAGTCCGCCGCCCGGAAGTGGATGCCGCCGTAGCGGCGTGAAATGCCAGCCTCGCTAGCCGCATCGGTGAACGTATCCCACTGCAACCTTAGAGCGCTTCCGGGGGTAGTTCCATGCTCGATTTTCGAGCTGCCTGCTGGAAGTGTGACCGAATCGCCAAAGTGATCGCTTCCAGTCCAGAGCTCGAGGACTCTAGCTGCAGCCGCGCTGTACGTGCTATGTCCTGACACATAGTCTGGAAAAGGCGGTGTCGGAAATGTGGCTGCCTGATATGGAATCCATTGCGAGCCATCCATTTCTATCGTGCCCTTGCCCGGCCCGCCCCAGGCGTGAATGGTTTTGCCGCGGAACAGGAATGGAATCGCCGTGACCGGGCGAACGGAATCGTAGGTGCGTTTCGCATCCCATGCGGCGATGCCGGCGTCGAAGATCGCATTGCTCAGGACGAAGAACATCTTCACGTCGTCATCGAGCGAGTGATGATCGCGGGCCGATACCCACTGCGCGAAGAGCGCCCAATGCCCGGGAGGCTGCTCGCTGTTGGGGCCGTCGTTCCAGTATTCGGCGATCATCTTTTGCTTGTCGGTGAGTGCCGCGCTGATGGCGACGAGTTCTTCGGCTTGCTCCTGATACTCCTTCGATCCGTAAGTTGCGGGGCCGAAGCCGCCGATCAGCGGGCGAAATTCGTCTCCGCTGGTCAGGGCGAATGGAGTTACTTGCGACCACTGCGCACCGACGAAGCGCTGCGTCATCAGGTCGCCGGTGGAGTTGACGTAAGTAAGAGGTTGCCAGTGGTTGGGATCGGAGGGCGCGGCCCGCGCCGGGACGGGGCTGGGAGCATTTACAGGAGCATAGCCCGTCCAATCGGAGTATGGGCCTTGCGCCAGATCGCCTAACTGGTTGGACTTGTCATGATGGCGGTATTCAAGCACGGCGGCGCAGGCCACGTTGCCGATGCCGGTGGGCGTCTCGATGTCGGTGGAGTCATCGCTCGGATCGTAGCCGAGCTGCTTCATAAGCGGTATGTAAACCGAGTTGGTGTCAACGGGCAGCACGTCCGCTAGCGCGCGATACGCGGCGTAGCTGATGGCTTGCTCCTTGTTGGCTAGAGTTCGTTCGGAGGCCGGACGGCGGAGCGCGTCGCCTAGCTGAGTGCCGACGGCGCGCTCGTCGTAGGCTGCCCAGGCGTCGTACATGCAGGTGTGGACGATGGCCAGCGCGCGGGCGACTACCGGAGCGCCGAGTTTGGCGTCGCGGATGCCTCGGAGGGCGGCCGAGTCCCAGCGGAGCGACCCTGAATCTAGTGGGGCAGCTAGAGCCAGCGGCGCCAAGACAAACACACTAAAAGCGCACGCAAGACTGAGGCGGCCTCTGCCACGAAGAATCGGGAGCTGCATCAATTCGTGTGTTCCTTTACGAAAGTGATGGTCTCGCCAATTTGTTCGAGGGTCCGGCGATCGCCGATTTTCTGGCGGAGGTGGTCCAGTAGTAGTAAGGTAATCTGAGGCTGTTTGTTGGCGTTAATCGTGATCAACGCAGGCTGCGAGAAAGCTTCACGGATCATGGGCAAGATCGCACCAAGTGTTCTTGGATCGAGCATTTGTTGTTCATCCAGTATCTTAGCAAGGGCAACCGAAATTCCATCCCCGAGGCGGCCGAGCTGCCTCTGAGTGAAACCGTGCCTGACGCTTACGTCCCCTGACCTCATCCGGATCTCAAACTTAACGGTTGCAATTGAGTAGGGGTCCTGATCTTCCTGCGCGTGACTAGGTAGCGCCATAAGCGGAATAATAAAGCAAAGCGTCAGTGCCAATAGTCGCATTTTGATCTCCCTCGGATACGCTAGTTTCCAGTGCTCCCATCTCAGTTAGACAACGAGATGTCAGTTGCGTTTGTCATGCTGCCCCGGTTTGGGGCAATTCCCTGGGTTGTCCAATACGAGGTCCTAACGGTGTATAGAGTCCCGTTCAGGAGTATCCCGATAGGCTGCGTCAGCGTTTCAACGAAGACAGCGCTCGCGCAGGCGCCGAAAGCAGCGTCCAAGAACTGTCCGCTGGCATTTGTGTATTGAGAGGTGCCAGGATAACCGCTCGGGCCGATATCTACCCAGTTCGGTTCCGGATTGAACGGTACGCTGCCGTTAAAGACATCATTGAGAATCTTCTCTTGCGGCTCCATGGCGCTTGAATTAATCGGATTGCCGCTTTGGTCGAGCACTTGGTATGTGATACCGGCCGCAATGCCGAAGTCTAGGGTTGTACACCCAGAGAGCGATGTAACCGGAATCACGACGGCGGAAACCACCTTTAGGCTGGTTGGCACCGGGGTCACAACCGGGAAGGAAGTTGAGCCGACCGTAGTAGGACTTCCACCATCGGAATTTGAAATCGTCGCTGTGATCGTGGCCGTGCCAGCCGACACCCCCTTGACAACGACGGCGGTGGTATTCGTAAAGGTCCCTGTTGGGGAGATTATGGCAGCTGGGCTGGTGATCGAAAGCGAAATAGGAAGTGCGTTTGATGTGGGTGAAACCGTGGCGGTTGTTGTGCCGGTCTGCCCGACTAAGACAGAGGAAATGGGCGAAAAAGATACTGTCGGTTTCGGCACCACTATGCCCGGGCCGCCGCTTGAGAACTCTTTCTCGGGGCAGTTGACGGAATCGCCCGTGGGGCAGACGAATTTGTCGTACTCGGGTTGGTTTGAGGTGGTTGCGTAAGCAGTGAATGAGCCTGCAGCCACGCCCCCCACGGTTCCGGGAGTATTCACAGTGGCGATTCCCGCATTGCTGCTCGACCAGGTGGAGGAGTTGCTGACGTTCACATACGTGCCGCTGTTGTTCAGCAAGGAGTACGTCACCGTGGTCGCGGAGCCAACCGGTATGCTTCCGTCCAGGAAGTCGAATTCATCAACGCCAAGATAGCCACCACAGGTGATGCAACTTCCAGCGCAGGTCGCCTTGCGGACGTTGTAAGTGCCGGCGGCCATGGCGATGAGGATATGCTCCTGCTCGGCCTGAATGCCCGCGATCTCCGCGCTGCCTTCGTGCACTCCTGCTGGAATGGTGTTGCCGTTCTCGTCGGAAAGCTGGCTTTGAATAATTTCAGAAACGTTGAAGGTGCGCGTGGCTCTGGGGCCGAGCGGAACTGGATACCGATAGGAGCCACCGGCGAAGTGCAACGTGAAAACGAGATTCTGGGCTTCATCCGCCGGATTCCACAGCGTGACCATGGTATCGTCGCCGTTCGCCGTGCTCCAGTAGGAAAGCGATTTCGCGATGCTCTCGCCGAGGCCCTGAGGAATCACCTCGAAGACGTAAGTGTTGCTTTGATCGACGCTGCCGCTGGCCAATAGAAATGATCCGGGCGGCGCGTCGGAGGCGAGGATGAGATTAAAGCTTCCGTTGAAATTCTTGAGCGCGGTCTGAGACATCAGCGAGCGTAGTGGAAGACTTTGGGTGGCGTGTGGCGGCACTCCCCACTGGGGAAGCTGGGCTGAGCGTGCGGTGCCTGCCTCCATCCACCAGAGAGTGGGCGTAATTTGAATAGGCTGATCGCCGAAGTTGCGGACAACTGAATAGGGTGTGAAAGTGGTTCCCGCGGGAAACGACATCATGGGGTCGGCTGCACCGGCCATAAGTCCGAGTTCGGCATAGCCTTCGGCGGGCGGTCGTGCCGGATGCCGGCGGGGATAGGTAAATCGCATATTCGCGGAGTAGCCCGTGGCAGGGTCTTCCAACCCACCGTTGATCAGCAGATCATCCGCGGATCCCGCAAAAGTGACAGTTACGCCTCCTGAGGAAGCAAGCGGGGAGTTGAGTTCGTTGAGCTGCACAATCTTGGTTCCATGCGGCGATACTGTCACCGTGTGCTGCACAAGCGGCGTACCCTTATCGTCGCTGGTCACTATTTTGGCGCTGACCGGCTGCGCCAGCACGTTGGAAAGAGCGATGAAACCTGCGACGTTGCTCTCTTGCTTCCACCACATCCCTTGGAGCGTCTGACTTTGCTGGGCCTGCGATCCGGGGGACTGCGCCCGGGGGTCCGGGGACGATGGCCGCAGAAAATAAGTGAAGATCAAGCTGTGAACGGTATCGACATTTTGAATCGTGACGCAGAGAGGGTCCCATGCCCAAGTGTATTTTATTTCCACGTAGCCCGATAGCGTCGCCCACGATGCGATGCCTTGCCGGGCAAGCGCGTCGTTAATGTTGACGATGGCAGTCCCCGACGGGTCCAGATTCACGTCGGGCAGCACGTAGCTCTTGCCATTGCTTAAGTAGAGAACTGGCGTCACTGTGACCGGGGCATTCTTGACATCGTTTTTCAAATAGATTGTGGACCTGAAATTGGCGTCGATCATCCAAAGGCCGCCAACCATGGAGCGGGGTGTCTTCACAGGAACGGGCCAGTTGGGCCGAGGGGTGATGGTTGGATCGACTGGCCTATGCGGCGCGAGCACCTTGGGTTCCTGGGCGTGCAGGCCTGTGGTGAGAGCGGCGAATGTGAAGACAGCTAAGGTTGACAGGCGAGAACGGAGCAACATTTCCCCGGCCTCCGAAAAGGATTTAACAGCCTGGTCCCTGGGGCCCTCGGTGCTGTCGCACCGTTACTAGCGCTCTGTGTTTGCGCCGCGAAAAATATCTACCGCTGAAGTTTGCCGACTCTAATCCAGCACGCAAATCGAGTCAAGCGAAAAATTGTGCGGCGTGCAACTGTAGGGTTCAAGAGAGCTGGCATCTCGTCTTGTCAACAGTTTGTCTCATCATTGCCCGCCTTCCAGCTTCGGCATTATGATGGGGGCCATGAGTTTTTCCGAGACGATCTTCCTGTTTGTGCTGGCCCTGATTGTGTTTGGGCCAAAGAAGCTGCCGGAGATCGCGCGTCAAGCTGGGAAACTTCTCGCCGAATTGCGCCGCGCCTCGAACGAGTTTAAATCGCAGATTGAAACGGAAATCGCTCATCTAGAAGTTCAACAGAAGCAAACCGTCCTGCCGCCCGCTCAGCCGCCGCAAGGCGCCGTGGCTAGCTTGAGCCTGAATCCTGCAGCGAGCGAACCGGTGAAGACCGAACCGGTGAAGCAGGAAGAGGCTAGCTTAGCCGGCCCGCGGACCGAGTCGACTCCTGCTGTCCCCGAATCGTCTGGCCTGAACTCTGTGCCGCGAACAAGTTCGTCCACGGCGGTTGAGACGGTCGCCGTACCCGATCCCGAGACTGCTGCCGCTTCTCAGGATTCTCATGTTTGATTCCGCGGCGGGGGGTTCGGAAGACGACCCCAAGCGCGAAGCCATGCCCACCATGGGGTTTCTCGATCACCTCGAGGAACTGCGCCGCCGCCTCGTCTACTCGATTGCTGCTGTGGCTGTGGGATTTTTCGCCTGCTGGTGGAAGGTGGAGAGTATTTATGAAATTATGCAGCGGCCGATTATGGACGTGCTCAAAGCCAATGGAATGGCCGAGAAGCTCGTCTATCTGAATCCCACCGAGCCTTTCAATCTTTACTTGAAGATCGCCGCATTGGCCGGATTGTTCCTTACCTCACCCTTCGTGCTCTATCAGGTGTGGATGTTTATTTCACCCGGCCTCTACCGCAACGAGAAGCGCTACGTCGTCCCCTTCATGGTATCGACTATTGCGCTGTTCATGACCGGTGGATATTTCGGTTACAAGATCGTTTACCCACGGGCGCTGGAATTTCTGATTCACTTCGGCCGCCAGTTCCAGCCGATGATTACCATCGGCGAATATACGTCGTTGTTTCTGAGCATCATCCTCGGCATGGGGCTGATCTTCGAGATGCCGATTCTTATTTTCTTTCTGGCGTTGATGGGCATCGTCAGCGCGGGCTTCATGTGGAAGAATTTTCGCTACGCCATCCTGATCTGTTTCGTCATCGCGGCCATCGTCACACCGACTCCCGACATTTTGAACATGTGCATCTTCGCCGCGCCGATGATTGCACTGTATGCCATCAGCATCGGCATAGCGTGGCTGGTCCATCCCAAGCAGCGGCGGGCGCGAAACGAAAAAAAGGCAGCATAAGCGTAAATCGAGACCAATCACTTATGATCTGCAGGGTTATGCTCGACAAATGTATCGAAGTTTCGATTGTGTTGCTCTGCTGCTTAACGCTCATAGTTTGCGACCGGGACAAGAATACAGCCCAGGCTGGGGCGCAACCACCTGCTCCTGCTGCCGAACCGGTTGCTCCCAAACTTTCCCTTCCGCCCGATAGCGGCCCCGTCCCGACTATCGATTCCAATCGCGCCATGAAGTACGTGAAAGAAATCGTAGCTTACGGTCCGCGGCCCCTCGGCAGCGCGAATCACAAGAAAGTTGAAGACTACCTCCTCGCCCATCTCAAAGGCGATATTGTTGAGAATGACATCTTCACGGCAGACACGCCGGAGGGGAAGTTTCCCGTCCACAACATCGTTGCCAAGTTTCCCGGGAAGAAGGATGGTCTCGTCGTGATTGCCAGCCACTATGACACGAATTATCCCCTGCGCAATACTTCCTACGTGGGGGCGAATGATGGCGGCTCTTCCAGCGCGCTGCTTCTGGAACTTGCCAACCAACTGCGTGGCAAGACGCGGGATGGATACAGCATTTGGCTGGTATGGGACGATGCCGAAGAGGCGATGAAACCAGACACCGAAACCCCGTTCATGGATGACAGCCTGTACGGGATCACGCACCTGGCGGAAAAGTGGCAGGCGGACGGAACTCTCAAGAAGATGAAAGCCTTCATACTGGCGGACATGATCGGAGATGCGGATCTCAACGTTGATCGCGACACGAACTCGACGGCATGGCTTGAAGATGTGGTCTACGAGGCTGCTACGCGGTTGGGATATCAATCACATTTTTTCGCGCGGACGTTGCCCGGCGTCAGTGACGATCACATTCCGTTTGTGAAGCGGGGCGTGCCCTCGGCTGACCTCATCGACTTCGATTACGGATACAACGATGTTTTCTGGCACACCCCGCAAGATACGGTCGACAAACTGAGCCCCAAGAGCCTGGAAATTGTAGGCAGCACGATTCTCGAGACGGTCAGCATTCTCGACAGGATAGACCCGTTGCCACCAAAATAAAATTGCCAGCGCCGGCGAACAAGCGCCTCACGCAGCTTTTGCGCTTTTCGCAGTTCATGCCTTTTGCTCTTTTGCAGAATTTCGTTTCTAATTCACCCGATATGAGAAAGCTGAAAGTCTTCTGCTTGTGGTCGATCTTCACTGCTGTCTGTCTGGCTGCAACTCCTCCCCGCGACGCCGATAAAGATACTGACGACGCGGCCGGCATCATTCAGGTCGCACTGCAACCCTCGTCGCTCGAGAGCAACCTGCGCCGTCTGACAGATGAGATTGGCGGACGCGTCCCCGGCACGCCCGCCATGCAGCACGCCATCGATTGGGGCGTGCAGATGTTTAAGGATGCGGGCGCCGACAGCGTCCACGCCGAAGAATTCACGATTCCTTATTCGTGGTCCGAAGGCACGACGGAGATGACCGTCAGCTCCACGGGAACGCCGCTGGATTCCAACGCCACGCAGGCTCCTGACGTGAATTTCCGCGTTCGCTGTGTTTCCATCGCATGGGCGCCGGCGCTGGCTCGCGAAAAGCATGTGCGGGTGATCGATGTGGGCAGCGGCACTGCTGCCGACTTTAAGAAAGCTGGTGATATCTCCGGCAAAATAGTTCTGGTCCAGACGGCGGTGCTCAAGACCTGGGACGATCTGTTCGCCGAATATAACAACGCGACCCCGGCTGTTGCTGCGGCAGTGCAAGGAAAAGCAAAGGCAGTCGCTTTCATCGCCACGCGTGAGCATGACATTCTCTATCGGCACACCAACTCTTTCTCAGGAGAAATCGATCGAATTCCTCAAGTGCTGGTCGCGCGAGAAGATGGTGAGCGCATGGAACGTCTGCTGGCGGCGGGACATCCGGTGTGGGCGGACTTAAGCATTCCGAACAAAATTGGCGGGCCGATCAAGACGGCGAATGTGGTTGGCGAGATCAAAGGCAGCGAAAAGCCCGACGAGTTCGTCATTCTCGGCGCACACCTGGATTCCTGGGAACTGGGCACCGGAGCGCTCGATAACGGCTGCAACGCCGCTCTCGTGGTTGATGCGATGCGGGCGATCAAAGCGTCGGGACTCAGGCCGCGCCGCTCCATTCGTTTTATTCTTTTTTCCGGGGAGGAGGAGGGTTTGCTGGGCTCCCGCGCTTATTCCGTTGCCCATCGCCCGGAACTCGATAAGGCAGCGGGCGTCATCATCTGGGATTCCGGTACTGGCAAGACAACCGGCTTTGCCAGCGGCGGACGCAAGGATGTGCTTGACACCGCGACTCGCCTCACTGCGCCGTTGCGGCAGTTCGGCTTGATCGAGCTAAAAACTGACATGGAATGGGGCACTGACCACTTTGATTTCATGCTGGAAGGCGTTCCAACGTTTGTGGCCGATCAGCAGGAAGCGAACTACTTGGAAAACTATCACGCCGTCTCCGATACCTACGACAAAGTAGATTTCGCACAGCTCAAGAAACACGTAGCCGAAGCCGCCGAGTTCAGCTTCGCCCTGGCGAACCTGCCCGAGAAGATTGGTCCGCGCCTCACTCGCGCACAAATCGAGCAATCGATGCGCGATACTCACAGCGTGGAGATGTTTAAGGCCTTCGGCGTGTGGGATGCATGGGAGAGCGGGGCGATCGGGCGGCAGAAGTAGAATTGCTGTTGTTGATTTCTGATTGTTGATTGAGAACGTACCGGACAAAGACTTCCAATCAACAATTGGAAATCAATCAGCAATTGACTTTTGCATCCCACGGGAAGCTCGTTGCTCTATTTCTGGATTCTCTTCAATCTTTTCGCGCTTGGCATGCTGGCGTTGGATCTTGTTGTCTTCCATCGCCGGGGCCAGGTCGTGCGCCCGCGTGATGCCCTTGGCGAAAGCGCCATGTGGATCGGCCAGGCCGCGGTTTTCGCTGGAGTAGTTTTTTTCTGGCAAGGCCGCCAGGTCGCGCTGGAGTTCGTGACTAGCTACGTCCTCGAGATGTCGCTCAGCGTGGATAATCTTTTCGTTTTTCTTGTGATCTTCCGCTATTTTGCCGTGCCTGAGCAGCATCAGCACCGCGTCTTGTTCTGGGGAGTGCTGGGTGCACTGGTAATGCGCGGAGTTTTCATTCTTGCGGGCGTCGGCTTGATCGAGCGCTTCCACTGGATTTTCTACGGTTTCGGCGCGTTGTTAATCTATAGCGGAGTCCGTCTTGGTTTCGCCGGCGACCGGCAGATCGATCCCTCGAAAAATTCAGCAGTCAAGGCTTTGCGCCGCCTGCTGCCGATGACCGATGATTACGTCGGAGATCGGTTTCTGGTTCGTGGTTGGAAGGGAAATCCGGCCCTTTACGCCACGCCGCTGCTGGTGGTGCTGGCAGTCATCGAGACGACGGATGTGCTCTTCGCCGTCGATTCCATTCCGGCGGTGCTGGCCATTACAATCAACGCTTTTATTGTCTACACTGCTAATGTGTTTGCCATTCTCGGCTTGCGCTCCATGTATTTCGCCGTCGCGGGTCTGATGAAAGTCTTCCACTTTTTACATACCGGACTGGCGCTGATTCTGATCCTCTTTGGATTGAAGATGATCGCGGCCGATTATTTTCCGATTCCAACGCTGGTCACGTTGGGCGTGGTAGCGGGGATATTATTCGTCGCAATCGTGGTCTCGATCGCCGTGCCTGCAAAGTCGTAGTCAGCGAACCACTCAGCAAACAGCTTCACACAAACCGCAAACTCTCACCCCGAACCACCGAATGCTTGAGAAACTTCTTGTCATCATGGGCGGGATAGTCGGTTCGATAGTGCGCCCCGCGGCTTTCTTCCCGCGCAAGAGCCGAACGCAACACCAAGAGCCCTGCCACGTGCAGGTTTGCCGCTTCATAAGCTCTGCGCGTGCGTGGATGCGCGACCCTCAGCGCAAGTTCCTCCAGCTTCTTAATCGCCTCCTGCATTCCACTTCTTGTGCGCACAATGCCAGCATCCTTCCACATGATGTCTTTGATCTGGCCAATCAGTTCTTCTAACCCGGCATCGACGGGCCCATTTTGTGAGGCCGATGCCTTCTGCTCGCGCACAGACTTCTTTGGCACCCTCAATTCCTCGCGCATCGCTTTTCCTGCGCGAGCCCCGTATACCAAACCCTCAAGCAGGGAATTGCTGGCCAGGCGGTTGGCACCGTGCACACCGGTAGCCGCCGCTTCCCCGGCGGCATAGAGGCCATCGAGGCTCGCCTTGCCATTAAGGTCGGTGCGTACTCCGCCCATGGCGTAGTGCGCCGCAGGACGAGTTGGAATCAAGTCCTCGGTGATGTCGATGTTGTATTCCAGGCAGGTCGCATAAATTCGGGGAAAACGCTTTTGAATTTTTGCGGCCCCGAGATGCGTGAGATCGAGATATACGAATGGATCTTTGGCGCGGCTTACTTCCATCTCGTGCATGATGGCGCGTGCCACCACGTCGCGCGGGGCCAGTTCGCCCAAGGAATGGTATTTTGCCATGAAGCGATCCATCTCGATATTTCTCAGATACGCGCCTTCACCACGCAACGCCTCCGACAGCAGAAAGCGCGGCGCTTTTTTCAGATAGAGCGCCGTAGGATGAAACTGAACGAATTCCATGTCGCTGACTTCGGCGCCCGCCCGAAATCCCATGGCCACACCGTCGCCCGTTGCGACCTCTGGATTGGTCGTGTTGCGATAGAGTTGTCCCATGCCGCCGGTGGCCAGCAAGACGGCGGAGCATGACATTTCTTCCGGCAGGCCTTTTTCGTTGATCAGCGTCACGCCGTCGACGCGTCCGCCTTCGGCTTGGAGCCCCGTGGAAAACTCGAACTCGCGCACCGAAATATTCTTGACCGTCTGCGCCTTGGCATAAAGGGCGCGTAGAATTTCGCGGCCCGTGGAATCACCCTGGGCATGCAGAATGCGGTTGCGGCTGTGCGCTCCCTCGCGTCCGAAGACCAGCTTGGTTCCGCTCCGGTCGAACTGCGTGCCCCACGCAATCAGTTCTTCGATCCGCTCCGGCCCTTCCTCAACTAGAGTCTTCACAGCTTCTGGATTGCACAAGCCATCGCCCGCGATCAGCGTGTCTTGCAGGTGCAGGCTTACTTCGTCTTCATCGCTGAGCGCGGCCGCGATTCCGCCCTGCGCGAACTGTGTGTTCGAGTTGGTGACCTCTTTTTTCGCGAGCACGAGCACCCGCCCCGCATCGGCGAGTTCGATGGCGGCGCGTAGGCCTGCTACTCCGGCGCCAATCACCACGAAATCGGTCTCGGCTGGAAGACCCTTCATAGATCGAAAATGGTATCACCTCGGGCTGTGTTCGCGACGAAAGACGGCAGCTAGTAAGCCAAAAAGGGAAGGGCGATTAAATTGCCTCCGCCGCTTGCGCTATTATGGATTTCCATGGCTCAAGTCACCATTCATGTGCAGCCAAGGCCCTACCAGGCCCGCATTGAGAACGGGCTGCTGGCGCGAGCGGGCAGCTTGTTGGCGGAGCTGCTACCGCAATCGAGCAAGCTGTTTGTGGTCACCGTTCCGCCGGTGCGCCGGCGATGGGGAACCAAGCTGCTTCGTTCGCTGACCTCTGCCGGCTTCAAACCACAAATTTTGCAAATGCCCGACGGCGAGCCAGCAAAGAAGCTGGAGACTATAGAAACCCTCGCGGAAAAGTTGTCTCGCTTGGGAGCCGACCGCAAGGCGGTATTGATCGCTTTTGGCGGAGGCGTGGTCGGCGATGTCACGGGCCTGCTGGCGTCGCTTTACATGCGTGGTGTGGAACTGGTGCAGATTCCGACCACAGTACTGGCTCAGGTCGATGCATCGGTCGGCGGCAAAACGGCCGTCAACCTTGGGACAGGAAAGAATCTGCTGGGAACGTTCCATCAGCCTCGCGTGGTTTTGATCGATCCGGAAATTCTACGGACGCTTCCCGTACGCGAGTTTCGCGCCGGACTTTATGAAGCGCTGAAGTGCGGCATCATCGGAGATCTGGAGCTTTTCCGGCGCTTCGAACAAAAGCGTGCTCAGATTCTGAAGCGCGATCCGGTTGAACTCGAGGGGCTGATCGCGCAATCGGTGAAGTTGAAGGCCGAAGTGGTTTCGGCGGACGAATATGAAGGCGGCCTGCGGCGCGTTTTAAACCTCGGACATACGATTGGCCATGCGTTAGAGGCGGAAACCGGCTACGAGAGTCTGCTTCACGGCGAAGCGGTTGCCTGGGGAATGATCGCCGCCACAAATATTGCGCTGACCGTAGGACGCACCGACAGCGTCACTGCGGGCCGCATCGCCGACGCAGTTCTCGGGCTCGGACGCTTGCCGGAATTAAAAGTCAGTGCGCGCAAGATTCTCGCCCGCCTGCAAGCTGACAAGAAAACCCAAAACGGCGCTGTGCATTTCGTTTTACCCCGGGAGATTGGGAAGGTCGAAATCACCGCTGACGTGCCTGACAGCGTGGTCGTGAACGCGGTTGAAGAACTTCGCCGCTTGTCTCACGGCGGATGGGGGAAGTGAGAAATGCTGATTCTTGATTGCTGATTAGAAATTAAAGAGGAATCCGACATCGTTGAAGTTCTATCAACAATCAAAAATCAGCAATCGACAATTTTCTCTCCAATGTCTGAAGCCAGCAAACTCGTAGTCGGCGCGGCGCCCAAAGGAGCTGAGGACACGTCAACGGCGGCCCGCGCGGTTCGGGAGATGTTTACCTCGATCGCACCGCGCTACGACCTGCTGAACCACGTGCTTTCCTTTAACGTTGACCGGCTATGGTGGCGCCGCACAGCCCGCACCTTCGCAGCGATTCTGGCGCAGTCCGGCGTTCGAGTTCTTGACCTCTGTTGCGGCACGGGCGACATGACTTTTGCCTTGCGTAAGAGGGCGGGAAACTCCGGTGCGCGAATTCTTGGGGCCGATTTCTCTCACGCGATGCTGCAGCGCGCGTGGTTGAAGTCTCGCGATCGGGAGTCAATAAATGGCCGCGCCATGCCGGGCTGGATTGAGGCGGACGCACTCTGTCTGCCATTTCCTGATCAGCATTTTGGGTTGGTCACTTCAGCCTTTGGCTTCCGAAATCTCGCCGACTACGACGCAGGCCTGCGAGAGATTGTGCGCGTGCTAAAACCACGCGGCGAATGCGGCATTCTCGACTTCAGCGAGCCGAATGGCGTAATGGGCGCTGTCTATCGGATCTACTTTAAGCAGGTTCTACCCCGCATCGGTACCATGATTTCGGGTGTACGCGGCCCTTACGCCTATTTGCCAAATTCGGTTGAACGATTTCCGGCGCCGGAAGAAATGCTGCGTCGCATGCGCCGGGCCGGTTTCCGTGAAGCCAGTTGGACGCCATACACATTCGGCATCGCAGGGTTGTATCGCGGACGGAAATGAATCCTTGATGCGCCAGGGATACATCCGCCGAAAAATCGCTATCCGGCGTTCTGTAACAGCTTACTCAGTGCTTTAATGTCCTCTTTGCTGGCATCGCCGATTACAAAATATCGAAGCCCATTTTTTATCCAGGTTTGCATATTGAACGATGCCGCATTTGCCGTTCCTGACGACAGGCTCCGCATAGCGCCCTCTCGATCCGGAAAAATAAATACCGAGATCTCGTGTTTGCGGACTTGATAAATCAAGTGCGCTCCGCTGACTTGCTCAAGATAGGCGACCCGGCCCCCCAGTAAGCTGAATTCAGATCCCGGCAGGTCAGGCAAATTAAAGGTGAACGGAAGTTTTCCCTGAAACCATGGTTTCACCGTGTGGCGATCGGTCGACAAGACATCCACCTGGGTGGAACTGGCCAGGGTAGCCACATGCAGGTCGGCCAACTCGCTATAGACGCGCTGCTGCTCGGCCCGCTCGCGGCCGAGGTACGAAGTCAACAGAAAGGCTGCGGCCAGCAAACCTAGGGCTGGGATTAGAGCCATTTTCCACTTCAGAGCAATTCCGCGACGCGATCTCACCTCGAGACTCTTCGTAATTTTGTTTCGTAAGTCGGTGCTCGGCTCGTACCGTTTCCCCGCAATCTGCACCGCGCGCTTCGTCTGCACCCGCTGCAGAGCATCGGCGGCGCACTCTGCGCAACTTCGCAGATGCGCGCCCAGCGTCACCGCTTCCGCCGGTGTGAGTTCGCCGTCAACGTAGCTGTCGAGTTTGTCGCGCCACTCGTTACAAGCCACGACCGGCTCCTTGCATCTTCCCTGACAGGGCGAGGCGCAACGCTTTACGTGCGCGAGATAGCCGCGACATCACCGTGCCCGTAGGGATCGAGAGCGTTTCCGCAATCTCCTTGTATGACATATCCTCCACATCGCAGAGCAGCAGAATCTCCCGGAAGTGCACGGGTAATGTTTCGAAAGCCTGCTGCACCATCTCGCGGGTGGCCTGCTCCATCAGCAGGCTCTCCGGCGTACTACTTACTGTCGGTAGAGTGTCGCCGTCCTCCTCATCGATCGCCACAGTTACCTTCAACCCAGCGCGCGAATTGAGAAACGAATTGCGCAGGATACGGTAAATCCATGCGCGAAAATTCGTGCCCGCCTGAAACGAGGAAAATCCGCGCAAAGCCTTCGCGTAAGTTTCCTGTACCAGATCCTCGGCCTCGGCTTTATCCTGCGTGAGCCAGCGCGCAAAGTTGTAAAGCTGATCGAACAAAGGCAATGCGAGATCCGCAAACGACGCCGCACTGGCTCGGTCTTCTGGCACCCGCATAGATTAAACCAGCTATCGTCGAATTTATTCCCTCGACTCGCAAAAATGTTTGGTGGAATAGCGTTGCGACTAGTTTTCGACTTTATTCAGTAGAGCTCAATTGTTTACAACGCACGCTCATCCCGCGTTGCGGATTAAGAGAGCACGGCAGCAGTTGGAAGGGTCAAATAGGGCTGTTCAGGAGAAGCCTAGCTGTGGCTCTCTGGCTGTGACACGGCGGGCGTGGTTTTGAAGCTATCGGCGAATGCATTGGCAATCGTGTAAAGAATTACGTGCTCGTATTCGCCACCCAGGAATTTTTGCAGGCGGTCTGTGTTCATGATGTATTCGCCGCTCATGTAGGGCAGGGCCTCGGGCGGAATCGCCGAGATTTGCCGGTTCCAAAGAAATGACAGGACCATCCGCATCGCCCATTTGCCGGGTACGCGGATCAGCTTTGCGCTTGCCATTTCGATGCAGCGGCCGAAGGTGAGGGGCTCTCCGCGTCCCGCGACGTTCAGAATGGTGAGGCGCTGCACCTCCGGATCGCGATGCAAAATGTGCGCAATCAGCCGCGCCATATCGTCGACATGAACAAACTGAATCTTGTTGTCGAGATACTGTTGACCACGCGGCAGCATGCAAGGCAGGCGCTTGCCCTCGCGGCGCATCTTTTCCGCGCGCGGACCTTTTCCGTTCGGCGTACCGCGGAATGCTCCCAGCAGGTAATTCTCCACACTGGCTCCGGCAAAGATGTGGGGCCGTAAAATGTAGACACTGCAGCCTCGCAGCGCGGACGAGCGCTGTTGCACCACTTCATCGCACTGTTTCTTATGGATCGCGTAGGGCAACGTGTGCGCCGCCATGGGAGATTCTTCCGTCGCAGGCGCGGGCAGGCTGGGGCCGTACACCGAAACGCTACTGGGAAAAACGAATTGCCGGATCGGAGAATCGGCTGTGCGGTTTGCCTCGGTGATTGCCTCCATCACTCGAGCCGTGCCGGCCACATTGATTTGCCACATGCGCGCGGGTTCTGTCACCCCTGAGCGTACAGGGTCGATGACGAACGCGAGATGCACCACGGATACGGGCCGCGTGTCGCGCAGCATTTCGTAGAGCAAACGCGTGGAGGATTCTTCACCCAGATCCATGCGTTCGAATTGCAGCGCCAGATCGGTGTG
Organism: uncultured Acidobacteriaceae bacterium; assembly: GCA_963808195.1. Taxonomy (GTDB): domain Bacteria; phylum Acidobacteriota; class Terriglobia; order Terriglobales; family Acidobacteriaceae; genus Sulfotelmatobacter. The sequence continues at coordinate 159,848 of CAWEEW010000009.1, read as the reverse complement.
GGGTGGATTTAAATCCACCCCAAGCACAGAAAAATCCCCGAGCAGCGGGAGCAACCTGGATCCCAGGTTTCCCGCAATTCCAGTGACCACGACGACAGGTTTTACACTCGCCATCAGTCCGGCTTAGACGGAGGAGGCGCCGGTTGCGATGGAGTTTGCGTCGACGGCGGAGCGCTCTGCGGTCCTGCAGGCGGCATCTGCGGCCGCATGTGCGGCGGCGGCGCTCCCTGATTCATCCCTGGCCGCCCCGGCACTCCCACTGGCATTTGTCCAAAATACGCTTCGTTGGGTATCGCTTGGAACGAGTTCGTGTACTTGTCGGTCATCTCCTTCAAACGCTCGCTCTTCAACTTGTTATGAATTTCAGTTTGCAATGGCTGATCCAGCGGCAGGACTTCTTTGCTTACCACCTTGTACACATAGTGGCCGCCGTTATCGCTGATCACCGTGGAGACTTCGCCTACCTTCAAATCGAATACGGCCGCATGTGCCGGAGGCAGCCCGGTTCGCCGCACCTTTGGCAGGTTCACAGTGGGAGACTCCACTTTCGTGCCGGAAGCTTCGAAGGCTTCCTTCTGTAACTTGGTGAAGTCTTCTCCCGCGGCAGCGCGTTCGCGCAGCGTGTCAGCCAGCTTATTCAACTCCTGCTCGCCTTTCTCCCGCTTGGCTTGTTCCTCAGCTTCTTTGGCTTTCTGTTTTTCTTCGGCTTCTTTCTGATTGTCCTTGTCTTTATCCTTGTCATCTTTGTCTTCAGTCTCAAGCGTTTTATAGCGAGGGATAAACAGACGGTCTAAGGAGAATTGCTCATAGGCTTCCGGATTTTTCTTGTAGTAGTCTTCGACATCCGTCGGCGAGACTTTGTCCGCCTCGTCTTGCAGGGATCGCTGCAGAGCAGTGGTCAGAATCTGCATCTTGGCGAGCTTTAGCGTTTCCTTATATTGTTCGCTATTCTCAAGACCTTTGGCCTTTGCCGCCTCGGACATCGCCATGAACCGGGGAAGCGCCGTTTCCAGTTGACGCTTCAACTGGGGCGTTACGGTCGGCGAAATTCCGCTGGCAATCTTCTCGAACTGCGCACGCGTGATCTCAGTTTTGCAGTCCGCGGGTTTCTTCGCTGCGGCGGCGGCAGTGGCAGTTTTCGCGCCCGTCGCCGTCTTCGCCGCCGGTGGGCAAACGCCTTTTATGGTGAGCACTACCGCGGTCTCCGGTACCTCCGGCGCCGGTGCGGGCGGCTTCGTGGCAGCGCCCGGAGCCTGCATCGGGGCTTGCTGCGCCGGTGCTGGCGGTGCCGGCGCCGTGCCAGATTGTGCCTGTCCCCAGGCTAACGTACCCAATAGCACACACAGCAACCAACTCTTACCCATAGAAAATTCCTCCAGGAATTGGTACATCAGGAAGTTGAACTATCCGAACCTAGCATCCTAGCATAGAGGCCATTTGTCGCAGTAGGGGCAGCCCGCACCTGACGATAGAAAATCTGATTCCTCTTGGTGCAATTCCGGATTAACGGCGATAATCCCTTCATGTCCGGATCTCCGGCCCTTTACTCGCCGAACGCGATGCGCGCAGAGAAGCGCGCGGTAGCGGGTAATTCCGTGGTAGCAGCGGTACTTATCACCACGGCGAAAATCGCGGTCGGCGTGACCACAGGAAGCCTCGGAATTCTCTCCGAGGCGGCACACTCGGCGCTGGACTTAGTCGCGGCCCTGCTCACATATTTTTCCGTTGGAGTTTCCGATAAGCCAGCCGATGCCGACCACCAGTATGGTCACGGTAAAGTCGAAAACTTCTCAGCCTTCGTTGAAACCGGCCTGCTTCTGATCACCACGGTCTGGGTCATCTACGAAGCCGTGCTACGCCTGTTTTTCCGCCGAGTGGACGTCGAACCTTCGGTTTGGGCCTTCGCCGTGATGCTGATCTCGATGGCGGTGGATTGGTGGCGTTCCCAAGCTTTAGGCCGCATCGCGACGAAGTATCAAAGCCAGGCACTCGAGGCCGACGCACTGCATTTTTCCACCGACATCTGGTCTTCGGGTGTTGTCGTTCTGGGCCTGGCTCTCATTCTCTTAGGTCGGCTCTATCATTTGGATTGGCTGCTCCGGGCTGATCCAATTACCGCTTTGTTTGTTGCAGGCGTCATCATATCGGTAAGCTGGCGGCTGGCGCGACGCACCGTTGATGCTCTGCTTGATGCCGCTCCCGCTGGAGTCCGCGCTCAAATCACGGATGCGGTAGCACGAGTGGACGGCGTGCTGGAAGTGGGCCGGGTCCGTATCCGTCGCGCTGGCAACCACTATTTCGCCGATCTTTCGGTTGGACTGGCACGCACAGTGACTTTTCAACGCTCCGAGCAGTTAGTGGCTGCGGTGACGACCGCGGTCCACAGCATTCTTCCCGAGGCCGATGTCACTGTCCAGCCTCTGCCGCGCGCGCAAGGATCGGAAAATATCTTCGATCGCATTCGAGCCGTCGCGACCCGCCACAACCTGAATGTTCACGATATCAGCGTGCAGGATCTCGCCGGCCACCTTCATGTCGAACAGCATGTCGAACTCGACGAGCGTCTGTCGCTCAAAACTGCGCACGACCAGGTAACCGAGCTTGAAGCTGATATGCGCCACGAGGTGCCCGAGATCGCCGACATCCTCACTCACATCGAGAGCGAACCCGCGACCATCGAAACCGGGGACGAATTAGTGCGCGATGCCGACCTCGAACGCAGGCTGAAGAAGGCTGCCAGTCAGTTTCCCGAAATCGTCGACATGCACGACGTACAGATCAAGAAAGTGCGTGGCCGGCTCTACGTTTCTTGCCACTGCACATTTTCTGACGATCTGCCGCTGGCCCGCGTTCACGACATTCAGACCGATCTCGAAATCCATTTCAAGCAGGATGCTCCTGAACTTTTTCGCGTATTGATTCATCCCGAACCCAGCACAGATAATCGGAGATAATCAACAATCAGAAATCAGCAATTCCCCGAGGCAAAGCCGCATGACGAACGCACGCGCCACCTGGATCGAAAAACAGCGCTTTAACGGCATCTCAGACAGTGGTCATGAGATCGCCGTCGACGGAGACAAAGCTGCCGGAAACTCGCCCATGGAGCTTGTGCTCATCGCGCTCTGCGGATGCACCGGCTACGATGTAGTTTCGATTCTCCACAAGAAGCGGGAGCCTCTCACCGGCCTTGAAGTACGAGCGCAAGCGGAGCGCGCCGTCGAACCGCCGTCTGTCTATACCGAGATCAAGCTTATCTACCGCGTAAGTGGTAAAGTTTCCCGCAAGGCAGTCGAGGATGCGGTCAAGCTGTCGAAAGAAAAATATTGTTCGGTTTCAGCCATGCTCGAAAAAACCGCGAAGATCACCACGGAAATCGAATATGTCGATAGCTAGCGTGAACTCTGCGGTGCATACAATCTCGTTCAAACTTTCTTGAAATCATTCAAAGCGATTCAAGAGGCCTCCATCTCCAGCCCAAACCATGACAGTGCTCGCTCGCATCCTCTGCGCGGATATTTCTTCATCGCTTCTGCCGCGTTTCTTTGGGGAGTTTCAGCCGCTCTGGGCCGCGCTGTCTTCACCGGAAGGCTGTCGCTGGGCGCAGCGGCGTTCCGCCCGATTGATCCGCTGATTCTCTCGCAGACTCGGACCACATTTTCTCTGCTGATTCTGCTCCCCATTCTCGTTGCTGGGAACGACTGGAAGCGCATTCAGCTGCCCGCGCGCGATCTTGCGTATTGCTTCCTGTTGGGCACGCTCGGTGTGGCCGTTTCGAATTATTTTTATTATGTGGCGATTCAACGAACCAACGTCGCGACCGCAATCATCGTGCAGTACACAGCTCCGGTGTGGGTGCTCATATACGTCGTGGCTCGGGGTCAGCAAAAACTTTCTTTGCAGAAAGCGGTTGCCGTAACGCTGGCGGTCGTTGGAATCGCATTGGTCATCGGCATCTTCGGAGCGAAACGAAACGCTGGGTCCGGCCTACGGCTCGACTCCTACGGCGTTGTCGCCGCGCTCCTGGCCTCGTTCTCGTTCGCCTTTTACAACGTTGCCGCGCACGGCATCCTTGCCCGCTATGATCGCTGGCGCGTTCTCGTCTGGACGCTCGCCGCCGCCGCCGCATTTTGGCTCGTCGTCAACCCTCCCTGGAAAATCTTTCTCGCACACTATAGTGCCATGCAGTGGTTGTTTCTGTTTGTCTTCTCGATGCTCTCGGTGTTGGGCGCGTTCTCTCTTTATTTCCTGGGCCTGCAGTATCTGGAGCCTACTCGCGCCATCATCGCCAGTTGCCTCGAGCCGGTGTTTTCGATTTTGCTGGCCGCGCTGTTGCTTGGAGAAATCCTGCGCCCGATCCAAACCGTGGGAATTATCTTTGTGCTCGCGGCCATCGTCATCGTGCAGAGGCCGGGTCGCAGCACGGCCGAGGAGTCGGTCGTGGTCGAACCGATGGAGTAAAATTCCTAAGTTGGGTGCATCGCGGGTGATTTCCGTTCCGGGCATCCTAGGTTTCGAGGCCTGCATCTCTAGGGTTTAGTACTATTGGCAATAGTTTTCCGTTTTGATCGCTAGACTTTTGCGGCGGAGGTCTAGAATCCTCGTGAAAATAATTCGGCTGGAAACGATCGCGCTGGCTGGTTTGTTGCTGTTGGTTGTTCCACCTCTGTGTTCAGCGCAGAACGCGGACGCGGCAACGCCGAATTCTTCGGACGCCCAGAAGCCGGCTGCAGCTCAAGACCAGAAAACCACCCCGGATTCGCAAGGCGCGCAAACCGGATCACAGAATCCGCCTCTGCTTCAACAACCATTCAGTCCGATCTGGAAATTAAGTTCGCCGGCCAGACCGCGCAGTACAAGCAGGTTTCCTTTCAGTTGGTGACGCAAGGCAACGAGATCCACCTTACGGGAACGATTCCCGCGACGTTGGCCGATTTCAAGATCGATCCACCAACGCTGCTGACACTGCCGGTAAAAAACGAAATGCCGGTTCGCGTGGACCTGACCTGGCGTCCGCAGTAAGCGGCGGACCGCTCGACTTACTCCAATTGCTTTCCTAGCGTTTCAGGCAATTGCGTCGCCATCACTGCTGCTAGTAGATACGCAACTGCGCACAAGTAAAACGCCCAGCTCAAACCCTTCAACTGGCCCACGCGGCCTATCACCAGCGGAGCGATCGAACTCAAAGTCCGCGCGCCGTTATAAGTGAATCCCAGAGCGCGGGCCCGCACTGCCGTTGGAAAAATCTCGCTGCCCATGATTCCTGAGCCGGAGAAAATTCCGGTCCCGAAGAATGCCACTACAACTCCCAGAACCAGGAGAACCATAGGCGCCCGCGCTGCGGCATAAAACGGAATCAGAAACGCTGCCGCTAAGCTATAAAACATGAAAGCCTTTCGCCGCCCGAAATGATCCGCCACCCAGCCGAAGCTGGCATACCCAGGAAACATCCCAAACAGATTCAGCACGACCAGTAGTGTGGTCGTCCCGATCACGCCGAAGCCCCGGCCGCCCTGCGAAACTGGAAGCGACAAATATGGCGGCAGCCAGGTAAACAATCCCCACCAGGCAAACAGGCAGCAGAAGTTGAACAGCAACAGCGCGAAGGTATGTTTGACATACGGTGGCCGGAAGATCGTGGAAAATGCGGCAGACGCGGAAGGTGTCTCCTTTTTGCCTGTGTGATTGACATGACTCAGAAGACCTCCGCTCTCGTCTCCTCGATCATCTGCGATCTGCTGCTGCCACAAAGCTGATTCAGGAACTCCACGGCGAATCCACAAAGTGAGCAGCGCAGGCAGAATTCCCACAAAGAAAACAGCACGCCATCCAAAGTACCGCGCCACCGGGCCAGCCACCAGCGCTGCTGCGGCAAAGCCCAGCGCCCATGAACTCTGCACGATGGAAATTGCTTTGGCGCGGAACTCCGTAGGCCACGTTTCGGCGACCAAGGTCGCGCCGGTATTCCACTCGCCACCCATGCCGAGTCCAAGAACGAAGCGGGCCGCGGCCAGCATGGCAATGCTGGTCGACAGGCCGGAGGCGAACGAGCACACGGAATAGGTCACGATGCTGGCCATCAGCGCCTGCTTGCGTCCGATGCGGTCGGCGAGAAAGCCAAACAGCACTCCGCCCACGCCGGAGGCCAGAAGCGTCAAGGTGCCCAATAATCCTGCCGTGGTTTTGCTCATGCCCAGATCGCGCATCAGCAGCGCCAGTACCAGCGCGTAGAGCATGGCATCGAAGGCATCCAGCGCCCAGCCAAGCGATGCCGCCAACAGCGTGCGCCGTTGGCCGGGCGTGGCCTGTGAGATCAATTGAAAGGGACCGATTGCCATGAAGCCGGGATTGTAGCAGCCCGATTTCATCCGGTGCGGGTGATGCAATATGGTCTCGGTGCAGTTCGGTTTTTGTAACGGTGGGCAGTTTCCTCAATCGTCTCCCTACACGACGCATATAAGTGACTGATCGTTGGCCTGAGAACGAAATCCAACCACTCGAGAGGGACCCATGAAAAATCTCCGTTTGCTGAAGGTAAAGTGTCTATGGCTGTTGGCGGTTTTCTCCGCGATCGCCGCGTTCTTCGCAACACCGAGTTACGCGCAATACTTGGTGGGCGAACCGGTGGCCGGCAATTCCTCCGGCGCGCTTGCAGCGGTTGATTCTTATATCGATGCCTACACGGCAACTTCAAGCTATGCAACTCAAAACGATATGTGCCTGAGAATCCAATCCGTATATAACAACGCCAGCCTCATCCCGGCTGGTGGGAGTGCCACAGTCGACGCCCGCGGCTTTACAGTCACCAATGCCCCAACCGGGGGCTGGGTCTGCAGCGTCGACCCGTTCGCGACGACGAACAATCTGGGCTTGGTCGGCAAGAGCGGCAAACTTTTGCTGGGCTATGTAGACATCCCGGCGCAGGTCACGTGGGTCATTCCCGGCCACATCATCATTCAGGGAATCGGTACCAATGGGACAGGACTAACCGGAACAACGAACTTCGGTACCGTGATATACGCCTCCTCCTCACCCGCGCTTGTAGAGGGATTGGGATCGGCATTGGCGGTGCTTCAAATGGGGCTAGGCTCATCAGCGCCAACGTACGGCATTCAGATCAGAGACTTGACCGTCGACGGCAATAATGTGCCGGGGTGCATTGGTGTGCTCAACAATAACGCGGAGGAGGGTTCGCTCCTGAATAACGTTCAGATATTTGACACCCCCGCGATCGGTCTGCATGTTACAACCTACAATCCGAGCGCCAGCTCGGGCAATGGCGCCGTCAACAGCGGCCCCTACCAGGACGTTTTTATCAATTACACCACCTCGTGCAGCAACTGCAGCAAGTCCACGATCGCGTTGCAGGTTGACGGCGATAATACCAGCAGCTTGCCGGGACGCAGCATTCGTGGTTTCGACAACTTCACGGTGAGCGGCAATAACGTCACTAGTCCGAAGCCCGATCCCCTGATCTACATTTACGGCGTCTCCACAACTGTCACCAACAGCCACGTCGAGTATTGCAGCGTCGTATGCATCCAGATCGGGGAGACTGGCACGGCAACCTATTCCACTTACGGCGTGAGGTTGTCTGATATCACCGTGGGCGTCACCAACGGCGGAACGGTTGCGGCCATCGGCACAAGCAGCAGTAGTCAGGTAGGCAATGTGCTCATCGAGAACTTGAATAATGAGGCCACAAGCAACACCCTTGTCGATAATGTAAGCGGCTACACAGCGGCCGATACCTACTTAGGCTGGTACTTTCTTGGCGCGGGCGCCAGCCCGGCCATCTTTACCAGCAGCGAGAGTCTGAGCCCCAGCTCCGCTTATGACCTGAAAGTACCAGGGAACTTCTATGCCGGCACGCTCGCGAAGGGTAGTGGCACATTCAAGATCGACCATCCTCTCGATCCGGCGAACGAGTATCTCTATCACTCGTTCGTCGAGTCGCCGGACATGATGAACATTTACAACGGCTCCGTGATTACCGACAAACACGGCTTCGCTACGGTGACGCTGCCCCATTATTTTGAAGCGCTGAATCGTGACTTCCGCTATCAACTGACTCCTGTGGGACAATTTGCCCAGGTTTTTATCGCGAAAAAAGTTGACGGCAACCGTTTCGTCATCAAGACGAATAAACCCGGCGTGGAGGTCTCGTGGCAAGTGACAGGCATCCGCCATGACGCCTTCGCAAACCAACACCGGATTGTGGTGGAGGAGCCGAAGCTTTCCACGCCGCACAACCATTAGACTCTGCGGGCGGGCGTCCTCACCGGTAAGCTAGGAATGCCCGCCCCAATCATTTTCCGGATTAAATCCTCCTGTTTCCTCTTCTGATACTCTCGCCGCTCTTTTACAATGTTTTGACTCCTCTAGCCGCGGTTGTACGTTAGCCTCGTCATATCACTTTCAGGTAACGACGATCTGGAATAGGAGTTCGCATGAAGTTTCAGCGGGTTGCCGCGCTTCTAGCTTTTCTGTTGACCTTCCTCACGCCTTGTTTCGCCCACCATATGGCAGTTGTGGTCAACAAGGACAACAATGTGGATAACGTCCCCGCCGCTCACCTGGCCAAGATTGTTCGTGCGGAGGTCAAGAATTGGCCTGACGGAAAGTCGATCATTCTTGTCCTGCACAGAGACTCCGCGGGCGAAACCGAAACCCTGCAACATCTCAACAAGATGAGCGCCGCCGAATGGAAGGGGCTGCTCGCCGCTCACAAGGATTCAATTCAGGTGGCGGATTCGGATGCCGAGGTGTTGAAGATTGTGCAATCGACCCTAGGGGCGCTTGGGTTCGTGGACGTCCGCTCGATAAACAACAGCATCAACGTGGTGAAAGTCAATGGCAAGCTGCCCATGGAAACGGGCTATTTGCCGCATTAGTTTGCCAGAAAGTTACCTTCCGCTAATTCTTGAACCGGCGCGTGTACAGCCCTAGAACATGTTTAGTTCATGTGCGATCTTGCGCGTCCCTGCATACTCCTGGTCGTTGGCCACGACAAATCGTTTGGCCCGCAGGACTTTCAAGATGGCGTCGTCTTTTCCTTCTTTCAGAGCTAGAAGGGCGTGGATAAATTTCTCTCTCTCCGCTTCTGGTACTTCCTTGCGCGCCACCCATACATAATCGACATATGGCTTGGAAGTGTAGAAAATGCGAACTTTCTTCCCGTCGATCTTTCCCGTACCGATCAGGAAGTTGAGGATCGTTTCGTCAATTGCTCCCGCATCAACTACTCCAGTTTCTACCATCGCTGCAGTCGCGGGATGGCTTCCGCTGTAACGAAAGTGAAAATAGGTCTCGGGATCGATTCCTGCCTGCCGGAGTTCGTAGTAGGCCATCATGTGTGCGCTGGTCGACTCCCTATCACCAAACGCGAACTGCTTTCCTTTCAGGTCCCTGAGCGAATGAATCGACGAGTTCGTACCGGTAATGAAGACCGTGAAGAAATTCCTGTCCCGGGCACGTTGAACCAGCGGGATGACTCCATACTCGGCATGCGCCCGGATGTACATCAACGCGCCCAGGCACGCAAAATCGTAAGCTCCATTTCCCAGTTGAGCAACGGTATCGCGGAAGGTATCCGGGGCTGCAATACTGACCTGGCTTCCCATCGCCTTCGAGAGATAGGCGCGCAAAGGCTCTCTCTCTGCCTGAGTCGCCTCGTCCATGACTACGCCGATGGTTATCGTCTTTTCGCCATGAAGTGATGCGCTGGCGAAGAGCCAAATTACAGCCAACGCAGCCGCGGTTCGATTTCGCAAAGGCACACCTCCCCTCCCCGCGGAATTCCTTTCTATCCGCTACACCTCTGGGAGAAGTGTTACGCACGATCATGGAAGGAGCGCAGGCAAAAATGATCAGGCGTGCGGTTCTGAAGAGCGTAGGTTACCGTTTTGGGCTTTGGTGGAGAATTGGGGATGATCGCCGTCAGCCGTTTCCGCTAGCTCTTTAGGTGGTGGATGAATGGAGGTCTTTTCAACGCTGGCCTTCGGATACCTAGCTGAATGCGGGGAGGACGATAGCATCTTCTTTCTTTTCTTTATGGTACGAGTCGATGGCGTGCGGCTCACAAAAGCAACCTGCTCCCGATTCAGACCCGTCCCGCACCCCCACGGAAGTGCCATTTCCAAGTTTTACCTGACCAGCTAAAGTTGTTCTTGAGCAGGCTTCGGGGGAGGGCTGCTCGACTTACGTCCCACGACTCTTTGAGTCTGGGGCGTTTTGTTTTGCGCGGCATTTCATCGGACGCGGTGCTTCTGTACGACTCCGCTTACTTCGACCTGAGCCGCAGCAGCTGAAAATATCTTCTCGCCTTCTTCACGTCCTTCGCAATCTGCTCCCGCAACGCCTCCACCGACGGAAACTTGATCTCATCGCGCACCCGGTCAAGGAAGCAGATTTCGACTTCGCTCTCCGGCGTTAGATCGATCGGATGAAAGTTCAGCAGATGCGTCTCGATGGCAAATGAGTCTGCCCCAAACGTTGGGCGGTTGCCCACGTTGGTCACCGAATCGAAACACTCGGAACCCACCTGCGTCCATGTAATGTAGACCCCATCTTTCGGAACAAGCTCTTCGTAGCGGGCCAGATTGATGGTTGGCACGGTGTACTTCGACCCCAGCCCGCGACCCCGTCCTGGCGTACCCAGAATGCAAAAGGGACGGGCCAGCAGATGCCGCGCCCGGCTCACGCGTCCCTCCTTCAGTAGCTTACGGATGTGACTGCTCGAAACCGGCTCCCCGCGCAGCTTTTGCTCGGAGTAGACCTTCACTTCGAAGCCCATCTCCTTGCCGAGTTGTACCAGTAGATTCACATCGCCTGCGGCCTTGTGTCCAAAGCGGAAGTTGTAGCCTTCGTGAACCTCGCGCGCGTGCAGCTTCTTTTTCAAGATGCGCTCGGCAAACTGGCGCGGCGTCATCAAGGAAAGATCGCGACCAAAGGGCAGCATGAGCACCGCATCAATGCCGGTGGTTTCGAGCAATCGTAGTTTCTCGGGCACGGGAGTGAGCAGCTTGAGATCTGAGTCCGGTCGCAGAATGCGCGCCGGATGCGGCTCGAATGTAACCGCCACGGCCTTCGCTCCAATCGGCCGCGCCCGAGCCACAATTTCGCCGAGCACGTGCGCATGTGCCCGGTGCACGCCGTCAAAATTGCCGACGCTTACCAGCGACGGACCGAACCCAGCCGGAACGTCTTCGAGTTTGTGAAAAACGTGCATCGATAGGAGGTCGCAGGTGCTAGGTCTCAGGTCTTAGGCCCTAGGGTTTGCTAAGACCTAGCACCCAACACCTGAGACCTAAATTTCAAACTCCAGTTTCATCCCGTCATAAGCCAGCCGCACATGCGCCGGCAGAGTCGCGTTCGTTGCCTGGTGCGCCAGATCGTGGCAGATGTGGGTGAAGAACCCCCGCTTCGCCTTGACTCGCTCCACAATTCGCAGTGAATTCTCGACGGTTGAGTGCGTGGGATGTGGCTTGTGCCGCAGCGCATCCAGGAAAAGAATGTCTAGCCCTTGCAACTGATGAAACGACGCCTCGGGAATTTCGCTATGGTCGGTGAGATACGCCGCCGATCCAAAGCGGAAGCCGTAGATTTCCGTTTCGCCATGAATCAGCCGAACCGGCTCAAATCTTGCCCCGAAGAGATCCACCGGACCGTCGATCGGCCGCAGCTCAAGTTGCGGCAGGCCGCCGTATTTGTAATCGGAGTCGAAGATGTAGCTGAACATCCTGCGCAAAAAAGCCGCTGCATCCGGACGGGCGTAGAGCGGCAACTTCGCAGGCTTGTGCAGATAGCTAAGCGGCCGCAGATCGTCGATTCCCAGAATGTGGTCGGCGTGAGTGTGAGTATAAAAAACCGCGTCCACCCGCTTGATGCGCTCTCGAACGGCCTGTGCGTAGAAATCGGGCGAAGTGTCGATGATCACTACTTTGCCCGCGTATTCGATCATCACGGAAGGCCGGCTGCGGCGATCATGCGGATCGCTGGAGGCGCAGACCGCGCAATCGCAACCCAGTGTGGGCACACCCATCGAGGTGCCGCTACCGAGAACCGTGAGCGTGGCCCTCATGCTTGAACGTTCGTGGCTCGCACGATCATGCGCGGCCTAACGCCCAGTTCCTGTAGCCGCTCCGGACTGCGGCGGGCGCGCGAGGGCATTGGTGACTTCCACATAGGCCATGCGCACTTCGTAAAGGCTGTTCTGCAGAAAATTCTGCTCTGTCGGGGTCAGGTTGCCCTTCGTTTTTTCTGCGAGAAGAGAAAGCGTATCGATCGTCTGTCGCGCCCCGATGATATCCACGCGAGGCTGCTCGCCCTGCTGGTGCATCAGTCCTAGCTGCAGCATGGCCGTCATGTAGAGCGACGCCAGAAATCGCTCAAACGTCATCTCCAGTTCTTTGGCGGAGTGTCCGCTCAACTCCACTCGCGAGTCGAGTTCTTTTGAAGACTGGCGGTAGGCATCGGCCTGCGCTAGTTGTTCGGCTGCCGTGGGTGCCGGCGGAACGTCGTCTCCAAGGCCGGCTGCTTCGCCGGGAAAAGCGGCGACGGAGTTCGCGTCTGCGGTTATTTTCTCTTCCTTGGCCGAGATCGGCACCGGGGTCGGAGGCTTGGCAGCCTTCGGCGACTCCGCTTCTTCGGCGATGTCCTTGCGCAATTCTCCGTCCTCGGTGAACAAGCGACGGTCGGTAACCGTGAAACCAGATTCTTGTCTCTTCTCAGCCATAAAACGTATCCTCGTAGATATCTATGAACCGATCTCTATAAAGCTTGCGATTTTAAACTTTGTGCAGCACGGCATCTTCCGTCTGTCCCAGTGCGACGCCGGTGAACGGCAACTGAGTGACTGTCGCTTTGGCCGCGCCTATCGTGACCTCGCGCCCCGGAATGCCGGTCTCGCGTCGGATGTATCCCAGAGCAATCGTCCGCTCGCCCGCAGGCGTGTTCAGCGCAGCAACGCTCGTAATCTCGCCTGCTTCTTTTTCCGCCGAGATGATTTTTTCTCCAGGTGCGATTGCCGCCGCGCCATCTACCAAAAACCCGGTGAATTTGCGATGCACATTTCCGCGCGAGCGAATACGCTCGACAATCTCCTGCCCCACATAACAGCCCTTGTTGAAATTGAGCGCACGCATCTGTTCAGTCTCCTGGGGCAGGTCGCGTTCGCGAATGTCTACGCCATAGAGCGGGACACCGGCCGCGATGCGCTGCACTTCTAGCGCCTCGCTTCCCACGGGAGTAGCCCCGGCGCTAATTAGCGCCTGCCACGTTTTGTAAACATCTTTCGGAGCGAGCCACACTTCGTAGGATTCAGATTGCGAATCCTCACCACGCACCACCTTGCACTCTACGCAATCGCAATCACACACGCACAGTGGAGTCATCATCTCCAACGGCTGCATTTCATTAGTCTTAATTCCAGCCATGTTTAGCAGCGCGCGTGACTTTGGCCCCGAGAGTCCCAGAGCCGTCCACTTCTCGCCAAGGTTGTCGATGTTGACGTCGTCCATGATGATGTAATGGTCGAACGTGGCCACGATCTTTTCAACCTGGCTGCGATCGGCTTCGACGATCAGCTCTTCACCTTGGTTGTACACAACCATATCGCCAAGGATGCGCCCTTGGGGATTGAGCAGGAACGCGTAGACGCCTTGGCCGGCGGCAAGATCGCGAATGTTATTCGTGACCATGCCATTCATCCACCGGACCCGGTCGCCGCCAGTAAGCGCGAGCCTGGTCCGGAAGCCGAGATCGTAGACGCCGCAGCTGTTCAGCAGGGCAGCGTACTCTTGCTGAGCGTCCGTAAATCGAGCTGCCGTCTCGGCCCCGCGATACTCGGCGATGCTCAAAGGACTGGCTTGATTCCCCGTTTCCCCGCGCAGTGCGTCCTGGAGTGGTGTAAATCCCATCGAAGTATTGATTATAGCGAACGGGCTGGCGATTCATTCGGCCCAGCGATCTCCAACACGCTACTTACTCATTCTCGTCGTACTGTGATAGCTTTTCTGCCGTGGACTCGCAAAACCCTTCCAGGAAGCGCATCGCCGTCATCCCCGGCGACGGGATCGGCCAGGAGGTAATTCCCCAGGCACTGAAAGTGATTCGGGCAACGGGGGCCGACGTCGAACTCAGCGAATTCGATTGGGGTGCTGACCGCTATCTTCGCGATGGCATGACCGTACCGCCCGACGGCTTCGCCATGCTGGGCCGCAACTTCGACGCGATCTTTGCCGGAGCCTTCGGCGACCCACGCGTGAAGACCAACATCCACGCCAAAGAGATTCTTCTCGGCATGCGCTTTAAGATGGATCTCTACGCCAACGTGCGGCCGGTGCGGCTGCTCGACGCGGAGCTGTGCCCGCTGAAGGGCGTCGAGCCCAAGGATGTGGACTTCGTTGTCATCCGCGAAAATACCGAGGGCGTTTACACCGATGCGGGCGGAGTCTTCAAGCAGGGCACGCCGGATGAGATTGCGATTCAGGAAGACATCAACACGCGCAAAGGCGTGGAGCGCATCATCCGCTACGCCTTCGAATATTGCGAGCGCCACACCAAGCTCGATGGCTCTCCACGCGGGCGCTTGCCGGGCCGACTAACTATGTGCGACAAGTCGAATGCCATGACCCATGCCGGTGGCCTGTGGCAGCGCGTCTTCAAGGAAGTGAGCGGCGAATTTCCGCAGATCGCCGTGCAACACATGTACGTGGACGCCCTCTGTATGCAGATGGTGCGGGATCCGCGGCCCTTCGACGTGATCGTGACCAATAACATGTTCGGCGACATCATCACCGACCTCGCTGCCGGACTGCAGGGTGGCCTCGGCATGGCGGCCAGCGGAAATATTCATCCCCGAAAGACCTCGATGTTTGAGCCGGTGCACGGTTCAGCCCCACCGATCGCCGGGAAGAATATAGCGAATCCATTCGGCGCGATTCTGACCGCTGCGATGATGCTCCGGCATCTGGGATTGGCACGTGAAGCAGATAAGATGGAAGCGGCGGTTCTGGAAGCCGTGCAGCAGAAAAAAACCACGCAGGATGCCGGCGGAACATTGGGGACAAGGGAAGTGGGAGAGTGGGTCGCGAATTACGTTAGCTCTCGAGCCTTGTCATCCTGAGCGAAGGGAATCGATTCGCGAATGCGAATCGATTCCCGCAGTCGAAGGATCTCTAGGGTCCCAACGGACGATTGGCTCTAAAGAATTCTTCCTGTGCCAACGCTAGCAAATCGGAACGCCAACCCGCAAGGGACAGCGCCGGCGCAGATTGCATGGATCCTTCGACCGTGCGGGAAATGCGCTTTGTGCATTTCCCGCTTCGCTCAGGATGACAAACGCAGGCAGCGGCTTGACTTACTGGGAACCTTTCCACGCGTTATACATCGCCTCTAACAGGCTCTGGCTCTGGCCGTCGTAGTCCCCGCTCAATTCCCACATGAAAACCCCGCCGAAACCGCGCTTTTGCATGATGTACGTGGTCTTGCGCGCGGTGGTGCTCTCGTCATCGTAGGTAATAAATCCGGGCTCGTTTAGGCCCTGAATATCCGGATTCGTCAGATACGGAGCGACGGCAACAGAGTCGAAATTTCGCGTCCAACCCTGTTGGTTAACCAGGCCTTTGATGTACGGAGCGTAGTTCGGCGACGAAGCCGCGCAGGAGCTGCACAGCGCCCAGAGCTGATCCGTGCCATCCCATTCGTATCCGTAGAAGGGTGTTCCGATATTAAGTTGCGACAGCGGCACGCCGTACTGGTTTGCATAAAGCTGCATAGAGGTCTCGACACTGCCGACCTGCTCAGGATCGTCCGGACTTTGGAACAAGGGCGAAACGTGGCCGGTGGCGCCCGACCAGGTTCCGTAGTAGTCGTAGGTCATCACGTTCATAAAATCGACGAGCGGCGCAAGCGCCGGAATGTCGAAGCCCGCTCCCCAACTGCGCGGATCGGAAGGTGTGGCCATGGAAATCAGCCAGGGGGAAGGCAGTTCATTGCGCAATTCCTGCATGAGCGTGGTGCAGTTGGCGCGGTCGCGGACGTTGGGTATCTCCCAATCGATATCGACGCCATCGTAGCCGTAGGTGACCAGAAAATCGTGGACATTTTTTACAAAGTTTTGGCGCGAAGCCTCCGAGTCGGCCACTCTGTTGAAGCGCGGGCCTTCGATGCCATCGCCCCCGCCAATCGAAATCAGAACCTTCACGCCGGCGGCGTGCGCCTTGTTGATCAGAGCGGGTTCGATGGTGCCACTAGGAATCTGAATCGCGCCGTCTGCTTTCGGATCAAGCAGCAAAAAAGCGTGCGCAATATGAGTGAGCTTTGAATAGGGAATTTGCTCTGCCGAGTAAGGTGGAGTGTTGTATTTGGACCATGCTGTGTAATAGCCGAGCAAACGCTTGGGCGCGGCGGGAGCAGCCTGCGCGGAAACGGAGACGACAGTGAACAGAAGCAAGAATAAAGCCACAGCCAATCTGCAGAATATTTTCGTGTGTCGGGTAAAGTAAGTAGGTAGATGTAACATGGCTGGAAACCTCCCTCAACGAATGCGGTAGGGCTGAACGCGGGAGTAATTTTACCATCGTTCCACGGACTCGTAATCGAAGATAGATTAGCCTGTTAGGTTTTTCTGCCAACCAGCAGCGCCAACTCCCGCCACTTCCAGTGGCAATCCACATCCACGAATCCAATCTCGCGCAGCCACTGCAACTGCGTCTGGAGATCTAGCAGCTTGTTCGAGGGATCTTCGGTTTTCGCCGTTAGTCCTAGGCAATGCAGGAATTCTTCATGCAGCCGCGCTGTTGGCGAGGTTACGTGCTCTAGGTTGCAGAAGACGGCACCGGGGTTCAGCACTTCATAAATCTCGGCATAGAGCGCACGTTTTCGTTCGTGCAGCAAATGATGAATCGCGAAGCAGGATACGACCGCATCGAACCTTCCGAGCGCAGGCAAGGGCTGGTCGAGGTTGTGCGCGACCACGGTAACGGAGGAATCTCCGGCAAAGCGCTTGCGGGCGGCTTCGAGCATGGTCGGAGAGAAATCAACGGCTACAGCTTCCACCTTGGCATTCTGATCCCCAGTAGCTTCGCGCGCCCGGAGCGCTGTCTTGACTAACGCCAGTAGCCGTCCATCGCCGGTACCGAGATCGAGAATGCGATGTGGAGTTTTCGGCAAAAACTCCAGCAAAGTCGATTCGCCTTCTGCGCGGTGCAAGATGGAATCGGCGCGTCCTAAATAGTCGCGGGCGTGGTCCGGAGAATCCCAGAGATTGATTGGCGTATTGGTTGTCATTGTTCGCGGCCTTGAAGAAAGTATAAGGAAAGAGGGTACACTCGTTCCTAATGGATACCGTCGGGCTGCTAAGTAAGAAGCTTGTGAGGGTGCTATTCGCGGTCGCACTGCTGCTTGTGCTGAGCCACGCTGCTTGGCCGCGGGTACAGAATCACACGGCGCTCTCCGTACAGACACAACAAAATCAGAATCCAAATCAAGGTCAGACGGATAAGCCCGCCCCGAGCGGAACCGAGGGCACTGCCCATCCCACACAGTCATCTCCTGCTCAAGCTCCCAAAGAAGAGGTCAAGATCACTCCCCACGAGGCGGAGGAGCTGTTTCATTCGGTCGATGAGATTTTGGCTTTTGATAGCAAGCACACCGGGCTGCCGATCAAGAAAGAAGTTAAGCGCAAGTTGACCAGCCGCGATGAAGTGGTCGGATATCTCACGAAGCACATGAAAGACGAGGACGTGAAGCGCTTGCAGCGTTCATCGCTGGTGTTGAAAAAATTTGGCTTGCTGCCGCGCGACTACGATCTGGAAAAGCTGCTGGTGGCGCTGCTGCGCGAGCAGGTGGCCGGATACTACGATCCGAAGACGAAGACCGTGAATCTCCTGGATTGGGTTCCCATGGAAGAGCAGGAGCCGGTAATGGCCCACGAATTGACGCACGCGTTGCAAGATCAGTGGATTGGCCTGGATAAGTGGATGAGGAAGGGCGAGAAAGATTTGGGCGAGATCAAGAAAGATCCTACGCCCGAGGACATCGAGAATGACGAGGTCGACAACGCGCGCGAAGCCGTGATCGAAGGGCAGGCCGAAGCCATGATGCTGGAGTACGAACTGGCGCCGGTAGGGAAATCGATTGTCGATTCACCGGAACTAGTAGACGCGATGGAATCGCAGATGGCGAATGGCACCGACGACTCAACTGTGTTTAAGGATGCCCCGATTTTTCTGCGTGAGTCGCTGACGTTTCCTTACAGCTATGGCATGAAGTTCGTAGTGAAGCTAATGGAGAAGGGCGGAAAGGAAAAAGCCTATGCTGACGTGCTGGCCAATCCTCCGCACACCACGCGGCAGATTATGCAGCCGGAAACGTACATGTCGGGCGAGAAGATTGAACCGATGCGCGTGCCGGAATTCAAGCGCGATTTCAAGGACTATGTAAAGTTCGACATCGGCGCGATGGGTGAGTTCGACGTTGCCGTGCTGATCGAGCAATACGCAGGGAAGAAGCTTTCCGAGCGACTCTATCCGGAGTGGCGAGGCGGTTATTACTATGCTGCACGCCCGAAGAACGACGCGGGTGCACCACTCGCTGTGCTTTATGTGTCGCGATGGGCGAGTGGCGAGAAAGCCGCGGAGTTCGCCGAGATTTATGCGCGATCGCTGGGGCAGCGGTACAAAAAGGTGGAGGAGGTTGGGAAGCCCTCTTCACGTGATTCCGAGGAGCGGCACTCCAAATACAAGATCGACCTTCTGCAAGGCCGCCACGCCTGGACCACCGATGAGGGCCCGGTTGTGATAGAGCAGCAGGGAGATATTGTGCTGGTCAGCGAGAGCCTCGATGCAGGCACGACTGAGGCTCTGGAGAAAGAAGTGTTTGGGAAATAATTGCTAGGAACACAGAGGCCACAGAGATCACTGAGTAATGTCTGCCGCTATTTCTTAGGCGATTTTCCCTTCGAGTTGTCCTCAGTCTCCCCTAGGAAATGCTGCACTTTGGCGCTGACTGTAAACTGTTCTCCGCCTCGCTTAATCGTCAATGTGCGTTCCTGGCCCGGCGAGCCTCCCAGCATCAACCATACCTGTCCCATGGTTGAGCCCTGCACCGACGTGCCATCGACGGCGACAAGATGATCGCCAGCTTGAACCTCAGGTACTGACCCCTTACCGTCGGCATCGGCGACGCCGAGAATCGTAAAGCGGCCATCATCTTCCGGCCGGAGGATAAGGCCAATAACGTCAAAGTCCGGAAAGTTAAAGGTGCGGCCAATATCGAAATACGCTGTCGAGTGGGCGTAGTCGAGTCCGACGCGGTAGTTCAAAAGAGCTTCAGAGCCGAGCGTACCGACGTTAGAAACGCCCGCCCGCTTTTCGAAAAAATCCAATGTGTTTTGCGGAAGACTCACAATCGGAATGCCGCTCAGGAAGAGCGGACCATATTGAACCCGTTCCATGCGTAGCAGCCTCCACTTTGTTTCAACATCCGCGCCCCACATATTTGCAGGACCAATGGCACCCGTCATATGCGGCCAGCTGGGGTGGGCCGTAGAGAGCTTTTCGAATAACTCTCCTGAAAGAAAGCTGATGGAAGAGCCCAGGTCCAGACCAAGGTTGTATTTCTTGTTGTCCATCTCGCTCGGAATTTCGATGATGCCGTTGCTTGGATTGACCAGCATCTTGCTCTTCACGCCGTTAAATTTGAGGCTTCCCGGCTGACCGATCGTGAACTTGTGGTCGGGAAAATTGATAAGCACATCGTAGTTGCGAAGGACCGCCGAGGGGATGTTGATTTCAGCGTTTAGTCCCGGTGCCATGACGGACGAAGGCTCGACTGGAAGCTTCACCTCCCTAACGCTGGTCAGGGGAAGGTTCATTGTTCCGATGGTGATGGCGGCGGGCGGCGGTGCGGAGCAGGTTTTATCGTCGCACGTGACCGTAAGGCCGATCAACGCAGCGAGCCGCCGGGACATCTCGAGATCCGCATTGCCGTTGTCGACCCAGGCATGCACGCGCTGCGTAGCTCCGTTGGAAGAAGTCACGTCCACGTCAATGACGATCCGGTTGTGATCGAGCGTCATTGGAACGGTGTCGGACTTCGGTTCGAGCAGCCCTTGCTTCGATGTGCTCTGCCCAACGGCTGCGCTAGCCAGAACCGCAATCTGGAGAAAACTCGCCAATCGCATAAGACGATTGTAGCGGCTGTGAAAACTTGAAACACGCAGAGTGCGGAGGTTCGCTAAGGCTCTTGTATAATCACCGGTTTGGGTCTCACGCTCGGAAAAGTTCTACAGACACGAATGTTTCACTCCTGACCCGACGAAAGGCATGCGTTCACAATGAGCATTGTTGTCGTGGGGTCGGTTGCGTTTGACGACGTGGCGTCGCCTTCAGGCAGCGTCAAGGGAATTCTCGGGGGAGCGGCGACCTATTTTTCGCTGGCAGCAAGCTATTTCACTAAGGTGCGCGTCGTTGCGGTTGTGGGCGAGGACTTTGGCGCGGAGCACGAAGATGTCCTGAAGAAACGCGGGGTCGACACTCGGGGCATCGAGCGCTCCGCGGGCAAAACGTTTCGTTGGGGCGGTTCTTACGCCGAAAACCTGAACGAAGCCAAAACGACCTTTACCGACCTGAACGTATTCGAGAAGTTTCAGCCGCGGATTCCCAAAGAGTATGAGGATACGGAATTCTTGTTCCTGGCGAACATTCAGCCGACATTGCAGGCTGAGGTCCGGCGAAAGATGAACGGCGTACGGCTGACCGGATGCGACACCATGAATTACTGGATCACGGGCGCGCGCAAGGAGTTGGCCAAAACCCTGAAGCTGGTCGATGTGCTGCTCATCAACGACACTGAGACCAAGATGCTCGCCGACGAAAAAAACCTGCCGCGCGCGGCGAAAAAGGTTTTGGCCATGGGTCCAAAGGCGCTGGTGATCAAGCACGGCGAATATGGCGCCACGATTTTCTTTCGCGAGGGCGCGTTTGGAATCGGGCATCATCCCTTTCGGGCTCCCACGCTGCCGCTCGACGAGGTGAAAGATCCCACGGGCGCAGGCGATTCGTTTGCCGGAGGTTTTATGGGTTACCTCGCATCGCAGCCGGAACTGAGTCGCGAAGTGTTGAAGCGGGCGCTGTTCTATGGCGGAGTGATGGGATCCTTCGCCGTGGAAAATTTCGGCACGGAGCGCCTACAGTCTCTGACTCGCGATGAAATCGACGAGCGTTTTCAGATTTTTCGCGACCTAACCCACCTCGAATGAAGCCCCAAGCTCTTCCCCCGAAGGCATATTCTGAAATCGAGACCGTGCGGCTGGTGTGGCTCGCAATCTTCGTCTCAGTTTTTTCTTTTCTCTTCTATAACCGGCACGGTGACGTGCTTTTGTATGGCGACGCGGTGGCGCACATCAATATCGCGCGCCGCGTGTTTGACTCGAAAACCCCCGGCCTATTGCAATTGGGGACGGTGTGGCTTCCGCTGCCGCACTTGCTGATCATGCCGTTCATCGTGTCGAAGCACATGTGGCAGACGGGCGCGGGTGGCTCCATTCCATCGATGGCTGGGTTCGTGCTCGGCGTGCTGGGAATATTCAGGCTGGTGCGGACGATTCTGAAGTACGACGGTGAAGCAGACGGGACTGCCCCGGTTGTGGCGTGGGCCGCGGTCATCCTCTACATGGCCAATCCGAATCTGATTTACATGCAAGTGACGGCGATGGGAGAGTCGCTGTATCTGGCGCTGTTTATCTGGGCAGTTGTGCATTTCGCAGAGTTTTCGGCAGGGAATTCGAAGGCGCTGACGAAGTGCGGGCTGTGCTTGGTCGGGGCTTGTTTGACGCGATATGACGGCTGGTTCCTGGTTACGGTTTTAGTGGCGGGGGTCCTCTTAGTGAAGCCGCGCCCTTGGAAAGAAACCAAAGAACGGGGGCCCAGAGCGGCGGTTTCATCTTCGCGAGGCACTGTTGTTCGGTTTGTTTTGCTGGCCGCGGCAGGACCGGTTTTCTGGCTGGCTTACAACGCCATTGTTTATCGGAATCCGCTGGAATTTTCAAACGGCCCTTACTCAGCGAAGGCAATCGAACAGCAAACGGCAACGGTGAATCCAGCGAAGGGAAACTTGTTTGCTGCGGGCTCGTACTTTCTGAAAGCTGCGGAGCTCAATGTCGGTAACTCGCGTTGGCCTGGCAGATTGTGGCTGGCTCTGGCATTGCTGGGGAGCGCAGTGGCATGGTTCGAGCGCCAGCAACGAATGGCATTGCTACTGTGGGCGCCTTTGCCGTTTTATGCGCTGTCGATCGCCTATGGAAGCGTGCCGATTTTCGTGCCGGTTTGGTGGCCATTTTCAAACTACAACGTCCGTTATGGGCTGCAGTTGCTTCCCGCATTCGCTGTCTTTGTGCCGATCGCGATTTCCTTTCTCGTTCAATCCACAGCCAAACTGCCGCAAGTTCGGAACTCCTGGCGTAGCTGGTCTGGCGCGGTAACCGCGCTTGGAACGCTGTTGCTTGCAACGTTGAGTTACGGCGCGATCTGGCGCTCGGATCCCATTTGCTATCGCGAGGCCGCAATCAACATGCGCAGTCTCGCGGCGCTTGATCGAGAGGTCGGGGACTGGTTAAAAACCTTCCCTTCGAATTCGACAATTCTGATGTATCTGGGCCAGCACTCGGGCGCGGCGGAGCAAGCCGGATTTGATCTTAAGCGAATTATTTATGAAGGCAATCACCGCGTGTGGAAGAGGCCAGTCGATCCCGACGGATTGTGGGAGCGCGCCTTGGCGGACCCCGCAACCTACGCGGATTACGCAGTGGGTTTCGAGGGCGATCCCGTTTGGACGGCAGCGAGGGAGCGGCATCTGACGGCACTGGTTGAGCTGCACACCACCGGACAACCGCCCGCGATCATCTTTCAAGGGCGAGCTCACGCACGAATCGAAGGTCGAACGCCGGAGCAGACTCAATGAGTGCGATGAAGTACGTCGGAAGCGGCTCTCCGTTGCGCGCTTCGGGTAATCACGCGGGTTAATGCCGCATGGAAGGAGACCCGCGTAGCGGTGATAAAATCCGGCCAGCCGAAGGGAAAGGCAGGAGTTGTTGAGGAAGCTGAAAACATCGGCGGTGCGGTATTGAGCTACCTGACTTCGTGGTCTCCGGTGGAAGCCGAGTGAGCTTGCCGCCTGCCGTAATTTCGTTTGTGAAGGCCAGCGCGTGCGGCAACGATTTTCTACTGGTGGAATCTTCGGCAATCGACAACGCGATTCCCGCACACATGGCCGCACTGACCCGCCGCATGTGCGACCGGCATGAAGGCGTGGGCGCGGACGGAGTCGAGTGGATCTATCCGCACGCCATGGCAGACGCTGAGATTCGTCTGATTAATGCCGATGGTTCCGAGGCGGAGATTTCCGGCAATGGCACACGTTGTGTGGCCGCATACATTTGCTCGAAACGCGAGAAGGAAAGAATCACGATACAAACCGGAGCCGGCCTGAAGACCTGTGTCCTGACCGCGCGCAACGAGTCCGAGTATGAGTTTGAAGTTGAAATGGGCGAAGCCACGATACAGGCAGAGCTCACGGTGAAGATTCCCGGGGAGGAAGTGCGAGGAATTCCCGTGTCGATGGGGAACCCGCACTTTGTCATGTTCGTGCCGGAATTTGCCGATAACTGGCAGAGGAAGGCCGCCGAAATTCAGCGCAGCTCTGAGTTCAAACACGGCGTAAACGTTGAGATGGTCGTGATCGCGGGAAGGCACGATGTGAACGTGCGCTTTTTCGAGCGTGGAGTTGGCGAGACCCAGTCTTCGGGGACGGGCTCATGCGCAGCAGCTGTGGCGGCGATGGCCGTGGACAAAGCAGAATCGCCCGTGCGAGTTCGCGCGCCGGGCGGGGTGCAGACCGTCCGCAAGACAGAGAACCTTGTGTTCCTGTGTGGAGCGGCGAAGCTGGTTTGCCGGGGAGAGTTTTTTCTGAGTTGACCGTCTAATGTTTGAGTTGAAAGTCTGAAGTTTTCTAGCCGAATGTCTTCGCCTTCACGTCCGCGCATCAAACCGCCGGCTCTCCGCACGGGGGACACGATCGGCATCGTTGCTCCCGCGAGCAATATCAGGCGCGATGGTCTTGAGGCAGGCTGTGAAGCCTTGCGGCGTGCGGGATACCAGCCGTTCTATTTTGATTCCATCCTTGATCAGGATCTATACTTTGCCGGCTCGGTGGAGCGGCGCGTGCGCGAACTAGAAGACATGTTTGCCCGCGACGAAGTGCGTGCCATCGTTTGCGCTCGCGGAGGCTATGGTTCGAATTATCTGTTGCCGGCTCTGGACTTAAAAAAAATCATGGCGCAACCCAAAATTTTTGTGGGATACAGTGACCTCACCTGCCTGCTCACTTATTTTGCCGATGCTTCGGGTCTGGTGACCTTCCACGGGCCGATGGTCGCGAAAGACTGGGCGCATGAAGATGGCGTCGACATGGCTTCATGGCCGGCAGCGTTGAGTGGCTCCAGCGCATGGGAAGTTAATCTGACCGCGTGTCCTTCAGTGGCAGGATTAGTCGACGGCGCAGCAGAAGGAATCCTTTACGGAGGATGCCTTTCCATCCTCGTAGCTTCGCTTGGCACGCCCTACGAGATCGACACCGAGGGGAAGATATTGTTTCTTGAGGACGTCGCAGCCAAGCCCTTTCAAATCGATCGCATGCTGATGCAGTTGAAACTCGCGGGAAAGCTCGCGGGTGTACGGGGAATTGTGTTCGGTGAAATGAACGATTGCGTGCAGACCGCAAATCAAGGATATACGCTAGAGGAAGTGGTTCTGCGGGTGGTCGGCGATTTGGGGGTTCCGGTCGCCTACGGCGTGCGATCGGGGCACGTGAGCGCCGGAAATATTACTCTACCGATCGGAGTCCGGGCGGCCTTGTCAGTGCGGGGCTCAAAAGTGAGTTTAAAGATTTTGGAAGCGGCGGTGTCGGCGTGATTCGATCTTCATCAGCGACCGTCGGAAGCAATCCGCAAAGTGAGCGAAGGTTGCGAAGGGCGGATAGAAATTCATGAGCGAAACCAAGCACATTCATCTCATCGGCATTTGCGGAACGGCGATGGCATCTTTGGCTGGAATGTTGAAGGAGCGCGGGTTCCGCGTGAGTGGTTCGGATGCGGCGGCCTATCCTCCGATGTCTGATTTTCTTGCGGACCTTGGAATCACGGTTGCACAGCCCTTTGACCCGCGAAATCTGGAACCGCGTCCAGATCTGATTGTGGTCGGCAACGCAATTTCGCGCGGCAACGTTGAACTTGAGCAACTGCTCGACCAGCGCATTCCTTTTTGCTCCATGCCACAGCTACTGCAAGAAGAGTTCTTGCGCGGCAAAGAAGTGCTGGTGGTCGCCGGGACTCATGGGAAGACCACAACAACCTCGATGCTGGCGTGGATTTTTCACACCGCGGGAATGCAGCCTTCATTCCTGATTGGCGGCATCGCAGAAAATTTTGGCTCCAGCTTTCACCTGGGCCAGGGAAAGCATTTCATCCTGGAAGGCGACGAGTACGACACGGCATTCTTCGACAAAGGGCCAAAGTTCCTACATTATTTTCCCGATGCCATCATTCTGACTTCGGTGGAGTTCGACCACGCGGACATCTACAAAGATCTGGAAGCGGTCGAAACTGCGTTCAAGAGGCTGGTGAATCTGATTCCGCGGCGCGGGAAGATTATCGCTTTCGATGGAGTCGTGGGTGAGGCTACCGGGAGTGCGAGCGTCGACCGATGCTTAAGCAAGGCGTTTTGTCCTATCGAGCGATATGGCGCGGGTATGAGTTCCGATTGGCGCATCGCGAACCTGAAGCTGCAGCCGGAGCGGACTACGTGGTCGGTGCTGCACCGCGGCAAGCCCTGGGCTGATCTCGAGTTCCCTCTGGCCGGCGAATACAACGTGTGGAACGCGACAGCGGCTGCGGCGATCGCTGCAGCATATGGAATCTCGAAAGAAGAAATCGCCGCGGCGCTAAAGACTTTTAAGAGCGTGAAGCGGCGGCTGGAAGTCAAGGCGCAAGTGAATGGCATCACAATCATTGACGATTTCGCTCATCATCCCACGGCGATTGCCGGCACACTGCGAGCGCTCAGGGCGCGCTATACCGGTGCGCGCTTGTGGGCGATTCTGGAGCCGCGGTCGAACACCTTGCGCCGGCGCGTGTTGCAGAGTGACCTGGCGCGCAGCCTCGCGGTCGCAGACGAAGTCATCATAGCCGGCGTTTTTCGTTCGGAGGCTGTGCCGGAGCATGAGAGGTTGGAGTTGCCGGAACTTCTCGCAGAGATGAAGAGTCAGGGAACGCGTGCGAGATTGATTGGGACCGCGGACGAGATCGTTCAAACGGTTGCTCCGGAGATGCACAGCGGCGATGTTGTCGCGATTCTCTCCAACGGCGGATTTGGCGGAATCTACGAAAAATTACCTGAGCGGTTGCGAAAACTGATCGGCGACGGCACGCATGGCAATTCGGCTAACGCGGTGGGCCGGGGATGAATTGTGCTGTGACGGCTGGCATGTTCTTGCGCCAAATTCGACTGGCGTTGTTCTTATGCGTTGCCGGTTGCCCATGTTGCGCGGTAACCGAATACGTCGTTTCCTTAGCCAGTCCTGAACAACATCTGGTCGTAGTGCAGATTCTGTTGCCAGAAGGGCCTGCGCAGCGGGAGTTGCAGCTTCCCGTCTGGAATGCGCTCTACCAAATCCGCGACTTCGCACAATATGTGAACTGGGTGCGCGCCAAAGACCGCGCCGGACGGCTGCTCACCGTGCGTGCATTAGATAAGAGCCGTTGGCAGATTTCCGGCGCGGAAGGCGGCGCTGTCTTCGATTACCAGATCTATGTCAGCGCGCCCGGACCGTTCGGAGCAGAGTTCAATTCGCATCACGCTTTCTTCAACCTGGCAGAGATACTTATGTATCCCGTCGACGCGCGGAACGGACCAATGGTCGTGCGCTTCAGTCAAGTTCCGAAGGAATGGCGCACAGCGACGACGCTTGTTCCCGAGCCCGACGGCAGGTTCAGCGCGGAAAACTATGACCGGCTGGTGGATTCTCCCGTCGAAATCGGAACCTTTCGGAAATCCGACTTTGACGAAGGCGGCGGCCACTATCGCGTAGTGATTGACGCAGAAGCCGGCGATTACGAGATGGAAAAGATTGTTGCGATGCTGCGCAACATCGTAGCCGCCGCGACCGGTTGGATGAATGATCGGCCATTCGACACTTACCTGTTCATTTATCATTTTCCGCGTGGACCGGCGGGCGGCGGAATGGAGCACGCTTATTCAACGGCGATCGATGTGAGTGCGTACGTGCTGCCGGGAACTTCCGAAGCGCTGACTTCGGTTACGGCACACGAATTTTTTCATCTGTGGAATGTAAAGCGCATTCGTCCTCAAACCCTGGAGCCGGTCGACTACACCAAGGAGAATTACACGCGCGCGCTTTGGTTCAGCGAGGGTTGCACGAGCGCGGCGGCGGATTTCATCGATTTGCGTGCCGGCCTGCTTGGCGAGCGCCACTTCGAGCAAGACCTGGCGGGCGCCATCAGCGAACTTCAACATCGTCCGGCGCGCCTGGCCCAATCAGCAGAAGAGGCGAGTTTGGACGCGTGGCTCGAAGGCGATGCGTATTACCGGCGCCCGGAGCGCAGCATTTCTTATTACAACAAAGGTGAGTTGCTCGGGATCGTGTTAGATCTGGCGGTACGCGAAGCCAGCCATGGGCAGGCATCTTTGCGGGAGGTGTTTGAATGGATGAATCAGAACTACGCCAAGAAGGGACGATTTTTCCAGGATTCCGACGGCGTGCGCGAAGCTGTCGAAGCCGTCAGCCATGCGGACTTGGGATGGTTCTTCGCAAAGTATGTTGCCGGGACGGAAGAAATTCCATGGAATGATTTCTTTCGAAGCGTCGGCCTTCGCTTGATGGAGGGAAAAACCACCGTTAGTGACGCGGGATTTGCGGCCTCCCGAAACTTTGATGGTCCCATGATTGTGTCGGTGGTTAACGCCGGCAGTGCGGCAGAGAGCGCCGGTCTGCAGACCGGCGACACGGTTCTTGAAATTAATGGCAAAATGCCCGGCAGGGAATCGTCGCTCGACCTGGAACGATTAAAGCCAGGCGAAACCGTCTCCGTGAAGATACGCAACAAACGCAGCATTGAACGCGAGTTCCAGTGGAAAATGGCAAGCAGGGAAGAGACCACGTACGATCTCAAGGATATGGAGAACCTTAGCGCGGAACAGCGAGCCCGCCGCGCGGCGTGGCTCAAGGGCGAGGCGCAAAGTCCACAAGAGGCGCTCGCACACTAACAAGGAGCACACGTATGTCAGCCGAGGCATACTCGAAATGATTCGCACCATCGCGATGCTGGTGTTCTGGGCATTTGCCCTGCCCGTAGCGGCGCTCATCGGCTTTCCCTGGACGTTCATCAGTGGAGACGTCAGTTTCCTCTATCGCATCTTCATGTTCGGCGCATGGAACGGCGTGCGGCTCACCGGAGTTCGCGTGGAAACTGTAGGGCTCGACAAACTCGACCCCACGCGTACCTATATCTTCATGTCGAATCATGTATCGAATCTGGATCCCCCGATTACAGTTCCACTGATTCCGCGGCGATCGTCGGTGATGGTGAAGGCAGAGTTGTTCAAAGTTCCAATTCTAGGGCGCTCTATGCGCATGGGATCGCTGGTTCCGGTGGATCGATCCCATCGCGATGCGGGCATCGAATCAGTTCGGATTGCGAAACAGGTAGTGCAGGAGCAGGGCCTGAACATGACAATTTACGTCGAAGGCAAGCGCTCATTCGACGGCAAACTGCTGCCATTCAAAAAAGGTCCATTTTATCTGGCGATGGAATGTGGAGTTCCAGTAGTTCCGGTAACCATTGCAGGAACGTTCTACGTAATGCCGAAGGGAAGATTCGCCATCAAGCCGGGAACCGCGACGGTCACATTTCATCCACCGATTGAGCCGCGGGATTTCGGCAGCAAGGAATGTTTGATGGAGAAGGTGCGCGCCGCCATCGACAGCGGACTGCCGCAGGAATATCGGCACGAAGCTCTAAACACGGAAGTCAATGCGGAGCACCGAGCGAGCAGCAAAATCTGATCCTGCGCGACTAAACTTCATTTTTTGGAAATCTTCGCCCTCACCGCCCGCGCAATCTCCGGCAGCTTCGGCAGCAGCGCGGAATACTTCAACCACAATTTGTGATCGACGGCGGGAGCGCCGCTCACGAGTGCCCCGGCAGCAATGTCGTTAGCGACGCCGCTCTGCGGTGTGACGATGGCCGCATCCCCCACTTTGCAGTGCCCAACCACGCCGACCTGTCCCGTCAAAATTACTCGCTTGCCAATTTCACTCGAACCGCCAAGGCCTACTTGTGAGCAGAGAAGTGCGTCCTCGCCGACCTGCGAACCATGACCGACCTGCACCAGATTGTCGATCTTCACCCCGCGCCCAATGCGAGTCTGGCCAACGCTGGCGCGGTCGATGCAGGAGTTCGCCTGGACTTCCACGTCGTCTTCAATGACGACCGGAGCCGGCTGAGGAATTTTATGCCAATGGCCGGCGTGAGTTTTGGCGAAGCCAAAGCCGTCGGCGCCGATCACGACTCCATTCTGCAGCAGGACGTTATTGCCGATGCGGCAGTTTTCGCGGACCACGGCATGGGCGTGAGCAAAGAAATTGTCGCCTATCTTTACGCCGCGATAAATAACCACATGCGCCAACAAAACTGCTTTTGCGCCGATCTCCACGCCCTCATCGACCACCACGTAAGGCCCGATGTGCGCGCCGCGTCCAATCTTCGCCGTGGCGTGGACGATTGCCGTGGCATGAACGCCGGGGGCATACCGCACGGGCTCATGGAATAGTTCCAGCGCATGGGCAAAGGCCAGATAAGGATCCTTTGCGCGCAGCATGGCTGTAGGGATGGCAGGGAAGTCTTCGGACACGATGACAGCCGAGGCCTTGGTCGAGCGCACGGCCGCGCTGTACTTGGGATTCGAAACGAAGCTGAGCTCTCCCGGAGCAGCTTGTTCAATGCCGTTGAGGCCGGCGATTTCGGTGTCAGGCGAACCGTTTTCCAGACGCGCATTCAGAGCTGAGGCGATGGCAGAAAGTTTCATAGGGACGAAAGGCAGTGCGACTAAATCGTACACCACCGCGGGGCACCACTCGATCACGGCCGCAGGGAACGAATGCGAAAGGGCGCCGATTGGTGAGTTGGCGATCGGACCTGAAAGGACTCATTCCGAACGAAGCAGGAGCCGGGCGTATTTTTCACTGGCCCTGCTCTCCAACTTTACCCTCTACTGCACCGTGAGCGTGAAAGCGGCTTGCCCGGAAATCGATCCAGCGGTTGCAGTTAGGGTTACGTTGTACGTCCCAGCCGGTGTACCCGGATCCTGCACCGTCTGAGTTTTACTTCCTCCTCCTCCACCGCCGCAGGCGGGCACAGTCACTAGCAAAGCGACCACCATCAAGCCGAGCAGCGAGCTCCAACGTCGCCTCCTCGGTGCCGCAACTAGAAACAAGCCAGCCAACGGCATTCCGCCGCCAAAGATCATCGCGAGGTAATAGAGACGTTCGTTAGGTTGCAGCATAGTGGTGGTGGTGTGTGGGGCGGTTGTCGTCACCGTGATCGTAGTGTTCACGATATTGTTTGGCCCAGTTCCCGTCGCCGATGCCGTGCCGCAGCTGGCTTCCGCCGGCAAGCCGCTGCACGAGAAACTAATGGCGGTGTTAAAGCCCGTAGACGCGACGATGCCGACCACTGTTGTGCCTGACATGCCGGGGCTGGCGACGGTCACGCTGTTGGGACCTGAAACTCCGGCGAATCCCGGCTGTATCGTGAAGCTTGCCGATTGCGTACTGCTACTTGTATTGAAGCTGAGGTCGCCTGCGTAGGTGGCTGAAATACTGTGGCTGCCAACGTCAAAGTTAATTACTCCAGCGCCGATGGATGTGTTGCCCTCGCTGTTGAGAGGCACCGGATTAAGTACGGGATTGAAAATCGGTCCCGGCAAATTACCAGCAGTGTCCTTAAAGGTTACCAGTCCTGTCGGAACTCCCTGGTTCGAAGATCCAGCCACGTCAGCGCGCACAAATACCACGCTTCCAAATGGCAACGAGATACCCTGTGCGATCGGATTGCCGTTCTGGTCGAATTGCGAAACGGTTGTCGTGCTGTTTTCTTGGGTGACTTGGATGGCGACCGGGGTAGAGACGCTGGGGGCGTAGGTCGCGTCTCCGGCATAATTAGCCGTGACGCTGTAGGAGCCGCCGGGAAGCTGATTCGTCGTGCCTCCCGCGGTCCCAGCCGACAGCGTGTAGAAATTGGTTCCGGTTTGTGCGGGGCTTGGTCCGTTCAGAGCAATCAATGCCACATCCCCTGTGGGCGCTGTCCCGGTGCCGCTGCTAGGCGCGACCCCGATAGTCACGGTCACCGCCGCCCCATGCGTGACGCTTAGCGGGGTCAAAGCCAATGTGGTCGTCGTCGGGTTAAACGTAACTGTATTCCAGTTGGTGACGAGATTGTTGATGTTAGCCGAGCCCAAACCCGAGGCCAAATCGTAGCCCACGGTAGCCTGATAATCCGCGGTCGGCGAGCCGAAGTTCACCTCTCCAGGTACTGCATTATTGCCGACGGTTACGTCGTGGAAGATGCAAGTGCTCGCCAGCAACGTGGCGCTCGACCCGTTACACTGTGCGAGAGTGGCATTTTCCGTAGCCGCCAGGCGATACAGAACATAACCCGCCACACCCTGTCGCGGGCCGTTGGTTGGATTCAGCGTGGCCATCCGTTCATCGACTTGCGCCATGATTCCAGCAAAAGACGGAGCCGAAGCCGACGTGCCGCCAATCAGAAAAAGAGAGAACTCGCCCGTCGAATCGGGCACGCAAGAGGCCTCTAGGCAAAGCACGTAACCGTCATGGGGAGCAGCCGATAGCACCACGTCCGGGATGTCACGCGCGCCGTCGGCAGGAATGCCCGTCACTCCGCTTTGCCAGGAGGGCTTGCTGAAAAAGACGCTGGCGCCTCCGCCACCTGCGGCGATGTTGGCGTTGCTGCCACAACTTGACGCAGCACAGCTATCGTTCCAAACATCTTCCGGAATGTAGGAGAGTGCGCTCTCCTGGCCGGTGTTCGTTGAACTCCAGTAGAGCGTCGGATTCGCGGTGTCGTCGAAAACTGTACCACCCACGGCTGTGTTGAATGGCGTGGCTGCCAGTATGTTCACTGAGACGGGGCCTGTTGCTACCGTTTCGGAATTAGGGTCGTCACATCCCTCCGCTCCGGCGTCGCCGGTTGATACGAAATAGGTGATACCTTGAGCCGCTGCCTGTTCAGCTAAAGCCAGGACGCCAAATTCCGTCGTGTTTCCGCTTTCGCAGCTGCCAAAGCTTTCGGTCATGATGTCGGCAAGGTTGTTTTCGACAATGTAGACCTCCGAGAGGTCAACGCCATCGGTTGTATTCGTCGAGGCAGACACGACCAGTTCAACATTTGCGCCAGGAGCGACCGCGCCCGTCCAGGTGGAGTCGAGCGTGGCTTCGGTTTCTTCGCCGCCTCCCAGATCTCCTGGATCTGCTCCATTGAGAATTATGCTAAACGTGCCTCCGCTGACGTTAAAAATTTGACCTGAATCAAAATCCGAGACGTCCTCGCCCCCATTGAACAAATTGCTGCGGCCGACTACGCCAATGGTCACTCCGGCGCCTGTAGGCCCAGGAGTGGTGGTGCTGTAAGCATTGCTGCTGTAAATGGTGGCAAAATCCAACGGCGCTAGACCATGCGATCCATCGCCGAATGTGATCGCCGGACGCTTTCCCGGTCGAATTTTCGCTGGCACGGTCTGCTTGGTATAGCGAACCAGGGGCTTCTTAAAGAAGTTATGCAGCGTCAGCACTCCGGCTACGGCGGGAGTCAGCGCGGTCGGAATCTGCGGATCGCTTGAGTTGGCCCAGTGCTGCTCACCGTTCACAACATACTTATGAATGGCGGTGTGGAACGCTGCCTGCACCTGGCTGGCCGAACCGGAAAACTCCAGCACAGTGCGTCCTTTGGTTGTGCCCACCTGAAATCCATACGACTGCAACCATGCTGTGATGGTCTGCAGGTCGGAGTCGGTGGGTCCAAATTGCTGGCCGTATTGCGTCGGCGTGAGCCATTTGTGGTAGCTGGGCGAGTGCTTGTCCTGCTGGTCGTCGAGCAGTTTGCGAAGTGCGGCTTCCTGCGCGGGGCTGCGCTTGAGCACCAGCAACATGCGCTGCATCGGCAGCGTCACCGGCGCCGTTCCCAGGTCGAATTGCGGCCGCGCCAGGGGATGCGTGTTCCCCTTGAGCACCGTAAGCTGCGCTTCGCTCACCGCTTGCGTAATAAGAGGCTGCGGCAAAGCTGCCGTCGGCTGAGCGGCACTGGATTCCTGCGCGAAGACTGTTGCAGAGAGGCTGAGAGCAACAAGAGCGAGAGTGATTACAAAGAGGCGCTTCCAAGAAGAACACAAAGAAGAAGAGCGCAAAGAAGATTTCATGAGTACTACACCTCGGCAGCGAACTTTGCTTACGACAAATCTGTGTTTGCGAAAAAATCTGTGATCACGGAAAACGGGCAGTGCAGGGGGCAGAACGTCCCATTCTCTCCGCTGCGCGCGGGCAAGATCGCGCGTGTGAGAGCCTTTTTATCTTAAGTCTCTGGGGATTGCAACAGTTTCCGTTGCGCCAGAATACAAGTTGACATGCGCTGACGAGCCGGAAATGTGAGTTGCCTAGCAGTATTCAGTTGCGGGTGAGTTCTGCCTCGTTCTTGCCGGTGATGGTGACGAAGCGAATCGTGCCCGCGCTGTCCTCGAAAACCAGGCCGGTGCCTTTGGGGTCGACCACCGCCCCGACCAGATGGCCATACGATTTGGGAATGCCTCCATGGGTTGGAGTCTGATCGTAGCGCCCGAGTTCGCCTTCTTTCATGCCGGTCATGCTGACGAAGCGGATCGTGCCGTCGTTGTCCTCAAAGATCAAGCCGGTGCCGATCTGGTCGGCGATCACGGCCGCCACCCGCCCGTAGGATTTCGGCACGCTGCCATGGGCAGGCATCGCGGAGTAGTCGGGTTGAGTCTGGCCGCCCGCGTAGGCCACGGTCGCATTTCTGTTTCCCCAAAGATAGCCGGAGATGGCTAAGAGGGCGCCACCAGCTATGAGTAGGACTTTATTTCGCATGGATTATGAA
Source organism: uncultured Acidobacteriaceae bacterium (assembly GCA_963808195.1). Classification (GTDB taxonomy): domain Bacteria; phylum Acidobacteriota; class Terriglobia; order Terriglobales; family Acidobacteriaceae; genus Sulfotelmatobacter. The sequence goes on along the minus strand of CAWEEW010000009.1, from coordinate 125,584 downwards.
CCTTTCGTTTGTTTGGATCTTGCGCATTGCGCAGTTGGAAGATGAGCCGCGAAGCGGCGTTAGAACACAGCCCACGGCGCAAGCCGTGGGTGAAGGGAGCTAATTGAATCAGCCCCGGAGGGGCGAAATAAATTTAATCGCGTACACTCGCAAAGCTCTTTCGCCCCGTTGGGGCTTGCTCTATGTCTATTCCCTACCCACGGCTTACGCCGTGGGCTGCATTCTCGCGCCGCTTCGCGGCTGTCCTTGCTCGCAAGCCTACGGCATGACCTGGATCTTATGCATCATGCCTAGATCTTCATGCAACAAAATATGGCAATGAAATACGAACGTCCCCGCGATGGTTGGATCGCTGAAATCCATCCGCACCTTCACGCTGTGGTACGGCCCTGAACCAGGCCAATAGGGAATTTCAATCGTATCGCGCAAATCCTGATTGGTGACGGGCTTTCCATCCACTTCCAGAAGCATGAAATGAATCTGGTGGATATGAAACGCATGGGTTTCCAGAGCGCGGTTTTCAATCGTCCAGTCTTCGATCGCGCCCACCTTAGTCGTGATCACGGGCTTCTCGCTGGATTCAAACACGTGCGGTGTTTGCCCGTCGACTGTAATGTAGAACTGAATCGGACCGTTAATCCCACCGAATTCTTCTGAGAAGTAGAGGTTCCGCGTGGCGGTTACGGTGGCGTCTTTTAACCCGGAAAATTTCATCGGACCAGATGACGCTTGCGAAGCGGTCGCTACCGGCTTCGTCGGCTGCTTGGTTGCAGCTGTGGTGCTCAGCTTAACGGTAGCGAGAACCTGTTCGAGATCTGGATTACCTGTGGGGCCGGTCGAGTAAGCCTGTGTCAGGAAAAGCGCGCTCGTTCCCGTAGGCGGCGGCTGAACGATGAACTCGGCGCGCCCGGCTGGAGGAATCAAAATCGTAGTTTCGAATCGCGGTGCAGCCAGAGGGTAGCCGTCAAGGGCAATCAATTCCAGCTTTTGCGGTACGCCGTTGAACCACACCTGTAACGGCATAAAATCCTGCAGCGTGGCGTTCGCGACCCGCCAGAACTCTTTTTTCCCCGGCGCCATCTCAATCATTGGAATAGGTCCTTGAACCTCTCCAGCGACCTGATAGTTGATCGTGAGCTGGTAAGGGCCGGGCACCCATGGAACCAGATACTGCTGGCGAATTACGAACACGCGTTCGGTAAGCCCCGTCACCTCCGGACGAACTTTTTCCATTCCTTCCACAATGAGCGCCCCAGCCGCGCCGCCATTCACCTGAAACTCGGTGAAGCCGTGTACGTGGGGATGGTACCAATACAATCCCGGCGGCTCGGTCGTCGGAATCGTCATGCCATATTGAAATCCCGGACTTCCGGGCTGAATCAAAGTCGAGAGCACATCGTCCTGATGGCAAACCGGAGGAACGTTCAGGCCGTGGAAGTGGACGTTCGTCGAGTTGATGGTCGCTGTGCCTCCATCGCCGCATGCGCCCGGCGGCGAAGACATGTCCATCGAACTCATGCTCTCCGCGCCGTTGCTAACGATGTCGTCAGTGATGTTCAGTTGCAGCAGGTCGCCCTGGTTGAGGCGCAATGTAGGAGCCTCAACCACGCCAGTGGAACTCTTGTACTTGTAGCAGTAATGCGTATAGCCGGCGTCATCCACCGAAGTTCCCATAGTAAAGCCGGCATTCAGGACGCCATTTACCGAAGAAAGGCTTAACGCGTCCTCGACCACACTGCCCGCTATGGGGCGCGCCGGACACTGTGCCGATGCAGCGACAAAAGAAAATCCGCATACCGCCAATAAGAGCGAATACCTGAACCCAGCGCGCATATCGAAACCCTCTATTTCCCTGAAGATCGTCTTTTCCAAATGTTAGTCATTTTCCGCTAAGAGACTTGGCACAACTTTAAACCCTCGCTAAAATGCCCGCGGAGGAAAATTTCCAATCGAAAGTAACCCCGGACTGTTCGAATCAGTGATGGGCGATTTGGAGGATTCCTTCAAGGTGCATTTCCCGCCCGCCGAACTTACCTGAACCATCGCAATAAAAGATGGCGAGCCGAACTCGGCCGCATAAACCACTCCGCCAGTTCCGGTGCCGTTCTCGATCGCTAACGATGCAAGGTAAGACCAATCCCTGCTATAGCCCTTGAGTTTTCCAGAAGTGCAACCGGGCGAAAGTTCGCCCGTGCTCGCATCAAAGAAAAGTGCGGTGATCGCGTCGCCTTCCGTGTTGCTGACATAGAGCAACGTCTCATCGGGACTCAGCAGGATATTGCTGGAGTTGATCGGCGCTTTCTGGGAGTAGATCGTAGTCTTGCTCAACTTGCCGGAAGAAATGTTAGAGATTTCGACTACGGTCGAGTTGGAGGTGTCCCCGAAAAGCGCGTAGTGCCCATCCTTCGTGATCTCCACGCCGTTGGGATAGGTCGCGCCCCGCGACTTGAGATAAGCGGTAGAGTTCTGTTCGTCGCCGTTCGAAACCGGCGTGCCAGCCGAAACGTTGAAAGACTCGATTGAACCGTCGCCGTAAGTGGCGACCAATATGTTGCCGTGCAATACCATGCCGTTAATTATTCCGCCTTGCAGGCCCGCGACTGAGATGTCGTTCACGAAGGTCAGGGTGCAGCCGGGTTGCACGGTGAAGGTTCCGATCGTGTTCGAGTCGGTGAAGCTGGCATAGAGATACGTGCTATTCATCGCCAATCCAATGCCATTCGAGAGGCCGGTGTCGGTCGCAGAACCGAAGGTAACGGCGGCAGCTTCCAGCGTGGTGACGTCGATGCCGTCAATGTCTCCCGTTGAAGCGTCGGAGGCATAGATGCATTGCTGGCCGCCGCTGTTGAGCATGGCGAGGCGACGTTCCCCAAAGAAACCGCTGCCAATCCCCGACCCGCCGGTAAACACCGGCTGATCCAAAGTGAGCAACCCGCCGGTTCCCACAGAATAGAAGGAGAGCGAGTTGCCGAATATCGCGTCGTCGTTGGTTACAACATAGTGGGGCTGCGATCCAGCCACTGCCAATCCACTCGCGACGCAAACCACAACCAATGCTGCGACACCGCGTGACATCCAGAACTTGGCCCACATCCGCATGATGATCCCTTGTCCGCTTTTGGTTAATTCTTGGCGCTTAAGGACGAACCGAACGTCTTACGAGTTGACCACAGTTGGCGCAGCCGTTCAATCGCAAAGAGGTGCCAATGCTGGGGAATAAAGACATGAAAGTTTCTTCAGCCCCCACAGGCTTTTCGCACTCGCCGCACTCTAAGTCGAACCGCAGAACCATGCGGAAATCTACACCAAGAGAGTCGACTACTACTCGACTTCGTTGAGGCCATCGCGACAAATTTGAAGAGGCTTGCGTGTGTGCAAGAACTTGCCTTTATTCTTCGAACATTGGCACTTGGCGCTGGTCGTCCGTTGCGCCGCGGCGAGGTCTGCGGGTGGCGCCGATGACGGCAAGCACAGTCAGCGATTCCAGTGCGGTGCGCGGAACGAAGATACGCTGCGTGTTCGAGCGCTGGTCGGGTGGGTTTACTAAGAAGCCCTCTTGCATATTCTGTGTGAGGTCCGCGGGCATGAGACCCTCGAGGATTTCATTGTCTTTGAAGCGAAGTCGAACCCACAAACCTTCAGACCGGGGGCGGGAAGTGAAAGTCTTGCGGGTGAGCGATTCGGAATCGCCGAACTCGCGCACGAAGTACACCCCCTTAATCTCGCGCAATTCCATGGTGACCACGTTGCCCGAAGTGTTCAGCAGCTCGAGCTTGCCTTCGTTTACGAATTGTGTGGGCGAAACATAGCCGGAGATGGAATCGCGATCCATCTTGCGGACGATTACCTTCTTATGAGTCGAGGGCATGAAATCGGCTGTTGGCTTTCGGAACCTGCCTATGCCCAGGAAATCACTTGAAGCTAAGAGCCGAAGGCTGGTATCCGACTGCGTGATTCTCGCACTATTTCGCGGAAAAAAGCGGGAATCCACGTTGGCAGTAGCCAAATTATAAACGTTGTGTTATTCCTTTAAGTTGCCTTGGCGAGGCTCAAGCCTGTACAAGTGTTTTGTATTGAATGGCTTGTGCTGAGTTTCGAGTGAAGTTACTGAGGGCGGGGCCATGGTATCCTGTGGAAATCTTGTGGAAATTGACTCTGCGCGGGTGGAGTCACGTCCAAATCAGTGGATGTGACGAGCACCGGCGGGTCTGGATACCTACGGCCCAGTGTTTGCTTGAGATCGCTTGAGAACGAATGGCTGATTACATTTATACGATGGAAATCCGGTTGACGCCGGATCAAACCAAGGGCGTCAATCTGGTGCAAGAAATAGCCCGCGCCGCGGGCATGACCCTCTACCTCACCGGCGGCGCAATTCGTGACATCATCAGCGGCTATACCATCCGCGACCTCGATTTCACGGTTCAGGGCAATCCCCTCAAACTGGCGAAGGATTTCGAGCGGGCCGGTGCGAAGCTGGCTGGGCAGGAGGAAGACGTACGCACGCTCTTCCTGGTGCTTCCCGGCAATGTCCGCGCAGAAATCGGCATGTCCCACACCGAGAACTACGAAAAGATTGGCAAGCCCCCGCTGATTGCTCCAGCAAGCATTCAGGAAGACCTGCGCCGCCGCGACTTCACGGTAAATGCCATGGCCCTTTCCTTGAACGAGGGATCGCGCGGGTTGTTGCTTGACCCGTTCAATGGCGTGGCCGATATCGAGGCCAAAGTGCTGCGGATCCTGCACAACTACTCTTTTGTGGAGGATCCTTCGCGCCTGATCCGGGCAACCCGGTTTGCGGCCCGCTTCCATTGGCCGCTCGAGGAGCGTACCCAGCAGCGCTACGATTCTGCCAAGGAAAACAAGTATATCGACCACATCTCGCGCAGCGGCGTAGGCCACGAGATCGCGCAACTGGCGCACGAAGACGACCCGCTGGCGGTGGTGCGCGCCCTGGAGAAAGAAGACTGGCTGAAGGTGCTGCATCCCCACTGGGCCGTGGCGAAAGTCGATGTCAACGGGCTTACTCAGTTGATGAAAACGCGCCAGCAGATGGTGGATCTTGGGTACACGGTTGATCCTTCGGCAGCAGTGATGCATTTCCTGACCTCACATTTTTCGGAGAAAGATGTCTCCGATCTGCGGCGGCAGATTCCGCGCAAGGATTTGATCGAGGCCTGGCGCAACATCGAAGACCATGCGAAGGATTTGGCGAAGAGGTTAATGGGAAAGGAAGCGGCTACCCCGTCGCGCACCTGGAACCTGCTGACTGCCGCGCGGCCGGAGATGGTTCTTTTCCTCGCTGTGACGGCGCGGCATCAGACCGTGGCCCAAAAGATCAAGAACTATTTCACCAAGTGGCGGCAGGTGCAGCAGCGGATTCCGCTCCCGGAGATGACGGAACTGTTGATCACACCGCAACTGCCGGAATATCCAAAGATAGCGCGCGATGTATTCATGCTCTTGCTCGATGGAAAATTGCGTTCGCACACGGAGACGCTGAAATTCCTAAAGCCGTTTGCTCCTCCTCCGCCTCCTCCGCCTCCACCACCCCGGCGTGGGCGCGGCAAAGCCGCGGCAGCAGCGGCTGGTGCGCCGGCAGCGGCAACGCCCGGAAAGAAGGTAGAAGTTGCAAAGGGCAAAGGAAAGGCCGCAACCGCAAGTGCGCCTCCTGCGGCCGCACCGGCAGCGATTAAACTAGAAGCTAAGGCAAAGCCGGAATCGAAGGTGAAGCATATGGCTGCGGCAAAGTCCGAGAAAAAGACAAAGCCGGCCAAGTCGCCTAAAAAGCCCGCGAAGCCTCCAGCCAAATCTTCGAAGAAACCTACTAAGAAACCTGCTCCGAAGAAGCCAAAAGGCAAGAACAAGAAGAAGTAAGTAGCACCGCTTTGTCATCCTGAGCGTAGCCGTTTTTCAGGCGGAGCGAAGAACCTCCCGCTTGACCGGCCCGGCGCGCAAGCCAAATTGCACCACCACCGAAATTCAAAACCCTAGGAAATTCAAAACCTTTCTCCCGCCGGCGTCATCCTGAGCGTAGCCGTTTTTCAGGCGGAGCGAAGAACCTCCCGCTTGACCGGCCCGGCGCGCAAGCCAAATTGCACCACCACCGAAATTCAAAACCCTAGGAAATTCAAAATCTTTCTCCCGTCGGCGTCATCCTGAGCGCAGCCGCTTTTCAGGCGGAGCGAAGGATCTCCCACTTGACCGGCCCGGCGCGCAAGCCAAATTGCACCACCACCAAAAATCAAAACCTTAGGAAAATCAAAACCTTAGGAAAATCAAAACCTTAGGAAAATCAAAACCTTAGGAAAATCAAAACCTTAGGAAATCCAACATAGATGGCTTCTAGACAAAAACATCGGACCGTGAAGCATACAAAAAGAAACCAGAAAGAAACACAGTGGTGGCTCAGCTTGGCTTACGCGCTGGGCCGGTTGCGCCGTGCCGACCGTTTTGCTAGAAGCTAGAAGCCAGTAGCCAGAAGCTGTTTTGCAGGGCTTCGGGATGATGCCGACGGGTAGAAGTGCACGCTGCTTTTTCAAACTGATTTCATGAAGGTGTCGGCTCCCTCGAACTGAGTAGACTTTGGAAGCATCACCGACCAAAGGCTCGGAAGGAAGGAGCCGAGCATGATGATTATAGGCTGTGATTATCACCCGAGTTTTCAGCAAATCGCGTTTGTCGACACTGGCACAGGAGAGTGTGGCGAGCGCAAGCTTAGCCACAAACTAGAGGCCGAGAACTTCTATCGCGGTCTGCACGGACAGCAGGTGCGGATAGGGATGGAGGCGACCGGGCACGCGCGTTGGTTCGAGCGGTTGCTCGCCGAGCTGCACCACGAGCTGTGGATTGGCGATCCCGGCGAGATACGAACCAAGCGCGTGCGCAAGCAGAAGACCGACCGTCAGGATGCGGAGTTGCTGTTGCAGTTGCTGGTGGAGAATCGTTTTCCCCGAATCTGGGTACCGAGTGCGGAGAATCGAGATCTGCGACAACTGCTCTGGCACCGGCATCGGCTGGTGCAGATGCGGACCCGAGTGAAAAATCAACTGCAGGCCATCGCTTTGAACGAAGGATTACGACGCCAGAAAGGGCTGTGGAGCAAGCTCGGGCGAGCCCAGCTGGAAGCGCTGCAGTTGGCGCCCTGGAGTGCACGGCGGCGGCAGGATCTGCTGGAACTGCTAGACCGCCTGAACCCCAGGATCGACGAACTCAGCGCGTCGATTCAGCAGGCCGCGGAACAAAGACCGGAGGCGCAACGGCTCATGAGCCACCCTGGCGTGGGCCCGATCACCGCCCTGGCTTTCGTGTTGATTCTCGGAGTGCCCGATCGTTTTCGATGTGGCAAGCAAGTGGGGAGCTACCTGGGGCTCATTCCTTGCGAGCAATCCAGTGGCGGCCGGCAGCGTCTCGGGCACATCAGTAAACAGGGCAACTCCCTGCTGCGTTTTCTACTGATCGAATCCGCCCATGCCGTGGTCCGTTACGAGCCGGACTGGCGCCGCCGCTTCCTGCACCTGGCTATGCGTCGTGGCCGTGCGATCGCGAAAGTGGCAATGGCCCGCAAGCTGGCCGTGCGGTTGTACTGGATGTGGCGTCGCGGTTGGGACTATCAGCAAATTTCCAAGTTCGGTGCGCACGTGGAGTAGCCCGGAGCTGGTTCATGGTGTGTCCTATCAAACACCGTCAAACTGATTGGGCGCTCCGCTCCCGCGAGGGAGTTCGAACAGGTAATCATGGTCGATGTTGTGGCCGAATAGATGGCTGGGTCGGACCGAGTCCACCCGGAAAGATTAGCAGTGAGCCTGGGTCGGTGATGAAAAGCATTTTTCAACCAGAACGAAATGGCGCTCTTCTCCGAGTGCACGCACTCGTGCGCCCAACGAATCCCTTGACAGAGCCGACACCTTCATAGATGACCCACTACCGAATTTCTGCGTCCAAGTCTTCAATCCGGCTTATAATGCTGGTATGCGGCGCCTGATCGCACTTGCGGTTTCGCTGGTTGTCGTGGCGTCTGTGCAATCCTTCGCGCAGCGTGGTGGTGGTCACGGGTCAGGTGGCGGTCACGGCGGATTTTCCTCGCATGGCGGGTTTAGCGGTGGCCACGCATCTGCCGGCCACGCCTTCGCCGGTCACGCGATGGGTTCAGTACACTCCGGTTCACGTTTCGGCACACGCTCATCGATGCGCGGTTCTTTCAATCGCGGCCTTTCCAACCGGCGCTTCAACCACTCTGGCGTGGGTTTGCGGCTCCGCACCCGCGGCTTCAGAAACAATTGCTTTGGATTCCGATGCGGTTTTGGCAACGGATACCCGTGGCTCGGTGGAATCGATCCCTACTGGTGGTGGGATTCCGGTTCGTCCTATGACCAGGACTATCAAGATCAGATCGGCCTTGCGAACGAGATGAACCAGCAGAGCCTAGAGCAACAGCGCATGCGCCAACAGGGCGATCAGGATCTGTATGCGCGGTCAGCGCCGCCTCCGCCACACGTTGCGGAGCGCACCGAAACCACACCTGCCACGGTTCTGATTTTCCGCGATCAGCACAAACAGGAAGTGCAGAATTACGCCATCGTAGGCGAGACCCTGTGGAACTTCGCCCCGCAACACACGCAGAAAATTCCCCTCTCCGAACTCGATCTCGCTGCTACCACGAAGGCAAACGATGAGCGAGGTGTGGATTTCCGGGTGCCCACCATACAGGGTAAGCTGACACTCGAGTATCATTCTGTGTATAACTAGCGGCCTAGCCTTGGCTCCACACGATGTTGGTCCTCCTGCACGGAGCCGAAGGAATCTCCCCTTGACCGGCTAGCACGTGAGCAAAATTCCCCCGACTTTTTACGCTTTCTTGACAATTTTCCCGGCACTGCGATGCTACGCTGCCGACTCAGTTGAAGTATCAGGGCCGAACGAACTATCTGCACGGGGGGCGGGGACATGATCGTATCTGGAAAGAATCAACTGTTAGTTGCGGTGGCCATGCTGTGGGTGCTCGCGAATACTGCGCTGCTCGCGCCGTGCGCATCAGCCCAGACTGGCGATTGGCTGACGCACGCGCATGACGCGCAGCACAGTGCGCAGTCCACGGTTCAGTCTCAAGCCCTCGAGACGATTCATTGGCATATGCCAGTGGACCTTGATCCTCCAGAGGGAGAAATCACCGCGCATTACGGCTCTCCGCTGATCACACAGGCGAACACGGTATTGGTTCCCGTGAAAACTGGCAGTAACAGCTTTCGCGTCGAAGCGCACAACGGAGCCACAGGCCAGCGGCTGTGGGCACTCGCAACCGGTTATCAGGCTCCCGGCGCAAGCTTTCTCCCTGGCCTAGGTCCGACTATTTTTGGTAGCCAACTTTTCGTTCCCGATATTGCAGGCCGGGTGCTGGTGCGCCAGAATCCCGATCAGACCACCGGCGCCGTAAGCCGCCTTTATTTCTACGGCGAGGCGAACTACAAGAAGAACCCCACCGCCTATAACCAGAGCGTGCAGATCGACACTCCGCTCACCACCGACGCCGACGGCAATCTCTATTTTGGTTTCCTCACGCTGGGATCGACACCGATCAATCTGCAGGGCGGTATCGCGCGCATTGCGGCAAACGGCACGGGAACTTGGGTTTCTGCCGCGGTCGCCAGCGGAGATTCTTCCATCACGCAGGCTGCCATCAGTTGTGCTCCCGCGCTCTCGCCCGATGGCAGCCTTCTCTACGTCGTAGTGGACAATGGCAGCTACGGATATCTTCTCGCTTTGAACAGTTCGACCCTTGCGCTTGTGGGCAGCGTTCGTTTGAAAGATCCCGCATCGGGCCTGGATGCGTGGCTCTACGACGGTAGTTCCGCCACTCCGACCGTTGGCCCGGATGGTGATGTTTATTTTGGCGTGCTGGAAAATCCCTTTGATAGTCACAACGACCGCGGCTGGTTGCTCCACTTCAACAGTACCCTCTCGCAGACCAAAATTCCCGGAAGCTTTGGCTGGGACGACACCGCCTCGATCGTGCCTTCCACCCTGGTCGCCAGCTATCACGGAACCTCAAGCTACCTTCTCATGACCAAGTACAACAACTATGCAGGCATCGGCAGCGGCAACGGACACAACCGCATCGCCATCCTCGATCCCAACGCCACCGAGAAAGATCCAATAATTCCGAAGACGATCGTGATGAAAGAAGTCATTACGAAACTCGGCATCACGCCCGACCCCGACTTCCCGAATTTTCCCGGCGCCGTGAAAGAGTGGTGCATTAACACCGCCGCAGTCGATCCCTTCACCAAGTCGATTTTGGTTAACAGCGAAGACGGCAAACTCTATCGCTGGGACCTGACTTTCAACTCATTCACGCAGGCAATCAAGCTTTCGACAGGCCTCGACGAAGCCTACACGCCAACCGCGATCGGCAGCGATGGCACGGTGTACGCGATTAACCAAGCCATCCTCGATGCCGTCGGGACCAAACCAAATCACTAAGATATAGGCAACTCGCCAGTCGGTGTCATCCTGAGCGCAGCCGTTTTTCAGGCGGAGCGAAGGATCTCCAGCACCACCGCCCCCCGCGTGAGCCCTAGCTCGCAGCGCCGGCAAACCCCGCAATTCCGTGCATTTTCTGTGGATAACTAATCCCTTCAACCCCCGCGTTTCCCGCTAAAATAAAGGGAGTCGCTGATTGTTGAACCAACAATCAGCAATCAACAAATTCGTTTCCCCTATGCCCCAATTCGTCCACCTGCACTTGCACACAGATTATTCCCTGCTTGACGGCGCATGCGACGTCGAAAAACTCTGCCAGCGCGTGCAACAGCTCGGCATGCCCGCCGTTGCCATGACTGACCACGGAAACATTTTCGGCGCCGTGCACTTTGTGAATGCGGCCAAGCAAGCCGGCGTAAAGCCGATCGTGGGTTGTGAACTCTACATCTGCAAGAAAGATGATCACGTCATCTCGCGTACCCCTCCCGATGGCGATACCTACAACCATCTCCTGGTTCTGGCGCAAAACGAAGAAGGCTATCGCAACCTGGTGAAGATCACGTCGGAAGCCTCGCTGCACGGTTTTTATTACAAACCGCGCGTGAGCAAGAAATTTCTGGCCGAACACTCCCGTGGATTGATCGGGCTTTCCGGATGCCTGAAGGGCGAAGTCGCCGAGCGCCTAATGGAAGGGAACTACGACGCCGCCCGCACTGCCGCAGGCACTTTCTCCGACATCTTCGGCAAAGATAATTTTTATCTCGAGATCCAGGATCAGGGTCTGGCCATGGAGCACAAAATCCATCCCGGCCTCTTGCAGCTAGAAAAAGATCTCGGTCTGCCTCTGGTCGCAACCAACGACAGCCACTATTTGTGCGAAGACGATGCTCATGCGCAGGATGTGATGTTGTGCATCCAGACCGGCAAGTCAATTCACGACACCGCCCGCATGAAGTTCGAGGGGAACCAGTTCTTCGTCAAGAGCCACGACGAAATGTACCGCGTGTTCAAGGACTCGCCTGAGGTCTTGACCCGAACGCTCGACATTGCCGAACGCTGCAGTTTGCGCCTTGAAAAAGTGGCAACGCCATTCCCGCAATTCGAGGTGCCGCCGGGCTACACCATCGACAGTTATTTCGTGCATGTTTCGCGCGAGGGCTTCGCCCGGCGCATGGAATCGCTGCGCCCTCTATGCGAACAAGGCAAACTAAAACACTCCGTCGCCGACTACGAGCAACGCCTGGAGCAGGAACTCGCCATCATCCAGCAGATGAAGTTTCCCGGATATTTTCTCATCGTCTGGGATTTCATTCGCTACGCGAAAGAGCGCGACATTCCGGTGGGGCCGGGTCGCGGATCGGCCGCCGGATCACTGGTTTCCTACGCGCTAGGCATCACCGATATTGACCCGTTGCAGCACGAGCTGCTCTTCGAGCGCTTCCTGAATCCCGAGCGCGTTTCGATGCCAGATATCGACATCGATTTCTGCATGAACCGCCGCGGCGAAGTAATCAACTACGTCACGCAAAAATATGGGCGCGACAATGTCGCGCAGATCATCACCTTCGGCACCATGGCCGCGAAGGCCGCCATCAAAGACGTGGGCCGCGCTATGGACATCCCTTACGCCGATGTCGATCGCATCGCGAAGATGATTCCGACCCAGCTCAACATCACGCTGGAGCAGGCCATCGAAGATTCTCCGCAGCTGCGCGAGGCGATGGAGAAAGACGGCCAGATTCGCGAGTTGATCCAGACCGCGAGAAAACTGGAAGGCATGGTGCGCAACTCCGGGGTTCATGCGGCCGGCGTCGTAATTTCTCCGCGCCCGCTGACCGAACTGGTCCCGCTGCATCGCACCAAGAACGACGAAATTGTTACTGCCTTCGACATGGTCGCCATCGAAAAGATGGGCCTGCTGAAGATGGATTTTCTCGGCCTGACCACGCTGACCATTCTTACTGACGCGCTGAAGTTGATCGAGCAAACCCGCGGCACGCGGCTCACCCTCAACGATGTTCCGCTACAAGACGCCGAGACTTATAAAAAAGTTTTTTACACCGGACTCACCTCCGGCGTCTTCCAGTTTGAATCGCACGGCATGAGAGACGTGCTGCGCAAATATCGTCCCGATACCATCGAAGACCTAACCGCGCTGAACGCGCTCTACCGCCCCGGCCCGATCCAAGGCGGCATGATCGATGACTTTATCGACCGCAAGCACGGCCGCAAGAAAGTCGAGTACGAACTGCCGGAACTGAAAGAAATTCTGGAAGAGACCCTAGGCGTGATTGTGTATCAGGAACAGGTGATGCAGATCGCGAACCGCCTCGCCGGCTACTCTCTCGGCGAAGCCGACCTGCTGCGGCGCGCCATGGGCAAGAAGAAAGCCGAAGAAATGGCGCAGCAGCGCGAGCGCTTTGTCGAAGGCGCGGCGCGCCGAAAGTTTCCGCCCAAGAAGATCGAAAAGATTTTCGATCTGATGGCTCAGTTTGCCGGATACGGCTTCAATAAATCGCACTCCGCCGCTTACGCGCTGCTCGCGTATCACACGGCATATTTGAAGACGCACTATCCCGTCGAGTTTATGGCCGCGCTACTGACCTCTGTTACCGGCAGCACCGATGACGTGGTGAAGTACATCAACGAATGCCGCGAAATGGGCATTGCAGTCGAAGCTCCGGACATCAACGTCTCCGACGCAAACTTCACGCCGCACGGAGAAGCGATCCGCTTCGGTCTTGCCGCAGTGAAGAATGTCGGTGGCAACGCGATCGAATCGATCGTCGGGGCGCGCAAGAAGTTAGGCCGCTTCAAATCGATTTACGAGTTCTGCGAAAACGTCGATCTTCGTCTGCTCAACAAACGCGTGCTGGAGTCGTTGATCAAGAGCGGAGCCATGGATTCCCTCGGTCGCCGCGCGCAGTTGATGAGTGTTCTCGACCGCGCCATGGATCGCGCGCAAAAGGCGCAGCGCGATGTGGAATCGGGCCAACACGGCCTGTTTGGAGTGTTTGAGCAGGAACACTCCGCAGCCGACAACGACAAGCTGCCAAACACTCCCGACTGGGATGAGCAAGCGCGCCTCGCCGCGGAAAAAGAAATCCTGGGCTTTTTTATCAGCGGCCATCCGCTGGAAAAATACAAAGACAAACTGGAAGACCTGCAGGCGCTGAGCGTCGTGGAAATTGCCGCGATGAAGAACTCGACCGGCAAAGATGAGACGATCGCGACCGCCGGAATCATCATGAACCTGCGCGTGCAGAAGTCCAAGCGCGGCGAGTTCTACGCGCAGGCCACGCTTGAAGACATGTCTGGCTCCATCGACATGATCGTCTTCCCCGAGGCCTACAAGCGTTTGGGCGACAAGGTAAAGCTTGAAGTCCCGGTACTGGTACGGGCTGGCGTGCGTATTGAAGAAGGTGCCAATCCAAAAGTTACTGCCGCAGAGATTATGCCGCTGGAAGATGCCAAGGTTCCGCTGCCCCGCGCAATTCGCATTCGCGTGCCGCTCGAAACTGCGGCTGAGGGCACCGTCGACGATCTTCACTCGCTTTTCAAGGAGCGCAAAGGCGAGGCCCGAGTGTTGTTTGACGTGGAACGTGCTGGGGATTTCATGGTTGTGATGGAAGCGGAAGGTTATAATGTGCTGCCGGATCGCAACTTCATCGCCCGGGTTGAACAATTATGCGGGCGCGGTAGTGTGCGCGTGATCAGCTAAGCTGCTTCGTTCAATCATGGACTCGACCCAAAAGGCGCAAGAGGAACTCGAAGCCATCGAACGGCAAGTGGCGTTAATCGAGGCCACCCCGGGGCAGAACGCAGAGACCCATCGCCAGCTCGCGCAACTGCAGGAACGCATCCACATCCTTCGAGAGGAAATGAAGTCGTTGCAGACCGCCTGGCAGAAAACCGAACTGGCCCGGCATCCTCAGCGTCCGCAAACGCTGGACTATGTCGAACGCTTGTTCACCGACTGGAGCGAGATTCACGGCGACCGCGGCTTCGGCGACGACCCCGCAATTGTTTGCGGCATGGCTCGCTTTCATGGCGAGGAAATTATGGTGATCGGTACCCAAAAGGGACGCGACATGAAGCAGCGCGTATACCGCAATTTTGGCACGCCGCACCCCGAGGGGTACCGCAAGGCGCTTCGCGTCATGCAAATCGCCGAAAAATTTCGCAGACCGATTTTCACGCTCGTCGATACTGACGGCGCCTACCCCGGCATTCACGCCGAGGAACGCGGCCAGGCTGAGGCGATTGCATACAACTTGCGCGAGATGGCTCGCCTTGAAGTTCCGATTATCGCTACGGTCATCGGCGTCGGCGGCAGCGGCGGCGCGTTGGCCATTGCCGTTGCTGATCGCGTGCTCATGATGGAGAATTCGATTTATTCGGTGATTTCTCCCGAGGGCTGCGCCGCCATCATGTGGCGAGACGCCACCAAGAAAGAACTGGCGGCCGAGGCCATGCGCATTACCGCGACCGATCTCAGCGAACTGGGTTGCATCGACGATATCGTTCCTGAGCCCGAAGGCGGCGCGCACCGCGATCATGAGGCCGCAGCCAATCTTCTTGACGTCACTTTGCAGAAGCACTTGGCGGAGTTGAAGAGAATCCCGCCATCTGATTTAATTGAGTCGCGCTACGAAAAGTTCCGCACGATTGCGCAATTCTTCAAAACCGAAGCCTAAGTTCGGTAATGGGTCAGTTTGAAAAGCAGCATGCACTTCTCACGTCGGCGTCATCCTGAGTGCAGCCGCTTTTCAGGCGGAGCGAGGAGCTCCCGCTTGACCGGCGCGGCAAGCAAATTGCACCACCACCGAAATTCAAAACCTTAGGAAATTTCAAATTCAAGAGCTTAGGAAAACCGAGGCTAAGGAAACTAGGAAGCCAAAACCTTAGGAAATTAAAAACCTTAGGAAATTAAAAACCTTAGGAAATTAAAAACCTTAGGAAATTAAAAACCTTAGGAAACCCAACATAGATGGCTTCTCGACGAAAACATCGGACCGTGAAGCATACAAAAGAAACCAGAAGAACGCTGCACTTCATCTTTTCGCCCGATCATCTCGTTCCCAAAGAGGTTCCCTTCGTAATCCAGTCAGGTAATTCAACGTGCCGACTGCAGCCAGCCGCCGTATAATTAAGGGTTATCCTGAGAACGAGAATTCGGCGGATGACTCCGCCGCTAAGCATAAGGAAGGTGCGGGAAATGGCCACTATGGATGTTGCGCCTCAGGGCACGGGCGGGCAATTGGGGCGAAAGCGCATTGTCAATGACATGAGCATTCAGGTCGCAACCGTGAATGGCTCAGGTTCGCAGAGCTCGAACACGGTGCTCTTGCGGGCTATTTTTCAGATGGGCGTGCCGATTTCAGGTAAAAATCTGTTCCCCTCGAATATCGCGGGCTTGCCGACGTGGTACACGATTCGCGCCAACAAAGATGGCTACATCGGCCGCAAGAAAGAAATCGATTTTTTGGTCGCGATGAATGCCGAGACCGCGCAGGACGACGTGATGTCGCTTGCGCCCGGCGCCTCCGTTCTCTATGACGAGCCGCTCGGCCTCGATAAGCTGCGCAACGATCTGGTCTTCTATTCCGTGCCTTACGACAAAATAGTAGCCTCGGTTTGCCCGGAAGCGAAGCTCCGCAAACTAGTTAAGAACATGGTCTACGTGGGCGTGGTCGCGCAGTTGCTCGAAATCGAAATGGGCGAAGTCGAGAAAGCGATCCGCAAGCAGTTCGCGAAGAAAGTAAAAGCCGCCAATCTGAATCTTGGCGCGGCGCAGGCGGGGTTCGACTACGCCAAAGCCAACTTGCAAAAGCGCGGAGCGTTCTACATCGAACGCATGAACAAGACCGCAGGCAAGATCATCATCGACGGCAATTCCGCCGCCGCGCTGGGCTGCATGTTTGCCGGATGCACGGTCGTTACCTGGTATCCGATCACGCCCTCCTCGTCGCTGGTCGAGACGATGATCGAATATATGAAGGAGCACCGCATCGGTCCCGATGGTAAGGCGACATTTGCCATCGTGCAGGCAGAAGATGAATTGGCGGCGATCGGTATGGTGATCGGCGCCGGCTGGGCAGGCGCGCGCAGCATGACCGCGACCGCAGGCCCGGGAATCTCGTTGATGTCGGAATTTTCCGGCCTGGCTTATTACGCTGAAATTCCTGGCGTCATCTGGGACATTCAGCGCGTCGGCCCCTCCACCGGCTTGCCCACGCGCACCTCGCAGGGTGACATTCTTTCCACAGCTTTTCTTTCGCATGGCGACACCAAGAACATCATGCTGATTCCATGCTCTGCGGCGGAGTGTTTCAGCATGGCATCGGAAGCTTTCAATCTAGCCGAACAATTCCAGACCCTGGTCTTCGTGATGTCAGACCTTGATCTCGGAATGAACAACTGGATGTCCGATCCCTTCGAATATCCCACGACGCCTATCAAGCGCGGCAAAGTGCTGGATAAAGATGCTCTCACCAAGCTTGGCGGATTTGCCCGCTACAAGGATCTTGACGGCGACGGCGTGGGTTACCGCACGCTGCCGGGGACAGATCATCCCGCTGCGGCCTACTTCACACGAGGCAGTGGCCACAACGATAAATCCAACTACAGTGAGCGCCCCGACGATTACGAAAACAACATGGAGCGCCTGAACCGCAAATTCGAAACCGCACGGTCGTTTGTTCCGCGTCCAGAGATTCTTAAAGGCGACAAAGCCGGCGGTGAAAAGGTAAAGATCGGAATCATCGCCTACGGTACTTCGCATTGGGGCATCATCGAAAGCCGCGACCAGTTGCGCAACGAGTACGCGATTGAGACAGACTATCTGCGCTTGAGGGCGTATCCCTTCACGCGCGAAGTGCACGACTTCATTGAGCAGCACGAGCGCGTCTACGTGGTGGAGCAGAATCGCGATGCGCAAATGCTCAGCCTTCTTAGACTCGATCTCAAGCCCGAGCTAATCACCCGGCTGCGCAGCATCAGCCATCTCGACGGATTGCCGCTCGACGCGCGCTCCGTCACCGACGAATTAAGCACCATGGAGGGCAAGTAATGGCGACCACGCCGACCGCTGAACCCAGATCTCCCGAACCAAAGACTAACCGCATTGGCCTGACGGTAATCGACTACAAAGGCGGCAAGACTACCCTGTGCGCCGGCTGCGGCCATAACGCGATTTCCGAGCGCATCATCGAAGCCATGTATGAGATGGGCGTGCAGCCCGAGCGCGTCGCAAAGTTGAGCGGCATCGGCTGCTCCTCGAAGAGTCCTGCTTACTTCATGAACCGTTCGCACAGCTTCAACTCGGTGCATGGACGCATGCCCTCTGTCGCCACCGGTGCCATGCTCGCCAACCGGAATCTGATCGCGCTCGGCGTGAGCGGCGACGGCGACACCGCTTCCATCGGTATCGGCCAATTTGTTCACCTCATGCGCCGCAATCTTCCCATGATCTACATCATCGAAGACAATGGCGTGTACGGCTTGACCAAAGGCCAGTTCTCAGCGACCGCCGATCTTGGATCGACGCTGAAGTCGGGAGTCATCAACGATCTGCCTCCGATCGATACTTGCGGCTTGGCCATCGAACTTGGCGCAACATTTGTCGGACGCTCCTTCTCCGGCGACAAGCGGCAGTTGAGCACCATGTTGAAAGCTGCCATCGCGCACCACGGCACGGTCATGCTTGATGTCGTCTCGCCCTGCGTCACCTTCAACGACCATGAGGGTTCGACCAAGTCCTACAAATATGTGAAGGATCACGAAGAAACTTTGCAGGAGATGAGTTTCGTCCCGCACTTCGAAGAAATCGACGTGGAATACGATCCCGGCTCCACGGTCAGCGTCACGATGCACGACGGCTCCCACCTGCAACTGCGCAAACTGGAAGAGAACTACGACCCTACCGACCGAATCGCCGCGATGAAACGTCTGAGCGAAGCTCACGATGCGGGCGAGGTTCTAACCGGAGTGTTCTATGTGAACACGAAGGCGCCGAGCTTCCTCGACATGCTGAACATGGTCGATGAGCCGCTGGCTACGCTTCCAGAATCGATAACACGGCCCGGCAGGGAAGCCCTCGAAGCCGCGATGGAAGAATTGCGGTAAACCTGGTTCAGCGCTGTTTCAATATGGTTGTCATTCCGAACCGCGCGAGAGCGCGGTGAGGAATCTGCTTTCCCTCACCGCAATCCGCGCACCCGCGCCCTACCTCTGCCCCGTCGAACTCCCCGGCTGCAATGCCAGCCCCGACCCGTAGTATTCCGCAATGGCGTGCCGTTCCTCTTCGGTGAGTACTCTCGCGATGGTGCGCATCGGCATATTGATATCGTTCGCGCGATTGCCGTTCGCGAAGGCCTCAAGCTGGTTCAAAACATAATCAGCATTCTGTGTCGCCAGCGCGGGTACTCCCGGCCGGTAAGCGACCGGACCATGGCACGCCTGGCATGGCGGGATGCCGCGCTCGCCGTCTCCAAACGAAATCAGATGCAATGCCATGGACTCATGACCGTGCTCTGGCTTCGACTGAGGAAACACTCGATTGTCCTGAGGATCGGTATACACCGGTACCTTAGCGTAGTAAGCCGCTACATCCGCCACATCCCGCGGCGCTAGTGATTCCGCGATGGGATTCATCGCTCGCGATAGCCGCTTATGTGTTCGAAAATCCTCCAACTGCTTGAAGACTGCCAGCGTGTCCATGCTCGCAAGGTTAGGAGTTGCCGCACTGGGACTGAAACCCTCCGCACCGTGACAATGGTCGCATCGCTTGGCGAGCAGCATTCCGCGAAAAGCGTCTCCGTCAGAAGCTGCCGCAATGGTTTCGGGCGTCCACGATACGTAAGAGGGAACTCGATCCGGCGGGTTGTCGCGAGCCTGGAGGAAGAGCGAACCCAGCCCGCTAGTTACGACTAAGCTCAGAGTCATAGCGGAAGCATGCCACGAAAATCTTTTGCCGAACCTACACAACCAGCTATTGCGCGGCACAGTTTCCCCTTTCTCCAGCCCGTAGTACCGGAAACTGATCTCGAGCTACCACCTGCAATCGCGACCGCATGGCGTAGTGTCCCGCTCCACAAAACTCGCGGCAAGGCATTGCGTACTCGGCGGGTTGTGGGAACTCAAGCTGCGCCTCCGCGATCGAGCCCGGCAACACCTCGACTTTATAGTTCGTACCGTTGATAGCAAGGGAATGCACCGCATCGGCGCTCGTGATGCGAAGATGAACCGGAACTCCCGCAGGAACGAGAATGCAATGGGGAATAAACAGGTATTGCTCGGCGATCATACGTACGGTGACTGAGCCGTCGGCGTCTTGTTCGGTTCCAAGATTGCTCTCGACAAACTCTCCGGCCAGGTGCAGCGTGAGAGGATCAATTTGAGAGCCTTTGAGAAAGCCCACCAGCGGTATATCGATCTGATAGTAACGCGTGGCAGGGATGAGGGACAGAACGAGCAGTGTGAGCAAGAACGTTCGCAGCTTTCGCCAGTTCACAGGTCAGTCGATCCGTACCAGCAAGTTCCTACGACACCTCGAGCTCTTTCAGCACCGCGCTGCAACGTTCGCAGACTGTCGGATATGTCTTATCTTCGCCGACATGTGTCGAATAATTCCAGCAGCGCTCGCACTTCAATCCATCGGCTTTCTTTACCTCGACGCGCACGGCTCCCGTGCCATTGCCCGCGGCTTGGACGAGGTTCACCGCGGAGACGATAAACAAATAACGAAGTTGATCCGCGTGCCGCGACAGCACCGAATAAATCGGGTCCGCAGCAGACACAGTTACTTGCGCCTCGAGCCCGGTTCCGATCAGCTTATTATTGCGTGCATCTTCGAGAGCCTTGAGAACCTCGTCGCGCACCATGCGAAGCGTTGTCCAATCTTCTCCCGTCTTCTCGTCGGCAGCGACAACGCCGGGTGCAGCGCCAGCGATGGTTTTGGCGTCGCCAAGAATCTCAGCCGCAGTAGGAAACAACGCAAGATGCACACTTTCGGCACGTCCCGCGGTCTTCGGAAGATAATCCCAGACTTCTTCGGAGGTGAAGCTCATAATCGGCGCGAGCAGGCGCACCAGCGCTTCTCCAATGCGCCAGATCGCAGTCTGCGCGCTACGCCGGCCCGGCGATTTCGGCGCTGAAATATACAGCCGGTCTTTGAGAATATCGAAATAAAACGCGCTCAAATCCACAATGCAAAAGTGGTTCAGCCGATGATAGATTTTGTGGAAGGCGAACTCGTCGTACGAACTTCTCACATCGGCCGCAAAGGCGCAGGTCTGGCGCATCATGTACTGATCGAGAGCGTCCATGCTCTCGAAAGGAACCGCGTCCGTATCAGGATTGAAGTCTCCAAGGTTCCCTAGAACATAGCGGAAGGTATTGCGAATCTTGCGATAGTTCTCTGCGACCCGCTGCATCAATGCTTCGGAACCAACAACATCTTCCCGGAAATCGACTGACGCTACCCACAGGCGCACCACTTCGCCGCCAAGACGCGAGGCAATATCGACCGGGTCCACGTCATTGCCACGCGACTTCGACATCGCCTGACCCTTTTCGTCAAGCGTCCATCCCGGCGTAACCACGCCTTTGTATGGCGGTGTGGAGTGCGTTCCCATAGCACAGAAAAGTGACGACTGGAACCAGCCACGGTATTGGTCGCCGCCTTCGAGATAAAGATCGGACGGCCAAGGATACGTCGGCTCATCGGCAATCAGCGCCAGATAACTCGCGCCGGATTCCAGCCAAACGTCAAAGATATCCGTTTCTTTCTCAAACTTCGTGCCGGCGCAGTGCGGGCATTTCATGCCTTCTTCAACAATCGTGTCCGGCTCCGGCGTGAACCATGCGTCAGCACCCGAGCGCGCGAACAGCTCGACAACTTTTCGGTTGATGGCGGAGTCGTTCAGCGGTTTGCCGCAACTCTCGCAGAGAAAAACCGCGATGGGAACGCCCCACACGCGCTGCCGCGAGATGCACCAGTCGGGACGCGTGGCGATCATGTTCGAGAGCCGCTCTTCGCCCCACGACGGGTCCCACCTCACGTGCTTGATCTCTTCGAGCGTGCGCGTGCGCAACGTGTCTTTTTCCGAACCTCGACCCTCTTCTGACCCTCGCTTCCCGCCGGGCATCGGCGTCTCCATTGAGATAAACCACTGCTCCGTCGCCCGGAAGATTACCGGATTGTGGCAACGCCAGCAGTGCGGGTAAGAGTGAACCAGCTTATCGGAGTGGAGCAATGCTCCGTGTTTTTGCAATAACTCAATGATGATGGGATTCGCTTTGAAAACGTACTGGCCGTTGTACTCGGGCAGCCCGTCGCGCAGGATGCCCTTCTCATCGACGTGGCTGGTGGCGTCGAGTCCGTACTTGACCCCGGTTGCGAAGTCCTCAGCGCCGTGCGAAGGCGCAGTGTGGACCACGCCGGTGCCCGTATCCATGGTGACGTAATCAGCTAACACGCCGAGAATCTTGCGATCCAGAAATGGATGCTGGAAATTCAGCCGCTCCATCTTTCGTCCAGGAAAGTGCGCGAGCTCCCGCGGGTCGACGAGTTTGCATTTTTCCGCCACGTCCTTCGCTAGCTTCGACGCAACGATATAAACTTCGCCGCCCGATTCGAGCGCAACGTACTCTTCATCAGGATGAAACGCCACGGCCATTGACGCAGGCAGCGTCCACGGAGTGGTAGTCCAGATAATCGTCGAAACCTTTTTCCCTGCCAGTGCGGCATCTACCTTTGCCGGATCGTCAAGCAGCGCGTACTTCACCCAGACCGTTGGACTCGTGTGGTCCTCATACTCGACTTCGGCTTCGGCAAGGGCGGTCTCATCGTGCATGCACCAGTAAACGGCGCGCAGCCCTTTGTAGACGAAACCATTTTCATAGAACGAAAAGAAGGTTGAAAGCACGACCGACTCGTACTGCGGGTTCATGGTCGCGTAAGGCCGATCGAAGCGTCCAAAGACGCCGATTCGTTTGAACTGCTGCCGCTGCAAGTCGAGAAACTTTTGGGCGTATTTGCGGCATTCCGCCCGCACGTCCGTGGGACGCATCTGCAGCTTCTTCCCGCCGAGTTCTTTATCCACCTTGATCTCGATCGGAAGGCCGTGGCAGTCCCACCCCGGCACATAAGGCGCATCAAATCCCGCCATCGTCTTCGACTTTACGATGAAGTCCTTGAGACACTTATTCAGCGCCGTGCCCAGATGAATCGGCCCGCTGGTGTAGGGCGGCCCATCGTGCAGGATGTAAGTCGGCGAGCCTTTGCGGGACTGCCGGATGCGTTCATAGATTCCCGTTTCCTCCCAGCGAGCCAGTATTTTCGGCTCGTTCTGAGGCAGGTTCGCCTTCATAGGGAAGGCAGTCTTAGGCAAATTGATGGTGGCTTTCAGTTCGAGCGGCACCCGGTTGGCTTCTCCAAATGATTGAATCCTCTCATTATAGGGAGCAGCACTCGGAACGTCCATGCGGCCCGCGTCGTGCGGCAGGCCCAAGAGCAACAATCGCACCAGCCTGAGGCCCGATTCTGATATTAGTGACTAGGATTAGATTAATCCTTTGGCGCAGGGAATTTGGAAATACACTGTCTTAAAGGCAGACGGAAGAGGTACAATTTTGTGTAGTAGATCGTACGACAGAGCGGTCCGTGTCGGCCCGTTCGTATTCTGAAACAAGAGAATCTGAAACTAGGGAATAGCGACAGGCAACTCGTTGGAAAGGCTGCTCATCTGTGTAGGGAAGAGCGGTCAATCTGGGCGTCGCCAAAGCGCTGTACTCACGGTCCTAGCGGGAAAGCTGAATCGGGGAACATGCCATCCGTAGAAGTGAATCCGAAAGAAGTGAATGTGAACGCTGCCCAAGAGCCTGAACTTCATCTATTGTTAGCTCCCGACACGTTTGAGCCGCTGTGGAAATCGTTGCTCGGCGGCCTCGACGAATTCTTCTTTCCCAAGAAGCTTCCGCCGCTCAAACTGGAATCGAAACCGGTCCCAGTCAAGGATATCTGGGGTTTCTACAACTATAAGAAGGACGGAGCTCTGGGTTCGACCGCGGCCCATATTGTCGTGCTGGGATTGATTATCGGAGGAACACTTTGGGCGCACCGCTGGATACCCAAGGTCGAAGCTAAGCCGCAGGCCACCGTCACGTTAGTCGATCCCGGAGATTTCATTCCGCTGAAGCCCGCCGCGACTCAAGCCGGTGGCGGCGGCGGCGGTGGTGATCGCGATGTGTTGCAGGCCTCCAAGGGTCGTTTGCCGAAGTTCTCGATGCAACAGATTACGCCGCCGATGGTGGTCGTAAGAAATCCGAATCCTAAGCTTGCAGTTGAGCCGACCGTTATCGTTCCACCGGAAGTAAAGCTGGCTTCGAATAACATGCCGAACCTGGGCCTTCCTACATCGAGTGCAATGATTCCTTCAAACGGTACCGGCTCGGGTAGCGGAATCGGCTCCGGAAATGGTACGGGAGTCGGATCAGGCGAAGGTCCCGGTGTCGGTCCCGGCAGAGGCGGAGGCATTGGCGGTGGCGTATTTCGCGTAGGTGGCGGCGTGAGCCCGCCCCGCGCAATCTACAGTCCT
Source organism: uncultured Acidobacteriaceae bacterium (assembly GCA_963808195.1). Lineage (GTDB taxonomy): Bacteria > Acidobacteriota > Terriglobia > Terriglobales > Acidobacteriaceae > Sulfotelmatobacter. Next base: position 101,504 of record CAWEEW010000009.1, on the reverse strand, counting down.
GAGCCTGAGTTTTCAGAGGAAGCGCGCAAGGCGAAGTACCAGGGGCTGTGCGTGTTGGGCATAGTGGTAGACGCCCAGGGACATCCTACAGATATCCGCGTAATCGGCTCCCTTGGCATGGGGCTAGACGAGAAGGCCATTGAGGCGGTCAGGAATTGGCGCTTCGAACCGGCAATGAAGGATGGGCATCCCGTCGCCGTTGCGGTCAACCTAGAAGTCGATTTCCATTTGTACTGAGACCGGGTCGTCGGTTGAACCCGTAGGATTGTAGCTAGCCCCCCATCCTTCCGCCGCCCCACTGTGTACAACACCGATCGTGTGGCAAAACCCAACTTTTGGTACAGTTTGATCGCGTGCACATTATCTTCCCACACGTGCAAAAACAGTGTCTCGCCGCGGTTGAGGATGCATTCCTATCCGACGCTTGCGCGCAAAACGATAGGGGCGGAGGACTGTTCTCACGCACAATCTGAGAGGAATGGCTCGGGAACTCAAGGCTCCGACAGGCTGAAGAACCGCGAGACCTATTCCTTCAAGTCCACATGCTCAACATCATCGATAGGATGGCCTAGGAATCTCTCTCCCAGGCGCCGGAATTTTTCCACGGAATCGGTAGCGAAGAACTTGAGACGCGGCAACGTGCGCCGCTCCTCATGAACGGCCGAAGCGCGTAGCGGTAGCTTCTGCAAATGACCAGCGACGGCGTGGGCGGTCGACTCGGCAGAATCCACAATCTTCACCTGAGGCGGCACGATGCGATGCAGCAACGGCTTCAGCAAGGGGTAGTGGGTGCAACCGAGAAGCAGAACATCCGCTTCGCGAAAACCGTCGGCAAAAGCCTCATCCAAATAAATTCGCGCTACCTGCTCGGTGACAGCGTGGTCAACCCATCCCTCCTCCACCAGCGGAACCAGCAGCGGACAAGCCTTTTCCCGAGCCTCAAGGCCCTGTGCCTCAAGCGCCTTGCGGTAGGCGTGACTGCTAACGGTAGCCTCAGTTCCGATAATCACGACCCGTTTATTTTCGCTGACAGCAGCCGCCGCGGCGGCGCCAGGTTCGATTACCCCCACGACAGGTACACGGACTGATGCCGTGATGCGGTCCAGAGCGAGCGCGGTCGCCGTGTTGCATGCGATCACCAGCAGTCCGGCCGAGTGCGCTTCAAGAAAATGCGCCGCTTCGACGGCATACCGCGCTACCGTTTCCACCGACTTGGAGCCATAAGGAAGACGGGCAGTATCGCCAAAATAGACGTAATCGGCGTCAGGAATTAGCTCAAGTAAAGCTTTAAGAACAGTCAAGCCGCCAAAGCCCGAATCGAATACGCCGATGGTAGGACGCCGTGCCGTCATGTTTGTTTGCAATCGAATCTTGATGATAGCAGTGCGGGCACCGTAGAACAGAGATTCAGAGATAATCAGCGTTGTTCCCAGCAAAGGCTAGTCGCTATAAATGGAACCGGGAAGGGCACGACGTTCAGTCGTATGCCGTGGAATACTTAAGAGATGGCTTCTACGCGCCCTTGCGCGTGACCGAACTGGCAATCGTGGTTCCGGCAAATTCGACATTGATTCCGCAGCATGGCCCCGGCGGAATTGGCGCGCCATGCGGGCAGGTGCGCGGGTGCCCAAGGAAGCTGCAGATTTTATCGGTGGCCTCGGGCGACAAGATGTGCTCGAACTTACAAGCCTGCTGCTCGATTTCCGATTCGCTATCCATCGCCAGGCTATCGGTAAATAACCGCTCGGCCAATCGGTGTCGGCGGATAATGCTAGCGGCGCGCTCGCGTCCGCGAGGCGTGAGTTCCACGATCAGCGTGCCGTCCCCAAGCGAAGCAGTCACCGGTTTGAGCGCATCGTGACAGGGATTCACAAACGGCTTATGCCCATGGGCCATTGGTGGATGCGGCGCCGAAAACACAAGCCCCATCTGAATCAGTTTCTCAATCGCCATGCTCACCGGCAGCGCACCATGGACCTCCATGCGCTCGACCTCGGCAATCTCACCGTGCTCGCCCAATACCCAAAGTTCTTCGAGCACCTCGTCGTACTGCTCTTCATCCGCCATGGCAAACACTTCCTGAGAAGCGATCTTGCCATGATGAAACTCGATGCGCCGGTCGGCGAGCCGCGCTACCACCGGGTCATGCGTGACCATCACAATCGTGCGTCCCTGCTGATGAAACTCGCGCAGTAGCCGCAGCACGATTTCCTCATTGACCGCGTCGAGATTTCCCGTCGGTTCGTCGGCCAGAATAATCTTCGGATCGTTGATCAGCGCTCTCGCGATGCAGACTCGTTGTTGCTCTCCGCCCGAAAGTTGCGACGGCAAATGATGCGCTCGTTCACCCAGACCTACCCGCGTCAAGGCTTCAATCGCTTCACCCTGATCGGTCATGCTGTGAAAATACTGCGCCAGCATCACGTTCTCCACCGCGGTCAGAAACGGAATCAGGTGGAACTGCTGAAACACAAATCCAATCTTCTCGGCACGCACCCGATTCAATTCGGCCGATGACATCCCGGCAACATTCTGCCCGTCCAGCCATATCTCGCCCGCAGTCGGCCGGTCGAGGCAGCCGATCAGATTGACCAATGTCGATTTACCCGACCCCGATGGTCCCATGATCGAAAGCCATTCGCCTTTGGCAACGTGCAAGGAAATATGGTCGAGCGCATGAATCGGGCGGTTCTCACTCTTCTTGCCGTCCTTCAGATCGTTTCCCGCAGCCTGGGCCTGGAAGAGTTTGCTTACATCTTTGACCTGAATCATCTCACTCTCCCCTCAGAATGACTGCCGGCTGCAACCGCCGCAACAGCGAAATCGGAAGGATTGCCGAAAGCAGCGTCACCACCATGCTACCAGCCAGCACAAAGGGTAGGATGCTGAAGCGCGGAACCACCGGCGCATGAAAATTCACCCGCCCAATCCACGTGGCGATACCGATACCTAGGATAAATCCAATCACAGCGCCGGTTGCGCCCAGCCCCGCAGCCTCCGCTGCGAAAAAGCCATTCAGCAAACGATCCGAAGCGCCCAGCGCTTTCATAATGGCGAAGTCGCGCCGCCGGTCGAAGACCCATCCCATCAGCGTAGAAAGCACGCCCAGCGCTGCGGTCAAAATGATCAAAGCAGCGGCGGCCAGCAAGGTAGCGCGTGTCTTGCCAAGAACGCGTGCTTCGCCCTCCATAATTTGCCGCACCGGGCGAACGTCCGCTGCCGGGATTGCCTGCTCCAGTTGCTGCATGATTGCGGTAATCTCTTCCGAAGAACCGGTTGCCGCAACCTCAATGGTCGACGGCTGAACTCCTGTCCATGGAACAAAGTCCGCGAGAGAAAGATAGACACGGCTGTCTTCTGCTGCACCGGTCTGCACGGTTCCTGCGGAAGTAAGGTGAATCACGCGTCCCTGAAAGCTCAAGTCGAAAGGACGATTTTTCGGTGAGACCACCGAAGCCGCCCGCACGCCGACCAGCGCCTGCTGCGGCGCTGAAGGCCAGTTGCTCACCGACCACCAGCGATCGAGTTGCCGGACCCGATCGAAATCCGTGCCTGCAACGACAATCGGTTGGCCGTCGCTGGTACGCGCAACCACCAGCGCAAACGGTGCGACCACTCCCCGCCCCGCGAGCACAGATTCCACCTGCGAGCGAGCGTCCGCGGGAAGGGAAGCGCCGTCTCTTCCCACCAGAACGATGTTTGCTCCATAGTTCCGGAACTCGCGTCTCAGCTTCGCCTGCACATCGACGTATAGATTCAGCATCGCGGTTGCGACGGCAGCAGCTACAACCATAGCCAACAATGCAGCGGCCGCGTGCCCGCGGCGCAGCACCGCGGCGCGTACCAGCATCCGCACAAACATCGACGTATGCGGTGACTGCGCGCGGCCAGCGGCCACTTCCTGCGCGGATTGAGAAACGCCCGTGCTCACAGCTCCCCTCGCAGCGCGAACACTGGGTCAAGCCCCACAGCTTTGCTGATCGCCGCCGCACTTCCCGCAAAAGTAACAATCACCGCGATCGCCAGAATTACCGGCAAGAGCACCGGCGGGATCGCGATCGCTGAATTGAAAATCGAGCGGCCAATCTGGTATGCCAGCAAACTGCCTGCCCCGAAGCCAACCAGGCCGCCAATGATCGCGAGCAGCGTCGCTTCCGCAAAAAAAATAGACGCGACCGCGAGTCTCCCCGCTCCTAAAGCCTTCATCAGGCCAACCTCGGCCTGCCGCTCGAAGATGGCCGTGGCCATGGCTGCAGAAACGGCCAACGCAGAGGCAAACAGCGCGGCCAAGGTTACGAGAAAAATTAAACCCTCAATGCGGGTGAGCACCGCGCCTTCGTTCTGCGCGACTTGGCGAATCTGCTCCGCGTGCGAGTGCGGAATTGCCTCCTGCAACTGAAACGCAATCGACTGCGGATACGGCGAACAATACCACCGGTCATACACCGGGCCAGACATGCTCTTGGGGTCGCGGCGGGCGAGAGCGTCCTCGGGTTTGGTGAGCGCACTCACGTAGACTCGGCGCACCGCACCCGGCTTGCCGAGAATCTCTTGAGCAAGCGAAAGCGGCGTCACAATCTGATCGTCTTCGCTGCTTCCGGTGGAAAGGATTCCACTCACGTGCAGTTCGCGACCTGAGGCCACAATCTGATCTCCTGTCTTCATCGCAAGCCTCGCCGCCAGTCGCTCTCCCAGCAAAACGTCGCGTGAACTGTCGTCGGGCCATGTGCCGGAAATTACTCTCCACCATGGGTACGTCGATCGCACTCCGGTGTTGAACTCTTCTTTGCCGAAAGCTACCCGCTTGGCAAAATATGTGCCGAGCAACGTCACCTTCTCGGTTTTGCCGTCGCGTTGCAAGGCCACGCTCACCGGAAGCATCGGGGCAAACCCGGTGATGTTGTTGTGCCAGAAAGTACCCTTGATTTTCGGCAGATCCGCTTCGCTGAGAAAAGCGCCATCCGTAGGCGGCTTCAAATTGACGCCGCCAATCTCCACATCCAATGTGTCTTCTTGTGGGGTTACCAGCAGGTTTGCGCCGATGGTGCGCAGCTCGCGATTAATCTTATCGCCAATATCGGTGGCCACCGCGATCATCGCCGTAGCTACAGTTACGCCCAGCGTGATCGCCGCTCCAGCCAGTAGTTTGCGCCGCTTCTGGCGCCGGAAGGATTCGTAAACGAGCCGGGCGAACATCCGCTATTGTTTTTCGAACACGTGGCCGCCGGCCGCGATGTCCGCCTCCTGAATAATCACGGAGTCAGCCGTCTGCGTCGCCTTAAGCGGAACCGGATTGCAGCCACCGGCCGTACCCACCGACTGCGGATTAATCGGTGCCGCGCAGTTCTTGCAAACCACTCCATTACCGGACTTGTAGAAGCCCACGGCACCGCAGATTTCGCAAGCGTCGAACACTGTGGCGATTTTGCCATCGGGCTTCTGATACAGCCAGAAGCGAATCGACGTTCCATTCTCCTGCGCCTGAAAGCGGTGCAAGTCGCCGTCAGAAATCTGCGCCAGTGGAATTGTCGTCTGGCCGCGCACAAAGGTGACTTCCGTCGCCGGCGACAAAGCGCTCTGGCTCTTCGCGTAAACAAACTCCGCGGTAAGCATGGCAATAAAGATGAACGAAAAAACGTAGACCGATGCCATCCAAAGCCGCTCGCGGCGCGCCGACCATACCGCCTTTCGCCGCTCCGCCGGAGAAGCCAACTCCGTGACCGGCTCACGCCGCTTGGCGTCAAACAAAACCATCAAAGCCGCCAACGCGAAAATCGTGACAAAAAAGAAAAGATCGTTGCGCACGATCGGACCGATGAGCGCCATCTCGCGCTTCGAGGAGGCAATCACGCCACTCTCCGAAAGCTCGTGCAGTCCTGCAATCACCAGTTGCGCGGCAACCAGGAAGAGGATCGCAGTCGTGACTCGGAAGAACTTCTGCAGATTAATCCGAAACGTCCCTTTGACGAACATCACGCCGAACGCGATGGCTGCCAGCACACCCAGCAGCGTGCCCAGAAAGCTCATCAATTCGGTGGAGTTCAACGAAACAGCCGAGAGCATCAGCACGGTCTCGGCGCCCTCACGCAGCACCATCAGAAACACAAAAAAGAACAGTCCAATCCGCGCGTCGTTCCCCGCACCCGCGCCTGCCAGTTGCCCAAGCTTGCCCTCAATTTCGCCCTTCAGCTTGCGCCCCGTCCTCATCATGAAAATCACCATGGTGATGACAAAAAACGCCGCGGCCAGCATGATCCAGCCCTCGAACACGTCTTCATTCCAGTTCAGCCGCGAAATCACAATCGCCACGCCAATGCTGCCCAAAAAGGCCGCGCCCAGCGCCGCATAAACCGCCTTACGCAGGTCGTGGCGCCCAATCTTGGCGAGATAGGCGAGCGTGATCCCAACGATCAGGGCCGCCTCAACCCCCTCCCGCAGCGTGATGATGAAGGCTTGTAGCATTACGAGTTACCCATAGTAATAGAAAATTATGATCTTGAAAATGAATTTCAATTTCAATATCAAGGATATGCCGGAGACGGCGGGGCCGTCAATGTGTGATCTCACAAACCGCTGTGATTGGCATCCCATGGGGAAATCGGGGATTGAATGGAGTGTGGGAGCGGCTAAAAAGCCTAAGATGAACTCATCAAAATGTTACGGAATTCTGCTTGCCTAAGTGCAACTTCGTGCATGTTGACAATTTCTTGCCTTGGGAGGATTCTGCCTACGCACTGAACTAGGATCACCATTCATCAAATTCTCACTTCTCTGCCCGAGCCCGTAGGAGTTAACAATGACTAGCTTCAATCGCGCCGCGAAAAGAATGTTTTGGGCTATTCTGTTGCTTGCAACAGCTACTGTTCCCCTGTTGTCGCAGACATTCACTTCACTAATAAGTTTTGATGGCCAAGATGGGTCTTCCCCGTCGTTCATAGTTCAGGGTCCCGACGGGGACTTATGGGGAACAACCCCTAGCGGGGGTGGGAAGACGAACTGTGGCACGATTTACAAGGTGACCCTAGCTGGAAAACCCTCCGAGCAATTCATCTTCAATTGCACCGTCGGCAATCAACCCGGGGGACTGATACTGGGGACCGATGGGAATTTTTACGGCGTCACCTCCTTTGGAGGCACTGGCAATGGGGGTACAGTATTTAAGCTGACGCCGAACCGGGAATTGACCGCGCTCCTCAATTTCACGGTGAACGGTACAGGTGGCTCGGGTCCGACAGGGCTTCTACAAGGGGCCGACGGAGATTTCTATGGCACGACTTATGGCGGAGGGACCGATCTTGTAGGCACGCTCTTCAAGATGACTTCCGCCGGTTCTCTGACCACCCTGTACCAATTTGATTTTACCCACGGTGCTCAACCCTTCGCTGCTCCCGTGCAGGGAACCGACGGCAATTTTTACGGCACGACTTATAGCGGCGGAGCCTACGGCGAGGGCACGGTTTACAAGGTCACTCCCAAGGGTGACCTGACAGTGCTTCACAGCTTCGGCGAGTCCGGGTCCGATGGGTTTTCGCCCTTGACCAGTTTGGTCCAAGGCAGGGATGGAAACTTCTACGGCACAACCTCCAACGGCGGGGCGAACCAGGTTGGTACGGCATTCAAGATTACCCCGAATGGAATGCTCACGATTCTGCACAACTTTGATGAAACGGATGGGCGTTCTCCTGCTGACTTGGTGCAGGCGACAGATGGCAACTTTTACGGTGCTACCGGCTACGGCGGCACGGATGATGGGGCGGGCACGATCTTCAAAATGACTCCAGCCGGAGAAGTATCGACCGTCCACAATTTCAGCGGAACCGACGGATCAAATCCTTTTACGCTATTTCAGGACACTAACGGGAACATCTACGGGACCACTGGCGGAGGGGGCGACCTTAACTGCGATCCTTCCTATGGCTGCGGTACAGTCTACGGCCTGGCGCTTGGTCTCAGTCCGTTCGTGCAGACAGTGCCATCTCGCGGACGGATAGGAACCGCGGTAATCATCCTGGGAACAAACTTGACGGGCGCAATGAGCGTTAGTTTCAACGGCACGGCTGCTACATTCACCGTCGTGTCAGGTTCGGAGATTACCACCACCGTTCCAGGCGGTGCAACGACGGGCAAGGTTACAGTGACAAAAAAGAACGGGACGATTTCTAGTAATGTAAGCTTTGTGGTAACGAAATAAGCTCGGAATCATTTACGGGGCAGATTGGACTGCGCTTTTCCCCAAGCACTCCCTTGGAGAACAAAACGCAGCCTTCTTCGGCTAAGCCGTCCGTTCACAGCCTCTTCAGAAACCCCTCCGCCCTTTCCAGCTCCGGAAACAACTTCTCCTCCGCCTGAAACTCCGCCGAGTGCACGCAGCGCCGGCGGGTGGCTCACTGAAGCCCGGTTTTGGCTTGCGTGCGGATGTTCGCGCGTCAGAGAACTTCAGCGGACCACCCGTCCCCTTCGTGATTTTTCTCTGCCTGATCTAATTCAACAACCGACTCCTCAGGAAACAATCGTGCAGTCATCAACCGCAAGCAGGACGCACCAGTGCTCGAAACACCGATGCGCCCCTAACCAAAGTCGCCTGAGATCGAGGCAACATGGCTCCTACAAAAGGTAGCGGTTTCGCTTTCCTTCTTCAATCCGCCCACCCCAGTTTTATCCATGCGAGTTCCATTTCTGGAACTTCAGCCTCCTCTGATGGCCATCACTCAGAAAACTCAAGAGGAGAAAAAAATGCAAAAAGCACATTTATTTGAAGCGTTATTGATGGTGAATCAAGGAATCGACAATGCCGTCCAGGGACTGCAATGGCTCAAGAAAAAATCGGACGTGCTACAAGAACCCTTTGCCGAGACGGTTGCGCGTCTGGAATCGGACCGAGCCCAGGTGAACGTGCGCTTCTTCGCCGTCATTGAGGCGCGCCAGCAGCGCGAAACGGAGCAGTTGATACGTAGTTAGACTCGGCGGCTCTCAGGACGGCTGGCCCACTCAAGCTTGAGTGGGTCGCCCGCCTACTCTTCGCCCTCCTGGTCGAGTAGTCATGCATGACCTCTGTTCCGAAATGAACCTCTGTTGGGATTTTGTAACAAACCGCCCGCGCACCGGAAAACGGCCTCATCATCCCCGCCCGAAATTCTTCTTGCCGCCATCTTGCACTTTCAATCACTTAGTCGATTCTTAAGTGCCTCAATTTCGGCACAGTGCCGATAGGTCGGCACTTGATCCGGCTTTCGTAACGCCCCAAGAAAGTTTTGGCTGGATATGTGCGCTATGGTACAAAGCCCCCGCACGAACGCCACTCATCATTCCACTTTTATTCACCACACCCACCGCAAGCTGAAGTTCCCCGGGGCAAGTCGCTAAGGCTCAAATTACTAGGAGAAAATTCTCATGACCACTTCGCCCGTTCACTCGGCGTCGCCCTATCTTTCGCAGACCTGTTAACCCAGAACCCTTTGCCGGATACACACATTTCCAAGAAAGGAAAATGTTATGTCATTTCTCAAGAAACTGTCGATAAAACTCTTCACTCTCAGCCTACTCGCAGCCGCTTTCGGCTTTACCACCCTTCGCGCCCAAACCGTGGCCTACGTGGCCAACAACCTCGACGGGACGGTCGAGGCTATCAACACCAGCACCGACGCAGTAATCGCGACCATCAGCGGATTCAGCCACCCTTCCGACCTCGCACTGTCGCCCAACGGGGCGCTGCTCTACGTTTACACCGCAAGCTCCGAGATCTCTGTGGTGAACACTGCGACCAACACCATTACAGCCAACATCAGCTTCCCGCTTGGAGCTGCCTCCGAAGGCGCCGGGAACGCAATTGCCTTTAGCCCCAACGGGCAATTTGCCTACGTAGCCAACTCCATAGGAAACCTGACCGTCATCAATACGCAGTCCAGCACCGTTGCGCAAACCGTATCTTTGCCGTCGGGTTTTGGCCCGGTTGCTGTTGCCGCTTCTAGCGACGGGAACAGCATATACGTGGCATCAGGCCAAGGAGATGGAATTCTGGTCCTAACCGCGAACACCTTTGCCACCGTCACCACCATCGCCAGCGGACATCTCGTTCTTGACCTGGCCCTCAGCCCGGACGGGAGCACACTCTATGGCTCTGACAGTTCCGGTCTCATTGGTGGGACTAATGGCGTCCTGGTGGTGAACACGGCAACCAACGCGGTGGTGACGACCGTCCCTCTGCCCTTCAGTTCTTCCAGCCCCTCGTTTGTGTTCGGACTCGCAGTAACTCCCGACGGCCTCAATGTTTATGCAGAAAATGACTTCTTTACAGCCGGCAACAGCACCGTGAGCGTAATCAGTACCGCCAGCGACTCGGTTACCACCACGATCCCGGCGAATGGCCTCAACTTGACCAACCTCGCGATTACGCCCGATGACAGCACGGTCCTGGCTCTCAACGGATTTCAACTTAGCAGTTCCGTGGCCGTAATTCCCACTGCCAGCAACACGATCACGAACTCGATCACGGTTGGCCGTTTTGCGGACGGTCTTTCCGTCGGCAACCTCTGCAACGGCGTTTCCGGTGGGAGCTTCAACGGTAACGTGACCGTGTCAGCGGGCCAGAACTTTTGCATAGCCAACGCAGTGGTGACCGGCAACGTGACGCAGAATGGCGGCAATCTGACGGTGACCAACTCTCAGATTAGCGGCAACATACAGATCAACGGCGGCGGCACGTTCACCATCAATCCGGGAACGTCTATCGGCGGCGACCTGCAGGTTCAGAACCTTCCCGCCGGCTCGGCGCAGAACCAAATTTGCGGGACCAGCGTACACGGCAACCTCCAGTTCCACAATAACGGGACTGCGGTTCTGATCGGATCCGATCCGCCGCAGTCGTCTTGCCCCGGCAATACCGTGGGCAACGATCTCCAGGTACAGAACAATACTGCGGCGACCAGCATTGTCGGCAATACGGTAGGTGGCAACCTGACCGACCAAGGCAACACCGCGCCGACTCAGGTCTTCAACAACATGGTCGGCAACAACCTGCAGTGCCAGAACAACACATCCATCACAGGAGGAGGAAACACGGCCAAATCGAAGCGGGGCCAGTGCGCGACGTTCTAGGGCCAGTCCAACTAAGGCCAGTCCAACCGCCGGGTGCGAGTGCCCACCCTTGCGTTTTCGCCAGGGTGGGCAACTGAGTTCTTTGACGGGTCGCTTTCGTCGAAGTCGCTCCGCCGCAGCGGTACCTAGCAATCGCATGCGGATCAGAAAATGTCTCGGAAGAAACTCACGTTCTCTTCAAAGAAAAAGAAAGGGTTTCTATGCGTAAAAGCACACCGGTAATCGCGTGTCTCGCAGTAGCTCTGGTTCTAGCCAGCCGGGCCCCGGCCCAGACCATCGTCTCCACCTTCGCCGGCAATGCCCAGCATACGGGGAACTACAGTACCGCCGCGCAACAAATGGATGCCATCCACTGGTCTACAAGCATCGATCTGAACAACTCGGGAGCATTCGCCCACTACGGCGCCCCATTGCTTACCCCCGCCAACACCATCTTCGTTCCGGTGAAGACGGCCAGCAACGGCTTCCAGGTCAACGTCTTCAACGCCGCCAACGGCACGGCGCTCTACACCTTGACCACCGATTACATCCTGCCCTCGCACGACTGGATTCCCGCATACCAGCCCGCGCTGGCGGTGAACTCGGTGAATACCCGTTTCTACTATCCCGGTGCCGGCGGCACGATCTACTACATCGACAATCCCGACTCCATCAGCCACGGCGCGCCGGTGCAGCAGGTGTTTTACACGACGCTGGCCAATTACCAGGCGAACGCTGCGGCCTTCAACTCCACGGTGTTCATCGACACTCCCATCACTTCCGATAGCAGCGGCGATGTTTTTTTCGGGTTCCGCGTGCAGGGAACCGCTCCGGCGCCGTTGAACACCACGCAGAGCGGTTTTGCTCGCATCGATCCCAATGGCAACACCACCTACGTGCTGGCCGGCACCGCAGCCAACGACGCCAACATCGGGCAGGACAGCCACAACTCCGGCCCCGCGCTCAGCAACGACCAGACCACGCTTTACGTGGTTGTCAAAGGCGCTACCACAGACGTCTACGGATACCTGCTGGGATTGAACAGCACCACTCTGGCCACCAAGTACAGCGTGTTCTTGAAAGACCCGCGCAACACCGACAACGCCGAGATTCTTGACGACGGCACGGCCTCGCCCATGGTTGGCCCCGACAACGACGTCTACTTTGGCATCATGGGCAACCCCTTCAACGGCTCGCGGGGCTTCATGCTCCATTTCAGCTCCGATCTCACCGTCGAAAAGCCTCCCGGAGGATTCGGCTGGGACAACACCGCTGCCGTCGTCCCCGCCAGCATGGTGCCTTCCTATACTGGCACTTCGACCTACCTGCTGTTCACCAAGTACAACAATTACGCTGACGGAGGCAATGACAACGGCGACGGCGTGAACCGGATCGCCTTGCTCGATCCCAACGCCACCGAGGTTGACGCCCACGCTTCGTCCAACGGCATGCTGATCATGCGGGAAGTGCTCACCGTGATCGGCCCCACCGTCGACGCGGCGCTGCGCAACTCCAGCTTCCCTTATGCGGTGCGCGAATGGTGCATCAACACCGCCGCGGTTAATCCCGCCACCGATAGCGTCTTCACACCCAGCGAGGACGGCCGCATTTATAGCTGGAACCTCACTAGCAATTCCTTGACGCAATGGGTCCAACTCGGACGCCGGCATCGGCGAGCCTTACGTTCCCACCGTGATCGGTCCGGATGGAACGGTGTTCACGCTCAACGGCGGCAGCCTGTGGGCCTTGGGCAACATCAACGGCGTCGGAATAGCAGTGACCTCTTCCACGCCCGATGTGCGCACGGTGGTCGTCGGCCAATCGCTCACCTTCACCGCAGCTATCACCGACACTGGCACTTCCGGCATCACTCCGACCGGGACCGTCACCTTTACCGACACCACGTACGCCGTGGTGAACGGCAGCTTGCAAACCACCACGACTACGCTCGCGTCCGGTGTGCCCCTGAACGGCAGCGGCAATGCCTCTTACACCAGTGCGGCGCCCACCGCCGACCATCACTTCATCTCCGTGCAGTACAGCGGCGACTCCAACTTCAGCGCCGGGAGTTCGTCGCTGGTGCAAACCATCCACACGAGCGCGTCATCGACTGCTCTGGCTTCCACACCAAATCCCTCGAATATTGGGCAGTCTGTCACCTTCACGGCGACGCTCACCGCGGTTGCGCCGGGAACGGGAACCCCCACCGGCCAAGTAACCTTTCAGCAGGGCAACACCGTGCTGGCCCAGGTTCCTTTGAACTCCAGTGGCGCTGCTGCTTTCAGCACCTCAGCGCTGGCGGCGGGCAATGACACCATCACCGCGACCTATGTTTCAGATTCGGTTTTTGCCGCCAGCAATGGAAGCACCGTCCAAGTAGTGCAGAACTCCGCCACCACCACCACGTTGAGTTCAACGCCCAACCCGTCCTCGTCCGGGCAGTCTGTCACCTTTACCTCGACTACCACTTCCAGCGGTGGCGTGCCCGTGGGTACAGTCACCTTCACCCAAGGCAGCAACGTCCTGGCCTCGAATGTGGCTGTAAACGGTTCCGGCCAGGCTGCCTTCAGCACCTCCGCGCTCGCCGTGGGCAGCAACATCATCACCGCCACCTTCACCGGCGGTACCGGTTGGGGGAACAGCAGCGGCAGCGATTCCGCTTCACCCCAGGTGGTGAACAAAGACGGAACCACCACCACGTTGAGTTCCTCCGCCAATCCTTCTGTGTTCAGCCAGTCGGTCACGTTCACCGCGGCCGTGACCGCCAATGCTCCCGGTAGCGGCGTGCCGACCGGCACGGTGACCTTTAAGAATGGTTCCTCAACACTGGGGACTCCGACTCTGGATGGGACCGGCCACGCAACTTTCACCACGTCAACGCTGACGGTTGCCTCGCATTCCATCACCGCCACCTACAACGGCAGCTCCAGCTTCAACACCAGCGCCTCATCTGCCCTGACCCAAACGGTGAACAAGGACTCGACCACCAGTTCGGTCACCTCCTCGCTCAACCCGTCGACCCACGGCCAGACAGTCACCTTCACGGCCACAGTCGTGGCCAACGCACCGGGCACAGCAGTCCCCACCGGTACGGTTACCTTCAAGGACGGAACCAAGACGCTGAGCTCGAAATCGTTGTCCTCGGGCAAGGCCCCCTACTCGACCTCAAGCCTGAGCAGGGGAAGCCATTCCATCACCGCTGTCTATGGAGGCAGTTCCAGTTTCGTGGGCAGTACTTCACCGGTCCTGATCCAGACCGTGAACTAATTAAGACGTCGCCCCGCGCAGCGAAACTGCGCGGGGCATCTGCGCCCCGAGTCTCAGATCAGACCTCGCCTATTTTCTCCGAATGACGGCCTGACAGCCCGAAAGGGAGTTCTACTTTTAGTTAACGTTTACGGAGCACCGCCCCGATCCTTTAAATGTGAGCGAGCTTCGCTCCCGTCACGAACTGCGGGCTTGCCGCAGCAGCGCCGCCACCGCCGCCTTAAAGACCGCCCGCGCCTCCTTCGCATCCTCGGGCAGGATCGTCTTTGCGATCAGCAGCATCGCCGCTCCGTGGCTCACCATCCACAACGCCGTTACCAGCCCCTCGTGTTCGCCGGGAGACCCGCCAAACTTTTCCGCCACTTTTTGTCTCATGGCGTTTCTGCTCGGCCGCACCATCGTCTTCACCCCGTCGCGGCCGGAACGGGCCGAGTGGAAAAGTTCGTATTCATGCTGATAAAACAGTTCGTACTCGCGGGGATGGCGCAGCGCGAAATCCAGATACCGCTCGCAAGCCTCCTCCGGAGAGGAGCCGGCTTCGAGCGTTGCCCCCATCTCCAGCCGGATGCGCTGCAGCAGCGCTCGAAGAATGTCTTGCCGGTTCCGGAAGCGCCGGTACACCGCCGGCGTGTTCGTCCCCGCCCCTTGCGCCACCGTCCGCATCGTCAGCGCCTTCTCCCCTCCCTTCTTCCATAGCTTCTGCGCTGCATCCAGAATCTTGCCTTCCAGATCGGGGTCCGGCCGCCGCGGCATGTGCTTTTCCTCCCGGGGAAATGAGTCGTCAGACATTATGTATACAACGTAAACATAACATTGTAAAGGTGTAATGCGTTGCTCTCCCGGTTCCACTTTCCTCAAGAAAAATCGTTTTAATGATGTTGACACCGTGAACATAACGGTGTATACATTATGAGTAGTCGGGCCCCTTCCGTGGTATCCCAATTCTTCAGGAGTTACTAAGATGTACTCGTGGCAAAATCCCAACGATCGAGTTTTGATCGCCCAGATGAATTCAGAATTGCAGCACGCCCAGCTGGAGCTGCTCAGCGCCCATTGCGCCGCGCATCAGTTGCGGCTGCGTTTTTCCACCGACGATCTGGCCCGTTTCGGCCAGCGCGATATCCTGCGCAAGTCCGTTCAGGCGGCCACCGCTCTCAGCGAATATTACGCGTCCATCGAAAAGAAAATCCCTAGCGCCGAAGCCGCCGCGCCTCTCACCCCGCCCACTGAAAAACAGATCCTCGACGCCGTCGCTCGCGTTGCTTCGTTCCTGCGCCAGCAGCGCGAGTACTATCTCCATTCGGCGGTGCCTCTCAGCAACCACCAGAAGGCCAGCATGTGGCCCTATTTCTCCGCCGACCTGCTCGAGCGCGTGCGCGTCGTCGAACTCCAGGGCAAGCGCCTGCCCAATCCGCCTTTTTACGAGGAATACAGGGCCTTAGGCTTCGTCAACCTGCCCGACATTCCTCACATGCACTCCCTGACCTGTATTGATGTTGTCGTCTTCAACGAGAAAGTCGCCGAGCGGACCCTGTTTCACGGACTGGTGCATACCGTCCAGTTTGAGGTCCTGGGACTCGAACGCTACAGCGATCTCTTCGTGCGCAGCTTCGTGAACACCAAACTCCATTTCTCCGTGCCCCTCGAAGCGCACACGTTTTCTCTGGAGTCCAAGTTCGCGGGCACGCCCGCGCAACGCTTTTCGGTCGAAGACCAGGTTCGCCTCTGGGTCCAGCAGAAGCGCTACTAATTTTCCTGGGTTCCAAAACATTCCGAAGCAATGACGCTTCGGATGCGCGGGCCTCCCCCGTCGCGGTTTCCGGGACGGCGCAAGCCGTCCCCGTTTTTCTGATTGGGCGGGTGGCCCACATCTGCAACGGGGAAGTATAACTCTCGAGAGGTGCACTCATGTTCAACCTTGGGGTGCCCATGTTTGCCTGCTTTTGGCAAACGTGGGATCTCGCTCGGAGAGGAAATCTGTCCCCTATAGCTTTAAGAGTTGTGATCGTGGTTGAATCCCACTTCTCGCAAAAGACGCGAGAAATGGGGCACCCAGGGTTTTGACTTTTCACTCGTTAGGAAACGAAAACAGATGTGCGCCACCCGCCGCTCGTCACCTGGGCGCAGCGCGACGATCCTCACTGGTTCGGCGCGCGCATCCCGAACGTGCCGTTGTCGGTTGAGTTTGTGCAGGTATTGGCAGGTCCTTCAAACAGCTATCGCCGCTTCGCCGGAGCAAGCCTGGACGAAGATCATCCGCCCGCGAATGTAACGGCGGAGCGGACGAATTTCATCCTAGGCCTCACGCCCGCAAAGCTGCCATAGTCGTGGTAACCCGGCAATGCGCCGGCTAGCTTCACATTGACATTCCCCCCCTTAGGGCACTATGTTACTCACGCCGATCGCGACTCGTCCGCAACTGCCCTGGCAAAGATCAGATCATGGTGGCCAAGTCGACGCTTTAGTTGGGCGGGGTCTTGATTTTATTCGCGCACGAAGAGCGCGTGGCCGACCCACCACCGGCAAGCCACGGGCAAGGGCCCATTTGCACGCGCTACGGGCTCCCGCAGTGCTGCGCCACTCGCCAGCTTGGCCGCCTTGACCGCGGCTTCCCAGGCGAAGTCCGGATCGGCCCGTCCAAGATGCCCGTACGGAGGGTGGGCCAGTTTAGCCGAGTTTGAACACGAACGCTGTCTGGAGAGAAACTATGCCTTGGCTCAAAACCGCCAATGTTGCCATGTATAAAGGCGCAAACTGGGACTCCTACATCAAAACGGTGCCGAAGTGTTCGCCCCAACAAGCCCGGCGGATCGCGCTGCTCGATCCCAATATCAGTTTCTTTTTCTTTTGCCGCGAATACATGGTGCTTGAAAACCCCGCATGGCCTGCGTCGCGCGTGTTCAATTCAGGCGATGCCGTATTCTTCAGAGGCGCTCCCTGGTACGGCAGCGCCCCGCAGTGCGATGCCTACCAAAAAAATGGCATGAGCATCGCCTACATCAACGCCATCCCCGACGCTGCCATGCTGAGCGGGGCGGGCTGCTACACCACCGACGACGGCGGTCCGGCAGTTGACGTCGTCTGCTGCATCGACGATGCCTTTATCAACCAGACCCTGCCCAGCTACTGCACCCCCCTGGCGCCAGAAATTCCAATTCTCCTCGGCGGCTCGATCGCATGTGCGCGGACCGAATTTATCACCAAAGTCTTAAAATCCGATGCCATCCAGGGGCTACAGGCCAAGGGCATTACCGTCCTGCTCACCTTCCTGAATAACCACGACGATGCCGGCTGGTCGGAATTCACCACCCCTGCCTTTGCCCAGAACTTCGTCGACCAACTCAAGAGCGTGGTCGAGACCTACGGCCTGGATGGCATCGACATCGACGACGAGTTTGCGGGAGACGGAGCCAAACCCGTACTAAACTCGCTCGCCATGGTCACCTCCATGATGAAACAGTGCCTGCCGGGCAAAATTATCTCCAAGGCACTGTTTGCCGATGCGGAATATTTCGGCGTTCCCTATCAAGGCGTAACGCTCGAGCAAACCCTCACTTATGGCTGGGAAATGAGCTACGGAGGCGCCCCTCAAGATAGATTGCCCTTCTACGCGAACGCGGGCATGGCCAAGAACGCACTCTCGCTTGGCTTTCTGTCAGGAGACGGCACTTCTTCTCCCCACCCGATCCAGGATGTCGATTGGCTAAAGAAAAACGGTTATGAAGGCGTCATGGTTTACGCCTTTGAGGTCGCAGCGAATTCCTCACTTCTTGGCACGCTGGTCAACGCCTGGTGCGGACCCGGAAACTGGAACCAGACGCCGAACTGCCCATAGCCAACACTTGCCGGCAGACCACTTTAACCAAGGAGTGTAACGAGGCTGCTCCGGGGAACTGGCCCACGTTTGCACCACCGCAACTGAGTCTGCCCTACCTTTCGCAATTTTCGAAAGAGCTTGCCCTGAGCGGAGCCGAAGGGTGGGAGCCACGGTCCTCGACAGCCTTTAGTCAGTCACGACGAAAACCACATTGCTAGACAACGTGCCGGCAGAGGTCGTGACCTGCACGATCCCGGTTTTCGCGCCAGCAGGAACGGTCGTAGTGATTTCCGAGCTCGAAACTACTTTGAATGTCGCCGCCGTGCCGTCAAACGTGACGCTGGTCGCCCCGGTTAGACTCGTCCCTAAAATAATGACCTTCGCCCCAACTTTGCCCGAGGAGGGCAGCGTCTCGACAAATGCGCCCAGCCCTGCCGACAGGCTGTATACCGTGCCGAGGCCGTCGGTCCCACCATAATAGGTCATCCCGTAAAGTGTTCCGTTAGTGTGTTGAACCAGACCCTCCTGGGGCTGTGAATCAAGGAATCGACAATGCCGTCCAAGGACTACAACGGCTCAAGAAAAAATCGGACGTGCTACAACAACCCTTTGCCGACACGGTGGCGCGTCTGGAATCGGACCGCGCCCAGGTGAACGTACGTTTCTTCGCAGTCATGGAGGCGCGCCAGCAGCGCGAAACGGAACAGTTGATACGTAGTTAGACTCGGCGTCCCTCTGGACCGGACGGCTGGCCCAGAACTGCCCCACTCAAGCCAAACCAGACTTGAGTGGGGCATCCGCCCCCTTGCCGCAAACATTCTGGGTCATGCGATATTCGCGTGACCCAGGTTGACCCGCAAAACCTCACATCTTGCGCCTTGGCGCAGCATGGCTGAAAGGCATGGTGCGGAATCTCAGAAAATGCCTTTATTCGTGGATTGAGCAGTGTGCGGACCTTGGCGAAAGCTTGCCAACATTCGCCGCGGGCAAAGTGATTTTCGGATGCGTATGTACGACGTCTGCCATCGACTTGCCCATGTCTTCATTTACTGGGGTTGCTAAAAAGGCGTGGACGATATTTCCTGCGTTCTGCCCGGCCATCTCCACCGCCATACCTGCGATTTGTCCGCTCTCATTGATGTTGCTAGCCGAGATTACGTAGAGGTTGGAACTCGCGGGAAATAGAGTGTTAAGGTCGTACATCTTGCCGTTCTGCCAGAGGAGGCCGTGGGACCAACTGGAGGTGGAATCGAAGGAGCTTCCCACCGCCTGGCCCCGGTTGTTGATGCTGGTGGCAAAAGAGGCAACATCTCCCGGCAGAAGGATGCCGAGGCTTGTGACTGTATTGTTCTGCCAAATAGCAGCCAAGGCTGTGCCCTCAGAGTTGACGGCTTGCCCAACAATTTGGTTGTGGGCGTTAATGGCGTAAGCTATGGCGCCCGGAGTTCCGAGGTCCGCGAGCGCGGTGGCAGTGCCGTTTTCCCACAGTACGGCAAAATTCGCTGAGGTGCAGGTTCCCGAATAGCCTACGGCCTGGCCTTGATTGTTGATGCCGAATGCGACCCCGTCTGGATCCGTACCGATCGTAGGAAGAGCCTGGGCATTGCCTTTTGTCCACATCACGGGCAGATCAACCCGATTATTAATGATGCCCGCGGGACAAGTTGAGTCAACGACACCATTTTCCGCATATCCTGCGACTTGTCCGAAGTTATTGACGGCGCTGGCCTGCCCGTTATTCCCGCCCACCGTTGGCAGAGCGTGCATGTGGCCGTTTTTCCAAAAAAACGGAAGACACGTAAGGTGTGTGCCGAAACCGCAAAGGTCTTCGCCATTCGGATCTGGAACAGATGTTTCGGACATACCGACGGCTTCCCCGGGGTCGTTGATTCCGTTCCAATTGATCGAACTGTTCGGGCCTCCAAGCGTGCCGAGTGGGAGGTTGAGTTCGCCGATGCTGATACTGTCTGTGCCCGACACGAGGTGGGCGGAAAGGGAAATGCTGAAAGGATCCAGGAGCTGCTCCATATTCAGCGTCCAGCCGTAATTATTGAGGCCCATGGCCATGCCCAGGTTGTCAGGGCGCTGAACGCCCAAGTCCTGAACTTTGTATTTCGCTTGAGCGAATGCATTGCTGAAGCAAACCAGAACGAACGTGATCACCCACAGTATCCATAAATTCTGCAAACGTCTTAACGCGGTCATATCTCCTCTTTTCCTTGGCAAAATCGTGGTGCGGGGATGGAGGGAGCATGTGGTGTTCCACGTTCACAACGATTACGTGAGACAACAGGCCCAACATTTCAGAGTTCGAAAAGGAGTGGCGGACTAACAACGTCATGGGACGATTACAAATCGGCTAGAGCGACTGTTTCTCCAACTTTTCATACACACTAGCGAGAGGTTACGAAATTCGAGAATGTCAGCAGCCAACAAATCAGGCCGCTTAATTGCGATTGATTTTCAGACGATTATCATACATACTGGTTGGTATGTTGGTGGCACGCAGGAGTCCAAAACGCAGGGCACCGAGGCCGCGTAATCCTGAGCGGACGCGGCAACGCCTGCTACAAGCGGCTTTTCGCGAGGTTTACAGATACGGCTTCCAGAGTGCTGGGGTCGATACTATTCTGGCCGCCACTAATGTCACCAAAGGAGCGCTCTACTACCATTTCGAGAGCAAGGAAGCGCTGGGATATGCCATCATCGAAGAGATCGTCGCAAAACTCACCCGTGACAGGTGGATGCTTCCTCTCCAACAGAGCGAGGAGAAGGACCCTATCGATGCTTTGATCGGCATTGTACGGGCAATACCGCATCGGCCGAGAGACGTAAAGAGCGGCTGTCCCCTGGTTAATTTGACGCAGGAGATGTCTCAGCTCGACGAACAATTCCGCAAGCGATTGGAGAGAATCTTCCATGCCTGGCAAGAAGGCATTGCCATGGCTTTGCGGAGGGGGCAGTCTCAGGGAACAGTCCGCCGCGACTTGGTTCCGGAAGAGACTGCGAGTTTTCTGATCGCGATGGTCGAGGGCTACGAAGTGCTGGCAAAGAATGCTCAAGATGTGAAGGTGTGGAATATGGGAATCAGAAATATCGTGGGCTGGCTGAGGTCTCTTCGGCCTTAGGGCAACCGCAAGCGAGGTTGATCGCATCGGTATCTCAAGGAGCAGTTTGACACTGTTACATACCAACCGGTCCGTATGCTAATGCAGTCAGGCATCGTGATCTGGCGAAGCGCTTCACTTCATAATTCATAAAAAGGAGAACGAACAATGACAATAACAAGATCGCAGTGTCGCGCAGGAATCTGCTCGCAACCGGAGCTTGCGCGCTGGTTGGCGCCGTGAGCCTGCCGGACGGCAAGTGCCAGCGCGTTAGGAGGGCAGAACTTAACCAACGAGGAGGTAGTCCGGAAGTGGTACGCAGCCTGGGAGAAGAAAGACTGGGGCCCAGTGGATAGCCTGCTCGCCGATAACTTCACCTTTACAAGCGCGGCCGGCGACGACCACATCAGCAAGAGCACTTTCAAAACGCGATGCTGGGAAACGCAGATCGATTTCATTGGACATTTTGACCTGGAGCGAATCACCACTGGGGCGAACGATGCTTTTGTGAAGTATCTTTGCGACACCAAGGACGGTAAATCGTTCCGGAACGTGGAGTATCTTCGAATCAAGAACGGAAAGTTGCAATCCATTGAGTGTTATTTTGGCGCGCAATCCAGCTTTCCGTCAGCAGTGAGCACTGGGCAAAAGTAAGCAGTGCACTCGTCAATCTCACTTCGCGTAGCAGGAAGTCGAAACGAGAGAGCAAGGGGTTTCATCATGAGCGCCCGCGAAATTCAGGATCAGAAGGCCATTGCACGTGAAGTGTTTGTTCAACAAGCTGCTTACGCTAATGTGGATGTTTCGGCTAGGCCACGGCGGGGAGCTGCGATTTGCTCCACCAAGAGTAGACGGGATTACACTCTTGAATCGACAGCGGACGAGTTCTGCGAAGCTGCAGATACATCGTTGCTTCCGGTAATCCGAGTTGATGCTGCGGACTTCATGCGAGTCTGGCGGCAGATGGAGGTTATAGCAAAACGACAGGTGCCACGAATCGCGTTCAAGGCAAAGGGCAGCATCCTACTCTTGGATTTAGCCGACATCCTAGCCGTGCAAGCCGAAGGTAATTACATTTCGTTGCGACACCGAACTAATGCCTATTTAGTGCATGAGTCCCTCTCGTCCATGGCAGAGAAGCTCAAACCCTACGGTTTTGTTCGCATCCACCGCTCGGTCATCGTGAATATTTCGGCCGTGGAGGAGATCCAACCTTTACCGACAGGAGAGTACAGGCTGCGTGTAAAAGGTGGGAAGGAATACTTGGTAACGCGTACATACAAACACAACCTCAGAGATCTGGCTCAACTGTGGGTAGGCTCAGAGCGCTTTTGTGGCTAACAGGCAGCCAGAGGTTTATCTCGTTATTCCGTCGCAGCATTCCCGATCGTGCCTTACGAAAAGTCAGCCCGTAAACAGCGGCAGAATGAAAGCGTAAACCCGCAAGCGGATTTACGCCGTCAGCGCGGCACTTTCTTCTGAACGTTCGCGTAGCGGAATCGTCTGCGAGAGACGCGCACACTAGTGTGTTGTTGAAACCAGAACCATTTCACTCACAATCTTTTCAAGAATGCCTCCGCCCTATCCAACTCCGGAAACGACTTCTCCTCCGCCTGATGCCCGCATCTCCGGCTCCCGCTCAGCCGTAACGGCCTAGGGAAGGGCACGACTTGAGTCGTGCGACTAGGTCGCTTTAGGTGAACCGCACTTTAGCGCCTGAGGTCAGCCTTTTTCTGTGCGCACCCAAATCATGATGCTCAGCGTCCCAGTCCGCTCCAAGCCATGCGGTGAAATAACTCATCCATTTCGTTGGGATCGGGCTTCATCCCTTTGTCCACCCACCAATCCAACAGCGAGAAAAGACTTCCTGCCAGCGCAAATGCCTGAGCTGACCGCTGCGAGGGTTCCGTCTTCACTCCCGCCATTTGTAATCGCTCCTCAATCAACCGCGCAAAGAATCCCCGGGCCAAGGTCTGCACATCAATCATTTTCCCGGACCTCACCAGCGCCATGTAGAACTCACGCGCCTCACGCACGTGCGTGAAAAACTCTCGCACCGGCAGCAGCCGTTTTCCGTTCGGCTCATTGAGCTTCAACGCAGTAGAAACCGATGCAAGAAAATCCTCGACGTCACTCAAGAACAAATCATCTTTGTCGCGATAGTGTGCATAGAACGTTGACCGCCCAACGCCCGCGCGATCCAGCACCTCGCGCACCGTGATCTCGTCGAAATGTTTTTCCTGCATCAGCGCAACCAGCGCATTGCCCAGCGTGTCGCGCGTTCGCAGTACGCGGCGGTCAGTCTTTCGACGAGGCTTCGCACTCTTAGCCTTGCTCTTGACGGCCTTCATCTTCGTTTATTCCTGAACATGTCGCCCCACTTTGTTCGGTATCGCGCCACTTTTTGAAATAACACTTTCAGGTTCTTCAATCTCTGTCTAGAGTGGCGCTATGACAGACAATCGCAAATCTGGAATCGCACTCATCGCCGGCTCGCTCGGCACCATCGTCACTATGGCAATCCACCCCACGTCATCGACCTCGCTCACCCCCGAGCAAGTGGATCATCTCATGAGCCACTCCGGCATCGCGCACTCGTTGGCCATCGTCAGCGTTCTCGCGCTGTTCCTCGGCGCCTGCGGGCTCGCGCGCCACATCGCCACTGCCGACCGCATCTCCTTCGCCGCGCTCGTGACTTTTGCTCTTGCCTGCGTCGGCATCTTCATCGCCGCCGCGGTCAGCGGATTCATCATCCCCAGCATCATGAAGCACATGGCTCATGACGTCCCCGAAGCCACCCCGCAATGGAAAATCGTGATCTACGGAATCTTCCAGATCAACCAGGCCTTCGCTAGCATTTACTCCGTAGCCGCCTCCTCCGCAATCATCCTCTGGTCTATCTCCGCCCTGCGCAACGGTGGCATCGGCCGCGGCACCGCCATCTACGGCTGCATAATCTCCGCTCTAATTATTGCAGGGGTCTGCGTCGGCCACCTGCGCATGGATGTTCATGGCATGGCCGCAGTCAGCCTTGGTCAGACAATCTGGTTCATCCTCGTCGGATCGCAGCTGCTAAAAGTCCCAAATAAACTCGGAGAATAGTTCCGTGCAATGCACCGTCCAACAGGAAACCTCAAACTATCGGTAACAGGCCATTTCCCTCACAACCTCTTCAAGAACCCCTCCGCCCGCTCAAACTCCGGAAACAACTTCTCCTCTGCTTGAAACTCCGCCGAGTGCACGCACCGCCGGCTCCCACGCAACCTCACCGGATGCTTCAAGTGCAGCATCTCGTGGTAAACGATGTACTCCACCGCGTAGCGCGGCACCGCAAGCCGATCGAACACCCGGCTGATGACAATCGCGTTATGCGCCGGATCGTAATGCCCCAGAATCCGCCGCGTCTTCGTCGGACTCCAACTCATGCGCGGCCGCCCCAGCAGCCCATGAAAAAAGCGCCGGTTCAGATCTTCAAAAATCGCGTCGAGATCATAAATGTGGCCTTGCGGAGAATGCAGCCGCTTGCGCCCGCGCATCTGCCGTACGAGCCGCGCCTTGTTCACCAACTCATGACTTCCAAGATATTTCCGGTAGCGTGCGGAATGGCTGCGATCAATGGGCTTGCGATACATCTTGGCCAGCAGGATATGGGCGATGGAGTGCACAACAGATTCCGGCGCGCCCTCCAGCAGATCGGAAAGCCGCACCAGAAGCCTGCCCTCGCGCAAGCGAATGGTGTTGTTCACGTTCGCGAAGGCGAAAAACTCGATCTTCAATTCGGGCGGCGCAGCACCGGGCCGCAATTGCCGGTGTTCGTCATGAAAAATCTCGAGCAATCCCTCACGCACAATAAGCCCAGATTAGCACGGATGATTCGAACTGAAGATGATTCGTACCGAGAGAGTGATGGTCCGGCGTTCACTACATTCCGCTGCCCGACTTCTTGGCGTTCGGTTTCTTCCGATGCTTCGCCGCTTCCTCTTGCTCCACCAGCAGCTTCCGATGATCTTCCACCGAAGTATCGAGCGTGTCGAGCGCGTTGGTAAGAATAAACTCGAACTGCTTCGCTTCCGCCGCCGGCACGTCTGCCGCATCTTTCAACGCCCGCAACTTGGCCTCGAACTCGGTATCGGCATCGATGATCAACTTCAACGGCTTACGGATGTCGTCTTTGCGATCGACGTAGGTATCGATGTTGTCGTTTAATTCGTCGTAAATCAGCAGGAAGTCATCAAGACGATCATGCGTTTGTTGCGAACGGTCTTTCGTCTTCGGATCGCTGCGCATCTGCTCCATTGCCGCCAACCGCGCTCGTGCGAACGTTACATAAAGCGAAAGCCGTTGCTGCGGCTCCCAGCTGGCGTCGCGAATCTGATCGATCTCAGGCTGGGTAAACGGATCGCGGCGGCGCTGCGCCGACGCCATCGCCACTGTCAAAAATAGCAGAGCAACAGAGACTCCAACTCGAAACCGAAGCGTGTTCATTTCTTCCCACCTTTTGGAAACATCGCAAACAGCAGATCGTCTCGCACCCGCTCCAACCGGTCCACCGCGTTCTGCACCTGCTGCTGGTCTTCGCGCGAGACTGTATGCTTCAGATCAAACAACTTGCGGGCGATTTTCCGAATAGCGATTTCGCTGGGCTTCTCGTGCTTGTGCGTCTGAATCGCGTAGTCCCGGGCCAGTTCAGCAAACGCCACCACATCGGTCAGCGCGTTTCCGGCCTTCTCGCTGTCGCCCGCAACAAAGAATCGGTCGGCGGCATCGAGCTGCCGCTCACAAATGCGAATACACAATGGTGGCCGGTCGGCCAGAGAAGTGTTGGCCACGCGTTGCTTCAATTCCTCAATCGTCGGCTCTGCCGCGCCAGTCAGCCTTGGACACACTGCCAGCACTAAGCAGACAATTGCGCCTGCGGCACAACACGATCGCGAGGGGTTTGCTCTTGGAAACATCGGTACTCGCCTTGGCCACCTCTTCGGCTACTTTTTCGGCTCCAGCGCAATGAGCCGATGCGTCGCCTGCCACTCCTGTTCAGGATACTTCCCATTGGCCGCCTTGAGGAAGAGGTGATAATTTGCCGCGGCTTTCTTGGGATCGTGCAGGTGGTCGTAAGCCGAGGCGCGCAGAAAGTAGGTGGTGGGGACTTCCGGCAGCAGCTTCGCGCGCGCATCCAGGGAGCGGATAACGAGAGCATAGTCCTTGTTATTACTAGCCGCGAACGCAAGACCGCCATAAGCTTCACCGAGGTCGGGCTTGAGCTTGATTGCCGCGACAAATTCCTGCTGAGCCGGCACAAATTTCTTTTGCAACAGCAAAGCTTCCCCCAGCCTCCGATGAAGTTCCGCATCGCTCGGGTGAACCGCAAGCAACTCGCGGTACGCGCCCTCGGCGAGATCGTTCTTTCCGGCGGCTGCGAACAGATCCGCAACCTCGCGATGTGCCGCATCGTCACCGGGTTCGAGTTTGAGTCCTGCCTGCAGTTCGGCGACGGCCTCATCATTCTTACCCTCGGCCGCGAGAACGCGCCCCATTTGTATGTGCGCTGGACCAGAGTTCGGCTGTATCGCCAGTAGTTTTCGAAGAGAATCCTCTGCCTCGGGGAATCGTCGGCCTTGCATGTAAATGTTGGCCAGCCCAACCACCGCATCGCTCGATTGTGAATCGAGCGCCAGCGCTCGCTTGTATTCCTGCTCGGCGTCGGCGAACTTATTTTCCTTCTCGAGCAGTTGACCGGCGGAAAGGTGGGGCTCCGCCTGCTTCGGCTGAAGCGTCGCCGCTTGTTGATCGGCCCGCAGCGCTTCATCGGGCTTCGATTTCTCCAGCACATGCGCCAGCGATAGCCAGGCGCGATACTGCCCCTCAGCCGGGTGACTGGTAGGTTTCAACTGGGTTGCAGCCCGCAGAAATTCTTCTGCGCCCGGCTGGCCCGTCTTTGCCAGTTGCAACCCAAGGTTCAGGTTCGATTCAAAAACATCCGGCTTCGCCCCAACTGACTTGCGATAGGCCGCGATAGACTCGTCAACCTTGCCTAAAGCATTCTCCACGAAGCCCAGATCAAACCACGCCACATAGCTCGCCCCATCGCGTTCGGTCAACTTCCGAAGAAGCCGTTCGGCGGCAGCGTAATCGCGCTTTTCGATCGCCGTTTCTGCCGCGGTAAGTTCGGCAGGTTGAGTTGGATTATCTTCGTCCGGAACCTGAACATGGTGCGCGCCCCGGTGAGAATCCTGCGCCGAGGGCTGCGAAGTTTGCGGTGAGGATGATGTCGCTGAGGACGGCGTCGCGGATTGCGGCAGAGGCTGCTCAGCATCGAGTGCGAGCACGCAGGAGCTTGCCGTCAACAACAGTCCCGCCAGTACCGTCGCAAAGATTCTACTTACTCGCATTGGAACGCGACGCTCCGTTGCTTTTCCCATTCAGCAAATGGGCCAGATACTTGCCCGTATACGATCCCGGCAACTTGGCAATCGCCTCCGGCGGGCCAACTCCCACAATCTTGCCGCCGCGCGCGCCGCCCTCCGGTCCCAGGTCGATCACCCAGTCGGCGGTTTTGATCACTTCAAGATTGTGTTCAATCACGAGGATCGACCCGCCTGCTTCGATCAGACGCCGGAACGCCGCCAACAGTTTGCTGACATCGTCAAAGTGCAGCCCAGTCGTGGGCTCGTCAAAAATATAGAGCATGCGCCGCCTGCGTCGGCCTTCTTCCGGCCGCCCAGCGCCTTGGCGGCCAATCTCGCGGCCGGCAGGCTGCAAATGCGCCGCCAATTTCATTCGCTGCGCCTCACCGCCAGAAAGCGTTGTCGCCGATTGACCCAGCCGCAAATATCCTAACCCCACCTCGTCGAGCACTCGCAATTTCTCGGTCAACTTGGGCACTTCCGCGAAAAACCTGAGTGCCTCCTTTACCGTGAGGTTCAACACCTCATGAATATTCTTGCCGCGATAGCGCACGTCGAGCACCTGCAGTTTATAGCGAGTCCCTTTGCACTCTTCACAAATCAGCTCGACATCCGCCAGAAACTGCATCTCCACGGTGACCGTGCCATCGCCCTGGCATGTCTCGCAGCGGCCGCCCGGAATGTTGAAAGAAAAATGTCCCGAGGCAAAGCCGCGTTTTTTGGCCTCCGGAAGTGACGCGAACAGATCGCGGATCACATCGAATGCTTTGATATAAGTTACCGGATTCGAACGCGGCGTTCGCCCGATCGGCGACTGATCGACGAGCACAACCTCATCGATAAACTCATCGCCCTCCAGACTTTCCCACGTAGCCGCCCCGCTCCCTGAGCCAACTTGTTGTTGCTTGGCTTGCCCCAGCGCCTGATACAGAACTTGATGCAGCAACGTCGACTTGCCCGACCCTGAAACGCCGGTAATCGCTACCAGCATTCCAAGGGGAATACAAATATCGACTCCTTTAAGGTTGTTGGCCCGAACGCCACGAATTCTGATCTGCTGCACTCCCGGCTTGCGCCGCACCGCCGGCACTTGAATGCGCAAATCGTCGGCTAGATAGCGGCCAGTCAGCGAAGCCGGATTCGCGCAAATCTCCGCGTAGGTTCCCTCGGCAACAAGTGTGCCGCCATTTTCACCCGCGCCCGGGCCGAGATCGAGAATGCGATCCGCCGTCCGCATGATGTCGGGATCATGCTCCACTACTAGGATCGTATTCCCCAAGTCGCGCAGATCATGCAAAATCTTGATCAACCGGTGCGTATCACGACTATGCAATCCGATCGACGGCTCATCCAAAACGTATAGTGTGCCCACCAGCCTCGATCCCAACGAAGTTGCGAGTTGAATTCGCTGCGCCTCGCCTCCCGACAAAGTTGATGCCAGCCGGTCGAGTGTCAGATACTCCAGGCCAACGTCGTTCAGAAAACGCAAACGCTCGCGGATCTCCTGCAGTAGCCGGTCGGCTATATCGGCTTCCTCAGCGCTCAACTGCACGTCGTCGAAAAACCTAGTCACATCTTCAACCGTCATCGAGCAGACTTCACAAATATTCTTTCCGTTAATCTTTACTTGACGCGCCTCCAGCCGCAGCCGCGTGCCATGGCAATCCAGGCAACTGGAGTACCCTCGATAACGGCTCAGAAACACGCGGATGTGCAGCTTATATTTTTTCCGCTCCAGATACTGAAAGAACCCCCGCACTCCCAGAAATTGACCTTCTCCATTCAAAATCAGTTCCTGCTGATCACCCTCCAGCTCAGCCCACGGAACATCGAATGGAATTCCAGCCTGCTTGGCAAAACGCTTCATCTCCGCGAACACAGCGCGGTACTTGGGTTTGTTCCACGGATCAATCGCCCCATCTCCGAGCGATTTCGCTTTATCGGGAATAACTAGGTTGAGGTCGAAGTCAATCGTATTGCCAAATCCTTGGCAGCGCGGACAAGCGCCGTACGGATTATTGAAAGAGAAGAGACGCGGCTCGGGTTCCTCATATCGCAAGTTACAGTTCTTGCACTCGAAGCGCTGTGCAAAGCGCAACTGCCGCGCAGGCTGGTCGTCGTGCGGCGGCAGATCGAAAATAACTTCGCCCGATTCCCGGTAAGCCGTTTCCACCGCATCCACAATCCGGGAACGCGACTCCGCGGAAATCGCAAGACGATCAACTAGCACATAGACCGGCTGGTCGAAGTGAATATCGAGCAGCGATTCCGGCGTGGAAAATTCAAACACCTGCCCCGCTTGATAAAGACGATTAAAGCCGGCCTTGCGCAACTCGAACAGGCGTGTCTTCAGCTGGTCGCTTAGCGCCGCTTCCGGGGATTCAACTTTCTTACTCGACTTGCGCTTGCGCGGAGTTTTCTTCTCCGCTTCCTGCGGCACAGCTGTTTCCCGCTGCAACGGAAAGACAACCTGCACCCGGGTTCCTGGAGCCAGCCCAAGCACGACGTCGGCAATTTCATCCACCGTATCTTTCTTTACTTCGCTTCCGCAGTTCGCGCAAAAAGTGCGGCCGACCCGCGCAAATAACAACCGCAGATAATCGTAAATCTCGGTCGCCGTTGCTACGGTCGAGCGCGGATTGCGCGTCGTATTCTTCTGCCGGATCGCGACCGCCGGGGCGATTCCGTCGATGGAATCGGCATCGGGCTTTTCAATTCGCTCGAGAAATTGCCGCGCATACGCGGAAAGCGACTCGACATACCGTCGCTGGCCTTCCGCATAAATCGTGTCGAAAGCCAGGGACGACTTGCCCGACCCCGAGACTCCGGTTACCACGGTCAATGTGTTGTGAGGCACCTCAAAATCGATGTTCTTGAGGTTATGTACGCGGGCACCGCGCACAATAATGCTTTCCGTAGGGGTAGCTTGAGACATCGGATAAAAGAGTCAGCCGTCACTCCGCCGCCGTTGGGAAGCTTCCCAGCGCCCTCAAAGAGTGCTGCCGAATCTTTTATTATAGAGCAGACTGTTACTGGAGGGTTTGCTGCGTCCGCTGCGATATGTCGCGGGTTGGATGATCCAGAGTGGGTTGATCGAGACTGGCAGAGTACAGGATACCGAAGAGGGAACCGATGCCCAGACCCGCGAGCAGGAAGGTAACCGCAGTCGGGATGTCGTACTGAGGTCGAGACTGTGTATCTTGCAATCGTGAATGCATCGAAAGAACCGCCCTTTCAATCGTCAAAGTATGGAGCTGCTGGTTTCCTTTTTCTCGTGCTGACTTTCTAATGAGCAATGCGCGGAGGCAACGCTCACATTACCTCCGCGCACAGCTCTCTCAATCGCCCCGTTGTGCTACGAGAGTGGTTCGATGCTATCCACCTGAATCGTGTTGCTGTTCATGTCCAGTTTTCCGCTCACTTTCACGCTTTTGCCAACGTACTGCTTGGCTTGCGTCTGGTCGTCGAGTTTGTAACTGACCTTGGTCACGGGGTCCTTAAGAACGAGTTTGCCATCCTCCTTTGTGATCTTGCCGCTGAAAGTCGTCGCCTCGTGCGTCATGGTATCGCCGGGGGGAGGCGTTTGGGCGTCATTCTGCTGCTGTTGGGGAGTGGTTGCCTCTGGCCGCGATGCCGGGGCCGGATCCTGATCCGCCTGCTGTGCGTACGACGATCCTCCAATCGCCACGATCAAGAGTGTTAGCGCCGCTGCCATCGAGAAGCGGAGAAGAATTGTTTTCACTCATAACCTCCTTTGACAAGAATGAAAAGAAGTCGATAGCAAGTGATAGTGCAAAAGGCTTGCCATTCGACGCGGCGCGGGGCATTGCTTGCAAACAAGCGGTTTAGAGAATGGGATTTTCGCCTCCCTATGAAATTTCCACCGTAAGCGGGAAAGTCTTGCCGGGAATTACGCTGCAGCGGGGAGTGATCAACTCAGGTAACTCATGTAGGGAACGAAAAGAGGAAATCTGAAAGCAGGTGGGAAATCTTAATACTGAGCGGCTAGTCCGGCTCGCGGTCGCGGCGCTTGCCATATCGCAAAGCAAACCCAAACCCAAACACCATAATTCCAACCGGAGGAATCAGCAATACCAGGATCGCGCGATTCAGCGCGCGCTGCCCCTCTTTCGGCGTGCTCTTCGCCACCGCATTGCACATGGCGCAGCCCTGCCCCCAGGCGGGCATTATCGAAAGGCCCATCAGCAACAGCAACACCAAAAGCCGCGATTTCATTGCCATGAACTTCATACTGAACTGCCTGACCCCTACTGTACTCCCAATCCGTTTGGCGGCGGCAGAATGCGCCCCGCGTCCGGGAAGAAGAAGCAATACATAATCACGAAGCAGGCCGTCACCGAGATCACCAGCATCCATCGCATGATCGCCTTTTCAAACTTCAGGTGCATGAAGTAGGCGATGATCAACGCTGATTTGATGATGGAGAGAATCATCAGAACTTCAAGCATCTGCTTCGGATCTTTGAACACCTGGTTATATCCGAGCCAGACCTCAATCCCGGTCAGGACCAGCAACGCGCCCCACACCCAGAAATACTGGCCCTTGCTATCGTCGTGCTTCGCCACATCGTGCATTCGCGTGTCCCCTTAAAACGCTTTGTCATCCTGAGCGCGTTCTTTGCGCGAAGGACCTCCCGCGCCTCACTGCCGCCCCTTAAATCTTCGTCGACATCAAATACACCAGAGGGAAGATGAACATCCACACTAGGTCGACAAAGTGCCAGTACAGACCGGACACCTCAACATCATGCGCGTCGTAATCTTTCGGCTTCAGGAAAAGAATAATCGCGCAGACAACCAGCGCTATCCCCAGCACATGAACCGGGTAGTGAAAGACGTTGCCGGCTGGAATCAGAAATGCTGCCGCGATCCAGATCACGGCTAGGATCGGCAGAAACCATTTCCGAAACGCGACCACGCCGAGATAAATCACGCCGATGGTCACGTGCAGCATGTGCATCGCCGTGAGTCCGAAAAAGGCCTGCGTGAACTGCGGCACGTTCTTCGAGATATCTGCATACTCGCCCGCGGCGGTCGGCGGCGTCACGCCCAAAGCACTCATAAAGCCGGGCAGAGAAAGCCCCTCGTTGATTAGCTTGGTCCATTCCATCCCGTGCAGAACGATGAACGCCGTCCCGAACGCCATAGTAGCCAGCAGCCAAAGGCGCGTCTTGGCTCGGTCGCCCGCCTGTGCCGCGAACACGCCCAGCACCATGGTCAGCGAACTCGAAAGCAAACAGGCCGTCATCACGGTCGCATTGATGATGCTGTCCTTGCCAAACGGCGTGGGCCACGGAGTGGTATAGATGCGGTTGTAGCTGAAGGCAAACAGCAGCGCCCCGAAGGTCAGCGAGTCCGAGGCTAGGAAAAGCCACATCCCTACTTTTTTCGAATAAGCTCCAAACAGCGGAGCTTCAAACTCGCCCCCGTGTCCGTGAACCACCGCTACATCGTGTGGAAGCGTGGCGTCAGCCATTCTTCAAATTCCCCTTTCGCCGGTTAGGTCTCAGGTGTTGGGTGTTGGGTCTTAGGCAAATCCAACTACACGAGACCTGACACCTTACGCCTGAGACCCAAAACTTGAAACCTATGACCTATGACCCAAGACCTACCTTGCAAATGCTAAAAGAGCAAAAATGTAAATCCACAGAACAGCCATAAAGTGCCAGTACCAGGCGGCGACGTCAACCACAATTCGCCGTCCCTCTACCGGCCTGTGCTGCAGGGAAGTCACCCCGGCCCAGAGCAGTGCAACCACGCCGCCCAGAAGATGTACTGCATGCGCCGCCGTCAGCAAATAAACAAACGAACTGTTTGGATTCGTATTGACAAAAAATCCCCGGGCCTTCAATTCGCCCCAGGCGATCCATTGCCCCGCCAGAAAACCCAACCCTAGAAGAACCGTCACTCCGAGCCACGGAAAGTTCGTATCTTTTCCGAGCGAAATCCCCGGAATCGATTTCAGTGGCGCCAGCGCAGCCCGTCGCGTGATGCCCCGCCGCGCAAATTCCATGGTTAAACTGCTGATCAGCAGAAGCGCCGTGTTGATCAGCAGCAGTTGCCACGGCAACTGCACCGTGCCCCAGTCGCGGACGTAAGAATTCGTGGTGCCGTCGAAAGTCGGCAAACCCTGCCGCACCACGTACGCGCTAGTCAGCGAGATGAAAACCATGCTGACGGTCGCGATCCCGCAGATCAGCCCCAGCCGCGCCCGGCGCAAGCGCGCGCCGTAGTCCGGCGCTCCATTTGGCCGGCCTTGGAAGCCGCCATCATCTCCGCCGCCATTCGGAGGCGCGGGTACATCGCCGCCGTGGCCAATCTGGTTTACCGGAGTGCTTGGTGTATACGTCGCCATGAAGATTGAACTGCTTAGTGTGCCGCGCCCGTCGCTGGATCCGTTTGCATCACATAATCCTTGGGCGCGCCCGGAACTCCATACTCATACGGCCCATGATGCACCACCGGAGTAACGCCGTTGAAGTTGTCATGCGGCGGCGGAGTGGCTGTCGTCCACTCCAGCGTGGTCGCTTCCCACGGATTGTCGCTGGCCTTCGGACCCTTGAATATGCTCCAGAAAAGATTGATAACAAAAATAAACTGCGCTGCGATCGTGATGATCGCCGCGTAAGTCATGAACCCATGAATCGGCATCAGCTTTTGCAGGTATGCCACTTCCGTATATTGCGAGTAGCGCCGCGTCCCTCCGGCGATGCCCAGATAATGCATCGGCATGAAGATGGCATAGGTCCCGGCGAGTGTGAGGAAGAAATGCACGCGTCCCCACGTTTCATTCATCATGCGCCCGAACATTTTCGGAACCCAGTAATACGTCGCCGCAAACATTCCGAAGATCGCAGCTACTCCCATGATCAGGTGAAAGTGGCCGACCACAAAATATGTGTCGTGCAATTGAATATCGAGCACCGGCTGCGCCAGAAATGGTCCGCTCAATCCGCCGGAGACGAACAAGGAAACGAAGCCAATGGCATACAGCATCGGCGTTTGAAAACGAATGCGCCCTTTCCACATCGTGCCCAGCCAGTTAAACGTCTTGATGGCTGAAGGCACGCCGATGCACATGGTGAGCAGCGAGAATGCGAACGCCGAATAGGGGCTCATGCCGCTCATGAACATGTGATGGCCCCACACCATGAATCCAAAAAAGCCGATGCCAAGCATGGCATAGACCATGGCGCGATAACCAAAAATCGGCTTGCGCGAGAACGTCGACAGAATCTGCGAGGTCACTCCCATACCCGGCAGAATCGCAATGTAAACCTCAGGATGCCCGAAGAACCAGAACAGATGCTGCCACAGCAACGGCGACCCGCCCTTGTGGCCCATGATCTGTCCGTTCACCACCACCAGCGGCACGTAGAAACTCGTGCCGAGGTTGCGGTCCATCAGCAGCAGAATCCCCGCCGATAGCAGTACGCCGAACGCCAGCAGCCCGAGAATCGCCGTAATAAACCACGACCACACGGTCAGAGGCATGCGCATCATCGTCATGCCTTTGGCGCGCATGTCGAGTGTCGTCGTCAGGAAGTTCAAAGCGCCCATCAGTGATGCTAAACAGAAGATCGCGATGCTCGTGATCCACAGATCGGCTCCCAGTCCTTCGCCGGGACCAGCCTGTGGCACGGCGCTCAGCGGCGGATAGCCCGTCCACCCATGCAGCGGCGCTCCACCCTGAACGAAGAATGCCGCGAGAATCACCACAAATCCTACAAATGTCGTCCAGAACGAAAGCATGTTCAAGACGGGGAAGGCCATATCCGGCGCGCCAATCTGAATCGGCAGAAAATAATTTCCGAAGCCCCCCTGCGGCGCCGTGGTCAGCACGAAGAACACCATGATCGTGCCATGCATGGTGAGCAGGCTGAGATACATTTCCGGCTTGATCTCGCCTACCAGCGGCAGAACCGCGTTCGGCCAATACAAGTGGATGCGCATCAGCAGCGACAGAAACATCCCGACCCACACCGCCGTCACCGCCAAAAAGAAATATTGAATGCCAATGACTTTGTGATCGAGGCTGAAAATATATTTGCGAATGAAACCCTGAGGAGCGTGTGCGTGAACGGTAGCCGAGGTTGCCATTTATTGTTTCTCCGCCTCCCGTGCCGCCAGCCACTTGTCGAAATCTTCCTGGCTGACGACTTTGACCATGCCGTGCATTTTGTAGTGGCCCAGGCCGCAAAGTTCGGCACAGGCAATTTCGTAGTCGCCAATCTCCGTCGGCGTCAGGTGCATATGGATATTCAAGCCGGGCACCGCGTCCTGCTTGAAGCGCAGGTTCGGCACAAAGAAGCTGTGAATCACGTCCACCGAGCGCAAACTCAAATCGACTTCCCGGTTCACCGGCAAAAACATCGTGCCCGTAACTACATCGTCTTTTGCGGCGGGATCGGAAGTGTTCAGTCCAACCGCTGCTTCGCCGCCCGCCGAAGGATCCATCAGTTTCGGGCTAGTAGCGCCATACTTTCCATCCGGCCCCGGATAACGGAAGTACCAGGCAAACTGCATTCCCGTAACTTCCACCTGCACCGCGCCCGGCCCAGCCTGATCAAAGCGTTGGCTCGCCCATACGCTGCTGCCCATCAGATTCAATCCGACGAACAAAACCGTGGTCAGCACCGTCCATACGATTTCGAGCGTGGTATTGCCGTGCGAATACTGCACCGGAGGCGAGTTAGGCCGCTCCCGGTATTTCCACGAGATGTAGCCCAGCGCCAACTGCGCCGCGAGAAAGACGATTCCCATCAGAACAAAAGTGAGTGCGAGTTGACGGTCAATAAAACCCGTGGCGGCGGAGGCGCCAACCGGTAGCCACCAGGTCTTGGCGACAAAAAAGTATGTACTGATCAAAGTGATCAGCCAGATTACGACCATTAACGCGAGGCCCATTCCCTAGTCCTCCCGACCTAACACGGTGACGCGAAACGATTTTCCCCACGGCGGTTGCCGCACCCCACAGGCTAAAGCAACAGTCGGCGGCGAGTGTAACACAACCCGATCAGGATTTTGCAACCGCGCATTTCAAAAAATCGATTCACGAATTTCTAGGCGCGCGCCCAACCGTCAACTCCGCTTCTTCTGCGATTAAATCCGCAAAAACAAACTGATCTCGCACCACCGTCTCGCCAACTGTTACCGGCATCGCGGCGTCAAACATGGGTCCTGCATACACGAAAGAGTGAAATTCTCCGCGCTCTCCGCATGGATCCACGTTATCAGGAAGATCTGCAAGCAACGCTTCATCAAACTCGCGTCCGGCGAACGATCTATTAAGTTTGTTCGTATCCACGCAAGTCAGCTTGGCGCGCACGCCAGACGCGATCATCTCGTGCGCCAAAGCCGCCGTCGGCATCCCCCATACCGGAAATATCGGCTTCAGCCCTGTGTTTTTCAATTGCCCCTCGCGATAGGCACGAACATCCTCAAGAAAAAGATCGCCGAATGCAATCCCATCGATTCCTTCGGCGACCGCCTTCGCGCACGCTTGCGCCACCAGCGCTTCGTATCGCTCATTTGAGCATGGCCACGGCAATGGCACTACCCAAAGTGGAAGTCCGGCCGCTGCCGCTTGCCGCTCCACCAGCTCGCGCCGTACCGCATGCATGGCGACTCGGTCGGCCTCTTCATTAAAAGTGGTCAGCAGCCCAACCACCTCAAACTCAGCACGCTGACGCAGGACATGCAGGCTCCATGCGCTGTCCTTTCCGCTGCTCCACGATAAGAGAATGCGCTTCAACATCGTTCACCGCGTACTGTCATCCCGAGCGAAGAGAGGGACCTTGGTTTCTGTCAACGGTCTCACAAAAACCCGTGAGACACCCCAATGATTCTCGTAAGAACTGATCGTGAAAATACGGGCCAGTCTTCTATTTTTCCGACCAATCCGGTACTCGTCCCGGCGTCCATGGCGCGCCGGCAGCCTCCATGTCTTTCTCTAACTTAGCCATATCGACCTCAACCATCGCTCGAAGATTCGCGAGTTGTTCCGTAAACTCCGCGCTTGCAATCGTGTAATCGTCGATATGCGTCTGCGTCGGTTTGGTGAATGAGAACCGTTCGCCTTCCAGAATCGCCTCCACCCGCTCATTAATCGATGTTGGAATCGGTTCACTGCGCTTCTGCAATATCTTGTCTCCGCGCAGCGCCCGCAGAATTCCCCGATCCTTCTGCTCGATCGCATCCGCCTCGGCTTCCAACTGTTTTTCCACAGCCGGCGTTTCCCGCAGTGCCGCTCGAATCGACTTCAGCCGCTCCTCCACGTTTTCAGCCATGTGAACCGCACCCGAAACCGCTCGATAGAGCGACGCTGTCTTGCGTTGAAATTGTTCTTGAGCCTGACGATCCGCCGCGCTCAAGGACGACGTTCCATCGGCAACAACTTTGAAGCTCTGCGCTCCCGCCAATTCCGTCACAACACCGTTCACCTTTTCGAACATGCGCACCGAGTATGTTCCAGCGATCACCAGCGGCCCCATCGTTCCAGCCGGTGGAAAGTCTTCGTCACCTTCCCCTTCTCCGGATTCTCGCACCGACGG
The DNA here is from genome assembly GCA_963808195.1 of uncultured Acidobacteriaceae bacterium. GTDB lineage: Bacteria > Acidobacteriota > Terriglobia > Terriglobales > Acidobacteriaceae > Sulfotelmatobacter. Next base: position 63,263 of record CAWEEW010000009.1, on the reverse strand, counting down.
CGCCGCATACCTCAGATCCCACGCGGCCCGCTGAAAGCCCGCGTCGATGCTGCCTTCGACTCGTCGAATTGCCGCACCCGACTCATCGTAAACCGTGAAGTACATCTCAGGCTTCGCCTCCTGCGCCTCGGCGCGCAATTCGTCGTTCGTCGGATACGGCAGCGTTTGATTTTTCTTCGCCGCCTCTTTCTCCGCCTCTTGCCGCTTCTCCTTCTTCGTCTTCAATTTCGTTTTCAGATAGGCCGAAAAGGCCGCTCCATAGGCAGGATTCTCCGCCGTAAAAAACGCGGCCCCTTCAAATCCTTTTCCCGGAAGACCGAGAGGATGCCGCTCGATGTACATCAAAGAATCCTTCACTGGAAACAACGTTGCCGTCTGCTCCAAAGATTCAGCCGTGATCTGCCGCAGTGCCGCGACGTTGTCCAGCACATAGAAACCACGTCCGAACGTTGCAATCACCAGATCGCCCTCGCGCGCCTGCATCACCATGTCGCGAACCGCAATCGTAGGCAATCCGCCCTTGAGCTGAGTCCAGCGCTGCCCACCGTCGATCGTAAAGAACGCGCCAAATTCCGTCCCCGCAAACAGCAGCTTCGCATTCACCGTATCTTCCGCAAACGCCAGCACCGGACCATTCTCCGGCAGGTTTCCGGCAATCGACGTCCAGGTCTTCCCCGCGTCCGTCGATCGCAACAGATACGGCTTGAAATCCTCATTCTTGTGATTATCAAACGCCGCATAGACCGTGTTCGCATCATGCACTGACGCCGCCAGCCGGCTGACATAAGTCGTGTCGGGGACGCCCGGAAATTTTTCGTCCTTCGTCCAACTCTGTCCGCCATTGTCAGTGATCTGAATCAGCCCGTCATCCGTTCCTACATAAATCAGGCCTTCTTTTTTCGGCGACTCCGACAGCGAAACAATATTTCCATAGAACGACGTCGACCCATTCTTCGCGACTGCATCCGGCTCCCACACTCGTCCCATCACCGGCAACTTGTTACGGTCGGTCTGTCGCGTCAGATCGCCGCTGATCGCCTTCCACGTGTCGCCCCTGTCATCGCTGCGAAAAAGTTTGTTCGCCGCGAAATACAACCGCGTGTGCGAGTGCGGCGAGATGATCACCGGAGAATCCCAATTCCAGCGCAACGGCGGCTCGCCCTTGCCTTCCTGCGGCTGCAACACCAGCTCCTGTCCCGTGGGCGTGTCGTACCTCACCAGCACCCCGTACTGTGATTCCGCATAAACCGTGTTCGCGTCTACCGGATCAACTTGCGAGCGGAAGCCATCGCCGCCGGTCGTGACATACCAATCGGAGTTCATGATCCCATTGAGATTGCGCGTGCGCGACGGTCCGCACCACGAGAAATTGTCCTGTGTGCCTCCGCATACGTTGTAGAAGGGAAGCGCATTGTCCACCGCCACATCGTAAAACTGCACGGTTGGCAGGTTCGATTTGAACTCCCAGCTCTTGGCGTCGTCCCAGGTTTCATACATCCCTCCATCCGAGCCCACCAGCCAGTGCTTCGTGTCCTCCGGATCGATCCAGATTTCGTGATTGTCGCCGTGATGATTATTTTCCTGCACTTTATGAATCGTCTTGCCGCCATCGAGTGATTCGCGCAGGTTCACACTCATCACAAAAATGCGGTCGACATTCTTTGGGTCCGCAACAACGTGCGCGTAATACATAGCGCCCGCATCGAATTCGTTGCGTCGCTCCCACGTCGCTCCCTTGTCATTCGACCGGAAGATCCCGCCCTTTCCATCCGCGGCTTCAATCGTGGCATACACCACGCTCGGATCGACCGGCGAAACCGCCAGCCCAATGCGTCCCATATCAAGCGTCGGCAAGCCCGATTTCAGTTTGTTCCACGACGCTCCAGCGTCCGTCGATTTATAAATCGCGCTCTCCGGCCCGCCATCAATCAGCGTCCAAACGTGCCTTCGCCTCTGGTACGCCGTCGCATAAACAATGTCCGGATTCGACGGATCGACCGCCACATCCGCCACCCCCGTGTTTTCGCTGATGGTCAACACCGCCTTCCAGGTCTTCCCGCCGTCGGTCGTCTTATAAAGCCCACGATCGCCGCCCGGCCCCCACAACGGACCCTCCGCCGCCACATACACCACCTTCGAATCCCGCGGATCGACCACCACGCGCCCAATGTGCTCCGACTTCTTCAATCCCAGGTTCCGCCAGTTCTTGCCTCCATCGTCCGACCGGTAAATCCCGTCGCCATAATCCACGCTGCGCTGGCTGTTGTTCTCACCCGTTCCCACCCACACCACCGCCGGATCATTCGGATCAAGCGTGACCCATCCAATGGAAAACGACCCCTCGCCATCGAACACCGGAGTCCACGTCGTCCCATCATTCACCGTCTTCCACACTCCGCCAGAAGCGACTCCAACGTAGTACTCAAACTTATTTTTCGGATTCACCGCAATCGACGCTACCCGCCCTGAAGCCACCGCTGGCCCAATCGAACGAAACTTCAGTCCGGAAAAAGTCTCGGCCGTCATCCCGCCCTTTTTTTCAGCCTTATCTTTGTTCTCGTCCTTCTTCTGCCCCTTCTTCACATCTTTCTTGCCACTTGTGGGCACTGCGGCCTTGTCCGCATCTTTATCCGGTGTTGTCTGCGCGGCTGCAACCAAGCAGAAGCATATAACCCAGATCAACAAGGCCATGTGGACTGCCCAGAAACGCGTAGCCGGGACTAGAGCAAAACGACTTTGGAGAGAAAAACGATTTCGAGGTACAAAACTATTTTGGAAAGCAAAACGATTTTGGGTGGCACCGCTGCGGGTGGCGCAGCGCTTCAGCGCTGCGATAAGCGTTTTCCTGTTAACTCGGGCTTTAGCCCCTGAGGTAGGTAAGGCGAGACATTCATAAGCGGATCGATGCAATTTCACGGAGTTCTCCAATCCCAATGAGAGGGAAGCCAATGCTCTTTCGATTTCTGCCGCGCAATATTTCCGAAACCGTTATGTATACAGGATTTCAGTCCGAGTTAGAAGCAGGATCTCCCCAATTCCCAACCCTGCCATCCCAATTCTGTCATCTTGAGCGAAGGTTGTGCTTCGCGAATCCGAAGCACAACCGCAGTCGAAAGATCCCTAGCGTAACGACGCGATCACTACCCTCGCAAGGCGTTTCCATAACCGTACGGAGGTCACATTCCCACAAACCAAAAAGCCGCAGGCATTCCGCCCGCGGCCTTTTGTACGCCTCCTGCAACTTACCAAATCAACGTGACAGTTCCCGCCATGGGGATCGTGTTCGCGTTGTGAATCAGGAAAGTATCTGTGCTCGCCACTTGAATATCGACCAGATGACTGTAATCCAGATACACAATGTGGGTTCCCGCAACGCCGCTAAACCCTGAGGTAATAGCCGCCGAGGCAGGCGATTCAATTCCCGTCCACTCCAGGAAACTTGAGGGCACATGAAGCATTGCGACTTGTCCCACTCCCCGATAGCCGAGGTTATTTTGCACTCCCATGACCAGCACCGGCGTGCTCGATGCCGGCGTCAGCGTCCCGCTCGAGGCCCCGCCAGCCAGGTTATATTTCACCCTCGCCGCATTGGGCGTGCTGGCCGCTTCCGTAGCATGCATTCCGACGCTCAGCGTCGTCAGCGCGACGCCGGCCGTTAACAACAATGTGTACGCCCGGGAAAATCTCGTGTTTTTCATTTGGTCTCTGTCCTTTTCTTGGGTTTACCCTGACCGCATCAGGGGCAAAGACGAACCGCGCCACTTGCGCGTGTTGCTCGCCGAGTCATAGGGAAAGCCTTTGCCGATCACGTACTCGTAATCGTGCATTTGGCCGACTGATTTGAGTAGACAAATCCAGCAGTAATGACAAATAAAAACTTCAACCCTTCACCGCCGCGAGCAGCCTTCGCCGATAGTAAAATCCAAGCGCCAGGGCTCCGCCCACAGTGAGAATGCCGGCGGACGACTGCATCCATTGCTCGCGACGCACCAAAGCGTCCGGGCGCATCTGCGTCCCCGGCACATTGGCGGTGGGCGGCATCACAAATGCGTTATTTTCAATCTTCAACGGCGGCGCCGCCATCTCAACCAGCAATCCCGCCGCAAACACCGCCCATAGACAAACCTTCAGCAGCGTGCCTGGAATTGGTCTGGACGTCCCTTTCCATCCTTCATCGTGCGCTCCGTTCACCGGGTGCCTCCCATTCGTTCAGATAGTGCGAAACGGCGCGAGACCGTATCAAGAAACTGAAAGCTAAGCGACGAATTTCGAGCAGTGAAAGAAATTGCACTTGAAGTGAAAATACCGGTAGTGAGAGGACTGGAGGAGAGGACTCGGTGCCCCCACTTCTCGCCTCTTTTGCGAGAAGTGGCATAGGGGCTTGGCTGCCACTCAGACCCGAGCGGGGCTTCAGTCGTTGAAGAGAAGACCAAGACTAGGAAAACCAAACCTAAGAAAACCAAACATGAAAAAATCAAGGCCAAAAATCGATGTCATTCCGAATCGGGCGGAACGCCCGGTGAGAGCCTGCCCTGAGCGAAGTCGAAGGGAAACTGCTTTCCCATCAACCATCACAGCCGCACTCCTCTGAGAAGAAAATTCAAGACTAGGAAAACAAAATCATCTCATGAATAGCAGATGTCTATTTCTCGCTTCTTTTGCGAGAAATGGGATCTTCCACGTTTGCGATCAGCCCCAACCCCTGCATCCCTGTAAAATCCCACCATGCCCACACCGAAGCCCCAGGGCCACGACACCCGCTACATGAAGATGCAGAAGAACAACTGCTTCGTCTGCGGCATGAACAATCCCGACGGTATGCGCCTCAAGTTCATCCTGGACGAAGAGCGTCAAACCTTCGTTTGCAAATTCCGTCTCAGCAGCCGTTACACCGGACCACCCGGCCACTGCCACGGCGGCATCATCGCCAGCATCCTCGACGACGCCATGGGCAAGGTCAACAAGTTGCATCACGTCGTCGCCCTCACCCGTGAAATGACCGTCGAATACCTTAAGCCCGTCCCGCTCCACAAACCGCTGCGCGTCGAAGGCCGCGAGATAAAAAAGAAAGGACGCACCCACGTCAACGCTGCCGAAATCCTGGACGAAAAGGGCGAAGTCCTGGCCCGCAGCCGCGGCATCTTCATCGCCATCGACCCCGAAAAAATGTTCGCGAAGTATGTAGAGCGTTAACGTTAAAGTTTGTCATCCTGAGCAAAGCATTCCGGACCGCGTCGCGGTCCGGAATGCGACGTCGAAGGATCCCTTTACCCCCAACAGAAAATTGGCTGAATAGGGAATTCTCGCCGCGAAGCAATCCTCTTACTCATGCAAACTCCGAGGGGTACCGCGAATTATGAATGCCCTGTAAAATAAATAAAGGCTGGCTTTGATTGCGCGGCCCATCCTTCGCGATCGCGAAAAGGTACCCACGGTATCCACAACATGTCGCAAAACAACGGTAGCAACACCAGTCTCCGCCTCAAAACCGGCCTCGCCGAAATGCTAAAAGGCGGCGTAATTATGGATGTGACGAATGCTGAGCAGGCTTCGATTGCCGAAAAGGCGGGGGCCGTTGCGGTGATGGCGCTCGAGCGCGTGCCGGCGCAGATCCGTGCGGAAGGCGGGGTGGCACGCATGGCCTCGCCGAAAAAGATTCGCGAGATCATGGCGACTGTGTCGATTCCGGTGATGGCGAAGTGCCGCATCGGACATTTTGCGGAAGCGCAAATCTTGCAGGAGCTCGGCGTCGATTACATTGACGAATCCGAGGTGCTCACGCCTGCCGACGAAGCACACCACGTCGACAAGCATGCCTTCAAGGTTCCGTTCGTCTGCGGCGCGCGCAATCTTGGAGAAGCTTTGCGGCGCATCGCGGAAGGCGCAGCCATGATTCGCACCAAAGGTGAGGCCGGCACCGGCGACGTGGTCCACGCCGTCAAGCACATCCGTCAGATCGTGCAGGAGATGAGAATCCTCACCGTGCTCGGCGAAGAAGAACTCTACGCCAAAGCCAAAGAGCACGGCGCGCCCTACGAACTGGTAAAGATGGTCGCGAAAACCGGCAAGCTCCCCGTGCCAAATTTCTCCGCCGGAGGAATCGCGACGCCAGCCGACGCTTCGCTCGTGATGCAGCTCGGCGCCGAAGCAGTCTTCGTCGGCAGCGGCATCTTCATGAAAGATTCCACCACCTTCGCCGACCCCGTGGAAGCCGAGAAGCGCGCCCGCGCCATCGTCAAAGCCGCCACGCACTTCAACGACCCTAAAGTGTTACTTGAAGTCAGTGAAGACTTGCAGGGAGCGATGAAGGGGCTGGCTGTCGCGGGGCTGGATGCAGCGCAGATGCTGCAGACTAGGGGATGGTGACACGCTGAGGCTGCTATGGATCCGCGCCACCTTGGCATAGACGAGCGCCTCAGGACCGACATCTGCGTTTACTGTTACGGGCAAGCGGACACCCGAGATCACGTTCCATCAAGAGTATTGTTGGATGAGCCATACCCGTCGCAGCTTCCCACGGTTGATGCCTGCGGGAGGTGCAATGCCGGTTTTTCTTCGGACGAACAGTACCTCTCCTGCTTCGTTGAGTGCGTCTTGCGTGGTACGACAGAACCGGGGAGCCTTCAGCGGCCGAAGGTAAAGCGCATCCTCGACGAACAGCCGAAGTTGCGGGGCCAGATTCAGCGGTTGATGACTCGGGATGGCGACGCCACATGGTGGAGGCTGGAGCCTGAGCGAGTTAGGAACGTTATTCTGAAACTTGCGACGGGCCATGCGGCATACGAACTCCTTACTCAAGACGAGCCACCGAGCCATCTCGAGTTCATTCCCCTTATTGTGCTAACTGAGCAACAAAGGGCTGATTTTGAGAGTAGCCCGCGGGGACAATTCGCTCCATGGCCGGAGATCGGAAGCCGGGCTTTCGTCCGGGCATGCGGCGCGAAGGTGGATGAATTTGCTCAAGTCGGAGACTGGATCGTCGTGCAGCCCGGTAGATATCGCTACGCGGTAAATGAAACAGGAGGAGTCCTTGTTCGCATAGTGCTCAGCGAATATCTCGCCTGCACGGTATCATGGGAGTGACTGGAAGACTCACCGAAGTAGGTGCCGGATGGATAGTTCGGTAGTCAGAGCTGCTCTCAGCGGTCTGGAACGTGAGCTTGAGGAGGCACGAGAGGCCAGACGTCAGATGGAGGGTGAAATCTCGAGCAGCCCCAAGAGCTACGGCTACGAAGATGCTGAGGCGGCGCTTCCCGCGATCCTCAATCGCGTTCGCGACATGTTGCTCGTCGTTCTTGAGGCAGCAAATCTGGCCGACACCCGAGATCGGCTCATCAGGAAATGGGAGCAGTTCCAGAAAAACGGTGGGATCGGCAAAACCCGGTACGATTCTCGGTATGGTTACCTGGAAAGCGAACCTTTCGAATATCTCGACACGCTAATTGATAGCCTCCGCATTTCGACAGGGGAGGTGCTCGATTCTGCACAAGCTTACGAGATAGCGCGGCTCGAAATGATCTTGAGAAGGACTGCCGTGCTTGTTCGCAATCGCGGCACACAGCCGACCCGCGAGCAAGACATTCAACTCGTGATGCACGATTACCTCGGGGCGTTTTTTACGGAGTATAGGCACCCGATAACGATTCTGGGGATAACGAACGACTACCAGCCTGACGGAGGCATTAGAAATCTGAAGGCCGCAATCGAGTTTAAGTACGCCGCAACACGCGAAGAGGTCGCGCGTGCTGTCGCAGGCATCTTCGAAGATAGCCGGGGCTACAACGGCTCTCTTGACTGGACGCGTTTTTATTCTGTCATCTACCAGACGGAGGCCTTCGAATCTGAGGACCGGATCAGGTCCGAAATGGCACGTGGGGGCGTTACTTGGAAGTCGATACTTGTGACCGGCGTCGGGTCGCGCCCACATCGCGCCCGATCCGCCCGGATACGCTAGGCGGCGGAGGCCCGGTCCCCGTCGCTTCCTCCCCGGTCTCGCAGAAGAAGCGAGACATGGGGCACCACCCCCCGTCAGCTCTGAGGTTGAGCCCGGAACCCCGGCTGCTGCGCGACAAGCAGGCTGTTAATCATGCGGGTTACCTCGTAGACCTTCTCAGAGAAGGCAGCTCTCCAAGTACGATCCAAGCTCGTTTCTGGCAGATTCGCTGTTTCGGATTTCAGCGAGGAAAGCTGCCTCGCTGGCTCACTTCCAGCTAGCCCTAACTCAGAAATATGGTGGTAAGACTGCGTGAGTCCGTGGAGGATTTTCTCTTTCGGCGCACCGCGCAGCGCGAACTGAGCAGTCCAAATCAGATCGCCGCCTAGCCAAAACATATTCCCCACGTTCCCCCATTGCGGGCCGAGCTGTGCATCGATCTGCCTGGCGGCAGGACGCGGTTGCTTTGCATTGGTAGTTGGGTCGGTGGTCAAAAGGTCGGATGGTACGCCGCCATAGGGAACCAGCTTCGCATAAAACTTCTCACCGAGTTTCAACTCTACGACGTCCCTTATCCGCCTGCGAAACAACAGCGCTAGAAGGCCAATTGTGACGGGCCAACTGTACGGGGCTAACGCGGAAATCAGCGGAATCAAATCATGGATGGACATGGCTAGGGAAGTCTAACAGGCCGGTGGCCAAGTCTAGGTGGGGCGCTTACTCCCATGTCTCGCAAAAGACGCGAGACATGGGGCATCCCAGCACCCCAGTCTCGATAAGCGATAAGAGGAAACCGTTCGATTACGCCACTGGGGGACGGATTTTCATTACCAGAATCTCTGTATTGCTGATCTTCACCGGACCTGCTTCCCCCGATAGATACCTCCGAAAGCTGCTCCACTGCCACTGCGCCGGCGACTCCACCAGTCCTCGCGCGACGGGATTGCGATGGATATAGCACAGATTTCGATTCGTTTCTTCTCGGTCTAAACGTTGAAGTCATAGAATCGCGCTGCCAGAAGTGATTCGATTCCGAATGGGGTCCAGTGTGCGCTTGAGGATTCTGTCGTCCCTGCGGGACTTGCTCCCAACTTCCTGCTCCTACCCGGCACTGACGTGCCGGGCTATCATATGACGCCCCTACGGGGCTTGGATTGGGGAAATGCCGTTCCTGCCGCGAGCGACTACCCTTCGCGAGTGGCACACTCTTCATGCTTTTCGAAGAGTGGGATTTCCGAATGCCAGTAATGCCTTTTTGGGCGCGCGGCTTGCCTCCCGGCGTAAAATGTATCTATGACTCAAGAAGTCTCCGAGATTCTAAAAAAGGCTCTAGCTCTGCCTCCCGAAGCGCGGGCCGCCATTGCCGGATCGCTCCTCGAAAGCCTCAACGAGGCTCCAGCCGACGAAGGGGTCGAAGCTGCATGGTCCGAAGAGATCAAGCGCCGTATTGAGGAAATTGATTCGGGCAAGGTTCGGATGATTCCTTACGAAGAAGTGCGGCGGCGCCTTGCAGCCCGGCTGTCCGATGCCGCCCGCTAAGCCATACCAGTTCCACCCGGAGGCCATGGCAGGAATTCGAAACTGCCGATGACTGGTATCGGCAGCAAAGTCCCGACACCGGCATCAGGTTTGTGGCTGCCATTTTCGACGCGCTGGAAGACATCGCCCGCTGGCCGCAAACCTGGCCCGCCTATCGACACGGTACGCGAAAATTCGTTCTCCAAAAATTTCCCTACGCAGTCGTCTATCGAGAGAAGGAATCCGCAGTGCAGATTCTCGCGATTGCCCACGGCCATCGCCAGCCGGGATATTGGAAGGGTCGGCTCTAATCAGCCGGTGGAGTTTGGGTTAAACTGAACAGCCGATCATGGCCATCAACGTTTCCGTCCAAACCGTTCCGGCTCGAATGCTGGCAGCCGTTCGGCGCAAGGTTCGCATCGACCAGATTGCTACTGCATGGCGGCCGGCTCTCGATCAGGTCTGGCAATTTCTATCGCAGCATCCCGGACTTCGTGGAGACGGGCACAATATCTTTCTATATCATCATCCCGCGAGTCGCCGAGATCCAATGGATATCGATTTCGGCGTGCAGGTCACGCGTTCATTTCCGCAAGAAGGAGAAGTGTTCGCCACCGAAACGCCTGCCGGCAAGGTCGCAACCGCACTGCATGTGGGTCCCTATGAGCGGCTGGGCGAGACCCATGACGCAATCCACGCCTGGGCGGCCGCTAACAACGTGACGTTTGCGGGCAAATCCTGGGAGATCTACGGCGATTGGTCGGACGATCCGGCGAAACTCGAAACCCGCGTGGAATACCTTCTACTCTGAACCCGGCGGAGTAGAATCACCCCCTTGGGGGTCGCCATGCAGATAGCAGCTTGCACTCTTGCCATACTTATGTACGCCGCGATAGTTCCTGCGAGCGCGCCGCAAGAAACTAAACCACAACAGACTAAGGAGAGTTCCCAATTTCGGCCGCCGATAAATGTGAGCGACCTGTTGGATGTTTGCGGCGAAGCCTTGAATCAACTGGATACACGGCCAACGCAGGTTGCCTCCGTAAACGTCATGAAATTTGGATGGTGCCTGGGGTGGGCTCAGGCGCTCCAAGAACGCATTGCCGAAGTGCATGTCTATGCGCGGGCGGAGGATATGATTTCGAAAAAGGAAGGCAGGACAGCGCGTTCTTATGAAGGGCCTGATAAAGATTATTTGAGCGTTTGTCTTCCGCCTGATAGCCGGGTTCCAGATCTGATTCGAGCGATTGTCAAGGGGTTGAACGAAAATCCGAGGCAACTTCACGAACCGAAAAATGGTCCGGTGAAGGCGGCGCTGAAAAAAGCCTATCCATGTCCTGCCCCGTAAGAGAGGAAGGGAGCGTGGCACAGGTCCCGGACTCCCACGTCTCGCAAAAGAAGCGACCCTTCGGCAAGCTCAGCAGGCTATGGGGCATCCCAGTCCGTCTTCATCCCTTCAATCTTTCTGATGTACCCAATTACGTGTGACAGTGGGAGCGACTCGATCATGCCGCTCGCGGACGGATCTTCATCACCAGAATCTCTGCATCGTTAATCTTCACCGGACCCACTTCCCCCCGATAGATACCAACGAAAGCTGCTCCAACGCGCACTGTTCGGGCGAGGCCACCAATCCGCGCGCGACCGGATTGCGATGGATATAGCTCAGCTTTTCGATTCGCTTCTTCTCGGTCCAAACGTTGAAGTCGTAGAATCGGGTTTGCTAGGAGTGATTGAGTTTCGATGATGGTGCCGGTGTGTGTGTAGCTTGGGTTGGTTTGACGGAGCCTGTGTCTAGCTGTTCTTTCGCTCCTTCGGAGCTTCTGGTCTCCTAATCTTCTACCCACGGCTGACGCCGTGGGCTGCATTCTATCGCCGCTTTGCGGCTGGGAGCGCGTCTGAAATCTCTGGCGGGTGTCCTAGGTCTTGGTGCCGAATCGCATTTCTCGCCGGATCCGCGAGAACCTTCGGCAAGGTGAGCGCACTCGGGCCAGGAAAGCAGATTCCCTTCGGCAAGCTCAGGGCAGGCTCTCGCCGGGCTAGCGCCCGACTCGGAATGACAACGGTTTGGGAGGGAGTTGTCTTTGCGGCGCAGCTGAAGCCACGCCCTTTCTTCTGCCACAAAAGTCAAAAGCCTGGGCCAGCCGCAGTATCAGTTTTATTGCTTTGTTCGCAACTCCTAATTTTGGTGAAGTGCGGGCATATCAAATCACCCCCGCGGATTCGAGGCGGAAGCCGTAAGCGTATTCGTAGCCGACGCTCCAGATGGAGCCGAAGGCGCCGGCGAACAGGAGTTCCTCGATGGGGACGTGAAGAACCTCGATTCCCGATAGAGCGGAACGGTTGTAGAAGTTGACTACGAAGTCGGGATAGAGGAAGAGCACCGCGACGTAGAGAAATAAATAGAGCACAAGGAAACTGGCCGTACTGAGCACCATCAGCGGAATGAGGTCGGGGCGGAGCAGGGCGAATAGAAGGACGCCCACCGCAGCCGCGATAACAACGTTATCCATGACCGGGAGCCAATGGAAGTGCTCGAGGAGGGCGAAGATGACGGCGATGACGGCGAAGGGCCAGTAGTGACGATGGCGGCGACGGCTGCGCACTGTAGCGAGATTGCCTTCGAGAAGAATTTCACCGATGACGGCGGCGATGCCTCCGACGGCTGCGGCCCAGAGGAAGTCTTCGATTCCGACCCGGATGCGATGGTCGAGGTTGAAGAGGGATTCGGGATTCCAGTACGAGGGAACGAAAAGCGGACTGGTGAGCGCGGTCGGACAGGCGAGCAACGTCCCCCAGCGAATTTCGCGGCGGTAGGATTTGCCGGCGAGTAAGCAGGCAGCCCAGGCGATCCAGAAAATGACGGTGCCGACAAAATAGGCGTAATGATAGTTGTGGAACATCGCTAGCCCGCGGGGGGAGTTTACACGGGGCAGGAATGGAAGTCCAACGGATGGGCTACACCTCTTGTCCAGCATTAAGTACAGCGAATAACATACAGTGTCGCAATTGCAGGAGGAAGCTAGCTGTCGGCCCCGCAGTTTCACCGTATAGGAGTCCGTCATGGCAAAAGCTACATTCATTCCTGACCCACAATCAACGAACCCACAAAAGCCCTTCGTACTCTCTTATCTTGGCATGCGCCAAGTCGCTGGTTGGGTCGGAGTGATTCTGCCCGTTGCCGTTGCCATAGGGAACTGGCCGCGCAGCCACGCTCTCGAAGGCTCCATCAGTGCGTACTACTTTACCCGCATGGGCGCATGGTTTGCCGGCAGTCTCTGGGTCATCGGCTTCTTTATGGGCTGCTGCCGCGGCTACGACAAGTGGGATGAACTCTCTGGAAGGTTTGCGGGCATTTTTGCCTTAGGCGTTGCGCTCATCCCGATGAACATTTGCGATGTGGAAGAAGGATGGGTACACTACCGCGGCTTGCTGCACTGGACCTGTGCCGCGTTATTGTTCATTGTTCTTGCGCTTACATCGTTACTCTTGTTTACACGCTCCGACACGCCGAATCCGACTGGAAAGAAGGCCAGACGGAATGTGTTTTATCGAGTTTGTGGTTCGGCAATGCTCGTCTGTATTGCACTCATCGGCGTGCTCAAAATTGCTCCAACGCTGGCTGCGCGCCTTGATAGTTACAAGCCGGTCTTCTGGCTCGAGGCTGGGGCTGTTATTTCGTTCGGAGTCTCGTGGTTGGTAAAGGGTGAAACGTTCTCTTTTATCCGCGATTAGAACGGATCAAATCGGGGGCGGGTGGCCCAGGTCTCGGGCGCTTAAATCCCATGTCTCGCAAAAGAAGCGAGATCCTTCGGCTTCGCTCAGGACAGGCTCCTTCGACGAGCTCAGGGCAGGCTATGGGGCATCCCGGTCCGTCTTCATCCCTATCCCTACAATTTTCCTGATGTACCCGATGAGGTATGAACAGTGGGAGCGACTCGATCATGCCGCAGGCGGACGGATCTTCATCACCAGAATCTCCGTATCGTTAATCTTCACCGCTAACGAACATCTCCCCTGCTATCTCATCCGGACATATCATGAGCTACTAACATGCGATCACAACTTATTGACTGGCGAGCAGGTAGAAGTTAGCATTGCCGCTAAGTGAGATTCATGCATGTAATCTCAATGCGAAAGGTGGACCACACATGAAAAAGTTGAAAGCATTGCGACTGAAGAAAATCACCTTGAAGGACTTAGACCAACCCTCCATCGAGAACATTGGTGCGGGCAAGGAGAACAAGCCAACGGCGACAGAATTAAATAGCTGCCCCGGAAGACACACCTGTCCAGGAGGAACGTGCACGATGGTCGGTATGAGGTGTGTAGGCGGTGCCGATTACTAAGCAGCCCTAGCGGGTGGCCCAGGTCTCGTATGCCACCTCCCATGTCTCGCAAAAGAAGCGAGATCCTTCGGCTTCGCTCAGGGCAGGCTCTCGCCGGGCTTGACGCCCGACTCGGAATGACAACGGTTTGGGAGGGGTTGTCTTTGCGGCGCGGCTGAAGCCGCGCCCTTTCAAACCGGTTAAGCTCTCAAACCGTAACCTTTCAAATCATCACCCCTTCAAGTCAGTAAAATCTTGTCAAGAGCCTGGAGGGTGGGTTTTTGGATCAAGTGGTTGATTCGGTGGGGGAAATAGTTAGGGCTAATATGTCACTTTTAGCCTATGCAATATGATATAATAGGTATATAGAATCAAAACAGCGGCGCAGGCCTTCGGGTCTGCGCTTTTGTGTTTTAGGGCGCGGGGAAACCAAGGTCCCTCGCTGCGCTCGGGATGACAAACCGTCGCGAGCGAATATCGCACACGAGCGGAATGTTGCAAAGGAGCGTCTTGGAGCGCGGCTTATGGGCTGCGCTTTTCTGTTTATGGAAGAGAAAAACGACAATTCGGGGTAGGGAAAGCGAGAGGGAAGTGATCGACCTGCAGGCGGTGGAGGCGCCTACGCGCAAGCGGTTGGGGGAGGCGGTGGAGGCTGCGTTCCTGGCGAAGGCTACGATGCTGGGATTTCCGGTGCTGAAGCCTTGGGGAGATAGCCGTCCTTATGACTTTGCGGTGGAGAGTGGGCGGCGGTTGTGGCGGGTGCAGGTGAAGTGTGCGACCAGCCATCGAAACACGCGATGCAGTGCGAGGGCGGCCGGCAGCGGGAAACTCTACACGCTGGATGACCTAGATTTTCTGGCGGCGTATGTTATCAAGAAGGATCTTTGGTATGTGGTTCCGGCGGATGCGTTTGTTCCACGGGCGACGGTTCACTTTAACTACGGTCCGCTGAGCGAGGGGATGTTTGAGATCTATCGGGAGACGTGGTGCTTGTTGACTTGCTCAGCGAGGGCGCGTGGCAGAGGAGATATTCCTAAGCGCTGCCGGTGCGAGGAGATGCCGGTGAGGTGCGTGGTGTGTCCGAAGAGGTGAAGGGTGGCCGGGTGCCCAAGGCTAATCTCAAGTGTCACAAGAACTGCGAGACCCTTCGGCAAGCTCAGGGCAGGCTCCTTCGGCAAGCTCAGGGCAGGCTCCTTCGACAAGCTCAGGGCAGGCTCCTTCGGCTTCGCTCAGGGCGGGCTCTGGAGCAACCGGCAGACTATTTAGCCGCTGAGGTGCATTCCGGCAACTTGGCGAACAATCTACATACCCGCCGGCGCTTTTGGCCCTGACCCTGACTCTCAAGCTATTTGTTATCAGCGACATACGATTGGCATCCGTAATGCCTATTTCATTCTGTACCTCATCGAAAAAGGAGGCTCCTTATGAAACGAGCGCTGCTCAGCTCCCATCGGATGTGGATCGCCCTCGCCATTCTGGCGTTGCTGTTTACGCCAGCGGTCTACGCCGGAAACGAGGTGATGGCGGAGATTCAGTTCCAGGGAAAATCGAAGGTTGAGAAGACTTCAGGCGTATGGGTGGATGGGCAATACGTTGGTTACCTGAAGGAACTCAAGGGATCAAAGAAGGTGCTGCTTATGCCGGGGGAGCACGTGATTACAGTGCGCCAGAACGGTTATCGCGACTATACTGAGCGGCTTGTTGTGCAGCCTGGAGAGACGCAAGTGGTGCAGGTAGCGATGGCGAAGGCTCCTATGGGGATCCTTCCCGACGTAACATCCACGGTTAAGATTTCGGTAAATCCGTCGAGAGCCGCGGTCTTTTTGGATGGATCGTTCGTAGGACATGTGGCAGAGTTCCAGGGTGTGGGCCGAGGTTTGGTGATCGCGCCGGGTGCCCACAAGATCAAAATCGCGCTGCCCGGATATAAGACGTTTGAGACGGACATCAATCCGCAGGGCGACCAGAAAGTGGAAGTGAAGACGGACCTGGTGAAGGATGAAGTGCCGGTCGATGAGCCGCTGCTGAAGACGGATGGCAACGACCATGGGGCACAGACGTCTGCGGCCAACCCTCCGTCGGCCTCTCCTCAGCGCTGAAACGAGAGAGCGAGCTGCGAGGCAGAAGTGGCGGGTGGCCCGGGTCTGGCACCGAATCCCATGTCTCGCAAAAAAAAGCGAGACATGGGGCACCCGGCAGCGCTTCCAGCGCTGCGATTCGAGCACTGATACAATCAACCGGCTTTAGCCGATGGGGTGTTCAGCTCAGCGGAGCAATCAGCAGTAGGAGTGCTGAATACATCTTCTTGTTAAATGTGGAATGGTGATGAAGGTAGCGGGGTGCGGCCATGGAATGCACCTCAGCGGCTGAAGCCGCTGTCTGTGGGCTAACTCTATCGCAGCGCCGAAGGCGCTGCGCCACCCAAAGGCAGGAAATTTTTCTGCAGTTTGATGATTGGTACTACTTAAGCTCAGCGAAGACTTTATAGGGGCGATGAAGGGGCTGGTTGTCGCGGGGATGGATGAGGCGCAAATGCTGCAGACTAGGGGCTGGTAGGGAGCGCGGTCGTGCCTTTGTCTGCAAGCGGACGCTAAGGGAAAAGCTTGGATGGTTGCGTAGCGAGCAATCATTTCGTGCTTGCTTGCCAATGGCTTTCTGTCGCTTCGATTACGGCCCAAATCCTTTCCGCGGCTGCATCCCACGTGTAGCAGGTTGCACGCTCCCGTCCCAGTCGTATTCGCAATGCTCGCTCGCCTTCATTGAATGCGAGAATGTTGAGTGCATGAGCCATCTCATCGACTGAATATGGATTTACCAGGATCGCGGCATCGCCCGCAACTTCCGGCATCGAAGTAGTATTCGAAACGAGCACTGGAACTCCGGCTGCCATGGCTTCTACGATAGGAAGGCCAAACCCCTCGTATAGCGATACGTAAGCAACAAGCAAAGCCCCTTTATAGAGGCTTACGAGCTCCTCATCGCTTATATCTCCGACAAAGTGCAACAACCCAGAAACACTACATTTTTCTGCCTCGCGCAACAGGAATGCCGCAGGCTCCCCGGTAAATACCAAATTAACCTTTCTGTGCGGCAGAGAGGATGCTGCATAAGCTTGGATCAGTCGAATTTTATTTTTATGGATCTTGTGGCTCCCAGGGAAGAAAACATAGGGAAAGTTAAATATGGTGCCCGGAGCTTCGGTCCAAAATATGTTGGAAACTCCATTGTGTATTGGAATCACCCGATCGGGCGATAATCCTGACCAACGCAGGAATTCGCTCCGGCCGTGTTCGGATACACAAATGATAGACCGGCAATTTCGATACAACCGTTTAAGAATCAGGTCGTAATATGCAACATGGAGCTTGGTATGAAAGTGCAGATGAAGCAAATCATGGACAGTAACAATTGAGGGCACCTTTGACCAAGCTGGCGGCATGTATCCGGGACTAAAAAAAACGCCCGTCGTAGCCCGATTCCGAGCTAGTGCATTCGAAATAGCGATTGGAGAAAGGGGGCTTCCAATGCGCCCTTTAACCTTGAGATCTATTACGTCAACTCGAGGTGGCACCCTCTGGATGATTTCTCGTTGGAAAACTCCGATACCGGTTTTATCCGGCCATCTTAAGTCTGCGTACACTATCATTGGTGAGGCGGATCGAGGTGCGAGCCTTTCTTTTCACTGGCGTTGGGCAGGATTGTGACAAGTGCCGTCGTTTCCGAATTCGACTCCTTCATACCGGAACATTTCTTGCAAACCTCAAGATCAAAGTGCCCGTTTCTTAGCCGTGCACGCAAGGTGGTGAACCTGTCGCCCCACCATATGTCACGAAGTAAATGTTGAGTACGCACATTGCCGAAGCTCTCGGTAATGTGGAAGTCATTGGTGCAGACGACTTCCCCCATCATGCGTAACGGCAATCTCGTCGGAAAGATAAAAGCAGCGCCGCATTGTCCTTTCCAATTTTGGTTTGACCGTTCCCCCGCGATTAAAGAGAACTTTTCCGTCGAAGTCATGCATACGCACGAAAGTCTTCGAATCCGCCTCGTTGTTCACAATGTCGAGAACATTTGTGGGCCATTTGGGAGCGTGTCTCGTGATTACGAATCCGTCGACGCCCACTTTGATAAGATCGCGGTAAAGCTTCCTGGTCAGTCGGGTTCCATTGGTGTGAATAACGAGGCAAGCGGTTGGTATTCTCTCTCGCGCGATTTGCATCAATCGAACTAGTCTTCCGTCTAACGTAGGCTCTCCGTAAAAGTGAGGACTGATTCGCCCTTGGTACGGAAAGTCAGAGAGATCTTGAAGTACTTTCAGAAATAATGCTTCGGGCATAAGCTCTACGCCGCGGCTCTCAAATGAAATTGGACAGTACGAGCATCGCATATTGCAGTCTGAGTTAATTTCGATATCCAGAGCCGTGAATATGTCGGTTCGTCCATAGGTGACGAACTTATTTGCCATGTTGTACAAGCCGCGCGTCGTAGGCTTGATGGGCTCGGGCACGGCATCTCGCATATAGCGATAAAACGGATGCAACATATACGGAAGTCGCACGATAGCCCTCCAGTCAAGGTAACAATGTCAGGCGGGCGATTCCTCCCGCCGGTGTGAGAGTTCGTTAGCACACATTCGAATATGGTCCCTGCAGTGACCCCTATGCAAATCCGGTTGCAAGCAACGGATATGATGATACAACGTGGTAGTGAATCAGGGGCCCAGACCTAAATTCTAGCCTTGAGGATGGCGGGGTGGCTCGGGGTCTCACGGTGGATGTAGCGCATCTTTTCGATTCGCTTCTTCTCGGTCCAAACATTGAAGTCGTAGAATCGCGCCTGCCAGAAGTTATCAAATTTCTTCGAACCAACTCCACTGGGGTTACCCCCGGCGGATGGGTTCTGACGGCTGAGGCAAGAAGCAGATTCCTCGCCGGGCTGACGCCCGACTCGGAATGACAACGGTTGGGTGAGTTGTCTTTACGGCGCGGCTGAAGCTGCGGCCTTCAAAGCATTATTCTTCAAGTCATCAAACCTTCGAATCGTGGTTCCGGCGGAAGCGCTTGTTCCGAGAGTGACGGTGCATTTCAATTACGGTCCGCTGAGCCGGGGGATGTTTGAGATCTATCGGGAGACGTGGTTCTTGTTGACGTGTTCGGCGAAGGCGCGGGCTAGAGGCGGTGTTCCGACGCGATGCCGGTGCAAGGAGATGGCGCAGAGGTGCGTGGTGTGTCCGAGGAAGTGAGGAGTTGTTGGTTGCTAACAAAGACATTTTGAGTGCGTCTACCCAGGAAGTCCTACACTGAGATTAAGATCAGAGATTAGGATCAGAGATAAAGATCAGCTATCAACGATCTGCTATTAATAATCAAGGAGCGCTTCAATGAAGCATGCAATCGCGGCCCTGGGTTCGGTTCTGGTTCTGGTGCTTTCGCTTCCGGGTTACGGGCAAAATCCGCAGCAGCCTGCGACGCTGCGGAGCTTACTCCTGCACGAGTTGCACACTACGCATAATAAGGCCGACTGGTTTGTGCCGGTCAGCGTCGCAGTGGATGGACTCACCGCCGAGCAAGCCAGCTGGCAGCCGCAGGCGGGAGGTCACTCTGCGGGGCAGTCGACTTATCATCTGCTGTTTTGGAATCGCCGGAGCCTGGCTAAGTTGAAGGGAGAGACGCAGGAGAAATTTGGCGGCAACAATGAAGAGACCTTCGTGAAATTTGATAGCAAGCAATGGAGTGACACGGTGAAGCAACTCGACCAGGTGATGACGGAGTTGGAGAAGCTTGTTGAGACCGCCGACGAGCAAAAGCTGGCGGTGTGGGCGCCAACGATTGGGAATATCTGTACGCACAATGCTTACCACGTCGGGCAGATCGTCTATGTGCGCAAGTTGCAAGGGTCGTGGAACCCGGAGAAAGGCGTGAAGTAGGGCGGTTGAAGCAGACCCAGTTAACAAAACTGGACGTTTTGATTTGACCCGGTTTGGTAGGCTACAGGATGCGATTCCACCAATCCCTGTGTCACCAGATCATAGAGTACTTTGTGGTGTGAAGTATGTGCCCAGTGTTAAGCCCACGGTCCTTTAGAATTCGGCAAGGCAGATGCGACTCTCGAACGCATCCGTTAGACGCGCCCGATTTATGACGATTGGAGTGCTAGCTTTGCAGGGAGATTTCGACGCGCACCGGCGCCGGCTGGAAGAGCTGGGGGCCAATGTGGTGCTCGTCAAGAAGCCCGAGCAACTCGATGAGATTGAGGGACTGGTTATACCGGGCGGCGAATCCGGCACGTTCTTAAAGTTGTTAGGAGAAGAAGGCTTCGAGAAGCTGAAGCAGTTCGTGCGGCTGAAGCCAACGTTTGGCACTTGCGCGGGGGCGATCCTGTTGGCGAGTGAGGTAGAAAACCCGAAACAGGCCGGCCTCGGTGCAATCGACATGCGTATCCGGCGCAACGCCTACGGACGACAGATCGACAGCTCAATCCGCGAAGGGCAGCTGCTGCAAAACTCTCTCGACGATAAAACCGCATCTCCGCTTGAAATGGTCTTCATCCGTGCGCCCAAGATCGAGAGCGTAGGGCCCGGTGTCGAAGTGATCGCTACCGAAGGAACGGACCCAGTGGCAGTGCGGCAGGGAACGGCGATGGCGGCGACTTTCCATCCGGAGCTATCGGAGGATACTCGTGTACACCAGGCCTTCTTGGAGCTGGTAGTAAATGCCAATCGGAGATGAGAATTAGGAAGAATGGATCAGATGGAGGTTACTTCGCTGGCAGAAACTCAATCTTGACGTCCCGACTGGCAGCCTTAAAATCAAAATCCGCAGTTACCAGCACCCGATTCGATCCCCTGCTCGCAACTTCCACCCCAAACGAATCCACATACGGAATTCCCGTTTCCAGCTTGATCAAAGCTGCGCGTACTGCACCATCGCCGTCCGCCGCGACCACCTGCAGCCCGAATTCGCCTAATCGCGAAAGCACCTGCTCCATCTCGCGTCTACCGTAAAGCTTGCACGTGATTCCCGCAATCTCGCCCCAATGAGCCGCGGGCGTCACCGCTTCGCAATCGCCCGCAACGTGCCCTTTGAGGATTTCGGCTACCCGATTCGATCCGGCCTGGTTGTGCAGGTAGCGAAGGACAGCGCTAGAATCGAGCACGTACGTTACCATCGATCTTCCCGTCGCCACTTGCGCCTGAGGTTTTCTGCGAGCCCGGCCTTTTCCCTTCAACATGCCGCGGGTCTGATCGACAAGTTCTTCGGTAACCGGCTGCAAAGTTATTTTCGCCCCGTCATGAGTGACGGCAATCCGCGTCCCAGGCTTGATTCCGAGGGCAGAACGCATCTCGGACGGGATAACAAACTGTCCTTTTGTGCTTACTGTGGTGATCTGTCGATTCATGCTTACATTATAGCGCAATGTAAGACTCTGCCGGCGCGGCCAAAATTGTTCTTGACAGGCTCATCGCGTAACTGTATGGTTACGCATTATGCGTCACCGTTCGGTTACATATTCCTCAGAGGCGACGTTTCAGGCTCTCGCTGACCCGACGCGCCGCGCCGTTCTCGATTTGCTGCGGCGAGGCAGCCAGCCTGCGGGAGAAATTGCCGGAGCTTTTCCGATTTCCCGCCCGGCAATCTCGAAACACTTGCGCCTGCTCCGCCGAGCCCACCTGGTGCGGGAGCATCGTGAGGGACGCAACCGCGTCTACCATCTGAATCCTGAACCGCTGCGCGCCGTCGATTCCTGGCTCGAGCAGTACCGTAGCTTCTGGAGCGCGAACCTGGCCAGCCTCAAGTCATTTGTCGAAGCCGAATACGCCAAAGAAAGCAAACAAGCCCGTGCCGCAAAATCAACCAAGACTTCCAAAGGAGACCTATAAATATGAAATCCCTTCGCATCGCTCTGTCGTTCATGTTTCTCATGACCGCAACCGTTGTGCTGGCGCAAACCGCGCAGCAGAAATCCTTCGATCAACTCAAGTCGCTTAGCGGCTCGTGGGAAGGGAAGGCCAACCAGGGTATGGCGGTCCGGGTGTCGTTCCGTGAAACTTCAGGAGGCTCAGCTCTGATGAGCGAGATTCACGGCCACGGGCCTGAGGATATGATTTCGATGTTCCACCTCGATGGCCCGAACCGCCTCATGCTGACGCACTATTGCGGCGCCGGCAACCAGCCTCGCATGACCGCCAGCATTTCGCCCGACGGCAAAGCCATCACTTTCGACTACGTCGACGCTACGAATCTTGCGACGCCCGACGCGGGCCACATGCAGCGCGTCGTGTTCACCATCGTCGATGCGAATCACCACACGGAAGATTGGACCTTCGCCGACCATGGCAAGGAAACGAAACAGTTCTTCGACCTGCATCGAGGAGAGGTCGCGCAGAAATAGTTTGCGGCGAAGGAAACCGGGTGCCTATAGCTCGGCCCGAGGGCTCACTGATTTTGCGAGGCCTTTCGGCCGCGCTCAGCGCAGGCCGTGGGCACCCTCGACGGCAGAATCGAATAGGCTGGGCTACTTATGACGACACCATTGAAAAAATCCGTCATCACGGCCGACAACGATGCCGTCATCGCCGAGATCCACATTGCCGCGCCTCCCGAACGTGTCTTCAAGGCACTCACCGATTCGAAGGAGTTGTCCCGCTGGTTCGCCAACCCAAGTTGCCCCGTTAAGTTGTGGGAGATGGATGCGCGGCCCGGTGGGCGCTACCGCTACACCGAAAAAGGTGGGGTGACGGTGAACGGCGTAAGCGAGTTCGAGTGCTATGGAGAAATTTTGGAATTCATGCCCGGGCGCTATCTCGTCTACACCTGGATCGCGAGCTGGCACGCGGACAAGTCCCTTCAAACCGTGGTGTCGTGGGAACTGACTCCGCAGGGAAAAGGTACGCACGTCAAGGTTACGCATCGTGGTTTGGCGAAGGAAGACGCGGCTCGCAAGGATTACAGTGGCGGCTGGGTCGGCGTGCTCGAAATGCTCCGCAAATTTGTCGAGACGTAGGTGTGAGGGGATACCGCCTTCGACAAGCTCTGGGGCGGCTTTGTTGGCCGTTGTCGATTTTGATTTTGCTTCTAGCTTTGGCGGTGAATTTTATAACGATTCAGACAGGAGACTCCATGGCAACCGTTGCAGTCACTCCAGATCAAGGCATCATCACGGGCGAGATTTTCATCGCCGCACCTCCAGCGCGCGTCTTCCAGGCCATTACCGATCCCGAGCAAATGCCACGCTGGTGGGGAGCGAGCAATATGTACCACATCACGGAGTGGAAGGGGGATGTGCGCGTCGGCGGGAAATGGTCGAGCGATGGGGTGGGTGTCGACGGGAAACAATTTCGCGTGGAAGGCGAATATCTGGAGGTCGATCCTCCTCGACTGCTCGTGCACACGTGGAGTGCTAGCTGGACCGGTGCTATCAAGACGGTAGTCCGCTGGGAGTTGGAAGCGCAAAGCGTGCACGGGTTGCACCCCAAGGGCCCGCAGCGGGCAGGCACCGGCACGTTGCTTAAAATTACTCACGAAGGTTTCGCTGCGACTCCGGATGCCGCGGCCAACCACGCAGACGGCTGGAAGCGTGTGATGGGATGGCTGCTGGCGTACCTGGAAAAAGGAGAAACCGTCGACATGCGCAATTGACCAAACCGTGCGCCGGCAATGACAATGCAGGAATGAAGAGTCATCGCGCCGCAAGTGGAAACTTGGCAGCGACCTTGGTTGTGACCGCGGTCGCTGCCACAATTTTTTTGGGCTTGCGCTTTTCCGCAGCCCAGAGCAACTCATCTCAGAAGGGAACATCCATGCCGGCTCATGCCAGCGGACCGTTCGATGTAAAGCTTGCTCCTCAAGACGACAAGGTTGGCGACCCGACAATTGGCCGAATGTCGATCGACAAACAATTCCACGGCGATCTCGAAGCCACCAGCAAGGGCCAGATGCTCACTGCGGTCACTGAGGTGAAGGGGTCGGCAGGTTATGTCGCGATCGAGCGAGTCACAGGAACGCTGCGCACGCCCAAGGGTGACCGCAACGGCAGCTTCGCGCTGCTGCACCGCGGCATCATGACGCGTGGCGCCCCAGAACTCAGCGTCACGGTTGTGCCAGATTCCGGCACCGGCCAATTGGCCGGTCTTACCGGCAAGATGACGATCCACATTGTCGACGGAAAACATTCGTACGACTTTGACTACACACTGCCCGAGTGAGGTAACAGCAGAATCGCGAGAGCCTGCTGAAACGCAGGCTTCCAGTGATTGTGCTGTGTCGATCACAGTTTTCGGCAAAGTGATCGCTTCGAAGCGCGACTTCACTTCCAGATAGAGTTGGAAATCTCGATTCGCGGCAGCGTGCGCTCCCGCGGCAGACTGTTTCTCGATACGCTCGCGGGCCAGTTCTTCCGGGCAAATGCACTCCAAAATGCGCCAGCTCTGGTGCAGGGAAGCAGCGGCGTTGAGGACGTTATCGATCTGGTAGCGGCGAGAGAACGGACGTCCGTCGAGAAAAACAATTCTTGAGCGGTTTCTCTGCAGCAGGTAACCGGCGGTCTCAAGCATGACGTGCAGGCAGAAGTCATCCTGCTGGGACGAATATTCGATTTCGCTGGCTGCGAATAATGCGTGGCGGATGTCGTCTTTGCTAAGGACGCGCCCGCCGGTGCGGAGAGCAAGCTCGCGCGCGAGCGTCGTTTTGCCGGTCCCGGGCAGGCCAGCCATGAGAACGATCATGCCCAATTAAATCATGATCGATTCGATTTACGATTCGCCGAGCGCATCGATTTGGCACGACGGGGAAATCCCTAAATTCGAAACTCATGCATTCGAAATGCATGAATCGCATTGTGGCAGAGGTTCATCCATAGCGCAGAGGCGCATCATCCCGCTTCGACATTTTAGGAGGCATGAATGCCGCTGGTTCGAATTGCTTTACGCGAAGGCAAGACTGAAGAATACCGAAAAGCTTTGGGCGACGGGGTGCACCGGGCACTGATAGAGGCGATGGATGCTCCGGCGCAAGACCGGTTTCAGGTGATTACCGAGCACCCGGCGGGCGGTCTGGTCTACGATCCTGCGTATCTTGGAGTACAGCGGACGGACGACTTTGTGATGGTACAGATCACATTATCCACCGGGCGCAAGTTGGCGCAGAAGCGCAAGCTCTATAAGAGAATGGCCGAACTTCTGGCGGAAAATCCAGGAGTTCAGCCACAGGATCTGATGATCAATCTGGTTGAAGTTGCGTGGGAGAACTGGTCGTTCGGCAACGGCGAAGCGCAATATGCGATGTGAAGGGCTACTGCGCGCTGTTCTCGGCCGTGACCTCAGCGGGCTCGGGGCGTTGCATGGGAACAACGTCCTGAGTCATGCGCCACTCCGCGTAGCGGCCTGAAACCATAATGTGGAAAACCCACTGGTGACGCTCTTCTTCGGGCTCAACCAAGCCCAGCGCCTTCATGTAGAAGAGATACTGCTCCATCCACTTGATCTGCTCCTGGGTCATGCCGCGGCGTTGCAGGTCCACGGTGAGACCGGCGAGGTGCGAAGATGCGGTGTCGCCATCGGCCGGAGCCGCATTGCGATTGTGCCGGCGAAGTTTTTTCTGCACCTTCACGGTGCGCACCGCCGAATTTACCTGAATCTGCTGATGAAAGCGGTTGTAGTAGGCTTGCGCGATATCTTGAACAAAGTCACGCGTCCAGGGACGGCAGAAGCGGCGTGAAGGATCGAGGCGCGGGTCGAAGCGCAACGACTCGCCGGCGATGATTTCCTGCAAAGCTCCGCTGGCCTTCAGCGCTTCCAGTTCGTCGTCATCCTGAATGCGGGGCAATTCCAGTCGGTCGACTTCGGCATTCTGCAACAGAAGCGATTCGTGTGACGGGCGGAACATCGGATTCCATAAGGTCCAGTGCAGCCGGCGATGCCGCGCGTGGCGAACCGGTTTATGCATGGTGGTGGCGGTGGCTGCGAAAAGGGGGCTGCACAGGCAGGCCAGAACGGAAAGACGAATCAATCGGCGCTGTAGATTCAATCGCAAAATCGATCTCTTAATCTGCTGCAGAACTTTCTCTGCAACTGTCCGGACATTGTAAGCCATGCTGTCAAGAGGTTAAACCACCGATTGCAGGCCCGTTTATTACCGGCGTGCCAGGAGCGTAGCACTTAGGCTTGATTACCGCCGGTTACCAGATCTACTTCAGCAACTCAATACACTATGGATAGAAGCACGCGAAACGCCATCCCAGCGCGGGGATTGGGGCCGACTCATGTGCTCCCGGTGCAACCAGTTAGCGCCTGTTCGATTAAGGATAGGATTGACCTGTTGTGGCTGGAGTGACAAATATCAGTAACAAAAATAAGTGACAGAAGTCAGCGCCGGAAAAGGTCGCCCAGGGCCTGTTTCATGACGGCGCCGCCGACCTCGGAAATGGCTTTTGTGAGAGGAATATCCTTAGGGCAGACCTCGACGCAGTTCTGCGCGTAGCCGCACTCCTGAATGCCGCCATCGCCCATCAGCGCCGAAAGGCGCTCCCGCTCGAGCGCTTTGCCGGTGGGGTGTGTGTTGAACAAACGGACCTGCGCGATGGTGGCCGCGCCCACGAATCCGGTGTCTTCGTTGAACTGCGGACAAGCCTCCATGCAACAGGTGCAGGAAATGCAGCGCGAAATCGGGTATGCCTGTTCCTGCTCTTCCGCGGTCATGCGGGGGCCGGGGCCAAGGTCGTAGGTGCCATCGATCGGAACCCAGGCTTTCACGGCTTTGAGATTTTCGAAGATTACGCTGCGGTCGGTGGCGAGGTCGCGCACGACCGGGAACTTGGAAAAAGGTTCGAGGCGCACCGGCTGCTCGAGGTTGTCAATAAGCGCGGAGCACGCCATGCGGGCGCGTCCATTGATAAGCATGGCGCAGGAGCCGCAGACTTCTTCGAGGCAGTTCGAATCGTAGGTGATGGGCGTGGTCTGCTTGCCCTCGCGGGTGACGGGGTTGGCGGCGATCTCCATTAAAGAAGAGATAACGTTCATGCCCGGATGCCAGGCGAGTTCGAACTCTTCCCAGTAGGATGCGGAAGTGGGGGTGTTCTGGCGCTTGATCTTTATGAGGACGGATTTGTTAGCCATTTTCCCTGACTCTTCTCATTCTTCGTGGAGCCCCGGACGCCCTCGTCCGGGGAGCAGCGCCTCAAAACTCACCACGTCCACTGTGTTGCCACTCCGCTGGGCGGACGAGGGCGTCCGCTCCTCCATCTGCAAACCTATTTCACCGCATCATACTTCCTCGCCCGCGGTGGAATCAGCGATACATCCACCGGCTCGAACTCAAATTTTGGCTCGTCCGCATCCGGCGCGAAATAGGCTTTTGTCGTCTTCAGAAAATTCTTGTCGTCGCGATCCGGGAAATCGGGCTTGTAGTGCGCGCCGCGCGATTCGTCTCGCATTCGCGCGCCCTGCGCGATCACCCGCGCCAGTTGCAGCATGTTGTAAAGCTGGCGAGTGAAGACCACGCTGGTGTTGGCCCACTGCGTACGGTCGCTTAGGTTCACCTTGCCCAGGCGTTCGAGCATTTCCACCAGCTTCGCATCGGTCTGCTGCAAGTTTTTGTTGTAGCGGATGACGGTGCAATCCTTGGTCATCAACTCGCCCAGTTCGCGCCACAGCCGGAACGGGTTCTCCGTGCCGTCGTTATTCATGAGCAGGGAATTCGTCTCTTCCTGCTTTTTCTTCTCCGCTTCGAAGCATCCGTTGCCGTTGGGCAAGGCCTGCAAGCCGCGCGCATACTTCACGGCATTCGGTCCGGCAATGCCGCCGCCATAGATACACGACACCAGCGAATTCGCTCCCAGGCGATTCGCGCCGTGATACTGATACTCACACTCGCCCGCGGCGAAAATTCCGGGGATATTCGTAGCCTGCTTGAAATCGACCCACATTCCGCCCATGGTGTAATGCATGCCGGGGAAAATCTTCATGGGCGTGTCGCGCGGATCATCGCCCACAAACTTCTCGTAGATTTCCAGAATGCCTTCCAGCTTACGGTCGAGAATCTTGCGATCGATGTGAGTGAGATCCAAGTAAACCATCGGCTTGCCGTCGATGCCGAGGTTGTGTTCAAACACGACCTTAAAGATGGCGCGGGTGGCGATGTCCCGTGGCACCAGGTTGCCGTACTTGGGATACCACTCTTCCAGAAAATACCAGCGGTCTTTTTCCGGGATCGACTTCGGATCTCGTTTGTCTCCCGGCGTCTTCGGAACCCAGACGCGTCCGCCTTCCCCGCGCGCCGATTCCGACATCAGACGCAGTTTGTCTTCGCCGGGAATACAGGTGGGATGAACCTGTATAAATTCGCCATTGGCGTAATAGCATCCCTGCTGATAGAGCGCAGACTGCGCCGATCCAGTGCAAACCACGGAATTCGTCGACTTGCCGAAGATCGCGCCGTTGCCACCAGTGGCGATGATGATGGCGTCGGCAGGAAAAGTTCGAACCTCCATGCTACGTAGATCGATAGCGCTGATGCCCCGGCAGACGCGGTTTCCGTCGAGCACAGCCGACAAGAATTCCCAGTGCTCGTATTTTTTTACCTTGCCTTCGGATTCGTAGCGGCGGACTTGTTCATCCAGTGCATAGAGCAACTGCTGGCCCGTGGTAGCTCCGGCGAAGGCGGTGCGGTTGTATAAAGTTCCCCCGAAACGGCGAAAGTCGAGCAGGCCTTCGGGAGTGCGGTTGAAAGGAACGCCCATGCGGTCGAGCAGATCGATGATGCCCGGCGCGGCCTCGCACATGTCCTTGACCGGAGGCTGATTCGCCAGGAAGTCGCCGCCGTAGACGGTGTCGTCAAAGTGAATCCACGTCGAATCGCCTTCGCCCTTCAAATTTTTCGCCGCGTTGATGCCGCCCTGCGCGCACACCGAGTGCGACCGCTTCACGGGGACAATAGAGAAGAGATCGACGTTCGCTCCCATCTCCGCAATCTTGATCACGGCTGAAAGTCCGGCGAGTCCGCCACCTATGACAATAATTCTCGGTGCTGCTGCCATCGTTTCCTTATCTGATTCCTGAAAACTTCTGGTTGTTGGTAACCGTCGTACCCGGCTCAACCGACTGCTGCGGGCGGGAGCGGAACGAGGTAAGGCTGGCCAATCCCGCGCCAGTCAACACAAAGAAGAGACCGAGGCACACGGCCAGGAAGCGCTTCTGCGCTTTCTCGCCCGAAACGATGCCCCACTTCGCCGAGAACAGCCAAATGCCATATGCGAAGTGCCACGATGCCGCGATCAGGCCGACGAGATAAAACAAGAAAAACGGCGTGTAAAAAACTTCAGCCTGCACTTTGCCGAAAGAAGCGTTGGGATAGGCGTGCAGATCGATTCCGCTAAACCGCATCGTGTACGTGTGCCAGACGATATAGATAAAGGCGATGCCGCCAGTCCAGCGCTGCGCGGTGTACATCCAATTGCCGGTCCAGGGATATTCGCCAACGTTGCTATCGCCGCGGTACCAGATATAAAACCCGTAGAGCGCGTGGAATAAAATCGGCAGCCAGATACCGAACAGCTCAAGAAAAAATACCAGCGGAAGGTTGGCCAGAAAGCTTACCTGCCGGGCATAGGCCTCAGGGCCGGTGATGGCAGTGGAGTTCGAAATCAGAATATGTTCGAACAAAAACGCGCCCACGGGCACGATGCCCGAAAGCGAATGCAGGCGACGCAGAACAAATGAGATCCCCTGGCCGGCCCGTAACGGCGCCACGGTATGCGTTGCACCCTTCACTTTCGAGACAGCTGGAGCAGTAGAACTGGCTGCTGACGCCACACGTCGCTCCTTATGATTTCTGATTCGCCCTGCGTACCGGATCTGCTTGTTGGTTCGATGATGGCAAAATAACTTTTTATTATCCGGCGGAGAGAGAAGCGAAGTCAAGAACTGGAACCACGAGGGTAGTGCGCTACTTTGTTTTCGGGTTTAAAAATCTTGCTTTGCCGCTTTAGCACGAGGTTGCCTAGCAAGTTTTGGGTCATTGACAATCGAAGGTTGGCGAGATGGGTGGGGCTGGCATCATCGTTTCTGGCGATGCTGTAGACATCTAGTGGATTCACTAGTATTCTTTGAATTGAACTTACGTGTATCGTTCAGCGTAATTTGGTCGTAGTTTTGATCGTTTGAGATTGCAAGGCTTCAAATTTGATCTTCGGATTTGAGCCTGTCAAAGATTGCTCCGAGAATTAAAGCCCCGCCATTGCTGGCGGGGCCACATATTATCCAGACCATAACCAGCGTAAAGCTGGCCGTGATCCGGATAATCAGGACGATGCAACGGCGTCGAGTAGACATTTCACGTTGCTTCTCCTTGCTCCTCGGGTATTTTCCCTAGAGCTGTGTTGCAAACGGCTCTAGGTCCACCGAGGGAACCGAATGCTGTGCTGTGGAGCGCACCAGAGTCGGACTGGCATTTCGGGAGTGACGTTCCCGCGTGCTACCAATTGCACCAGCGCCCCACTGCACGGCATTTTAGCATCGCCTCTAAAAGATCGAGAGGCAGGTTCGCCAACCATTCGCCGATTTTGCTTTGAAATGGTGCAAAATTATTTTCTTGACAGGAATTTACAGATAAGCGTTCGGCCTCGAATCGCCTTCTTACTCAGCTTGTCCTTCTGCCTCGTAGGACTCCCACAGCGCAACTAGATCGCGAACGTCCCAGAGTCGATCTGTAACGCCAGCGGCCATTGCGGGAAGAAATTCAAAGTAGCCCACTTCTCCGCCAGCGCGCTTTTCTATTTTTCGTTGTATGATGCCTACCAAATGCGGGGGTGATATGAGTACAGCCTATTGGACCCAGGTACGTTCGAATGCCAAAGTTCTTTTGCCCAGCTTTGCGCTAGCCTGCGCATTGCGAATTATCCTCGACATGCACAATGGCTATTTGAAGTTTGTTAAGGGGTTTCTGGGCTGGCTTCATTGGCTCTCTCCATGTGTCATAATAGCTATGGGCATCACGTTTTTTTGGAATCTGTTTCGGTACAAGGGGCAGCACTGAGCGTGGCCAAAGGAAATGATTCGCGTTGGGATAGCCATCAGTAAAAGTGCCCGCACCAATCCAAGCACTCCCGGAACGCCGAGCCGCGATGACTGTACTTAGATTTTTCCTCCGGGCTTAATTCAGCGAATGTTTTTCCGATCGCTGGAAAATAAAACAGCGGATCATAGCCAAATCCATTGATCCCGCGCGGAGCATGCAGAATAATTCCTTCGGCGGTTCCGCGAAATGTTGCCAGGGTTTCGCCGTCGCGGGCGGCGGCCAGCACGCACACAAATCTGCCGGTACGCTTCTCCGGCGGAACTGCTTTCAGTTCGCGCAGAACGCGCGCGTTGTTGGCTTCGTCATCGGTATTCGCATCAGCCTCATGCGGCTCTTTATTTTGCAGATCGGGAGCGGCGTAGCGGGCAGAGTGCACGCCGGGAGCGCCATTCAGCGCGTCGATCTCCAATCCGGAGTCGTCCGCGACCACAATCTCACCGGGAACATAGCGGCTGTAAGCTTCTGCTTTCTTGCGCGCATTGGCCTCGAAGGTCAGACCGTCCTCGACGACGGCGGGCAGGGAAGAGAAGTCGGGGATGCCGGAGATTTCCACTCCGAGACGCGCTGCGGCTCCGGCGAAATCCCGCAGCTTGCCGGCATTCGAAGTCGCAATCAGAATTCTTCTCATAAAGTGGGCTATCATCCCGAGCGAAGCGAGAGCCTGCCCTGAGCGGAGTCGAAGGGGATATTGGTTCCTGCCGCGCACCGCCGGTATCGATGTCGGCAAACACCAAGATCCCTCGCTTCGCTCGGGATGACATCCTTTTGGTGGATGACAATAATTGTAAAGGCGCATCCGCAATACTATCGTCAGTCGGATGCAGGTGGCGCTGACGGTTCTCGAAGTAACACGATGATCAGCAACAGCGCCACCAGCGAAATCCACGGGCTGAGCTTTCGATCCCAGGTGCGTACGAAAGTGATCTGAACGCGGTTCACTCCGGCCTCGACGGGAACCAGCATTTGCCCCGTGCCATCGAGCGTACCGGCCTGTACCGGCCGGCCGTTTACCTCCACGCGCCACGCGGGATAGTTAAACAGATGCAACGCGAGGTTGTCGGGAGCCGACATTTCAGCTGTGAAGACTTTGCGCTGCGCGCTCCAGTCGGAAACCCGAATGAGAGCGTGGGCCGCGCCTTCCACAGTTACGCGGCGAGCGTCTTTGTCTACATCTTTTTTATCCCCGTCTTTGTCGAAGTCGATGGGCGGATGGATTGCGATGGGCGTGTATTCGTCAACTCCCTCGTAACCTGCGCCGGTGGCCATAAAATCCTGCATTTCGCGTAGGTCGGCGGGGTGGTCCCACCAGGGCGCCTGAAAATGGAGCCATACGAAAGCGAGCACGCAGAGCATCGCCGCGCACACTGCCACACGCGCAGTCCACCTTCGCAAACCCAGCGTGGTAAGCAGTGTGAATGGAACTCCCAGGCACAATAAAAGCCGCCAGGGAAATTGCACGAACCGCAGCTTGGGAAGGATGTTCCACAGCGGATCGGTAATCGACAGCATCAGCACCGCGCATACCGCAGCCCAGGTCACGAGCAAATACCACAGTTCGCGCGGGCGCGTGTGCAAGTTCCGTGCGGTCCAGGCGGCCGCGAGAGTCAGCAGGATCTCGGCGACTGCGACGGCGGAAACGAGATGGTTGAAGCGGTCATGATCCGGGTCGGTGGTATGGGCAAACAGAAAGCTATCCACCGGGCGCACACCCGGAGAAACCGCTTCGGCAATGTTGACCCACTTCTGTTCGTAGATGGCAGGCAACAGATAGAAGGCAGCCAAGGCAGCGCCCAGCAGGACGGCGAATATTCCTGTGAGCAGAACGCGTGGCGAACGGCGAATGCAAGCGTAGACAACGATCAACAACGCCAGCGAGTAATGGATCATGACCGCCGCGGGCGCGTTTATCAACCAGGACGATGCCAACACGAGCGCCAGAAAAACGGTTACGCGCCGGCCCTTTGCTTCGATCCGCAACACGAGCAATAACAATAAAGGAAGCAAAGAACTAGCCAGCAGTTCGGCAAAGGCGCTTCGCCAATAGACGATGACAAGGTGATAAGGATTGACCGCGTAGAACACGGCAGCGGAAATGGCGTCGCGCCGTTCAAGCCATTGCCGCGACAGCAGGAACATGGTTGCTCCCGCCGCGACGAGAGTCAGGAAAATATAGATGCCGGGTACGACGGTCCACGGAAAGACCGCGCGAAGCGCGGCTCCCAGAGTCCACGAGGCGGGAGGATAAAAAATGAAACGCGGTTCGCCGTATCCGAACTGTGCCAGCGCCGCCCAGCGTGGGTAGACGATGCCTTGTTTCCACTGCCCGAGAACTTCCAGCCAGGAATACAAATGGAATTCAAAATCATGGCCGGAGGGAAAACCGACAAAGAAAAATGGAATTTCAACCGCGAACGCTGCCGCTGCGATCGCGAGCAATGGCGTCCATCTCAAACTGGCGGGACGATGCGCGGTCGTGCCCGGTGGGTGCGAGCGATTTCCCGGCCCGGATTTTGTGCTTGCCCCCAGCTTTGGTCTGTCCGATTTAATGCAGATTTAACATTCTTGAAACGACTGCGAAATAACGAAGAACTACTGTACTCGCAACGGGGTGGATCAGACCACGGAGAGTTGAGGAGCCTGGCCTAGACGGGGTCCGGGCTCTTCGATCTCCGAAAATGTCCACCTGAAGCCTCTCGCCACCTCGCAACTGCCACCTGCCGTAGTTTTCCTTTGCATCTTTCCAAAGCCCTGCCAGCACGCCAACCGCGAGAGGCATTTTGACGCGGGCTTAGTTTAAAGGATTGGATGAAGTTCGTGGACTGGGCCAAAAGGCGGGAAGGAAATCACAATTGCTGATTGTTGATTGGAAAAGCCCGCACGGATGTTCTGCAATCAACAATCAGAAATCAACAGTCAACAATTGCAATCGCCTTACGTCGCGACTGCCTCACCGGACCGTTGACGGCGAAGCTCAGCCATGAAGTCATCCTCTTGCAGCGTGGATCCCTGGCGAAGCAGTTCGAGCAAAGAGTCTTCCAGATGCTCGCTCTTTGCAGCTTCTTCCCCAGCATCGGTCGAGGGGCCGAATTGACTTAAATCTGCCTTCAGCGCGCGCGGAGAAACACTGAGCTGGGGCGTAGTTGCAGGGTTGCTCTGCAGTACGCTAATCAATTGTTCGACGTGAGCTCGTTGTTCCGCGGTTCGGGAAGGGAACTCCACTCCCATACCGCGGCCCGGATGAGTGACCCGCACGATTCCTTCGGTGTGTACGGCCATCTCTCCTGTTTTCAAGCAAAGCTCGACTAATGCGCGTTCCGGAAAAGGCGAGTCGGTTTCCACGTAGCATCCGCCGAGACTGAGATCGGTGAGCTTACAGTGAGGAACCATTTCTTCGGGTGGGGTGCCGAGGCTGGTCGCTGCGGCCTGCAGCCAGACCTGCAGCCGGCTCTTTATCGTGTCGTCCAAGTCGATAAAGTGAACCCCGGTCTGCCCGTTGGGATTCGCCCATGCGACCTGGCCATAGCCGTCAAGTTCGGTTCCGTTTGGCAATTGAAACTTAACCTGGAGCATAGCCCCCGCGGTCTGAGGTTCGGCAGTAAGAACGTCCATGCCGGTCTCGCTGAGATCGAGAAGAATTCCCTCTGTCTTGCGCTTGTCCGGCAAAGTAATCTCAGCCGCAGCTTGCACGGGGACCCGGTAGGCACGCCGGCGTTCGCGGCGCAGGAGTGCGGTCAGGGCTCGCAGGCCGGCTTTGGCACTATCGTCGGTGACCGGTTTGTAGAGCACGAAATGCGCGCCAAGCGTTAGGAGGTTGCGAGCCTTCGCTTTTTCCGCGATTAAAGCCACAGTTACGGGCGAATTTTCGGGATTCAGCCGCCGAGCCTCTTCGACTATTTCTGAGGCAGACTCCGGCTCATCGAAGTCAACGATAATCGCGTCGAACTTTTGCTGCTGAAGATGGCTGACTGCGCTCGCGAGATCGCTGAAACGCTCCATCGCGATGCCGCAGGCCGGGAGCACCCGGCCCAGGACATCGGCAACGGAATCGTCAGTGGAAACCAGCAACGCCAAAAGGGTCATAACTTGAGTCCCCGCCGAACCGAGGCGGCGATATTATGGCCAGCGAGGCGCCGTTGGCCGCGCTCCCTTGGAAGGCGCAGCGTTGGAGCCCGCTTTCGCGGCCATTGCGTCCGAATGGGTCGACGGCTCGTCGACTTCCATCAAGACTGCGTTATCTTCGTCATCGTTTTCCGCCAGCAAGGGAGCAACCTCGCGCAGTTTCTCCGCCGCCTGCTGAAGCATTTCGATTTGCTTTCCCAGTTGGGCGTACTTGGTCTGCTTCTGCCGCAACACCTCATGGATATCCTTCATACGTCCCCCTGTAGCGAATGTAAGGAGGGTCCGCGGTAGCGTCAACGGTAATCCCCCTTTGCGGGTTACCGGGGTAATTTGCGGAGTTGCTGGGAAGTAACAGTTCGGGGAAAAAGCAAAAGCCCTGCGCACTGGCAGGGCTTTTGTGAAGCAGATTATAAGGATCGAACTCAGGTTCTGAACTTAAACTGAAGCAGTCCAGCCAAACCAACCAGCCCAGTCCCTAACAGCGCCAGGGTACCCGGCTCAGGAACAGTACCAACTAAGGTATTGCCGCTGCCGAAGGTCGCGGTTCCCCACCATCCATTCTTGCCGGTGAAGAAGAAATTCTGCGAAGTTCCGCCGCTGTAGGTCTGCCCGTTGAACCAAGTGCCGGTAATGCCGCCGGCGATCACCCACTCGTTCTGAGACGCGTTTACCAGAGAGATGGTAACCGGACCGGTGAACTTGCCGGAGAAGATGATTCCGTTCGGAAGGCCGCTGGTGCCGTTCCCTGTGATGGTGAAGCTGCCACCACCCTGAAATGTGGAGACGTTTCCGGTCGTCGAAATGAATGCGCCGGTTGAAAAGCTCAAAGTACCCAGGTTCGATCCGGTAATCTGGCCGCCCCCGCCAAAGCCTGTGACAGAAATGACTTCTGATCCAGTAAGTGTCAGGCCTGTGTTGCAGCCCTTGAGAGTGCCTCCGCTGCTGCTGAAATCCACTTTGTCCGCAAACGCCGCCATGGGCAACGCCAAGGCCAGTAGAGTGAACAACAACATCCGCTTCATAATCGCTTCCTCCTGGTACGCGCTGGGAGAACTATTTAGTTTATCTACAACTCTTTGGGGGGTTTTAAGCCCCCAGCTTTGGCCAGAGAGAGAAATTCGACCATTTGATGCACCTAAGAGACCAAACCGAAAATCAATTCAACCTATTGATTATATAGAGACTTATGCCGTGGTATTCCAATTTAGAGCATGCAAATGTTGCAAAGTGATGCACACTTGGTCGTGCTTGTTGCATATGCCAGACTTTTCGATTCTCGCCCCTTCCGTGGAAAATTTCCTTCCAATACCTTTTCCGACCACGTGGATTCCCTTAGCCTCCTCGTGCCACTTCCATGGCACAAAAGTGTCATTCACAGCCGCCCACACTGGGGGTAGGGTAGCAGGTGAGCAGTTCTGGGGGAGGGCTGTTCGGGCGCCCCGAAACTCGAAAGAGTTTCGGGGCGTTCTTAATTTGGGCGAGAGTTCTGATTTGCATCCGGTACTCTGCATTCCGTCGGAATCTCCAGATAACTAGTCGGGCGTGGCCCGGTTATTCTTAATCACGCTGTCGCGTTCGGCCCAATCAATTCTCGAAGCCGGTGAGAAAGATTCGCGGCCAATGACCGGTAAAAACGTGACGCAAGGTGAGGGAAGATCTCGAAAAGGCCCTCGAGAGTGGTACGATCAAGCTGGTACGCTTCCATGTCCCCTTGCGCAACCACATTTACGCTCGCGGGCGTGTCCTCGAGGAACGACATCTCTCCGCAGATTTCTCCGGGACCTATCTCAGGATACGGTGGCGTAGTTCGAATTTGCACTCGCGCCTTTCCGCTGAGCAGGAGAAATACTCCATTCGTTTTCTTGCCCTTATTCACGATGGTTTGCCCCTTGCTGAAGTGAACGCGGGCGGCTTTGTCGGCTACCAGGGTCCAGTCATTCGGGGTTAGGTAGAGCAATCCGTGTTTGGACGAGGAGAGAACCGATACATCCTGATTAATACTCTTGGACATGTTTCCGTACAACCCGCATCCTGAAGACTTTTCCGCAGAATCTCAGGAACCAACAACAGGGTGAATCAAGCCTATCAGAAAAAGGATTCCATGAATCGCACTCGGAATCCCATTCGATACGGAGTGCAAGGAAATTTTGCGGAATTCTAGCCGCAGTGATGTTGTCGGTGCCGAAATTTACAGGCTCGGAAGATTTGAGCCGCCGCTATTGTGTGGGCACTAGAGTTTGGTGCTGGCAAGAGTTTATGGCTTTACCTGGAATGATTGATTGCTGTTGAGAACGCCGGCTGGAGTCGTCACTGAAACCACGCCGCTAGTCGTGCCGCTCGGAACCGTAGCTGTTAAATAGGTGTCGGATTCCAGATTGAACGTCGCGGCAATTCCGTTGAATGAGACGGCGGTTGTTCCACTCAACCCCTGACCAAGAATCTTGATGATTTTTCCCACCTTGCTCTCATTTGGCAATGCTTCGACGAACGGGCCAAAGCCCATGCTTAGCTCGAATACAGTACCATCTCCATTCACCCCGCCGACGACTGCCGCTCCGTAGAAATTCCCGTTGGTGGCC
Source organism: uncultured Acidobacteriaceae bacterium (assembly GCA_963808195.1). Taxonomy (GTDB): domain Bacteria; phylum Acidobacteriota; class Terriglobia; order Terriglobales; family Acidobacteriaceae; genus Sulfotelmatobacter. The sequence continues at coordinate 25,717 of CAWEEW010000009.1, read as the reverse complement.
TGAGCAGGCGCTGAGGAAGACCAGATACCGTCAGTGCAGTTCTCATCGGTACAGAAGCTGTGCAGCGTGGTCAGCACCCCGCTCGGCGTAATGCTGAAGACAGTGCCGCAGCCATTGCCTGAGCCGCAGTACGGGCTGCCTGCCCCGCCGACATACGTCGTGCCATAGAAATTTCCATCGGGACCTTGAACCAGTGCCGAAAGCGGGACCGCGCCGTCCGAGCAGTAACCTAGAGAATTGACTTGGCTGCAAAAGCTGTAAAGCGTCGTAACCTTGCCCGCCGTTGTCATCTTGAACACTGTGCCAAAGTCGCCATTAACGCCGCCACCGGCTGTCGTGCCGTAGAAGTTCCCATCTGCGGTTTGAACTAGAGGCGCATCAGGCTCCCTCCCATCAGTACAGTTGGCTTGCGCGCAGAATTTATAAATGGTCGTAAGCTTGCCGCTAGGGGTAATTTTGAAAATTGTGCCGCATCCGCTGGCTTCGAGGCCGCCTGGACAGTTCGTGTAGCTCCCGCCTAGCACGGTCGTTCCGTAAAAGTTACCGTCGCTGGCTTGAATTACTCCTGCATCGGGCTCATTCCCGTCCGGGCACGTCGCCCGTGCGCAAAAATTGTAGAGCGTTGTCAGCACTCCACTTGTGGTGATCCTGAACACCGTGCCGTAGCGCGGTGAACCCTGCCCGCCAGTGGTTCCGTAGAGGTCGCCGTCGGATCCTTCCACTAATGCGCTAGAGGGGATGTCACCATCCTTGCAGGGGAGTTTGGGGCAAAAGCTGTAAAGCGTGGTTAGTACTCCGCCTGGAGTAATCCTAAAAACCGTGCCCCGCCCCTTAGCTCCGCCGTTAACAGTTGTACCGTAGAAGTTTCCATCGGTTGCCTGGAGCAGCGCCGCCTCTGGACTGTCGCCGTCGGGGCAATTCGTCTTGGCACAAAAGCTGTAGAGCGTTGTCAGCGAACCTGCAACGGTCACTTTGAAGACCACACCATTGTTATAGAGTCCACCATGCTGAGTTACGCCGTAGAGGTCTCCGTCGAGGCCTTGGACAAGCGATACACCATAGGGGGCCTCTCCATTGCTGCCATCGAAACTTACTAGCGTCGTGAATATTTGCGCTGACGCGTGAGTCGCCGCCGCTGCGCAAAAGGTCACACCTAGCGCCACCACGGTCAAAAGGAATAAATAGATGCGATTCTTCGTCACGGGTTCCCCTCAAAATGGCCGTCCGGCGCGGCATTCCGCGCGCGGGCAGCCTATTGTCCTCCAACCCGAACGAGAGGTCAATGGAGCCGTCTAGCGCAATCGCGGGGAGAAGTCGGTTAAGGCCATGTAGGTGGAGTCGACCTTTTCCACGAGTTTGCCGTTCGCCTCGGATTTCTCTTTGACATTCTTCCACTCCGGATCGTCCTGGAACGATTTCCAGTTGGCGGCTGCCGCGTCGCGGCTGGGATGCTGAAGAATGTAGATCAGGGTGTTGCTTTTCTCCGGCTCATCGAGAGGCGTCCAATAAGCCACGTTTTTTATTCCGTGGCGGTCAAAGATTTTCATCGTGTGTTCGCGAAAGCGTGACAGCAGGTCGCTCAATTTACCCGGAGCTGCATGATAGACGCGGAGCTCATAGACGCCAGTCCCGGCTTGTGCAGGATTGCCGCTGTCTTGCTGGGCAGCGGCCCAAAGTGATGCCGGAAACAATGTCGCTGCAGGAAGCGCCTGGAGTAATGTTCGTCTTTTCATGGCAGAAATTCTAGCAGAACCCAAGTCTGATGAACGCGCAAGCGAGGGTCATCGAATCACTTTGAGCCATGAGTATATGGCGAGGTTACATCAGCAACGAGAGTGTGCGGCAAAACGTCCGGTTAACCGGCAGTTACACTCATTGACCCCACGCGGGATCGGTTTCGAGTCTGATCGGGATCCAGTGTTCATCGATCTTGGTCGATGTTCACGCGGCGCGGACAACCTCTGAAGGTGCGCGTTTGGCAAGGAAAGGGGCAACATGTTCCGGGCGGAAGCCTACGCCAACGATCCGGGCTGGAAACCTGCGGAGATACGGAAACCACTGAAGCAGCTTCAACGGCCACGCGAGGCTGAGGGATCCGGTGCCTGCTAAAACGCGCCGGATGATCCGGTTTTGAATTGCGAGCTGCAACCGTTGTGTGGCCACGGTCGGGAAGTTACGTCGCTTTTGGACAGCCTGCAGCTCCTCGGCCGAGGGGGTTCCGTCACGCAGTTTCGGGCCCAGGATATTCGCCGTCGCGACCGCGTCCTGAATGGCCAGGTTGATGCCAACTCCTCCGATCGGCGACATCGCGTGCGCGGCATCGCCAATACAGATGAGTCCCGGCCGGGACCACTTCTTAAGGCGATCAACTTTCACAGTCAAAAGACTGACCTGGTTCCAATCGTGCAGCTCCTGGACCCGATCACGCAGGAACGGTTCCATTCCGGCGATTTCGCGCTGAAAAGCGGGCAGCCCGTGCCGCCGCACTTCCTCCGCCGCGCCCTTGGGGATTACGAAGGCAGCTTGCCAGTAGGACTCGCGATTGATGAGCACGAGCATTTTGCCGGGCTCAGCGTGCCCAAACGTCTGAGCAGGATCGCTCTCTCGGCGGCTTAAACACATCCACATCACATCCATCGGCGCGCCCATGTCTCTGACGTCCATCTTGGCGCGCTGCCGGACTATGGAATGGCGGCCATCGGCGCCGACCGTGAGATCCGCTCGAACATCCATTTCGCCTTGTTTCGTCTTGGCGTGCAAACCAACAATAACGCCATTTTCTTCGATAAGGTCGGTTGCCTCCGCCTCCATGATCAAGCGGAAGTTCGAATACCCGCGAGCCTGATCGACAATAAAATTAAGGAAATCCCACTGCGGCATGAGAGCCATGAACTTGCAATGTGTTGGCAAATGAGTGAAGTCGCCCAACGTAACCGCTTGCTGGCCGACCCGCGCCGAGATGGCGGTTAATTGCTCGTGAGGGCGCTTGAGAAATTCGTCGAGAATTCCCAGCTCGTAAATCAGATCGAGAGTAGAGGGATGAATCGTATCACCGCGGAAATCGCGAAGAAAGTCTTTGTGCTTTTCAAGGACGAGCACATCAACACCCCCGCGGGCGAGAAGGAAGCCAAGCATCATCCCGGCAGGACCACCGCCAGCAATGCAACAGCGAGTGCGAATTGCTTCCTTCATGTCGGAAGTTGGATGCCAGATCGGCTTCCTAGAGTTGGCGCGAGGGCGTAGAATGCGGGGCGACGTGATTGGCTGCGAACCCCAGTCTACGTCCTCGAAGGGAGAATTCGCCGCCATGCGAACGCTTGCGAGAACTCGAAAAGCTGGGTCGGCACAAAGCACTGCACCGACGAATCAACTGAAAAAATGCGCGCTCATTCTCGCGGCAATATTTTTGTTTTTTCTGGCAAGCCTCGGTCACGGATTTGCGCAGGCCACGATTCCCGATACCCCGGCGGGCAAAGTCTTGCGCGCATGGCTCGACGCCTTCGATAGCGGCGACCGGGCGAAGATTGAGGCTTACGTCAAAACCTTCGATCCGAAGGAATCCGCTGATTTCATGGTGACATTCCACAACCAGACCGGCGGATTCGACTTGCTCGCGATCGAGAGCAGCGAACCGAAGTTGATCAAGTTCCGGGTAAAAGAGAAGGCAAGCCCAACGGTCGCCATCGGAAGTCTTCAACTCAACGATGCCCAACCGGCAACAGTCGAGAACTTCGGGATACGCGCGATTCCTCCCGGCGCGGTGGTTGAAAATGTAAAACTGGATTCTACGGCCCGGCAGCGCGTGCTTGACGGGGTAGAGTCCAATTTAAAAGTGTCCTACGTCTATCCGGAAACTGCGAAAAAAATGAACGACGATCTCCAGGATCGTCAGAAGCGCGGCGAATTTGATGCCGTCACAGATGGCGACGTTTTCGCCGCACTGCTCACCAAGGATCTGCAGGCGGTCAGCCACGACAAGCATCTGCACGTGAATTACAGCCCTTACAAGCTCCCTCCCGACAACAAGAATGATGAGCCCAACCCTGAGGAAAAGGAACGTCACCGGAAGGATATGGAGCGCAGCAATTGCGGCTTCGTGAAAGCCGAGATTCTGACGGGCAATATCGGTTACCTGAAATTCAACTTCTTCGCAAACCCTGAGTTCTGCGGCGCGACCGCCATTGCCGCCATGAACTTCCTCGCCCACGTCGACGCCATCATCTTCGACCTTCGCGACAACGGCGGCGGCGATCCCGACATGATCGCCCTCATCTCAACCTATCTTTTCAATAAGCCCACCCATCTGAACGATCTCTACAACCGGAAAGAGGACGCAACCACGCAACACTGGACATTGCCTTACGTTCCCGGCAACCGATTGCCGGACGCGCCAGTTTTCGTGCTGACATCGAAAATGACCTTCTCTGGTGCGGAGGAATTCAGCTACAACTTGAAAAACCTCAAGCGCGCGACCATCGTTGGCGAAACCACCGGCGGAGGTGCGCATCCGGTGTCCGGTCATCGCATCGACGACCACTTCACGATCGGCGTCCCATTCGCCCGCGCCGTGAACCCCGTGTCAAAGACGAATTGGGAAGGCACGGGCGTTACTCCCGACGTTCCCGTGAACAGCTCCGAGGCCCTCGATGTAGCAGAGAAGTTGGCGGCCGCTAAGATTCAGTCGAAGTGATGGCGAAGGATTTGAACAGGATGGTGCGCCTGAGTGCGCAAAGGAGAGGGCCTTTTTTGGCAGCGAAGCAACTCGAAGCCATCGATAGGTGCAATCGCGATCTATCGCCAATCGAGACGATTGCCCAGCAGTTGGCGGCTCGGATTACTCTGATTCATGGAGCGCACGCACCATAGTCTCGGCCAACGTGATCCACTTGAAAGGCACGCCCGGAAGTTCCCTTGATCTTATGACCGCGCAGCGAAAATCGTTCGCCAGCCCTCACCTCACTCGATGGATTCACCAACTCGTAGTTGTTGCCATCCTTTGCAGTCAAACTGAGGCCATTGCCGGCCTGCCGGACACAGCCTGTGAGTGAGGTGTGGTCACGATGTATCAGGTAAATGCCGACGCCGATCGCCGTTCCAACGCCAACGGCCACGCCAACGATTGCAGCTTCACAGCCACCACAAATCGACTTTGCTGCTGCAGGCCGGGAGAACGGTAATAGAACCAATGCCATGGAACACAGAATGCCAGTACGGAAGCTTGGTCTCTTCAATGGCGCGACCTTCCAAACCGAATTTTGTTTTGATGGGAACAACGGCCCCCAGTGTATACCCACCCAGGAACCAAGCAAGAGGTCGCGAGGCTGCGATAACTCTGCTCTACTTTTCACCATTAAGGTGCGTAACGCGTAAAGACAAGGTCGGTTGCTTTGGTCTTCTCATGACAGGGGAAGCAGCTTTTCATAAACGCCGCGTCGCCAGCTTTGCCGTCCGCGAAGTGGCCGAAGCCCCAGCCGCCGGTCGCGGCGTATTTGGTCGAGTCCTTGACCATAAACTGAATGTTCGTGGGCGCACCGGGAACGAAAGATTGAGCCTGGCCAAAGACTTTGTTGTTTTCATCCGACGGGACGTTACGGTAATGCAGAGCGGCAATGATCGTGCCGTCCGGGTACGGGAGCTTGCCGTCACGGAAGGCGTTGAACGCTACATCGTTGCCCAGGACGGCGCCTAAACTGTTGAGGTTGCCTGCTTCATGGGCCGAGGAAATCCACTTCCAGTCGCGGTACCCGTGGGGAATTTCGGTAACGTAAGGGGCGGATTGCCCGTCCGCGTGCCCCGGTGCAGGCGCAACGGGGACGACGATGCCAGCTATTGCTGCAACTGCAACCAAGAAAAATGTGACGTGTTTCATAAGGGTTCCTCTTTGCTATTTCGCCTTAAAGTGGATGTCGATGACTTTTCGAATCGCCAGACCTAGGCGGAACTTACGGGCAAGAATAATACACGAGAGCCTGCATTGCCGACATACAGTTTCTATGTCTTGAGGCGCTCTGCGGGCGTGAGCGAAGCGGGAGCCCGCAGGGTGCTGGCCCACCTTTGATTTCTGATTGCTAGCACCATTCTCCACCTGAGGCTGCCCCACTCGTCGCGCTTTCGACGAGTGGGAACCACGGACCTCGACTTTTTCCCTGTTCGTCGCCACTACCCGGCCGGGCTTCGCCCAAAAGTGAGGCGGGCTAAAGGCAAAGCCCCTTATACCGTCGTTCGTGGTACCCATCCATCGAAACCGCAATGGATGGGGCAGCCTCACTCGTGGTGATGCAAAGATGAGCCAGCCCCCTGGATCATCCTAAGAAATCCTCTTCATCACCGTCGCCCTGATTGTCATCATCTGAAAACTTGCCCACGAGCGTAAGAAGGAGTCCGATAGTGTAAGTTGCGTAGCTGGCGTAGGAAACGAGCATATATTCGATCTCCTCTGATTCTCGAAGATCACGGGCCTCACGGAGCACAGCGTCTTGTAGTTTATCTCTTTGTTCTTCAAGCGAGGACAAATCGCTCCACGAAATCCCTTCCGCCGTAGTAGCAACCGTCTTCCTGTATACGCCTGTAGTCACAATCAAACTATTGAGTTCCTTTAAGTGATCGGTTAAACCGGGCGTTTTCGGTAGTTCCCAAACCAATGTGCGCAAGATTTCTAGCTCTATCATGGCATTGTCTAGCATCTCTTGCATGGCAGGGCGGTTGTCTGTACTCCAAGGGCCTTTTGACTGGGTGAGATTCGACACGCTATCCCTAAGTTTGGCGGTGACAGCCATCGACCGCTTTATCAGGTCCTCGATATGAAAAGCAGTTTCGGCGTTGCTGATCGAATCCGCAAGGCTCTTCGAACGCTCGCGCGCATCATCGCGAATGACCAGAGTTAAAGAAATGATTAGAGCCCCGAAAAACGGGATTAGCTTGTGATGTCGCCCAACAAACGACTTAACGTATGGTACAAACCAAGAAATCTGCTTGGCCTTGTTTATGGTTTTTCTAGAGTCTCGCCGGAATTCTTTGCTTTCCGCCACAAGCAACCCTCACACATTTATTTTCAGGAGAATTTTATCGAAGGGGTCGAGCTAGGAGAAGTCATGCCGGATTTCTCCTTGGATAACAAAAGGGGGCTGGCCCACATTTGATTTCTTATTGCTAGTACCATTCTCTGCTGAGGCTGCCCCACTCGTCGCGCTTTTCGACGAGTGGGAACCACCGACCTCGACTTCTTCTCTGTTCGTCGCCAACTACCGGCCGGTTTTCGCACAAAAGTGAGGCGGGCCAAGGCAAAGCCCCTTATACCGTCATTCGTGGTACCCATCCATCGAAAACCGCGATGCACCGCCGGTTCATTCAGACTAAGCGCATCCGCGCGATGGTTAATACCTTAGTTAAGCTTGGTGAATGACCTTAGGTAAAAATTGCAGCACCCGCGGCCTCCAACTCCTGCATCTGAACGTCTCCGCTCCAATTCCTGCAACGAGGTTTCTATGTTGTTCCCGTCCCGTGTTTCGTCTCTTGCCTCTTCGTCGACCTTTCTACTTAGCCTAACCAGTTTTCTCCTAACTACTCTGGGAGTGGCATTCGCGCAGGCGAACTCTGCGGAAGTTACTGCTCTTAAGTTTGCTCAGCAAGCCCTTCCTCTCGGCAGCGCCGCTTACAACAACGGCAGCAGTAACGCCATTGTGACGGGCGATTTCAACAATGACGGCATCCTCGATGTCGTGACCGTGAACGGTATTCCGAGCGGGTTGAACGTTTCCTTCTTCAAGGGGCTGGGCGAAGGAAAATTCTCGACCACTCCGATAAATTCACCCATCAGTGGGAGTCAGGCGGGCGGGCCCGCCTTTGCCGCGGACTTCAATAGCGATGGCAAACTTGACCTGGCGATTGCGGCTGGCCAGGGCTTATCATCGTCGACCGGCCCGGTAACTATCATGCTGGGAAGCGGGGACGGAACTTTTACGCAAGGACAAAGCATAACCGTCAACACCAGCAGCGGAGCGGGTAACGCGACGGCCATCGCGCTGGCGGATTTCAATGGCGATCACATACCGGATATCGCCGTTTCCGATGGGTACGCCGGATACACCTGGATTTACCTGGGGAAGGGTGACGGCACGTTCACCCTGGCAGGCACTCAGAAATTCGGCGGGAATTCGGTGGTCGCCGGGGACTTCAATGCCGATGGAAAACAGGATGTGGCATTTGCCTCGGGAACAGGATCTGGCGGCGACACTGTTGGAGTGTTTCTGGGCAACGGCAACGGAACCTTGAACAGCCCAGTTCTAGCCACCATCACTGGCGGGACGGGCTCGGTCTCCGGCACGTCAGGCCTGGCGGTCGGCGACTTCTACAACAACCGCATTCAAAGCCTGGCCGTGCTTTATAGCTCAGGGCAGCCCGATGAAAACTACTCCACGTATCTGGTAACGCTGAAGTACTCGAATGGCCAGTTGCTTATGGGAGCACTGAACCAGGTCACTGGACCGCAAGCCGAAGGGCCCAGCTATGTTTTCGGCGGCGACCTGAACGGTGACTTTGTCGATGATGTCTTCATCACCGGCGGCGGCTACTACGAAAACCCGCTTACCCAGTACATGCTGGGAAACGGGGACGGAGCGTTTCAGTCGCCCCAGAATACTGCCTATGACACGCAAGGCACGACTTTTGTCTACCCCATCATTCGCGACTTGAATCTGGATTCGCGCCACGACGTGTCGATCGCATGGTCGAACGTGGAGGACGACAATGGCGGCGGCGATGTGCTGATCAATAAGAACGCAACCGCAAACTGCGCTCCTCCTCCGGCCAACGCTCTCGGCGTGCACATTTGCACTCCCGCGAGCGGGGCATCGATCGATAAACTCTACACTTTTAAGGGGGCGGGCAATGCCTTCAATGGAATTGCCAAGCGCATGGAACTGTGGATCGACGGCGCTAAGGTTGGTCAGAATCTGGAAGATCAGCTCAACGTCACGACAACTCTGGAAGCGGGAACGCACACGGCTTCCTTTGTGGTGGTCGATAGCTTCGACAGCTACACGTCGAATTCGGTGACGTTTACGACAAAGTAAAAAGGTAGTGAAGCCGTTCTACCGATCAAGCCGCCTTTTGGGCGGCTTTTCTTTTCTCAGCATTGTTTTAGCAAAGAGCCTTGGGGACTGGCCCACCTTTGATTTCTTATTGCTAGTACCATTCTCGACTGAGGCTGCCCCACTCGTCGCGCTTTTCGACGAGTGGGAACCACGGACCTCGACTTCTTCTCTGTTCGTCGCCACTACCGGCCGGGGTTCGCACAAAAGTGAGGCGAGCTAGGGCAAAGCCCCTTATACCGTCGTTCGTGGTACCCATCCATCGAAAACCGCGATGGTGGGGCAGCCTCACTCGTGGTGATGCAAAGATGAGCCAGTCCCTTCCGAACAAATTTACTTAACCACGAAACTTACGTTGCTCTGGAGTTTCTCTGTCGGCGTAGTCACGTCGACTCTACCGCTCGTCGCCCCGGCAGGAACGATTGTTTCTATCGCAGAACTCCCAACAACCTTAAAAGTAGCTGCCGTGCCGTTGAATGTCACACTGGTCGCTCCCTCTAAGTGGTTTCCAAGGATCATTACCGCCGTTCCGATCTTGCCGCTTGTGGGTAGTGTTTCCACAAATGGGCGTAAACCCATCGAAAGGCTGAAGACCGAGCCGAACTTCAATACAGTCGTATCAAAAGTTCCGTAGGTAGTTCCATAGAACTTACCGTCAGTGCCCTGCACCAATCCGCCATAAGGATTGCCCTCCTCCGTGTAGACGAACGAGTGTAGTGTTGTCAGTGCGCCACTGGAAGTTGTTCGGAAGACTGTTCCATCGCTATCTCCTACCCCGGAGGTTGTGCCGTATAGATAACCGTCGGTGCCCTGGATCAACCAGCCATGTGGAGCGGCGCCATCGGTGCCGTCAAAGCTATGCAGAGTTGTTAGCACGCCGCCCGGAGTAATTTCGAAAACCGTCCCGTAGGAGTATGGCGGCGCATTACCGCCGATCTGGGTTGCGCCGTAGAAGTTTCCATTGCTGGCCTGAACCACGTTGCCGCTAGGGATGGCACCGTCAGAGCAGTTCGTTTGCGCACAAAAGTCATAGATCGTCGTCAGTTCACCTGCGGATGTCATTTCGAACAGAGTACCGCAGCCGTTCAAGACCCCTACAGAACAAGCCCCATTCGGCCCGTCATTCGGCCCGCCATATTGGGTCGTTCCGTAGAAGTTTCCATTGTTGGCTTGAATCAATCTCGTCGGATATCCGCCGTCGACACAGTTCGCCTGAGCGCAAAATTTGTAAAGAGTTGTCAGTTTTCTCGCAGGCGTGATTTCGAATACCGTACCGCATCCGTATTCTTCGCCGCAGAATTCGATGTTGCCTCCTCCAAAGGTCGTTGTCCCGTACAAGTTCCCGTTGCTAGCTCGAACCAGCCCCCAGAGGGGATTGTAACCATCGAGGCAACCCGCGTGAGCGCAAAAGCTGTAAAGAGTCGACAGTTTTCCCCCAGGTGTGATTTCGAACACCGTACCGCATCCGTAATTCTGGCCGCAGAATTCTGGGTTGCCTCCTCCTAATGGTAGTTGTGCCATAGAAGTTCCCATCTGTGCCTTGTACCAGTGCTCCCGTAGGATTTTCGCCATCGGTGCATGAGTCTACCGAGCAAAAGCTATAGATCGTGGTCAACGTACCGGAGGGGGTTATTTTGAAAACCGTGCCAGCGTCATAGGTTCCACCCTTGACGGTTGTTCCGTATTAATTTCCATCGAAGCCTTGGACGAGAGACTCGTAATTGGGGTTAGCGCCATTAGCCCCGTTGAAATCGATCAAGGTTGTGAATCTGGGCGTGGCAGATGCCGCAATCAACGCAGTTGCGGCAAAAAAAGCAAAAACGACGATGTTGCGTATCTTCGATAGTCTGGTGAGCGAGTACGGCGCGTCACTTCGTCTGGTTTTCATTCGGAATTCTCCTTGGCGATCAAATACTGGGCGGCTCGGCTATCAGCAGAATGGAGACCGACTCAGCTAACCCCGGGGAAGGTGGTACGGCAGAACTAAGGGCCGTACTTTACTTCGGGCTTACGAACGTGTCAACAGGTGATTAACTGGTTCCTAATTTAGGTTCTGTATATTAGGAACGCGATGTGCTTTTTCCTAGGATGTGCTTTTCTAGAGCTAGTGTTTTTCTAGTAGGTTGCTGGGGGCTGGCCAACCTTTGATTTCTTATTGCTAGTACCATCTCTCTTCTACTAGACTGCCCCATCTCGTCGCGCTTTTCGACGAGTGGGAACCACGGACCTCGACTTCTTCTCCGTTGGTCGCCACTACCGGCCGGGGGTTCGCACAAAAGTGAGGTGGGCTAAAAGCAAAGCCCCTAATACCGTCGTTCGTGGTGCCCATCCATCGAAAACCGCCATGTATGGGGCAGCCTCACTCGTGGTGATGCAAAGATGAGCCAGCCCCCTTGGTCACGTGCAATACGCCACCACAGGTTTATTCTTGGGGATTCTGGGAAGGTTTTCTTCAATCTTGTCCAGCGGCACCCGGATCGCTTCCGGTATGCAGGCTGCGGGATTGTAACAATCCTGAACCGTTTGCGGTCTTTCGGCGCGAATCCGCAGAACCGAAAATAGTAGTGGCGGCCTTTGATAATGGATGTAAGATTCAGTCTCCGGAGCCGCGCGGCCCCGCGAGACTCGCATGGAACGGGAATACGACCTCTTCGAGCAGTTCCCAGATGGTGAGCCCATGTGGCGCGGCCACGCGGTAGGGCTGACGAGCGCTCGCCGAGCATTGGAAGAACTTTCCAGAACAACAAGAAATGAATGCTTCATATTGCATCTACTAACAAAAGAGGTTGTTGCCCGCCTGAATGTGCGTTCCTCCCGTGGCGTAGGCCACAAACCGGTGGTCTTTCAGATCGCCTATGATGGCGGCCTCGCAAGTGCGCGAACCAGTGTATTGAGACTGCAAGGGTACGAAGTAGTTTCGGTTATCGGTAATGAAGCAGCAAAAGTTGTGCTAAGCATGCTAGAGCAGTATGACTTTTTTATCGTCGGACATGCAGCGGATGATCAAGCAAGAAGAGAAATGGTTTTGTGGCTCAAGGCCCATTACCCAGGCGTTCGGATCTTGGCGCTCAATCCTCCGAAAATTAGCAAACTCGAAGGTGCTGATTACAACGTGAAGCTGAATGGGCCTGAAACATGGTTGCCCATCATCGCAACCGCTCTTCGTGGGCCGCAGGAAAGCGGACCATCATCTATCCTTTGAGGGTTGGCTGTGATCCCTCAAGACGTTGTACCTATCGAAACCAGGTTGATTGGACTTGGTTTGACACCGAGCCGTGCAAAAGACGGCACGATAAGTCCGCGCCTTGCAAATCGATACAGCCGATTTGCACTTTCACACCGCTCTGCGGCTACGGTGTTCCTAGAGTCCAAGAAGGGGAACAACGTGTTGAAAGATCACAGTTGGCCCACTATTTTGGCGAAGGATCAGAATAGTATGGTGCGCCCTGAGAGATTCGAACTCCCGACCTTCTGGTTCGTAGCCAGACGCTCTATCCAGCTGAGCTAAGGGCGCAATTCTGGTTGGCAGGAGAACTCGCTGGTGAATTATAACGGAAGTCGCTTGCCCCTGGGAATCGATTGCCTAGTAACGGTGGCTCGGAACTGCCGAGCATACCTCAGCCGGAATTGCCAAGTCCGGCTGATCGACCGTTGTCTAAGGTCTTTACGCGTCGAGTCCACTCGCTAGCTCTAGCTTTGGACCCGTGCTCGTTGACCGCGATTTTCTTCAACTGTCGGAGAGTTTTCAACAAGTTTCGGCCCGATTGTTGCGTGCATCAGCCGTAGTAAATCTTTCCAGCCGCAGAGCATTTCCTACAAAGTGAAAATTGGCTGCAGCGTGTGTTTTGAGGGCCTTACGGATGGCACGCCGTGTGCATTAGAAAGAGCAGACGAAGTGGCGCGCAACGGGGCGCTCCAAGGACGACTTCGGCCAGAGGTTTTCTTGGACGCCCCTTGCAATTAACCCGCTCTTGAGTTAAGCAGCGATTCCCCCCATCCGAAAGACAAGCCCTCCCCCAGCGCTTGCTCTAGGTTAAGACGCCCCCGGTCGGTCGTCGTAAGCCGACTCCAGTTCCAGCACCCCCAACTTCTAAACCAACGCAATCTGTTCCCGCACATCGACCCCAGCCTGCCGCAGCAGCTTGGCAATCGCGTCGGCCTTCAGGCGCGAAGCATCGAACTCCACCCGCACCGTTCGCTCCCGCTCGTTAAACTGCACTCGCCGAACGCCGTAGACCTCGCGCATGCCGTCGATGGCCCTTAATTCAGTTTCGCCGGGCGTGGCACCGTAACGAAAAAGAACATCCAGATAAGTCATGGGATAATCCTTTGCTTTCTTGGGAATCCGACTCCAGGCTCACGCCCGACTGAATCCAATATAAAGCATCGTCCATCGAACAAACAGAGAAGAGTCCGGCTTCTGGTTGAAAAGGAGTAAAGTTTTTCTTTAAGCCGACGAACCAAGCCAGCGCGCCGCTCCGCATGTCCACGAAACTGTCTAACGAAACCTCGACTGCCGAACGCGACCCAGTCTGCGGGATGAGCGTAAACCCCGCCACCGCAAAACACGTTCACGCACACGGCGGAAAGGATTACTACTTCTGCTGCGCCCCGTGCGCAGAAAAATTCAAAGCAGACCCAGACAAATATTTGAACAAAACTCCATCGCCGGGCTCATCCGGAATGATGATGCCCGGACCGATAATGCTAGGTGCCGCCGCAAGCCCTGCCTATGTCTGCCCGATGTGCCCCGAGGTTCGTGAGGCGAAACCGGGCGCGTGCCCCTCGTGCGGGATGGCGCTTGAGGCAGAAGTTCCCGTGGCCGCCATGCGCACCGAGTACACCTGCCCGATGCATCCGGAAATCGTGCGGCCGCAACCCGGCTCATGTCCCATCTGCGGCATGGCCCTCGAACCGCGCACTGTTACCGCAACTGCAGAAGAGAATCCCGAGCTGCGCGACATGGCCCGCCGCTTCTGGGTAAGCCTCGTTCTCACCGCGCCGCTGTTCGTAATGGCGATGGCGCCCATGATTTGGCACGGCCTGAAAGTCAGTCTTGACCTTTACATAAATAGACTTCTCATCAATCTGCCGAGGGTTGAATTCCTGCTCGCCACTCCAGTCGTGCTCTGGGGTGGATGGCCGTTCTTCCAGCGCTTCTGGACTTCGCTTGTAAATCGCAGCCCGAACATGTTCACGCTGATCGGCATGGGCACGGGGGTGGCTTATGGATACAGCGTCGTCGCCACGCTTGCGCCGCAGATTTTTCCCCAATCGTTGCGCGCCATGGGAGGTTATCCCGATGTCTATTTCGAGGCCGCAGCCGCCATCACCACTCTGGTCTTGCTCGGCCAGGTAATGGAATTGCGCGCCCGCAGCCGCACCAGCGCAGCCATTCGCGCCCTCCTCGACCTCAGTCCCCAGACCGCGCACCTGCTCAACGCTGACCAAACAGAAAAAGATATTCCCCTCGAACTGGTAAAGCCTGGCGATCGTCTGCGGGTTCGCCCCGGAGAAAAAATCCCCGTCGATGGCGCGCTGCTCGAAGGCGAAAGTTCCATCGACGAATCCATGATCACCGGCGAATCCATGCCCGTCGAGAAATTGTCCGGCGGCAAAGTTATCGGAGCCACCATCAACGGCACAGGCTCATTCATCATGCGTGCCGAGCGTGTGGGCAGCGAAACCCTGCTGGCGCGCATCGTGCAACTCGTGGGACAGGCGCAGCGCAGCCGCGCTCCCATCCAACGCCTCGCCGACCGTGTCGCGAAATGGTTTGTGCCGATTGTTGTTGCGGTTGCTGCCATCACTTTTGTTGCATGGTTTCTGTTCGGCCCGCAGCCACGCCTCGCGCACGCGCTGGTGAATGCGGTCGCCGTGCTCATCATCGCCTGCCCTTGTGCGCTCGGTCTCGCCACTCCCATGGCGATCATGGTCGGTGTGGGCCGCGGCGCTCGCGCCGGAGTGCTCATCAAAAATGCTGAAGCTCTGGAGGTTCTGGAAAAAGTCAACACGCTCGTCGTCGACAAAACCGGAACGCTCACCGAAGGCAAGCCTCGCCTCATCAATTACTCGCAAGCTCTGCGCGACAATCCTGAACTTTTTCGCCTCGCCGCCAGCCTCGAGCGCGCCAGCGAACATCCCCTGGGATCGGCGATTGTCGAGGCCGCCGCAAAATATGGCATGCCTCTTTCCCCAGCGACAGAATTCGGGTCCGTCACCGGCAAAGGCATCTCCGGTGTCGTCGACAAACGCAAGGTCGCGATTGGCAACACCGCCTTCATGGCCGACCTTGGCGTCTTCGAAAAAGATAAGCGGTCAGCGGTAGAGGAAAACCCGCCCGAAGGTACGGTCCTCTATATAGCTATCGACGGCAAATATGTCGGAAACTTCGTTGTCGCCGATAAACTGAAAGACTCCACAGCAGATGCCATCCGCGATCTCAAAGCTCAAGGCCTTCGCATTGTGATGCTCACTGGCGACAGCCGCTCCGTCGCTAACATGATCGCCAGGAAACTGAGTATCGATGAGTTTGAAGCCGACGTTTTGCCAGAAAGAAAATTGCAAATCATCCGCAAATTTCAAGGGCAGGGAAGAGTGGTTGCGATGGCGGGCGACGGCATCAACGACGCTCCCGCGCTCGCCCAAGCTGACGTCGGCATTGCCATGGGCACCGGCACCGACGTTGCGATGGAGAGCGGCGGCATCACACTGGTAAAAGGCGATCTTACTGGAATTCTGCGTGCCCGGAAATTGAGCAAGGCGACCCTGCGCAACATCCGGCAGAATTTGTTCTTCGCCTTCGTCTACAACGCCATCGGAGTGCCGATCGCGGCCGGAATCCTCTATCCATTCTTCGGCATTCTGCTCAGCCCCATTTTCGCTGCTGCCGCCATGAGCTTCAGCTCGGTTTCGGTCATCACGAATGCGCTGCGTCTGCGGAATGTAAAACTGTAGGCGCTTCGTAGTGCAAAGCAATTTTTGATTTCTGATTGTTGATTGAAGAGCTGCTTAAACGCGAACCAAGAACCGCAGTCGACCAATCAGCAATCAAAAAATCGACAATAGTTTCCCTACAGCTTCCCCAGATACTCAATCACATCCGGCTCCGTCCAATCCACCGCGCCGATGAACTTGCGCCTCATGATCCCGTTGCGGTCGATGATGTAAGTCTCGGGAAACTTGAACGTTCCGTAGAGTGCGTTACTCTTGCCATCGCTGTCGCGAACCGAGAGCAGATTCACGTTGTGATCTTTTACGAAGCGCTGATAACTGCCTTCGTCAACATCCACACTCACAGCCAGAACCGTCACTCCCTTGGCCTTCATGCGCTGCTGCATCTGCACCAGCGATGGCATCTCCTCAATGCATGGCGGACACCAGGTCGCCCAGAAATTCAGCACCACAATCTGGCCTTTGAGTTGACTCAGCGCAACGGTGCGGTCGGCGTTGTGCACCGTGAAATCCGGAGCTGCCGTGCCAATCCGCGGGGGCCGCGAGCCGTTGTAGCATCCGGGCAATGCAAGTAGAAATAAACCAATGAAGAAGCTACGGAAACGAACCATTCGTCGCACCCGGCTATAATAATTGATTCGACGCAGGGTAACGAAGGAAACCATCCACCTAGCGAGGATGGTCCCATCGGCGAGGCGATCCGCCATTTCTCATGCACTTCCGCTTCCTCACATCGACCCCGCTGGATATCATTCGCGGCAGCGGCACCTTTTCCGGCATCAGCACGCTAGCAAAGTTCCTGAGGATGTCCGGCGAAACCGTAGACCTGGTCACTCCAACTTTTCGGTTTCCGATCTACACTGTGGAGCGGCTTATTTTCAATGAAAGCCTTCGCCATCGCCACCCGAATGGAAGCGCTGTCACCGTAGGCTTTGATATGGACGGTTATGCTCTCGCCGAAACCGGCCGCGGACTGCATATCGCATCGATTAAAGGCGTGATCGCCGACGAAATGCGCTTTGAAGCCGGTCTTACCAAGGCCACGATGCGCCTGCAGGCGCTCTGCGAGAAGCGCCACGTCGAGCGCGCGGACATGGTGATCGCAACCAGCCGCTACTCTGCTGAG
Organism: uncultured Acidobacteriaceae bacterium; assembly: GCA_963808195.1. Taxonomy (GTDB): domain Bacteria; phylum Acidobacteriota; class Terriglobia; order Terriglobales; family Acidobacteriaceae; genus Sulfotelmatobacter. The sequence goes on along the minus strand of CAWEEW010000009.1, from coordinate 8,548 downwards.
CGAATCCAAACGCTCTATACAGTCTCGACTACACCGTGCGTCGTTCCCGAACCAATTGATCTTGCAGGCTGGCATAGATTGCTCCAACTCAATCCGGCCCCACCCGCCCAAGATAAATTTATAGTACTCTCCGTTTGCCGCTTCTATCCCCGAAAACGGCTGCACGTTCTGCTTGGGGCGGCTGACCACCTGCGGTCCAAAATACCGGGACTCGAAGTTCGTATCGTCGGCGGCGGCCCGGAAGCTCCTCGCCTTCAGTCCATCTGTCGGACAAGGGGTTTACAAGGAATCGTAAGCTGGCTTGGAAACCTCTCCCAAGCCGAACTCGCGTGTGAATATAACCGATGCCACGTTTTTTGTCTGCCCAGCGTCCAAGAAGGGTTCGGCATCGTTTTTCTGGAAGCCATGGCCAGCGCGAAGCCGGTGGTAGCGGCTCGGGCCGGCGCCGCACCTGAGGTGGTGAAGCACGGCGTTCTTGTGAAACCGGACGACGACGAGGCGTTGGCGGAAGCAATCGAACGCTTGTATGCGGACCCGCCGTTGCGTGCGACACTGAGTGCGGAGGGACTTCGCTTTGTCAAGCAGTTCGACGCCCCACTCGTTGCCAACTCGTTCTTGCAGGAAGTGGAACTCGCCGACGGCCTTCCAGCCACCGCCCGCACCGCCTAGCCTGATGTGCGGGGAGTCCGACTCATACCCCGAAAGCACCCGCACGCCGAACCCAGTAATATATTTGAAGGGTGCCCCTCACCTAACAACATGGTCTATCTCACGCGCAAAGCTGAATTCTCCGCATCGCACTATTACCACAACTCGGACTTCAGTCCGGAGGAGAACCGCCGCGTTTTCGGCAAATGCAATAATCCGAACGGCCATGGCCACAACTACACGCTCGAAGTCATGGTGAAAGGCGAAGTCGATCCACGCTCGGGCTTCGTCGTCGATCTAAAGCAACTCAAAGAAGTCATGCATCGCGAAGTCCTCGATGCCATGGACCACCGCTTCCTCAATAAAGAAGTCCCGGAATTCCTGAATCAGATTCCGACTACAGAAAACATTGCGATTGCGATCTGGCAGCGCCTCGCCACCAAACTCGATAAGGCCAAGCTGCACCGAGTCCGAGTCTACGAAACCCCAGATCTCTTCGTAGATTTTTACGGAGAAGCATGAGATTAGCTAGGAGCTAGAAGCTAGAAGCTGAATTATGAAAGCCCATCTCTCCCGCCGCTATCTGTTCTCCGCATCCCACCGCCTGCACAGCGAAGAGATGTCGGCAGAGGAAAACCAGCTAACCTACGGCAAATGCAACAACCCCTACGGACACGGCCATAACTATGTCATCGAAATCACGGTCAGCGGACCGGTCGATGAAAAAACCGGAATGGTCTGCAATCTCACTGATCTGGATGGTTTTATCGAAAGGGAAGTGCTCGCCCGCTACGATCACGAGAATCTGAATATGCTGAAAGAATTCGCCAAAGACGTGCCGACCACCGAAAATCTGTGCATCGAGATTTACGAAATAGTGAACCGCGGCTTCCGCCATGCGCATCTTGAAAGAGTAAAGCTCGAAGAAACCATGATGAATTCCTTCGAGTACGCAGGGTAGGGAGTTTGATTTTCAAATTAAAAAATTACCCGATTACACAATTACAAAATTAGGCCAGCCATGAAACCAGCCACCGAACCCACCACCCTCACCAGCGCCAGCTTCGAAGATCTGGTTCAGGAAATGCTCGTCCGCCTGGGCGAAGATCCCCAGCGCGAAGGCCTTCAGCTTACCCCTGAGCGTGTTCGAAAATCCCTGCAGTTCCTGACGCGCGGCTACACTGAAGATCCCGACACCTTGCTCAAGGGTGCGCTCTTCACCGTCGACTACGACGAGATGGTGATCGTCAAGGACATTGAGATGTTCAGCCTCTGCGAGCACCACATGCTGCCGTTCTTTGGCAAAGTGCATGTGGCGTACATCCCTAACGGAAAGGTGATGGGCCTCAGCAAAGTTCCGCGTCTCGTGGAGCTTTTTTCGCGCCGCCTGCAAATTCAGGAGCGCCTCACCACCCAGATTGCCGAGACCATTCAGAAAGTTATCGAGCCACAAGGCGTCGGCGTGGTCATCGAGGCTCGCCACTTGTGCATGATGATGCGCGGCGTCGAAAAGCAGCACTCCGCCGCCGTAACCTCTTCGATGCTGGGCTCCTTCCGCGATTCGCAGGAAACGCGCTCCGAATTCCTATCGCTAATCCGGCAGCGCTCCAACGGAGTGTAAGACTGTGTGGGTCGGACACTCATGTCCGACGCTCTTGATTTTGATGTTGATCTTGATGTTGTTTTTGATTCCGTTGCGAATTCGATAATCGTGTCCGTGTCGGGTGCCCACATCTCGCTTCCTTTGCGAGATGTGAGTTGCCGGCCCAGTGGGCGGAGATCGCCTTTTGGATCTAGAAAATCACTGGTTCTAAAAAGGCATTGCCTTGGGAAAAAGCACCGCTCTAGAAAATCCTGGATGGCTTCCAGTCTTGTCATCCTGAGCGAAGTGAGTGCTCCGCGAAGCGAAGCACTCACGCAGTCGAAGAGCTTGCCCTGAGCTTGCCGAAGGGATCCCTACTCGCTTCTTTCGCGAGATGTGAGTTGCCGACCCAGTGGGCGGAGATCGCCTTTTGGATCTAGAAAATCACTGGTTCTAAAAAGGCATTGCCTTGGGAAAAAGCACCGCTCTAGAAAATCCTGGATGGCTTCCAGTCTTGTCATCCTGAGCGAAGTGAGTGCTCCGCGAAGCGAAGCACTCACGCAGTCGAAGAGCCTGCCCTGAGCCTGCCGAAGGGATCCCTACCTCACTTTGAGTTGAGCGAAGTCCTTCGCCAAAACTCTCTTTCCACGCCCGCCGTTCGATTTTACTCAGGAAGAAATTCAGACTAAGATTGCGGTCGCCCAAAGACATCTCTAAGGAGGCGTTGCTCAATGATGAAGAGATTGTTTCTAGCCACGGCATTTCTGGCTGCGTCGATTTTTTCTTTTCCCGCTCATGCTCAGGATGCTAAGAAAGAAGCCGCCGTTAAACCTGCCGACAGTCCTTCCAAGGTCGTGCTCGACTCCTGGAACGACATTGCACGCAAGCTCAACGCGATGGCCGAAGATTTTCCCGAGGATAAATACGATTTCAAGCCCACCCCTGCCCAGCGCAGCTTTGCCGAGCAATTGCTTCACGCCGCCAACGACAGCTATTTTTTCGTGAATCCAGTCATGGGTAAGAAGCCGCCCGCCGAGGAAGATCCGAAGCGCGATCAATTCAAGACCAAAGCCGAGATCGTCGCGTTCGTGAAAAAATGTTTTGCCGATGGCGCTGACGCCATCAAGTCAAAAGGCGACAAAGGGATGTCCGACTTGGTCGTCGATCCCTTCGCTCACCAACAGGTGCGCGTCTCAGATTTTGCCTACGGCTTTGTCGAGCACTCCGGCGAACACTACGGCCAGCTCGTCGTCTATTATCGCCTGTCAGGATTGGTTCCACCAGAATCGCGCCCAACGAAATAGGAGTTAAAAAGCGGCGGTCACGAATTCGTAGCTGGGTGCCCCTCTTCTCGCTTCTTTTGCGAGAAGAGGGCTTTCCCCCGACTCATCACGCTCGCGCATACGGATACCGCAACTCCCGCTCTCCAAAAACTTTCACCAGCAACGCTCCCGCGACAAATCCCCCAACGTGCGCCCAGAACGCCACTCCGCCCACGTTCTGCCTTGCATACAACGCAATCGATGCAGTCCCGCTCAAAAACTGCAGAGCGAACCAGTATCCCAGGATGATCCATGCCGGTACCCATACCACAAACACAAAAAACCACGTCAGCACGCGCGCTCGCGGATACAAAACAAAATATGCGCCTAGCACCCCCGCGATCGCGCCGCTCGCTCCCAGCGTCGGCACCGTCGAGTGCAGACTCACCATGACCTGTGTCGCCATCGCGATCAAGCCCACAAAAATATAAAACACCAGATACTTGAAATGCCCCAGGTAGTCCTCGACATTGTCGCCAAAAATGTACAGGAACCAAACGTTGCCGATCACGTGCATCCAGGATCCATGCAGAAACATCGACGTGAAGAAGGGAAGTACAACATCGAGCAGGGAATATTTCGGCGACCCCGAGAGAAACGCCACCAGATGCGACGGCACCACGCCAAATTGCCGGGCCAGCAGATCCAAACTGCGTGGATCCAGGGTGAACTCGAAGAAAAAAATCAGCAGGTTCAGCCCAATCAAAAAGCCGTTCACCCAGGGAGTGCTGTATCGAGGCTGGTCGTCTTTAATCGGAAGCATAAGAAATCTGGTAGCTTAGTAAATTGAGCGTGAGTGATCGGGCGATTGAGCGATTGAAAAACAAAAGCGATGCAATCATCAATCACCCGATCGCTCAATTACCCGATTACTAAATTACTAAATCCTCTCATGAATGGCGTCATTATCGTCGATAAGCCCGCGGGTTGGACCTCGCACGACGTGGTCAACCGCATGCGCCGCATTCTGGGCCAGCGGTCTATCGGCCACCTCGGCACGCTCGATCCCCTCGCCACGGGCGTGCTCCCGCTGGTTACGGGATCGCTGACCCGCCTCGCCCAGTTCTACACTACCTCCGAGAAAAAATATGAAGGCGTGATCCGCTTCGGCTTCGCCACCGACACCTACGACGCCGACGGCGAATCGATCGGCGAGCCGCATCCGGTTACTGTCACGCTCGATCAACTTCAGCAATTGTCTGCGGGATTCCTCGGCCTCATCGAGCAAATGCCACCACCATTCTCCGCCAAGAAGATCCACGGAGTTCCCGCCTACAAACTTGCTCGCAAGCAAAAGGAAGTCGTCCTTCAACCCGTTCAAGTCGAAGTCAAGGAATTCGAGATCACCTCAATCGACGCCGACCGCGCCCACTTCCGTGCCCGCGTCGCCTCGGGAACCTACATGCGCTCCATCGCTCACGAAATGGGCCAGCACCTCGGCTGCGGAGCGCATCTCGAATCCCTTCGCCGCACCGCCGTCGCCGAATTTGAAATTGCCCAGGCGCACACGATAAACGAAATCGAAAAGTTTCAGTTCGAACCAGATCGAGCACAGCAGGTCCCTCCACTGCGCTTCCCTTTCCCTTCGGGAAAGCGAAGCTTCGGTCGGGATGACAATTAATGATCTTCTCCGTAATCAGCCGCGGCCATCATCCAGGAACGAACAACACCACCACTCCCTCTTCGTCCACCCGCGCCAACTTCTGCCCCAACTCCCGTCCGTCACCGCCGACGAGCCCACCACTGCCCGCATTCGCAGCGGACGCCCCATCAACCTTCCCGAACTCTCCCGCGCCCGGCAAGTGAAAGTCTTCGCCGGCCAAAGCGAACTGATCGCCATCGCCACCCGCGTTGCCGGCACGTTATTTCACCCCAAGATTGTCTTCCCCTCAGACGAGACGTAAGGCGAGTGCCCCCGTTCACCTCTGGGGAGTCTGTGTGCGAACTACTATTTCAGCCCTCCATGCTGAAAATCATTTCACCACCACGCCGGGGAGCGGCCATGGAAGGCACCTCAGCGGCTGAAGCCGCTCATACTTGGGGCGACTTTATCGCAGCGCCGAAGGCGCTGCGTCATCCATTGTCCTAGTCTTGGTTTTCCTACGCCCGCCTCTGTCGAGTCTGTGTGCGAACTGCTCTTTCGCCCCGCTCGGGCTCAGCCGTAATCCACTGGACCCAGGGCTTGCGCCCTGGGCTGCACTCTGCCGCCGCTTCGCGGCTGAAATCCTCCGCGGTTCGTTCCACCGGCCTCCCCTGATGAGGACCCTACGATTGCAATTGGAAGCGTTTCCCCCGTCAAAACGCACGATGGGTTGGGAGCAGCCGATCTCGTGTATGGCTCGTACAAGAAACGCCGGTGAGCACGTTTGTGCTTCAAAATCTTGTCAAGCCCCTGAGCTGCCACTTTTTTGCGTAAGTTGTTGATCCTCTTCCGAATATAATTGTCGGGAGTATGTCGCTTTACCTAGAGTTATGTGATATAATAGAATTATAACTATTGAGAATGCGGCGCAGCCCATTAGAGGCCTGCGCCGTTTTCATTTCACCCTCGTTATTTCACCGAAGCAAAGGAGCCCGGCGCAGCGACCCGCTGTGCCTTTTTTATTATGAAGAGCGATTTCGATCTCCCAATTCTCGTCTTTTCGAGCGGAGCAAGGTGTGGCCTCCCGAGTCCGCCGGATGTCTTGATCGGCGGCGGCGTAACCCTTTATGCCTCAGGCGAGCCGGCGGCGCATTCGAAGGCGCGGGCTACTGGCAAGAAGCGCGGAGAGGCGGCCGAGACTGCATTTTTGGCGCGCGCGACTTACCTGGGCTTTAGCGTTTTGCATCCCTGGGGAGAGAGCAACCATTACGATGCGGCGGTTCACTTAGGGCGCAAGATGCTACGCGTGCAGGTGAAGTCTGCGGCGGCGTTTCACGATGGGTACACGATCAAGGCAACCGGAGCGAACGGGCACGTCTATACAGCTGAGGAGATTGACTTCCTGGTGGGCTACATCGTCCCGAAAGATATCTGGTACATCATTCCGGTGGATGCTGTCGGTAGCCAGGGAACGATCAAATTTCGTCCGCACTCGCGGCGCCGGGTGAGGCCGATCTATGAGCGCTACCGCGAAGTCTGGTGCCTGCTCGGTTGCCCGCGTAAAAAGCGTGGCTGGAAGGACATTCCGGTAGTTTGCAGCAGCAGGGAAGTGGGCGTGCAGTGCGAGGTGTGCCCGGCGAAAGGCAGCTTGTCCTGTTCGCTATGATGCACCTGTCGGCCAGCTCTCAGAGGCGGATTCGGGAGATCGCATAAGGCGGTACTGTTCAGGTCCATAGTGCCCAGCCCTTCGGCTTCGCTCAGGGCAGGCTTTTGCAAAAGAAGCAAAGCTGGGCCGGACTGGTGGCGAGCCCGGAGGATTGGCCGTGGAGTAGCTACCTCAATCGTGATGGTGCCAGCAAAGCTGGGCCAGGCCCCTAAGTTAAAGATGGCATTAAGATTTCGTGCCATGGATGGACCGGCCGTAAAACCGGTGAGTTCATGCCTCGCGAAGGGCAATCATCGGGTTCACTTTCGTCGCGCGGCGTGCTGGGAGATAGCTAGCCAGCGCGGCCACTGCAAGTAAAAGCAGAGGCACGATCAGAAACACAGCCGGATCATGGGGGCGCACCCCATAGAGCAAACTTGCCATCATGGACGCAGTGGATGCAGAAAAGACCAATCCGGCAACGATGCCCACGCCAGCAAGCGCGACCCCCTTGCGTAAGAACATTCTCAGAATGTCGTCCCGCCGCGCGCCCAGGGCCATGCGGATACCGATCTCGCGTGATCGTTGGCCGACCATATAAGCCAATAAGCCGTAAATTCCGATGGAGGCCAGAAGCACCGCCAGTCCAGCAAATCCGCCCACCAGGTCGGCAGAAAAACGGCGTGAAGCCAGTGACCGATCAAGGATGTCGTTCATAGAAGAAACATTAAATACCGGCAAGCCGGGATCAATGCTCTGAATTTCATGCCGAATCTGTGGTTCGAGCAGGGTCGCGGGCAGAGACGTCCGCAACACCACACTCACTTGCTTGCTGGGGTCTTGATAGACCGAAACGTAGATGTGGGGAACGCCATCGATGTCGAGACCGTCATTCTTGATATCCTTAATAATACCCACGACGGTCGTCCATGGCTTGGTAGGGTCTTTGCCAAACCGCACTTGGCGGCCCAGCGGATCGCGGGTTGGCCAATACTTACGAGCGGTGGTTTCATCAATGATGGCCACCGGTTGTTTGCCGTCTTCATCGCCCTCGGTGAATGAGCGGCCGCGTAGGAGCGTCGCCTGTAACACCTTAAAATAATCGGGGCTTATCCGAATTCTCTCGGCGCTCAGATCCTGCGAGGACTCGACCGGTCTATCTTCAATCGCTAAGCCTTCAACCGCTAAGCCACCGACCGCGTTGGGATTGCTATTGGTGGTAGGTAGAGATGAGGTGATTGCGGCGAGTTCTACTCCCGGAATTGCCTTCATGCGCCGCAGCAACTCACGATCAAAGGTGGCCTTACCAGAAATACCGAGATACGGATCCGTCTTCGGATCGTTGGGGTTTCCCAGCCACGTGTTTGCCGTGACGACTTGAGCTGGATTAAAGCCCGGATTTTCCTGCAACAGATCCCGCAGCGTACGCAGCAGCAAGCCGGCTCCCACCATCAGTATGACGGCAAATGCCAGTTCCGAGACGATTAGAACATCCCGCAATCGGCCGGTCTTAGTGCTGTAGCCGGACCCGAGACTGCCTTCACGAATGGCCGCGGAGAGAGCGACTCTTGCCGAATGAAGCGCTGGAGCAAGTCCAAACACTAAGCCGGTAAGAATGGAAATCAGCAGAGCGAAGGCCAGCACTACCCAGTCGATTCGTACTTCGTTGAGCCGGGGAACGTTCGATGGCACAACGCGCAGGATGAAACCCAAAGTACCCACTGCGGTTGCGATTCCGGCGGCACCGCCGATAAGCGATAGCAGCATGG
>CAWEEW010000008.1:0-109041 GCA_963808195.1 uncultured Acidobacteriaceae bacterium | reverse complement strand
CCGGTATCGGCGAGCACAATCACGCGGGTTTTGGCCTTCGATGCCGCCAGCACAATGGAGGCAAAGTCGTTGTGAAAGCCCGCGGCTACGACGAGGACTGCCGCGCGGAATTTATCCAGAGCCATGAACATCTGCTCTTGCGTTTGAGCCTGCGCGACGATGCGCATCTCGTCTTCTACCGCCAGCACTTTGGCGATACCGGCGCGGAAGATTGCCTGGTTATCGGCCAGAATCAGTTTGAGCATGTTATCGGCGCTCCAAGATTAGCTGCAAAAGTATCGAATTGTTGATTACTGATTGTTGATTGAAGAGAAACGGCCCGCTCAGGTTTCCAATCAGCAATCGAAAAATCAGCAATCAGCAATTTCTTTTAAGAGTTTCTGACGAACTCATACGAGTCGATCACGCAGGCGACGCCTTTGCCGTCTGCGGTAGCTCCAGTGGGATCGGTGCGCACCACGCGCCCTTTGCACTGGATCACAACGTTCTCCGCTCCTCCGGTGACATCTGGGGGAAGCGTGATCTCAAACTCCACTGGCGAACCAACATCCAGGGAGGCGTCGGCGCGAATGTAAACGCCTGCCGCGCTGAGATTTCCTGTAAGCCCTTTTGCGTCGCCGCCCGCACCTTCCTTATGGACCTTTATCGGCAGTTCCAGCGGAAACCTTTTTCCGGTCCGTGCTTCGGACACAGTCCCTCCTCTTTCGTGGCCTGATTCTTCGTGAGCTGATTGTCCCTGACTTTTATCTTTCTCTGCAAACCGGGCCACAGCCATCGAACGCTCCTGGCGGGCGAATTGCCCACTGTGTTGCTTATCGGCGGTTATATCACGGATGTTACCTCTAAAAAAGCCTGATTAAGAGTTAGTTAAGGGTAGGAACTAGATTCCCCCCGATTCGCACCGGGTTAAAGTCGCGCAATCCGCTGCCGAAGTAACAAGAGGTGCCATCCGAGCCAAGGCTCCTGGAAAACCGATTCATTCGCCGGAAAACAATGTGAAAAAACCCCTCTTCGCATGTGATTTGATCAACGTTTACGGGGTTGACACGCAGTTGCCGGTGATTGCCGCCACGAGGGAATGGTCAAGATGCAACTGACGATTAAGACAAAGCTTTTCGGACTGGCCACCGGCAGTCTGCTGCTGGTGGCCGGCGTGAGCGCGACGGGCTACTGGGGCATTACTTCCGTAACCAAGACAACCGTCCAAGTGGGGGCTCTCGGAGTAGCGATCCGCAACCACGTTGAAGCCAGCATGTTCAACGACATGACCCGCGAGGATATTTACGCGGTCTGCACAAAGACCGCAGACGAGCAAAAGGACGCCATCGCAAATCTGGCCGCGCATTCCAAGTTGCTGTCGGACCGCACGGCGGCTGCGCGGGCGATGGTGACGGATCTGAAGCTAGAGGCAACGCTGGACGCCGAGAACCAAAAGGTGCAGGAATATATCGGCGCAGGCGATTCGTTATCGAAAGTGATCGTGAATGACCGGACGGCGGCGGTAGCGGCATCCGGAAAAGCCCTGGAACTGTATCAGGCGCTGCAGCAGGAGATTCAGGATGATGGCGATCAACTGGCCACGAGTGCACAAGACGCCGAACTTAGCGCCAAGACAAAGGCGGCTCGGGCCACGCGCGCGATGTTTGCCATTTGTGGAGTGGCGCTTCTGATCCTTGTCCTTGGCAGCTTTATGCTGGTGCGAACCATCTCGCTCTCTCTCCGGCGATTGACTCAAATGGTTCAGAATATCGCCGAGGGCGACGGCGACATGACGCGGCGACTGGAGACTTCCGACGATTTCGCCAACGACGAATTGGGCGAAATCAGCCGCCTCTTCAATCTATTCCTGGACAAGCTGCACCAAATCCTTCGCGGTGTCGCAGCCGATACTCAAAAGCTCACCGTCGCCAGCCAGCAACTGCTTGAATCCAGCGAACAGATTACTGTGATTTCGCGGGAAACCTCCGTCCAGTCGAATTCGGTTTCCAGTGCTACGCAACAGGTCGCTCAGAATCTGCAGAGCGTATCGACGGGCGCCAGCGAGATGACGTCAACCATTCAAAGCATTGCAGAGAACGCCACCGAAGCCGCGAAAGTGGCAACCTCGGCGGTGAGCTCAGCCAAAACTGCCGACGGAACGGTGGCCAAGCTGGGACAGTCCAGCGCGGAGATTGGCGTAGTCATCAAGGTCATCACCGCCATCGCGCAGCAAACTAATTTGCTGGCTCTGAATGCAACCATTGAAGCCGCCCGTGCCGGAGAGGCGGGAAAGGGTTTCGCGGTGGTGGCGAACGAAGTAAAAGAACTCGCCAAGCAGACGGCCAAAGCCACCGAAGACATCGGCAGCAAAATCAGCGCCATTCAGATGGATACAAAAGACGCGGCCACGGCGATCGGTGCGGTCAGCGGCGTGATCAATGAGATCAACAATATTTCTGCGACGATAGCGGCCGCGGTGGAGGAGCAGAGCGCGACCACCAACGAGATGACTCGCAACGCCAGCGAAGCGGCTACCGGCGCCGGAAACATCGCAGTGAACATTGGAGAAGTGACAAAGGCAGCGGACGGAACTTTATTGCGCGCACAAGAGTCACAGAAAGCGGCGCAGGAATTGGCTTCGATCGCCTCCCACCTGAGCAGCCTGATGGGGCAGTTCAAGATCGAACGCGCCGAAAAGCGGGTCGATGTTTCTCTGCCTGTCAAACTTGTCGCCACCGATGCCAAGGGGGATCCGTTGGAGGCGGAAGTCATGACCGGCAACATAAGCCAGAACGGGGCTCTGCTGACCGGCATTCGCGTTGCGCTTAAGGCTGGCGCCGAGGTTTCTCTTTTCCACCTGCACAAGCAGGAGCAGTTCCGGATCGCGTGGGTTGGAGGCAAGAACACTCCGAAGGTTGGCCAGATCGGCGTTTCTGCTGTAATCAGCCCAGTGCGTTCTGGAATGATGTGCTCGGAGTGCAGGTGCAAAGCGGGACCCCCGGGTCCCCGGGAGCTCCGCCGAAGCCAAGAGCCATGGCACACGGAGCGTAGATCTTCGAGCAGAGTCGATTCGAGGTTGCGGAGAAAACGGCTTCAGAGGTTGCGGGAAAACACAATTCTGGCTGTCGACGCTCCCCAGCGGCTAAAGCCAGCATCGAGAAACAAGCCGCTTATCGCAGCGGTGAACCGCTGCGCCACCCAAGAACAAGTGCAAAAGGCGGTTTTTCCCAAGCCTCCTGAACTCGTACGCTGGCGAGCTAACCGATATCTTCCCAACCTGACTGCTACTGACTTTTTCCGCAGCCTCTTCGGCCGCGCGCACCCTACATTTAGCTGCAACCGAGCCCACCGTGGTACCGTCAAATGAGAGCCTTCTTCTTAATTGCTTCGGGAGAGCTATCTCATGCTCGGTCGATTTTTATTTTTGGAGCGCGTCTTATTTTCAGTGCGCGCGGAACGTTGGCCGCGACGGTTGATTTATTCCGCGATCGCATTTTTTCTGGCATCAGTTTCGTGCCTGATGGCGCAGCAGCCGCCAGCGCAGAAGTTGCCCAATCCGACTCCGGCTACCAAAGTCATCGACGGAAAGTCGAAGCCGAACGTGGAGTCTCCGGCGGCATCGGCGGAGACTCTGGCTCAGTTCAACGATGCGCTGGAAAGCCTTGCGGCAAAGGTGTCTCCCGCGGTCGTGCAGATTCTGGTTACGGGCTACGGCCCGCTGCACGACGAAAGCCGCACGCAGACCGCGCTGATCGTGCGGCAGCATGCGGTCGGCTCGGGCGTGATCGTCGATTCCTCGGGCTACATCATGACCAACGCGCATGTGGTGGAAGGCGCGCAGCGCATTCGTGTGGCTTTGCCGCTGCCGGGCGATTCGAGCCGTCCGGTGCCGGTGGGGAAGCGGCGCATTCTTGAAGCGCGTCTTGTGGGAGTGCATAAGGATACGGATCTGGCTTTGCTGAAAGTCGACGATAAGGACGAGAAAGACCTTCCAACGCTGACGCTGCTTTCGCAACAACGTCCGCGCGTGGGGCAGCTCGTGTTTGCGATTGGCAGTCCTGAGGGCTTGCAGGGATCGGTCACGATGGGCGTGGTGAGTGCGGTTCGCGCCAGGCCGACCCGGATAAGCCGCTGACTTACATTCAGACCGACGCTCCGATCAACCCCGGCAACAGCGGCGGGCCGCTGGTCGATATGAATGGGGCGGTGGTGGGGATCAACACGTTTATTCTTTCGACCGGTGGGGGCAGCGAAGGGCTGGGGTTCGCGATTCCCGCGCGCATTGTGGATTTTGTCTACCACAGCCTGCGCAAGTATGGGCATGTTCACCGCGTGGAGATTGGCGCGGTGGCTCAGGAAATTACTCCGACTTTGGCCGACGGACTTAAGTTGGCGCAACGTTGGGGGGTGATTGTTGCGGATGTGAAGCCGGATGGCCCAGCCGCCGCCGCGGGGCTGCAGGTGCAAGATATTGTGCTTAGCGCGGACGACCGCCGCATCGAAACTCTTCCGGGGCTTTCGTCGGCGCTCTACCTGCACCGCCTCGACCAGGTATTGAAACTGGACATTCTGCGCGGCGATCAGAAGAAAACTCTTTACGTTCCGGCCATCGAACATCGCGACCAGATGGATCAACTTTTCGATGCGGCCGATCCAGACAAAAGTCTTGTGCCGCGGCTCGGGATTTTGGCTACCGATCTCACGGCGGATTTGCGCAATCTGATCGGCACGTTGCGAATTTCTTCTGGCGTGATTGTTCTGGGGCGCGCCGCGGACTTAATCACTCCCGACACCGGGTTGCAAACGGGAGATGTCATCCATGCGCTGAATACAACGGCCATCACTTCCATGGAGGAGTTGCGCGCGGCGGTGGTTGCGTTGAAGACGGGTGATCCGGTGGTGCTGCAAGTGGAGCGCAGTGATGGGCTGACCTACTTGGGCTTTGAGATGGAGTGAGCGGCTTCGAGTCGATTGCCGTAAAATGTTTGGAGTGCGCCCGTAGCTCAACTGGATAGAGCATCTGCCTTCGGAGCAGAGGGTTGGGAGTTCGAGTCTCTCCGGGCGCACCAACAATCAGTTATGCGGATTTTCCTCCAAATTGACCCTGTGACGGCGGATTTTGCAGGGAGTGCATGAGCGCATGAGCCTGTTATCATCGCGCTAAGATGAAAAGTGCGGCAGACATACGCAAAGAGCACAAAGCTGTCTGTGAGACGCTCGGTAAGCTGATGCGTGAGGGAGAGGATGCGGGATATAAAGGCCAACCACTTCCGGAAAACAAGCAGCTTTACTTTGAAGTCGAAACCATCAAGCTGACCTTGGAATGGGTGTATCCAGCGTTAGTGAAGCGAGCCGAGCGTGGTACCTATCGCCATCTGTTAGCCGGACCACTTCATGCGACACTGTACCCCTAGTCAGAAAAGCCCGGTGCGGCACCGAATACAAACCAAGCTTCGCGGCTAAGGGGGTAGCTTCAAACCCGTTTTTCTGAGAATCGGTTTCTAATACGCCGCAACGGCATTTTAAGGGCGGCTTTTTGGCTCAGGATTTCGGCTGCGGGCTCCCGCTTCGCTCACGCCCGCAAGGCGCCTCAACTAAAACGCGCTGCCACCGCCGCCGCCGAAGCCGCCGCCGGAAAATCCTCCGCCACCGCTGAAGCCGCCACCGCCGCGAATCCCGATCCGCCGGAACTGGCGCGAGGGGCGGAGACGAAGACCTGATGCATATCCGTGGCCATGCCGTACATGGAGGATGAGAAGAGGATGGGATTGAAAAACATGCCGGGGCCGTAACCATAGCCCGGCGGGCCGGCATACCAACTGGGCGGATTTTTTACGATGCCGTCGAAGGCCTGCGCCCAATGATGTTCCACACCCAGCGCCATCGCGTAGGGAAGAAATTTTTCGAAGGTGTCGGGCGGCATCACTTTGAGGCGGTCGGCGTCGACGCGGTTCATGAACTCCTGAAATCCGAGGATGGCGATGTGAATGCGCGCGCCTTTCAGGGTTTTCGCCGTCATGACGCGGGCAAACAGCCACCAGATGACGGCCGAGATGAGCAGGCACACGATGAGTACGGGAACGGAGCTGAGGAAATCGGCCCATCCGAAATATTGCAGAATTGCGAACGGGACGAGAATTGCGAAGGCTGCGCCAATGCTGTAACCGTTTGCGGATTCGGGATCGAGCGTGTAAATGCCTTTCTGTTTCAGCGCCGACATAATGTCGGTGCGGACGACGGGAATCGTGGTGTAAAACGGTTCTTCAGGCTGGAGAGCCGGGTTTCGGGGATGTCTCCGACGAAGATGTTTTCGAGCATGACGCGCTCGTGAGGGGCGAGGCCGCGCCAGTCCTGGCGCTTCTGCAGCAGGTGAAAAATGTAGTCCTTGTGGTGGAAGACGAGGCCTTTGTCGTCGGTTTGTTCGATCTTGAGGAAACCGCGCACGGCAAGATCGACGATGGTCGATGTAATGTCGCGAGGATGAATGCGATCCTCGAGCAGGGTTCCGGCCTCGGCCGGGGAGATGCCGGGCGGCGGCTCATACATCGGCGCGACGGAAACGCCGGGATCGGGGTCGCGACCGGCGAACCACCACAGACCGAACATGACGACGAGTGTGACGAGCGGGAGAAAAACTGCGGGGTTGCCTCCGATGAACCAGAAGAATCTTGTGAGAGTGCTGGGCTGGTTGAGAATGCCTTTTGGGATGTAAACATCGATGGTCATCCCTCCGCGCATGGGGAGGGGATTTGTCGTTTCGAACTCCGCGTTTGGTCCGTCGACCGTTGCGGTTGCGTTGTGTCCCGTTGAGCCGTAGACGCCGGTGAAGGCTTGTGCGCGTAATGAATCGCTGGCGCCGGCGGGGAAGTGAACGCTGGCGCTGGCGTGCTCGATTGGAACGGGCCAGTCATTGCCGGTGACGTTCCAGTAGAACTCGTCATATTGGTCGAAGAAGCGTGTGCCATTGCGCACGCGATAGGAAAGCTGAACTGTGCGTGTGGTGTTCGCGGCGTCCGGGATGAAAATCTTCAGATCGCGATCGGCGCCGGAAGTGGAGGAGTCGTATTTGAGAGTGGCACCATTTTCGTCGGTGATGCTGGTGACGGTGACGAAAAGTTCGTAGTTCGCGCCGTTTGGGCCGGGATACTCGATGGGGATGGTGCGGTGAATGCCGTGCCACTCTCCGACGAAAACCAGAGAGATGGTTTCGTTGATGAGAGCGCTGCCGTCGGAGTTTACGGTGATGGTGTCCTGGAAATTTGAGATGTGCCAGGATTTGGCGGAGAGCGGTGCGGCGAGAGCGAGGATGGTTGCGAGGAGGAGGAAGCTTGCAGCAGCGCGGCTGAAGCCGCGCCCTTTCAAAGCTTGACGCGCTTTACGCGGCGCTGAAGCGCCGCTCTTCCACGTTACCGCCGGCATTCTCATGGGATCAGAATTTTACGGCGATGGGTTCGCGGTCGGCTTCGGTGGTTTCGAAGAACTGGCGAGCCTGGAAGTTGAACATGCCGGCGAGAATGTTTGTGGGGAAGGATTGGATCTTCGTGTTGAGATCGCGCACGACGGCGTTGTAGTAACGGCGGGCATTCTGGATGGCGTCCTCGGTCTGGCTGAGCGAGCCTTGCAACTGAGTGAATTGTTCCGAGGCCTTCAGCTCGGGATAGTTTTCGGCGACGGCGAACAGGCTCTTGAGAGCTCCGGTGAGCTGATTTTCGGCGACGGCTTTGCCTTCCGGTGTGGTCGCCTGCATTGCCTGGGAGCGAAACTTGGCAATGTTCTCGAAGGTGCTTTTCTCGTGCGCGGCGTAGCCTTTGACGGTCTCGACGAGGTTCGGGATGAGGTCGTGGCGGCGTTTGAGTTGGACGTCAATGTCAGACCAGGCGGAGTCGCAGCGCACGCGCAGCTGCACCAGGCTGTTGTACATGCCGATGAGCACGACGGCGATGACAACCAGGATTACGAGGAAGGCGATGCCGATCATAGGCTTCTCCCGGAGAATGTTGAAGGCTAGCAGCGCGAATCTTTACTTCGTAAATCAATGGGACGTTAGCACAGGGAGGGCGCGGGCGCAAACAGATGCGGTCAGTAAACTGGCGGATAATATGGCGGATTCTGCGGGATGTATCGCGGGTTGCAATATCTGCCTCACCATTCTCTCGTGTATGGATCCAAGGATCGTGATTGCCGCATTCAGTGTCCTAGATCATGCTCCGATAAACTCTCCTTTGCGGAAGCGGAGTTTGCGGGTTGTGACGGCGAGGCTCTGTGAGGGCCATGACGGCGGCTAGCGTGCAACCTAGCAGGTTGCTTCCATGATTAATTCTTTCGGCACCTCAGCGGCTGAAGCCGGCTGGCTTTTTGCCCGTTTACGGCGCGGCTAAAGCCGCGCCCTTTCAAAGCGGCGGCTGCCATTCAGTTCTCAATTCGCTTCCTTAGCTATTCGCTCTCGTCTCGACGACGTTTGGTGTTTGCGCCAGCGATGTTCACGAGTACGTGGTAGGCGACGCTGTCCCAGGCGTTGTGGATGCCGATGAAGAGCAACAACAGCGCCGCGCCTCCGACAGCGAACAAGGCTTCGTGCGCGCGGGCCGCCGCCGCGAATGACGACAACGCGAGGATCGCGTAGGCAAACAGAGGCAGGGCCACGTGAAAGAGCCAGTCTTCGAAAACCGGCTGGTATACGGCTTGCTTCCGCATGCGCCGGTAAACGATCACTGAGTACACAACTCCACCGAAGGCCAAGAGGCCCCCAGAGAATGGCCGCGATGGTGATGGTTTGCCAGGGAGCGTGCAGAAGCGCCGACAGAAATAAAACGGCTCCGAAGTGAACGATAGTGGGACTGCCAAATGCTGCGCCGGCCTCTGCCAAACCCGTCGGCGGCCGCTCGGCGATCAGCGTCAGGACGACGAACTGGAGTCCAATCAGGGCGCCCGCGGCCGAGCCGACGATGACGTAGAAGCTGTCCCATTTGGCGATCTCGATCATGGCAGTCTGTGTTAGGGCGAACTGTGTTGCGGCAATCTGGGTCATGGCGAGCGCGGATATTATGATGACGGTCATTTCCCAAAGCGCTCGAAGCGATAGGCCAATTCCGGGCCGACTTCGCCCTCGTAGGCGAGCTGGCCGACGAGTAAGGCGAACGGCTCAGTGTAGCGCGCGATTCGGAGAGGGCCGCAATCGACTGGATCGAAGCCTACGTCTTCGATCAGCCGCGCAGCAACCTTCTTGGCATTCTGATCGTCGCCGCAATAGACCAAACTTGGGCCCATCTGACTCGGGCGAGTTTCTTTGCGCTTCGCTTCGAAGACGTCGAAAAGCACTTCGCTTGGGACGGTGTTAAAAGCGCAGACGACTTTGGCCTGGGGAACTTTTGTTGCAAGTTGTTCGGCTCCTGAAGTGTCGGTGCCGAGGATGAGTTTGGTATTGTCGGCGTCCATGGGGAGGGAACAGGTAAGGATCAGTTTGCCTGAGAGATCACCGGCTTGCTTGAGCACATCGTCGATGCGGGACCAATGCACGGCGAGGAGGAGTGCGTCGGACTGGCTTGCGGCTTCGGCGGGAGTGCCATCGCGCGCGTTGCCTTGGGCGTCACGCGCCAGCTTCTTCAGTTTGTCGGTGCTTTGTGAGTAGCTGAATACAACTTCGTGTCCGGCTCGCGCAAAGATGGTACCGAGCTTCGCGCCCATCAAACCCGAACCGAGAATGCCGACTCGCATGCTGTTTCTCATCTTGCTCTCAACGTCCAGCTGACCTAGCGTCCTGTCCCAACTGTCATCCCGTCTATAACAACGACGGCGAAGTGGAGGGATCCTGGTCTCCGCTCAGGCCACCAGATTTGCCGCCGCGAGCAAATACCAAGATCCCTCGCGTTGCTCGGGATGACAGACGGGCGGGGTGTGCTCGTGACAAATTCGGTTGTGTATGCTCATGACAACCTCGGTTTTCACAGGCCGGTCATCTTCTCCAGGCGCTCGGGATATCGGTCTCCTGCGATCGTAATCTTGAAAGAGGCGCTATCGATGTCGCGAAGATCTGCGGGAGTGAGTTCGAGTGCGACGGCTCCGATATTTTCGTCGAGGCGGTTGAGTTTGGTAGTGCCGGGGATGGGAACGATCCAGGGCTTTTGCGCGAGCAACCAGGCGAGTGCGATCTGGGCAGGAGTTGCATTCTTCCGCTTCGCAATGGTGCCGAGGAGATCGATCAGCGCCTGGTTCGCCTTGAGAGCCTCTGGAGTGAAGCGCGGGAGAGAACTGCGGAAGTCGGTGCCTTCGAACTTAGTGTCTTCTTTGATCGCTCCTGTGAGGAAGCCTTTGCCCAAAGGGCTATAGGGTACGAAGCCGATTCCGAGTTCCTCCAGCGTTGGAATGACCTCGGCTTCTGGCCGCTTCCACCACAGCGAGTATTCGCTTTGCACGGCGGTGATGGGCTGAACGGCATGGGCGCGGCGGATGGTTTTTGCTCCAGCTTCCGACATGCCGAAGTGTTTCACCTTGCCGGCTTGAATCAGTTCCTTCACCGCGCCCGCGACATCTTCGATTGGCACATTGGGATCAACGCGGTGCTGATAGAGGAGGTCGATGGTCTCAACCTTGAGGCGTTTGAGGGAGCCTTCGACAACCTGCTTGATGTGCTCGGGCTGACTATTCACACCCGGCGGCGCACCCTTCATTCCCCGAGGATCCTTGTCGGGACTGACATCGAACCCGAACTTTGTGGCGATCACGACCTTGCCGCGAAACGGAGCGAGAGCCTCGCCCACAAGTTCTTCGTTCAACCACGGGCCATAGACTTCGGCGGTGTCGAAGAAAGTGATGCCGCGATCCACGGCAGCGTGGAGAAGAGATGTCATCTCTTGCTTGTCTTTAGGCGGGCCGTAAGAAAAACTCATTCCCATGCAGCCCAGGCCAAGGGCTGAGACTTCTAAATTGCCTTTTCCAAGCTTGCGCTTTTGCATGAGTGCTCCTTTGAAAAGTATGGGGATAGTCTTTCATAATTTCTGGGGACGTGGGTGATGCGGTTGGCTGACGCTCTGCGCCGGTTAAGGGAGAGATCCCTTCGACTTCGCTCAGGGCAGGCTCTTCACTTCGCCTGAAAAGCGGCTACGTTCAGGATGACAACCGGGAAAGGCCGCACCGGACACTACCTGAACAAAAGTTTTAGAGCGGTGGGCGATTCGTGCCATCAAAATAAGAAGCCATCAAAATTTTAGATAGAGAGAAAGGAGAATCTCCGATGAACGAACGGTTTCAATTCGCGAAGGTTGCGCCGGGGGCCTACCGTGCCATGGCGGGGCTGGAACATTATCTGCATGAGAGCGGGCTGGAAGAATCTTTGCTTCATCTGGTTAAGCTGCGGGCATCGCAAATCAATGGGTGCGCGTACTGCCTCGACATGCATTGGAAGGACCTGAAGGCGATCGGCGAGAGCGACCAGCGGCTGTATGAATTGAATGCGTGGCAAGAGGCTCCGTTCTACAGCGAGCGCGAACGCGCAGCGTTGGCCTGGACTGAGGCGGTGACTCGGGTGGCCGATACGCATGTGCCGGATGTGGTGTATGAGGAAGTGCGTGGCGTTTTCAGCGAGAAGGAAGTGGCTGACCTGACACTGGCGATCACGACAATCAACGCGTGGAACCGGCTTGCGATTGCTTCGAGAACGACCCCGGGAACTTATCAAGTCGCGCCGAGAGAAGTGAAAAAGAGAGCGTAGGGGTTTAGGGCGACTGAGGCATTTCCCGTTCGACGAGAGAGCAATCCCTCAGGGTGAACATTTGCCCCGAGGGATTGGTCTTTGTCAGTGTCAGTTCTCTTTGGAACTAAGTGCCGTTGCCGGAGAGGCGAACTGCTTCTTCTGTTCCGGGCGCTTCGAAGCGAACTTTGAGCTGCCCGGATTGTCCTCCCAGCACGGTCGGATCGAACGTGACATTGATCGCGCAGGTGCTGTGTGCGGGGAGGCTCGTGCCGCAGTAGTTGGTTTCGGCAAAATTCGTTCCGCCGGCAATTCCAATTTCGGTGATGGAGAGAGCCGTCGTCCCAAGGTTATACATTGTCACTTTCACCGCAGGGCTCACTGTGCCGACCTTCTGGTCGCCGAAGTTAATGGAGACCGGGTTGAGCTTCACCGGCGTGCCGGTGCCTGAGAGCGGGAATAGCTGGGGGCTTCCGATATCGTCGTAGTCGATTTGCAGTGAAGCGTTGAGCGCGCCCGAAGCTTTCGGAGTGAAGGTTACAGGCAATGTGCATGCCACGTCCTGGCTGAGCAGCGTAACGCACTTCTGGGACGGAACGGAGAAACTGCTTGCGTCAACGCCGACGACTTTAATTCCACTAATCTTCAGGCTCGGACTGCCGACATTGGTGAGTACGACGTTCAGAACCTGGCTGTTTCCTAAAGGAACAACGCCGTAGCTGAGACTCGATGGCGAGATGCCGAGGCGTGTCTGAACAAGGACTTGAGTAGTAGTGGCGCCGGGGACAACGAAATCCACGCGACCGTCATTATTGAAATCTCCCATGCCGAGATTGACCCCGTAGGTGCCCAAGACAAACACGGGGAAGGAAAGAGCGGGGTTGTACTCTCCGTCGCTGAAGGTTCGCGCGGGATAGATGAGCAGGCTGGCGCTGCCCAGCATCGCGACGTCCAACTGATTGGTGCCACGAGTATCTTGCAGCGCAAGGTCGGTGCCGGCGCCGCTCGGGGACAAAGGGGTGGCAGCGGTGAAAGTCCCGTCGCCATTACCGTGCCAGATATGGCCGTTCGACAATACGACATCCAGATTGCCGTCGCGGTTGACATCGCCAATCGCCGCATTACTGCTTTCCGCTGGGGCCAGCGGGCCCTGAAAGGTGCCGTCACCATTGCCCAGATATGTCGAACCGAAAGTACTGTCTGCGCTGAAGAAGTCGAGCTTGCCGTCGTTGTTGAAGTCGCCAATGGCTGGATTCCAACTGAGGTTGGAGAACCCCCCATAGGAGAACTTGAAGTTTCCATCCCCGGTGGCTATGCATACTGCGGGCGAAATATTGCCCTGCGCGCCACTCAGCCATATGTAGTCGAGCAAGCCATCGCCATTCAGGTCGCCCACCGCTCCGATAGTGCCGTAATCACCGTCGCCACAGGTGGTGGGACCTGCAGTAAAGGTGCCATCGCCGTTACCGAAAAAAACCTGCGGCCATGCCGCCTCGAACCCAGACAAATTATTCTGCGTCACCAACAGGTCGAGTTTTCCATCACCGTTGAAGTCGCCGATCAACATTTTCGCAGGCTGCACCGAGGCATCGGTATAAGTAGGGGTTGAACGCGGAGTTTGAAATGTGCCGTTGCCGTTTCCCAGATAAACCTGAATCGTGCCCACGGCCGAGCTGGCGCCTTGTTGGGAGATGGCTATGTCGAGCTTACCGTCGCCATTGAAATCTCCAACGGCCACGCCGCCGGTATTGGGTAAGACGGGTCCATTCACCAACGCAATCGAAGTGTAGGAATTACGAACATAGAAGTAGGCCGGCAGCGAGGTTCCGCTGGTGGGACCGGGGTTGGTGATGGTGATCGACGCGGTATTGGGCTTCGCGATGTCAGCTGCCGTGATGCTGGCTTGCAGACTGCTGCCGGAAATAACCGTGGTGGTGCGCGGGGAGCCGTTCCAGTTGAGCACGGCGCCGGGGGCGAATCCAGTGCCCGAGACGGTGAGGGTGAACGCGGGACCTTCAGGAGCGGTGGAGGATGGACTCAAAGGCTGATTTAAGAACGGCAACGGATTGTTCTGAGCCCACAAGGTTGTGGTCAGGGAAATCAGCAAGAGGGAAATGCGAGTGAGGTGCGACACGGGAAACCTCCACGGATGGGTATTCGTTACCAGCATGAGCGGACACGCTGTGGGAGCCGGTTGCCCCGAAGCACCACTTCAGAATCGGAGCGAGGGCAGACGGCGGATAAATGATCGGGCTAGTGTGGTCGAGGGCTGTGGCGGTGTCAAGATGCAGAAACTTGCATAGTCGCAGCGTGGTACGCTCGTCGAGCATGTCCGCGCCGCTTCCAGTCACGTCCGCCGCATACAGTTTGGCGGCTGTGCTGGCGTGGGGCACGAGCGATTTTCTGGGCGGCTACGCGGCGCGGCGGGCGAATGCCTTTCTGTTCACGGCGATCGTGAACTTGGGCGGATTGATTGTGGTAGGCACGCTGGCCTCGACCAGCCATGCGGCTTTTCCCTCCGGACGGAGCTTGGCGTGGATGCTGGCCGGTGGCATCTCGGGAGGGGCCGCGCTGGCCATTTTTTATCGCGCGCTGTCTTCGGGAAGAATGGGATTGACCGCGCCGGTCGCGGCGGTTTTAAGCGCCGCGATTCCAACTTTGTTTTCTATGTTTACGGAGGGGCTGCCGGGCAAGATTTCGATCCTCGGATTTTTTTGCGCGGGCGTTGGACTGTGGCTGCTGACGCGCGCCGAAGATGGCAACACTCCGCAAGGCATTGGGCTGGCCGTGATTGCGGGGATTGGGTTCGCGGGGTTCTATCTTTGCGTTCGCCAGGCGGGTGACGATTCTGCGTTATGGATCGCGTCGTTTACGCGGACGGGCGGGTTGATCATTACTGCGAGCATTGCGGTCGTGCTAATTGTTTTACGGCCCGGGACGCTGCGAGATATTACGGCTGCGGGAGTGCGCTGGGGCGTGCTGACGGGCTGCCTTGACTCCCTGGGAACGATACTGTTTGTTCGCGCGAGCCAAACGGGACGGCTCGACGAGGCGGTGATGATCTCGTCGCTTTATCCCACGATTACGGTGCTGCTGGCGCGCATTGTTTTGAAAGAACACTTCACTCGATGGAGATTGGTTGGACTGCTGGCGGCGCTGGCGTCGGTGCCGATGATCGCGGCAGGAATGAATGCGGCGGGATAGAGGCGATCTGTTTTCGTTGCCTAGTATTTCGTGATCAGAATTTCGTAATCTGGAACCTCGTAAACTGGAATTCAGAAGAGTCCAATGGCGCTGGTTGAAATCCGCAATGTGAGCAAGATTTATCCGCAGGGCGAATCTGCGCTCGGGAGAAAATCGAGCGGGCGAGGTGAAGTGCGCGCTGTGGACGATGTGTCGCTCGATATTTTCGCGGGAGAAACGCTGGGATTGGTCGGCGAATCAGGTTCGGGCAAGAGCACGTTGGGGAGACTGATTTTGCGGCTCATCGAACCAACTTCGGGGAGTATCCAGTTCGAAGGGCGGGACTTGCTGGCTGCCGACGCGGGCGAAATGCGCCGGCTGCGGCGCGATATGCAGATCATCTTTCAGGATCCGTTCGCTTCGCTCGATCCGCGTTTTCGCGTGGAAGAGATTATTGCGGAGCCGTTGATCATTCATGGAGAAGCGGGAACAACGAGGGCGGGTTCTGCTGCAGGCGGGAAAGCAACTGCCCGGCGGGGCCGCGTTGTGGAACTGCTGCGGGCGGTTGGGCTCGACGAATCCATCATGCGGCGCTTTCCGCACGAATTCAGCGGAGGGCAGCGGCAACGCATCGGCATTGCCCGCGCCCTGGCATTGCGGCCCAAGTTTATTGTTGCGGACGAGCCGGTTTCCGCACTCGACGTCAGCGTGGGTGCGCAAATCGTCAACCTGCTGGCGCAACTGCAGCGCGAATTCCGACTGACGTATCTTTTTATTTCGCACTCGATGCCGGTGGTGCGCTATCTCTCAACGCGCGTTGCGGTGATGTATCGAGGGAAGATTGTGGAGGTCGGTGCGGCCGAGCAGATCACGGAGCGGCCGCAGCACGCTTACACGCGGAGTCTGCTGGAAGCCACGCCGGAGTTGGCGGTGTAGGAATGTTCATGCGGGCAGCTACCCAGGTCTGCTCTTAGCGGAAGGATTGCGTGTGACTTAGCTTGAAAAGAGGCGGCTGTGTGCAGGCGAGATCCCTCGTCCCGCTGGTGAAAACACGGGACTTCGGGATGACGCTTGGAAGGTTTGCCCTGTGCCATACTTTTCTAATGTCTGTAGTTCAGCCCAGCCGATCGCGCGATCTGATCGAACTGATTCTTGGCTATGGAACGATTGTGGGCGTGATCTGGACGCCCGAGCCGTTGCAAAAAATCCTCTCACCGATTGCGCTTGTGCTGACGCTGGTGGTGGTGTTGGCGCGGCGGCAGAGCCGCGATGAACTAGGGCTCGGGCGGCGCGGATTTGTTGAGTCGCTGTGGATTCTGCCGGCCGCCATCGCTCTCGCGTCGCTGAGTATTTTTGTGGCGGCGAAGATCGGCACGCTGCATCCGCTCTACAAAGGCGACTTCGCGCACATCTCCGGCTACGTCCTTTGGACGATTTACCAGCAGTTTTTGCTGCAGGATTATTTCATGGACAGGCTGCTGCGGCTGGTCTCGAGTGAAGCTGCAGCAGTGACTATCGCCGGCACTCTGTTTGCCGTAGCGCATTTGCCGAATCTTGTGCTGACGGCGGCCACGCTGGTGTGGGGCATCGTTTCATGCGCGCTGTTCCGGAAATATCGCAATCTGTGGGCGCTGGGATTGGCGCAAGGACTGCTGGGGCTGTGCTTCGCCATCTGCGTACCGGATGCGCTGCATCACCATTTGCGCGTCGGGCTGGGATACTTACGGTATCGTGCTGTGCGGTAGAGGTCTTGGGTGTCAGATCTTGGGTCTCAGGTTCATCCAATGCGAAACTTCATCTGAAACGGTTCGAAATCCCAGCGCTACTTCATCGCACTGACACGTTTGCCCAAGCGAGACTTGTACCTCGCGGCGGTATTGCCGTGCAGTGTGCCCTTCTGAATCGCCTTGTCGAGCGCGGATACGGTTTCGCGGTAGGTTTTTTCGGCGGCTTGCTTGTCGCCTTTTTCGATAGTCTCGCGCAGGCCGCGCAACGCGGTGCGCAGGCGAGAGGCGTTGGCGCGGTTGGTGGCAGTACGCTTCGTGGTCTGACGGGCGCGTTTGAGCGCCGAAAAATGATTAGCCATGTGTGCTTCGTTACCTTCGTGTCTACAGCGAGATATTCGGTGAGCACCGAATTGCTTATTATAGGCGAGTAAGTCTCGACCGGTCAAACACATGGCATGGCCCGCGATTCCCGATCCACTGGCGCGTCTGAAAGTTTTGCTGGATTCCTCGACTCCGATCGTTGTGATGGAGACGATCGAGGAGACCCGCGCCGTTCGCCTGGTTCGGGCGGCTTGCGCAGCTTTGAATCTCGCTGCCTTTGAATGGACGATTGCCAGCGGCCTCGCCCGTTGTGGCAGTGAGGTTGGCGAGGTTGTGCCCGACACGCATGACTCGGCCACGGGCTATGGCGCGGCGGCGCAACCAGCGCTGGCCAACTCGAAAGCCATCTACAACAGTCAGGACCCGGCGCAGATGCTCGGCAACCTCGAAGGAATCTCCATCGGCGCGGCCTTCATCTTGAAAGACCTGCACCGTCATATGGATGAGCCGATCGTGGTTCGCCGCCTTCGCGATGTGGGGCAGAAGTTTTCTGAGAATCGACGCACCATTATCCTTACCTCGCCGAAGATCGAAATTCCCGCCGAATTGCGGGGACTGGTGGAGTTTCTCGATTTGCCTCTCCCGGACCGGCGTCGTTTGCGGCAGATTCTGGATGAAGTCGTAATTCGCATTTCAAAGAACCACACTCTGCAGCGAAAGCTCGATGCCAAGGGAGTCGATTCGCTGGTGGAGAGCCTGCGGGGGCTGACCGAGGAAGAAGCAGAGCGGGTTCTTTCGCAAGCGCTGGTGGCGCGCTATGCGTTGTGTCCTGAGGTTGCGGACGACGTGCTTGAGGCCAAGAAGGCGTTGTTGCGGCGTTCTGAAATGCTGGAGTTCGTTGAGCCGGACGAAAGTTTTTCAAGCATTGGCGGCATGGGGAATCTAAAGAATTGGCTGATTCAGAGACGCGGCTCATGGGAGGATTCGGCGCGCGAATTTGGCCTGGAGCCGCCGCACGGCGTAATCATCCTCGGGGTGCAGGGATGCGGGAAGTCGCTGTGCGCAAGGGCCGTGGCGGGAGAGTGGAATCTGCCCCTGGTGAAGTTCGATAGTGCGGCAGTCTATGACAAATACATTGGCGAAACGGAAAAACGAATTCGCAAAGTTTTCGAGGTCGCTGAGGGACTTGCGCCGTGCGTACTGTGGATTGATGAATTGGAGAAAATATTTGCCGGCAGCGGACCGGATTCAGCGTCGGTCGATGCGGGAGTTTCTTCGCGGCTTCTGGCGTCGTTTCTCTCCTGGATGCAAGATCGCAAAGCGCCAGTATTCGTCGCCGCCACCTGCAACAATGTAACCGCCTTGCCGCCAGAGTTGATTCGCAAAGGACGTTTTGACGAACTATTCTTCGTCGATCTGCCGAATCAGGCGGAACTCAGGCAAGTTTTCACAATTCAACTCACCCGGCGCAAACGCAATCCTGCGGCGTTTGATCTCGACACAATCGCCGCCGCGGCGAACGGGTACTCGGGCGCGGAGATCAACGCGGCGGTGCAGTCTGCGTTGTATGCGGCCTTCTCTCAGAAAAAACAATTAACGACGCAGTTCTTGTTGGATGCTCTGGCGCAGACTGTGCCGCTTTCGACCACCCGAGCCGAAGAGATTGAGAGTTTGCGCGAGTGGGCGCGAACACGAGCCGTGCCTGCATCGGCGCCAGAAGTTGCTGGATTAACCTCCCATTGACTCCGACTCCGGCGCGGGGTAGGCTTTATTTAATGGTAGTGACTTGCCCTGTGGGCATGCGCATCCCGGCTAGTCCCGTCTCGAAGCATAATCCTGTTTTGTCTGCGAACGTGGGGGAGATGCCTCGCTTCGCTCGGCGGACAGCCGAGGGCGGCTGTCCCCACACGGTCCAACTAGTGTCCATGAGTTCCTCAAAAGAGATTGAATGAAGAAAAGTATCGGGATTAGTCCTAACATCGAGACGCTTTTTGGCACGCGCGACGAGAATGTGCGCGTGCTGGAAGATGGTTTGAACATAACGATCGATCTGCGCTCGAATGCAATTGATCTTGAAGGAGCGGCGCGTGACGTGGCCCGCGCCGAGCAGGTTTTCGCTGATTACGAGAGCTTGCAGCGTTCCGGCTACACCTTCAACAATGGCGACCTCAACAGCATGCTGCGCGTGCTGACGGCGGATTCGACCGCGACGTTGCGCGGACTCGCCGATGCTGGCAAACAGCGCTCGCTGGGCCGCCGCATGGTGCAACCGAAGAGCGTGAACCAACGGCGCTATGTCGAGGCGATTGAAAAACACGACATGGTCTTTGGTATCGGGCCGGCGGGCACAGGCAAGACTTATCTCGCTGTGGCGATGGCGATTTCGGCTTTGCTGGCCAAGCGAGTGAATCGCATTATCCTGGCTCGACCAGCGGTGGAAGCGGGCGAGCGGCTGGGATTTTTGCCGGGGACGCTGCAGGACAAGATCGATCCTTATTTGCGGCCGTTGTACGACGCGCTTTATGACATGCTCGATCCGGAGAAAGTGGATCGTTATCTGGAGAAGAATGTAATCGAGATCGCGCCCATCGCGTTCATGCGCGGGCGCACGTTGAACGATTCTTTTGTGATTCTCGATGAGGCGCAGAACACAACGTCGGAGCAGATGAAGATGTTCGTCACCCGCCTCGGATTCAACTCCAAAGCCGTGATTACTGGCGACATTACGCAAATCGATTTGCCCAACGCGCGGCGGAGTGGCTTACTGGAAGCGATCGATATATTGAAGCGGGTGGAAGGGCTGACGTTTGTACACTTCGACGAATCTGATGTTGTCCGTCACCACCTTGTGCAGCGCATCATTCGCGCCTACGACGAGCACAAGGCCCACGTTGCCGAGCAGCAGATGCTTTTACTGGCCGGCGGCAAGAGCGATGTGAGGGCGGAGTTGAAAAGCGCGCCGGAGACGACGGACGCACGCGATAGATCGAGAGAAGAAGCTTCAGGAGAATGAAATTGAAAGTGGGCGGGAGGGCTGGAACTATGGCCCTCCTCTTTCTTTTGTAATCTGATTTTGCAATGTGATTTGTGATGTGCTGGTTTAGTAACCTGGCGTGAAAGTGAGCTTGGTCAACATTCGTGGTTATTCTTCAAAGAAGAATCGCGGGAATGAGCCGCTCGAGTCTCGAACGTTTTGTTCTGCGGGCCCGGCGAGCGGCAGGTTTGCGTGACGTGGTCAATGTGCTGGTCACAAACAATTCCGAGCTGAAGTCGCTGAATAAGCAATTCCTTGGTAAAGACAAGCCGACTGACGTATTGTCGTTTCCGACGACTCCGGCCGCGCACACGAAGTCGAAACGCGTTGCAGGCGAGGTGGCAATCTCCGCGGACATCGCCCGGCAAAATGCGGCGCGTCTCAGGCATTCGGTGGCGGACGAGGTGAAGATTCTGGTGCTGCATGGCATCCTGCATCTGGCAGGCTACGATCATGAGCGCGATAATGGCGAGATGGCGCGCAAAGAGATTCGATTGCGGCGACGGTTGAATTTAGAGGCCGCGCTGATCGAGAGGACGCAGCCACGCGGCGGCGGGCTTGTCGTCCGCAAGAAACGGCGAGATCGTCCGCCGGGTGCAAGGCGAAGAACCTCATGAACTGGTGGGTCGCACTCGCGCTGGTTCCATTGCTGGGCCTTCTGGCTTTGGCATCGTACGTCGATCGCGTTTACCAGGAAATTGGCAAATTTCTTTCCCGCGAATTTCAAGACAACATCGACGTCTTCGAACAGAAGGTTGAGCCTAATCTGCACGTAGGCCGGGCCCGGGCGTCGCTCTCGATGTCGGTGCTCAAGCAGTTGACGACGGCGACGATGGCGTTGCTGGTGGGTTTCGCCTTGTTCAGCGACCAACGCTGGAGCATGTATGAGATCCTGCAGGCCGCCATTAGCCTGATTGTGATCATCATCGTGTTCAACCAGTTTCTTCCGTTTCTTTTTTTCTCGCGGACTAATGGTACGTGGCTCATCCGCTGGACATGGTTGTTGACGGGATTGATTTATCTGGTGCTGCCGGTAACGATCGTGCTTGGCTTCATGCAGTCGGTAGCGTCACTGACCCGGCAAAATACCCGCGAGCAGCCGGAAACCGCTGCCGAGGCAGTGGATGCACTGATTGAAGCGGGACAAGAAGAAGGCATCATCCAGGAAGGTGACCGCGATCTCATCCAGTCCGTCGTGGAATTCAGCGGCAAAACGGTGCGCGAGGCCATGAAGCCGCGTCCCGATATGTTTGCCGTGCCGATGGAGACGACAGTCGAGAGATTCATTCAGATGCTCGGCGAGAAGCATTACTCTCGCGTGCCCGCGTATGCGGAGAGCATTCACAACATCAAAGGCATCGTCTATGCACAGGATGTCTTGCAAGTGCCGGACAGCGAGGCCTCGAAACGCACGCTGGAAACGTTGATGCGCCGCGACGTCTATTTTGTTCCGGAGAGCAAGTTGGGTAGCGATCTTCTGCGCGAGATGCAGAAAAACAACATTCGCATGGCGATTGTGGTCGATGAATATGGCGGCGTCGCCGGCTTGGTGACGATTGAAGACCTTGTCGAAGAGATCGTTGGCGAAATCAGGGATGAATACGAGAAGCCGGAAATCGTTCGGGAGAACGATCAGTCGTTCATCGTTTCCGGTGGTATGGACGTAGACCGTTTGGCTGAACTCTTTGGAAGCAAACCGGAGGGCAAAGAGTCCGCGACAGTTGCGGGTTTGGTGAGTGAACTGGCAGGCCACATTCCGCGGCGCGGCGAAACTGTTGACGACGATGGTCTGCGATTCGAAGTTCTGGAATCGACCGACCGCAAGGTGGAGCGCGTTCGAATCACCACGGTGCAACCCCGGCAGTTGAAGCTGATCTGAACTAATTGGTTTTCAATTATCCCGAAACGACGAGCGACGACGCCATTGTTGATCGTCAATACAATGAGCTTCCTCCTTGGCAACAAACTATTGATCTAGATCGGGTATCTGATCCTTCCAGGGAAGGAAAGGCGAGTCCACCGCGAAAGAGCCGCAAAATGAGTAGAGATGATCGCTTGACTTAGAAGGAGGATTGATCCATGCCGGGTTTGAAGGCACAGTCTGCTCCATCCATTGACAGAGATAAGCACTGTATTGACGCACTCACCACGGAATTTTTCCGGCTTTTCTCACCTACGCCTGGCGTAACCGTTAGCCTCCAGCGAATCCACGAT
This sequence comes from uncultured Acidobacteriaceae bacterium, assembly GCA_963808195.1. Lineage (GTDB taxonomy): Bacteria > Acidobacteriota > Terriglobia > Terriglobales > Acidobacteriaceae > Sulfotelmatobacter. The sequence goes on along the minus strand of CAWEEW010000008.1, from coordinate 86,897 downwards.
CTGTTCATCCCGCAGGGCATCATCGTGAGGACCTGCGGACCAAACACAGAGGTGTTTTCCATCTCGCAATTCATTGCGCCGCGCGAACAAATGCTCAACGATGGCACCCTGTTGAATCTCTGCGAGCGTGAGGAATGGGAAACGACCGAAATCTTCGGAAATGTGGCACAACGATTCCTCGCGTACCGCAAGACGGGAGTGCTGCACGGGGAGCCCTTCAACACCCGTGGCATGCAGACAATTCAATTCGTGCGAAAGGATGGAGAGTGGAAAATGTCTGCCATCGCCTGGGACGACGAGCGCGACGGAGTGGTTATTCCAGATAACCACGGACAGAACGAAGTGAATCGCTAGCGAGATACTTAATGCGATGACAAGTGCAATTAGTGCCGTCGCACACGGTTTGCATGGTTAGTAACCCATCAAACTTCACCTTCGCCAATTGGCAATCACAAATTGCCAATCGCAAATTACTTCATCTCCCGCCCAACGAATTCCTCCGTCGCCCCGTACGCTTTCATCCAGATCTTCCACAATAAAGACAGCTTCTAGCTGCTAGCTTTTAGCCACCCAACCCCGTATTGATCGTCAATCCAGCCGGGCTCCTCTCTTTTCGTGGGATACTGTAAGTGACCACGACCTTGGCCTAGCTAGAGGCTAGCAGCTAAAACCTTTCCATGCCCTTCCGCTCCGGTTTCGTTTGCATTCTCGGCCGGCCTAACGCCGGCAAGTCAACGCTGCTCAATGCTCTCGTCGGCGAAAAGCTGGCGATCATCTCACCCAAGCCGCAGACGACGCGCAACCGAATCCAGGGGATCGTGAATGTCCGCAAAGATAAGGGTAAGAGTAAAGATCAAGGAGGGGCGCAGATTGTTTTGGTCGATACTCCGGGTGTACACAAACCAGACAGTTCGCTCGGCCGCAAGATGATGGTGGAAGTACGCGAGGCTCTGGAAGGCTGCGATGTTGTGCTTTTGATTATGGATGTGACTCGTAAGCTCGACCAGCGCGATGAGTTCGCCATTCAAATGTTGAAGAATTCTCCGACAAAGGTTTGTCTGGTCCTCAACAAAGTCGATCTGTTGCGCGGTGGCAAGAGCCAACTGCTGCCGTTGATCGAGGAGTACAAGAAGCTGCACCAGTTTCACGAAATCATTCCGATCTCGGCGCTGAAGAAGGATGGGTTGGACATCCTGTTGAAGCAGGTGACGGCTGCGCTGCCCGCCGGGCCGGCGTTTTTTCCGGAGGACCAAGTCACCGATCAGCCGGCGCGCTTCATGGCTGCGGAGATTATTCGCGAGCGCGTCTTAATGGAAACCGAGGAGGAGTTGCCATACGCAACCACGGTCATCGTCGATAACTTTGAGGAAGGCTCTAAGTTGACGCGAATTGCTGCCACAATTTACTGCGAACGCGATGGGCAGAAGGGAATTCTGATCGGCAAGAAAGGTCAGATGCTGAAGCGCATCGGTACGTCGGCGCGGCTGCAGATCGAACGCATGATGGGAACGAAAGTCTTTCTCGAACTTTACGTGAAGGTGCAGGCCAACTGGCGCGAGTCACGTGGGTTTGTGGAAGAACTTGACTGGAGAAGGCAGTTGGAGCATCTTACGAGCGGACAGGTCGAGCCTGCGAAGGCTCTCCCTGGAACGAAGCGGAGGAGAATCCATGAGTAATGAACTTTATATTGCTTATTGGAGCGGTGAGGAGCCGACCGGACCCGGGAAATCGCCGACGCTCGACATGACGCCGGATTACATTGATGTTGTCCCTCTCTTCTACGTGATTTTGAACTCCAACGGCACGCTGAATTTTGACCGCCTTGTTTTGCATAACAGCCAGGCAACTATCAAGGGCTGGATGCAGGATATCCGCACGCGCCAGAAGACTCAGCCGAAGAAAACGAAATTCACACTCGGCATTCTCGGCGATTCTTTTCCTTCACAAGATCCGACAACTTTTTCCAAGACCGTGAAGGCCGCGGTAGACGATTGGGGAGTCGACGGCGTGACGGTTGATTACGAGCCGCCGAGCAGCGACGCCAACGTTGTGAAAGTGGTCGCGGCAATACGCAAGGAAATCGGTACCAAGGCGATCATGACTGCCCCGGTCTATTCTGCGTGGGGCGGTATGGACCAACTGCTGCACGACTATGCGGCTGTGTTTGACTACATAGAGACCATGGATTACAGCCCTTACGGGAGTTTGAAGGGCACGACCGACGCCTACGTCGGGTATGCGCAGGCGATTGGGACGGCTAAGAACCCCGCCTACAACAAGATTGCCATCGGCGTCAGTTGCATGCAACCTTCCACGGGTTACTACACGCCTCTCAACGACGTGATTTCTCTCTGCAAATACGAGCCGTCAACGGTAAACAAGAAACTTGGCATTATGCTCTATACGTTGTCTTACGACGTGACCAGCCACGGCAGCGGGTACCCTGACGGAACTTTCACAAAAACAATTCACACAAATCTGCCTTAGGAACGCGCTGCGGTCTACGAGGTTTGTCGTTTGTCCTTCTGGGAGTTACCAGCTAGAATCAATTGGCCGTGATTTGTATCGCAAGCAACGAGCATAAAATGCCATCGGCGGATTCTCCCGACCAGCCCCTTCCCGAGAAAGATTTCGATCCGGATAAATTGACTTTGGTTTTGCGAGTCACGCTTGCCGCCGACAGGAAGGCGGTGGACCCGGTGGTTCAGTCGGTGATGGAGGTTGTGCGGGAGATGGAAGGCGTGGACGGCAAGGAAGATGCAATCGAGTTATCGCTACAGGAAGCACTGGCCAATGCCGTGATTCATGGCGCAAAAGAAGATCCCAACAAGGTGGTGGAGTGCATGGTGGGCCGCGACCGTGAGCGAGGCATCCTGATCGTGGTGCGCGATCCCGGCACAGGCTTCAATCCCGGGACGATTCCCGGCTGCACGGTTGGGGAAAATGTTTATTCCAATCACGGCCGCGGAATCTTTCTGATCAACCAGCTGATGGACGAAGTGGAATTCAGAAAGAACGGCACCGAGATTCACATGGTGAAGCGGTAGAGAGCCGTCCACGATCTCTCACCCTCGCAATTGTTATTCGCCACGCATTATCTGCACTTTTGCTAAATTCCTGAAATCCGAACAAAACAAAAACATTCTCTGCAATTAGAGGTTTTGGTGGTACTCTCCGCGCCTAGCGCGAACAGCAAAATCCAAAACCGTCCTAGGACGTGGAAAGAGAGACCGTGAATGAGGAGAACGATTGCCCTTGCCCGAGTAGGGATGGTGGCAGTGATTGCCATCTCATCGAGCTTATTGGGATGCAATGAAACTCCCACACCCAAACCGAGTGCACAGGCCGTGCAAACCACCAGCCCCAAAGTGCCACCAAATTCGTGGCAGGTACCCGTAGACGTAAATTCCAATCCCACCCAAAACGATTATTTGAATTTTGGATGGCAGACCATGGTAGCTCTTAGCTGGCCGGCAATTGCGTCTTCATCCGGAGGCAGCATGGGGCAGCCGGACACAAACTCAACCATTGGAGCCGCGGCGTCGAACGGCGCTCTGGTGCCTACAGTATGGGAGACATACCGCGATATCAGTACGGTGATGCTGGCCAACGGAACGGACCCAGGCACAGCGTGGAACCTGCCCGTCTCCATTCCCAGCACCTGCAGCCCCATGGGAAGTAGTCCAGTTGCGCCCGGCTTTGCGCCGTTGTTCATTGATGGGTCCACGTTTGAACAGGCGCCGATTGTAAAGGACTATATCAACCAGGCCACGGGCAATCCGCTGGTCGATCAGGAAGGGTGGTATACGCTTACCGACATTCAAATCGATCAGTCGGAATATGCTTACATCCAGCAGAACCATTATTTCCTCGGTCAGAAGCAGTCTGACGATTACAAGAAATTGCAACACCTGCAACCATTTCCAAAGAACGGCCTAGAGATTAGTCCGCCGCTGCCTTCCTATGCCCAGTACGGTGCGTTGGAAGTGAAATCGGCCTGGAGGATCCTCGACCCTTCGAAAGACCAGCAGGTTATTCCGCGGTATTACACGCAATGGGGATATTTCATGCAGCCGGATGGGAAAACGTGCCAGGGGCCGAACCTTTTCGGTTTAATCGGCCTGCATATTCTTCGCTTGACTCCATCCACCGGATCGACTTGGTTCTGGGCGTCGTTCGAACAGGTTGACAACGTATCCGCGCCTTCTCCAATTCCGGCGACACTTGCCACGTCAGGAACTCCCAACGGGAATTGCACCAGCAAATACAACGTTGCTCCGGCGAAGGCCAAGGGAAACATTCCATGGAATTCCTCGAACGCCGCCAATAATCTCTGCCAGGTTACCAATCTTCCGCAGAGTGTGCAGCAGGTCAATCAGAACTGGCAACAACAGCTCCAGGGAACCGTCTGGCAGTATTATCAGATGGTAAACACGTTGAATCCGTGCGCCGCTGGCGAGTCGCCGTGTTATACCTTCCCGCCGCTGATTGCCGGGTCCACCAGCACGGCCAACGTGAATGTTTTTGCCAATACCGCAGTCGAATCTTATTTCCAAACCCATAGCTGTCTGGACTGCCACGGCTTCGGTACCGGACAAGGCGCTCCTCAGCCGCCGACTTCAACAAATCAGATATTCACATTCGTGCTGCAGAATGCGTATAACCCGACGACAACGGCTAACGCGTCTCGGCAAAAATTCCTCACCCTGTTCCAGAAACCGCCGAGCAGCAAGCCCATGGCCGCGCCTGATGACAAATATAGGAAGTAATCAGAGAACTGCCTGGACACTGAAATCCGGAGAACTCATTCGCGCTCTCCGGATTTTTATTTGCGCCGAAAGAATCGCGCAGCGTAGTCCGGTCACTTATTCCTTCGCTGCAATTCCCAAGGTTTTCATCTTCCGGTAAAGGTGGCTGCGTTCGAGTCCCAGAACCTCGGCGGCGCGGCTGACATTGCCGTGATTCTCATCGAGCTTCTTAAGAATAAAATCCCGCTCATAGGCGTCGCGGGCCTGGTGCAGCGTGGAAAACTCGCTTCGCGGAGAGCGCCGGTGGCCGTCGCGGTACACCAGCGGCGGCAGGTGTTTGCGGTCGAGCCGTGTAGTCATGGGGTTCATGATTACGATGCGTTCGATCACGTTGCGCAATTCGCGCACATTTCCCGGCCACGAGTAACGCATGAGAGCCTCGATGGCATCGTCAGTGATTTCGCGAGGCCGCCGTCCGTAAGTTGCCGCCAGATCTTTAAGGAAGTATCGCGCGAAAAGCGGAATATCTTCTTTACGGTCGCGCAGAGGGGGCACGAAGAACGGAATTACGTTCAGCCTGTAAAAGAGATCTTCGCGAAAATTTCCTTTGGAAATTTCTTCTTCCAGATCTTTGTTCGTGGAGGCGATGATGCGCGCATCCACGACAATGGTTTCGTCGCTGCCTAACGGCGCGACACGCTGTTCATCGAGCGTGCGTAATACCTTCGACTGAGTTTTAAGGCTCATGTCACCGACTTCATCGAGAAATAGCGTGCCGCCATTAGCCTTCTGAAATTTCCCGTCTTTATCCGTCGCAGCGCCGGGGAATGATCCTTTGTAGTGGCCGAACAATTCGCTCTCGATCAGATCTTCGGGAATCGCGGCGCAGTTTACCTCGACAAAAGTTTCGTCTTTACGCAGGCTTTGCGCGTGGATGGCATGGGCGACCAGTTCTTTGCCCGTGCCCGACTCGCCGTAAATAAGAACGCGGCCGTTGGTGGGCGCCATCAGTCCAATCTGCTGGCGGAGAGCTTTCATCGGAATGCTGTCACCGACGATTACGCTGCGGGCATGAAGCTGCTTTTTCAGGTCGACATTCTCGTGCCGCAACTTCTTGGACTCGATTGCGTTCTTCACCACGATCAGTGTCTTGTCGATGGAGAGAGGTTTTTCGAGGAAGTCGTAAGCGCCGAGTTTGGTGGCGCGCACCGCGGTTTCGATGGTGCCGTGGCCGGAGATCATGATGACTTCCGGCGGGTTGTCGAGTTCGCGAATTTTTTCGAGCGTCTCCAGGCCATCAATGCCGGGCAGCCAGATATCCAACAGAACAACTTCATAGGTGTGCTCGCGTCGCAGCAACCTGAGGCACTCTTCGCCGCTTTCCAACGACGAAGTTTCGTAGCCCTCGTCTGCCAGAACGCCTTGCAGCGACTCGCGAATTCCAGTTTCGTCATCGACGATGAGGATTTTATGCATGCTGGGGAGTGACCGGAGCAACGACGGGTTCGGGAACGACAGGCAGTTCCACTACGAAGCGGGCTCCGACCGGTTGGTTTTCTTCTACGCGAATTGAGCCATGGTGTTCTTCGATCACGCGGCTCACGATGGCCAGGCCGAGTCCGGTGCCGCGCTTTCTTGTGGAAAAGTATGGCAGGAACAGTCGCTCCTTCAACTCGGGAGTGACACCATGACCGGTGTCTGCGACGCTGATTTCCACGGCCTCGCGGCTGGCAGCGAGGGAAGTCGAAATCTGAATCTCGCGGACCATCGCAGTTTGCAGAGACTCAGCTGCGTTATCCACAAGGTTGGCGATCGCGCGTTTGATGGCTTCGGAGTCAGCCATTACCTTGGGAAGATCAGGCGCAAGCGCCTGATGAACATGGATTCCGTCCAATCTTCCATTGAACATGGAGAGCGCATTCGCGATGATTTCGTTGATATCCGCGGGATGCGGGTTGGACGCGGGAAAACGCGCCAGCGTTGAAAATTCGTCGACCAATCGGCGAACTGTTTCGACCGCGCCGGCGATGGTTTCGGCGCAGGAGCGAATGACCTCGAGCGAGGGCGGATCGGTAGGCGTAGCCCGTTCCAGATGACGTTGGATCCGTTCCGCCGAAAGCGCAATCGGCGTAAGGGGATTCTTGATTTCATGCGCCACGCGGCGCGCGACCTCCCGCCATGCCGCTTGTTTCTGAGCTTTCAACAGATCGGAAAGATCCTCGAACACGAGCACATAACCAGAACGTTCGCCCTGACGAGGCAGCGTCGCCACGGTGACGGCCACATTCAAAGACGTGCGCTGCAACGGCATCTCCATTTGGCTGGTCGTCATGCCCATGCGATCGGCGCGGCGCAGCAAGGGTTCCAGATCGAGCAGCACTTCCTGTGAAAATACTTCCGCAAGCCTCGCTCTCAGCAGCACATGCTGTCCGTCGACGTAGCCTTCGGGATGGAACATACGCAACAGCGCGTGATTGGCGTGAGTGACGCAGCGGTCGCCATCGAGCGACAGAACTCCGGTGGGGATGCTCTCGAGGATGGTTTCCATCTGGCGGCGCCGCTGATCGAGTTCGGCGTTGGCAGAACTCAGATCGCGACTGGAAGCTTCGATCTGCCGGCGGGTGGTTTCAAGCTCTCCAGCCATGCGATTGAACGAACGGACCAAGTCGCCAATTTCATCGGCGGCGCTGACTTCGATGCGATAGTCGAGACGGCCCCGCGAGATTTCCTGCGTGGCTTCGGCTAAAGCAGCGAGAGGCCGAGTCACCAGCTTCGAGAGGAACAAGGCCAGCCACGTCGTCACGAACAAGACCATCATGGTCAGCAGAAGAAGCAGGCCCATGTAGGTCTGACGCACGTGTCTGCGCTCGCGGCTCAGTTGCAGGTAGCGCTGTTGACTGGCCTCGATCTGTTTCACCGTTCTCGAAAACTCCGGGGGCAGTGGCAGGGCAACCAAAATTAAGCCGTCATTCCCCACCGGTGCTGTGCCCAATGCGTATTCGGTTTGTTCCCAGGTGAAACGAGCAGGCTGACCTGCAGCGTTCTGAACGAGCGGCAGCTTCTCCTTCAATATTGGCCAGGGAGCCGGTGCGCCGAGGCTGGCTTCGGCGATTCCGCTTTGAATCGCAAGGGCAAAGCCGCCTTGCAAGGTAGGTTCATGCCGATGAAATTCCTCGACCGCAGAGGCGAAACCGTGGCCTTCGAATGCCCGTTGAGTTTCTGGAGCGGCAGCGATCGCAACCGCCTCCGCACGCGCATTCTGGTCCGCATAACTGGCCAGCAGAGAAGCCATGGCATCGGTATCGGCGCGAACTTCCTCCACCGGAGTGGAAAACCAAATGTTGATGGAGCGGTTCATCAGCCCGTAAGCGAACCAATACATCACCATGACTGGAACGAATGAAAGCAGCAGCGCACCGACTACCATGCGGGTGCGGAACTTCGATCCGAGCACGCCCAGACGCCGCTCGGCAAACAACTTGAGCAGATTGCGCGCCAGCACAAACGTGAGAGCGACGAAGAGCAAAGAGATTAGCAGCGAGAGAGCATAAAAGACTACAACTTGCTGATTGGTATCCGGTCGCAGAATGGTTTCGTTAAAAGCGGTTTGAGAAATCAGGATCGCAAGCAGAAGAAAAACCGCGATCGCGAGCGTGATAATGAGTCGCTTGCGATTGGAAGTTTTGGAGAGCCGAGTTGGAACCGTTTGCACCACGCGAGTTTGGGGGTCCAGAGGATGCAGCTCAGTCGTAAGCCAGCAGCGATAGTGGACCGGAAGCCATTATAGATGCAGATGCAGTGGCTGGAGACGCTTGTGCCGGAGTAGGTCCTCAGCCGCACTTTGATGCCAATCGTCAGGGTGATGCGTGACGCCCTACGGAGAATTCTTCGTAAATTGCGCGATAGGCGGGCTTGGGTTGGTAGGTTCGATCAAAGGGAAGCGCATGGCCACGTGTGCCGCGGGAGTGCGATCCAATCCAGGAGTATTTGTCGGTGAATCCCCAGGTTTGGATCGCCGTGCAACCAGGGTTGTTCAAGCATGCGCGCACGATTCCGCGATAGACATCGGACTGGCGGATTAAATCTTGATCGTCTGCGTGGCCGCTGGAATTCTGCGGAAGAGAGACGTCGAGTTCAGTGATGTGAACCTGCGCGCCGAGTGCAGTGAGACGCGCGATATTGGCGGCGATGGCGGTAATATCGACATCGAGCGCAGGGACATGCATCTGCAGACCTATGCCATCGATGGGGACGCCTCGCCGCTTGAAATCCTTGACCATGGCGTAGATTACGTCGGACTTATGGTTCATTCCCTCGCCTTCCGCTTCGTTGTAGAAGAGCAGTGCCTGAGGATCCGCCTTATGAGCCCAGCGGAATGCCTGCTCGATGTAGGCCGTGCCTTTCTCCGCGAGTCCGATGCCGGGTTGGTTGTACCAGATCGAATCGCGCACGTTTCCGTTTTCATCCAGGGCTTCGTTCACGACGTCCCACGCGAAAACTACGCCGCGGTAATGCCTCATCACTCGGGTGATGTGTTCGCGGAGAAGACGCGACAACTGCTTTTCGGTGAAAGTGCCCTGTGTGAGCCAGGCTGGGTTGTAGCGGCCCCACACCAGGCAATGGCCGCGCACCCGCATCTGATTGGCACGCGCGAAGCGAACTATTTCGTCGCCCTGGTGGAAGTCGAAACTAGTTTTGTCCGGTCTTAGCGTCAGCCACTTCAGGGCATCTTCGGCTTCGACCATGTTGAATTCGCTAGCTAGGGTGGAGGCGTACACACGCTCCGAAAGCAGCGAGGGGCGGACCGCGGTGCCAATCAGAACACCCGCTTGGTCTGCATGCTGACGTAATGATTGAGCGCTGCAGACTGAACAAATCCCTAGCGCGAGAATCGTCGACCGCCACAAGGGGTGCGTCTTCAACAGTGAGCCTCGGAGCGTTTCGCAAAGACCTAGGATCTAGGACCTGACACGGTAACTCAGACTGGGCTCTTCACTTACACACGAGGCAGAAACTTCCGTAAAGGGCATTCGTCACAACGAGGCTGTGATTTTCGGCAATAGTTTTTGCCGACGCCCACAATCAAGCCGTGCATCTCGTTATAGACCTGAGTGAGGGCGGTGCGCTTGGCTGTGCTCATGGCCGAGGGAGGGTGTGAAGCGCCACGAAAGCCGGACTCCAAATGCGGCTTTCCATTTTCTGTGGATGCGTCTACCGACTCCGCCAAAGGCGCCAGAGCTCGTTCAAATACCTGCCGAATCTCTTCGTAGGTAGCATCCTCGCTGAGAATCGCATGGCGAACAAGGATTCTTCGGGTGTACGCGTCTACTACGAACACCGGATGATTCCCAGCGTAGAGCAGAATGGAATCTGCGGTCTCGGGACCAACGCCGTTCAGATTAAGGAGTTCTTCGCGAAGCTGATTCGTAGGGAGGGACAATAACTTCGTTAAGGGCCGGGCGTAGTGCTTGTCCAAATGCGCGATGAACAGTTTCAGCCGGTTTGCTTTCTGGCGGAAATAGCCGGAGGGGCGAATCAGACGCTCGAGTTCCGCCAGCGGCACGCGGCGTATGCCGCTCACGCTGAGCAAGCGCGCCGCGCGGAGATTTTCCAAAGCTTGTTCGACGTTTGTCCACGCGGTGTTCTGAGTGAGGAACGCACCGACGATAACTTCGAACGGAGACTGCGCCGGCCACCAATGTTGCGGACCCCACGCGTGAAATAAGGTGCGGTAGTAGCTTCGAATCTCATCCTCTTTCATATCAACCGGCAAGGGTGGAGTTCCTCATGGCTCAGTTTACATGGGCTTACGCGCGAGGCCGCTGGAGCAGGAGATTGCGCTCAGGATGACAACACAGTGTCAAAGGCCGAACTGCACCACTACCGGATGGTCCTGCCGGGACTTACCGAAGTGCATGTACTTGAAGTTGAGATTCGCTATGCCTCACGAAAAAAGCTCATCTGGCGCGGGTTTTGTGGGCTGCTTTGCGGACCGCTGAATTTACGGCGAGTTCAAGCACTACGGTAACTGGTAAGGTAATCGACTTACGTTGACAATTTGTGTCAACGCAAAGACGTTGCTCTCCCTTCGAAGCAAACGCAGCGCTTTGGGTTAAATGCCGGATTATTGTCGGGCATTGTTCCACTCAAGTGGATCAGGAGATCGACGTATGTCTCAACGGCTGGGCGACCTTCTCGTCAAAGAGAAGATCATTACCCCAGAGCAGTTGGAACAAGCAACCAAGGCGCAGAAGGAGCAGAATGTACGCCTTGGCTCCGCGCTGGTGAAGCTCGGCTTCCTCACCGATGAGGACGTCACGAATTTCCTCTCCCGACAGTACGGCGTTCCCGCCATTAACCTTTCTTACTTCGAGATTGACCCTGCCGTCGTCAAGCTGATTCCCTTCGAAACCGCGAAACGATATCAGATTCTGCCGCTGAGCCGTGTGGGCGCATCGCTCACCATCGCGATGGTTGACCCCACCAACGTCTTCGCGATGGACGATATCAAGTTCATGACCGGCTTCAACATCGAGCCGGTGGTGGCCTCTGAAAGTTCAATTCTGCAAGGCATCGACAAAGCGTATGGCGCGGGCGGGAAGGAAGAAGATCTCGAAACCGTGATGCAGTCGATGTCGGAGTTGGACGAGAGTGACATCGAAGTGCAGGCGGAAGCGGAGGAGACGGCAACCTCGCAACTGGAGAAGGCTGCCGAGGAAGCTCCTGTGGTAAAGCTCGTGAATCTGGTGCTCACCGACGCGGTGAAGCGCGGAGCCAGCGACATTCATATCGAGCCTTACGAAAAAGAATTTCGTGTCCGCTTCCGTATTGACGGCATATTGCAGGCGATCATGTCGCCGCCGATGAAGTTGAAGGATGCAATTACTTCCCGCCTGAAAATCATGGCGAAGCTTGACATCAGCGAGAAGCGCTTGCCACAGGACGGCCGCATCATGCTGAAGATGAACATTGGCGGCCGCAAAAAGCAGCTCGACTTCCGTGTCAGCACTTTGCCGACGCTTTGGGGCGAGAAGATCGTGCTCCGCTTGCTCGACAAAGAAAACCTGCGCCTCGACATGACCAAGCTGGGCTTCGAGCCTGAGTCTCTGGTCAAGTTCGAGAAGGCGATTCTTAAGCCGTACGGCATGGTGTTGGTGACCGGTCCCACGGGTTCAGGAAAAACCAACACCCTCTATTCGTCGATTTCGCGCCTCAATCAACCCGATACCAACATCATGACCGCGGAAGACCCGGTCGAATTTCAGTTGGGTGGCGTCAATCAGGTGCAGATGAAAGAGCAGATCGGATTGAACTTTGCCGCGGCCCTGCGCTCGTTCCTTCGTCAAGATCCCAACATCATTCTGGTCGGCGAAATCCGCGACTTTGAAACCGCAGAAATCGCGATTAAGGCCGCGCTGACCGGCCACCTGGTTCTCTCTACTCTGCACACCAACGGCGCGCCCGAAACCATTACACGTTTGATGAACATGGGTATCGAACCGTTCCTGGTTGCGACGTCAGTTCACTTAATCTGCGCGCAGCGCCTGATTCGACGCATCTGCAAGGACTGCTCGGAGGCAGTGGATGTTCCAGTCCAGACTTTGATCGAAGAAGGATTCAGTCCGGAAGAGGCCAAAACGATCAAGATCCACAAGGGCAAGGGATGCGGGGTTTGCAACAATACGGGCTATAAAGGCCGCTGCGGTTTGTATGAAGTGATGGAAGTGGACGATGAAATCAGGGAACTGGTTCTGGTCGGCGCATCCGCTGTGGAACTAAAGAAGAAGGCGATCGAGCGGGGCATGATCACGCTCCGGCGCAGTGGTTTGATCAAAGTGGCCGCGGGCATCACCACTTTGGAAGAAGTTGCCCGCGAAACGATTCACTAAAGGCAATTGGTAATTGGGTAATTTCGCAATTTTGTAATTTGAAGCCAGGTTTTCAAATTGCCAAATTGCCCGATTACGAAATTACAAAATTCACAGTAGACCACGAAGGGGACTGCTATGGGGCTTAGCTTAAGCGATTTGCTAAAAAGAATGTTGGAGATGAATGGCAGCGATCTTCACATCACTACGAATTCGCCGCCGCAAATCCGGGTTCACGGACACCTGGTGCCCCTCGATCTGCCGCAGTTGACGCCCGCCGAGACCAAGCAACTGGCTTATAGCGTGATGACCGACTCCCAGAAGCACCGCTTCGAAGAGTCTCTAGAGCTGGACTTTTCTTTCGGACTGAAAGGGCTGGCCCGCTTCCGCGCCAACGTATTCAATCAGCGCGGTGCCAGCGCAGCCGTCTTCCGTCTGATTCCTTTCGAGATCAAGTCCTTCAACCAGCTGGGCCTGCCGGCGGTGGTGAGTAAGCTTTGCGACAAGCCTCGCGGCCTGGTGCTGGTGACGGGACCGACCGGCTCCGGCAAGTCTACAACGCTGGCGGCGATGATCGACAAGATCAACAGCGAACGGCACGATCACATTCTCACGATCGAGGATCCGATCGAGTTCGTGCACATGAACAAGAACTGCGTGGTGAATCAGCGTGAGTTGCACGCCGACACCAAGAGTTTTTCCGACGCCTTGCGCGCCGCGCTCCGTGAAGACCCGGACGTGGTGCTGATCGGCGAAATGCGAGATCTGGAAACCATCGAATCGGCGTTGCGTATTGCCGAAACTGGCCACTTGACCTTCGGCACGCTGCACACCAATTCGGCGACTTCAACGATCAACCGAATTATTGACGTATTTCCGGCACACCAGCAGCCGCAGATTCGTGCCCAGCTTTCGCTGGTGCTCGAAGGCATCATGTGCCAAAGCCTGCTGCAAACCGTCAGTGGCAAAGGGCGAGCCATGATCATGGAAATTCTGATTCCGAATCCGGCGGTGCGCAACCTGATTCGTGAAGACAAAATTCACCAAGTGTATTCGGCCATGCAATCCGGGCAAGATAAGTTCGGCATGCAAACGTTCAATCAGGCGTTGGCCACTGCGTACGCGCAGAAACAAATTTCCCTGGAAGTTGCCATTCAACGCTCGAGTAATCCAGAAGAACTTCAGGAAATGATTAATCGCGGCGCTACTTTGACGAACCGCGGCGGAAGCACCAGTTCGCCCATGGCACGGGCAGCGGCGCCGGCCAAGCGCTAGCGATTATGGCGGGGCCGTAGCCGGTTATTGCACGAGGCAACGGCACCCGCAAGTTGATTTGCGAAGTTATCGGGAATTAGCGACGACACTAAGGGAAAGGCTAAAACCATGCCAGTTTTCACATTTTCGGGTAAGGACGCCTCAGGACAGAAGATTTCCGGAGAGCGGACAGCGGCAAACAAACAGGTAGTGACTCAGCAATTGCGCCGCGAGCGTATTACGCCCGGGTCGGTGCGGGAGAAAGGCAAGGAATTCTCCATGCCCACTTTCGGTTCGACCAAAGTCAAGGTCAAAGACATCGCCATTTTCTTTCGGCAATTCTCGGTCATGATCGATGCCGGACTGCCGCTCGTGCAGTGTCTCGAAATCCTGGCAGCGAATCAGGAGAGCCAGTCATTCCAGAAGACTTTGAACGGCGTTCGAACTACGGTGGAAGGTGGCGCAACTCTGGCCAACGCTATGCGCCAGTATCCCACCGTTTTCGACGATCTAACCACCAACATGATTGAGGCGGGCGAAACCGGCGGTATTCTGGACCTCATCCTGCAACGCCTGGCGACCTACGTCGAAAAAGCGGTTCGCCTAAAAGCTGCGGTGAAGTCGGCGTTGATCTATCCCATTGCGGTCGTAGGCATCGCCACGCTGATCGTCGGCGCTTTGCTCAAGTGGGTCGTGCCCATCTTCTCGAACTTGTTTGCCGGCCTAGGTGTCGCCCTGCCTCTTCCGACTCGTATCACCATGGGGCTGAGCGCGTTCGTGCAGAGTTTCTGGTGGCTCTTTCTTGTGGTTGGAATCGGATCGGTGTTCGGGATTAAGCAGATCCGCAAACACCCGACAGGCCGATATTACTTCGACAAAATGCTGCTCAAGATGCCAGTTGTCGGCTCCCTGTTGCGCAAGATCGCGGTTGGCCGGTTTACGCGCACGCTGGGCACTCTGATTACCTCAGGTGTGCCCATCCTCGAAGGCTTGAGCATTACTGCGAAAACCTCCGGTAACGCGGTGCTCGAAGAAGCGCTGATGAAAGTGCGGAAGGCAATCGAAGAAGGCCGCACGATTGTGGATCCGCTCAGAGAATGCGGCGTGTTCCCTAACATGGTGACGCAGATGATCGGAGTTGGCGAAGCCACTGGCGCCATGGACAGCATGTTGCAAAAGATCGCCGACTTCTACGAAGAAGAAGTCGACGCAGCGACGAAGGATATGCTGGCCATGCTGGAACCCGTCATCATCGGCGTTCTTGGAGTCACGATCGGCGGCATCGTAATTTCGCTCTACATGCCGTTGTTCGCCATGATCGCCAAATTGGCTGGCTAGTAAGAACCGGGTCTTGGGTCTTAGGCGTTGGGTCTTCGGAAGAACTAGGTCTCGGGTCTTAGGTCTTAGACAATAGGGCCTGAGATCTCTACTTCACATCGGATACCGAACGCCTAAGACCTAAGACCTGAGACCGGGATTGCATGCAATCGACCTTTGACGAGCGGAATTGGCTGGCATGGCTGGTCAAAGTACGAATCCTGATCCTGACCTTCCTGCTTGGAATCCAGGTGACCGTGGCAGAATTGACGCCCACGGCGCTGCCCCTGCGCCTTTTCATCAGTACGATTATTTTGTGGTTCACGCTTTCGTTGTTCTACGTGTTCCTGCTCTCGCGCTGGCACGAGCACCGGCTGCAGGCAACGTTGCAGATTCTTACCGATCTCGTGATGGTGAGCCTGGTTGTGCACGAGACGGGCGGTTGGGACAGTTCGCTGAACTTCCTTTACCCGCTGGTGATTATCGTGGCCGGCATTCTGCTGCCGCGAGTGTGGGCTTATCTGGTGGCCGCATTCGCTTTCATCCTGTATGGCACAGTTCTCGAGCTGAACTATTACGGCGTGGTTCGCTCTTACTGCAACACGCATCCGGGATTGAAGGCGCTGCAGGCAATTATCTTCGTAAACCTGTTCGCGTACCTTGCTGTTTCCTATTTGGCTGGATTGCTTTCGGCAAAGTTGCGGCAGGCGCGGGTGCAACTGAAAGACGCCAGCGGTGCGCTGGAAGACCTTCAGGTCCTTCACGAGAACATCATTCAATCCATCAGCAGCGGATTGATTACGACCGGTCTCGATGGACACATTACGCTGGTCAATAGTGCCGCGCAGAAGCTGCTCGACCGTACTCCAGATCAATTGCTGAAAACGCCGGTCACGAAACTGTTTCTTGATCCGTTGCCCAATGCTGAGTCGGAGCAAGCACATGGAGAGATTCGTTTCGAAACTCGTACCGATACCGACCAAATTTTCCGCAAGACATTTCGCGTGAGAGTTGCGCGGCTGAATGTTCCAGAACGCGGGGTGATCGGCTTCGTCTATGCCTTCGATGACCTTACCGAGATCCGGCGTCTGGAACGCGAAGTCCGCATGCAGGACCGGCTGGCAGCGGTCGGCCGCCTCGCCGCAGCGATCGCGCACGAGATCCGCAATCCGCTTACTTCGATTGCCGGATCGGTCAGCATGCTTTCGGGTGTTCCGGAGATGAATGAGGAGCACCGGCAGTTGCTCGGCATCGTAACCCGGGAATCGCAGCGGCTAAACAGCATCATCACCGATTTTCTAGCCTATTCGCGCGGCAAGCAATATCACTTCGACAAGGTCGATCTGGTGCGGTTGCTGGAGGACACGCTCACTCTCGTGCGGCACCGCATGACTGCGGAAAATACCGGCATCGTAGTGGAAAGTGCTTTCGATGTGCGAGAGGCGTGGGTAGTCGCTGACGGCGACCGGCTGAAACAGGTTTTCTGGAACTTCAGTGAAAACGCGGTCCGCGCCATGCGCGAAGGCGGAACGCTAAAAGTGAGTATCGAAGCTGTGGGAGAAGACTGGCAGATCAACTTTGCCGACACCGGAACCGGCATGACGCCCCAGCAAACGGAAAAAATCTTCGAGCCGTTCCAATCCAGCTTTGAGGGCGGTACCGGCCTTGGATTAGCCGTGGTTTACCAGATCGTTCAGGCGCATGAAGGCAAGGTCTGGGCGAGGTCTAAGCCGGGGCAAGGCACTACCTTCATTTTGAAGTTGCGCAGGATCGAGGCGGAAAGACAAACGGCGAAGCAGGGTTTGGAAAAAGTTAAATCGGCTGGTGTGGTCAAGCCCGAAGAACTCGGTGCGCGAGAGTTGATGGCACCGCAGACGGCGGCTCTAGCTGCTGCTGCTGCTTCTGCTGCGGAAGGGAGGGCTCGTGGCTAACATTCTGGTTTGCGACGATGAGCGCTCCATCTGCGAAATGCTCGACATTGCCCTGCGCCGCGACGGGCACCGGGTTGAGACCGTGCAATCCGGTCAGGCTGCGAAAAACAAAATTGACGGCGCACTTTACGATCTGATCATCACTGACATCAAGATGCCGACTATCGACGGCATCGAAGTCCTGCGTCATGCCCATCGCGTTTCGCCCGACACTTCGGTCATCCTGATTACCGCGGTTGACGACTACGAAGCCGCAGTCGAAGCGGTAAAAGCTGGAGGCGCCTCCGATTACATTCGCAAGAGTCCCGGCCTGGTCGACGAAATCAAGCTCGCCATCAACCGCTCGCTGGAAAAACTGGTTCTCAGCAAACAGAACTTTGCGCTGCGCCGCGACGCCGCTACGCGCAACTCGCTCGATAACATCATCGGCTCCAGCGCCGCAATGGAAAAGCTGAAGCTGACCGTGCGCACCGTGGCATCGACCGCCAGCACGGTTCTGATTCATGGCGAGAGCGGGACGGGCAAGGAGTTGGTGGCCCGCGCCGTGCACATTTGCTCACCGCGCGCTACTCAGCCGTTCGTTTCGGTAAACTGCGGAGCGTTTCCAGAGACTCTTCTTGAGAGCGAACTCTTCGGCTATCTCAAGGGAGCATTCACCGGCGCGTCGCAGAACAAGCGTGGCCTGTTTGAAGTGGCAGACGGCGGCACCATTTTTCTCGATGAAATCAGCGAGATGACCCTCGCGATGCAGGTGAAGCTGCTGCGTGTTCTGCAGGAGCGGAGCGTGCGGCCGGTGGGCAGCACCAGCGAGATTTCCATCGACGTGAGGGTGATCGCGGCCACAAATCGCGATCTCGATAAGGCCGTCGCCGAAAACTTGTTCCGCGAAGATCTCTATTACCGGCTCAACGTCATTCCGATTCGCGTGCCGAACTTGCGCGAACGCCGCGATGACATTCCGCTGCTGGTGAATCATTTTCTGAAAAAGTACGCCAGTGCTGCCGGGCGCAGCATTCTGCGTGTCGATAAGAATTCGTTTGACTCTTTATGCGGTTACGAGTGGCCGGGCAACGTACGCCAGTTGGAGAATACAGTTGAGCGCGCTGTGGCCCTCGAGACTGGCGATGAATTGCACGTAGAGTTGCCAGCGGAACGTCCCAAGGCTCGCGCCGCAGCCGCTGGAGTCGGCGGTGCGGGAGGCATGGCAGACATCGCTCCCGATGCCGTGCTTCCGCAAGGCGTGGGCATGGAGAATTACGTCGCAAATATTGAGCGCACCCTGCTGCAAAACGCGCTCGACCGCTCAAATGGCGTGCAAACCAAAGCCGCGGATCTGCTCAGCATCTCCTACCGGTCGTTCCGTCATTTGATGAAGAAGTACGAGCTGTAGCTCGCAGCCGTCAGATCGGCTAAGGCCTGAGACACTAATGCGGCAGTTTGGGGACATTGGCGCGAGTTAGAACGGCGCCCCAAGCATCTAGAACGTATACGTCGGTCCAGTGTGCGCCGCCCTTGCTCCGATCGGAAGAATCGGCAAGCGTGAAGGTGATGGTGGTTTGGGGCGAAGTGCAGCCAGTCAGTTGCCGGAGTTCGAAATCAGAGTCTGGCTGGTCGCGGAAGTGCTCTGGCTGCGCGACGTTCCGAGACGCGGAGTCCGCGCGTAACACCACCTCGACTGCCCCGGCCAGGTTCTCGCAGCGCATCGGAATCCGGATCTCCCATTCTTTCGAACCAGTCTTTCTCACTGTCGGCGTTTCAGCGAATACGACGACGGGGGGATTGCCGCCGGGCGAGGCGTACCATTCCGGCCAGCGATGTTCAAATTCAATGCTGGCTGCTACGTAAACGCGGCTCAACTCACGGTCGCGCTCCTCCCAGCAGGGGTGCATGGCATACAGAGACACCGCCGTTGCACCGGACCCTTGCGCGTGCAACAGATGGTGCAACGCGGGGACGAAGGCGGGATGATAGCCGGCGCGGACCATCAGCATGAGGCCTTCGCGGTCGGCTTCGACTTCCATCTGGCGGCAGAAGCGACCCAAATTCTCCGATGCTTTTTCCGAGTCGATCCAGGAAGCTGACGGTTGGCCGGGATCGCCCATTACGATGGCTGGGGCACCGCTGCTCTCCAGGAATTTCTGGTAAAGATAGCGGCGGGCCCAGTCGCGGCGAACGATGTGTGCGACCTCGTGCGACAGGATTGCCGCCCACAGGCCAGCATGCGAGCCCGCAAGCCGCGCGAGACCGGTCTCTACGTAGATAGTCCCATCTGGCGACGAGGAGGCGTTGAGCTGATTGTCGTCGACGATGCGTAGCTCCCACACAAACTTTGTGACGGAGGGGCCGGGGACCTGTCCGAGGAGTCGCTCGAACACAAGGCGGCCCGTGCCGTAGCGCCCGGTAGCGGGTATGCTCCGTGCCACGAGTTGAGGACGCAGGCGGGCGGCAGTTTCCAGATCAAACTTGAAGTTGGGGGGAATCTGCGGTCCGTCGAGAATCTGCTGGCCAAAAGCAGAAAGCGCCCAGAGTAGACATAGGCCTAGCTTGTAGCAACAACCATACGTCACAAAGGCTGCGCGCGCCACGGGGGCTCCTCCGCGGAATCGGTCCTTAAGGGTGATTATGCTCTCTATTGTCGTGATGCGCAGGAAAATTAAGGGATTTCCAACTGCGTCGCGATGCGCGGCGCAAACGAAAGGTTTTCATGAATGCTTGCCGACGATTCTGGGCGAGTCGTTCCGGCATTTGATGAAGAAATATGAGTTGTAGCCTGCGGGCTGTCGGCTTCCGGCTTACTGTGCGAGAACGTATGGTGTTGAAACTCTCTTGCGTGCGCGACCCGAACAAGTCAACAAGTGTAATGGCGATGGTTCATCAGCTAAGGTTCTGGCCGGAATGACCATCCAAAATCAGCTTACCGTCTTCGGCGCACGCCACCGCATCGACGACTTCTATCCCGAGACAGTTGAATGAAGCACTCATACCAAACGCTGGCACTAACTCGACGGAAAAGTAGGGTGATGGGCCTTCGCTGCGTTCCTGACTCGCCAAGACGAGTTCCATCATGGCGTTTTGATGATTGAATCCCTGCATCTGGAAACCGGAGACATCCCGAAACTTCAGGGTCGTGAGCGTGTGATGCAGGAGAATTAAGTACCCTTTCGAGTCCACATTTTTGGTCAGCTGCCAAACATGGATTCTCAGCGTCAGAATTGGAAAATCGTAGAGACCCTTCTCCGGTTCAACATTCCCCCGAGCAAAATGAAGGTCTAGAACCTCAGCATCGTGGAACGACGGCCAATATCCAAAAATGTCAGTCAGCTTTTCGCTTCCAGCAATTAGAGATTCGATATTTGCCATGTGAAAATGAAGCCCTCTTGAAAAACCATAAACGATGAGCTAGAAGATTTTCCATCAAAGTCGGGTCAATTGACGCAACTAGGCGATAGATCTCATCGACGTTCGCCCCTTCGGTAACCAAGAGGTGTCAACCGATAGTTAGCTTTTCTTCAACTGCTGCTTCCAGCCCAGAACCCGCGCTTTCGCTCCCTCGGCTTCGGCTTCCGGGATCATTCCTTTTTTCTGGTAGAGCACCGACAGGCTGGTGTGCGCGAGCACGTCGTCGGCATCTAACGCGGTAATTTGCTGCGCGACGGAGATGGCCTCATCGTAGCGCTGCAAGTCTTGTAGAGCGCGGGCCAGGCCATGCATCGCTTCGGTAAAGGTGGGATCGGCGGCGATCGACTCCCGGTAGGCTGCGACCGCCTCTTCGAGCTTCCCATCCGCCATTAAGTCGAGCGCGGCGTAGTAATGGTCTTCGGCTTGCTGGCGGGTGTTTGCATCGGCTTCGGACATAACGGGGAATCCCTGGCGGAGAAAGGATTCTAACATGGGATCACGGACGTGCACCGCGCGCAGAAACCAAGGTCCCTCGCTTTGCTCGGGGTGACAACGAGAACTGTTGTTCACGACGAGAACTGTTATTAATCTATCTGAAGTGAATATGTGCTGCGAATGGTAGAACGATGGTTCTGTGTTTATGATGTTGGCATGCGTTATTCCTTGCGCTTTCTGTGGAATGCTACGAAGGGGCATAGGCTGGCTCCGTGGCGCAGTCCTTATCTGCTTTGGCGGATGGAAACGTATTGCGGCGTCAAGATGACGCAGATCGGGTTCATAGAATTCTGGGAATTTCTGTGGCGGGAGCGCTCAAATCTTTGGCGGTTCCTGAAGTGGACCGGCGAGATGGAACGCTACGCGCATCCAAAGCCGAGGAACCTTTAAGAAGGTTTCAAAGTTTCAAGGTTTCAGAGTTTCAAATTCAGGCTTTGCAACCTTGCAACTCTGAAACCTTGAAACTTTGCCCCTAAGCCCCTTTGCCCTTAGCTGCGGACTCGCCGAGGATGATGCTGACTTCGTTTCCCTTGCCGACGCCGGTTAATTGCGCTGCCGCTCCACGGTTTGCGGCGATTTCCAGAAAGCCCATGCTCCCGAGAATTGCAATGACTTCTCCCGGAGCGCCTTCGGCATAGGCATTGTGGACTTCTGTGATCTCCCGGCTGCCGACCACGATCTTGAACGGGCCGGCTTTGGGCCCGAAAAGCATGGGCGCATCTTGCGGCGTGATGTTGGTGATGAGATTTCCGAAACGGTCGACTTTCAGCACAACGCCACGGAGCCGGTTCTCCTCGACCTTCTTTGGCTTGGGCGCGGAGAACTTGACGAAGTCTTCGATTTCTTCCCCAAACTTGAGCGAGTCGACCTCCTTAGCCAGGTACGCGGCGACGGGAGAAAAAATATCCCGCGCGTGGAAGGTATTGCTGACCGGCTGCAAGAAATAATGCTCGGCGGTGATGTGCCGCACGTGCATGCGGCTTTCTTTCGCATAGACCAATGAGAGCACGCCATTATCTGGCGCCACGAAATGGTATTTATCGCTCGAGGCCAGAATCGGCCGCCGCGCCGTGCCCACGCCCGGATCGACCACCACAATGTGCACGGTTCGGTTGGGAAAGTAGGAGTACGCCTGAGAAATGGTGAGCGCACCATCGAGCACGTCAAAGGCCTGTACCGAGTGGCAGATGTCGACAATCTCGGCCTCGGGCACGATATCGAGAATGACGCCCTTCATGACGCCTACAAAATGGTCGTTGCTGCCGAAGTCAGTGGTGAGAGTGATAATTGGACGATGCGCCAAAGCTGCCTCGTGGATTGAAGACGGAATCTTCCCAAAGAATCGAAAGTAATTGCTGGAGAGTGCGGCGTCAAGGCACGGAGGTAATGAGTGCGATGGCTGACGCTGTGGGCCGGTGCAGGGAGAGATCCTTCACTCCGCCTGAAGAACGGCTACGTTCAGGATGACAATTCGTAAAAGCCGAACTGCTACTGGATGTGTATATCGCCTGAGCCGGTGCGCACGGTGAGCATCGGTCCGCCGCCGCGCACTTTTCCCTGGATCGACTTATGCTCCTGCTGGACGCGTCCCTGTACGGTCATGGTGACTGCTGGGTCAACCTGCACTGTGCCAGAGCTACTGGAAAGGTCTACGTCGTAGGCCGCATTATTGGGCATGCGCACGTGGACGTTACCCGATCCGGTGCGAATTTCCCAGAGTCCGCTCTGGGTGCCTTCGGCGGTAATGTTGCCACTGCCGGTTTCGCCGCGAAATGATCCTTGAATACCACGAGCCTTGATGTTGCCGGAACCGGTGTGGAGAACAACGTCTCCCGAACCGATTTCTTCTACCTCAATTTCCCCGCTGCCGGCGCTTCCCCGCAGCGAGCCGGCGATCTCACGCGCGCGGACGTCGCCCGAGCCTGTCTGCAGACGAATCTCTCCAGTAAGCTGCGTGAGCTTCATGTCTCCTGACCCACTTTGCAGGTTGACATTGCCACGTGTGCCTTCGATGGTCTGATCTCCGGAGCCGCTGCGGGTGCGGACGGTGGTGTCGACCGGTACGGTGATTTCATAGTCGACTGAAATGTCGTGCGCGTTCACATAGTCGACGTGAATACTATTCCCGTCCTGCCGGATGGGAGGGTGCTGCTCAATGTCCGATACGTCGGTATGCCGGTTGCCGAACAGCCAGTGGTCTCCGACATAAATCCTGCCACGAACCGTGACCGAGCCCGACACGCCGCTGTGCACAATAATGTCGCCCGAATGAGTTTGCACCTCAAGATCCACCGGGCCGCTGCCTACCTGAAATGTCTTCTCAAATGAGCCTTGCGGCGTGGAAGCGACGGCGAGGCCGGTGGCAAGCAGCACGACCGCTGCGGTCGCCAGGAATGAAAATCGCGCTGATGGGGATTGGTTATTCATGTCGGCTCCAGGTCTTAGGTCTTAGGTTTTGGTGTTCGGTCTTTGGCTAATAGAAGACTACGCCTATGCCTGAAGCCCAAGACCCAGGGCCTAAGACCCGAGACCTGATACTCAACCCGCTTCCTTACTGCAAGACCACTTCCTGGCCCTCTTTCAACCCGCTCAACACTTCGGTTTTTGCGCCGTTTGAGATTCCGATGTTGAGCGCGATTTTATCCTTACCATCTTTGGCTTTCGGATTCGGGATCTCCACCGAAGCCTTCTTATCCTTGTCGTAGAGGATCGCACCTTCCGGAATTTGCAGCACATTCTTGTGCTCTTCGAGAATGATTTCCGCATTAGCCGTCATCTCGGCCTTGAGTTCGCCGCCCGGATTCTGGATGGATACGCGTACCTCAAACGTGGTGACGTTATCTTTTTCTACGCCCATCGGGGAAATCTTGGTGACCTTGCCGGTGAAGGTTTTGTCCTTGAAGGATTCCACTTTGATCCGCGCGGGCTGCCCGAGATAGACGCGGCCGATATCGCTCTCGTCGACTTTGCCCTTAACATAAACTTCGCTGGTGTCGCCGAGAGTCATCACGAGCGTGGCCGACGAACCCAGCACCAGGATCGAGCTCACCGCATCGCCCATTTCCACGTCGCGAGAGAGCACAATGCCATCAATCGGAGAAATAATGTCGGTATAGCTGAGCTGCTCCTCCAACTGCTTGAGGTTGGCTTGATCCTGCGCCACCTGCGCGCGCGATTGCGCAATCTTCGCCTTCAGCACCGTCATCTGTGCCTTCGACACGTTCTGTTTGTTCAGCGACATCTCGTAATTTTTTTCCGCATCGTCGAGAGCGGAGGCCGAAACCACGCCATCCTTCGCCATACCGACGGCTCGGTCATAGGCGCGCTTCAACAGCGGGACGTCCGGACCTTCGGCATCCACCTTAGACCGCTCGAAGTCGGCCTCGGAACTGCTAAGGTTCGCCTGGGCCGCATCCAACGCCGCGCGCGACTGCGCAACCTGCGCTTCAATCTCGACCTTGTCGAGCTGCGCCAGCAGTTGGCCCTGCTTTACCCGATCGCCGTAATCCACCAGCAACTTCTTCACGATGCCGCTGGCCTTCGACTTTACCTCAACCTTGGTGATGGGCGTCACTTTGCCCGTCGCCACCACGCTCTTGGCCAGGTCGCCCTTTTCAACTTTCGCCAATTTCGTGGGGTCGATCTTGGTGCCGCCGCGCGTGGCCGCGAACACGCCGATCGCAATCAGCAGGACGATCGCCAGCCCAATGCCACCATAAATAAATAGCTTGCGCTTCTTCTTATTATTTCCGTTTCCGTTCACGGCCGCCTCCTAGAATCGAAAAAACCTCTCACCAGCCAGAGACTGAAATAAGCCAGTCCCGTGCCCTCACTTCCATGTACGCAACCACAAATACTTTTGTTCCGCTGCTTTTGTTTTGCCCTTAGGAAATGAGCTCGGGACCTGGCTCCCGGTGATTTTGGCCCGACTAAAGCAATTACCTTCCGTTACTTAGACCGCGCCTTGGGACAATTGGTTAGCTCTCGGAAGGCAATTTTTCTGCGAGCTTTTTCATTCTGCCACACGGGCGACGCGTGTGCGCTCCCGCCGACCGGCGAACGCTGCCCCTAGCCACTGCCTTTAGAATGCTAGAATTACCCATCCATGATCGCCTTTGTGCTGCTCCGGGTGTTGTTAATCCTTCTCCTGGTGGCAGCGAATGCGTTTTTTGCGGCCGCGGAATTCTCCCTGATCAGCGTTCGCGACACGCGCATCCAGCAGCTGATCGAATCCGGTCGCATCGGCGCCCGCAACGTGCAGCGCCTTCACCTGCACCTCGACGAAGTTGTGAACGGCGTGCAACTGGGCATCACCATTGTCAGCCTCACCCTAGGCTGGATCGGCGAACCCATGGTTGCAGGCCTGGTGGGAAATCTCCGTTTTGTGCATGAAGTTCCGCACGCGGCCATCTACGCGAACGGCATCGCCATCGCCATCGCGTTCACTTTGATTACCTACATGCACGTGCTTCTCGGCGAACTGGTTCCGAAAACCCTGGCTTTGCAGCGCGCCGAGCAGATCGCCCTCGCCGTGGCCCCTCCCATGGAAGCCTTCATCACCATCGCGCGCCCTGTGCTGTTTTTCATGCGCCGCTCCGGAGGTCTGGTCCTGCGCCTTTTCGGTGCGCGCGATACGCGGCGTGGCGGCGCTGTCCACTCCCCCGACGAACTCAAGCTCATCGTCACGGCGAGCCGCCAGTTCGGCCAGATTCCAGAATCGCAAGAGGAGATGATCCACAACGCCATCGAACTCGACAGCATCACCGTTCGTGAGGTGATGGTCGCGCGCCCCGACATTTTTTCGCTGCCCTCCGATCTCACGCTCGACGACGCTGTGAACCGCGTGGTCGAGGGCCAGCACTCGCGCATCCCGGTGTACGACCCGCAGCGAGGGCCCGAGCATATTGTGGGCGTCCTTTATTACAAAGAATTAATTCGCTGGGTGCGCCTGCGCCTGGTCAATCTGAACCAGCCGCTGGCCGCGCGCATCGCCCGCATGCAGATTGGCCAGATCATGCACGATGTACTGGTGGTGCCGGAAACCAAAGTCCTCGCGGAACTGCTCGATGAATTCAAACAGCGCCGCCGCCATCTTGCGGTTGTCGTTGACGAGTTCGGTTCGACGGCGGGTGTAATCACGGTCGAGGACATACTCAAACAACTGGTCGGCGATATCGAAGACGAGTTCGACGTAGCGACGCCGGAGCCGGCTCTCGAAAACGAGTCGGTCATGGTGCTCGAAGGCTCGGTCAACATCCGAGACCTCGAAACTCAGCATGGCTTGCTTCTGCCGCGCGACGCCGGATTCGAAACTCTCGCTGGATTCATGCTCGCCCGCCTGCAACAAATTCCGTACATTGGCGAGTCTTTCGAGTATGAAGGACACCGCTATACCGTTGAAGAAATGGAAGCCCACCGCATCGCGAAAGTGAAGATCGAGAAAGTGGAGAATGTCGAAGGGAAAGACGAACACGCAAACTTGCTCGGCGGCGAACGACAAGCGGCTAACGACTAACGACCGATGACCCGCGCGCTCCTCCAACGCGTCCTATATACCCTCCCAGTCATCTGGCTGGTCGTGTCCTTGGTGTTCTTACTAATCCATCTAGTTCCCGGCGACCCCATCCAACAAATGCTTGGCGAAGGCGCGCCCGCTGCCGACATCGCAGCTACGCGCCATGCCTATGGCCTCGACGCGCCGCTCGGCGAGCAATACCTTCACTACTGGAAGGGCGTGCTTCGCGGCGACCTCGG
The DNA here is from genome assembly GCA_963808195.1 of uncultured Acidobacteriaceae bacterium. Classification (GTDB taxonomy): domain Bacteria; phylum Acidobacteriota; class Terriglobia; order Terriglobales; family Acidobacteriaceae; genus Sulfotelmatobacter. The sequence goes on along the minus strand of CAWEEW010000008.1, from coordinate 60,131 downwards.
CCCATCGTTCCGCTACAACCAAAGCGTGACGCGCCTGCTCACCCAGCGCTATCCATACACGCTGCAACTCACGCTGGCGTCGCTGTTCGTCGCGATCATTTTGTCGATTCCCGCAGGGGTGCGCTCGGCGCAGCGCCGCAACCGTTGGGACGACCGCCTGCTCAGCATCGTCAGCCTCTTCGGCCTGTCGTTCCCCAACTTTGCACTCGGTCCGATCCTCATTCTTTTATTCGCGATTAAACTTGGATGGCTGCCAGTCTCCGGCGCTGGATCGTTCGCAAATCTAATCTTGCCCGCCGTCACCATGGGCGGCGCGCTCGCTGCCATCCTGACTCGCATGGTCCGCACCTCCATGCTCGAAGAACTCAGCCAGGACTACATCCGCACCGCGCGCGCCAAAGGCCTGCCCGAGCGCACCGTTGTCTATCGCCACGCCCTGCGCAACGCCATGATCCCCATCATCACCGTGCTAGGCCTGCAATTCGGCGCGCTGCTGGCCGGCGCGATCGTGACCGAAACGATCTTCTCCTGGCCCGGCATCGGTCGCCTGACAATTCAAGCCATCTCGAATCGCGATTACTATCTTGTGCAGGGCTGTATCCTCGCGATTGGGTTGACATATGTTGCGGTGAATTTTCTTACAGATGTGCTGTATTCGGTGGCGAACCCGAGGATTCGGCAGTGAGGCTGCTAAGATTCGGAATCATGCGGGCTTACAAGTTTCTATCTGCAAAGCACGGCCTGGCGAGCATAAAAGAGAAGCGGATCAAACAATCGCGAGTCGCGGACCTCAATGATCCATTTGAACTGCGGGCTTACGATGTTACCGATCCGATCCTTCGCCTGACATTCCAGCAAACTAGGAAGGACGTCGATAAGGACAAGGGCCTCCTTTGTTTTAGTGCGAACTGGAGGAATCCTGTCATGTGGGCGCACTACAGCGACAAGCATGAAGGACTATGCCTTGGCTTCGATATTCCAGAAATAAGCTCGGATCCCCTAGACCAATGCGGCCTTGTGGATTACGTCCCGCAACTTCTGCCATGCCCCGCTCCGGCAGACTTTGAAAATATGTCCGAAGCCGAACATCAAGCGTTCGCACGGAAGGCCCTCTTCACCAAATTTGAGCACTGGGTATACGAAGAAGAAATTCGAGTGTGGGGACAGTCGGGAGATAAGGAGGGTGAATTGTACTTCGTCCCATTCAGTGAAAACTTTCAACTTGCGGAGGTTATCGCCGGGGAGCGATTCAAGGGGCCTAAGTCGGAGATCACCGATGCGTTAGGCCCGCTGGCCGTCAAGGTCGAAATGAAGAGGGCGCGCGCCTCGTACAACAAGTTCGAAATGGTTGAAGATGAGGGATGGCATTGAGAGCACGAACCTCGTCCGGATCGTGCTTGGACCAACCCAATTACCTGTCCCACTAAAGCCGCCAACCGTTGCAAACAAGACAGCGTGATCTCGCGTTCAGCAATGCAGAGTGCCCTCCCTCCACCTCAGTGGCACTGCCCAACTGCAAAGGTCCTTCGCGCAAAAGAACGCGCTCAGGATGACAAAGCATAAAAGCACTACGATGCATGCCGATGGACTAAATCCCAGCTCGGTCTTCCACCGCCGCAAAGTTCATCCATCACAGACATCCCGTTCCCGATTTGTCATCCTGAGCGCGTTCTTTTGCGCGAAGGACCTATGTACTTTGTCTACATCATGACGAACCGCTCGAAGACGTACACAGGCGTTACCAACAATCTCATGCGAAGGGTACGCGAGCACAAGACTGGCGCCGGCTCGATATTCACCACGAAATACAAACTCGACCGGCTCGTCTATTTCGAGCGCTTCCAGGACGTTCACAACGCAATCGAAAGAGAGAAGCGCATCAAAGGCTGGCTGCGAATCAAGAAAATCGCCCTCATCGTTTCAATCAATCCATCGTGGAAGGATTTGAGCGAGGAGTGGTACGAACGCCATCAGTACCAACCTCAGAGCGCCTAGCTCTTAAGCCAATGATCGACATGAAAACACTGAACTGGGATCTGTTCCGCAAGTTGATGAGCTTGATAACGCGTAGTATGCGTGTTACACGTAATATCAGTGCACCATGCCTAGGAACAAGCAAAATCTTACCGTCAGCCTCCCCCAGCAGACGATTCGCAAGGCGAAAATCCTGGCCGCACGGCGGGGTTCCTCGATCAGCGGTTTGTTAGCGGAGCAGATCGAGCTTCTCGTGGGCGAAGATGAAGCCTACGAACGTGCCCAGCGCAGGGCGCTAGCCTCGATGGACAAAGGTTTCCACATGGGCGGCGTGATTCGCGCCACGCGTGACGAATGGCATCCGCGTGGAAAACCCGTTCGCCAGGCGTAATATTCCACAGTGTCCACCGCTGCCATCTCGTTCCGCCGCCGGGTTGCGGGAAATGCTCGTCACAATCCACTGGCGGCGACAGGTGTAGTGTTGGTCGTTATCTTCGTGATCTTTGCCCTGTTTGCGCCTTGGATCGCGCCGCAAGACCCCGCTGCCATCGATCTTCCTGCGCGGCTCGATACTCCGTCGCATGCGCACTGGTTCGGCACCGATGAACTCGGGCGCGATATTCTCTCGCGCATCATCTACGGGGCGCGCATCTCGATGCTGGTTGGAAGCTGCGTGGTTGCGGCTTCGCTTGCCCTCGGTCTCATCATCGGTTCGATTGCCGGCTACTACGGCGGAAGTATCGACCGCTTCGTCAATGTTGTCCTGATGAACGCATTTCTATCGTTCCCGGGAATTCTTCTCGCCATTGCGTTCGTCGCCTTTCGCGGGCCCGGCATTTTCAATCTGGTTCTCGCGCTTTCCCTGGGAGGGTGGGTCGGCTACGCACGCCTGGTTCGTGGACAAGTTCTCGCTGCACGAGAGCGCGAGTTCGTCGAGGCCGCCCGCGCTCTGGGCGCGAGCGACCTGCGGATCATCGTCCGCCATATTTTGCCGAACATTATTCAGCCTGTAATTGTGCAGGCCGCCATCGGCATGGCCGGAGCCATTCTTGCTGAAGCCACCATGAGTTTCCTCGGACTTGGTGTGCCCCCACCGACGGCGAGTTGGGGAGCCATGCTCAACGACGGTCGCGCCCACCTGTTCGATGCACCTCATCTCGTGCTCTTTCCTGCGCTCGCCGTGATGCTGGCTGTGCTCTCGTTCAATTTCATTGGAGACGCTCTACGCGACTACCTCGATCCGCGGTCTCGTATTGAAGCTGGACTGTAGAGCGATCTGAGTTCCTAGTTTCCCCGTGCACGCAGCGCGCGGATCACTTCAGAAAGAACGCATAGTTGGGGCTGCCTTCGATTTTGCGCCATCCGGCACTCGGGCGGGAACATCCGGCAAGATCGATCGGTACGAGGCGGGAAGTGGTTTTGACGCCTCCGCCAATATTGGCTACCACCACCTTCGCGCCGGCTTGAGCGAACTTCTCCAGAATCTGTGTTTGAATCGCTGCAGGTTCGCTCCAGAAAAGGCAGGTTTCGTCGGTATTGATTTCGGCGACGATATCGAAACGCGCCAGATAGGCCCAATAGGCATCGTTATCGTAGCCGATGGCTCCTACTTTTTCTCCCGGTTGCAGGCCCATTCTCTGCAATCCCTCGGCGGTGACATATTCGGGGGTCGCGTCGCTGGGAAAAACTTGAACGGACTCGCCGTATACAAGGTGGACCATGGCAGCAATCATTGCGAAAGATACCAGCGCAATGATTCCGCGAGATAAAAGTTCTAGACGTGGTCGCAGTCGAACTCCGGCTAGAACCGACCCCCAGATCAGGAACTCCCATGGAGGCAAGTATCGGTCTTGGATTAGCGTCAGGCAATACATCGCCATGGCAACTGCCGCGATCACGATTAAATAACCATAGCCAGCGATACCTTTGAACGTCGCCCAGGGCCCGGACGCAAGAAGGAGCAAGAAAATACCTACGATCCAGGCGGCAGGATGCGCCAGTGCAGAGCCGAGCATCGCTAGATCGTGAAAAAAATGTCCGACTATGATCCTAAGCGAAAATTTGGGCGACAGTCCTTCGTTCCAGTAAGAAGGGTCATACCAGGGAGGGTAACTCGCTCGGAGTGGTCCGTTGAATTCGTAGACGGCAGGATGGTCGAAAACTTGTCGGGTGGGATGTGCTGGGGTGCCGCTCCCGGGAGGCAAGCCCTGCCAATTGCGCGCCGGAATGTTGTAGTTTAGCCACGCCAGACTGAGTTTTCCGGTATCCGAGTACGTGAGGCGGCCTTTCGCATGCGACAGAAGGGCAATTTCAGGCGCAGCAAGTGCGATAAATATCAGCAAGGCTAACGCTATGTACGGGCCACGCTGTCGCAGAGCGCGACGAGAAACGGAGAGCATCATGGCCAGGAAGACAAATGCCATGGGAAAAAGAATGGCCTTCGCCAGATAACCAAATCCCAAGCAAATTCCGAACCACACGTATTGGGCGCGTGAGGAATTTCCGTCCGTTTCCATACGCAGCAAGAGCCCTGCCGCCAGGAGCACACTTGCCATCACCAGCAAGTCAGGATTGACCAACAGCACCAACTCTCCCACCGTGGTCCAGACAAAGAGGGAATAACCTAAGATCCACATCTGAGATGCCGAGATTGGTGTGCGCTCCGAATCGACTCCCGTAATGCTTGTTTGCCTGTGCCGCAGCAGAGATACCCAAAAAAATTCGAAGGCCGCCATGCAAGCCAAATACATGGGAAAAGAGAAGGCGTGAGCAACGGGAAATTCCCAACGAAGCGATGGTTTGACAATTCCGAGAACCGCCGCCAACAACCACGGATAAAGCGCGCTCCAATACGCATTGGGCACCATTGACCAGTCATGGCGTAGGATGGCGCGAGCCAATTCCATGTAGGATCTGGGATCTGGACCGAAGGTGTTGCGGGCGAGCACGATCTCAACGATTGTCAGGATCGCGGCCACGCAGCGAAAAAGCCACCGGATCTTGATGCATCGAGATTCCGTCGATGCGATCTCGTTTGAGCTATGCGCGTCGGCGGGATTAACAAAACGTGAAGTCCCACCAAGTCGCTTGTCGATTGCCGGCGTCAATCCGATCTCGCCCCCAAAAAATCTACGAAAGAAATCATTCTATCTGCTTCCGAGTCTGGCCTTCTTCGCAAGGCGCGCCGACGACCGGTCGCTCCGCCACAACTTTCTGCTACTATGCTTTGCAACCATCCTAGAGAGGCCGCATTTTCCCAACGCTCGACGGCAGTCCCTTGAATTGTTATGCATGGTCGAAGTTGTCAGAACGCATGAACGATAAGCGACCCAGTGAACGTTCGCCGCTCATCCTCTGCATTCTGTTAGGCACGGCTCAGGCCTGGATCAGCCGCTATGCGATGAATCAGGATGGAACGTCCTACCTCGACGTGGGAGACGCGTTTTTCCGCGGCGACTGGGCGAAGGCGATCAGCGGCTACTGGAGCCCCATGTACTGCTGGTGGGTGGGCCTGGCACTGCATGTGGTGAAGCCCTCGATTTGGTGGGAGTTCGTTACCGTCCAAGCGGCAAACCTGATCATTTACTTCTTTGCCTTATTCTGTTTTCGTTTTCTCCTTCATTCGATATTTCGAGCGCTCAGAGAAGAAGCGGCAAATGGGGTAGAAGACGCGCGTCCATTGCCCGACTGGGTGGTTAGCTGGTTGGGATACGGAATTTTTCTGTGGGCTTCTCTGGTGTTGATCGATGTCGCGGATGTCACTCCGGACCTTCTCGTCGCTGCTTTTGTATTTTTGATTGGCGGGTATCTTGTCGATTTACGTTATCGGGAGTCTTACCCGAAATTTGCGGTGTTCGGAATACTGTGCGGAGCAGCCTACCTGACCAAGGCGGCCATGTTCCTCGTGAGTTTTGGCCTGCTCGTCATCTTGCTTTTTTCGGATAAATTTTCGAAGCGCCGCGCGTGGGGGGTAATGTTGGCCGGCCTGATGTTTCTGGTGGTGAGCCTGCCGTTTATCGCGGCTCTTTCAAAGCAAAAAGGTCGACTCACGTTTGGCGATAGCGGGAGGCTGGCTTACGCGAGCATGGTGAATCCGAACGTCCCGCAGAAACATTGGCAGGGTGATCCGCCGGGAGGCGGAGTTCCGAAACACACAACGAGACAAGTTCTCGACCATCCTGCTGTCTTTGAGTTTGCCGAGCCAGTCGGTGGAACCTACCCGCCCTGGTACGATCCCTCCTATTGGAACGAAGGGGCGCATGGGACATTCCGGCTGCGGGCGCAGATTCGAGTACTCGTGCAGAGCGCGCGCAATTACGCCAAGATGTTCATCGATCAATTGGGATTGTTCGCAGGAATCGGAATTTTTGTTCTCTGGGGTGGTGCGCCGACGCGGAGAGCGATGGTCTCAAACTGGCCGCTGATCGCGGCGGCTGCGCTGAGCATGGGTCTCTACTCGCTGGTGCTCGTGCGGCCTCGATATGTGGGTGGTTTTGTGGCGCTGTTGTGCGTGGCTCTTCTGGCTGGGATTCGTTTGCCGAGAAGCGCAGAGGCGACGCCGCTGACAAAATACGTGGCGATCGCCGTGACAGGGACCATTTTATTTTCAATAGTGGCGAATCTTGCGGAGACGGCCTATGTAACCAATACCGTTTATGGGTATCCGACGCAGAAGGACGAGATGAGAGCGGCAGAGGGGTTGCAGAATATGGGGTTGCGCGCAGGTGATCCCGTAGCAGTCATTGGCGATGGAACGGTCGACTACTGGGCGCGCCTCGACCGCTTTAAGATTGTCGCGGAGATTTTCTCTCCGGAGCCGAATCAGGTGCATTTCTGGAGCGAATCGTGGGAGCGAAGAAAGGCGGCCTATGAATGTTTGCGCCGCGCCGGTGCGAGAGTGGTCGTTGTATGGTCACCGCCAAACGGGGTTGATCCAGGCTGGGAAAAAATTGCGAATACCAATTACTACGCGTATTTCCTGGCGAAGTAGTTCAGCGCAATGGCCTTCGGCACAAAATCTGATATTGAGCGCCAAAAGGGAAGCTCGACAAACTACCTTCCAGAAATCGCAGCGCTTTCAGAAATCGCGGGAAGAAGAAGCAGTAGTCCGTCCGAACAATCTCAAATCCATAGTCCCGTAAAAGTGCTTTGGCCTGCGGCGGCGGAATCATCACGGCATCGTGATCGAAGACGCACTGCGACATGATGTATCGTGTCCCGAGATTCCACGGATTATTCTCCCAGAAGGAGAACAGTCCTCCAGGCCGCAACCGGCGAAGGATGTACTCAACGGCAGAACCTCTCATCGACACTGGAATGTGGTGAAACACCCCGTTGCAGTAGGCGAGATCGATGGATTCCATCTGGCTAAAGTCTGCAAAGCTAGAAAACTGGCAGGTCGCGGTTCCATTCCGCTTCGCAGCTAATTCAATCGAGCGCAGAGAGATGTCAACTCCTACAACAGCTTGTGCCGCAAAAGCGGTTTGTAGCAGTTGTGATGTGTCTCCAATTCCACAGCCATAGTCCAAGATTCGATGCGGGCTCTCACTCAATCTAGCAAGACACTGAGCAGCCCATTGAACCCGTCGGCTGGCGAAATAGTCTTTGTCTTCTCCGCTCAGCGAGAGCGCCTGGCTCAAGTCCGCATCGTAGGTATCGGCGTGAAGATCGAACTCTGTGCCACTCATCGATGCCGAAGCCCCAGGATGCTGAGAAAGAAACTTGAGAAGACAGTCTGGACGCCCAAGGTGAGGCAAAGAGCTGCTGGAATAACGAGACGCAGCGTATGCGAGATATCGAGCGGTCCGAAACCGCGGACGCTCCAGATATGCACGGCATAGGCCGAGATCGCGAAACCGAGCACTGAAAGGAGGCTGCCCAGCACAAGCCCCCATTCTAAAGTGACGTAACGAAACATCTTGTCCATCACGGGATCGGGTGGATGCAGACCCTCGAGGACGGCAAAGATCTTGGTAAAGACTGCAAATGCGATCGCCTGGAATCCCAAGAGCACGGCGATGGCCGCGTACAGCAGAGTGTGGACGTCCAAAACCGCGCCGCCGACCTTTCGCGGCGAGGGAAGCAGCCACGCACCAACCAGCAAGCCGATGAACATGAGCGCAAGGCCGGGATATAAAAATAACCAGCGCGGACTGTAAAGCAGAAGAAAACGAAGATGTCGCCAACCGTCGCGCCATGTGCGAAGGTGCGGTGCGCGGCTGCGGCCGTCAGGCAGGAGAGGAGTCGCGACCTCGGCGATGGGCATGCGGAACAGCGTTGCCTTGACGACCATCTCGCTGGCAAATTCCATGCCTGTAGTTCGCAACCCCATTCGCGTGTAAGCAGCTTTGTTAAAGCCGCGAAGTCCGCAGTGGAAGTCGCCGCACGGGCTTTTGAAAAAAAGTTTTCCGATCTCGGTGAGCACCGGGTTGCCTAAATAACGGTGCAGCGGAGGCATCGCGCCGGGTTGGATGCCGCCGCGGAAGCGGTTGCCCATGACCAGATCGTTCCCTGCTCTTAGCTGTTCCAAGAAGCGCGGGATGTCGCCAAAATCGTAGCTGCCATCGGCGTCTCCCATCACGATGTATTTGCCTCGCGCCGCAGCGATTCCGCCCATCAGCGCGCTTCCGTAGCCTTTTCGCCCTACCGTCACCAATTGTGCGCCTGCACTCTCCGCGATCAACTGTGAGCCGTCTGTGCTGCCGTTATCGGCGACGATAATTTCTCCAGCGATGTTCGCTGCAACAAATGCAGATTGGATTTTTTCGATACAAGGTCCCAGCGTTTCCGCCTCGTTGAGGCACGGCATCACCACGGACAGCTCAATCTCGGTATGGGCCGGAGTCGCGAGTGGAACAACGAGACTTCCAGCGGTTGCTGCTGCATTCATCCGAGCATCTCCATGCAAGAAACTCTAATAGCGAGCATCTCAAGGCCTTTGCGGATTTGCGCTGTTCTGACACCACCTGCTGATTAAGGGCTCAGGCCGTGCGGCTACTTTTCGCAAAGTATACACGAAACAATTCTGATCCTCAGTCCTGAGCATTTGCTAAAGAGCGTCAAGGATGGTTGCCAAACCGCTGGAAACACGACAAATCGACTTCTTGACATACATTGCAATATGCAATATAACTATCACGATTTGGAATATGACACTGGGCGAAAAATTCCGTTACCTGCGAGAGGTCGAAGGCTCGCTGCGCGGCATGGGTCAACCCATGACCCAGCAGGAGATCGTGAAGGCGGTGCGGCAGGAATTGCGCAAGAGCATCAGCCAGTCGTACCTGTCGCAGATCGAGAGCGGCGCGCGGCCGCACATGACGCAGTCATCGCGCTCGCTGCTGGCGAAGTTCTTCAAGGTGCATCCCGGATTTCTGGTCGACGATCCGGAGGGTTATCACACCGAGCTGACTTCGGATCTGCGGACAACCGAAGGGCAGCTCGATGTCTGGCTGCTGCAGGGCTCGGAGCGCTTTGTGAGCGATCCGGAAGTGAGCGATGTGTTGATCAAGGCCGCGCGAGAAAAAGACACGCGCCGCTGTTTGCTGCTGCTTGGCGCGATTCTCGACACGCCAGGCTTGGCCGAGCGGTTGCTTGAGGCGTTGCGGCCGGAGTTAATGGCGAACGGCGCACGGCGACGTGATGGGCATCGCGAAAATCTTCGCGGCGAGAATCGAACTCGCGAAGGCAACACGGAAGGGAGGCGAACCCGATGAACCATGCCATGACGTGGGCGGATTTTTATCTGATCTGTTTTGCGGTCGGCTTCTGCCTTAGTTTCTTTTCGTTTGTATTCGGAGGGGCGCGCACCGGACGGCTGCATCTTCCGCATTTCCACGGGCACGTTGGTGGCGGCCATGTTGGCGCAACGCATGGGACAGGAGTTCCATCTGCACAGTCCTCCGTTGTCTCGGGGAACGCTGCGGCTGGAGCTGGCGGTGCACTGAGTCACGCACACATGCACGACGCGAACGTCTCGCCATTCAACTTCGTCACGCTGACGGCGTTTCTCGCGTGGTTTGGTGGCACAGGATATTTGCTCACGCGCTACTCGGGCGTGTGGGTTGGTTTTGGATTGTTGGCGTCGATCGCGAGCGGGCTCGTGGGAGGAGGCATCGTGTTCCTCTTCCTGAGCAGGGTGTTGATTTCGGGCGAAGAGAACATGGATCCGGCTGACTACGAAATGGTGGGCGTACTGGGCCGTATTTCGAGTTCAGTCCGAGTGGGTGGAACGGGCGAGATCATTTACACGCAGATGGGAACTCGGCGGGTTTGCGGCGCGCGCAGCGACGACGGCAACGCCATTGCGAAGGGAGCCGAAGTTGTGGTCACGCGCTATGAAAAAGGGATTGCTTATGTGCGCTTGTGGAGCGAGATGTCGGGGGAAACATAGCTCCGAAGCCACGGGTTGAAAAAAGTTCGTGAAGAAGGATTCGCAACAGGAGGGGTTATGCCGGAAATGTCACGCATGGTTGAGATTTGGATTTTCGCCGGGCTGGGAGTGATGGTTCTTCTGTTCCTGATGAGCGGAATGGCCAGGCTATATCGCAAGGCGGGGCCGCACGAGGCACTCATCGTGTACGGCCTGGGCGGGACGCGCGTGGTGCAGGGGCACGGCACGCTAGTGCTTCCGATGGTGCAAATCTGTCGCGATCTGTCGCTGGAGTTGATGTCATTCGACGTGGCGCCGCAGCAGGACCTCTACACCAAGCAAGGCGTCGCGGTGACGGTGGAGGCTGTCGCGCAAATCAAGGTGAAGTCCGATCGTGAGTCCGTGCTCACGGCTGCGGAACAGTTCCTGACCAAAACCGATCAGGAGCGTGAAGGGCTGATTCGCCTGGTGATGGAAGGGCATCTTCGCGGAATCATCGGGCAACTCACGGTGGAAGAAATCGTCAAGCAGCCGGAAATGGTCTCCGACCGCATGCGGTCCACTTGCGCCGAGGACATGAACAAGATGGGGCTGGAAGTGATTTCGTTCACCATCAAGGAAGTTCGCGACAAGAACGAATACATCACCAACATGGGCAAACCTGATGTCGCGCGTATCAAGCGCGACGCCGATGTTGCCACGGCGGAGGCCGACCGCGATACCGCCATCAAGCGCGCGCTGGCACAGCGGGAGGCGGCAGTGGCCAAAGCGCAGGCCGATCAGGAGCGCGTGCTGGCGGAGACGTTATCTTTGGCCAAGCAGGCGGAATCGCAACGCGATCTGGAAGTGAAGAAGGCGCAATTTCTGGAGGTCACGAAACGCCAGCAGGCGCAGGCCGACAAAGCCTATGACATCCAGACCAACATCATGCAGCAGCAGGTGATCGCCGAGCAGGTGAAGGTGCAGCAGATCGAGAAAGAACAACAGGTCAAGGTTCAGGAGGCGGAAATCAACCGCCGCGAGAAAGAACTGATTGCAACCGTGTTGAAGGGTGCTGAGATCGAGCGCCAGCGAATTGAAACGCTGGCTGCGGCTGAGAAGCAGCGCCTGATCGCGGAAGCCGAAGGTCATGCGTCGTCGATACGGGCGCAGGGCGAAGCCGAAGCCGAGATCATCTTCAAGAAGGGCGAAGCCGAAGCCAAGGCCATGAACGTGAAGGCCGAGGCCTATCAGGAATACAACCAGGCGGCGGTGATCGACCGCTTGTTTACCGCAATGCCGGAGGTCGTGCGGGCGCTGGCCAGTCCGCTGGCGAACGTCGACAAGATCACCATCGTATCGACCGGAAACGGCGACGCATCCGGGATGAACAAGATTACCGGCGACATCGCCAAGATGGCGGCGCAAGTTCCGGCGCTGTTCGAAACGCTCTCGGGCATGCCGCTTGCGGAGCTGCTGGGCAAGGTGCGGCAAATCGGCGACCACACACCGAAGCCGCCAGCGGTGGAGGCAGGGAAGTAGTTTTCTGTGGCTCGTGTAGGGACGGGCGCATTCGCCCGTCCCGCCTAGCGTAGCGAGGCGCTGGAGTGGTTTATGGCAAACAATTCGAAGCACACCGGATTGGGGATCGCACTTGGAGCAGTCCTGGGCACGGTTCTGGGAGTGATGGCCGGGCACGTGGCGATTTGGCTCGGCATTGGAGTTGCGATTGGGATGGTGCTCGGCGCGACGATTCGCCGCGTCGAAGAACGATGCCCGGAGTGCGCAGCGATCCATCAGAAGCATGAAGGAAGAAGGCAATTGCAGGAATAGAGGCACAGCAGTGTGGGATAGTCGCGAAAAATGCCTTGCGGAGCCGACAACGGCGTTGAGAGGAAAGGGATCGTTCGACTCCGTGGCTGCTTCGCTCCGCGAACCATCCACTCCGCTCACGATGACAATCTGTAACAAGAAGAAGGGAGTCCACCATGGCATTACTAGAGCGCGTTTCCACGTTAGTAAGGGCGAATCTTAACGATCTGATCGATAAGGCTGAAGAGCCGGAGAAGATGATCAAGCAGGTGATTCTCGACATGCAGAATCAGCTGCTGCAGGTGAAGACACAGGTGGCGATTGCCATCGCCGACCAGCACCTGCTGGAGAAGAAGAAGAAAGAAAACGAAGACAAAGTGGCCGAGTGGATGCGCAAGGCCGAACTCTCGGTCGACAAAAAGCAGGATGACCTAGCGCGGGCTTCGTTGCAGCGTGTGGAAAGTTATCGCGAGATGAGCGAGAGCTTTGCTCAGCAGGTGCTTGATCAGAAGGCGCAGGTGGAGAATCTGAAATCGGCGCTGCGGCAACTGGAGCAAAAGTTGACCGAGGCGCAAGCCAAAGCCGATCTGCTGATTGCGCAGCATCGCCGCGCCCGCGCCGTGGGCAAGGCCAGCGACGCGCGGTTAGCCATGGGCGACGGATCGAAGGCCGCCGCTTTCGACCGTATGAAGCGCAAGGTCGCGCACTCCGAGGCGCTGAGCGAAGCCAAGTCGGAAATCGCCGGCGACAACATGGAGGATCGTCTGGCGGCTCTCGAAAAAGAGGATCGAATTGAGCAGCTGCTGGCGGAGTTGAAAACAAAACGGGGCGCGTAAAATGTCGGCGGAAATTGCGATGCAAAATATGAAGCGAAGGAGGGCGCAATGGGCCTGAGACCGTGGCGGATTCAACGGAAATTTATCGTGGGCTTCGCCTTACTGCTGGCTCTCGTAGGAAATTCCCCGAGGATTACGGCACAGCAGAAGCCAGAGCAACTTGCGCAGCAATCTGCAGAATCGTGGTTGGCGCTGGTCGACGCGGGGAAATACGACGAGAGTTGGCAGGAGGCGACGCAGTACTTTAAGGGAGCCCTCGCCAAGGAGGATTGGCAAAAGGCCGTGCAAGGGATCCGTGATCCGTTGGGCAAGATGCGGTCGCGCAAGCTGAAGAGCGCTACCTACAAGTCTTCTCTCCCGGGCGCCCCGGATGGGGAGTATGTCGTCATCCAGTACGCCAGCAGCTTTGAGCACAAACAGGAAGCGGTGGAGACGGTGACTCCGATGCTGGACAAAGACAGCAAGTGGAGGGTCAGCGGGTATTTCATCAAGTAGGTTTCGACCGTGAGCACTGAGGGCTACGCGCGCTAGCTTAAGTGGATTCCGGCGGGCTAGCTGGGGGAATGCCATGAGACTTCTGTTAGCTGTTCTGTAGTGCAAGGGGTCCTTCGACTTCGTATCAGCTTCGCGTTCGCGAAGCTGATACTTCGCTCAGGATGACAACGTACGGCTTCTACACCGAAGCCACTTTGCGCCCAGAACTGGACACGGTTCCTGAGATCGAAAACGGATGGCCGTTTTCGCAGACTGCGACAGGGTCGGCGCGGAGAACAAATTCGAGCAATTCGGTTTCTGACATCTGGCTGTTGTCGAGGACGTGCCATCGGGTGCGTGAGCCGCAGCCGGGTTCGCCGCATTCCAGTTCGGCGCACAAGAAATCAACGCGGGTCTCTTCTGCCAGCGGGCGGGTGTAGGGCGCCCATTGCACATCTTCCTTCTCGTAGACGTACCAATGGTCGCATTCGCGGCAGATGAGACGGAGTTGCCATCCGTCCGGGGGCCAGTTGGGAGGGTTTTCTCCAGAACGTGGAGGGTTGGGGTAAGGCAGGCGAATGCGCATCGCCGTGGGAAGAGGACAATCGGGATTCTTGCACTTTAGGACTGGCAGCAGATACATGAAGTGGTTTCTCCGGACGTGTCATTCTGGCTTAAAGGGAAGAGTCTGCGCAAGGGCCGACGAGGATTACAGCGCAGCTTTGATGATGGCAGGGAGTGGCATCCATTGACCCCGCAGGGCGCATCTCTATACTCTTGAACCTAGTTTGAATCCGTAATCCGCATCTATAATCTCGATTGGCGTCTGGCGTTTGAAATTGATCCGATCCCAGTCTGAAGGAACATTCATGAAGGAAGTGGCAATTCTGTTGCTGGTGGCGATCATGCTGAATGGTTGCGGCAGCAGCAGGCCTACGGCGCAGAGCGTGACCGGCGGAGTGTGGTCGGCGAGTTTGAGCGGAGGTGAGGGATCGGCCTCCGGGTTCAGCTTTATTACACAGTTCACGGTGGATAGCAGCGGGACGCTCAGTTTTTCGCGCTTCGAATTTATCAATCAGGGAAATTGTTTTCCCCTGGATGGCGGAGCGGTAAGCGGAAACATGGGATTGACGGAAAACATGGCCACCGGCCAAGTGACCGGCAGCATGACGCTGACGGTCGCAGGTAACGGCAACACGCTTACGCTATCGAGCCCCGACGGAGTGAACGGAACGTTAACCGGGACGACACTTTCGAACGGCTCGGTGACGGGCTTTTGGACGGTGACCGGGGGCACCGGCTGTACCAGCACGACCCCCAACAGTTTCACCATGACGAGCGAGACTACGACGAAGGCCTGAAGAGGCTGGGCCTAGAACCAATCGCTGCGGTATGCGACCCACCACGCGATGTAGAGCGCCGGAAGGGTCGCGGCGAGTCCCCACCATATCGGAAGCAGAAAATCGGCGAGCAGTCCGAGTACGGTGAAAACCGTCCAGAAGATTTTCCTTTGCATTGAATCATTTTAGACTGGCGCGCGCCGGAAGGCAGCGGTGCGGTCGTCCCACCACTTTCGTCACATCCGCGGTCTGAGATAGAGTGTGAGCGATGAAGCGGTCGTCGTCAGGGAAGGCGTTCTCAGTGTGGAAGTCGTTCTCGGTGCGGCAAATCGCCGAGGCCGTCGAAGCTCGCTTGTTGGGCGATGGAGACGTTCAGGTGAAGAGCGTGGCGAGCATACGATCCGCTACGCCGCACGATCTGGTGTTTGTCGAGGACGAGAAAAATCTTTCGCAGGCGTTACAGTCAGGGGCGGGGGCGGTAATCGCGGGAGAATTCGCGGCGACATCATCTTCTGCAAGCGCGACAGCGGCGAGTTCCGGTGGCAAACCTTTGCTGATTTGCCGCAATCCGAAGTTAGCGTTCGCGCGAGCGGCGCGCTTTCTGCAGGATGGGAATCGTGCGGGCCGCAACTCTGGGGTGTACGCGACCGCAGTGGTACATGCGTCGGCCCATCTCGCTGCGGGTGTGTCGGTGGAGCAACACGCGACAATTGGCGAGGGTGCGGAAATCGGCGAGAATGCGCGGATCGGCGCCGGTTGCGTGATTGGCTGCGGAGTGAAGATTGGAAGCGAGTGCGAAATCTATCCGCGTGTAACGATTTATCCGGGGACGAGTTTAGGCGATCGTGTAATTGTCCACGCGGGCGCGGTTCTCGGAAGTGACGGTTTCGGATATGTGCGCGACCCGAAGAGCGGGCGCTACGAAAAATTTCCGCAGGTTGGCAGGTTGGTGATTGAAGACGATGTGGAGATTGGCGCGAATACGACGATTGACCGCGGAGCTCTGGACGAAACGCGCATCGGTCGCGGAACGAAAATCGACAACCTGGTGCACATCGGTCACAATTGCCGGCTTGGCGAAAATGTGGTGATTGCGGCGCAGACCGGGCTTTCTGGAAGTATCGTCATCGAGAACGGCGTGGTGCTTGGAGGCCAGGTCGGCATCGGCGAACATGCACGCATCGAAGAAGGAGTGATGTTGGGCGGTCAGGGTGGCGTGCTGCCGAATAAAGTCTTGCGCGGCAAGGGCGTGGCTTTCTGGGGAACTCCGGCGCAGCCGGTTCGGGAGTATCTGAAGCAATTGGCGGCCCTGGCGCGGCTGGGACAAGGAAAAAAAGAGAAAAAGAGGTAGATGTGGCGATCGTGGTGATTGGCGGGCATTCGCGAAGCGTGGGAAAGACCAGCGTGGTCGCCGGGCTGATTTCTGCACTCCGCGATTACGATTGGACTGCGGTGAAAATTACGCAGTATGGACATGGAGTGTGCTCGGCGAACGGAGAGCCGTGCGACTGTGCTACGGATGATCATAGCTGGGCGATTTCAGAGGAGAAAGATCGCGGGGGTGAATCGGACACGTCGCGTTTTCTGATGGCTGGGGCGGCGCGGGCGCTGTGGGTGCGCACAGAGCAGGGAAGGCTGGCGGAGGCGATGCCGGCGCTGCGGAGGCGGCTCGCGGGTTCGCACAACGTTGTGATGGAATCGAACAGCGTATTGAAGTTTATGCGGCCGGACTTGTATCTGACGGTGCTCGATCCGAGCACGGAAGATTTCAAGAATTCGGCACGAGAGTTCCTGGACCGGGCCAGCGCGGTGATTCTTCATGAATCGAAGACCGGGGAAGCGGCATGGCAAAAAGTTTCGCTGAAACCGGTCAAAGATAGAGCGGTGTTTCGGATTACGCCTCCGCCTTACGTGACGCAAGAGATTGTCGAGTTTGTGCGGAGTTCGCTAGCTTCCGTAGGGAAAGCAGATTCCTTAAGGGCTGAAGCCCTTTCGGAATGACAAGACTCTTTTGTTATCCTTCCGGGTGCGGCAAATTCATTTCAGCGCCTGGCTGTTGGTCCTTCTTTCGTCGGTGTTGCAGGTCCTGGTTTTTCCTTTAGCAGGGTTGTACGTGCTCTCGTGGGTGGCGTTTGCACCGCTGATTGTGGCTATCTTGCGGGCGCGGCCTGCGGGAGCGCTGGAGATCGAGGGCTCGGCGAACCTGCAAGCGGCCACGCCCGGGCAGGCATTTCTGCTGGCGTACGCTTCCGGAATTTTCTGGTACGCGGGCACGTGTTACTGGATTTATGACACGATGCATGACCACGGCGGCCTGAGTGCTCCTGTGGCGCTGTTGGCGCTGTTTCTCTTCTGTCTTTATCTCGGCCTTTACCACGGGCTGTTCGGTTTGCTGCTGAGTCTGGCGGTTGGTCCGGGACGCGACGACCGCCGCGCATTGCTCGCAACACCATTTCTGTGGGTTGCGGTGGAGTTGGCGCGGACGCGGGTTACGGGTTTTCCCTGGAACCTGCTGGGAATAGTACAGGTGGACAACATCTCGCTCAGCCGTATCACGACATGGACCGGAGTTTACGGCGTCTCGTTCGAGATCATGCTGGTGAACGTCGCGGTTGCGGCGGCATTTCTGGTGCCGAGAAAAAAGCGAAACACTTTGCTGATGGCATCATTCGCGGCGGCGGCGGTCCTGCAAGCTGGAAGGTTAGTCGACGCTCCAGCGCTGGCGGCGGATCATGCCGCGCTGCTCGTGCAGGAAAACATTCCAGTCGATACCAATTGGACGCGGAATAATTTCGCGCAAGCGTTGCGCGAACTGACCGATCTTAGTGTGAAGAACGCGGCGGCGGAATCTACTGTTTCAGTATCTGCAGCCACGCTCAGCATGGCGCCGGGCAAGATCGATCTGATTGTCTGGCCGGAATCGCCGGCACCTTTTTTCACTAACGATCCTCTGTTTCGCGATCCGGTGAGCCGGATGGCTCGCGCCACAGATAGTTGGGTGGTTACCGGCGCGATAGGCAGCACTCCCGCCAAGAGCGGCGGGACCGGCTCTCAAGTTTTCAATTCGGCTGCGTTTGTCAGCCCTGCGGGTGAATGGACCGCGCGTTACGACAAAGTTCACCTCGTACCCTTCGGAGAATATCTGCCATTTCCGCGGCTGTTTGCGTTTGCTGGAGGGCTCACCAAAGAGGTTGGCGAGTTCGGTATGGGAGAATCACGATCCCCTCTGGACGCTGGCGACACGCGGTTAGGAGTGTTCATCTGTTATGAGTCCGTGTTTCCGGACGAAGTTCGACAGTTCGTGAATAACGGCGCGCAGGTTTTGGTGAATCTTTCAAACGATGGCTGGTACGGTGACAGCGGGGCTTACGCGCAGCATTTGAATCAGACGCGCATGCGCGCCATCGAGAACGGCCGCTGGCTTTTGAGCGCAACGAACACGGGTGTGACGGCGTCGATCGATCCCTACGGGCGAACTGTGGAGCGGCTTCCACGCAAGCAGCGTGCTGCGTTGGTCGCGCATTACGCGCTCACTTCTGTAACTACGTTCTACACACGCCACGGCGACTGGTTCGCCGGGCTGTGTGCGATAATTTCTGTAGGGGCGCTGCTCACGCGCTTCGTGCGGCCCAAGAAATTCGGCAATAAGGCAGAGTCATCCTCATGAATCAAGTGTTCGAGCAGGAATACACGTCACTGGATAAAAAAGTCCGCGAACTTCGGGAGTATCTTTGACGCGGACAAGATCCGTCCGCAACTAAGCGAAATTGAAAGGCAGGCGGCGGAGCCGAATCTATGGTCGAATCCGCAGCGCTCGCAGCAGGTCATGCGCGAAAAGAAGCGTCTTGAGCATCTGCTTGCGACCGACGCCGACCTGGCGCGCCGCAGCGATGACATTGCTGCCTACTTCGAACTTGCGAAGGAAGGCGAGAACGTCGACGGAGAGTTGCGGCGCGAGATCGATTCGCTTCGCGATCTTGTGGATAAGCTTGAGACTGAGACACTACTTTCCGGCGAGAACGATGCGTTGAATGCGATTGTCACCATTCATCCGGGAGCCGGGGGAACGGAATCGCAGGACTGGGCGGACATGTTGCTGCGCATGTATTTGCGGTGGGCCGAGCGGCAGGGATTCGAGACCGTTCTCTATGATTACCAGCCGGGCGAAGAAGCGGGGCTGAAATCGGCGACGTTCGCGGTGAATGGCGAGTATGCTTTCGGGCTGCTGAGCAGCGAAATCGGAGTGCATCGGCTGGTGAGGATCTCTCCCTTCGATCAGGCGAAGCGCCGGCATACGTCGTTTGCCAGCGTTTTCGTCTCGCCGGAAATCGATGACAGCATCGAAGTGGTGATCAAGCCCGAAGACATCCGCACGGACACGTACCGTTCGAGCGGCAAGGGCGGACAGCACGTCAACACGACCGATTCTGCCGTGCGCATTACGCACCTTGCTACGGGCCTGGTGGCGAGTTGCCAGAACGAGCGCTCGCAGCACAAAAATCGCGAGCGTGCCATGAGCATGTTGCGCTCGAAGCTTTACGAATTCGAGATGGAAAAGAAGCGCGCGGCCAGCAAGAAAATTGAAGATTCGAAGCTCGACAACGACTTCGGATCGCAGATTCGTTCCTACGTATTGCAGCCGTACCGCATGATCAAGGATCACCGAACGAAAACTGAAGTGGGCGACGTGGATCGCGTGCTCGACGGCGATCTGCAGCCTTTTATCCGTGCATATTTGCTGGCACGGCGCGGGGAGAAATAGTAGTGGGCGCGAAACCAGCGAAAGCGTTTGCAACGAAACCGAACCGCAAGCCGGCCGTGAAACTTGGCCCGCGATTTTTGCGGGCTTTTGTTTTTGCCGCCGAGAAGCATGCGGGGCAGACTCGCAAGGCTTCTACGATTCCTTACATTGCGCACCTCATGGGGGTTGCGTCTTTGGTGCTGGAATTTGGCGGTGACGAGGATATGGCTAACGCAGCGCTATTGCACGATGTGGTGGAAGATTGCGGCGGCAAGCCGATATTGAAGGAAGTTCGCCGGAGATTCGGAAGCCGCGTCGCGAAGATCGTGGAAGGCTGCACAGACTCCGACACGGATCCCAAGCCGCCGTGGCGCGAGCGCAAGGAAACGTATATTCGGTACTTGAAGACGGCCGACGCGGAAACCAGGCTGGTTTCCGCCGCCGACAAACTAAACAATGTGCGGTCCATTCTTTCGGACCGCCGCGAGGTCGGGGAATCAGTCTGGTCACGCTTCCAGGGTGGGCGCGACGGCACTCTTTGGTACTATCGGGCATTGTTGGAGGAATTTCTTCGGGCAAGCCTAACCGGTTAATTCGTGAGCTGGAGCTTGCGATTCGAGAGCTTGAGTCTCGGAGCGTTGCTGGGCTCCGAGGTTCAAGGAGTTGAACTCATGCCGCGCCAGATTGACCTAATTCGTGCATCCAAGCTGCCGTCAAACATGATGCAGTTTGCGGCGAAGGGCGCGCTCTCGGTGCCCCCTGACGAGAACATCGAGATTCTGGTTTACCTTGCGAAGCACAACAAAATATTCGGCGATCTCGCCAAGATGACTTTAGCGGGCTGGGACGAAAAGTCTTCTTTGGTGGCGGCTTCCGATCCTAAGACTCCGCGTGAGGTGCTCGACTACTTCATTTCGCCGGAGAATCTGCGTCCCAAGCTGCTGCCGGCACTGCTGGAGAATCCTTCTGTCGCCGATAGTGAGTTGGCAAAGTTCGCAATTTCGGCGTCGAGAGAGTCGATTGCGGCCATGCTGCAGAGTCCGCGGGTGCGAACTTCCGCCGGAATTCTGAACACTCTGCGATCAAATCCATACCTGAAGCCCGAAGATGCATCGGCGGTTGCCAAGCTACTGAATGGAAGTCAGCAGGAGGCACCGACGAAAGCGGCTGCGGGACCGGCTCGGCCTGGTGGCGGGACTGTGACTGCGACTCATGCGGAACTTCCGGCGGACCTCGGTCAAGCAGAGAGCAATGCGGAAGACGACGCGTCTTCGGAAGTTGAAGTTCCCGACGAAGCACTTTCTGCCTATCTGGCCGAGCATGCGCCGGAAATTGCCGCAGAAAAGGATAAGCCATTTCAGCCGGTGGGCGGCATCGTGGAGCTACTTGGCGCCGATTATTTCCCCGTGTCGGAAAACAAAGAGATGACGGAGATCGGTGCCAGCACGACGGAGGCCGTTGCGGGTTCCATCGGCCCCACTGCTGCCGCGACAGCGCCTGCGAAACCCGTCGCGCAGGCTGGTCCTAAACCCGGCCAGCGTGACAACAGCGTGCAGAAGATTAATCGCCTGGACGTAAAAGGCCGGATTCAACTGGCGATGAAGGGCAACAAAGAAGAGCGATCGATTCTGATTCGCGATGGCACAAAGGTTGTCGCGCTAGCGGTGCTCGACGCGCCCAAGCTTTCCGATGGCGAGGTGGAGAAGTTCGCTCTACAGAAAAATGTGCTGGAGGCGGTGCTGCGGCAGATTCCGCTGAAACGCCGGTTTATGAAGAACTACATTGTGGTGCGGAATCTCGTTTCCAACCCGCGCACGCCGCTCGATCTCGGCTTAGGTCTGATGAAGCATCTGCAGACCCAGGATTTGAAGAACATTTCGGCCAACAAAGAAGTCTCTGAGACCGTGCGTAAGCTGGCGCTGAAGATGTACAAACAGAAAGTGGATGCGGCGAACAAGAAGTAAGCAGCGATCTTGAATAGTGAACCAATGCCTTCTTTCTCATCTTTGTCATCCGCCGATCCGGTTACCGAACTCCTGAAGAGCGCCAAGACGATCGCGGTCGTTGGACTTTCCAACAACGTGCTGCGGCCAAGCCACGGCGTTGCCAGCTACATGCAGAGTCGGGGATATCGCATTATTCCGGTGAATCCGCGGATTGAGTTTTCGCTGGACGAGAGGGCTTTCGCCTCGTTGCGTGAGGTGCTGGAGAAGATCGATATCGTGAATATTTTCCGGCGTCCAGAGTACGTGGAAGAAATCGTGGATCAGGCCATCGAGTTAAAGGTTCCGGCGATTTGGATGCAGGAAGGCTTGATACACGAAAAGGCAGCCGCCAAGGCGCGTCGAGTGGGCATCTTCGTGGTGATGGATCGTTGTATCTTGATCGAACACCGGGCGCGATTTCGCTGAACCTATTTTTTGTTTTCTTGGCGAACCAATTTTTTCGCGAACCAGTTTTCGTCGTGCCCAGCTTCTAACGCCCAACCCCGACGAAGACTACGGTAGCGTCGTCACTGACGCCAGATCCATTCGCGAATGCACGAACGTCATCGACAATGGTGACCGCGGAAGCGTCGCTACGCGAAACGTGCTGTGCCAAGCGGTCCAATCCATATTCTTCTTCCGTCTGATTCGTCGCTTCAGTGATGCCATCGCTATAGAAGACAAGGCGCGATCCAGGGGACAGCGTCACGGAAGTCTCGGAATAATCGCCGCAGCTCAAGCCCAGAGGAAGTCCACGTTCAGTGGCCAGAAATTGCGTACCATTGTCATCGATAAAGAGCGGATGCAAATGTCCTGCATTCGCGAAAGTCAACGTGCGAGTTGCCGGATCGAGGACGCCGTAAACCAGAGTGACGAACTTGCCGGCTGGAAAATCTTCCACCAGCAACTCGTTGAGCTTGGTCAAGACCTCGCCCGGCGTGCAGCAGGCTTCCGCCAGGGAGCGCAGCATCCCTCGAGTAGCCGACATGAGCAACGCGGCCGCCGTGCCTTTTCCAGAGACGTCCGCCAGCACCAAGCCCCAACGGCCATCGGGAAACGGAATAAAGTCGTACCAGTCACCGCCGACGGCACTTGCGGGTACGCTGAGGCCGGAAATCACAAAGCCGGGAATATAGGGCGAACTCTTTGGCAGCAGCGCCTGCTGCATGATGCGGGCTTCCTGAGCCTCGCGGTTCATGATCTCCCGTGCCGCGCGTTCCGACTGAAAACGGCGGGCATTGTGCACCGCGACTGCCACGTGGTCGCACAGCGCTTGAAGCAGCCTGAGTTGTTGGCGCGGAAAGCCATCAAGTTCGGGATGCGACGCGGTGAATACGCCGACAAGATGTTCGCCGACATGAAGCGGAATCACGACTTCGGAAAGTGTAGAGTTTTCGCAGCCAATGTAGTAATCGTCCTTGCGCACATCGGGCGCATAGCGCATTTGACCGGTAGAAGCGGCGTAACCGACCATGCCCTCTTTCCCAATCTTCAAACGAAGGCCCTTGTGGTTGACGCTGCATCCATGCACGCCCGCGAGGACCATCTCGCCGCGCTCTTCGTCGTGAAGGTAGATGCTCGCCTCGAGGCACCCGAAGGAACGCGCAACGTCATTGACGATGTTGTCGATGAGCTGATCGAGGTCAAGGATCGACGTGATCTTCTGCGCGGCTTTCTGCAGCTTCTGCAGTTCCTCGATTTGATTCGCGCGCACGGGACGGACCGGAAAGGCGTCAGCAGTTAAGGCGGTGGGAACCGTGGCCATGAATATTCGACCCCTCAATTCATCGGTTTGGCGCACAAACCGTGCAGGTGCGACGTCTTATATAAGATGCTGCAAATAACCCCAAAGACTCTAGCTCGGCGGTGACGATCTCATGTACGTGACTATCGATTGAGGGTTGAGTCTACGGTTCAGATTTCTTAACAGGAGAATCGCGTTCGGCACGCTGCGAGCGAAGACGCTTAATTTCTTCCATGCGTTCGCGGATGCGCTTCTCGATACCCTCATTGGTCGGTCGATAGTAGACGTGATCGCGCAGATTTTCCGGCAGGCACTGCATGTCGGCGACTTTGCCTTCGACATCGTGGGCGTATTGGTAGTTTTTGCCGTAGCCCAAGCCTTTCATGAGTCCGGTGGGCGCGTTGCGCAGATGCAGCGGAACGGGCTCGGCGGCGGTTTGTTCGATATCGTGTTGCACCGCGCCGTAAGCGGTGTAAAGTGCATTCGATTTCGGCGCGACCGAGAGATACACGACCGCTTGCGCAAGCGCGAGATTGCCCTCCGGCATGCCAATGAAATCGACGGCATCGCGCGCGGCCATGCAAAGGGAAAGGGCGTTAGGGTCGGCAAGGCCAATATCTTCTACTGCCATGCGAACCACGCGGCGCGCGACATAGAGCGGGTCCTCGCCAGCCTCCAGCATGCGGCCCAGCCAATACAAAGCCGCGTCCGGGTCACTATTGCGGACAGATTTGTGCAGGGCTGAAATCAGGTTGTAATGTTCTTCGCCGGCCTTGTCGTAGAGCAGCGTGCGCTTCTGCAAGGCGTCGCGAGCAATATCCTCGGTAATTTCTGCGGGATCAATTCCACTCTCTTGAGCAAGTCCGGCTGCGACCTCGAGTACGTTGTAGGCACTGCGCGCATCGCCGCTGGTGTAGCTGGCAATTCGTTTGAGAACCTCGTCAGAGGCCTGCACTCTCATTGTGCCCAGGCCACGTTCTTCGTCGGTAAGGGCTCGTCTCAGAAGTTGCACGATCTGGTCTTCGATGAGCGGTTGCAAAACGTAGACGCGGCAGCGCGAAAGCAAGGCGGAGTTGATCTCGAATGACGGATTCTCCGTCGTGGCGCCGATGAGGCGGATGTTGCCTTTCTCTACGTGAGGCAGGAAGGCGTCCTGCTGAGCTTTATTAAAGCGATGGATCTCGTCGATGAAGACGATGGTGCGTGTGCCATATTGGCGGGCGCGTTCGGCATCGGCCATGACCTGCTTGATCTCTTTGATTCCGGCTAGCACGGCGGAGAACTCGATGAACTCGGCTTTGGTCAGGCTGGCAATGATTTTGGCCAGCGTAGTTTTGCCGGTGCCGGGCGGACCCCAGAAGATAAGCGAACCGGTATCGTCGCGGTTGATCTGGGTACGCAGAGGTTTGCCGGGACCGATCAGGTGCTCCTGGCCGGCGTACTCTTCGAGCGTGCGTGGACGCATGCGGTCTGCGAGCGGGCGCGTTCGGTCGGTCGCGGCGACGGCGTTCGGGATGGGTTCAAAGAGTCCCATTGAAATCAGCTGCTGGCTTCTAGCTTCTAGCTTTTGGCTCTTAGCCAAAAGCCAAGAGCTAATGGCCAAGAGCTGCCATCTTCTGCCTCGCGGCTTCATATAATACGATGCTCGCGGCTATGCCTGCGTTGAGAGATTCGACTTGCTGCGTGTGCGGAATGGAAATGAATTCGTCCATTTTCGCCATTAGATCGCGGGGCAGGCCAGCGCCTTCGTTACCGAAGAAAATCGCCGCTGGCGTTTTCAAGTCTGCTTGACTGATCGGCAATCCTTTATGTGACGAGGTTGCGATCAGGCGAACGTTCTTGCGTCTCAGCGCTTCCGAAACTTCTTCCAGTTTTGCTGGTTCTTTCTTCTCAAGTCCGCGCGCCTGCCTATGAACTATAGGCAGGCGGAAGACCGATCCGGCTGAGGCTCGCACGACTTTCGAGTTAAAAGGACTGACCGTGCCTTCGCCGAGAATCACGCCTGCGCTGCCGAAGGCTTCGGCCGAGCGCAGAATCGTGCCCAGGTTGCCAGGATCTTGCAATCCGGCGAGAACGACGATTGGGCCGAGCTGCAGCCGTTCCAGAATATCTTCAAGCGAAAATTCCTTCAGGCGCACCAGCGCGGCCACGCCTTGCGGAGATTCACTGGGGACGACGCTATCGAACAGGGAGTCAGGAAGCAGAAGAGTTTCGACGTGAGCTCCGAGTTGTGGGAGGAGGCGCTCAGCGCGGTCCAGCGCGGACTCGCGAAAGAAGACAGCGCTGAAGCGCAGGCCGCTGCGACTCGCTTCTTCGAGAATGCGCAGGCCTTCGACGGCGCAGTCTCCGGCGCTGGTGAGTTCGGCGTGAGCGAAGGCCTGGCGCAGTTGCTTGATCAGGGGATTGTGACGGCCTTCGATGCGGCGCAGGCGGGCGTGGGCGGCGTGGGGCATGGGGCGATCATACATGGGGGACGACGGAGGCCGCGCGCGGGGTTCTTGCCGGATTGACGATTCCTGACTAGAAGGCCAATGGTGTGGGGGTCGGTAGAATCCAACCCCCTCGGCTTTGCCTCAGGGCGGGCTCTTGCCGCGAAACCGCAAAGGTTTGGCGTCGAACGCTGTTTGCGCGGCGAGGATGGCACGCACCGACATGCTCACCTTGCCGGCGCTATTTCTTATTCGGCTTGGCGTCGGGATAATGCAGCTGCAGTTGGTGTTTCAGGCGCATCACCGTGCCGTCTTTCTTGACGACCTGAGCGTAGATGGGAAAGGTACCCCACCCGCCGGTCGTGAGCTTGAATCCATTGTTTCGAGTGGAGACTTTGCGAACCGGTTCGTGAAACGTGGGATGAAGAGTGTATTCGACGTACTTGACGTCTGCGAGTTCGTCTTTATGGCCGTCCAACCAAACGGACCAGGACCACCAGTCGTCGCCTTCGAACTTTTCGTCTTGTTCAATTTTGAGAGGCTTCTTGACCGCCATGGCTTGATTTCTCAACCTGTCAAATCTCGATGCGAACCAAATCGGCAGATGCCCAGCCGCTATTGAAGAGCAGACCGTCAGCTTCGGTGCGGCCCTCAATCTCGACTAGCGACTCGCTAGGGAGGCCAATGGCGTTGAGGTACACCGCGCCGTTCACTTTTTCGGGACGTCCTTCGCGATGCTTGGAGTCTCTTCCTCGGATACGAGTTCGATAGCGGACCATTAGCTGATTGTTCGCGATGGCCTTGTGTATCTTTCTCGCGAGGTCCGGGTCGGCGGGCACGAGAAGCAACTTTCGCATACTCCAGGTACTCACCAACTGCACAAGTTCGGCTACGCAAGCGAGCCGGTCAGACGGATCAAATTCCACTCGTTGCCGATTTCCGATGAGGCCCTCGGGATTCTTCACGCCCAGCTCCCGCACCTCCAGGACGGGCCTTCGAAGCCCGATGGCATACACCATCTCATCGCGCACCCAGGGGTGGGTGTTGAAGTCAGCCGATTCCTGCCCTGGCCGCAGGGTACAAAATCCGATCAGCGCATCGGACTGGTCAATCCGCTCTTTCACGCCGTCTTGCAACACCTCGCCATGAAGATCCTTCCCGTCGAGGATGTCGATGTTCATGGCCTGAATAATGGGAAACACGTTCTTTTCGATCCAAGCGTCGCGCGAGTTGTAACCGTAACCGATGAAGACGCGCATGTGAATGCAATACAGTCTGGCTATAGGGGGGAATTACTCCGGTGGGATAATAGCACAAGGAGAAGAAACGCCTCGGGTGAATCTCGGGGCGTTCTAGGGCTGGTGCCAGCGACACCCGTTAGTTTTCGTCTGTTCGCAGGGTTTGCCGTATTATGATGTTTCACGAACAAAACAGTTCACTCATAGGCAGTTGGGAAGGGATGGTTGTGCGCGCTGAGATTTTAAAAATTAGCAGTGACTTCCCGGAGAGTTCCCTGGTGAAGTACGCCGCCGATCAGATTCGTGCGGGCGAAGTATTGGGCATGCCGACCGATACCTTTTACGGGCTCGCCGCCGATCCCTTTAACCTGCGCGCGGTCGACCGCGTGTATGACATTAAGACCCGCTCGCGTCACAAGCCGCTGTCTCTGCTGATCGAAAGCGTTGATCAGGCGGAGGAGCTAGCAAAGTCCTTGTCCGAAGAGTTCTACGCGTTGGCGCGAAAGTACTGGCCGGGACCGCTGACCATCATTGTGAAAGCGGGATCGCGCCTGCCGCTGAAGGTGACCGCGAATACGGGCAACGTAGCGTTACGCGTGCCAAATGCGAAGATTCCCCTGGCCGTGGTGATGGCCGCTGCGATTCCAATCACGGCGACGTCAGCCAATCTGAGCGGAGCATCGGAGTGCACCAGCGCCGAGCAGGTGCGCGACCAACTTGAGGGGCGCATCAGCATTATCGTGGATGGCGGGACCTCGCCGCGCGACATCGCTTCGACGATTGTCGACCTCAGCGACGAAGAAGCGCGCTGGCGCATCATCCGCGAAGGCGCTATCTCCGCCGAAGATATTTCCACTTTCTTTGCCAAAGGATGAGCTTGGCCAAAGTGAGCTTTGCCTAAGAATGACTGACGAGTCTGTTCCCGGGCATCCGCGAGGCCGCTGGTTGCTTTGGCTGGCAGTGGCAGGCGCGGGATGTATCGTTCTTTTTCTGATCGTTTTCCTGATTGCAGAGAGCGTTCGGATTGTTCACACGGCAAGGCTAGAAGAGGCGCGGCCCGCGGATGCCATCGTCGTTTTCGGGGCGGCAGAATATTCTGGACATCCATCTCCGGTGCTGAAGGCGCGCCTGGACCACGGCTTCGAGCTCTTCCGGCAGGGAATAGCTCCGGTTGTGATTGTTACTGGCGGCGCCGCGGCGGACCCCAACTTCAGCGAAGGCGGCGTGGGACACGACTACCTCGAGCATCGCGGAATTCCAGAGCGCAATTTGATCGCTGAGACGCAGGGCCGCGACACCGCCGAGTCTGCCGTGCGCGTCGCGGTGATTATGCGCACCAACGGCCTGCACAGTTGTGTGGCTGTGAGCGATGCCTACCATGTATTTCGCATTCGAAAACTGCTGGAGCATGAAGGGATTCGTCCGGTGTACGTTTCGCCGCGGCCGGATTCCAAACCTCGGGGGACCGCGCAACGCACCTTAGCGGTTCTGCGGGAGGCGACCAGCTATTTGTTGTGGAGAATGGGAGCCAGCTGAGCGCGACAGCTCGCTGAATTTGGTACGAGACGAGGTTCAGAAGACGTCGATGCCGTTTGTCGTGCGACTTTGAACTAGTCGTAGTGAAGATTGAAGCGGTCTTACCAGCCACTGCGGTCACGCAACGAAGTGACGTGGGCGACATGATGGCGGCCGTGCCAGGCATAGAGTGCCAGTGTCTTGTCCAGGTTCATCACTCCTAACTCGGGATGGCGAAAGGTGCGCTTCCAATCTTCGGGCTGCAACGAGCGCAAAAGACGCATCCAGCGATCATGCAGCGATTCGAGCAGAGCGAGGGAGACTTCCACGGGAGTGGCTTGCGTATCGGCCAGCTGCGCCCAGCGGTCTTCGGCATAGGACTTGATTGTCGGTTCCTCTTCGGTCAGCGCCAGCTTGGTGCGGACGTAGGCATTGAGATGGCTGTCCGGAACGTGATGCGCGACTTGCCGTACCGTCCAGCCCTCGGGGCGATATGGCGTGTCGAGTTGCTTTTCGGACAGTCCTTTCACGGCTGCCCGCAGCTTGGCCGGTGTGCGTTCGATATCGTCGAGGAATTTCTGTTTTTGCTCCTCGGTCAGTGGCCCTTCGTAGGTGAACTTGCCAACGGGATAGCGCAGGTCGGTCATTGGTGTCCTCCGGATTGAGAGCGTTGCTTCACAGATGATGGGTTAAGCAGTCAGGGTGCAGGAAAAAGCGCGATGCGTATTGACCTTCTTCCTTCGTAGCTGCACTATTTGAATACGTACAGAGGGGATCGAAGCATGCCGAGAATGGCAGTGTAGGACAACAGCCGGATGTCGCTGCGGATTCGCGCCGAGGAAAAAGCGCTGCTCATGTGCGCGGTGGCGCTGAAGCACACCGACCTGACAGATTTTGTCCTCCATCACGCGCTGCGCGCCGCCAAGGCTGTCATCGAGCAGGCGGATCATGTGCAACTCTCCGAGAGGAACAGTTTGCGGGTTCTCGATCTACTGGAGAATCCGCCTGCTCCGAACGCGAGACTGCTAGCCGCCGCCCGAGCCCTACCGAAGCGGCGATAATCGTGATCGCGTGGCACGAAGAACCGATCGGCAAGAGACATGATCGGGAATTCTTCGACTGCGGCGACGAAGCGCTGAATGAGTTCCGACGGGGGGCTGGACGGAATCGGGAAGTGGGTTTGGACTTCAATTCTTCGTGACATAAGGCAGCACATCCCGTAGTGTTTAGAAGGAAGGAATCGCAAGATAATGAACGTGACTGTGCATATTCCCGACGATCTTGCGAACCGACTGACTGCCGCGGGCGGCGACTTGTCGCGCCGTGCGCTAGAGGCTTTGGCGGCCGAAGAATATAGACATGAGCGCATCACCAAGCCCGAATTGCAGCGACTCCTCGGGATTGAGACTAGCTTTCAGCTCGACGAATTTCTTAAGGCTCACGATGTGTGGATCGAGTACACAGCGGAAGACGCCGAGCGTGAGCGACGGGGCCTGCAACGCCTGGGTTTCTGATGCGCCTAGTTGTAGCTGACACCAGCCCCGTCTTTTATCTGCTGTCCATCGATCAGATCGACCTTTTGCCGCAGTTGTTCGGGAAAGTCTTCGTTCCGGATGCTGTGCGCAAAGAGCTTTCCCATCCTGCGACCGCGGCTCTGGTTCGTGAATGGACGGCGCGGCTCCCTGGATGGGTGGAATTGATATCGGTCGAACCTCTTGACGATGCCGCACTTCTGCCGTTGGGAGCGGGGGAACGCGAGGCGATTACGGTCGCGATATCGATGCGGGCAGACTTGATCTTGATCGACGAGCGCAAGGGAAGACAAGTGGCACTCGACAAAGGATTTGTGGTTGCCGGCACACTTGGCGTCCTCGCGCTGGCTGCTCGACGGGGACTAGTCGATCTCGCTGATGCTTTCGCGCGGCTCAAACGAACAAACTTCCGCTACCGCCCGGCGATCATGGATGCGCTGCTTGATCAAAATTCTCGCGAATGAGTCCGTGCGGAAATCCCGAACCCTCTCAGTTAACTACAACCCCTAGCGCTCACCAACGCTGGACCCCATCCCCTCCGGCTTCGCATTTCGGTTCCCCTTGACCTAAGATTTGTGCATCCAACCACCGGTTTGTAGGCTAAACTCCCAGTTCTGGGCAAGTTAAGCCGATTGTGATCGCAATTCGGGCGGAGCCGTTGCGCCTTGGCAACCGAGGAACTATGGCAGCGTCAGTCTGGTCTGGGCACTTAACGTTCGGTCTCATTTCCATGCCAGTGCGCTTGTTTTCCGGCGCGCGCAGTAGCGGCATTTCTTTCAACATGCTGCACCGCACAGATAAGTCGCGGCTGAAGCAGCAGTACATCTGCCAAGCCGAGGGCGTTGTGGTCGATCGCGCAGACGTGGTAAAGGGCTACGAGTTTCGCAAGGACGAATACATCATCATCGAGCCCGAAGAGATCAAGAAGATCGAGCCGCAGACCGCGAAGACGATGGAGATTCTGGAATTCGTGAAGGCGGGCGACGTCGATCCGGTGTATTTCGAGTCTTCCTATTACATGATGCCCGAGGAGGCTGGACGGCGGCCTTACGCGTTGCTGACCAAGGCGCTGGAAGAAAGCGAGTACGTGGCAATAGCGAAGATCACCATGCATAACCGCGAGTACACGGTATTTCTGCGCCCGCATGAAGGCGGTCTGATGCTGCACACGATGTATTACGCCGAAGAAGTAAAGAAGGTGGAAGGCTTCGGCGCGCCCGACGTCGAGTTGAAAGAAGCCGAAGTGAAGGTCGCGCACCAACTGATCGAGGCGCTGGCCGACGAGTGGGATCCGGAAAAATATAAAGACAGCTTCCAGGAAAATCTGAAGAAGCTGATCGAAACCAAGCTCGAAGGCGGAGAAGTGGCAGCGGTCGAGAAGCCAAAGAAGCTGGCTCCTGTGGTCGACTTAATGGCCGCGCTGAAGCAGAGCTTGGCGCAGATGGAGGGCAGAAAGAAACCTGCCGCTGCGGCTAAGGACGATCAACCGGTGGCCGCCGCCGGCGGCAAGTCAAGACGTGGCCGGTAGGAACACCTTGGGTTAGGACAACCTCCGGTTTAATTAACGAAGACGTAGGCCCACTAGAGGGCCATCCCATCCAACTTGCGTTCCATGATTCGCATCCCACCCTTAGCCCGCGGTCCTCCACTGGCGCAGATCGTGACCAGCCGTTAGAATATTGAATTCTTCTACAGCATAGGCAGAACTTCTCTTTGGGAGCGTCGATGAATTTTCGAGGTGTAGGCCGGTTCGCGCTGGTGGCTCTTCCGATTCTGCTCTGGGCCGGCTGCGGACAGGTTTACCGCCCCGTGGTGATTCCTTGCACTACCGGAGGAATCCCAGGTTGCCCCACGGAACAGCCTCCGCTCCCGGCCAATTTTCATGAGGTCTTTGGCCTCAGCGCCAACGTGCAGACCTCGCCGGGAGGGGCGATGCAGATTGATGTGGCAGGCGATTCCATTATTGGCGAGACGCCGACCTCCGCGACGGATTCGACGAACCTGGGAAACATCCCGACTTACGGCGCTATACTGCCCAACGATTCAGAGGTGTTTGTGGTGGGTGCCGGGAGTTTAGTTCCGGGTGGTTTGGACGTGGTCTCGTCGTTTGTTCCGGCTTCGCAATCGCGAACCGCCACCGGGTTCGGGCCGGTGAACAACATTATTTTGCCTTCGGGAACGTTGCCTGTATTTGTGAATACGACGGAAACCGGGTTCGTCTATGTGGCGAACTTCGGCACGAATTCGGTTAGCGCGGTAAACGTGTTGTCGAACCAGGTGGCAAATACGGCGGTCGTCGGGACCAATCCCGTCGCTCTGGCGGAGGCGACGATCGCGGGCGGCAATAAGCTGTATGTGGCGAACCAGGGCAGCAACACGGTCAGCAGTTTGAATTCTCTCGATCTCTCTTCGAACGTGGTGACTGGGTTCACCGGAATCACTCCCGTCTGGGTGGTAGCGCGTGTGGATGGACAGAAGGTTTACGTGCTGACGCAAGGCGATGGGCAGTTGGTGACGATCGACACGGCGACCGATACGGTTACGAGCAGCCTGCCCGTGGGCGCTGGGGCGAACTTCGTTTTCTACGATCCGAACCTGGGCCGCCTTTATGTGATCAACCCGGCGACCAGCACGGTGTATGTTTTTTCCGATACCGGCGGAATTTCAGGCGGCGTGGTCAGCGATATCCCGGTACAGTTGGCGGCGATTTCTTTTGCCGCCCAATCGGCTGCCTGCCCGTCGGGATGTACGCCGGCCTCAGTAACCGCTCTGGCCGACGGGAGCCGGTTCTACGTAGCCAGCTACCAGATGTCGACGACTTGCCCAGACACGCTAGCAGGGACGGCGGGTTCCTGCGTGATTGCTGGCCTCTCGGTATTCGACGCCAACAATTTCGCACCGGAGTATCCGTCGGCTCCGGCCAATCAGCGACCGATGCATTTGCTGACTTTCCCGCCGTTCACGGCGACGCCGGCCGCGAATCCGACCCAATATCAGTATGCCGTGCCGACGGTGACGTCGTGTGCTCCTGCGGCTCTTTATGCTCCGGGAACGACGCGGTTCCGCGTGTTCACCGTGGCTTCGGTCGACAGCAGCCGCGTTTATGTTGGAATGTGCGATGCGGGCGCGATTGCCGTGATTAACACCACCGCGAGCAATACCAACAACCCGTTAGGCGGCACGCCGGCGGATACGTTGGTTACGGATCTGATGGCTGCACCGCAGCCGAGCGGCGTGGTTCCGCAGAATCCGATCTTCTTGTTTACCGGACAATAAGAATCGGGAAGGTCGTTTTCCTGATAGTGTCTGTCATCCACTAATGCCTGTCATCCTGATGCGCAGTCGAAGGATCCCCGTGAAGTGGGCACCCCAGGTTGCGTCAAGGCGTTCTCACTCTGCCGTCGGGTAAGGGGCAAATAGGGGACTAGCTAAGCTTTCGCGACCACTTCTTCTCTCTGTGCCTCCCGCGCGGCGTAATGCGAGTCGATGTATTCATCGAGAATCGTGATGAACTCGGCGACAATGCGATCGCCTTTGAGCGTGGTGAACAGGCGTCCATCCACGTAGACCGGAGCTTTCGGCTCTTCAAAAGTTCCGGGCAATGAGATTCCAATGTTGGCGTGCTTCGATTCGCCGGGGCCATTGACCACGCATCCCATGACGGCGAGTTTCATTTCTTCCACACCCATGTAGCGGCCCTTCCAGGCTGGCATCTGCTCGCGCAGGTAAGTCTGAATCTGCTCTGCCATTTCCTGGAAGAAGGTGCTGGTGGTGCGTCCGCAGCCGGGACAGGCGGTAACCTGCGGGGTGAAGCTGCGAATGCCCATGGACTGCAGAATCTGCTGCGCCACGCGCACTTCTTCGGTGCGATCACCGCCGGGCGCAGGCGTTAGTGAAACTCGGATCGTATCGCCAATGCCTTCCTGCAGAACGACGCCCATGGCAGCAGCCGATGCCACTACACCCTTCGCTCCCATGCCGGCTTCAGTGAGACCGAGATGTAGCGGGTAGTTGCAACGCGCGGCAAGGGCGCGGTAGACGTCGATCAGATCCTGAACGCCGCTGACTTTCGCGCTCAGGATAATTTGATCCGGGCGCAAGCCGAATTTCTGTGCCAGCTCGGCGGAGTTCAGCGCGCTGACCACCATCGCTTCCATCGTGACTTCGCGGGCGTCCTTGGGCTCTGCAAGGGCTGAGTTCTCATCCATCATGCGGGTGAGCAGCGTTTGATCGAGCGATCCCCAGTTCACGCCAATGCGCACCGGCTTCTGATACTTCACCGCCACTTCGATCATGGTGCGGAAATTAGAGTCGCCGGTGCGTCCGATGCTGGCGTTGCCAGGATTGATGCGGTACTTGGCCAGATCGCGCGCGCACTCGGGATATTTTGTTAGCAACACGTGCCCGTTGTAGTGAAAGTCGCCGATGATGGGCACGCGGATGCCCTGCTTATCGAGTTGCTCGATAATGTGCGGAACGGCGGCAGCAGCCTCTTCGTTGTTGACGGTGACGCGAACCAGCTCCGAGCCGGCGCGAGCCAGAGCGGCGCACTGCTGAACGGTCGAAGGGATGTCAGCCGTGTCGGTGTTGGTCATGGACTGCACCACAATGGGTGCATCTGAGCCGACGCGCACGCCGCCGACGACGGTGGTCACGGTCTTTCTGCGGGGAATTAAAGCCATGGGAAGCTACATCTTACCACGTGGAAAGGTCTCTGATCGCTCCCGTTGTCCGTCGCCCTGACCTTCTCCTAGTGCAGTCAGTGGCGCTTACTTAAGGCTCTCTAGGTACGCGATCAAGGCCTTCAGGTCCTCTGGAGGCAGATCAATGGAGGGCATGCCGCCGGCAGTCATTTTCGCCGTGGGATGTTTGAAGAGCTCGGCGAGCCCATCAGGAGAG
Organism: uncultured Acidobacteriaceae bacterium; assembly: GCA_963808195.1. Classification (GTDB taxonomy): domain Bacteria; phylum Acidobacteriota; class Terriglobia; order Terriglobales; family Acidobacteriaceae; genus Sulfotelmatobacter. Next base: position 25,262 of record CAWEEW010000008.1, on the reverse strand, counting down.
AATTTTTGGCTTATACCAACCAGCGCAGGGGCCGCTGCCGTTCCTACTCCGCCATCTCCATGGCAGGCATCGCAGGACTGCCCCTCGAATATGATCTTGCCTTTCGCGGCCAGCGGATCGGCGAGCGTTACATTCGCCGCCACCAGCGATGCAGATGAAAGCTCTGGCTGGAACGGCTCGCTAGCATACGTGGCTTCTTCGGCGTTCTGCTTTGCCAGTTGCTGCGCCACTCCAGGATCATGCCGGTCGAGATACTCGCTGCGAAGCCCGAGGCCGGCCAGCGAAACAACTAGGAAGGCGTAGGCTCCCATCGCCGCAGGCCGTTTCCAAGGACGCCGCTCGATACTTCTATCCAGAAAAGGGAGAGCAACGATAGTGAGGGCTAAGAGCGTGGGAATAACCAGCACGCCGATGATCGCCGCCGAACCGTGCCAATATTTCAGCCATTGAAATATTGGCAGGTAATACCACTCCGGTCTCGGTATGTATTGCGTATCCGCGGGATTGGCCGGTGGTCCAAGTTGCATGGGAGCGAAAAAGCACAGCAGGCCGAGACCCACGATCAGCAGGGCAGTGAGTGAAAGATCCATTAACACCTGGCGAGGGTAGAACAGCGACGGAGTCTGTTTTGGATGATAAGGGTCCTCGTCGACCGGGCCCGCCGCTCCAGCCTTACGGAATAGAAAAATATGGGAGCCTACCAGCGCAAAGATCAGGGCAGGAATCAAAAAAACGTGCGCCACGAAAAATCTGGAGATGGTAAGCGTTCCCATCTCGGTGCCGCCGCGCATCAGCCGCTTGATGGACTCGCCAATCACGGGGATTTCACTCACTGCATTTGTTCCCACAGCGGTGGCAAAATAGGCTCGTTGATCCCAGGGAAGCAGATAGCCCGTGAATGCCATTCCGAGGACGAGGCCGAAGAGCACGCATCCGGAGAGCCAGAGAAGTTCGCGCCGTCCTTTGTACGATCCATAAATATACGTCTGCGAGAGATGGAGGAACATCACGACGATCATTGCGCTGGCGCCATAGGCGTGCAGACTGCGCAGAAAAGATCCAGCTGTCACTGCCTTGGTGATGTATGCAACCGTAGTGTGGGCATGATCAGCGGAAGGCACGTAGTACAGGGCAAGGAATACTCCGGTGATTACCTGCGATATGAAGATGAAGAGCAGACCGGAACCAAATACATAGGCAAAACGTGCGCCGCCCGGAATGGGTTCGTCTAGGGCTCCCCGCAACAAATCATCTATGCCGGTGCGTCGGTTCAGCCATCCCCATGCTCCTGATGCGCGCGGGCTACCTTCGGTGGCGTGGGGGCTGCTCATCAGCCGATCACTTCCTTGTCAGAAACCAGTTGCCGGAAATATTGAAATTGCACCAGCAGTTGTCCGTTCTCCACCGAAGCGTTCAAAGTGTCCATGCCGCGCAGGGAAGGGCCGTTGACGCGGCTTCCATCCGCGGCGAAAGTGCCGCCGTGGCAAGGACAAATGAACTGTTTCTTCTCCTTGTTCCATGGAACCGTGCAACCCAGATGAGGACAGATTGAGCTAAGCACGACGAGCCGCCCCTGACTGTCTTTGGTGATGTAAACAGCTTTTTCCGAAGTGGCTTTTCGCCAGCCATCCACCTGCTCGATCTGAATAGTTCGCATCAAAGGTTCGTTCGCGGATTCAAATTCACCGACTTCGCCCAGCGGCGAACCTTTCAATTCCGTGGTTCGGCGAATCAATGGGAATAGCGCAAACCGAACCAGAGGAACTGAGAGGAGCGCGGTGATAAACACCGAACCCACTCCCAACAGCGCTGCCAGAAAAGAACGTCTATTCTCTGTTGTCGACCCGTGTGAGGCCGGTTTTGGTGCGGATGCCGCTGAATCCGCTGGGCTTTCGAACATAGAAGACCTGAATCGATTCTTTTTGCCGATCGGCCGCGCCGACTTTCCGCAAGCATTATTTTGCGGCCAGCGTTCGGATGTACGCCACTAATTTTGTGATGTCCTCGGGATTGATCTTCCCGCTAAAAGCAGGCATCTTCTCTCTGCCTTTGGAGATAGTTTGAGCCAGAGCCGCATCGCTCTGTTTCTGAGTTTCGGCCAATCGAAGATCCTGCGCGTGAAACGCCTTACCAGGACCGGTCTTGCCGCTCCCATCTACGCCATGACATAGCTCGCAGTTTACCTTGAAAAATTTCGCGCCGTCGGCGGAAGTTTGGGCGGTGACCACAATGGCCAGACTACAGAGAATACTAAGCGAGACCGCAAGTCGAATTGGTCTTAGCACGTTGCCCTCTTTTTACGGTTTCGGTGAGAGATTGATGTTTCGCTGACGCCTAATTTTGGCAAGGAGTCTACAAGATTTCTTTGAGAAATGCGACGAATTCCTTGAGGAAAGTGGCAAAAGGGCCGGAAGATAAGAAAATTTGCAACATTAGGGACGCGTGAGCTTCACCATAAATAAAACGAAAAAGGAGATTCTTATGCAGTATCACCGAACCCAAGCAACCTTCCGCATACAATCCGCCCGCAGCGGGAATATATGCGAAGTCGGTACTGGGGAAGCTTTTGTCGCGCTGGTGTGCGGGTGGTGGGCAATAACGCGCTTTCCGATTTCGCAACTGCTCCCATTCGGAGGAGGACTTAACTCGCCCAGAGCGCGAGTAGGACGGGAGGCGCCGGTCGAGTCGTCGGCGACTACGGCAGCCTATCCATAAGTCCCGGCAGCGTCTTCATCAAATCGTTGTAGATGACCATTACCGCGAACAGCACCAGGAAGACGAATGCCGCCTGGTAGACACGCTCTTTGATGCGCAGGCTGACGTCGCGGCGCATGAGGCCTTCGATGGCGAGGAACAGGATGACGCCGCCGTCGAGAATGGGGATTGGCAGCAGGTTGAAGATGCCGAGGTTCAGGCTGATGCCGGCGGTTAACTCCAGCAGCGGCGTCCAGCCTTTTTGCTGCGCCGCATAGCCCGCATCCTGGGCGATGCCGATGGGGCCGGAGACTGCCTTTAACGATACTTTGCGCTGAACGATCTTCTTCGCCAACTCCAGAATCAACAACGAGTATTTCTTGTTGGTCTCAAGAGAAAGGCTCAGAGCCTGCGCGAATGGCAGCGTCGTAACCTTGGTCTCGTTCTTGTTGAGAAAGCCCAGCCGGTATCGCTGCTCTTTTGGATCTTCCGTTTTCGAGAGTACCGGGGTCAGATGAAAACTCAAAGTCTGGCTGCTGCGCAGCACGGTGAGATCGACAGGCTGCTCCTTCGTTTGCTGCAGGCGCTCGATCATGGCTTCGATGGAAACCAGGGGCTGCCCATCCATGGCAACGATTTTGTCGTCCTCTTTTAGACCGGCATTGGCAGCGGGGGTGTTGGCCTCAAGCTGACCAACGATGACAGGTTCCTCGGGATACCATCCTGCCGAACCAACTTCCGATGTGGTTACGGGTTGCGGCACGATTGTTTTCTGAAATGTCTGATCGCCACGCTGAACCGTAACGGTCAGCGGCTGGTTCGGACTAAGCCACACGCGCGGCTGAAGCTGCTCCCAGGTTGGGTTCTGAATGCCGTCGACTTTCACAATGCGGTCGCCCGGCTGAAATCCGGCCTTGGCAGCCGGTGAGTCGTGCTTTACTCCTTCGATGACCGCGGGCTGGTCGAGGAAAACTGGATACTCGTAGTGCACCATGTAAACCGCGGTGAGCAGAAAAATTGCCAGCAGGATGTTCATCGACGGGCCGGCAATGGCGATCAGGAAACGGTGCCAGCGGGAGTGAGACATAAACTCGCCGGGGTCGCCTGAGCGCTCGTCCATGGGATTCTCGCCGCTCATCTTCACGTAGCCGCCGAGGGGCAGGGCGTTGATGCGGTAATCGGTGTCGCCTTTGCGAAAGCCCCCCAGACGTTTGCCGAAACCAATGGCGAACTGCTCCACCCGAACGCCCAGCAGCTTAGCCACGGCATAGTGGCCGAACTCATGGATGAGAATCATGAAGCCGAGAACAACCGCGACCGCAGCGACGGAAATCAGGAAATCAGACATAAGGTAAAGTACGAACTGCTCCCCCAATTAGATTCACTTATCGAACCACAGATGCCGCCTGTGGCTTCGGTGCCTTCTTGTTTATTCCCAAAACCAGCTGTTGAGCATATCGGCGGGCTTCGGCATCAGCTTCAAGTACCTCAGCAATCGAACCCAGCGTTCCCGAATTAGATGCGGCAACCGCCTTTTCGATGATGCGGGGAATCTCAAGAAAGCTGATTTTCCCGTCAAGAAACGCTGCCACCGCCACTTCATCGGCCGCATTCAGCGCTATCGTCTTGGCTCCGCCTGACTCCGCCGCCTCATAAGCCAGGCGCAGACAAGGAAATTTACTCATGTCTGGAGGGCAGAAGTCCAGATGACGCAAGTTGCGGACCGGCAAGCGCATATCCGATTGAATACGCTCCGGATAGGTCAAAGCGTAGAGAATCGGCAAGCGCATATCCGTCACCGACAACTGAGCAAGTATGCTGCCATCGATAAACTCCACCAAAGAATGGATTGTCGACTGCGGGTGGACAATTACTTCCACTTTCGAGGGCGGCATGTGAAACAATCTGCATGCCTCGATCACCTCGAACCCCTTATTCATCAAGGTAGCCGAGTCGATTGTGATGCGTTTGCCCATCTTCCACGTGGGATGGCTGAGCGCCTGCTCCACCGTAATGGAGTCGAATTCCGAGCGTGGGGTGTTCAGGAATGGGCCACCGGAGGCTGTAAGCCAAATGCGTTCCACTTCCTCCATCCGCCCGGCCCGCAGGCATTGGTGTACCGCGTTGTGCTCGCTATCGATCGGCAGCAGCGGCTTGCCCTGTCTGCGAGCTTCCTCGGTAATCAACTCACCCGCGGCGACCAGGCATTCCTTGTTGGCCACGCCGACCGTCTTGCCAGACCTGACTGCTTCGTAAGTGGCCTCAAGTCCCGCCACGCCCACGATGGCGCTCACCACGAAATCGGCCTCGGCATGGGTTGCGACCTTTACCGTGCCCGCCGCTCCGTAAACCACTTCGATTTCACTCTGACCGGCTTGTCTTAGACGTCCGCGTAACGCGTCGGCGTCGGTTTCCTCCGCCATCGAAACTATTCTTGGCCGCCAGCGGCGAGTCTGCTCAAAGGCCTCTTCCAGATTGCGGCCTGCGGCTAAGCCGACGATCTCAAAGCGCTTGGGATAGGACTCGGCTACGCTCAGCGTGCTGCGGCCGATGGAGCCGGTGGAACCCAGGATGGCGATGCGTTTCATGCTGGCGAGATTCTCATGATTCCCGAGTGTTTGCGAGCGACTTCCGAGCGAAGCCTCTATTTTACGCGCTTCTTACTCATCTGTCGGGGGAGGAAGGCGAAGCTACTGCAGGACGCGCCAAGCCGCGTAGAACCACAGCACCGGAGCCGCAAAGAGTAGCGCGTCGATCCTGTCCAGCATGCCGCCGTGCCCGGGGAGAATCGCGCCCGAATCTTTCACGCCAGCTCCGCGCTTGATCAGCGATTCCACCAGATCGCCCAGCTGCGCCGCGATATTCAGCGCAATCGTCAGCAACATGATTGGCCACAACTCCGGCTTCTCCAATCCGAACAGGCCGTCGCGGCGCTGGATCAATCCAACGCGCAGCAGGAATGAGCTAATCTGCAGGGCATGGCTGAACAGCAAACTCCCGACTACAAGGCTTGCCGCCAGCGAAGCTGCCGCACCCTCCCACGTTTTCTTCGGACTGATGCGCGGCGCCATCAGGTGCCGTCCCAGCGAGCGGCCCACGAAGTAGGCGAAAATATCGCCCGCCCAAACGATCAAAAGAAGATAGAGCAGCCAAAACGCTCCCGCCCACTGCTGCCGCAATTGCACGAGCATTCCCATCGGCACGGCAATGTACACGAAGGCAAAGCTGGCTGCAGCCGCAGCCGGATATGCGCCGCTCATTTTGGCTCGCCGCATGGCAATGGTCAGAAAAACAAAAGGAGCAAGCGCACAGGCAAACGCTGCCTCTAGCAAGAATTTCAACGCGGACGGTTGTGGAGCATCGCCGGCTGCGCTCGCCGCCAGAAGTAAAAAGAACAATCCCACAAAGATGTAAGTGGGCAGGCGCAACGGCTCAACACCGTAGGATTCCGTCAGCTTCAGAAATTCCTGCACCGTGATCAACGCGATCGCCGCCGTCACCACGGCGACCACCGGCACCGGCGCGCGCAGCACCAGCAGCAACACAACTGGAATCAGCACCACGGCGGTCGCGATGCGCTTTAACAAGGCAGCAATGTCCCGGAGATGCCAGCCTTAGTGTTTGCGGGTGACTTTCGAGGCATGAAGTTTGTAATGATGAGGCTTCTCTTTTTGCTCAGAGTCAGAGTCGTTCTCAGAATTCGTTCCATTGGTTCTAAGCTCGGCAACCAGATCGGCCATGCTTGTGCGCATTTCGCCGGAAGAGTGGGCGTGGGAGTCGCCGTTCAATCCGCCATAGCGGCGCTCCCGCTTCTGATATTCGGCGACGCCTTCGAGCAAATGCAAGCCGCGAAAATCCGGCCACAAAGTCGGCGTCACATAGATTTCGGCATAGGCCAATTGCCACAGCAAAAAATTGCTGAGCCGCATTTCACCCGAAGTGCGCACCACCAGATCAGGGTCGGGCAGATGACATGTGTACAAATGCCGTGCGACCGTGTCTTCGTCGATGCGCAGGTGCTCGAGGCCTCCATTTTGCGAAACTGAATTCACCATGGAGCGGAACGCGTCCACCAGTTCGCTGCGCGCGCTGTAGTTCAGCGCCAGGGTAAGCACGGTACCCGTGTTCTGCGCCGTGCTGTGCCGCGCCCAGGCCATGCGCTCCTGCACATCTTCCGGCAGTTCATGCTGGCGGCCAATATATTCCAGGCGAATATTGTTCTTGTTGAGCGTGGGAACTTCCGCCTTCAGGTAACGGCTCAGCAGGCGCATCAGAAAATCCACTTCGCTCTTGGGACGTTTCTTCCAGTTTTCTTCCGAGAAGGCGTAAAGCGTGAGCGCATGAATGCCAATGCGCGCCGCCGTTTCCACCGTCGAGCGCACCGCCGCGACTCCGGCGCGATGTCCGGCCACGCGCGGCATGTGGCGCCGTTTCGCCCAGCGCCCGTTGCCGTCCATGATGATCGCGATGTGTTTTGGGAGCCGCTCTGGATCAAGCTGCCGGTAGACTTCCGTTTCCTTGCGATCCAGCCCGTCGGGAACTTTGTGCTGCAAAGTGATCCCCTTCGGTAAGAAGTTAACACAGGGGGAAGGGGCTTGCAATGACGGGAAGGGCACGGGTGATGTCAAGCCGTCGGGGCGCGCTGAACACGAACCCTTGTCATTCCGACCGGAGTCGGAGCGCGAGCGACGGCGGAGTGGAGGAATCTGCTTTTTGCCAGCGCGACGTGGAAGAGCGGCGCTTCAGCGCCGCGTAAAGCGTCCAGAAATCAATGTGGGCTTCAGCCCCTGAGGGCCGCGGGCGCGTGGAAAGAGCTTTGCGCCCGCGACTACATTGTTACAATCGTTCCGTGGCTGATGAACGCGTGTTGGGGGTCGAGTTTAGCGGCGACGCCCTTAGCGTCTCGCTGCGCGACGGTCGCGTAATCACTGTGCCCCTGGCGTGGTATCCGCGGTTGCTCAATGCCACGCCCGAGCAACTCCAGAACTGGAAGATCGCGGGCGGAGGCTACAGCCTTCATTGGCCCGATCTAGACGAGGACCTCAGTACCGAAGGATTGCTGCGCGGCGCGCCCGCGCCGAAGGCTCACGCCCCCGCAAAATAACCAGCCTAGCGCACGAGTTCACGAGTGCGGTGAAAAGCGAACCGGGAAGGGCACGAGTTGCACTCGTGCCGCTAAAAGCCAAATAGAGGAACGGGGCCTCAGCCCCTAAGGGACGCGGACTCTAGTGGGCGACCAGCGCGGATTTTCATGACCACCTTGAGAGCCTCCGGCAGCCCTAGCAGCGGTGACACGAAGAGGCCAGCCCTCCCTGTGTCATCCTGAGGCCCGCGCACTTTGCGGGCCGAAGGACCCCTGTACTCGCCGCGGACCCATCGATAGAATGGCCGATCATGGAAGCGAACCCAACTCTGATCATCAACTACTTTAGCGGTTTCAAGCAGAACCTAGTACCGCTCTTTCAGAGGCCATACACGTGGGGCGAGAAGCAGTGGCGGACGCTTTGGGAAGACATCATGAGTTTTTACGACTATCCCGAAGCTGAGAACAAGGGAACACACTTCATGGGAGCCGTCGTGACCATGCCCGCGCGAAGCGTTCCAGTGGGCGTCTCGAAGTTCCTTGTCATCGACGGCCAACAACGACTCACTAGCGTCGCAGTGCTCTTATGCGCCGTCCGAGACTCCCTCTTGACAACCGACGAAGTACGGAAGCGGAAGATCCAGAACTTCTACCTGACCAATGATGGCTATGAGGGAACAGACTTTTTCAAGTTGCTACCCACCCAGGGCGACAGGGTCGGCTATTCTCCGATCGTCCAAAATCTTGCCGCGCCGTTTCCAGATTCCCACTTCAAGAAGGCCTACGAGTTCTTCCGACGCCGACTCCGCGATCAAATCGAGGAGGGGAGAAGTGTCGATGCGGGCAAGATTCTGCAACTCGTCGAGACCAGGCTGATGGTCGTAATGATTAACCTCAGCGACAGCGACGATCCCTACCTCATCTTTGAGAGCCTTAATTTTAAAGGTTCGCCGCTCGAGCAAGCCGATCTAGTCCGAAACTACTTCCTTATGAGATTCGCGGTAAACGAGCAGCAAGCGGTCTACGAGAATCTTTGGCTGCCCATGCAGAACCGACTCGGCACTAGCCTCACCGAATTCATGCGTCATTTTCTTGGCGCGGAGGGTGAGGACGTCCGCAAGGGAGACGTGTACGCCTCCATCAAACGCTTGGTCACTAACGACGAAGCTAACTCCGTGAAAATTCTTATGACCCGAATGGAGCTCCTTTCGGTTCTCTACAGCCGAATCGCGACCTCAAGTCTGGAACCAAATGCCCGACTCAGAAACTACTTTGAATATTTCCGTCGGCTGGATTTCGGCACCGTATACCCTCTCCTTCTGGCTTTGTACGAAGACTATGAAGATGGACAGTTCCCCGACGAGGAATTCTTGAACGTCCTTCAGATCCTGTTTTCGTTCATCATCCGTCGCATGGTTGTGGGCGTTCCGTCGAATTCGCTTGCTGGATTGTTCGTTGGACTATGCAAGATCAAACCCGTCGTGGAGACTCCATCCGCTTGGTTGTCTGCCGCCCTAGGCTCCGAGGAAAAGAATCGCCGCTGGCCGAATGACACCGAATTCTCAAGTGCCTGGGCGCACACTCAGATCTATGGAAGTCGGGCCTGCCCGGTAATCCTCGAGACGATCGAAGCTAGTTTCGAGCACCATGAGACGGTGCAACTGGACCAGATAACCATCGAGCACGTAATGCCCCAAACCCTTTCTGCCGAATGGGAGGCCTTGCTGGGTACAAACGCTCTGGCCGTACAAGCAGACTGGCTACACACGATTGGCAACCTTACGCTGACAGGCTACAACCCCGAGCTGAGCAACAAGGCGTATGGCGAAAAGCGGACGGTCTACGGGCTCAGCCATTTCGAACTCAACCGCTATTTCGCTAACGTTGACTCGTGGGGCCAACAGATGATCGCAGATCGTGCCGCCGCGCTCTTGAAGTTCGCGCTGCAGCTTTGGCCCAGACCCGCCGACGCTGTTCGTGATTTCCTCGACCCTCACAGAGGGACACCTTCAGCATTCCACAACGAATGCGTTCGGCTCGCTCAAGGGCGCCTGCACGTTAATTTGTCGAAACTGTCACAAACCAAATACGAATCGGCCGACGGCCAAACCCGCGTAATCTGCGCAGTCTCGGCTGAGCACAGGGAGACAAGCGGCATCCCATATTATTGGTTCGGCTTCCACCAAAGCCAGCTCGATTTCCTCAGCGCTTCGCAAAAGTCTTTTGTTTGTCTGGGCTGCGGATCCGCGGCCTCCACTCTTCTCCTACCATTGGAACTCATCAGCGGTAACCTCGGATCGTTTAGCGTTAGCAGAAGGCAATACTGGCATATCGTAATTCAGCGGAAGGGCGGCCGCCTCGTTCTCAGGTTCACCGGCGGTGTCGACGGAGAGGATCTGACAGATTATAACGTGGCAGAGAATGCGATATCTTCCACACCACCCCTGTGATATCCGACCTTGTGTCGATTACCGAAGTTGCGCGATGATGGGAGAAGCCGTGACGACTGGAAGAGCCCAAATCGTGACGCCCCTAGACCGCCGCGCTGGAGAGCTAAAGAAGATCACCAGCGACTCCATCTGCGGCGCGTAAATGGCGTAACCCGGGCGTTAAAGCGCGGTTGCGTTTTCGACGACTTAACAGCACGACTGAACGTCGTGCCCTTCCCGGCATTGCTCCAGACGGGAGTTGGAGTGGCGCCGACGCGAAGCAGGTTCCTCGGGGCTTGCGCCCGCTCGGAATGACAGGAATTTCTTGCTAGGTGCCCGTAGCTTCTTCCGGCACAATCCTCAGCTCCATCTTCTCCGTGTGCCGAATCACGGTCAGCGAGCAGCTTACGCCTACGCGAACGTCGGTGAGCACACGGTGCAGGTCGTCGACTCCGGCCACGGGATGACCTTCGAGCGCGACGATGACGTCGCCTTCGCGCACGCCGGCACGATGCGCGGGACTTTTCTCTTCTCGCGAGATGACGACTACGCCGGTTTCCTTCGGCAGGTTGTAGAAGCGCACCACGCGGCGATGGATGGGCACGGTCTGCGCCGAGACGCCGATAGAGCTGCGGCGGATGCGTCCGTCGCGCAGCAGGCGGCTGGCCACGAACTTCGCCGTGTTGATGCCGATGGCGAAGCAGATTCCCTGTGCGGGCAGAATCGTCGCCGTATTCACTCCGACCACGCGACCGGAATCCACCAGCGGTCCACCGGAGTTGCCGGGGTTGAGCGCGGCGTCGGTTTGAATGACATCGTCGATGAGCCGCCCGGAATACGAGCGCAGCGAACGCCCCAGCGCGCTTACTACTCCTGCCGTGACCGTCGACTGAAATCCATACGGATTGCCGATTGCGACCACTAGTTGCCCCACGCGCAGCGCCTGCGAATCGCCGAGCGCAGCGGCGATCAGGCCAGGCTCATCGACTCGCGGCTCGTCGATGCGGATCACGGCAAGGTCGCTGGCCGGGTCGTCGCCGATGGCGCTGGCGGGCAAGCGGCGTCCGTCGGCAAGGGTGACCTCGATGCGGCGGGCGTCATGCACCACGTGGCTGTTGGTGAGAATCAAGCCATCGGGAGTAAATACAAATCCCGAGCCACCACCACGCCGCTCGCGTTCCTCTCCCGAGCGCGTGCGGCCAGCAGATTGATGTACTTCGATATTCACCACCGAAGGGCTGACACGCTCGACTGCGCCGGTAACCGCGCGGGAGTAGGCATCGAGCAGGGAATCGTCGGGGATTGAAGAACTCGCGAACGGGGTCGACTGAAGCGGCTCATCCGACCATCCCCTGGCCTCGGGCTGGTTCAAGGAGGAGAGAACAGGCGCGGCGGACAAAACATTTCCAGCTTCTTCCAGGTTCATGCCAGATAGATGTCGGTCGATCTACTCTGGATTCATTGCGCATGGTGGCTGACGACGAGAATGTCCATAACTCGTTGGAATTTCGGTAAGCATATCCTCGGCCCGCGACTTTCTTTTGCACATATGTCCGTGCTAAAGTTACATGTAACCGAGGGAGAAAATGTCGGCGCGAACCAACTCCAAGCCGTCGCGAGACAAGGTCAGAGCGCATCGCAAGCGGCTGCGCAAACAGGGCCTTCGACCGATCCAAATTTGGGTTCCCGATATGCGTTCGCCCGCCTTCGCCAAGGAAGCGCGCCGGCAAACTACGGCTGTGGCCAAGAGTCCCCACGCGCGGGTCGACCAAGATTTCGTCGATGTGGTTTCTGAGTGGGGCGGCGCATCAGATTCGTCTACGTCAGATTCCCCGAAATGAAGCGGGGCGAAATTTGGACCGTCTCGGGCGGCAAGGATTACGCTGGAAAGCCCCGTCCAGCTGTGGTTCTTCAGGACGACCGATTCGACAAGACAGATTCGGTAACCATCTGCGCATTCACCACCGATCCGACGGACGCTCCGCTGTTTCGCCTTCTAGTTGTGCCAACGGAAAGCAATGGGTTGCGCGCTCCTTGCCGGTTGATGGTGGATAAGATTACAACCGTTCCCAAAGCAAGAGCCGGTACACGGGTTGGGCGCCTCGCCGACGAAGACATGGTGCGGCTGAATCGGGCTGTTCTGGTTTTTCTAGGCATCGCGGCGCCGAAGGATCGAGAGTAGTCGATGTCGGAGATGTGAGAAAAAACCGGGACCAAGGTTGGTCCCGGCGTTGAGTTGGCAGGTTGCCCGGATAAACTTTGTGGTAGCAACTGCCGGACTGCGTCCGGCGGACAGCCGGGGGCGGCTGTCCCTACATAAGACTCTTATGCAGTTCTTCTTGGCCGGATCGTTAAGTCCCGCACCTGGGTCAGGATGCTCGACATTTGCATCCCGTTCAGTTGCGACACGAACGGCAGAATTTCCGCGATGAATTGATCTTTCATCAGCTCGCTGATCTCGTCCTGACGGTTCTTTTCTCCGCCGCTGAGCAGTTCGGGCACGGTTACCTCCAGTGCGCGCGCCAGCCGTTCCAGGGAAGACAGCGTGGGCGTAGCTTTTTCGTTCTCGATTTTCGAAACGTAGGTTCGCGGCACGGACATGCGTCCTGCCAGTTGCCGCTGGCTCAATCCACTGCGCAGACGCAGCGAGCGGATCGAGGTTGCCAGGTTCAGATGCCCGCGGCCCATCCCGGGCATCGGCATCATTACGGGTGGCGCAAGCACCACGGGTTCAGGCTCGGGCTCCTCGTCCAGGGACGAGTGGCAGCGCCGGCAATTGTTATTGACCGTACGGAATTGAACCAGCAGGCAGTGATCGCAACGAACGACTTCCCTAGAATCTACCGGGGCAAGAGTCGTGGCCATCGGGTTGTGGGAGTGCCAGAGCGGGCTACTCCTTAAAGCTATGCAACAGAATCTAAATTGGGGGAAGAATTCGGCTGCAGGGACAATCTGCGGTACGTGCCCTGTGGATGTCAAGGTTAAAATGCATGAAGCCGTGAGTTTAAGCCTCGAAGGTGGAAGTGGAGCGGCGAAATCCCGCAACAGACAGGGCGAATGACATGATTGATCGCGAGAGCGCGTGGTGTTTACTAACTGAGTTCACCCAGTCGGAAAGTTTGCGCAAGCACGCGCTGGCGGTGGAAGCCTGCATGAGAGCCTGCTCACATAAGTTTCCGAATGGATCTGGGAATTCTGCGGTGACCCTTGGGTTGTCGGAGGAAGACCTGTGGGGCATCGTCGGACTGGTTCACGACTTCGACTACGAGAAGTATCCCAGCCTTGATGACCATCCCTACAAGGGAAACGAAATTCTGAAGGAGCGCGGATGGCCGGAAGTGATCACGAGAGCCATCATGTCGCATGCCGAATACACTGGAGTGACGCGCGATACCCCCATGGAAAAAGCTCTCTTCGCCTGCGACGAACTGGCTGGATTCATCACTGCCGTGGCCTTGATCAAGCCGGGCAAATCGCTGGCCGAGGTGGATGCGAAGTCGGTGCGAAAGCGGATGAAAGACCAAGCCTTCGCCCGCAAGGTGAATCGCGACGACATCATTAACGGTGCTGCCGCTCTCGGTGTGGATTTGGATGAACACATTGCTTTCTGCATTGTGGCGCTTCAGGGAATCGCCCGCGAGTTGGGACTAGATGGGAGCGCGGCGAAGACGGCCTGAACTCGAACGACCCGAGTCGAGTTCGGACTGACCCTACATTCACAAACGCTGCTTCGCGCCAGAGTCTCCCAACAACTGTCTGTTGTTGATTACGGGTTCGTCCATCGACTCTAGCCGCTCACTCCGCTATCTAAAGTCACATCCTTCCGTCTAACGTGTGTCGAACGCGATCATGCTCGATCCGCAATGTCGTTCGCACATGCCAAGGAGCCCTCCAATGTCCCAAAGAAAAACTCTGCATCTAGTTTGGACCGCGAGCATACTACTCGCTTCCGCGGCACTGATCGCCTGCAATCAAACGAGCGGAAACACGACCACTGCTGCCGCGTCGGATGGAAAGCTGCCCATCACAACGCGCTCCGACGAGGCTCGACAGGAATTCCTGCAGGGACGCGATCTCTCCGAGCGGCTGCTCGGGCAAGAGTCGTTGCAGCACTTCGATAAGGCGTTGTCGATTGACCCGGAGTTTGCGTCGGGGGGAGTGCGGAATGTTCCCGCTCTCCCAAAATCGCATCGATCATCCGCGTACATGTCCCCCCCGGTCCCACCTCGATGAAATACCGCCGCACCCCGTCCGCATACGCCGCCTCAATCACCTTCGTATAATCAAACTCCACCGCCTGCCCTACGATCGAATCCGCCGCCGAATCCCGTGTCACCGCATAACTCTTCCCCAAAATCCCGCTATAAAAAGTCACCCCCTCCGTAACGGTTCTCTCCAACAAGATGCAACTCCCGATACGCCTTCTCCACCTCCCGCACCACATCACAGTGTACCGTCGTCACGTCATGCACCTCATGAAAGCTCGCCCCGATCTCCTTCACGAATGCCAGCACCCGTCCCCGCTCCCCCCCGATCACGCATTGTGTCGGCGTGTTCACAATCAATAAATACACCCGCGCCCGTTTCTCCAACATCCCTCGCACCTCCGCCGCCGCCCGATCAATCACCCCCAATAGCCGCCCAATCAATCTTCTCTCCCGCCTGCTAACCCCCATGCCGCCGCGCCGCATGACACGCCCCGCATAATTCCTCCCGAAACAACGCCGATTCCCCCATCCGCCTAAACATCACATCCCGCTGCGACTCGCCACCCTCCCCACGCCCCGCTCGCAAACAACCCCGTCGTCTCCCCTAGACTATACCCAATCACCGCCTCCGGCCTCACCCCAAACTCCCGCAAAACATCCGAAATAAAAATCCCCAACGACACCTGCGAAAAAATCCCATCCCCGTATCGAAAGCCTCTCTTCTCTGTCAGCTTTCTCCCACACGCCCCCAAACTGCGACCCCAACCGCTCATTCTCCGCATCCTGCCGCGCCAGCACCTGCGGAAACGCCGCCGACAACTCCCGTCCCATCCCCGCAAAATTCACCCCCGACCCCGGAAACACAAACGCCACCTTCCCCTTCTGTTTCTTCTTGCTCTCAACCCCCACCGGCCGCGCCACCGCAACCCCCGCCTCCACCACACCACCCTCTCACCCCTTCCAATCCCACACGACAAACCTCACCCGCAACATTCCCCACCCTCACCACCGCCCGCCGCGGCCCCTCGACCCGATCCCGCAACCAATACCGCCCCCCTTCCCCTTCTTCACCAATCGTCTGATGATGTAACCCCAACGCCCCCTTAATCACCCCCGCAATCCCACTCGCCGCCCCTATCCCCAATCTCCGGAGCAATCCACTTCTCCATTCTCATTCACAACCCCCATTCCTCGGGGCGTCCTTCATCCTTCACCACCGCATAAATCCGATCCCCATCCCGCACCGCATCCGCATACCGCTTCAACACCACCGCCCCCGCCCCTTCCCCAATCACCTTCCCATCAAACCCGCGCACTTCCTCCTGCCCCAACACCGCCCGCACATCCCCCGCCAAATCCACCGCCCCCACCAGCGCCACATCCACCTCCCCACGCAACAACGCCCCCATCCCCACCTTCATCGCATCCAACCCCGACGTCTCCTCCCCCGACACCGTAAAGCTCGGCCCACCCACATTAAACGCCCTAGCCACCCGACTCGCCACAATCCCCCCCAATGCCCCCATCGTCCGATTCGCAGTCCAACGCCGGCCCCGCCGCCTCCCGAACTCCCTCACCCACTCCCGCCATCTCCTCCTCATTCATTCCCTCCCCATCTCCCGTGCCCACCCCCTCGCCTTCTCAATCATCCCCCACCGAAACCGAAAATTCGTCGTATTCAAATCCAACCCGATCCCCATAAACACCCCCATCCCCAACCGCCTCGCACAAATCCCCCATCCCCGCATCCTCCAACGCCTCCGCCGCCACATTCAACATCAACAATTGCTGCGGCAACATCTCCTCCAACTCCGCCGGTGCAATCCCGAACCTCCCCACCGCCGTCTCCACCCCCTCCACAAAATACCCCCGCCTCCCCTCCCCGGAAATCCCCCACCACCGCTTGGGTTCCATCGCTATATTTTCATCCCCAGCCTAACACACGCCTTGAAAACTCCCGCAAATTCCTCCACCCCCCAAAATGTGCCCCCATCCCCACAATCGCCACCCCTTTCCCCACCACTTTTCCGCAAAAGTTTTGCGTTCTGCGTTCCGCTTATTTTCCCCTCCCACTCCTCCACCAAGACATCCCCGCATTAATCCCCCCAAACCCAAACCCACTCACCGCCGCCCTTCTCCCATGCCCCTTCGGTCGTTTTCCACTCCCTGCGCCTCCCGCAAAACCTCAAACGGACGCCTCCCAACCCACTCCCCCAACCTCTTCCCCCCTCCACAAAATTCGCCGTCGGCGGCAACTTCCACTCCTTCATCGCCATCAACACCTTTATCAACGCCGCCGAGCCCCGCCGCCGTCAACAAATGCCCCACATTGCTCTTCACCGACCCCATCACACACTTCTCACTCCGGGTGCCCCTCCCTTCCACAACTCGCACAAACTCCTAAACTCCACCGCATCCCCCACCGGCGTCCCCGTCCCATGACACTCCACCAAATCCACATCCGCCGGCCGTCCACCCCGCCTCTCATACGCCGCCCGCATCGCCCGCACCTGCCCCCCCGAGTCCGGCAACATCAAATTCCCGCCAATATCATTCGACAACCCGATCCCCGCAATCGTCGCATAAATCCGATCCCCATCCCGCACCGCATCCTCCAGCCGCTTGAACACGAAATCCCCGCCCCTCCCCGACCACCAATCCATCCGCCGCCCGCATCAAACGGGCACACCTCCCGCTCGGGCGACAACGCCTGCAACTGCGAGAACCCCATCTGCGTATACAAACAATCCGGCCGCGAAACCCCCCCGTCAACATTTATCCGCCCGCCCCGCTAACAACTCCTCCGCCGCCAGCTTCAACGCATACAACGAAGACGCACACGCCGCATCCAACGTAAAACTCCCCCCACCCAACCCTAACGCCTTCGCCAACAATCCCGCCGGTACCCCCGCCACATACCGATTCAACGGCTCCGTTAACGACTTCGCTCTGCCACCCTTCCCCAAAACCTTCGCCTCAAACACCGCCCCAAAAATCTCCTCCGTCATCGCCGAAGCCGCATCCGTCGGCAACACAATATTCCCAATAATCACCCCTACCCTCTCCTTATCCACCCCGCCGTCACCATATCCCCCAAGCCGCCCGCCCCGCCCTGAGAACAAATGAAACATCGGATCCAACCGCTCCAGCAACTCCGGATATCTCCAACCCCTCCCCATCACACCGAAAATCCTCCACAAAACACCCTCGCGTCGAATACACCTTTTCCGCCGCCATCCCCTTCGCATACACATCCGCACGTCCGACAACCCCCACCGCCCCTCCGGCACTTCCCGCACGTGACCGCCCCGCCACCACATGCCCCCAAAACTTCAACTCCCCCCGCCTCCGCTCCCGGAAACACACACCCCAACCCCACAATCGCAATCCGCTCCAACCCGCTCAAATGACATCCTCAACAAACGACGAAAAGAAAGCACTCAACACGGATTAACTCGGATTACAAGGTTTTGCCAGAATCAATTGTTATCAAAACGGAAGTGATTCCAGAAAAGTAGACGAATATTTAAAAACAAAAACGGCATTTCTCCGCCTTCTCTTCATCTCTGTTAATCTGTGATCATCTGTGGTTTGTTCCCGCCCACAATCTTTCTCGCCGTGACCACCCCACCGAGTCGAACACACTTCGTGGCCTCTTCGTAACTTCGTGTTGAAGTTTTTTCAGTGCGCCAATCATTCCCCGCAAACGCCGCCTTCAGCGCCGCATCCATCACGCACTCATACCCCTTCATCGTCGCCACCAATTTCCCGCCGCATCCACAAAATCAATCCCCGCTTCGCCGAATGTTCACCCGCCTGGCCACCCGAATCTACAACCTTCGTCCCAGCCGCCGGGAAACGCCTTCACAAATTGCCGATACCTCCCCACTCCCGTCGGCAACGACCCCACCCCGTGCGTCTCCATGCACCAGAGAATCATCAACTGAAACGCCACATCCATCGCCAACGGATCACTGATCCACGCCGACCGCAACGGCTGCTTCATCCATCCCGACGGCAACGCCGCCCCGAGGCATTCCCCACAATTCCCTCTTCGACCACCCCGCAATGGAGCGCAATCCCTTGCATCGCGCCCCATGAAAAAACCGCCCTCGGTGTACATCCATCTCCATCACGGGAAGTTCCCCGATCCCCGCTGCAACTGGGCTCCTCATTTGCCGGGAACTTCTATCCAAAAATCGTCACTCGGGCATGAACAAATTGCCGCTCCGAAGTCCACTGGAACATATTCCACTCCCTCCTTCGTCGCTGCGCCCCTGCCAAAACCCCCAACGACATCAGTCGCCCTTTTCGTGAACGTCACCCCCTTGAAAATACGAAGGTCATCAAACCCCTGAAAAGCTAACCCCGGATGCTCATGCATTGCCCCGTGCGCCATCATTCCGCCATCATCGCCGCCGGCAACACCGCCTTCCCCTTCATCACATGCGATCCAAAAACGAATGCGACTCCACGCTACAGTTCACGCTCAAATGCCACCGCCATCGACGCGTCTCCCGCCACAACGTCATGCGTTCCATTCGCTCAATTTTCCCACCAGGCCCCAAGAATCACAATCTCCACCGGCCCACCCGCCGGCGTGGACATTTCACGCACCAAATAATCCGCCCCCGCCTCCAGCGGAATCAACCCCACGCCCTCATTCTCAAAAATTCGCCGAACTGTGGCGTGACCATTCCACCTTCCCACGGCCCCCAATTCATGCTCAACACCCGGCACCCCGGCCGCTGATGCGCTCGCGGCCTGCGCCAACTTGTTCAACACTTCATTCGCCGCCGCATAAGCCACCTGACCCTGCGCCAAACCGCCCCGTCGACGACGAAAACGCGACGATCACTTTGAATCGTCATCCTGATGCACCGCGTCCAGAAGCGCCGATTAAACCCTTCGACCTTCGTCGAAAACACCTCTTCAAACTGCTCCGCCGTCTTCTGCTCAATCAACCGATCCTGCACTGCAGCGGCAATTATTTGTTATAACCCTTGCTTTCATTCTTTGCATAATTGCTTTTCAGGTCTGCTCGTATTTTGCAGATGTTTTACGAGTCCTGGGTATATCTATTCTGTTTTCATATTTGTTCATTGCGGTTGTCGATTGGCTCAATGAATTTCTTAAAATACGCGTTTTAGCTGTACTTATAGTTTATGCAATAGTTTTAGTTGGTATCGTCTTTGGTGCCATTACTTTAGTTCCGACCATCATAGCTCAGATCTCTCAACTAGCAAGTACTGTTTATTTGCAACTGCCTCAATTTGTCCATAATCTTACTCAATTTGCGCTTCCTCTGGAACAGCATTTGCATGCTGCTCATGTTGAAATCAAAACGATAGACATATTAAATGACACTTTGTCCTTCTTGCCGAAAATTGAAGCAGGGCAAGTGTTTAATCGTGTGGGTGATGTGGCTGTGTCTACTATATCTTGGACTGTTTACGGTCTGAGCATTTTACTTTTATCATTCTACTTTTTGTTAGATGGTTATAAAATGCAAGCCTCGATAATAAAAATATTGCCGCTGCGATATCAATCTCATCTGCAGTCAATTTCAAAAGAAATCGATCATAGCTTGCAATCATTTTTTAAGGGACAAGTTGTTTTAGCGCTTGGCTTCGGCATAACAATCACTATTGTTTATTACGCGATCGGAGTTCATTATGCTCTTCTGCTCGGTATTGTTCTTGCTGTTTGGGAAATCATTCCTGTGATTGGTCCCACAATCGGTTTTATACCTACAGTTTTTTCGGTTGCCTTTGACGGCATAGATAATATTCACGGCAATCGTTTAACTGAGTTAATTTTAGTATTTGCTATTTTTGCTGGCTTGCAATGGCTAAAAGACAATATTGTTGCTCCCAAATACATGGGCAATGTTATAGGGCTTCATCCGGTTGTGATTTTTCTAGCCATATTTATTGGTGCCAAAATTGATGGTTGGCTCGGTATTATTTTTGCTTTACCTGTAGCTTGTGTAGTGCAAGTTCTTGCCAAGCACATACATAATATATATACCGATACAGTGTTGCCAAACACCGACGAATAGTTATTAGTAAAACTCAAAACTTCCCAAACAAAAATACCACCTAGATAAATCTACGGTGGTATTAGTGCTACTACCTAACTGCCCCTTGCGAAGTGGGCTCAGTATTTCACTACATTTCAGTTAGTCCTTCATGTAATGCGGGCTCGCTTGCTACTGTTTCGAATTAGCGCTTATCTGGCGTTTCTGCAAGGCCCCTCGGCTCAACGTACTCAACTGTTTTGTGAGTGCTCACCGAATATGTTTATAGTATAGCCAGGTCTTTTGGGATTAAAAGTACCCCAAATTTCATTTTATTTTGAACTTATAAATTTGCGAAAATGGCACCCATACTTAGTTTGTTTCTATACAAACATTAGATGATGCTGGGACACAATCATTTATAGGGAAAATCGGAGCACCATATGTAATGCATGTTTGATGTATAAAATACATATAGTATTTTGATATACGCGCACTTCTTGAAACCAGAAGAGCGGATTTCTATATATGCTTGAGGCTAGTCAAGGATTTTTTCTATAGCCTCAAAGTCTTTTTCTATTTTCGTAAAAGGAACTGGATGCTTTGGATTCTCTGGGTTTATGTGCTTAAATTTGGTGTCGAGCAAGTCTTCAATTGCTTTTTGGGCTGACCGGCATTTTTGATCAGAAGGACAGGACAGCATGGCTCTTGTTGCTTCTAGAAATCCTTTTGTATCTTGATATTCTAAATATCCATCTTTGCCAGGTTGCGCTGCTTTCAAGACAACAATATGTCCTGACTCTACGGCTTCCTTATACTCATCTTCAGCCTGCTGCAAAACTATCAGGGCTGCTTTTCTTCTGAATGCTGGATCGTCGTAATATTCCCCACCGATTAAGCGGCGGGTCTTTTCAACCATCGCCAATAAATCAGCATATGACTTGGCAAATTCCTCATTGCTAGCTTTGCTACTACCAGCCAATTTACTATATTCTTCCAGTTGCTCTTTAAGTGGAGCTAATAAGCCTATCTTTTGCAGAGCTGCTTGTACAAGTAAAGAATTTGGGGTTTTACTCTCAAATATTTCATGAACCGGATGATAAGAATGTTTTCCTGCCCTTGCTAGGTCTAAATCAGGGTTAAGGCAGTGGTCCTGGAGTGAGTCCAAATGCAAATCATAAGCTGCTTGTACATGACCAGCTATTATCGTTAAAGCGGCGATGACTTTCTCCATATCAGCTTCTTCCATATTGTTCTGTCCGGGCATAACAGTAACCTGTGTCAAGAAAGAACTATTTTCCGCACTGAGGGCATACTTGCCGGGTACACCTGTGACTTGAACCGTAATTTCACCGTTTTGAGGAATAAAGGCTTCTTTATTGATTAGTCCCTTTGCTTCTATTTCTAGCGAGTTATTGGTTTTATTTGCAAGCGATAGATACTCACCGCGGGCAACGCTTAATTGATTCGGTTCTACTTCATTTTCTTCAAAAACAATTCTCTTAGCCTCAACACTATGAACCGCTTGTTCAGGCTGATTATGCACCGAAGCTGCTTCTATATATATTTCTGTTGCGATGCCGACAAGAAGTCCTACTGTCAAAGCCAGCATCCCTTTGCTCGTACTTAAGCTGGCAAAGCGCAAGCGCAACAATTCTCTAGTTACATATATAAGGGATCCTACAGCTAAAGACAAAATGAACAATTCGAAATTAGTATTGACGAAAGATCCTCCCAGAACCGAACCCAATGCAGTAGGTGCTCCACCAATAAGCCCTAAACTAAACAATTTAGACCAGGAAACATCGGTGCCAGCCAAAGGTGCAGCGATACCGAAACCTTCCGTAGCATTGTGCAAGGCAAAGCCAAGTACCAGGACTAATCCAAGAGCTGTATTGCCGCTCGAGTAGGATTGTCCAATGGCCAGTCCTTCGGCAAAATTGTGTAAACCAATTCCTAATGCAATCATGCTAGCGATATCAAGAGGAGTTGCTCCTTGATTACGCGCTTGATGTCTGCGCTCTTCGATTACGGCTAAACCAACTAGACCCAACAATAATCCAAAACTCATGATCCCGCCTTGTAATAAAGCAAGGTTCAGATCGCCACCTTTTGCTGTGCTTTCTACAATTTCAATGGCATGATAACCAACTTCTATAACGAGGAAAAAGAGCACACCGGCGGATGCTAAAGCGAGCATTCCCTTAACAGCTTCAGATGCTCCTTTAAACCGTGCTATGGGCAGACCTAGAAAAATGGTCATTCCAGCAACAAGTCCTAAAGCTATATTGGTTGAGGTTCCTTCTAACAAATGAATTCTCTCCTTGGTACATCGCTAATCCATATCCAATAGATCTTATATCTATCCATGCGTTAGATGTTTAACAACTATGCATTTATTGATATAAATACGTGTTTTGCAACTTTAGTATGGCAGTTTTCAAGAAATGCTTGCACCATGCTAAAGTCGTTAGACAAAGACAAAATGTTCTTTGAACTGGATAAAATTCAAACAGATAAAATTAGGATAGACCAACTAATGACTGAAAAGGCACAAAGTTTAAGCAGGACTTTTAGCCTGGTCGCCTTACTGAGCGTTTTCTCCAAAGTTATTGGCTTAGCTCGTGATGTTGTAGTAGCGGCAGCCTATGGCACTTCAGTTCTGGCTGATGCCTATAACTATGCTTATTTGTTTACGGGTAATATTCTTATTTTATTTGGTGGCTTAGGTGGCCCATTTCACTCTGCTACCGTTACTACATTGTCACCCAAGAGATCTTCGCCTGACGCCGGTGCATTAGTCGTACAAATTTCATTTTTTACAGCCATTGCTTTAGCCTTAGTGGGTCTCATCATCTTTTTCTTTGCTCCTCAGATCATGCAAATCGTGGCCGGTAATTATGGTAACGATCAAACAGCTCGTCTCCAATTTTTTAGTGAGACAATTTTGCAGTTGAGAGTAATGTCTCCGTTAATTCTTCTCTCTGGGTTGATTGGTATTACATATGGTGTATTGAATGTATACAACCGTGTTTTTTGGCCCTCGCTGTCACCAGCTATAGCTAGCATTGCTATTATTGCTGCCATTGTCATAAGCAATAACCACGAATCATCATTACCAGTGGCTATAGGCACTTTAATTGGCGCATTTGGTCAATTATTTGCTCAAATGCCGGGCATGTTTTCCGTTGGCCTAAATTATCGATTTCCACGTAAAAGCATTGATGGTGCGTCAAGTTACGTTAAAGTTTTATGGCCGGCGTTAATCAGCACTTCGATCGGACAATTAATTATCTATGTAGATAGTTTCTTTTGTTCGAACATCGGCGAAGGTGCTTGGACAGCCATTGCTAATGCTAATCGTCTAGTGCAACTTCCACTTGGCGTTTTAATAACTGCTATGCTTGTGCCGATTTTGCCCCGCTTCACTGAAATGGCGATAAATAAAAAAAACGAAGATCTGAAAGCTGAATTTCGGCGCGCAATAAGCTTTTTATGGTTTCTGGCGTTACCTTTAAGTGCTATCTTGCTTGCCTTACCAGAACCCATAATCCGATTGTTATTTCAGCGCGGTGCTTTTAATGAAGAATCTACTTATCTGGTTGCCACGGCATTAATATATCTTGTGCCTTCAATAATTTTTTATATGGCACGCGATCTAATTACTCGTGTATATTTTGCTTTTCAAGATAGTAAAACACCATTTTATATAGCTATGGTAGCTATATTTATTAAAGCTTTTCTTGATTGGCTATTTGTTATCGCCATTCCTCTGGGAGTGGCTGGTATATCACTTGCTACTTCTTTGATTACAGTTTTTAACCTGGTTTTGTTGACCTATTTTTTACGGCCAAAGCTTGGACTCATGGGTTTTAGCAGTCTACTAAAACCAGTGTCAATAATGGTTCTTGCTGCTGCTGCCACTTATATCTGTGCTAAATATGGATTTGCCATCATGCAGCATTATTTTGCTAGCATGTCTTTACTACCATTGGCTTTTAAAATCTTTATCTCTGCCACTATGGGTGGTGCTTTATACATTTCCCTTGCTTATATATGTAAACTTGATGAAGCTAAACTTCTGTCGCAAAAATTACGATTAGCAAAATAAACTATTCTCTATCTAACATAAAAGGAGCTAAAATAGGGACATGCAAAATACCATACATAAACTCAAACATAAGCTCGTTTTAAAAACACACTTCTTGTCAATCCTGGCTGTGTTTATTTTTGGTAATTTAGTCATCCTTGAAATCCACGATTGCATACCGATTTATGCTGCTAGCCGAGAAGGACATGGAACGGAAAATCAATTTACCTTGTTTAGCCCAGGCTTTAGATCCGGACAAGCAATTCCGAAAAGATACACAGCCGATGGTTCAAATGTCTCGCCTGAAGTATCTTGGACCGCTATTCCCGCGGGTACCAAAAGTTTTGCTCTGATATGTGAAGATCCAGATGCACCGGCAGGTACATGGATTCATTGGATTGTTTACGATATTCCTGCTAATAAAACCACTTTACGTCAAGCACTGCCTGCGGAAGCTACGTTGAAAGACCAAACCAAGCAAGGTATCAATTCTTTTCGTCATGTAGGTTATGGCGGACCCTCTCCACCGCCCGGACCTGCCCATCACTATTTCTTTAGGCTCTATGCTTTAAACGACATGTTTGGCTATGAATTACCTATGACTTTATACAAATTCCGTGCCTTTGTGCAAAAACATAAATTAGCTGAAGCCCAGACAATGGGCACATATGGGCGTTAATATTATTCGAGCAATAAATGGAGAATTTGATCGGTATTACTGACTCATAAAATGAACAGA
>CAWEEW010000007.1:0-17478 GCA_963808195.1 uncultured Acidobacteriaceae bacterium | reverse complement strand
CCGTGATGCTTCGCCATCGCAACGCGTCTTTCTCGCTCGCGGTCAGGGGCAGAGCCGCGGCAACCGCCGTCGCGACCTTCGAACGCAGAGCAATGGCGTTTCCGCCGCGAGGATGGACCGCGTTGATCAGCAAAATGATGTAAGTCTTCGTGGTCGGATCGATCCACAGCGATGTGCCGGTAAAGCCGGTGTGCCCGTAGCTGCCGACCGGCAGCAGATCGCCGCGGTTCGAAGAGAAAGGAGAATCAATGTCCCAGCCGAAGCCGCGCAGGACGGGCGCGGCGGGCGGTTGCTCCGGCTGCGTCATTTTTTCCACGGACAGCGGGGAAAGAATTCCTCCACCGCCGTTGAGCAAAGCTTGAGCAAATTTCGCGAGATCATCCGCGGTTGAAAAGAGTCCGGCATGGCCTGCCACGCCGCCCATGCGCCGCGCTGTCGGGTCATGCACTACTCCCCGCAACATGTGTTCGTTCTCGTCATACTGCGTGGGGGCGATCTTTTCAATCCAACCAGCGCGCCGTGCCAAAGGCGGCACAAAACGCGTGTGCGTCATTCTTAGCGGGGCGAAAATGTGGCGCGTCGAATATTCATCGAGCGCCTCGCCGGAAACCTGCTCGATCAGCGCCCCTAGCACAATAAAATTGATGTCGCTGTAAGAAAATTTCGACCCCGGCGGATCCTGTGGCGTTTCTGCAAACGCCATCTGGTAGGCCGTTTGCTTCCCTTCCCATGCGGTCTTCAAGTTCATATCCGGCTCCAACCCCGAATAGTGAGTAAGAAGCTGCCGCACGGTAATGTCTTCTTTCTCGTTCTGCTTAAATTCCGGCAGGTACTTCGCGACGGGATCGTTCAGCCGTACTTTGCCGCGCTCCACCAATTGCATCACCGCAGTCGTCGTCACAATCACCTTGGTCAGCGAGGCCAGATCGAATATGGTGTCCAAGGTCATCGCTTCGCGGCGCGGCTCAAGCGCACGTGAACCATAGGCTTTGCGATACATCACCTGGCCGTTATGACCAACGATCAGAACGGCGCCGGGAATGTTGCCGTCATGAATCGCCTGTTCAATCACCGCGTCCACGGCGGCGAGATGGAGTGCTACCGTCGGGCGTTTTGCGTCCACCGCAGCCGAGACCGTCTGCGTCGTCAACAGAAGGAGAATGAATACGATTGGGAAACGGCGAGAGCAAAAGGCCCAAATTCTATCGCGCGGCGAATTTGACTGAGAAGGGATGTTCTGACTCTAACAACTCCGACGGGATGACTCAAGGAACTCAAGGAGGGGGGATGCTTTTAAATCACCCTCAGCTGATCGAGACATCCGGGCGATCGCTAGACCAGATTCTTTCTGAAGAGAGGAGCAAGGCGCTCATGCAAACCCTTAATGGCCTCAAAGAGTTTCTGCAATCCCTCGGTTTCCAAACTGAGTTCGAGCGATTCGAGGTCAATCGTCAAATCCTTTGCGAGCTGCGCTGCGCGCCGAACCCGCTCTTCGGATAGCAAACTCAGAACTGTGTACGGATCACGATTTTGCTGCTGCAGCTCGCTCCATTGCTGAACCGCCCATGCGGTTTGGCGAATGCTGTCGACCGCATTGCGGAAGTCGCCCAGAACCCGGGGAGCGCAGTCGCCCGAGATTACCAACTGCTCGAGCTTTTGTAGCTCATCAGTGGCCGCTTTCAGGCGTTCGGAGACGGATCGTCGGTCGTTGTCGGGGGGTTCCATAAGACGCTCGTGTTTGCCGAACCTCCACTCATTTTCGACTCAGGGACTCAGCACATCGTTCATCGGCGCGGCGAAGCAGTAACTTGAGTTGGGAGATAAACTCTCCGCAGCAAATACATTCATGCCCTATGATGAATGTTAATGATCACACCAGATCATTTACCTTCACCACTCGATGCCTTCGATCATCAAGACGAAGTGCTTGAATTTGCTTTTTCGATTTTGCAGGAAGCTATCGATCAAAGAGCTTTTCCTGGGGCCGCTGTAGCCGTTACTCACCACGGGCGGTTAGTCGCACTCAAAGCTCTTGGCCGTTTTACTTACGAACCGAACTCGCCACCCGTCACACTCGCGACGCTTTTCGATCTCGCGTCGCTCACCAAGGTAGTTGCGACCACTGCCATGGCAATGGTTCTCTACGAGCGCGGTTTGCTCGACCTCGATACGCCTGTTACTGCGATCACTCCCGAATTCGATCATGCGGCGGGAAAGGACTCGCGGCGCGGCAACGTGACGCTGCGCATGCTTCTGGCGCACTCGTCTGGCATGCCAGCTTACGAAAAGCTATTTCTGAAAAGCCCTACGCGTGACGAACTTCTCCAGGCTGCGTTCATTACGCCGCTCGCAGCTGATCCTGGTACTCGCGCCGAATACAGCGACATTGGATTCATCATGTTGGGCACAGCGCTGGAACGTTCGGCTGATGAACCCCTCGACCGCTTTTGCCAACGCGAGATCTTCGCGCCGCTCGGCATGGCC
Organism: uncultured Acidobacteriaceae bacterium; assembly: GCA_963808195.1. Taxonomy (GTDB): domain Bacteria; phylum Acidobacteriota; class Terriglobia; order Terriglobales; family Acidobacteriaceae; genus Sulfotelmatobacter. Next base: position 14,994 of record CAWEEW010000007.1, on the reverse strand, counting down.
AACACAACATTCAATCCACCGCCGAAGATCCGAGCGGAGATTCCGCCTACGGCCGATGATCAAACCTTTCGGCATCGTGTGATTCAGGGCGAGGTCCAGGATGAGAACGCCAGTGTGCTCGGCGGAGTAGCGCCCCATGCAGGACTGTTCGCTCCCGCCGTCGACCTTGCCAGATTCGCCCAGTGCATGCTCGACGGCGGCCGGCCGATTCTTCGTCCTGAAACTGTGGCGCTATTCACGCGCCGCGAATGCGAGCCCGCAGGAACATCGCGGACCCTTGGTTGGGACACGCCATCGACGCCGTCGCAATCCGGCAAGTATTTTTCGGAGAAGTCTTTCGGCCACCTCGGCTACACCGGAACCTCATTATGGATCGACCCGCAGCGTCAGCTTTCGATCGCCCTGTTGACCAATCGCACCTGGCCCGATTGCTCGAATTGGGCCATCAAACAAGTGCGTCCAAGGTTTCATGATGCCGTCGTTGAGGCGCTGGAGAAGGCTTAAGCAACAAATCTGGGAAAAAGATTTTGGTTGAGATACCTTCAGCAGAATCGATGACTACCAATGCAGCTAGAATGAGCGGGGCTACGAAACTCAAGCGGATATGAATCCCTGCATCTTTGAGAGGCGCACTACTTGACATCGAAGCATAAAGATAAGCCTGTTCTTCATCGCCTGCGAACCGAGCAAACGAACGAGGCTAGCCAGGATCTCAACCAGAAGCCCGCGCTCGAGATTGCTCGGCTTATCAACGAGCAAGACGCGACCGTGGCAGCCGCGGTGCGGCGCGCTTTGCCGCAGGTAGCGCGAGCCATCGATGCCGTCGCCGGCGCGTTGCGCGAAGGTGGACGCCTCATCTATGTCGGCGCCGGGACCAGCGGCCGTATCGCGGCGCTGGACGCGTCCGAGTGCCCGCCGACTTTCAATACTGATCCCCGTTCCGTGCAGTTCATCATTGCAGGAGGTCCAAAAGCTCTGGCCTCAGCGACCGAGGCGAGCGAAGACGATGAAAAACTTGGCCGCTCTGAAATGGCGCGCCGCAAGCCTGGAAAGCACGACGTTGTCCTCGGCATCGCCTCCAGCGGACGCACTCCTTTTACAGTCGCTGCGGTCGCCGAAGCCCGGCGCCGAGGCGCGCGTACGATTGCCCTCACCTGCAATCCTGATTCGCCTCTCGAACGGGCGGCTCACTTCGCGATTGTGACACCGGTTGGTCCTGAAGTGCTCGCTGGATCGTCGCGCATGAAAGCCGGCACCGCGCAGAAGATGGTTTTGAACATGATCTCGACAGGAGCGATGACACGCCTGGGCTATGTCTATGGCAATCTCATGGTCAACGTTCATCCAAAGAACGAAAAGTTGACGCAGCGAGCCGTCGCAATTTTGCAGCGCGCATTGCAAGTTGACCAGGAAACTGCGCGCCGCACTTTGCAGGCCGCAGGGAATCGCACTCCGGTCGCGATGGTGATGTTGGCTGCTGAAGTAACGCGCACGGAGGCGTCGGCTGCGCTGAAGAAATCAAAGGGCAACGTGCGACAAGGGATCGCTTTGGCAAAACCTAAATAGGAATCGTCGCATCCATCCGCCTTTCGCGCCCTTCGCGTTTTTCTCAAGAAACGATCTCTTCAGCTGGTTTGACCCCTGCGGCACACTCGTTTACCTTGGGGATGCCGTTTCCGCTTCGCGTTGCGAGGGCCGCGGCGCGAGGCTTCTCCCCTTCATGGATAAAAAGCGCCTTATTGTGAGTATTGCTGTCTTTCTTATCCTCGCAGCTCTGATTTATTTCCAGTTTCGCGAATGGCGGGAGTTCGATTGGGCTAAATTTCGCGGCCTAAGCAGCCAGATTCGCTGGTTTCACGTTCTTCACGCGGTCTTGTGGATATATTTTGGGTACGTACTGCGGGCGATCCGTTGGAAGATTTTTCTTAGGCCAGTTCGGCCAAAGGCCTCATTCGTGGGGATGATCGGACCTACCTTGATCGGATTCACGGGGCTGGCGCTGCTCGGTCGTCCAGGCGAGCTAATTCGCCCCTATCTCATTGCCAGGCGCGAAAAACTCCCATTCTCTTCGCAGATGGGCGTATGGGCGATCGAAAGGATATTCAACCTAGGAGCGTTTACGACGCTCATGGTCTTGGCGATATTCTTTCTCCCTGCTGCAATGCAATCCATCCCGCATCCAGAGTACTACCATACGTTCCGCCTAGTTGGGTTCGCGTTCATGGCTCTAGTGGCTGGCCTCGGTGGCGCCGCAGTTGTGATCAGCCGCAGCGGAGAAGCCCTTGCCGCGTGGATCGAAAAGCGATTTTCCCACCTGGCCGCTAATCTCGGCCACCGCATAGCCGAGCGGGTTCGCGAGTTCGGTGCGGGATTGCACACCATTCACGGCCCCGTTTCCCTTGTCCTGGCAGTCCTCGTATCCGTTGCTATGTGGTTTGTGATCGCGGTGGCCTATCAGGAGGTTACACATTCCTATGGCACGGATGCTCTTGACATCTCGCGGCCCCAGGTACTGTTGCTGATGGGGGCGAGCATTTTCGGATCGATGCTGCAACTGCCGGGCGTCGGGGGCGGCTCCCAGTTGGCCACGATTAAGGCTCTTACTGTGATCTTCGATGTCCCGCCAGAGATGGCAACAAGTTGCGGGATTCTCCTTTGGCTAGTGACGTTCGTTGCGGTGATTCCGTTGGGCCTCGCATTGGCGCATCACGAAAGACTTTCATTGCGAAAGTTGTCGGAAGAGAGTCATCGTGCGGAAGAGACCGAGATCAACGGTCCACCCAGTTAAGTAAATCCTTATCGATATCTATTACCTAGGTACGTGCTGCGACTCTGGGCCGCTATGCCCCTGTTACAATTTCTGTAAATCCTGAAACACTTATTTCCCAGGCAGTATTGGTTGTTGATTCGCCCAGCGCTATGAAATGCCCATTCTGTGGATTTGCAAACGACAAAGTAGTCGATTCGCGAGAGAGTAAGGAAGCGGAGTCGATCCGGCGGCGGCGCGAGTGCTTGAAGTGCGCGAAGCGCTTCACGACTTATGAGCGGATCGATGAAATTCCTTACATGGTGGTGAAGAAAGACGGGCGACGGGAAAAGTTCGACCGGCAGAAAGTTCTGAACGGATTGCTGCGGGCCTGCGAGAAGCGGCCGGTGCCGATCAGCAAGCTGGAACAAATTGTGAACGAAACCGAGTCTTTTGTAATCGAGTCGCAGGAACGAGAACGCAAAACCAGCGAGCTTGGCGAGCTCATCATGAATCGCTTACGCCGTTACGACAAAGTGGCGTATGTGCGATTCGCCTCCGTGTATCTCGATTTCAAGGACGTGAAAGAGTTCATGGATGAGCTGAGAGACTTAATGAAAGCCAAGGAATCGCCGGAAGTGCGGAAAAAGAGTGGTTAGCGGGATCCACTGAAAGGGCAGTTATGAGTCACAAAGTTACGCTGATACCGGGCGATGGAATCGGGCCGGAAGTAGCGCAGGCCACGGTGCGTATTCTGGAAGCGACGGGCGTGAAGTTCGAATGGGAAACCTTCGCCGTTGGCGCGCAGGCCTATGCTGATTCTGGCGAATATATACCCAAGGAACTGATCGAGTCGATCGAGCGCACGCGGGTGGGGTTGAAGGGGCCGGTGACGACGCCCGTGGGTGGCGGGTTTCCCAGCATCAACGTCGCTTTGCGCAAAAAATTTGAGTTGTATGCCAACTTCCGTCCCATTCGAAACTTGCCGCATGTCGCGACACGCTATCCAGATGTTGACCTCATCATCGTACGCGAGAACACCGAGAGCCTTTACTCGGGCCTGGAGCACGAGGTTGTGCCGGGTGTAGTGGAAAGCTTAAAGATAATCACGGAAAAAGCTTCTACTCGCATCGCGCGATTCGCCTTCGAGTACGCCCGCAAGAACCAGCGCAAAAAGATCCACGCCATCCACAAAGCCAACATCATGAAGCTTTCCGATGGCTTGTTTTTACGCTGCAGCCGTACCGTTGCAAAGGAATATCCGGAAATTACTTACGGCGAGCACATCGTCGACAACACTTGCATGCAACTGGTGATGAATCCTTATCAATACGACATGCTGGTGATGGAAAACTTGTATGGCGACATCATCTCGGATTTGTGTGCTGCCTTTGTCGGCGGCTTGGGATTCGTGCCCAGTGCCAACCTGGGCGATCACTGCGCGATTTTCGAGGCAGTACACGGCTCAGCTCCGGATATTGCTGGCAAAAATGTGGCAAACCCCACTGCGCTGCTGCGATCCTCCCTGCTAATGCTGAGGCATCTGAACGAGCATGAAGCCTCCACGCAGATTCGCAATGCTTTGGAAAGAGTTTACCGACATCCGGAGAAGCTGACGCGCGATGTTGGAGGAAAGGCGGGGACCTCCGAGTTTGCGGACACCGTGATCGAGGAAATGGAAAAAGCAAAAGCTGCCGCGCCCGCGGCTTCTCACTAGAGCGTCCAATATAGACTGTTCGCAGGAGACAACTCTTCATTTTGAAGAGTTCAGGCTTGGGGCCTGGGAGCCTCACCCGTCAATGAGGCAGAAAGGTAAATATGAAACAAAGATTACTCTCGGGTGTAATCAGTGGCTTGGCATGTATGGTTGTTTTTGCTGGCTCGGCGGCGGCGCAAGGCGGAACCTTGGTTGCTGCGGAGTATGGCGCTGGGAATCGCCGTGTGGATGTGACGCCGCAGGTGCGCTCCTTCTTGCACGACGGAGTTCTGGATTTCGATCTTAGCAATCAAACTCTTGGCGTGGATCCGGTGCACGGTCACACCAAAGAGCTTTTCATCCGGGTACAGCACTGGGACCGCGGTGTAGAAGAATTTGCTTTCCGGGAAGGAACACATGTAAGGCTGGAGCTGGATCCTGACCGGGGATACGAATGGCACGATCGCGAATTTCACATTATGCGCGCGTATTACGGTGGCGCTGGACATTTCATGAACGTCACGGAGCTGTTGCGCAGCATGAAGCACGATGGCAGACTCTTCGTCGTGGTGGATAATCGCAGCATGGGTGGCGATCCCGATCCGGAAGCTCACAAAGTGCTGCGCGTGCTTTACTGGCATGATGGCGAGCGCAGGCAAATTGTGGTGCCGGAGCACGCCGAATTACGGCTGCCGTAATTGCGGGTAAGAATTTGGCAAACCCAACCGCTGCGGCGGTCGGCGCTACTCATGCCGAGGCATTTTGAGCGAACATGGAGCCTCCCGAACTCATGAATGCTGCGCCGACCGCCATGCGGAATTTCTGGCTGAAGCTGGCTTTAGGGCTCGCTCTGGCCGCTTCTCTTGCGCAACCGGCGTCCGCGCAAACCCTTAAGGTCACCCTGCTCGGTACCGGCAACCCACGTCCTTCGATGGAGCGCTTTGGTCCCAGCATTCTGGTCGAAGGCCGGCCAGGAAAAATTTCTGTTCGATTGCGGCCGTGGCGCTCTGCAACGGCTTTACCAAGTCAAGGTCGAACAGATCGACGGCTTGTTCTTAACTCATCTGCACTCCGATCACATCGTGGGCATTCCAGACCTCTGGCTCACCAGTTGGGTGATGGGACGCAAAATTCCGCTTCGGGTGTGGGGGCCAGTGGGAACTCGGCGTATGATGTCGCGCCTCGAACAGGCGTATTCCTTCGATATCCACATGCGGCGGGACGTCGATGAGAACCTGCCGCCGCATGGAGTAGAAATTCAAGCGAAGGACATTCATCAGGGCGTTGTTTATCAGAATGGAGACCTCAAAGTGACCGCCTTCGAAGTGGATCACGGCCTGCTCAAACCCGCGTTTGGATACCGGATTGATTATGCCGGGCACTCGGTCGTGCTTTCCGGCGACACCCGTTATTCAGAGAACCTGATCCGGTTTGCGCAAGGGACCGATGTGTTGATTCATGAAGTGCTCGATCCTGAAGCCTACAGCAGGCTCGTCAATTCCTATACTCCGGAGCAGCGAGCGCGCGTCGTCGCGCACCATACCACTCCGGATGAGGCCGGCAAAGTATTTACCAAGGTCGCGCCGAAACTCGCGGTCTATTCGCATATCGTCCCTCCGAATGTCCCAGACTTGGTTCTCGACACAAGAAAGACTTACTCCGGCCCACTCGAAGTGGGAGAAGACTTGATGAGCATCGAGATCGGAGAGCGGGTTGAGGTTCGTCGCCCGCAGCATTAATCGAATTTCATTCTTCCTTTCTGCATTCCCGTTTGACTTGTTCAGTTTTTTAAGCGGCGTGTCTGCATTCCGCCATTGACTCTGGCCGCAGATGGGAGTAAATTCGCCCGTTCTGGGGTTTCTGGGGGATGACGCGCACAACACGGCGTGTGGGAGTGATTCTGTTTCAGCTGGGCGGTCCTGACACGCTGGCTGCGATAGAGCCTTTCCTTTTTAATCTCTTCTGCGATCCCGATATCATCGATTTTCCTTTTGCCCGCATCGGACGCCGACCCTTAGCAAAATTAATTTCAACCACGCGCGCACGCAAAGTGCAACATCATTACGCGACGATTGGTGGAGGCTCGCCGATCCGGCGCTTTACCGAACAGCAGGCGCAGGCTTTGGAGACTGAGTTGGCACAGTGCGGAATCGATGCTCGCTGTTTTGTGGCTATGCGTTACTGGCATCCCTTTACCAGCAAAGCCATCTCGCAACTCAAAGCGGCAAATTGCGATGAGGTGGTGCTGCTGCCTCTATATCCGCAGTACTCGTCGACTACAACGGGCAGCAGCCTGAATGAATGGCGGCGGTTGTTCCACGGCGACATGCCCGTACACAACGTCGGCGCCTTTTATCGGCATCCGATGTATTTAGACGCCGTCATCGAAAAAATTGAAGAGGCGCTCGGGCGATTTCCGGTACCGGAGCGGGCCGAGGTTGTTTTCAGCGCGCATAGCATCCCCATGTCGGTGATCGCAAAGGGTGACCCTTACCAGCGGCAGATTGAAGAAACGGTGCAGCTTTTGATGGAGCGCGGGGGATGGAGCAATCGTCACCGCCTGTGCTACCAGAGCAAGGTGGGCGCAAGTAAATGGTTACAACCTTCGCTACACCGAACGCTGCACGATCTGGCAGCGGAAAAGGTGCAGGAGGTTTGCGTCGTGCCGGTAGCGTTTGTTTCCGATCATGTGGAGACGCTGGGTGAGATCGACCACGAGGCGCGAGAAGAAGCGCGGCATCTGGGAATTGCGCGGTTCGAGATGAGCGCGGGGTTGAACGATTCTCCGAAGTTTATCCGTGCCCTTGGGGAGCTAGTGCGGGAAGCTTTTGGCCGAGAGGTTGTTTCGCACATTCGATTTGAGGATGCGGAAGTAGGTACATCGACATTAGCGACTACCGGATAACTGCGCTGATGACGCCATAAGATGATGAGTGCAATACCTAGAAAGTTATTCGAGAACTAACGTCGTTCAAGAAACGGTCGTTCAAGAACAGGAGGGGGATCGATGGTTGAAACGGGGGCCGAGAAGCCTAACCCGAATCCTGACCCCGGCAAGCCGGCTGCCACACCGGCAGCGGACGCCACGAAATATGTGGGCACGCCTGCGGTTGGCACCTCGAAGGCTGCCGCGGCCGCGGGGCTTTCTTCGTCAGGTCCATCCAATACGGAGGTCGACCAACGACGCCGACGGTTGGTGTGGGTCGCCGTTACCGCATTCCTGACCGCATGGTTCCTCGCTTTTTTCCGATTCTTTCTTCCCCGCACTCTTTTCGAACCGAATACCGTTTTCAAAATCGGCTATCCCTCGGAGTTTGCCCTGGGGGTTGACACCAAGTTTCAGCAGAAATATCGCATCTGGGTCGACCGCACTCCGGATCGCGTCTTCGTGATCTACGCGCGCTGCACTCATCTGGGATGTACGCCAGACTGGAAACCCAGCGAAAATAAATTTAAGTGTCCGTGCCACGGCAGCGGCTATGACAGCGAAGGAATCAATTTCGAAGGACCGGCGCCGCGTCCCATGGATCGCGCTCATGTAGAGCTTGCCCCCGACGGGCAGATTATCGTCGATACCTCCAGGCTCTATCAGTGGCCCAAGGGACAGCCGAGTAAATTCAACGATCCAGGAGCATTCTTAACGGGGGTCTAGAAGTTCGGTCTCGGGTCTTAGGTGTCAGGTCTCAGGCAAACCCGAGACCTAAAACCTAAGGCCTAACACCTCATACCTGCGACCCAGGACTTTTTATATGGCTGACGAAAACAACGGCAAGAATGGCAAAGTAGGATTAGTCGACCGCGTTAAAGAAGACATTCAGGCGATGAAGGTTGACATCCCTGCGAAGGCGAAAGAGCAGATCGAAGGGCTGAAGGATCCGACCAAGACTCAGGTCTACACTTCGATTTTCCGCCACAAACACGACGACACGCCGCGCAACCGGGCGCTGGGCGTGCTGTCGAATGTGTTCCTGCACTTGCATCCCGCAAAGATCAATCGCGATGCGGTGCGCTACAGCTACACATGGGGAATGGGCGGCATTACGTTCTTTCTGTTCATCATCCTCACCTATACCGGCGTGCTGCTGATGTTTTATTACCACCCCAGCAAAGTGCAGGCGTTTCGCGATGTTCTCTACCTCGAGCACGACGTACCCTTCGGAAAAATTCTGCGCAACATGCACCGGTGGGCGGCTCACTTGATGGTGATTGGTGTGTGGCTGCACATGTTCCGCGTATTTCTGACGGGTTCGTATAAGAAGCCGCGCGAATTCAACTGGAACATTGGAGTGTTGCTGCTGGTGTTTACTTTGCTTCTCTCGTTCACCGGTTATCTGTTGCCCGATGATCAACTCGGCTTCTGGGCTGTGACCGTTGGCACCAACATGGCGCGGGCAACGCCGCTGCTGGGGCATGAAGGGCCGTTCGGTTCGATGTTGGGCATGACTCCCTACAACGATGTGCGCTTCGGCCTGCTTGGCGGATCGATCGTGGATGCGAACGCGTTGTTGCGATCGTATATCTGGCATTGCATAGGAATTCCGATTGTGGCCTCGATTCTGATGATTGTGCATTTCTGGCGTGTAAGAAAAGATGGCGGGATTTCGGGTCCGGCACCGGTGATGCTGCAAGCCGAAGCGGATAAGCCGCGAAGAGGGCCGAAGGCGGCGGGAGAGTAGCGAGCGAAGTAGAAGATTCTGTGGGGACAGCCGCCCTCGGCTGTCCGCCGAGCGAAGCTCGGCCGCCTTTTAGCCGGCGCCAGCAAAAACCAGTCGAGCTGCGCTCGACATGGACGGCCGAGGGCGGCCGTCCCCACAAGGTCTTGGTGACATTATGGACTGGCGACAACTTTGGGAAATCTGCTCGGCTCCGGACAACGTGCCGATCGTGGGCTTGATTCCACTGCTCGGCTTCTACATTTATCTGGCGTGGAAGCAGGCGCATGCCAACGACGTTCTCATCGAGCAACTCGAAGACGATGCCGCGCTCGCCAAAACGCATCACCGCAAGACCTGGCCCTTTAAGCAAGGCTGGCAGAAGGAAGTGCACGTCTGGCCGTTTCTGCTCCGCATTGAATTTCTTGCCGCCATTATCGTGACTATTATCCTGATGGTCTGGTCGATTACTCTGAACGCTCCGCTCGAAGAGCCCGCGAATCCTAACCTAACGATGAATCCTGCGAAGGCCCCGTGGTATTTCCTCGGACTGCAGGAGATGCTGGTTTACTTCGATCCGTGGATCGCCGGCGTTGTGATGCCGACCATGATCATCATCGGCCTCATGGTAATTCCTTACATCGATACGAATCCGTTAGGTAGCGGTTATTACACGTGGAAGCAGCGCAAGTTTTCCATTGGGACGTTCCTGTTCGGCTTCATCATTCTATGGGTCGCGATGATCATCATTGGGACGTTCATACGCGGGCCTGGCTGGCAGTGGTTCTGGCCGGGGCAAACCTGGGATCACAACCGGCTGATCTATGAGGTGAACCGCGACTTGCCGGACATTTTTGGGATCACGTCGAACATGGCGAAGGCGCTTTTCGGTGCGATCGTGGTCGGCGGCTATTACGTGCTGGGTGGCTTCCTGGTGTATTCGCTCTTCCGGCGGTATATGGGAAAAGATTTCAAGCGGATGAGCCTGCTCCAGTTTGGCATTACGCAATTTCTTTTGCTGACCATGGTGGCCTTGCCCCTGAAGATGGGGCTGCGCCTCTTGTGGCACATCAAGTACGTGTGGATTACACCCTGGTTCAATATTTAAGAGCGGGTCTTAGGTGTTGGGTGTTAGGAACACCAACGAAATCATAGTCTCGAACCTATGACCTACGACCTAAAACCTGATACCTAAAACCCGATTTCCGGAGGAAGCGCGGTGCCTGAACAACCCAACCTCGAGCAAGACCCGATCACAACTAAGTCGTACGCCGCTTATTACCTGATCGCGATGGTGATTCTGATGGCGACGTTGTTCTGGGCCTTGTGGGACGAGGCGTGGAACCAGAGGCCGTGGAAGGCTTTTCAGGAGAGCTGGAAAGATCGCTACAGCGCCTTTCTTAACACTGCACGGTCGAAGTCAGCAACGTCTGAAAAAGATATCGAACAGAATCCGGACTATGCCGCACTCAAGCAGGCATACGAAAGGGCGTATCAGGATTCGAAGGCGCAGGGAGAAGAGGCGCGCAAGAAGCTCGACGATGCCAGCGCTCGATTGCTCGCGGTGCAGAGCGTTTTCACTGACCGCCGCGCTTATGTGAATGCCCTGACCTACGAATACGAAACAACCAAGAGTGCGTCAGACAAGGCGAGCAAACAGAAAGAAATCGATAGTTACAAGAGCGAACAGGCGACGGTTGAATTTCCTGACGGCAGCAAGAAAAAATATAACTTTCGGCAACTGGAAGAGACTTACAACGAGATCCGGGACGAGCGCACGAAGCTCAGCCTCGAACTCGGTGAGGTTTTGAAACCCGCGACCGCAGCCAAGGCGAAGATGGATGAATACATCGCCGACCATGACGTGGACCTGACTCCGCAGCAGATTGACGGGTTGAAGCGGAGGGCGACGGAATGGGATCCGGCGATTGTGCAGATCAACGTTGCCGAGGCCAACATCGTCGACCGCTGCGAGTCATGTCACATGAACACGCGCGAGCCGTTAAAGATTACGGCCGCGGCGATGTCGTCGAAGGGTGAGAAGAAGCCCGACGAATACGCGGAAGCGTTTGTCAGCCATACTGAGCCTGAGCTGCTGCAGATTCACGACCCGGAGAAGTTTGGGTGCTCACCTTGTCATCAGGGAAATGGCCGAGCGACCACGAGCGTTGAGAAGGCGCACGGAAACTACGAGCACTGGCTGTGGCCGCTGTTTCCCAAAGAAAACGCGCAAGCCGGCTGCCAGAATTGTCACGCAGCCGACATGGTATTGGCCAGCGGCGATCAGCAGTGGCAAACCATCAACGACGGAAAAGATCTGTTTCGGCAGCGGGGCTGCATGGGCTGCCACCGCTACGAAGGTTACGACAAAGAACCCGAGGACCTGAACTCGATCAGCCAGCAGATCAAGCAGTCCGAGACGCAGAAGAAAGACAATCTGAAACAAACCGCCTACCTGATGAAGCAGGCCGACGCCGCGGCGTCGAACGAGGAAGCGAACCAGTTGAACACGCAGGCAGTCGACTTGAGAGTGGCGAACAGCAAGCTGGACGGGCGCTTGCAACAACTCGACTTCCAATCGCACAGCCTGATGCAGGATATGAAGAAGGTTGGTCCGAACCTGAAAGACGTTCGGCTAAAGCTCAACAAGAATTGGATTCCGGTGTGGCTGAAGAAGCCGACGGATTTTCGTCCCACGACCAAGATGCCGAACTTCCGCCTGAGCGATCATCAGATTCAGGCGATTTCGGCCTATATCTGGCAATCCGGATTCACCGATGCGCTTCCGCAACACAAACCGGGGAATGCGGCGCACGGAAAAGAATTGTTTGAGACCCGCGGATGCATGGCCTGCCACTCGATCGGCGAAGGCGATCAGAAAGAAGGCGGGGTGTTTGCCGCGAATCTGAGCCGCGTCGGTGAAAAGGTGAACTACGATTACCTGGTGCGTTGGGTTCACAATGCGCGCCAACGGACCCGGCCCTACTGTCCTTACGAAAAGAAAGACATCGGGCCGGAGGATTACGCGAAGAAGGGCCTTCCCTATCAGTTTGATCTCGATCACAGCCAATGTCCGAACGATGGACACGAGTTGCAAGTGCAGAACATGACAGTCATGCCAAGCCTGCGGCTCGCGGAGGAGGATGCGGAGGACATCGCAACCTACTTGCTGACGCAGAAGAAGCAGGAGCCTTCCTCCTATCCGAATGCGGCGTTCATGGATGATCCGAATCTCAAGGCTGAGGGCAAGAAGTGGATGCGGCACTTCGGCTGCTCGGGCTGCCATGAAATTGCCGGCTTCGAAGACGAAGGCCGCATTGGCACGGAGCTGACGTTCGAAGGCAGCAAGCCGATCGAGCGCCTCGACTTCGCGTTGTTCACCGAAGTATCGCAGCGCGGCGGCAAGGACGCCGAACCGATCAAAGACAAAGAAGATCTCGCTCGCTTGCCTGATGGCCCGGCGACAGAGCCCTGGTACGACCACAAAGGATTCTTCGAACACAAGCTGGCGGAGCCGAATGTTTATGACCAAGGTATGGTCAAGGGCGAAACTGAAGCGATGCGCATGCCGAATGTCCACCTCACGAAGGAGCAAGTGCTCGATCTCACGACTTTCCTGATGGGAAGCGAGGAGACTTCCCTGCCCTCCAGCTATCAATACAAACCAGGCGACGCGCGACACGATATTCAGGAAGGCTGGTGGATCGTTAAGAAGTATAACTGCATGGGCTGCCACCAGTTTATTCCGGGCCAGCGAACGATTCTGATGGGATTGCCGCAGTATCAGGACAATCAGGAACAGTTGCCGCCAAAGCTTTTGACGGAAGGTGCGCGTGTCGATCCGGAGTGGCTGCGCAAGTTCTTGTCGAATCCGGCGTTGAGCACGACGGACACAAACCGCAACGGCGTCCGACCTTACTTGAAGGTGCGCATGCCAACGTTCTCGTTCTCTGACAATGAACTGCGGAAGCTGGTGCGCTTCTTCCAGGCGTTGTCGCAGCAACCGTTGCCCTACATTCCGGAGCAGGTTCCGGTGCTCACGACGAAAGAGACGGACATGGCGCGGAGCCTGTTCTCCAGCACAGCGGCACCATGCCTGAAGTGTCACGCAACCGGCGATCCGGCACACGACAAAATTGCGACCGCGCCAAACTTCTTGTTGGCAAAGGAACGACTGAAGCCGGATTGGGTTGAGCGCTGGATTACCGATCCACAGGCTGTGAGTCCGGGAACGTCAATGCCGTCAGGTTTGTTCAAGCAGCAGAATAGTCAGTGGGTATTTGCCGGACCAACGCCGCCGTCGTTTGAAGGGTATGCGGGGGATCACAGAAAACTGTTGACCGACTATATCTTCCAGTTAACGCCGGAAGAACAGCGGAAGGTGGCGGCGTCCATGCCACATGCGAAAGCCGCAGTACAAGTAAAAAGCGTTCGCAAACAGGCCGCGGTGGAGTCGCATCCAGAGTCCAGCGGTGGTTCGCGGTAAAAATCTGCGATTTGGTTGGCAAGCCGATCAGATAGATTCGATGGTTAGCAATTTTTTGACTCAGTGAGAAAGGGTGACATCATGAATAAGAGAGTGAACTTCAGAATAGCCGCCAGCATGTTGGCGTTATTTTCCCTGTTGTTGTTGGCCGCATGCAACAAGAAGGAAAACACAGAGCAATCGAGCAACACCATGGCCCCGGCGGCATCGCCGGCGCCAGCGGCGACGCCAATCGATCCGGCAACCGTTGCCACGGTGAGCGGCACGGTGAAGTTCGATGGCACGGCTCCGAAACCGTCGAAGATCGACATGAGCCAGGACCCGGCCTGCAAAGGTGCGAATGAGGCGGAGAACGTTGTAGTAAGCGACGGCGATCTCGCCAATGTCTTTGTCTATGTGAAAGACGGACTCGGCAGCCGGACCTTTGATGTTCCCCAAGCGCCGGTCGTCCTCGACCAGAGCGGCTGCAAGTACCATCCTCACGTCCTGGGCGTAATGGCGGGCCAGACCGTGCAGATCAAGAACGACGACCAGACCACGCACAACATTCATCCCACTCCAAAAGATAACCGCGAGTGGAACGAGTCGCAGCCACCATCGTCGCCGGCAATTGAAAAGAACTTTGCCCGCGAAGAAATCATGCTGCCGGTGAAGTGCAACCAGCATCCCTGGATGAAGATGTACATCAGCGTGGTGAAGAGTCCGTTCTATGCGGTCACCGACAAGTCGGGTAAGTACGAAATCAAGGGTCTGCCCCCGGGCGATTACACCATTGCCTTCGTCCACGAGAAACTGGGCGAGCAGGATCAGAAGGTGACGGTTGCGGCAAAAGACACGAAGACCGTGGACCAGAGCTTCAAGGCCGGAGGAGAGTAGCCAACCAAGGGTAGTGGTTTAGGGTGGCTGACGCTCTATGCCGGTTCAGCAGGAGATCCTTCGCTCCGCCTGAAAACCGGCTACGCTCAGGATGACAACCGGGAAAGGGTCGAACTGCTCGACTACCAAACCAGGCTTGTCCGCGGGGTAAGATCGTCTTAGAATATGCTGTTGCGGCGCGACTGGGGCCCGGTTCCGCGTCGCCCACGAAGAAGACGATCTTATTCCAAACCAGCCGGTCCAGGGGAAATGCTCTGAAAGCCCTTCCAGCAAATTACAACCGCGCGCATCACGCCTTTGCTGTGTTCACGGCCTGCGCGGCGTTTGTCGTGATCACGGCCGGAGCATTGGTCACCAGCAATGACGCGGGGCTGTCGGTGCCCGACTGGCCCACTTCTTTCGGGTATCTCGTGAAGGTGCCGCACTTTGTCGGCGGCGTGCGCTATGAGTGGAGCCACCGCATGGTGGCTGGAACGCTGGGCATACTGACGCTTGCAATCGCCATCTGGACGCTGTTGGTTGAGTGCCGCCGCTGGTT
>CAWEEW010000006.1:0-129663 GCA_963808195.1 uncultured Acidobacteriaceae bacterium | reverse complement strand
GCAAATAGGAAGGAATCATCATGCCCTGAGCACGATCATAATTAGGGTCCAGGTTCGAGCTCCGAGCGGCATTGCTTCAACGCGCTGTCGTATTGCCGCGAGTAATAGAGGATCGCTGCGTAATCGCTGGCAATAATCAGCGACAGAGGATCCAGTTGCCGCGCCCGCTCGCTCTCCGCAAATGCCTCCTCGAACCGCCCTTGCCACGAAAGAGACTCCGCATACCACTGGTGCGCGGTGGCATATTGCGGATCGAGTTGAATTGCCCACCGGAATTCCTTCTCCGCGCCCGACCAATCGTAATCGTAGTTCTCTTTGATCAGCGCGAGCGAGGCATGCGCCTCGGCGAGACTCTCGTCGAGTTCCAGCGCCCGCAAAGCCGCTGTCCGCGCCTTCGGCATGAGTTCGTTTTGCGGACCCACGTACCAGGTACTCATCAAAGCAAAAGCATCGGCCAGACCCGCATAGGCGCGGCCGTATTGCGGATCCTTATCGATCGCCTGCTGGAAGTAATCAGCTGCCTGTCGAAATCCTTCCGTCGTCCTCTTGTTCCAGAAATACCGGCCCTTCAGATACAGGTCGTACGTTTCATATGAGCTTGCCCCGGACTTTGCCCCCGGCACATGCGCAGCCGCCTCCCGCGCCGTCTCGATCGGCCGACGTCCGCTTAAGCTGAACTCGATTTCATTGGCGACTTCGCGAGCAATCTCGGATTGCAGTTCCAGCAAGTGGCCAAGGTCTCGATCGTATTCCCGCGCCCACAGATGGCTCTGGTCTTTTACCTGGATCAGCTGTGCGGTGATTCGCACTCGCTCCGAATCGCGACGCACGCTGCCCTCAATCACATACTGCACCCCCAAATCCTTTCCGATCTGGGGAATTGATTCCGGCGAGTGTTTGTAGTGCATCACCGAAGTCCGGGCAATTACACCGAGGTGGCCACGATCGAGGTTCCCGAGTTGGCTAATCATCTCTTCCGTAAGTCCATCGCTAAAATATTCCTGTCCCGCATCTCCGGTGAAATTCTCAAACGGCAGAACCGCAAGCATGGTTTTGCCAGGCTGTTCAACAGCGCCGCGCCGCGATCGCCACGGCCAAATGGCATACGCCGACAGCAGGACTAACGCGAGAGCGGTGGAGGCGATGGCGATCGCTCTCCAGTGCCTTGCGCCTCGCCCAAATGAATTCAGTTTAGCTTCGGGGACACTTATTGCAACGGGAACGACCGCGGGCATTTCGATCTCCGGCCCCGTCCTCTCCGCTTCCTTAACTGGAACCAGAAATCGATAGCCCTGGCCTTGCACGGTGAGGATGTAGCGCCGATCGGCTGTCTCCTCCAACGCCTTCCGCACCATGAAAATGGTCTGCGTGAGGTTTGACTCTTCGACGAAACTGTCAGGCCAGATCGCTTTCATCAGTTCGTCTTTGGTCACAATCCTTCCGCCGCTCTGTATTAACAAGAGCAGGACATCGAAAGACTTCGGAGTTAGTGGCACAGCGCTCCCACCCCTCCTTAACGCCCGGCTTTGGGCGTCGAGGCGAAACTCGTCGAACTCGTACAACTTGCTGGTCAGACTGGACATAGGACGATTTTGAGAGGTTTTGAAAACTTTTGAGCACCAATTTTAGGACAAGTGAAGGACATGCGAAGTAGCTTTTGCCGCGGGGAACGGCGGACCGCCAGAGAATTGGCCCAAATTTTATCACGATTATTCTTTGGAGATCGCTAATTCAAGGCAGAAGAGACAACGGGTCCAAGGCTCTTTACTGTCACGTCCAGGCCCCTAACAAAACAGATTTCTTCGGAGGAGATTCCTATGTCGCGCAAAAGTGTGTGGTTCTGGCCCAAAGGCCGCAAGCGATTCCTGCACTGGTTTGTCGCTCTTGGGGTGCTTACGGGCAGTACCGCGATCGCCGACGTCTACCTTCGGAATCTCTTCCCATTCCTCGACTTTACCGGTTTTTCCGCCACCAATAGCACCCAGGGCTCCATCGATCTGAGCGGTGCCTTCTTCCAGAGCCTCGGGACAAACGGGCGAACCTGTACCACGTGTCATGCAGCGAGCGACGCCTTCGGCTTAAGCGCGGTAGACGCCCAGATCCGCTATTACGTGTCGCAGGGGAAAGATCCGCTGTTCGCCCAGGTGGATGGTTCGACCTGCCCGACGGGTCCGGTCAACAACAGCCTGGTCGTGAACTTCGGACTGATTCGCATCGGCATTCAACTGCCTCCAAATCAGTTCAATGCAAATCCACCCCAATATACGATTGCCGCCGTACAGGACCCATACGGCTGCGCCTTGACCACGAACTCGCAAGGACAGACGACGGTTTCGATTTACCGGCGACCACTTCCCACCACCAATCTCGGTTTCCTAAGCGCCGTGATGTTCGATGGCCGGGAGTCTTTCTTTAATCCGCTCAATAGCGAACAGACCTTCCAGGCCAACCTCAACGCCGACCTAACCCAGCAGGCGATTGATGCCACACTTACTCACGCGCAGAGTGCTCAGGCCCCGACGGAAGCTCAGCTCGCCGATATTGTCAGTTTCGAGACGGCACTCAACTCGGCCCAGCTGATTGATTTCTCTGCGGGAAATCTGAACGGGCAGAAGGGTTCGTATGGCGGCCCACAATACTTACCGTCACAACCCTATTACCCGGGAATCAATGATTCGCTCGGCGGCGACCCTCAGGGGAAACAGTTCGATCCCAATGTGTTCACGATCTACAGCTCGTGGCAGAACTCGCGCAATCGTCAGCAGGTGTCGATCGCCCGTGGCGAACAGATTTTCAACACGCAACCCCTGACCATCAGCAACGTACCTGGCCTGGTCACCAGCGGGCAGATTATGGGTACATGCACAACCTGCCATGATGCACCCAACGTGGGCGATCACTCATTCCCGCTACCGCTGGATATCGGTAACGGACGATCACTCGCATACGAAACCGATGCCAATATCATCGCGGGGTTGAAGCAGCTTGCTCCGGCGACGATGCCCGTGTTCGAGTTGGTCTGCAATCAGGGACCTCTTGCGGGACAGACATTCTACACAACGGACCCGGGGAAGGCCCTGATCACAGGGCAGTGCGGCGATATCGGACGTGGGAAGGGCCTGATTCTGCGCGGACTCGCCGCACGCGCTCCGTACTTTCACAATGGCGCCGCAGCCAATCTGTCGCAGGTCGTGAACTTTTACAACAACCGTTTTCAAATGAATCTCACTTCGCAGCAAATGCAGGACCTGATCAATTTTCTGCAAACGCTGTAGGTACGCGAGCCGCGTCCCCGAGAAAGCTGTTCGGTTGTGACGTCCTGGGGTTCGGTTTGCCCATGAAGATTGCGATCCCCAGTCCCGAGCAGAGTAAGTCCTGACACGTCGGGTTATCCGGATGACGGGCAAACCCTCAATGATCCAACGCGCCAGCGTTGGCCGGCAATTTTCTGGCCGGGCTACACTGGAAGAGGCAACGTGCCGCGAGTTGCTCCTTCAAGATGATCTCTTTCTCAAACATCAATAAGCAGTATGGCAAGCAGTTGCTCTTCGTGGATGCTTCGTTTCAGTTGAATCCCGGCGAAAAAGTTGGGCTGGTCGGTCCCAATGGGTCCGGCAAGACAACGCTCTTCCGGATGGTGGTCGGCGAGGAAACTCCCGACGAGGGCTCGGTCTCTGTTCCCAGGAAGTTGACGATCGGCTACTTTCGCCAGGACGTCGAGGAAATGCAGGGCCGTTCGGTCCTGGATGAAGCGATCGCAGGCAGCGGACGCGTCGGCGATCTGCACCACGAACTCGAAGCCTTGCAGCGGGAAATGTCCGACCCCGGCAAGGCCGATGACATGGACCGCATCCTTGATCGCTTCGGTCACGTTCAGGAGGAGTACGAGCATTTAGGCGGTTACGCGCTCGAATCGCAAGCCCGTGAAGTGCTCCACGGTCTGGGATTTAAAGACGATCAGATTGACGGCGACGTGGGCGCTCTCTCCGGCGGATGGAAGATGCGGGTTGCGCTGGCGCGCGTCCTGCTCGGAATGCCGGATGTATTGCTGATGGACGAACCGACGAACCATCTCGACATCGAATCCATCATCTGGCTCGAACAGTTTCTCAAGTCATTTCCTGGCGCGCTGCTCATGACCTCGCACGACCGCGAGTTCATGAATCGTCTGGTCTCAAAGATTGCAGAGATTGATGGCGGCGAAATCATCACCTACTCGGGTGACTACGACTTCTACGAGCGCGAACGGGCGGTGCGAGAGAGCAATCAGCAGGCAGCATTTGCCCGGCAGCAGTCCATGCTCGCCAAAGAGCAGCGCTTCATCGATCGTTTCAGAACGCACGCCGCCAAAGCGGCCCAGGTGCAGAGCCGCATCAAGGCCTTGGACAAGATCGAGAAGATCGAACTGCCAAAAAAACGGCAGGTAGTGAAATTCGACTTTCGTGTTCCTCCGCGATCCGGCGAACAGGTGGCCGTGCTTGAGAATCTGCACAAGAGTTACGGCCCGCGTGTGATTTATGAAGGATTCAATCTCACCATCCGCCGCGGAGAACGCTGGGCCGTCATGGGAAGAAACGGCGCGGGTAAGACTACGCTTCTTAAAATGATTGCCGGAGCCAGTGCTCCAGATGCCGGAAGCGTGCGGCTCGGCGCCAGCCTGTATATGGGCTACTTCGCGCAACAATCTCTGGACGTGCTCAATTCCGATCTCACCGTCGCCGAACAGTTGCAACAGGATTTTCCCCAGGACAGTATTGGCTCGTTGCGGAACCTGGCGGGAGCATTCCAGTTCTCCGGCGACGACACGGATAAGAAGATCCGCGCACTCTCCGGCGGAGAAAAATCGCGGCTGGCCATCGCGCGCATGCTCTACAACCCGCCGAACTTCCTGGTGCTCGACGAACCGACCAATCACCTGGATCTTGCGACCAAGGAAATGCTGGTGGACGCCCTGAAAGATTTTGAAGGCACCATGATCTTCGTATCGCATGACCGCATGTTCCTTCGCGGTCTCGGCTCACGTGTGCTGGAACTGGGCGGTGAGAGCGGCACGGACCGCAATCCCACTGTTTATCCTGGGTCCTACGTTGAGTACGTGCAGAAGCTTGGACATGAGGCGCCTGGGATCTATTCGTAGGCCCTGAGAAATGGGTGCGTCCCGTCTGTCCCAGTATTGCCGATGGGCCCGAACAGCGAAACATCGGCAGAGATCCATGATGGGCTCACTTCGAGCCTGGAGGCACAACGCCGTTCATGCGCAGATACTCGACCATCTGCCCATAGTGGTCGTATCCATGAGCAGAAATGAAAGATGCAACGACCGACCGCGTGTGCAGACCGTCGACACCGTCAATAGCGGTGTAGGCATTCTCGGGAGTAATCGTCGCGAGCGCCTTGTGTGCATAGGCGAAAGAATCCGCAGCGGCCTTCAGGAGTTCCTCCTTCGTCCTCAGACCCTCAATGCTTTTAGGGTCAACCGGCATCTTCTCCCCAAGAATCTTCGAAGCGAAATAGTAGTTCGCCGTTGCGACGTGCGATATTTCCTGCGCGAACGTGCGAACCCCGTCATACTTTGCGCCCTGCGAGGCCGTAAAGGTTGCCGCAGTAGGCGCAAAGCCGTATTTGTCCGCAGGCATCGCCTGCGCGACTCCCATAAACTCATGCTCGAAGAGGTTCAGCAACTCATTCTGCGCCTGCACGGGTGACATTTGGGTGCCGGCGGCCACCTTCGCACTTATTGAACCCGTTTGCGCAGAGCCCACGAGCGTACAGCCTCCTAGAATCAAAGCAGTGCAAACATACCGGAGACGCATAGATCACCTCACTAGCAAATTTGCTCAACAGTCTAGCAGACGCCTGCCCCCCGTTCGGGGGGCTGCCCCCACCCTTTGGATTTTGAAGTTGACTTCCTGAAATCAAAACAAAGAAACCGGGCACAGACGAGATGTTTCCCAGTTTTTTCGGGGAATGAAAATTGGTGAACGTCCCGTCTGTTCCCGGTTTTTCCCCGTCAGGCAGGTCACGGCTTGCAGGCGAGGCTCTTGGCCGCTATTCGGTCGATCCACTCGCGGGCGGCTGGGCTCGGGTCTATCCCGTGCTGGCGATCGAGGTCCTTCTTAAAGAGCGCGGCCCCTAGGGACTTGAAATTAGCCATTGCGTTCCAAACGGCGGTTCCCGAGTGCTGCGCGAATAGGTCGAAAGCTTTGACCTCGTGGACCCTCGACCTGCTGCCGTGAAACCCGAGCCTGTTGCGGAACACCTTCAGTCCGGGCACGAGGGGCGTCACCAGCCCCTCGACCGCGGCGATCGCGTTCTCCTCTTCAGGCCATGCCGCGCGCCAGACCCTGAAGCCGTTCACTCCCTGCGGGTCATCCTCCACCATGCTGTAGAAGTATGCGTAGAGGACGAACATCATCGTGGTGCGCACGTCTTGCATCGTGAAATCCGCAGACGGGACTCGCGGGTCGGAGTTCATGTTGACCGAGGGCTGGTAGTGACCTGAGATGAGGTCGCGGTAGATGGTGTGCACGTTCGAGAAGTGCGCGTACCTCTCCGCAAACATGTAAGCCTCTTCGGAGATCGCCATGACACATTCTATAATCCGAGGTCGATGCCCACCTATAAAGAGCTTGAGCACCTCTCCATCCCGAAGCAGGCCCAGCTCCTCCTACGCAGCGCATCGAAGTTCGCCCAGATAGGGTCGTTCAACATCTACAACCTCGGCATGGCACCGTGGAGCTTGGCCTCCGACTTCCCCGCCGGGGAGCGTCAGGCAGTCACGGAGTTGCTGCTCGCAGCCCCTCTGAAATTCCTGGAGAACCAAGGCCTCATTCGCTTCAAGGAACATTCGAACTATGCCATCACCCCAAAGGGACTTGAGGCGGCGCAGAACCCCGCTCCTTCGTTCTTCGCGGTCCAAGAGATCATGGCGGCGCTGCCCCTGCTCCATGAAGAGTTCCAGGGATACGCGCACTACTTCTACGAGAACAAGCTGAAGGAGGCTGTGGCGGCGGCGTTCGAGCGGTACGAGAACAGGTTGAATGAGATTAGGAGCGGCTCGATCAGCCCGACAGTGAGAGCCGCGTCCGGCCATCCGCTGGTCTACAGGCTCTTTGCCGAAGGCGAGCTTGTCCGTCCGTACCCCGCCCTCGGCGCGAAAGACTCATACGAAAAAGGTCTGACCGGGATTCTAAGCGGGGCTCTGGAATGGATAAGAAACCCGTACACGCACCAGAAGCACGACCTGCCGGACCTGACGCCGTCTGAGGCTCTGGAGTTGCTGTTCGTGGCGAGCTACCTGATGCGGATGCTTGAGCTGTCGAAGCCGTAGCCCGTTGCCGCCCGTTCAAGCCGGGAAGGATCCATCCGTCGGCGATCTTGACGGTGACCGATGAACCACAGAAAGGGACTTGGTGAGAGTCG
Source organism: uncultured Acidobacteriaceae bacterium (assembly GCA_963808195.1). Taxonomy (GTDB): domain Bacteria; phylum Acidobacteriota; class Terriglobia; order Terriglobales; family Acidobacteriaceae; genus Sulfotelmatobacter. The sequence continues at coordinate 122,241 of CAWEEW010000006.1, read as the reverse complement.
CCACTTTCAACATAAACAACATCAATAAGCGGCTCGACAACCTCTTGGCTTGGTTGGTACTGGTGCCGCGGCACCAGTACCGCTTGGTTATCGAAAGCTGAACCGGACGTGGTGAGTCTCCAGGAGCTCAAGGCAGAGCAGGGGTCGTACACTGGAGCGCCTTTAACAGTGGAATTATTTCGTCAGCTTGGCTTTTTCATTCTGAGCTGCAAGCCCATATCGTATTGCCGCTTCAAGCGTATCAACGTTTATATCCTTTAGAGCTTTAAACCGAATGCAATATCCGGTCACGCTCGCCTTGCCTAGTTTTTCCCCATACGTTTTGGCTAAGTACTTCTTATCTTTGAGACCAAGAATATAGACAGAGATTCCGGTTTTGTTTCCGCTCACACCAATTTGAAAAAACTCTCTACTTTTTCCATTGGCATATTTTATTGTGTAAAATCCATATCCAATCGTAGGGTTGGAAACAGTATGACTTTTGCTCGCTTTACCATCGAAGAACCATAATTTGCATTCTGGTGACACTTGAAGTGTGAGCCGATGCAATTCCCGCATGTCACTGCGTTTTGGCTCCGGTTGGCTGGTAATATAGTTTTTGATTTGTTCTTGTACGTTCATATGTTCTGCTTCGTAGTTGCGCGCCGCCCGAGATTATACGACGTTTAATCCTTCTCCCCCTTGCAAGGGCGGCCAGCCCTGACGGTTGAGGTTACTCGACCGAAAGGGGCTCCCGCAAGCCGTTGGGCTAGGCTAGCGCTGGTTCGGTTCTTTGCGTTTCTTTCCGCCGGTAAAATAATGCGAGCTCGGATAGCGAGCTCGTTCGTTCCTTTTTGGGGAACACCCAGAAAGCACAGGAACAGAAAGGAACCCGCTGAGAGTCGCCACCTTCAACATTAACAACATCAATAAGCGGCTCGACAACCTCCTGGCTTGGTTAGCGAAAGCTGAACCGGACGTGGTGAGTCTCCAAGAGCTCAAGGCAGAGCAGGGAGCATTTCCCGTGAATGCCCTTCGGACTCTCGGGTATGAAGCGGTCTGGCAAGGGGAGCGATCCTGGAACGGCGTGGCCATTCTCGCGCGACACCACGTTTGTGGACAAAAGAAAAAGCCGGACTTCGCCGCTTCATCGGTTTCTGATCGCATTGCATTCGCCTACAGCTCATCTCGAAACGGACTGAGCATGCGCCCTCCAGAGAAAAGCTAGGCATTTACCGCTTTCACTTCCGAGCAGTCCGTTCTCTGCAGTCCGGCTTATCTACGAATAATCGCGAAATACGGGCATTATTCGCGTATTTCAGCGCAGAGCGAGCGGAAATCCTCTGCAGTTCAGACTGTATGGCGGAGAGAGTGGGATTCGAACCCACGTTACCCTTTCGAGTAAACACGCTTTCCAAGCGTGCGCCTTCAGCCACTCGGCCATCTCTCCGGCGAATCAGGACTATACGCGGGATTCCCCTCCCAAACTGATAACACGCCTGGGGAGGCCCGCTATGAGCAGTATTGCAGCATTCATTCAAGAACGCCGCTACCTCAAAAATGTATCACCTTCCACGGTTTCTTGGTACACGCACGCCTCAAGTGGCTGCCTTCAGAATCGCAAACGCAAGAGCTTGAAAGACACCGTGATGCGTATGCGAGAGAAGGGGTTGAAAGAAACAGGGTGTAACGCCGCGATTCGGGCAATCAATGTATACCTTCATTGGAATAGCGGATCTGAGCGCAAGTGTGCAAGCCCTGCCTTGGGTTCAGACATCTTGGGTGGTATCCAGTTCCTGCTAAGCCCGGCTCCGCGTGGAGGGGAGCCACAAAGAGCCGGGTGTTTTTTGAACTGAAAACTTGGGATAGCTCTTAGGATAGTTTTGTGGGCGGAACTGAATGAACCGCACTTGGATTTGACGCACCAGAGTTATTTCCAGATGTCGACACGCCGACTGCAGCAGCGCGCGTCGAAGTGTTCGCCTCAGCGCTAACTCCATTGCCGTTCTCAGATGCGACGGGCACCGGTGGCGGCTTCACTCCATCGACGACGTGATGGCTCAAGCAATAGAGCGCAAGCTCGAGACGATCGGCCACGCCCAGCTTGTCATAAACTTTTCGCAGGTAATTTTTAACGACTTGCTCTGTCGTCCCCACGCGAATCGCGATCTCTTTGTTTTTCATGCCCTGCGTGACGCATGAAACAATCACGGTTTCTTTCGGAGTGAGTTGAACTTTCGGGCGCGCTCCAGAAGGACGCAGGTTGTGTCCACGGTAGGCTTCCATCACCCAATGAATGGCTTGGTTCTCGAGCCAAGGTTCGCCGGAAGCCACTTTGCGGAGGCAATCGACCAACAACTCCGGTTCGACCTCGCGCGACAGAATGCCGTGCGCCCCTCGCCGGAATAACTCAAGCGTAAGTTGCTCGTCGGATGTTGGGGTTACCACAACTATCTTCAACTGCGGCGCCTGGCGCAGGAGTTCGGTTACCGCCTCCACCGGATTCGGCGTCAGCGCCGATTCGAAAATTAGCACGTCGGCGGAAAATTTGGTGATGGCGGATTGGGTTTGCGGCAGCGTCTCGGCCTGCCCCACCACGCGGATATCGTCTTCGAGCGCGAAAATCTTCCTGAGCCCGGCGCGGAAGATAGCCTGGGTGTCCGCGAGGATCACGCGGATCAGCCGGCCAGTGCCGACATCCTGGTGAACGCCGTGATTTTCTCCCACCCTGACCGAAGTGCTGGCCATTCTTTTCCTTACGCCTTACGCTCGTTCGAAATGGTATTCGTCAATCACTACGCCAACTCCGCGCCGGCCCTTGTCTTCAAAGCTGCGGACCACACGGCCATGGCAGTCAATCTGGACATCGCAACGCGAACCCACAACATCGCCCGGAAGCAGAATCGTGAAGTCTACGGCGGAGCCGACTGGAACGTCCTTATCCATCGCGAAGAGCACGCCGTTGGCGGAAATGTTTTGCGTTTCCGCCGAGCAGGCCTGGCCTTGCGACTTCAACTCCACCGGCAGATGCAACGGAAATCGCGGAGCACTCTGCATTTCGGCATAGTGCTTGATCGCAGATTCCGCCTGGGAATCCACCGTCAGCTGTTCCTGTGTTCCTTCGCCTGACACCGTTTCTCGCGAACCTTCCCTCCAGAGCGCTTGCGACTGCTCGCGCATCTGGATTTCTTACAACTCTCGAACGCCTTTTATCGGAACTATTGGGCAGCGTACACCCAAGAATCAGGAGTGCAAAGTTACCGAAGTCATGGAACGGAAGGGTGCTAACTGCTTGCGCATGAGTGGATTAGAAGGAATTTACAACAGGTAGTTTATGGATGAGAAGCGCTCAAGCTTGGGCAGCAATCATGCGACGATAGCACTGGTACCTCGATTGCGTTGGCGACCGCGCCAGCTAAAATTTGGTCACTTCCGTAAAGCCAAAGTCGCGTACCTTCATCGCCGGCACCACCATGTCAAACGATTCTTCGCCGCTGCAACGCACAGGTGCGCTCATCGCTTCGACATTCGACAGCAGATGGATCAGGCTTTGGTTAAAGCGGAAGTTACGTACGCCTTGGCGCACCCGTCCGTTTTCCACCAGGAAGGTGCCGTCGCGAGTCATCCCGGTGAGGATTTTTTCGTAGGGATCGACTTCGCGGATATACCACAGCCGCGTAACCAGCACGCCACGCTCAGTTGAAGCAATCATTTGCTCGACAGACTGTGGATTTTGCGGCGCAGCAAAAACAATGTTGCATGGCATCTCTCCCATTTCGTTGGGCAGCGCAAAGCCGTGGCCGGTCACTTCGATCGGTCCGACCTTATCTTTATATTCCGAATGCTTCATTCGTTCCGCAGTGGCCCGCGCATAAACCACGCGTTTGACCACCCCATTCTCGACCAGCGGCAAACGTTGCCGCCACACCCCTTCGCCATCGAATGGAGATCCCGTTTGCAGGGGATGCGTTACATCGTCCCAAATCGTGATGTTCTTGCCGAAGAGTTGGCTTCCGATGCGGCCCGTGAGAAAAGAACGCTGGTCGAGAATCGCCATGCCCGAGTAATCCCAGAACATAAATCCAACGATGTCGAGCACGGCGGCAGGTTCGAGAATCACAGTGTACTTCCCTGCCGGGATCTCCGCCGGATGCGCGGAACCGATCGCTTTCTTCGCCGCAATCTCGGCTAAGCCAAGCGGATCGATGTTCGCCACGTCGGGCGAATTGGCTTTCTGCCATCCCGAAGAATCCGCGGCCAACATGGTGATAGAAATCTCCGCCTGTGTCTGCGTATGCCAGGCGCTGAGCCCGCGAGAATTAAAGACGCCCTCGACAGACGCCGAACTCGAAAAGATTCCAGCGGTTGTCAGCTTGTGCTTTTGCGCGACATCGACAATCTTCTTCACGCCATCGGCGCGCAACTGCGGAGTAATGGCCGCAGTCTCGGCAAAGTGGCGCGAAGGAACTTGTGTGGCCCGAACACTCCCCTCGCCAACCGAAGGGTCCGAGTCTCCGGCGGCTTCCCGCGAATCCGGCATGGGCAAAAGGTCCGGATCAGGATGCTGCAACCTCGCCAGGCTCTCCGACGATTCGACCACGCGCCGCAAGCTGTCATCGTCAAACTTGTTCGTCGAAGATCGAGCCGTGCGTCCCGCGAAGACTGTGCGCACCGAGACCGTGTGATTTTCTTCGGCGACGTTCTGATGAATGATGTTGTTGGCGAAACGCGTAAGCGCAAATTGTCCGCCGGAAAAAAGCACCTCGACCTCGTCGGCAGACGAAATTCTCTTGATGCGGTCAAAGATGTCGGCGGCTTGGTCTTGAGTTAGCATTTTTCCGAAAAGGGTAGAACAGCCAAACATCATTCAGACGCGGTGACACAAAAAAATGTCTTGTTATCATAGAAACGCATCAGCCAGACGGTCCCATATGGGTCGGGCGGTTCAAATGGTTCGAAGGCGTAACGAAAGACTCCTTGACCAATAGTGGTCAGATTTTCATTCAACCGATTGATTCGTTCCCGGCCTTCGGCGCTGATTTTCTGAGAGCCATCGATGGGGCTGGCTTCAAACGCGACCTCCGGGCATTCGGACATCCCTTTGATGATAGAAAAGACCACGTGCAATACGGCAGAGGACTATTTTGATGCGGCCAAAGTCGATGGTTAGACGAGAGGGGTTAGGCTTGTAATTTTGTAGCAAAAGTCTGCCAAAACCTAGACTAGCAGGTCGAGCAAGATTGTTTATGGCACGGACTGAATCAGCATTTTCTTTCGGAAATCTCTCTCGATCGATTCCAGTAGTGATTGCAATGCGAAAGTATTCGTCGTGCTTGGAGACTTCGCTATTGCAATCGACGCAGCTGGGAACAGTCACGAGGTCAGCTGGTCTTGGTTTGCCAAAGAGACAGCGCGGTGGAATGTGGTCGCGAGTTAGTTCACGTTGTTCGCCGCAGTAAACGCACTCGCCCAAGTCCATGGGTCAATGATAACAAAGGGGATCTCTGCTCTTCGTAGTGAACTAACTTCCCTTGTAAGCACTCCCCACTTTCACCCCCCGAAACCGGGACGGCGCTGCTCCGTGCCCCGTACCCATCACCTGCTGCGGCTGTCCCTTGCCGCAATTCGGCGTGCCCCAAAGCGTCCATTCCTCGCGCGAGCAGATCGCATCCAGAGAACTCCAGAACTCAGTCGTGATTCCGGAATAGGACGGGTTCTTCAGCATGCGCACGCGCTTGCCATTCTTGATCTCCCATCCGATCTCGCACCCGAACTGAAAGTTGTAGCGCTTATCGTCAATCGACCACGAGCGATTCGTCTGCATCAGCACGCCGCGATCGGTCGCAGCGATCAGTTGCTCAAGGCTGAGTGGTTTCTCTCCCGGCAGCAAGCTGATGTTCGTCATGCGAATCATCGGCAAATGGTTCCATCCTTCGGCGCGCAGCGTGCCGCCAGAACGATTCTCGCCAATCGTGTGCGCGGTTTCGCGCGAACTGAGATATCCCGTAAACAATCCGTGAGTGATGATCGGCGTGCACTGCGCAGGAACACCTTCGTCATCGAAGCCAAAAGTTCCAAGCCCCGGTCCGTGCTCCTGGCGCGCATCAGCGACTACGTTTACCATCTCGCTGCCATAGCGCAGCATGCGCAACTTGTCGATGGTCAGGAAGGATGTCCCCGCAAAATTCGCCTCCATGCCCAGCACGCGATCCAGCTCAATCGGATGTCCAATCGACTCGTGAATCTGCAAACCCAATTGAGAACTATCCAGAATGATGTCGAACGTACCTTCCGGACACTGGTCGGCGTGATGCAGCGCAACCGCCTCTTCTGCAACCCGGCGCGCATTCTCGACCAGCTTTAATTCTTCGATCAGCTCATATCCCTTGTTCTGCCACTGCCCGCCATAAGAATTAGGATACGACCGCTTTTGAATCTCATTCCCCGCAAACGCATAAGCCGCATATCCCGCGCCGGCGGAATATTTGATCTGATGAATGTCCGTCCCCTCCGACGATACAAACCACTGCTCCTCGCGATTGAAGTTGAGGTTGGTCTCAGCCAGCGTGACGCCTTCCACCGAGTGCAGTTCGGAGTCGATGCTCAGCAACAGCGCGATGTTCTGTTCGACCGGAATTGTGAACGGATCGATTACATGAGGAGTGACCCACTCGGCAGTGACGGATTTTTCTGGCGCAAGGCGCACATCCTGCTGCTTCACTTGCGCCGAAGCTCGCGCGATTTCCACCGCGCGCGCCGCGGTCGCTTCAACTCCCGCGCGAGACAAATCTTCAGAAGCAGCAAATCCCCACGCGCCATCGGCAAGAACGCGCACGCTCATGCCTTCGGACTCGGCGTCGGACGCGCTGCCTACTTTGCCGTTCTTCGTAGTAAGGGCACGGCTTCTCTGGCTGACGATGCGCGCATCGGCATAGCTCGCCCCACGCATCGTGGCAACGTTCAAGACCCAGTTGGCAATTTGTTTCATGCGGAGATTCAAATCTACCACGGAGCCAACATCGCAACTCTCAGGGCAGGCATCGAGGCGGCGCCTTAGATCCAATCAATGCATCTTAGCTGCCAGGGTTTGAATCTTCCCTCGCAGTTCGTCTTCTTGCACCATCAGCGGCTTGAACTCTTTTTGCCAGAATGCTACTTGCTCACCAACAGGAAGGGCAGACATATTCCGGACCACTTGGGTTTCTTGTCTCGTCAGCGAATCGGCCTGGCGCACCAGATCGAGCATCTCATAGTCGTTTTTCCAGAGATCGGGTTTGTGGCTTTTGTAAAAAACCTGGATATTTAAGGTGCCCCTCCTTTCATCCGCCTGACGGGCCTCTTGGTTCACATCGGCATTCCTTTGTATCTCTGATTCGAACTCCGGCAGCAGTGCCTCAATTTCCGAATACGCCTGGATGTAATCGATCGTCGTTCGCAGGTCCCTTTGCTTGATGACGCCAATCTTTGTCCCTACAGCGGTAAGATTCTTAGCTGCCCCTGTGATTTTTTCCACCATAATGCGATCGTTTCCATTCTGTACGCCGTACGTAACGGCGAGCGAAACCACTAGGACAAACAGAACCCCTGCCAGGGTGGCCGTTCGTCGATGACGCCGAAGATATTTCGAATCTGAGTTGTTTTCGCGGTCTAGTATCATTTCCCACGACCAGTAGGGCCACCTCGCCAATAGCATAATGAAGGCGACCTGAATCAAAAGGTTGTTGTCCTTCTCGGCTGTAGGTTTGTCGGCAGCATATGCCCAGTTGCTAGACGCGGACCACGACAAAACGCCTAGCCATAAAACCAGCATGAGGAGGCCGAAAGCGAGAGAAATATATTGGCCCAATGCTCGCTTTGTCGGATTTTCCAGCGATGTGACCTCCACGGCGGGCTGAGCGCCGATCCCGCGCACGATAAGCCGCCAGCCCTTCGAAAGCCAAAAAACGCCCACCAATAGGGCGATGAAGCCTGTCACAGCAAGCTGACCGAACCTCTCTCCGTACTGACTGGAGGAGATCGGATCAGCGCTGAGTAGGGCAGCGAGACCTAGGAAAAACACAATCCCCGCGAGGAGAATCAGGGGTACCCTAAGCCAGATTTTCCGAGTTGGAATTGTCGTGAGGGGGCGAATGAAGATTCCGGCGGCACACATGACCACAACGACTATCACGGGGTTGGCACGCGAGAAAATCAGCACGGCCGCAAGCAGCGCCCCCGCGAGAGCCATGAACAAAGGCAGCCGAATCCACGAGTAGAAGGTTCCCGAGAATCCCTTAGCGCTGGAGTACAGCTTTACGGCAGTGTCGCTGCCAACGGCCCAAGCAAGAGCTGTACCCAGCATCAGGAAGCCGAGGGTCTCCCGCAACTCCGCGCCCACCAAAAGAGCACAACCGGCAAGCACAAGAGTGACGAAAAGGATCGCCTTATGTCGGCGATTTAGTGTCATCTTATTTGAGGCCAGCTTGGACCCAGCGCGCAAAGCATAACACGCCGACGGGTCACAGCCTCGTCCGCAGAAGCTACGGTGTGGCCCGCGCCACATCCAGCGCCTGCCGCACCGCCAGGAGTTCCTTCAACACTTCGCGAAGCTTCGTCGATTCCAGCGCATTTGCTCCGTCGGACTTCGCCTCTTTCGGCTTGTCGTGCACTTCGAGGAAAACTCCATCCACACCGGCCGCCACCGCAGCCCGCGCCAGCACGGGAATAAACTCGGGCTGTCCGCCGCTGACAGCCGGCCCGACGTCGCCGGATTGCGCAGAAGGCAATTGCACAGAATGCGTCGCGTCGAAAACTACCGGCGCAAACTTGCGCATGATGGCGAGCGAGCGCATGTCGACGACCAGATTGTTATAGCCAAAACTTGTGCCGCGTTCCGTGAGGAAAATCTGTGAGTTACCGGCCTCGCGGCACTTTTCAACTGCGTGCCGCATATCCCACGGCGAGACGAATTGTCCCTTCTTGATGTTGATGGCGCGTCCGCTTAACGCCGCTGCCACAACAAGATCGGTTTGCCGACACAGAAACGCGGGGATCTGCAACACATCCACGGCTTCGGCAACCCGCCCAACGTCTGCCACCTCATGAACGTCCGTAAGGACGAGAACGCCAACCTCATCCTTGATCTTTCTCAGAATGCGCAGACCTTCCTTCACCCCCGGCCCACGAAAACTTCGAATCGAGGTGCGGTTCGCTTTGTCGTAGCTGGCCTTGAAAATAAATGGAAGTCCAAGCGCCCGCGTGACGCCCTTGATGATCTCCGCCATGCGAATGGCGTGCTCTTCACTTTCAATCACGCACGGCCCCGCGATCAGAAAAAGATTGCCCGAGCCAATGTGGACTTCGCCGATTTGGAAGGAGGTGGGCATAAATTTTACGAAGAGTATCTTTCCTACCCAGATACAACCGTCAGAGAAACACAGGTCAAAGAATTGCAGACCGTCGTTGTTGCTTCTCTGTGTCTCTGTGACTCTGTGGTGAAAAGAGCCGGTGTTCTACCGATGAGCAACCTTCTCCGGACGATGAAACATTTCAACCGAAGCGATCTCTTTTTCTTCCCGCCGCTTCGACCCATGCTTGTACGCCGCGCAATAAATGTGCTGAACAGCGGATGCGGCTCCAGCGGCTTCGACTTGAACTCGGGATGAAACTGGCATCCGATGAAATGCGGATGGTTCGGCAACTCAACCATCTCCACGTACGTTCCATCCGGCGTAGACCCCGAAATGCGCAGCCCCGCGGCCACCATCGGCTCTTCATATTCACGATTGAATTCGTATCGGTGGCGATGGCGCTCGCTGATTTCGAGCTTGTTATAAATTTTGTGCGCCAGGGTGCCGGGCTCAATCTTGCAAGTCCATGCGCCCAACCGCATCGTCCCGCCCAGTTCTTCCACGCCGCGCAACTCGCGCAGCTTGTAGATCACGCGGTGCGGTGTCGCCTGATTGAACTCGCTCGAGTTCGCTTCTTCCAAGCCCACCACGTTGCGGGCAAACTCCACACAAGCGGTCTGCATGCCCAGGCAAATTCCAAAGTACGGGACGTTATTCTCGCGCGCATATCGAATCGCGATCAGCATTCCCTCAATGCCACGCTTGCCAAAACCACCAGGAACCAGGATTCCGTCATAGCCCTCGAGCTGCGCTTCCACGCTGCTCTGGTCCGCCGATTCCAGCCCCTCGGCCTCAATCCAGTTCAATTGAAGTTTCAGATTGTGTGCCAGCGCGCCATGAATCAACGCTTCCTTCAGCGACTTGTAAGAATCCTCATACTCCACATACTTGCCAACAATTCCAATCGTCACCGTGTCCTTCGGGTTGTAGACACGATGCACAATGTCTTCCCACTTCGAAAGATCGCGGTCCTTCGCTTCCATGTGCAAATACTTCAGCACCAACGTGTCCACCCCTTCATTCGCGAACACCAGCGGTACTTCATAAACTGAAGCCACATCTTTTGCCGTGATCACAGCCTCTTCCTGCACATTGCAGAAGAGCGCAATCTTTGACTTCAACTCCTTCGCGAGAAAACGATCGGTGCGGCAAAGCAGAATATCGGGCTGAATTCCGATGCTCAGCAATTCCTTCACCGAATGCTGCGTCGGTTTGGTCTTGAGTTCCTGCGCCGCCGCGATGAACGGCACCAAAGTGACGTGCACGAACAGCGTATCCTCGCGACCAAGCTCTTGCCGCATTTGCCGGATTGCTTCCATGAACGGCAGCGACTCGATGTCGCCCACCGTACCGCCGATCTCGACAATCGCAACATCAACGTCTTGGGCCACTTTTTTCATCGCCGCTTTAATCTCGTTGGTCACGTGCGGAATCACTTGCACCGTCTTACCCAGGTAATCGCCGCGCCGCTCTTTGGCGATGATCTGCTCGTAGAGCCGGCCCGTGGTCCAATTGTTGTCGCGAGAAAGTTTGGCGTGCGTGAAGCGCTCGTAGTGGCCGAGATCGAGGTCGGTTTCCGCGCCATCGTCGGTCACAAAAACCTCGCCGTGCTGAAACGGCGACATCGTTCCCGGATCGACGTTCAGATAAGGATCAAACTTCATCAGGTTCACTTTGAGCCCACGGCTCTCCAGCAAACATCCGATGGAAGCCGCAGCCAATCCCTTGCCTAGAGAAGACACAACTCCGCCCGTTACAAAGATGTACTTCGCTGGCATCTGTTCCTCGCTCTAAATTTTGTTTGAAAAATGGTGCAGGTGGGGTGCACGAACAATTATGGCAGAAGATGCCCGTGGAAACAAAGAGAGAAATCGCGCGCGTTGACTATCCCAGCAATGTGGGCGAAAATGATGCAGCACTTCCCTTCGATCCCGAATAGTCGGCCTAGGCTTTTTCGGCGTCGAATCGTGGGCCTGTGGCGCAGCTGGGAGCGCGCTTCCATGGCATGGAAGAGGTCGTCGGTTCGATCCCGACCAGGTCCACCAATTAAACCTTCCTGGAATCAATCACTTTCAGACCGTCTTGCCTGATCCGCAACCTCATCGCAGCATTCGCTCGCGAGTGAGCGCCTCAAGCCTTGTGCTGTGCTACAATAGTCGTCATATTGTGCTACATCCGTCAGATTACGGAGCCAGCCATGAAACGTGCCACACGAGTGAGTTCCTCGCAAGAAAAGACGCGACTAGGCGATCATGGATCTAGCAGGCTGCGTGAAATCCTGGTTATCGCCGAACAAGAGGGCTTGTTGCGCGGCGAACGAACCCAAGTGGTTCGAGGAAGGATGCCAGAGGCGCTGGTCGCAAGGGCGAAGAAGCGCACCGGGATCAACTCGGACACGGATCTGATTGAAGTGGCGCTCGCGAACCTTGCAGTTGAAGATGACTATGCGGACTGGTTGCTCTCTCGCCGCGGTGCCATGAGTCGCGAGGTTGACCTTGAATTCTGATTTTCGCGCGCCCCTGAGACACCTCAAGCCCGAGAAACGTCGTGCGCCGTTAAAGCCGCGGGACGAATCCGACCTCGACTTTATTGAGACGACCAGTAAGAAGCCGGGAAAGTTGCTCTACGACACAACGGTTTACATAGACGTCCTGCAGAACCGTTTCCCGCAAGGCGGCGAATTAATGCTGCGGGCAGCCGAAGCCTGGCATTCGCCCGTCACCGAAGCAGAGTTATCCGCGGCGATTGGATTACTCGATCCGGGTCATCCAGGAACCAGCGAGATTATCGAGCAGATTATGGCGGTGATCGAACGCCGCCCCAGCTATAGAACGATTGTGCCCGACCCCGAGATATGGCGGGAGGCCGGCATCTTGTCGGGTATTCTCGGCCGTTTGCAGGGATATGGCAAAGACCAGCGGCGCCGGACTTTGAATGACGCTTTGCTCTTCGCAACCGCGCGAAAGCACGGATGCGTGGTGCTGACTCGTAACGTCGTTGATTTCGATCTACTCCAACAGCTCGATCCGTCTGGCAGGGTTCTGTTTTACAAATAGCAAAACCTCACCGAAATTTCTCCGCCCCTGCACCACCTACTTCTTAGCCCATGACTCAACTCAAAGCGAACTGCCGTCGGCAGGGCATAGTCCTACGCCTCGCCTCAGCCATAAACCGGATGCTCGATGCGCACCGTCGAGCAGGGATGGTCGGTCCGACTCACTACCCTAGGCCGCCTCAGGAGAGGAAATGCTAGGCTAAGGCATGGGCGGAAGGTTAACAATTCGCGCCGGATTTCTGTACCTCGTGTGGTCGCTGTGCTTTTTCGTCACTCCAGCTTTTTCTGCGGACTGGACCGTGCACGCTCAACCCACACGCCTAGTCAATGGTGCACCTGTGCTGTTTCAGGTCAAGCCCCCCGCACGTCTGGGATCGCTTAATGCAACTTGGCTCGGGCACGAACTTTCTTTCAGCTTCGATGCGAAAAGCAAGACGTGGTTCACATTAGCCGGTATAAGCCTGGAAACGGCTCCCGGAACTTATCCTCTCGAACTAGCTGGCGAAACGGTTGCCGGAAAACTCGCAAGCCAGAAAATTTCCTTCAGCCGCAAGTTTCTCGTCGCCAAGGGCAAATATCCCAAGATCGAAGTCAAGCTCAGCGTCGAAAGCAAATTCACTGAGCCCAGCCCCGAGCAGCAAAAACAAATTCAAGGAGGACAAGAAATAAAAAAGGATTACCTCAGCCGCGTCACTCCAGAGCGCGAGTGGTCGGGCAAATTCGCCGAACCGGCTGTAGCCGCAATCTCCGACGTCTTCGGCTCCCAGCGCATTTTCAACGGAAAAACATCGAGCCCTCACCTGGGCCTCGATTTCCGTGTACCCAGCGGAACTCCGGTCGAAGCCATGAATGAAGGCACAGTATTGCTGGCGCGCCCGCTCTATTTCGAGGGCAATTTCGTTGTGCTCGATCACGGACAGGGTCTGCTGACTCTCTACCTGCATCTTTCCGAGTTCAAAGTGAAGGAAGGCGACCACGTAAAACGCGGCCACGTCATCGGCTTGAGCGGAGGCACCGGTCGCGCCACGGGTCCGCATCTTCATGTGGCAGTGCGATGGCAGGGCACCTATCTCGACCCCGCAAAAACTGATCCAATTGCCGCTGCCGTGAAAGCGGCAATTGGCAAATAGCGGTTAGCAATTGGCAATCACGCGACTTACGAACGAACCGAGCGCCTAAGTGCTAACTGCTAATTGCCAATTGCCAACTGCCTGCCCTTCACGCATTCCCACTCGACAATCCACGCAGTCCCCGCGCAGGAAGCTCTCGCAAAGCCTCATTCAGGGCCTCTTTCAGCTCAAGGTTGCGGATCAGCCGGTGCAGATAATTCGGATGCACACCCAGAATTCTGGCCGCGTCCGCATAGCTGCCCTGGGTTTGCTCCACCGCATCGAGAATTAATTGCTTTTTTAATTCTTTCACCGCCGCGTGATACCTCGCCTCGGTGATCTCCGCGGGCACAGCGCGATCCAACAACGCCTCCGGCAAGTCTTCCGGAAGAATCATCTCTGAGGCTCCCAACACCAGCGCATGCTCAATGGCATTTTCCAGTTCCCGCACATTCCCCGGCCAGTCGTAATTCACCAGGCACGATATGGCCTCGCGGGAAATTGGCCGAGGCTTAACTTTGCAGCGCTTGGCATGTTTCTGCACAAAGTGCCGAGCCAGCATCGGGATATCCCCGTTGCGTTCCCGCAGTGCCGGCATCGTAATCGGCAGCACGGCCAACCGGTAATACAAATCCTGCCGGAAGTTGCCCGCGCGCACCGCCTGATCGAGGTCGCAGTTCGTGGCGGCAATCAGCCGGATATTCACCTTAATGGTATTGTTCCCGCCTACGCGTTCAAACTCGCGCTCTTGCAGCACACGCAGCAGCTTCACTTGCAGCGCGGGAGCGAGTTCGCCGATTTCGTCGAGAAAAACCACGCCTCCATCGGCAACCTCCAGCCTACCTCTCTTCAGCCGATCAGCCCCTGTAAATGCGCCGCGCTCGTAACCGAACAATTCTGTCTCCAGCAGTGACTCCGGAATCGCTGCGCAATTGATGGCGAGGAATGGCTTGTTCGCCCGCAGACTGTTCCGATGCAGAGCCCTCGCCGCCAACTCTTTTCCAGTCCCGCTCTCCCCCTGAATCAGCACCGTCGACTCCGCCGGCGCCGCGCGCTTCACAAACTGGTATACCTCTTTCATCTTGGGGCTCTCGCCGACCAGGCTGCGCTCTTGGCTGATCTCAACCGTCAGCCGCTCGTTCTCCTGTTCGAGCCACGCAAGACGCCGCACAGTCTCTAGCGCCATTGCCGAAATACCGGCAATGGCCGTAACGAGGTGGAGGTGCTCTTCGTCCAGACGGCCGATGAGGCTGTCACTATCCAAATAAATGCACCCGATTACCTTTTGAAACACGGTCAAGGGCACGCAAAGCAGCGATCGCACCTGCGACGCCGCCAAGCTTTCGATTTTTCCCAACTCTCCGCAAGTGGAAACGTCGCTGCCCAGCAGCGCGATTCCCTGCTCCAGGACCCGCTTGGCGACCGTGCGGCTCACCTTCACCAACTGCGACTGTCCTGCCTGCCGCACGCGGGCGAAAGTTGAATTGAATTGTTGCCCTTCATGGTCTGCCAGCAAGATCGCTCCGCGCCCGGCAGGCACCACCTCAAAAATCAGGTCGAGCAGCTGCCCCTGCAGTTCATCGAGATCGCGAATCGCATGCACGATTCGGCTTATCTTCAACAAAGCATTTAAGTTGCGTGCAACCCGGGAGCTTGCCGGCAGCTCCCGCGAAAGCCGGTCCGGCTGCAAATACACCACGTCCCTGGGATGAATAACGGTCGTGTCTGCTGTTGCCTGCGCGTCTTCGAACTCCACGTGGCTTGGTAGCGGCGCAAGTTCTTCTTCCTCAAGAAAAAGAAAAGCGGAGTCCCCAGCCGCAATCTCGTCCCCATGCCTCAGCCACTGCTCTTCGACCCCCGTGCCGTTCACCAGGGTTCCGTTACGGCTATCGAGATCCTGCACCCGAAATCTGCCGTCTTGGTAGCTCAGCCGACAATGTTTTCGCGAAACGGAGGGATCCGTGACTGCGATGCCGTTGGAAGCTTCCCGGCCAATGGTAATTTCGCCTTCACGTAAAGGAATGGTTGAATCTTTTAGAGGCCCGGAAAGAACCACAAGTCTGGGGCGCAAGCTGACTGTACCTCGGGCACTGTCTTATCATACTTTTGCTTCGAATTCATTGGCGAAATCGATTTTTTCCGTTATCCGAACAGATAGAGTGAGCTATCTGATCGGATAGCAATCGGTGCCGATTCGGCACGGTGACGACGGCAACGTCGGCACCAAAAAGTTCCCGCAACCATATACAAAACAATCGGTTATCGCGATATTCACAGCCTTTCCACAGCCGCAAAAGTGGCTGGCCATCGGCATGCACTGTGTCGAATGCGCCACCGCTCGGCAGAAAGCGATGGGGGAAGCGCTTTTTGGATACGTCTTGCTGAGCTTGGTCAAATCAGGGATCCGAGGGGCCCCCTCATCGGATCCTTGATTTATATCCTACCGAACCTAGGCCGCCCCCAGACCCAGATTACGGAACCAAATCGGACCGGCAACTCGAGCGAACCGCGTGATCGCGCTGTTCGTGGCCCGTAACAAAAAGAGATAATTGCTGCAGTCCGATGCTCTTAAGTCACAGTTCTAGGCCGAGTCTACTTGGCAACAAAGACCTCCGGGATAAAGTTCAAGAAAATCCAAAGGAGAAAGCTCCATGCGATATCTAGCTGTAATTTGCGTCGCGCTCACGTCTCTTTCGGGAGATGCGGCCGGACAAAACCCGCCGAACACAGCCGGGCATGAGGTGCCCGAAACGGCCATGGGGCGGCAGGCAGTCGTCCCTTTCGGTCGACCACCGTCAGCTTCCAACATGACACACGAAGAAACGATGGTCCGCACTGCCTACGCTAAATTCGCTTACGCCGCGGAGCAGGACGCGATCGATCAATTGGCGATGGAAGCTGTCGATCCCTCGCTGCGGAACCGGCCAGAGTACCGTGGCCTGACAAGCGACCAACGCTTAGCAGCCGCGCAAGTCAGTTTCGCCTTGGGCGACTTTGTTATTGGCAACATCGGAGACATCCTCCGCCGTAAGGCGGTCGATCTCATTACTCCGGCGAGCGGCGAAATGCTCACGGCCACGACTCCAGTCTCCGGCTACGCCGAGGGCGGAACGTCAACGACGATCCATTCCATCCGCCCGTCCTGGCAGCCAGCCCGCGTCGATCCGCCAGAAACGTCAGAACTCAAACTGGACGATCTGTACCAACGGCAATGGCATACGAGCCGGCCATCCGCGCTGTGGCAACGCTACGCCTCTTACTCGGTGACCGTAACCTTCCAAGGGAAGAGTCGTGGACCCTATATGGCGCTTTTCATCTTCGGCCACGATGAGAAGACCGGAAACGAGGTTCTTGAGCCGGAAGACAGCATAACCGATGTTATAGCGCTGGCCTCGGCTATGCATGAGCACCTGTTCCCCGAGGCTTACATAAGCACCCGGCTGCGGAGGATTCCAGTCGTGGCCGACTGGATCAACGCAAGAAAGATGTCCGGCCCCGACTGCTCCGTAGGCATGAACGACGTTTGCTGCGATCTAGTCAAGATGCAATGCGGACCAGGAAAAGAAGACGTAGAGCAGGGACTCGCGAGAGGGTTACCCGCGCCACAGCATCGGTAAAAGAGGCGGAATCGCTCGATATCAAAATCACAAAACACGAGGAGGAATCCGGTGATTAGACAGGTCGTCCTGTTCCTTGCCCTGCTCATGATCGCACCATCATGGTCCGCCGCACAGCAATCCTGTTCCGACTTTAGCGTCCAAGGCAGTCCGCTGTTTTGGGACCCGTTTGGCGATCAAGGCCACCTTACCGGCGCCCACCAGTTCTACACCACCCTAACGGCGAACTGCTCATACACAGGGATGAATAACCAATATTGCACAACAGCATGCAGCGCCTACGGATCAATTTCCCATCAAGACACCGGGGCGCTCTCGAATCCTTTCTACCAGCACAATTTAGGCAATTCGGTGAACGGTGGCTTCTGGGAGGCGGTCAACGCCAGCGGCAGTGTATCCTGCCAAACCACGGCCGCCGCAACGGTGACATCATGTCTTCTTAGCTGCGCGGCCTCGATTAGCTTTAGTGGTTCGCAGTCCGGAGTCGGCGTCTCCGTAGGCTTCCCTCCAGATGCGATTTTCGGTCTCTCCCAGGGCTATGGATTCTCATGCTTTCCCGAACTGGACCCGCAATGGTGTGGTGGGAAGAGCCCGATCATTATCGACACAACCGGCGAGGGTTTCCAGCTCACGTCTGCTGCAGACGGGGTGCGCTTTGACATCAGGGGGAATGGCAGGCCGCAGCAGCTCTCCTGGACCGCCCGTGGATCGCACAATGCCTTCCTCGCTCTCGACCGAGGCCACGGAATCACCAGCGGCAAGGATTTGTTCGGCAATTTCACCCCGCAACCGAAATCCGCTGATCCTCCCAATGGTTATCTCGCGCTGGCCGTGTTCGATACTCCACAAAATGGGGGAAATGGCAATGGCGTAATCGATCCAGGCGACGCTGTGTACCCGAAGCTCCTGCTTTGGATCGACGAGAATCATGACGGGATTGCTCAACCCAACGAACTTCACCATTTGGCAGAACTAGGAGTTTTCTCGCTAAGTCTTAGCTACGTAAATTCGCCCTACACTGACGCCTTTGGCAACCAGTTCCGCTACAAGGGAAAAGTAAATCCTCTGGGCGAACCGACGAAGGATCACGTAGACCGAACTTCTTACGATGTATTTTTCGCCGGACTGCCGCCGGATCAAAACGGCGGCAGTGACAGCGTTGTACAGTGCGGCGGCGGCGGAAACGGCGGGGGGACAGACTAGGGATCTGCCCTTCTTTGCGGCGGGAGAGAAAGAGGGGCTGGCTCTAGGCTAGCCTCTCGTTTTTACAGGAATCGTGAGTTGGCCAACTTGACAAACGTCGCCGAGCCTCGAGCGCACCGACTCGCCCGACGTTAATAGGCAAGGTAGCGCGTTCCGCTACAACGGCAAGGTAAACCCTCTCGGCCAGCCAGCGGGGGATAACACCGATCACACTTCCTATGATGTGTTCTTCGTGACCGGCGGAAAGAAGAAAAACTCGGCAACGCCATCGGCTGGAAAAAGCTCGGCAAGATCGGGTGGAACCGACGCCTGCGAATAGACCTTTCTGACCTGCTCTTCCAGCAGCGGGCGGCGTCACTCTTCAGCGCGCGCCGCCCATTTTTCCTAACAAAGAAAGCCGTCTGAGTTCATCCGCGCCTTCGTGGCTAATTTTTCGATCTAGAAATCGAACGAGTCAGCTGGCAACCGATTCGCCGGGACCAACTACCGGTACCACAGCTACTGCCGCACCATCCCGATAAGTAACGCTGTTCCCAGAAATCGCCGGCACGCGCTCGCCCGGCACTAGGATCCCCACAAGATTCAGCGGGTCGGCTGCCGAGAGCGTAATCGTCTCTTGCATGATCCTGCTCTGCGGGTTCGTACCTTGAGCGGCATCGTGAGCGGCATCGAGCTTGCGCAAAGCCCGCACCGAATCCACCGCCACCGGCAGAGCGAATTGCTCACCCAGAAATCCATCAACAAAGCGCCCGCCGCGAATCTCGCCGCGATCTTCCAGTCGGCGGAAGCCGCCCAGCAACTCGCGCCACGGTGGCAGGTTGGCCTCCCGCGCCAGCACGTCTCGAACGACAATGCCGTAACGGCGCAGCAACATCCAGCAAGCCGCTTCCACCGCGCGCGACCGCTCTACGACTTCCTCGGCATGCAGCAAAGCCCAGCGCCCCGCATTGTGCCGCGGACGCATCGCCCTCCCGCTTCCCTGCCCCGCCCGCCGCTTAGGGTCGATCAGCGACCGCAGGTTGTCGAACCCATCGGCAGTGACCAGCCCCGCAGCCACCAACTCCCAAAGCGCCGTCTCGATTTCTGCCTTCAACTTTTCCGTGCCGCGCACAATGTCGGCAAAAAACGACGCTCCCCGCTGCCGCAGAAAATCCAGCACCTTCTGCGCTCCGTGACTCAATCCGTTTTTTTCCGAAACCTCCGCCCCCGGATGCCGCGGGGTCATCCAGTCCGCATCCTCACGAACAAAAAAAGTGATCGGCGCAACGCTCGTCGGAATCACCCTTCGCCGCCTCAGAGTTGGCTCATCCTCGCTTCCTCGCCCGCTCGAATAGTCCAGCGTCGCCGGATGCGGCGACAATCTTCCCCAACCCACAGACCCCGTCAGGCAGAGCTGGTCAAGCCATTTCGGATCGTAATCCACAATGCGCCGAGCCAACACCTGCCGCTCCCAGGCATTCGCCGGAATTTCAAACCCTTGCAACTGCCGCAGCACTTCGAGCGTGCCTCTCTCGCCCGCCACCTGCGTCCCCGCAGCCACATGCTGCCAGCGCAACAGCCACTGCATGAATTGCGCCGCCGTCACGGGCTCAATCTGCTTGCGCAAAGTTGCAACGGTGAGCCGGTGAATCCGCGCCAGCAACCTCCGCTCACACCACTCGATTTCATGCTTTTGTGCTTGTGTAGGGACAGCCGCCCCCGGCTCGTGTGGCGCGGACACTCCTGTCCGCGAAGCAGCGCCACTAAAGCTTCCCCGCAGCACAGTCCCGCTGGCTTCCATGCGAAGCAAAGCATTCGTAATCTCCGCTGGAGAAATTCTCAAAGTCTCACCGAGCTGAGTCGCGGTAGTCGGCCCCAGATGCGACATCCACCCCGTAACCAAGTTCAGCAAACTATCGCCCCGATTCAACGCCGTCTTCTCCACATCAGCCAACGCCTGCGCAAATTGCGCCTCAGGAAACAAAACCAAAAAAGTCTTGGCACGCTCCGCAGCAACCCAATAATTACGCCCACCCGACATCGCTGCCGCCGCGCGCCCCTCACCAATCAGCCGTTCGAAGTGATAAGCCCACCTTCCCGCACCATCGCGCATGGACTCCGGCAGCGCCACCAGCGTATGCAGCACATCATGCAGCTCATCCGCATCGCGCACATCCGGCCAAGCCTCTTCCCGCACCTGCGCAATCGCCGCCGGATCGAGCCCGCCCACTTCTTCCAGCACCGATTCCGGCAGCATCCGCCGCATCTGCACCGCGCGCGCCCGCCGCTCTTCCAGCGGCGCGTCGTCTAAATAAGCGTAGGGATTCGCGTTTAAAATCTCGTGTGAAAACTGCGACGGCACCGGCGTGTCGACCGCGATACAACGAATCCGTCCATCCGCCAGCCCGCTCAACACGGCCTTCAGGCCTTCAATATCCATCGCCTCAGTAAGCACGTCCTTCATCACCTCGCCCACCAGCGGATGGTCAGGGATTTGCCGCTCTTCTTGAATATTTTCGAAGCACGCCGCCGCGTCGGGAAAAACCGATGCCAGCAGATCGTCCGACCGCATGCGCTGAATTTGTGGCGGAACTTTTTTGCCATTCTGAAATCGCAAAAGCGCCAACGCCCGATTTGCGTCCCACCGCCACCGCGTCGCAAAGATCGGAGAATCCAGTGCTGCCTGCTCCAGAATAGGCTGCACCGTCGCTGCCTGCAAAAAATTGAAAACATCTCCCAGCGGAAAACTGTGCTGCTCGGCCAAAGCGATGTTCAAACCGTTATCGGTCGCCGCAGCCTGCAATTCAAAATTAAATCCCATGCAAAACCGCTTGCGCAGCGCCAGTCCCCAGGCCTTGTTGATTCGTCCCCCAAACGGTGCGTGGATCACCAACTGCATCCCGCCGCCTTCGTCGAAAAAGCGCTCGGCAATCACCGTCGTCTGCGTCGGCACCGCGCCCAAAACTGCGCGTCCCTGTAGAACGTATTCGATCGCTTGCTCCGCACCGGAATCATTCAGCCCGCATTCGTCTTTTAACCACAAAACCGCCGCCGCCACATCCGGCTGCGTCGCTGAAAATCCGACCGGCGAAGTGTGCGGCAGCATCTCGCTGATTTTTTCCCGCAACGTTCCAATGTGCTCCGATAATTCCTGCGTTCGCGCCGGAGCTTCGCCGCGCCAGAACGGGACGCTCGGCGGCGCACCGTGCGCATCCTGCACCAGCACGCGGCCAGCGTTGGTTTCGATGCGCCGGATCATCCACGAAGTATTTCCCAGCAGCATGATATCGCCGCGGTTACTCTCCACCGCGAAATCTTCATCCACCGTTCCCACCACCAGGCCATCAGGCTCTGCGACCACCGAGTAAAGCGAGTTATCCGGAATCGCTCCCCCGCTTGTGATCGCTGCCAGCCGCGCGCCGCGCCGCGCGCGCAGCTTGCCATTCACCCGATCGCGATGCAGGTAGGCGCCGTAACGGCCGCGCTTCGCCGCAATGCCTTCGGCCAGCATCTCCAAAATCGAATCGAAAGTTGCCCGCGTCAAATTGCGATAAGGATACGCGCGCCGCACCAGCGCAAACATCTCTTCTTCATCCCACTCTTCGGCGGAGCACGCCGCCACAATCTGCTGCGCCAAAACATCCAGCGGAGATTCTGGAATCATCAACCGGTCCAGATCGCCCTGCCGAATCGCCCGCACCAGCGCTGCACATTCCAACAAATCGTCGCGCGTCGTGGCAAACAATCGTCCCTTGGGAACCGCGCCGCGCCAGTGCCCAGACCGTCCCACGCGCTGCAGCGTCACCGCAATCGCCCGCGGCGAATTAATCTGCACGACCAGATCCACCGTGCCCACATCGATTCCCAACTCGAGCGACGCCGTCGCCACCAGCACGCGCACTTGGCCTTCTTTCAGTTTTTTCTCCGCCGCCAACCGCAACTTGCGCGACAGGCTGCCATGGTGCGCCGCAACATTCTCTTCACCCAACCGCTCTCCCAGTTGATGCGCCACGCGCTCGGCCATGCGCCGCGTGTTCACAAACACCAGGGTCGACCGGTGCTGTCCAACTAGCGCCACGAGCCGGTCGTAAACCTCGTCCCACATTTCGTTGGAAGCCACCGGCCCTAGCGGCATCGATGGAACCTCAACCGCCATATCCAGCTTGCGCTTGTGCCCAATATTGACGATGACAGGATCAACATTTTGAGAGGCTGAGGTCCCCGTCAGAAAATGCGCCACTTCTTCAATCGGCTTCTGCGTCGCCGACAGCCCAATCCTCACCGGCCGCTTGTACGTCAGCGCCTCCAGCCGTTCCAGCGACAGCGTTAAATGCGCCCCACGCTTATCGTCGGCCACCGCATGAATCTCATCCACGATCACGGTTTCGACATCGCGCAGAATCGCGCGGCTTTTGTCCGCAGTCAGCAAAATGTAGAGCGACTCCGGCGTCGTCACCAGAATGTGCGGAGGCCGCTTCAGCATCGCGCGGCGCTCATGCATCAGCGTGTCGCCGGTGCGAACCGCCGTGCGAATCTCCGGCATGAGCATCCCACGCTCTCCCGCCAGAGCGAGAATCTCCCCGAGAGGGATTTCCAGATTTTTCTGAATGTCGTTGCCCAGAGCCTTCAGCGGCGAGACATAGAGGACTTCCGTTCGATCAGCAAGGTCGCCTGCCAACGCCTTGCGGACCAGCCGGTCAATGCAGGCAAGAAACGCAGCCAAGGTTTTGCCCGACCCGGTGGGCGCCGAAATCAGCGTTGTTCGTCCCGCGAGAATGTGCGGCCAACCCTGCTCCTGCGGCTCTGTCGGCGTGCCAAACCTCTGCACAAACCACTCCGCCACCAGAGGATGAGCCCAGGCAAGCGATGCAGGAAGGGACGGCATCCGGCTATTGTAGCCGGAAGCCGGAGTTTCGTAAAATGTTCGCTTTAGGAAGGAGCAATTACCAGTTGGCAGCTACAATTCGCAACGATCGACTCCAGGCGCAGACTCATGGCTCATTGCTAGCGGCTAATTGCCAATTACTAGCTGCTAACTGCCGCCCTAAACAAAAATACCCATCGGATGCTTGCTTGGGGCGTGCTCGGGTCAGCATCCGATGGGCTACCGTTTCTCCTTACTCACCCTGTTGTTTTCAGGAGTATGTGTTCTGATTAAACCCCAGAACTCAACGAAGTTCCGTCTAATTTTGTAAAACTTTGTAATTCTTACAACCGTGAAAGAGGTGTCTCGTGATCCATGTTTATGGCGATGACGGCGCAGATGCGCACAAGGAACGAGTCAGAGCAGTTGTGGTAGTCGCTGGCACTGAAGAGTGGTGGCAGGATGTCGAGGATCAGTGGGTGGTACGGTGCGGCGAGATTCCGTTTCATGCCACTGACTGCGAGAGTAACCGCGGGGACTATCGGAACATTCCCAATGAAGAAAACAAGGCGATGTACCGCGACCTCACTGGCATTCTCGCGGCGAGCATGGTCGGCGGCATCGGGATTGCAATCGACTTAACTGCTCAAAAAAAGATCATTCCTGGGGCGCTCCCGCTCGCGTACTATCGCGCATTTTTGGAGTGCATAGAGAGAGCCGCGAATGTAGCTCAGAACCTAGGGGAAATCGCGGAGTTGACTTTTGATATTGCTGCTGAAGACGAATATAACGCTAGCCTTTTGTATTCATGGGCGCGAGATGGAGACGCCCGATTTCGTAAGTGGCTAGCTCCAAGATTTCATTCGTGCCGTG
The DNA here is from genome assembly GCA_963808195.1 of uncultured Acidobacteriaceae bacterium. Lineage (GTDB taxonomy): Bacteria > Acidobacteriota > Terriglobia > Terriglobales > Acidobacteriaceae > Sulfotelmatobacter. The sequence continues at coordinate 98,173 of CAWEEW010000006.1, read as the reverse complement.
GCGGGAGTCTCCGCGTGTGCAAGCTGCCGACTTGCTAGCGTTTGAGGCATGGAAGGCGTTAGACCATACCGTCGGTCCGGTCAAACGAAAACGGAAATCATGGGAACTGCTTCGTTCAACCGACCGGTTCGAGGTCTACAGCTACAGTGAAGATTGGTTCCGGGATCTCAAGAAGCACCTCGACTCCGGCGACCTTGAGAAAATAGTTGGCTTTAATGAATCGGATTACAAAACTTGGTTGAAGAACACAGGGTGCCAGCACAGCACTAGCAACCTGTTCCATTTCCTTGGTTGGATCGGGAACAAAGGCGACAATCCTGTCACGGCTCCACAATCATCATCCAGCTAGACTAGGCCCTTAATTTGCAATCACCGGCGTCTTCAACGCCATCAATTCCGTGAAGCGTGGATTCTTGCGTAACTCGGCAAACTCCACATCCTTATATACATTCTTGAGATCCCGGTAGCCGTCTTCCTTGGCCTTCCTCAAATATTCCAGCGATTGTTCTGGCAGACCCATCTTCGCGTAAAGCTTGGCGACCGTGTAGTCGTAGCGCGCCCGGTCCTCAGGACTGGGCAATTGCGCCTGCACTCCGTTTCGAGACGTTCGCCCAAACACATCCGGATCCATCTCCAGCGCTTTCTGGTACGCGGCCACGGCGCGCTCGAACTCCCGCTTGGAAAAAAGAGCCGCTCCCAGGTTGCTATAAAACGACGCCGAACTGCTGTCCTTGGCGATCGCCTTCTCATACTGCTTAATCGCCGCGTTCCAGCGCTTGCTCTCGTAGAGAATCACGCCCAGATTGTTGTACGCATCGGCGAAATCATGATCGGCCCGGACAGCGCGCTCAAACGACTTCTGCGCCTCATGATAGCGCTGCATCATCAGTTCGGTGATGCCGATTTTATTCAGCAGGCGCGCATCATTCTGCTTCTTGCTCAGCGCGGCCCGGTAATAATCGAGCGCATCCAGATACAGCTTGTCGGCGCGCAGCGAATCCGCTTGCTGCTCCAGGTCGGCAGCCGTCGCATCGTGCGCCGGAGGCTCGATGGCGCGTATCACCGGTGGCGCGATCTGTACTTGTTCGGAACGAGAAACTTGCGCGAATGCGCAGGCAGAGAACGTTACAACAACAAGAATCAGGCAGGCTTTCCGGCAGGACATACACACCCCCAGGCGACCCTAAATCCAATGCCGCCATTCTGCCACAGTTTTCGCCCGTTTCAGCAGGTAAATTTTGGCGGGTCGCGCCCCGGAAGCCGGAAACGGGAGTCTTATTCTCCCGAATGCCCCAAGCCCCTCGGAATCATCATCCTCGCCACCGCTGCACTTGCCAGCGACAGCCCGGCACAGATCAACATAACAATTCGGAATCCAAAGATGAACGCCTCCCAAACCGCCTTTTGAACGGCCGAGACCTGAACGGGATCGAGGCTGCTGGGAACCTGCAAGCCACCCAGTTTGATCTCATCGTTTCGAATCGCTTGCAACGTCTCCGACGACAGCGGGATATGCAGTAATTTGCGCTCCAGACAAGAGCGAAAAGCGTAGACCATCACAATCCCTAGCACGGCAATTGCCAGCACGCCTGCAACCCGGGCAACCGCATTGTTGATTCCCGATGCCGTTCCGGCCCGATCCTCGCCAACAGAATTCATCACTACCGTGGTGAGCGGGGCCACAGTAACAGCCATCCCCAGCCCGAGCACGATGATCGCAGGGAAAAAACCTTTCCAATAATTTTCGGCAATCGAGGGCAGAGCGAACAGCGTGAACCCCACTGCTGCCACCAGAGGACCTACGATCAACGGACCTCTCGCCCCGTAGCGCGCAACCAGTCCTCCTGACCACCGCGAAAGCAGAAACATGAGCAGAATGAAAGGAAGGATCGCCGCTCCCGTGGCGGTTGAAGAATACCTTTGAACTTGAATCAAGTTCAGGGGGAACAGGAAAAAGAAAATTCCAACCGCTGAATATAGAAACAATGTCAGCAAATTTGCCCCGCTAAAGCTTGCGTTCTTGAATAATGCCAGCGGCACCATTGGCGAAGTCTCGTATCGCTCGATCACGACGAACGCGACAACGCAGCCTAAGCCAACAATCGCACTCCCGAAGACGATGGGATTTCTCCAGCCCAGATTGGTGGACTCGATGAACCCGTTCACAATGCCGCCCAGTCCCAGCGTCACCAGGATCGCTCCCGCCCAATCCAGCCGGCGCGTAGCGGCACTGCGGCTTTCCGGAATTCGCCACATCGAGATCGCTATTACCGCCGCTGCGAGAGGAAGGTTGATAAAAAATATCCAGCGCCACGATGCGTGTTGAACCAGCCAGCCGCCAAGAAGTGGGCCAATCGCCGTTGTAATCGCAGTAAAACCCGACCAGGTGCCGATCGCCTGCCCGCGGCTCTGCTCGTCAAACGATGCGCTGATAATCGAGAGACTACCCGGCACCAGCAGCGCCGCGCCCACTCCTTGAATACTTCTCGCCAAAATCAGACCGTTGATGCTCGACGAAACACCGCAAGCAACCGAGGCCGCGCCAAATGTTGTCACACCCGCCACAAAAATCAGGCGGCGGCCAAACAAGTCGCCGAGCGATCCACCAACAAGGATCAGCGCACCCAGAAAAAGCCCGTAAGCCTCCACCACCCACTGCACATCGACAACTGTGGCGTGGAAGCTCGCCTGCAACGCCGGCAAAGCGACATTGACAACCGTGCTGTCGATGAACGCCATGCTCGAGCCGAGAATCGTTGCCGCCAGAATCCAAGGCCGGGCTTTCGCACTGCACATCACGCTGCCATCCGCTGCCGATGGGTTCACCACGTCGCAGGGCATTCTCATGGCAACTATGGATGCTACCGATGGCGCACGAGGTTCTAAGGATCACGACGAATAAAACCGTCTATTATGTACGCGGCGCGCTTATTTCAAATTTCATCGATCAGACTTGCAGCTTGAGCGCTAATTCGCGGAGGAACTATGATTCGACGTTTTCTCGCCATCGCTATTCTTGGCGTCGGAGCTGCCATCGCTCAAGCTCAGCCCTCCCTGCCCGCGAATTTCCAGTCAAGAACGATTCATAGCCCGGAAGGCGCCGACATCTTCGTGCGCTGGGGTGGAACTGGCCCCGTAGCTCTTCTTCTTCATGGATACGCGGAAAACAGCGACTCCTGGGCGCCGCTCGCTGCCGATCTCGTGAAAGATCACACGGTCGTCGTGCCCGACCTTCGCGGAATCGGCAAGTCCTCCAAACCCGAGACCGGCTACGACAAGAAGACCGAAGCCAAAGACATTCGCGCCGTCGTCACCGCGCTCGGCTATGACAAAACATTCGTGGTCGCTCACGACATCGGCAACATGGTCGCCTACGCTTACGCCGCCATGTACCCGGATAAAGTCGAGCGCCTCGTTGTAATGGACGCGCCCATTCCCGGCATCGAGCCCTGGTCAGAGATTCTGCTGACCCCCGGCGTCTGGCACTTCAACTTTCATGGCCCGGATGCCGAACGCCTCGTCGCCGGCCGGGAGCGCATCTACCTCGATCGCATCTGGAACGACTTTACCGCCGATCCCTCGAAGCCCGACGACTCCACCAGAAATTTCTTCGCTGCTACCTACGCGCAGCCCGGAGGGATGCGCGCCGGGTTCGCGCAGTTCACCGCGTTTTCTCAAGATGCCGCGGACAACAAAATTTTCGAGCAGACCAAGCTGACCATGCCGGTTCTCGCTGTCGGCGGAGAGAAATCATTCGGCTCGTTGCAAGCAGTGATCATGCGCCACGTAGCCATCAACGTTCGAGAGGCGGTCGTCGCCGGCTCCGGCCACTGGTTGATGGAAGAGAAGCCCGAGTACACGGTCGCGCTGATTCGTAATTTCCTCGATTCTCAACTCGGCGAAGAGCGCCTCGCTCCAGCGGAATACACGTTCCCACAACAAGGCAATCCCGGCACCGGAAGTTCCGGCATGGCCGGAATTCAAACCCTCGTACTCAAAGGTGATCCCGATCAGGCGGGCGTATACACAATCATGCTGCGCGTCCCCGCGCACACGAAGATCGCAGCCCACTCCCATCGCGATGACCGCGTAGCCACTGTAATCTCCGGCACCTGGCACTTCGGCTACGGAAACAAGTTCGACGAAGCTCAACTCAAATCTCTTCCACCCGGAAGCTTCTACACCGAACCTCCGGGCCAGCCGCATTTCGCCGAGACCGGCAACGAACCTGTCACCGTCCAAATTACAGGCTTCGGTCCATCATCCACCGACTATGTCGACCCGGCGCAAGACCCTCGCAAACACAAAACCGAATAAAACGCGTGCAGCGTGTCGGCAACAGAGGAATCTCGATATGTTCACCCCACGCCCCATCGGTTTCGTAAGCAGCCCCTACAAAGACACCAGTCAGATTCCCAAAGGTCTCGGTGCAAGCACGAGGTCGATTGAATTCTCAGGGTCCTGCCCGAGTTTGAGGCAGGCCTCACCGACATCGAAGGCTTCTCGCATCTCATCGTTCTCTGGGAGTTTGACCGCGCCGACGGCTTCGCCTTGCTCGGCACGCCGCCCTCCGACAATCGTCCTCATGGCGTATTTACTACGCGATCTCCCCGTCGCCCGAATCCGATTGGCCTCACCGTCGTCGAATTGCTTCGCCGCGACGCTCTCGACCTGCACGTTCACGGCGTCGACATGCTCGATGGAACGCCTATTCTCGATATCAAACCGTACCTATCCAGCGTCCCTCTCGAAAAGCTGCGCCGCGGCTGGCTCGCCGAAGCCGAGGCACGCCAGAAGAAATAGTCACATAACAGATTGTCATCCGGAGCGCAGCCGCTTTTCAGGCGAAGCGAAGGATCTCGGACTCAACCGGCGTTGAGCGCCAGCCAAACTGCGCACCACGTCCGAACGGCGCCGGCGGCGGAACCTCAGTGCGGCTGCCCATTATCCGGCGGCTTCGCCTGGCGGTGCCGCCGACTTATCGTCCTTAAAAATCCCGGCAAGCTTCCCGAAGAACCCCTTCTTCTTTTGCCCGGAGTTCTGCGGATCTCCATTCTGCGCATCTTGCCCATCGGCTGCGTTCGGCGGCGGCAATGGTTTCGCGCCTCCTCCACCAAAGAATCGCGAGAATAATCCCGCCACTCCGCTCTGCTGGTCGCAGGTTTCGCGCGGCTCGGTGCCCGCGATGAATGCCGCCGTGTAATCGTTCGGACACGTCGGCGTCGCCAGCCGGTTCGTCACCTTATCCAGTTGCACATCGACCACGCCCGTGGGCTGCGAAAACTCCTTCATGTCGGAATACTGCGGAATCAACGCAGCCTTCTTCATGAACTCAGTCCAGATCGGCGCAGCCGTCATTGCGCCGCTCAGCCGCAAGTCGCTGTAATCGTCGTAACCCACCCAGACAATGCACAACAAATTCGAGGTATAGCCCGCGAACCAGCCATCGTGTGAACTACCGGTTTTGCCCGCCGCCGGCAGCGTAAACCCGCGCAAGCGAACCGCCGTGTAACCTAGCCCGTTGTTGATCACGCCTTCCATCATGTTCGTCATGACGTAAGCGATCCGCGGATCGAGCACCTGCCTCTGATCCGTCTTGAAGTTTGCCACCACGTCGCCCTTGGCGTTGCGCACCGAATTCACCAGGATCGGAGACAGCCGCTCGCCATTATTCGAAAACGACGTGTAGGCCCCTGCCATATCCAGAGGCGTGGCGTCGTAGGAACCCAGCGCCATCGCTGGTGTTGCCTTTACCGATGCGATGCCCGCCGACTTCGCCAGGTCTGCCACCTTGTCATAGCCCACTTCCTCAGCCAACTTCACGGTCGCGTTGTTCAGCGACATCGCCAGCGCATAACGCAGCGTCACGTCGCCGTGATACTCCTCTTTATAGTTGCGCGGCTCGTAAATCTGGTCGCCATACGCAAAGCTCGAGGGCGCATCGGTCACCAGCGACGCCGGTGTAATCACGGTCTGCGACCCATCTAGTGCCGTATTCATCGCCGCCGCATAAACGAACGGCTTAAAGATCGATCCCGTCGGCCGCTTCGACAGTACATGATTCAACTGGCTCCAGCCATAGTCGCGCCCACCGACCAGTGCCAAGATCGCGCCGGTGTGCGGATCGAGAACCACCAGCGCCGCCTGCGCCTGCGGACCCGGCAACACCTGCGTCTCGAACTTCTTGCCCACCTTTACTTTCTTGGTGCGCAACTTCGTGACTTGCTCATCCACAAGCTTGATGCCCGTCTCCACCGCCTGCGCCGCTGCCTTCTGCAGGTCTGGATCGAGCGTGGTGTAGATGCGGTAAGACTGATCGTTCAGCTCGTGTTCGCTGAACTTGTTGATCAGCGTGTCGCGCACCATGTCAACAAAATAAGGAGCGTCGCTGGCCTCCACATTCGGCGGCGCAAGCTTCAGCGGCATCGCTTTGGCTTTATCAGCCTGTTCCCGCGTGATGGCGTGCGTATCCACCATCGAATCCAGCACCAGGTTTCGCCGCTCCAGCGCGCGCTCGGGATGCCGGTAGGGCGACAACCGGCTCGGCCCCTGGATAATGCCCGCCAGCAGCGCCGCCTCGGGCAGCGTGATGTCTTTGAAGTCCTTGTTGAAATAGGCTCGCGAAGCCTCGGCAAATCCGCTGATGGCAAACGATCCCCGCTGCCCCAGGTTCACCCAGTTCCCGTAAAACTCAAAAATTTGCTGCTTGCTGAACTTCTGCTCCAACTCTTCGGCAATCAGCATCTCCGTCAGCTTGCGTCTCACGGTCTTTTCTGGCGTCAGAAAAAAGCCGCGCGAGAGCTGCATCGTAATCGTCGATCCGCCCTGCTCATGCCGCTGCCGCAGCACGTCGATCCACAAGGCCTCGACCATGCGCGTGAAGTTCACGCCGCTGTGCTCAAAGAAGCGCCGGTCTTCGATCGCCAGCACCGCATCGACCATGACCTTCGGAATGTCGGAATACTTCACCACCTGGCGCTTGGAGCGCTGTTCATAGTCAAACAGCGCCGTCACCAGTTGCGGCTCCAACTCGTAGGCGGAGAGCTCATTGCCCTTGCTGGTGATTCGATCGATCTTCCCATCTTCAATCGAGATTCGCGCCGGCTCCGGACTGTGGTAGCTCTCCGGCCCCGGCGTGATCTCGATTCCGCCCGTCACCAGGCGAAAGCTGCCAAGCTCAGATTGCCCGTCTTTATCCGAATATCCCGCACGCCGCAGGAGAGCGGCGATTTCCTTGGCGTCGGCTTTGTCGCCATCCCGCAGCGTTCGAGGCAAGGCATAAATTTTCGCGGAATTGCTGAAGACCGGCGACCGAAAGCGCTGCTGAATGATGCGGTCGTACTTGATGTAGAAGTAGGAGAAAGATCCGCCCAGAGCAACTGCAACCACGAGAAAAACCACCAGCGCAGCTCGAACCACTGGATCGCGCCACAGCCCGCGTCCGCCCTTGCCGCCGCTTTTTGGGATCTTGATCTTAATCGCCACGTCTATACTCGATCGTCCGTCGCACGAACCACCCGCTGGTCAGACGGTGCAAAACCCCAAAAGGTTCGTCCGGAGGCCTGTTCCCTTCGCCGATTCCTCTAGCGGTAGTTTTCCGGAGCGCCGCAATCTCAGTCGCCGCAGTTTCGTTAGCGCAATGATTGTCTAGGATACGTCTTTTCATTGTACCGCTGTGCCGCCAGACAAAAAGAGACCCGCAGTTCATGCGGGCCTCTGAACGGTAAATACCCATGACGCACGGTGAAAGTCAGCTTCTTACTGCGGGCCGTTCATTGCGGATCGGTCACCGCGAAGAATCCCGGACTCGTCAGCGTCAAAGTAGTCGTCGGTTCTGTAAGAGCGCCGCCAGACGCTATCGAAAAAGCTCCCATCTGAGGCACAATTGTATTAGTGCTAAGGTTATCGATCACGCCATACACGAACAGGAAGTCGCCACTCTGGTCGAGCGCTCCCTGGTCGCCGACAGCCGCATTCGAAAAGGGTGAGCCCGTTACGGCGCTTAGAGCCCCGCTCGAGTTGATCGAGTAACCTTCCACCGAGTTAAACGCAGAACGGTCATCGGTCAAGCCAAACGTGTAGATGAGACTTCCGTTAGCGTCCGACTGCACCGCGATGCTCAAAGGCGAGGACTGCGTGACAAATGGCGAACCACTTACCTCTGTGAGTGCGCCAGTCGTATCGATACTGAACACGTAAAGTTTGTCGTTATCGACGGTGTTGATGGCTATGCTCTCTCCGGTCGTGCCGATCAAGAATTTCCCCGTCGGCTCGCCTTGCACCTGCCACATGTTGAAGTCATTTCCGGCAAATGGGCTGCCCGATACCATGGTCAGTGCGCCCGTGGTTCCGATGCTGTAGGCGGCGATCTCAGAACCGGTGTGGGCCGGCGAAGCGTCGGTGATGTAGAGATATTTCCCCAGTCCGTCGGTCGCCAGGTTCCCCGTTAAAGGAACGGAGAACGGAGAACCGCCAGCCGCAGTCAAAGTTCCGTCGCTGCCGATCTGATACACGAAGACTTGCGGTCCGTTCGTTCCCGTGCCCGTGGCAGAAGCCGAGAAAAACAGCAAACTCCCTGCGGGGTTGGTGATAATGCTCTGGGTACCGAATCCAACCGGCACGAACGGCATAAACGGCGCCGCATACGGACTAGCGCTCAGCGCCGTCAAAGTGCCTGCAGATCCAATCGACCAGCCATAAAGTGTGCTGGTTGTGCCGAATCCCGTGTAGAGGTATTTCGCCTGCGCCACCACCATGCCCACCCCGCCGTCATTCAGCGGAGTCGCAGGAGCCGTATAAGTGGGAGTAGGCCCGAACGTCGATGCGGTTGTGTTCAGCGTGTAGCCATCGATGGTGCCGTTTAAAGTCGCTCCGGTCGCATCCGCCACAAATACGAATGCCGCCGTCGCGCTGCCGGTGGTATTGGTTCCCAGCCCCGGCGCCCCCGCCGAGCACGACCCGCCCAGAATGGGGCCAGTACTGCAATTGTAATGATCGCAACCGGCCAGCCCCATCATCGCCAACGCCACAATCATCATGAAACCTGCTCGAACTTGCATCGTCATGAACCGCCTCCACCTGAGCTTCTCTCGTCTTTCGCGCTTCCGGAAACGTCGCAAAATCTGTTGTTCGGTGACCTCTTGGTGCCGGACTCTCGAAACTGGACCTTAGAAATCCGCATATGGCCACGCGCATTCCCCGCGCGACCTATGAGAAGACTCTCACCTATCCGCGATCTTAGGAGGAAGGTAATACGTTGGCAACGTTACGAATGTCACTAGCAGTATCGTCCGGGGAAACACTGGCTAGTGGTCGCTAGTCGGTGGCCGATGGTTGTGCTCAGTGGTCAGAAGAGTATTTGGGATGTGCAGCTCCTGCCGTCTGAGGTAGCGCGTTCGACCTTTGCCCATTGTCATCCTGAGCGTAGCGAAGGACCTCTTGCTCAACCGGTGCAGAGCGTCAGCCCAAGTTATTTGGGGACTTCAGCCCGCCCTATTTATTCCCGCTGGTCGGATTGAAATGCATATCGAAGGTATAACCGGGCAGCTTAACCGGGACCGTATAATCCGCCTCAATGTACACCGCCGATATACCCGGTGTGCTGATGCGCTGCACCGTCAGCTGCTTGGCCTCGATCGGCAGATCGTGCTCTCTGGCTTTGCGCAGGATGGCGTTGCGGACCTCGTCGTCCGTTCGGTTAAAATTCGCTCCCGCGATCATGGCCTCCGTCTTCAGGTCGTCTTGAAAACTGTAGTTGGCCATCAACGGAGGAGCCACCTGGAAAAGGCAAACAAACACCGCAATAATCGCGAGAAATCCAACCAGAGCTTTTATTGTTCCCATAGTCTGAATTGCGCCGCCGAGCCGGCGCAAACTTCAGGCCTTGGCTCGCAGCGCCCCTTGAAAATATTCCACTAACGCCGCGATCCTAACATCGCGTACTTCCCGAGTCGAGCGTAGAACCACTTCCACAGTATCTTCGGTAACCTTGTTTCCGACCGTGATTCTAAAGGGGATACCGACGAGATCCGCATCCTTGAATTTCACTCCCGGCCGCTCATTCCGGTCGTCGAGGATCACGTCAAATCCCGCTGCCTCAAGCTTGTTTGCGATATCGACCGCCGCCTTCAGCAAACTCTCATCCTTCACATTCGTCGGCGTGATCACGATCTCAAACGGAGCGATCGTCGAGGGCAGCCAGAATCCATTCTCGTCATTACTCTGCTCTACCGCCGCCGTCAAAATGCGCTCGATCCCAATGCCGTAGCTCCCCATGATCGGCGTAACTTCTTTGCCATTTTTGTCGAGCACCCGCGCCCCCATCGAGTCCGTGTACCGGTAGCCTAGCTTAAAGATGTGCCCGATCTCCACCGCCGTATCGATTCGCAGAGCCTTCCCACAACTCGGACACGCCTCGCCCGCCGTCACCGCACGCAAATCCGCATACGTCGTAGGATGAAATTCTTTCTCCGGCGTCAGATTCTTCACGTGATAATCTTCGCGATTCGCTCCCGCAATCAGATTCGTGCGCCCTTCGAGCGCCTTATCGACAAGAAGTACTGGCAGCACCGTATCCTTCTTCAAATCCTTCGCCCACTCAATCCCCAGCGGCCCCAAATATCCCGCGGGAGACTTGAACAGCGCCTTAATCTCACCTTCCTCCATCGGCCGCGTCGCGACCCCAATCGCCCCGTTCAGCTTCGCCTCGTTCAACTGATGATCGCCGCGCATCAGCACCACAATCGCTCGCGACCGGACCTTGCCCGCCTTTGCATCTTTTTTATCTTTATCCGGCACCAGCTCATCCGCCATCAAAGCCAGTGTCTTGATCTTGTTCTTCGGCGAAACTCCGAGAAACCGCGCGACATCTTCAATCGTCTTCTGTCCCGGAGTGTGCACCTCCAGCGGTTTTCCATCGCCCTCAGCCTTCAGATCTTCCACCGCCTCCAACTTCGATGTAGCCTTCTCCATGTTCGCCGCATAATTACAACCATCGCAGCTCACAATTTGATCTTCCCCCGCCGCGGTCCGCACCATAAACTCGTGCGATTCCTTCCCGCCCATTGCCCCCGAATCCGCCTCCACCACCATGTACTTCAACCCGCACCGGTCAAAGATTCGGCAGTAAGTCTCGTAATGCTTCTTATAAGAAACATCCAGCCCCGCCGCATCGATGTCGAACGAGTAGGCATCTTTCATCATGAACTGCCGCACCCGCAGCAGTCCCGACTTCGGCCGCGGCTCATCGCGAAACTTCGGCGCAATCTGGTACCAGATCTGCGGCAACTGCTTATAGCTGCGCAACTCCTTCAGCGCAATCGAAGTCATCACCTCTTCTTCGGTCATGCCCAGCGCCAGGTCCGCGCCCTTGCGGTCCTTCAGCCGAAACAGATTCTCGCCCATCAGGCTCCAGCGCCCGCTCGCCTCCCAAATTTCCCGCGGATGCAACGCCGGCAGCAAAAACTCCTGCCCGATCTTGTCCATCTCCTCGCGCACGATGCCCATGATCTTGTTGAACGACCGGTTGCCAAGAAAAAGATACGAGTAAAGCCCCGCCGCGAGCTGCCGAATGTACCCAGCACGCACCAGAAACTTGTGCGAAGCCACCTCGGCATCCGCCGGAGCCTCACGAAGCGTAGGAATAAACAGTTCTGACCATCGATGCATAAGTGATCTTCCCGATGAAAGTGGAATTGATGATTGTAAATGATGACGTGGGGAGCTTTATTGCAGCGAGAGGGTTTACGTAGGACAGCAGTCGCCGTAGCAAACACCGAGCGAAAGACCATCATCACCATGCTGGGCAGCGATGCCGGACTATTCGGCGCGGCGCGTGCGGCAGTGCTGGCTGGGTAGACCTGCTTCCTGGTGAAAGGCAGTTCCTGCAACGAGGTTTCTCAATAAAACGGCGGTGTCCGACCGGAAACTTTCCACGGGTGGGATCGGGAAGGGCACGACTTTTTAGTCGTGCCGCCGAGAGCCCATAAAAACGCGGGCTTTAGCCCCTGGGGGGAGCCGCTAGTCCTCTCGGACAGACCCTGCGGCGTCTGAATCGCCATAACCCCGCGCCCCCACCCTCCCCACCGCCTGCAAAAACGCCTGGTTCTGCTCCGCTGTCCCAATCGTCACCCGAATGCAATTCGGCGTACCCCACGCTCCCATCGGACGCACCGCCACGCCTTCCTCCTGCAATCGGCTGGAGAACGTAGCCGCATCTTCCCCCAAATCACAAAACACAAAATTCGCCGAAGTCGGCGCGCCGCCGTATCCCAGCACCATCAATCCCTCGGTGAGCACTCGCGATTGCGTGGTATTATTTTCCACCACACGCTGAACGTAGTTGGCGTCGTCGAGCGCTGCCAGCGCCCCCGCTTCCGCCACCGACGAGACGGAGTAGGTGTTCCGCATGCGCGCGCAATATCCCAGCAACTCCGCCGGACCCAAGCCGTAACCCACGCGCAACCCGGCAAGTCCGTAAGCCTTCGAAAATGTTCGCAGCACCACCACTCTCGCCCCTCGCCGGACGTAATCCAATGAGTTCGAATAGCTGACGCGCCGCAGTTCTGCGAAATGCCGCGCGTACTCGTAGTAAGCCTCATCCAGAACCACAATCACATGCGCCGGCACCTGGGCCACAAAGCGCTCAACCACATCTGATTCCAGCATCGTCCCCGTAGGATTGTTGGGGTTGGCCAGAAATACGATGCGCGTATTCGCGTCGATCGCCGCAAGCATCGCGTCAAGATCGAAGATGTTTCCCTCCCGATGCATCCGCGCTTCGATCAGCCGCCCTCCCGCCGCCTGTACCAACATCGAATACACGATGAACGAGCGCTCGCTAGTCACCGCATTCAGCCCCGTCCCTAGCAGTGTCTGACACAGCAGGCTCAACACCCCGGTCGATCCCGCCGCGATGAACACCTGCTCTGCCGGCAATTCGTGATGCGCCGCAACCTTCCGTCGCAGCAACGTACAATCGTCGTCGGGATAGAGATTCCCCGCGCTGAGAACTTCCTTCATCGCTTCGATCGCGCCCGCCGACGGCCCAAATGGACTCTCATTCGAATCGAGCTTGATCAATCGCTTCAGGCTCGACTGCTTCTCTGCAGTGGCGTGAGAGAAATTGCCCGCGCCCATGTCGCGCGCCGGCTGGGTAACCATGTCGAAAAAACGGCTCATGCCCGCGGCTCGTCCTGGCTCGATGGATGCCTGGAAAGTTTTGTTCCCGCCGTCTGTTTGCCGCAGGCGGTTCGCAGGCGATCGACTTCGCGCAAGGTCAGCGCGCGGAATTGCCCCGGCGGAACATCAAGCGTAAGCGGCCCGTACCGCACCCGCTTGATCTTCTCCACATGATGCCCAACCTTCTCAAACATGCGCCGGATCTCGCGATTGCGCCCTTCGATCAACGTGACTTCATACCACGGATTGTTCGCTTCCTTAACCAAACGAATGGCCGCGGGAGCAGTGCGCACGCGCCGTCCATCTTCAGTGGCAATCGAAACCCCGCCGCGCAACTTCTCCAGCGCGTCATTGCTCGGAACGCCCGCAACTTTCACCACGTAAGTCTTCGGCACCTGCGACGCCGCTTTCATCAACTTGTTCGCCAGCGCGCCATCATTCGTCAAAAGCAGCAGGCCTTCACTTGCGTAGTCGAGTCGTCCCACGGGATACACGCGTTTCTTTACGCCGCGAATCAACTGCATCACCGTTGGCCGGTTCTCCGGATCGCTGACCGTGGTCACATATCCCTTGGGCTTGTTCAGCAGCAGGTAGACATGCAGTTGCGCGCCTTGCAACAATTTTCCGTCCACGCGAATGTGATCGGTGTCCGGGTCGGCCTTGCTGCCCAGTTCCGTTACCACCGTCCCGTTCACCTTCACGTGCCCCGCACTGATCAATTCCTCAGCTTTGCGTCGCGACGCGATCCCGGCAGCGGCGATAATTTTTTGCAGGCGTTCAGCAGGCATACGGTTTAGGGTGGAGCAGCGCTTCAGCCCTGCATAATGAGTCGCGCTTTCTCGCGGCTTCAGCCGCTGAGGTACAGATCATTCTTTCTGCGCCGCCGGCTCCGCAATCTCTTCCGCCGCATCGCTCGCTTGCGTCGGCGCAGCCTCTTCTGCCGGAATCAACTCACTCCCAAACGATTCCGCCACCAACTTCTCGAACTCTTCCATGCTGGGCAGTTCGTTGACATCCTTCAGGCCAAACCGCATCAGAAATTCTTTTGTCGTCTTGTAGAGGATCGGCCTTCCAATCACCTGCTTGCGTCCCGCAGTCGTGATCAGCTTGCGATCCAGCAAAGTTGCAATCACACCGCCCGAATCTACTCCGCGAATCTCGCTGATTTCCGGCACCGTAACCGGCTGCTTATAAGCAATCACCGCCAGCGTCTCCAACGCCGGTAGCGACAGCCTGATCGGCGGCTTCAAACTCTTGGCGAAATTTCGCACCACCTCATGCTGCTCCGGCTTCGTCGACATTCGGTAGCCGCCCGCCACTTGCCGGATTTCGATGCCATGGTCCGGCCCACCAAATTCCGCGACCAATTCCTCCAGCGACGAACGCACCCGCGATTTCACATCCGCGTCGTCGACCGCTCCGCCCGCAACCACGCTTTCTCTTACCAGAGTGACAATCTGTTCCAGCGTGATCGGTGTCTCCGCCGCATAAATAATCGCTTCGAGTTGAGCTTTTAAACTCATAAGGAAATCAGTTACAAGTTGCCAGTACCTAGTACCCAGTAAATTCAAAAGCAAATTGGGAGACGCATACTCCCAACCATTTACGAACTTGCACCTGCCTCCACCGCAGGCGCCAAACCGGAGCTGGTCTTACTGGCAACTGGGTACTAGGTACTGGGTACTGCTACCTCCAATCATCCCGTACCGCAGCCCGCTCCGTCATGATCGCCTCGAATCCAACATGCTTTCGTACCGCAATCTCGCCGAACATCCGATCCTGCCGCACCTGAATTGCCTGCAGCCGCACCATTTCCAGCAGCGCCAGAAACATGCAAACCAGTGCCTGCCGCGACTGCACCCGCATCAACAACTGTTTCAATCGGATGGGCCGCGACTCCAGCTCCAGCCGCCGTCGCAGATAATCGATCATCTGCCCCACGGTTACCGTCTCTTCATCGACATTCAGCATCGGCCGCGTGCGCACTCGTTCCAATATTTGCTGGAATGTTTTCACTAAGTCGATCACGTCCGCCGCCATCTCCGGCTCTGTGCCCTCCGCGTCCATGAATTCTTTCAGCGCCGGATTCGTCAGCACAGCGTCTTCAATCTGCTGCTTCTGCAAAAGCATCTGTGCCGCCGATTTGAACTTCTCGTGTTCCAGCAGCCGGTTGACCAGCTCTGCGCGCGGATCTTCCAACTCCTCCGCCTTCGCCGACGGATCCCGCGGCAGCAGCATCTTCGACTTGATGTGGATCAACACCGCGGCCATATAAATAAAATCGGCCGCCACATTCACATCCAGCTCCCGAATCTTTTCCACATAAGCCAGATATTGCGCCGTGATGCGCGCAATCGGAATGTCATAAATGTCGATGTCCTGCTTGCGAATCAGGTCGAGCAACAAGTCCAGCGGCCCTTCGTAAACATCCGTCACTGAAACCGCAAACGGCGAATCACTCTCTTCTTTTTCTTCCCGCTTCGCCGCGGTTCCTTCCGAATCTTTTCTCGCTTTAACGGCCGCTCGATCCGCGACCAGGAATGGCAGTGGCTCCCGCGCCGTGTCGGTGGCGTCAACGATTTTGTTTTCCATGCTACTTCCCATCATTCGCCTCCGGAGCCTCATACGCCAGCGACATTCCCATCGCGTTGCGCACGTCGTCCATCGTCTCAGCCGCCGACTTGCGCGCCCGTTCACTGCCAGCCTCAAGAATATCCCAAGCCCGCCGCGGATTCTCCTCGAATTTCTTGCGCCGCTCCTGCATCGGACTCAACAGTTGTACCAGCGCATCCGCCGCCCAGCTTTTGCACTCGATGCATCCGATGCCCGCCGATCGGCAACCCGTGTTTACTTTTTCCATGGTAGCGCGGTCGCTGAAAATCTTGTGCAGATCGCCCACCGGGCACACATCCGGATTTCCCGGATCGCTGCGCCGCACCCGCGCCGGATCGGTCACCATCGTCTTCAGCTTCTGCCGCACCACAGGCTCCGGATCGGTCAGTAAAATCGCGTTCCCATACGATTTCGACATCTTGCGTCCATCGGTGCCCGGCAGCTTGGGAGCGCGCGTCAGCAACACCTGCGGCTCAGGAAACACATCGCCCCGCTTCCCATAAAATCCGTTAAAGCGCCGCGCAATCTCTCTCGTCAGCTCGATGTGCGCCACTTGGTCCTCGCCCACCGGAACGACGTCTGCCTTGTACATCAAAATGTCCGCCGCCTGCAGCACCGGATAGCCCAAAAATCCGTACGTCCCCAAATCTTTATCTTTGATGTTCTCCCGTTGCTCCTTGTACGTCGGAACCCGCTCCAGCCAGCCCAGCGGCGTGATCATCGAAAGCAACAAGTGCAACTCCGCGTGCGCCGGGACGTGCGATTGAATAAAAATCACCGACTTCTCCGGATCGAGCCCCGCCGCCAGCCAGTCCAGCGCCACCTCCACCGAATTCCGTTTCACCTGCGAAGTATCGGCGTAGTCGGTGGTAAGCGCGTGCCAGTCGACCACGCAGAAAAAGCATTCGTATTCATCCTGCATGCGCACCCAGTTATCGAGCGCGCCCACGTAATTTCCCAGATGTAATTTTCCGGTCGAGCGCATGCCACTGAGCACGCGCTTACGCAAGTTGGTTGAAGATTTCATCGGTTGTCTAACGAGTCGTAGCAAGGCTCAACGGAACCACGATGTCCAATTCTCAAAGCCAGCAGCACTCAGCGAGGGTACTGTCGATACTACCACGCCCCTGTAGGGACAGCTCTCCGCTGTCCTGTCGAGCGAAGCTCGACAGGCTTTTGCGCACTTCGCCTGTAAAGCCTGCGGTTCGGGACGTTAGCGCTTTGAAAGTGCGCGACTTTCAGCCGCGCCGTAAAACGTCAAAATCAACTGCAGCTTTAGCCGCTGAGCAAACCTCGATGCTTTATAATCGCGCCCGTTCCCCACCTCGCGAACTCCGGCGTGCTGTACGCAATTGCAAGGCGTGGGATCTCTCGAAACAGTGACTCAGACGGTTTCGGGGAAGGCTCTTCGAGTGCCGCGATTATGTTCGTCGGCGAACAACCGGGGGGATATGAAAGATCGAAGCGACCATCCGTTCGTGGGTCCGGCCGGCAGGCTCTTCGATCAAGCATTGGCAGATGCAGGAGTCGAGCGTTCCCAAGTTTTACGTTGCAAACGTATCAAGCATTTCAAGTGGTCGTCGGCAAAACAGGGTAAACAGCGAATTCGAAAAGCCCACGCTCCAGAAATTCGGGCCTGCCAGCCTTAGCTCGAAGGGGAGTTGCAGGCAATCAAACCGAAACTAGGACAAGTCGTTCTTCTCACGATTCATCCCAAAATTTCTGTGCTACTCCGTCTTCCTAGCAGCCCGGCTGTTTCGTGCTTCCCAAATTCTTCACAGTCACAGTCACGTTCGCGCCGTTGACGGTCACAACCAGATAGTTGTTGAACCCGCCACTGTCCGGTTTGGCGCTTCCGGCCAGGCAAGCACCCGCTCCGCCTGCAATCAGGAAGATCGGTGCGGCCGAGGCGGGATCGGTTCGCGTAAACGACGTGCCGTAAGCCGAGGCCGGCGGAGCCGCATAAAAAAGATGCTGGTGTCCGGCAATAACGAAAGAAAGGTTGGGATACTTGGTGTAGTTCGTCAGCAAGGCCTGCACAGCCGGACCGCTCGGCGGCCCCAGTGCGTCGGCGGACTTGCCCGGCGTTGAGAAAATAGGCCGGTGCATGAAGACGAAAATGTGCGCGATAGAAGAATCGGCAGCCAATGTGGTGAGGGTAGAGGTGAGGCCGGCGAGTTGATCGGCGCTAACATTTCCGGCATAGCTGCTGCCCGAGGCTTTCGCATCGATACTTGCCACCTGGTCGTCGGTGTTGAGGCCGATGAAAGCGGAATTTCCGTAAGTGAAGTAACCGTACTGCGGTCCCATGTATTTTTCGAAATACTTCACCATAGTGCCGCTAGGATCGGGCACATCGCCCTTCTTAAGCATCTCGTGATTACCCGGCACGTTGAAGACGGGCAAATTGGCCTGGCCAATGATGGATTGGAAAGTCTCATATTCCTTCTTTATTTTTTCTTTATCCTTATTCTTCTCAGGATCTTTCAACTTTCCGTAGACCGAATCGCCGGACCAGATGACGAACGCGGCACCGGTGCCGCTCAACTGCGTGGCAATCGTCTGGAAGACGGGCGGCTGATCGTCTTTATCGCTTGGCGGGCGATTGTCGCCACCGGCCACGAAGGTGAAGCTGCTCGCATTCTTGGGCGTGCCCAGCGCCGGTGTGCCGTGAATCGGGGTCAGAGTCGGGAACTGCCCCGTCACGATCGGCGAGGCCGCGCTCGAACGGTAGACGCTATACGACAACATCAGAACGAAGAGGAGGGCTCCCACAACGCGAAGCTTCATGGCAAACTCCTTCGGCCCGCAAGTTCTTGCGGCCATCGGATCAATCACAGTCGAAAGCAGTTGGTTAACGCTGCCCGGTAACTTATTCCCTCGACGAAGTCGTGTCAAGCGCGAATCGGTAAACCAAAATCGCGTCGCGCCCGCCCCATCTACCACGTTCGGGCCATTCTTTCCCGGATCGTGCCATTGTCATCGGGAACCATCGGCCTCAATATGTTTGTGCCTGACGATTAGCGTTTTAAATGAAAGCTATTTCGACAGGGTGAGCGGAGCGATCATGTTGGAAGTCGAAAAAAACGAAAAGCTGGAGCCGAAGTCGCGAGAGTCGCGGAATATGCCACAATCGAGCCAGTCCACCATGCAATCGACTGCTCCTCAGGCTCCCCGCCGCGAGAAGCAACCTCGCCAATTGCTGGTCGCGCTCGTGCTCTTACTGATCGCCCTCGTCGTTGTTCTTGGAAAGGAACGCGATTTCTGGTTTGGATCCGACGATATGATCGAATCCGATGCCACGATTCCGAACAACACCCCGAAAACATCTTCCGCGACGCCTGTGTCCGCCAAAGCCAATCCAGCGCCTGCGCCAGCCAAAGTCAACCCGACGCCCGTAGCGCCCGTTGCTTCTGCGAAGAACATCACGTCCGCAAAAAATAATGTCGCTGCCAAAGTTGCCGCTCCGGCCGTCGCCGCGCAATCGCACAAAGCTGAACCGGCTCATAAGCAAGTAGCTCAACCCGAGCCGCCTAAGGTAGCCGCCAAGCGCGCCGTTCTGCCTCCATTGGATGTCAACGTGGTCGCGGCCAACTCGCGCGATGCCTCTCATCCCGCAAACGACGTCGCGAAAGTCGAGATCTCCGGCAGTTCGAAACGAACTGCAGCCGTGGCTTCCAATCTGCCTTCGAACGCCGCCGAGCGCGAGAATATTGCTCCATCCAGCACACCGGAGTTACATCAGGCGCTCAACGCGCCCTATCCGCTGCTCGGCCAGAATGTGGCCGTGAAAGGATCGGTCGTGTTGCAGGCCGTGGTCGGGGCCGATGGCATCATCGAAAATCTGCGCGTGATCAACGGCCCGTCCATCCTCGCCGCCGCCGCGAAGCAGGCCGTGCGCCAGTGGCACTTCAAGCCCTATCTGCAGAACGGCCAGCCGGTAGAAACCAAAGCCATCATCACCGTCAACTTCTCGATTAATGTGGGCGACAATCCGGCGCAGTCGAGCTAGGCGAAACGCAAACAGAAGTTCACATCCACTCCTGATCATCTTCTCTTGCCCAGTCGAGAGTCGGGCCGAGACCTAACGCTAGGCTACCTAGTAAGCCCCCTCCCCTTCCACTCCCTTTAATCTTTCTCCCTCTGCCTCAGTTCGCAAGGTCAGACGCTTGCCACCATCTGCAAACAGCTATCGAAGCGTCCTTTGTCATCAAGGTCTTTGCGCTTGTTGTATCTGAACATCTGCTCATCAAAGTAGCGGAACAGATGAAACGGCTCCACCGCTCACATAGGTGCCCGAAATCCCGCGCTTGAGCAGGCTCCAGAAGTTCTCAAGTCCGTTTGTGTGTACGCGGCCATCCACGTATTGCGTCGCGTGATCTACGACTTCATGCGCGTATTCCGTTGCCAGTCCATCATAGGACCTGCAGGGCATCCGTGTAGAGTGCCGCGCCAGCTTTGACTGCTTGCGCACTTCCGTCTTGCAGGCGGCTTGCGACGGCGATCGCAACGACCGTAGCGCGAATCTCGCCACCGCGCTCCAAGATTCCCATTACGGCAGTTTTATCTTTTCCGCCCGTGCCCGTGATGCGGCGCTTGCGTTCTCGAGACGTGCATGTTCCGCGCCTTGCCGCCGATGAAAGTTTCGTCTACTTCCACTTCGCCGCTCGAGCTTGGAGCCGAAGAAATCCTCCTGCATCGCAAGCCGAATCCGATGCAGCATGAACCATGCCGTCTTCTGGGTAACCTTCACGTCACGCGCAATCTCGTAGCTGCAGATTCCATTTTTGCAGTTAGTGATCAGCCACATGCGGTCAGCCACTTCTCCAAGCGGGATGGGCGAATCTTCCATGATCGTGCCAACCTTGATAGAGAACTCGCGCTTTGCATGATGCTTGGCACAGGTCCAAGTTCGACGTTTCTCGCTGAATTTCACAGTCTCGCAACCGCAGGTAGGGCAGATGACTTTGCCATCGGCCAGCGCCGAATCGCAAGTAGTCAATGCAATTGTCGGATTCGAGAAGTACAAAACGGCCTCTTGCAAGCTCTTTTTGTCTCATGTCGTTCACCATGAGCAAGATAGTAGCTTAAAAGCGTGGTCGAGTCAAGTAATTTATTGCCCTAGTAAGCCGCTAGCTAAAATTAGGTGCTTTCAGGCTGGGCTCAGCTCTCTGGTCAAAGTTGTTGATTTCCTCTACAATGCGTATTACAATACTGCCATGTAGGAGAAATCCATGGCTAGAAAATCCTTAGGGGAATTTGAGCAATTGATTCTGCTAGCGGTCTTACGTTTACGTGACGACGCCTACGGTATGCGAATCCGTCTAGAGATTAAGGAACGCACCAAGCGCACGGTGTCACTAGGCGCGATTTACACCACGCTTGAGCGACTGGAAGCAAAAGGCATGATTGCCTCTTGGGTTGGTGATCCAACGCCGGAGCGGGGTGGTAGGGCAAAGAAATTTTTCAAGCTGGAGGCATCTGGACAGCGGGCGCTTCAGGAATCACAGGCATTAATTGCGAGTATGTCGTCCGGTCTTACTCCGATTCTAGGGGGTGCCATGTGACTTCCAAGCGATCTAAGAAGCTGTTTGACTATACGTCGAACCAAGAGATGCTGGGCGCACTACCCATCGAAGCGGTTGAAAAAATTCGAGCTACCCGACCACCTGACTGGAAATCTTTTCAGACTGCAAGAATAGGAAAAAATGCGGAGTTGGAATGGAACAAGCACTATTTGGTTTATCTTAACGGATGGAAAAGATTGGTTGAAGAGAGCCCATCCCCTCCGCCTTCTTTCGAGTTTCTTTTATTCCTACTTCCAATTCGCCAACGTGATCATGTGATAGGGGATCTAGAAGAAGAATTCCGCAGCGTGACAGTTCCCAAGTATGGGAGAAGGCTCGCCTCGATTCTTTATGCATGGCAGGTTTTGATTGAGATTACACGAGGCGTTATTGCAGGAGTCAGAGGAGTTGCCTTCGGCTGGATCTTTGCGAAACTCAGCAAATAAATTCGCCCATTTCCGCGCCGACGAGTGTGACCGAAGAGAGCGCAAGTTATCCTCACGAATCCTAGTTCACTGTTTGCGTCAGCGCCCCCGAACTGGTGGTGAAGTCGATATCGCCGCTGTAGGTAGCGGTGATTTGGTGGGTGCCTGAAGATAGAGTTGACGTCGTGAACTTGGCCACGCCTGCGCTGAGGGTCACGGTTTTCAACATGGTCGTCCCGTCCTTGAAAACCACAGTGCCGGCGGGCGTCCCGCTAAACTGAGGCGACACAGTGGCTGTGAAGGTCACGACCTGCTGGAAGTTCGAAGGATTCTGCGACGATACCAGCGTCGTCGTGCTGCTGGCCTGCGTAATCACCTGATTTACCGCGTGCGAAGTGCTGCCGCTGAACGAAGTGCTGCCCTTGTAGACAGCCGTAATCGATTCTGTGCCTACCGCCAGCGTGGTTGTGGTGTAGCTCGCCATGCCGCCGGCAAGAGTCACAACCTTCAGCGTTGCGGTCCCGTTCATAAACGTGACTGTGCCGATGGGTGTGCCGGTGAATTGTGGCGCAACCGTAGCAGTCAAAGTCACCGATTGTCCGAAGGTTGCGGGATTTTGTGACGACACAAGAGTGGTCGTACTCGTGGCGATGTCGATGACTTGACTTACCGTGCTCGAGGTGCTGGTACTAAACTTCGAATCGCCGCCATACACCGCGTTCACACCTTTTGTGCCCACCGCGAGTGTTGCAATAGAAAATGTCGCGGTACCTCCGTTCAAATTTCCCGTACCCAACACCGTCGAGCCTTGCTGAAATGTGACAGTTTCTCCGTTCGGCGGCGCGCCAGCACTGGAGGTCACCGTTGCGGTGAGCAGCACCGGTTGGCCGTATACGGAGGGATTCGGCGACGATGTCAGGGTCGTTGTCGTTGCTATGAGTACAACTTGATCCACAGGAGCCGATGTGCTCGGGTTGTTGTTGGCATCGCCTTCGTACGCTGCCGTAATCACATTCGTACCCAAAGGCAACGTTGACGTGCCGTATTTGGCAACGCCTGCGCTGAGCGTCACAATAGACAGACTCGTCGTGCCGTTGAAGAACTGGACTTTTCCCGTGGGAGTGCCGCCCGGCGACGAAACGGTCGCCGTAAACGTCACCGCTTTCCCGGATACCGAGGGATTAATCGACGAAATCAAAACCGTTGTCGTCGAAGCCTTCGTTACCACCTGGGATAACGCAGCCGATGTGCTCCCCGTAAAGTTCCCGTCACCCCCGTACACCGCAGTGATGGAATGAGTTCCAACGGCGAGGGTGCTGGTTGTGAAATTTGCAGCATTGTTCGACACCGGCGCGCTGCCCAGCGTTGCGTTGCCATCGTTAAATGTAACCGTGCCTGAGGCTTGTCCACCGAACTGAGGTGTGATCGAAGCCGTGAAAGTCATGGCCTCGCCAAATGTCGATGGGTTGGCGCTGGACGAGATCCCGACCGTCGTGCCTGCTTGATTGACGGTCTGATTCAGCGACCCCGAACTGCTGCTGAAGTTCGCGTCTCCGCTGTAAACGGCTTTGATGGAATGGACGCCGACAGTTAGCGTCGCAGTCGAAATTGTCGCGCTGCCACCGCTGAGCGCCGCCGTGCCCAAAGTTGTCGAACCGTTGCTAAACGTCACTGTGCCGGTCGGAGTGCCCAACAGGTTGGCGGTTACGGTTGCCGTGAACATCACGGTTTGCAGAAACGCCGAAGGGTTTGCAGAAGATGCGAGCGTCGTAGTCGTCAAACTGCCGGGATATGGATTGTTCTGACTCAGGCTCATCATGCCGCCCGTCGCAAAGCAGGCGTCGTTCGCGGCTCCATCGACTCCGCTAATCAGGGCGCTGATGTTGAACGTGCTCTCGATACATTTCAGCAAAGACGTATGGGTAAAAACGGTTGAGGTAATTTGCGTTTTGCAAAATCGTCCCACACATAGCAGAGGGACTCGTATCCCGTTGGTCCAATGAAGTGGATCCTGCGATGGTGAAATGTGGTCGGCGAAGCCGCCAAAGTCATCCCATGTGATGAAGATCGTCGAATTGCTCCAGAGGTAGGCATTGCTCATCACGGCGTTGACCTGGGTCGCTGTCCACGCTTCGCCGGTCGAAACCAGGCTAGGAGGATGCTCCGATTGTTCCCAAGTGCCGCTGATCCACACCACGGATGGCAAATTGCAATTGCTATCCGACGTACACGCGGCTGCATCTGTAGCGAACTGCGTGGAGGGGTGGATCCTGATCGTCCAATCGCTCCCATAGCGCAGGTGCTGCACGTAGCCGGCCGGGTTCCACTGTTGATCCACGGCGGGAGCGTTGCCGTTCTGGTAGTAGATGCCCCAACTTACTTTCGCATCGTCCAACAGGTCCGCAATGGTGGTCACGTTCGGGCACGCCGAGCCGCGTGCGGCGCTGAGAAACTGCTTGCTCGCCGCATCGCATACGTCGCCCGAAAGTGCCGTACAGATGGGGTCGGCGATGTTGCAGTTCGCAGTGGGAGAGGTCACATTGCAGTCAGTCACGAGGACACAACTGTGCGACAAACCGATGCAAATGGAATTGCATCCTACCGTTCGGTGAGTGTTGCATACCCCCGGATACATTTCCTTGCCCGTTCCTCCCTGTATGTCGATGCCATAAAAATTTCCGGTATACGTATTGCCGTTTGAGCAATAACCGCCGCCCGAAGCCGCGCAGTCTGAATCCAGCGTGCACGATGCGGTCGTCGTAACCGAACAATGTCCCGTGCCCAAATCGATGTTGCAAGTTCCGTTGCCCACGCAATCCGAGTTTGTCGAACACAGAATCGCCACGTTCGTCGAGCAGCGGCCGTAATGGAACGCATCGCACGTCCAAATATTGTTGCCGAGACCATTCGGTGCTTTCCCCGGCGCCATTCCCGCGTTATCCTGCGCTTCATTGGACGTAGCCGCGATCATGTACAGGTGGTTTGGGTACGACGGCCCCATGACGCTGGCGAACATGTGATCGGCCAGTCCATAGTTCGTGGCATAAGACCAATACGTGGGGATGGTCGACGGCCCATATTGCTTCGCCCAATCGCTGGAGCCGCTGCAATTCTCGTTAAACTGATTCATCAACCCGTTGTTGTAGTCGGAGGTCGAGTTGGAAAAATAATGGCCGCAATTCGTATCCGGCAGGGTAGGGATACCCGGAATCACCGACAGCGTGCCGCCAGAACATCCGGCCTCAGTTCCCACGCAGTTATAGCTGGTGATTGGTCCACCCGTAACCCCGGGGAACTGGCCAAAGTAATGATCGAACGATCGGTTCTCTTTTACGATAATAATAATGTGCTTCAGAGACTGGCCTTGCGCCAGGGAAGCGAGGAACGCGAGCAACGTTATGAACAAAATTGCGCGCCGCATTTAGTCTGTGCCCTTCGTTTTTCGCCAGAACTTCCACCACGGCGTCTTGTCCGCTTTCTTGTCGCCTTCATCCTGATCCATATCGGTTTCCGTGTACGGGTTGTACGCCTGCACCGGAAACACGCCCATGGGTTGGTTTGTGGCAGGATTAATGGCCATGCACAGCTCGCCGTGATTGAGCAACACTCCGTTGTAGACGGCCGGATACGGGAGCGAATCCTTTGGACAGTGGCGTGCGGCCAACTCCGGCGTCACTGGTTTTCGAGGGACACAGCCAGTCGCGAGCGTCACGAGGAACAGCAGTGCGATAAGCCGCTGCAATGGAGCGCCTCCGGAAATGAACGGGCAGCCAAAACGATAAAACTTGCAGCAAGGCGGCTGCTACGCGGGGCTCCAACGAGTATCGCCACCTTAAATCGAGAGCGAAACGTGCGTCAATGGGAAAGTGCAGCCAGTGTGGATTGCGTCCCTAGAAGGGAAATGCGCTATAAATGCGAGGCCTTGAGAGTGCGCCTTTAGGAGCGCGACTGGGACAACCGTCGTGCGGCGCGCTCACCAGCAGTTAAGCAGCCAGCTGCTGCCAGCCTGGAAGTGCTTGCCAATCGCGATGGCCGGCCACTCGAAGATGAGTGGTTTCGTCAGAAACTTCAACACGATCACGTTGAAAGCCGTGCCTATGGCGTATTCAGGAAGGTCGGAGCGATAGAGTTCGCCGCGGCTGGGGTGCCGGTTGAGATCGATATTCCCCTCTTCACATCTGTGATGCGCGATGCCCTCATGTGTGAGTTCGACGTCGTAGGCGATTCCGCCCAGCCAGACCATCTGCGTGGCGATCCAGGCTTTATCGTGGAAAACCTCATAATTGGTACGCAGCGGGTGCGCCCTGTCCCAACTACCAAAGGTCCAGAAGCCGGGACGCTGCTGCAGGACCGCTACCGGTGCGACTGGCATAGTGACGCTTTCGCCCTCGTGGAGAACGAAGTCCTCGCCGGGCGGGAGCGGGGCGATGGACCTCGGGTCGGTAAGCACGAGTGGATTTTGCTTGATATCGAGTTGCTGAGCGTGTGCAGCCGATGCGACCGCAAGTACGAGACCGATGACGGTCGAGATTGCTTTCATGGTGAGGGGCTGGAATTTGCCTTGAGGTACTGATCGGAAGTTGGCCGAAAAACTTTAGCCGCGGAGGGGCGGTTTTGTCCCATCCGTGCCGCGCGAAGGGTTGGAGTGCATAACCCGGAAAGTCGGCTTCCTGACGGACCGCCAAGCGGATTCGGGGCTAAATTACTCTTGGGGTACTGAGGTAACTCTACTCTGCGGAGGGCCGCTTAGTAGCACACCGCCCTTCCTAATCGTAGAGCTTTTCGGTCCTTGATTTTTCTGCTAGTGTTTTCAGTTCACCAAAAGCTCGCGGACTGCTTGATTCGACGAATGCTTGGCTAAGTGCACTACGGGCGTTGGCAGGTATGTGACGAATATCACGGTGGCCGCGCAGCCGTTTGTGTAGGTTTAGGATTCGCCATGGGCAAGTTGTGAGTCAGGACTGAAGCAGCCGACCGAGCAGAATATGATTCTTAAGGAAAGGTCAACCGCGTGATTGTGGGAGTTCCAAAAGAAAGCTATCCCGGAGAGCGCCGCGTTGCAATCGTCCCTGCGATAGTGCCGATTCTCGCGAAAGCGGGATTCGAGGTCGTGGTTGAAGTGGGCGCGGGCGAGCAAGCCGGGTACCCCGACGTGGCTTACGTCGATAAGGGAGCAAAGATTCTTCCCGATCGGGCCTCCGTCTTCACCGCCGCCGACGTCATTGTGCAAGTCCTCTGCTACGGATCGAACGACGTAACCGGCAAAGCCGACCTTCCTCTGCTGCGCCGCGGCCAAGTTCTTATCGGTTTCCTGCGCCCCTTCGGCTCCGCCGATGTAATTCAGGAGATTGCCGCAGCCGGCGTCACTTCTTTCTCCGTCGAACTCGTGCCGCGCACCACGCGCGCTCAAAGCATGGACGCGCTTTCTTCCATGGGAACAATCTGTGGATATAAAGCGGTGCTGCTCGCCGCGGAAACCTCCATCAGAATTTTTCCCATGATGACGACCGCCGCAGGCACCATCACGCCCGCCCGCGTCTTCGTAATCGGCGCAGGCGTCGCCGGGCTGCAGGCCATCTCAACCGCGCGCCGCCTTGGCGCTGTGGCCTCCGCCTACGACATGCGTGTCGCCTCCAAAGAGCAGGTGCAAAGCCTTGGCGGCCGCTTCGTCGAGCTACCCATCGAAGCCAAGGACGCTCAGGATGCTCGCGGCTACGGAACCGCGCAGGACGAAACTTTCTACGCGCGCCAGCGCGAACTGCTCACTCGTGTAGTCGCGGAGAGCGACGTGGTCATCACGGCCGCGGTAATTCCGGGCAAGAAGTCTCCAGTGCTCATCACCGCCGACATGGTCAAAGGCATGGCGCCCGGTTCAGTGATCGTCGATCTCGCTTCCGAGCGCGGCGGCAACTGCGAGCTCACCCGCACCGGAGAAACCGTGAGGCAGTATGGCGTAACCGTTATCGGTGCCATCAATCTCGCCAGCAGCGTCCCGTACCATTCCAGCCAAATGTATGCCCGCAACATCAGCACGTTTCTCGCGTACATGATGAAAGACGGCAAGCTGCAACTGAACCAGCAGGATGAAATCATCCGCGAGACCATGGTCACGCACGGCGGCGAAATCGTGAACACAAGAGTCCGTGATTTTTTCAAACTGCCAGCGCTCGCGGCCAGCAGTCAGTGATCAGATTGCCGTTATCGATTGCGGCAAAGCCGGGCAACTGAACCAATGCAAAGGAGAAATCATGCCAGCAGATTTTATCTCTAACCTTTATGTCTTCATCCTGGCGGGATTCGTTGGGTTTGAATTGATTAAGCGGGTTTCCCCGCTGCTCCACACGCCCCTGATGTCACTGACCAATGCTCTGGATGCAATCGTAGTCGTGGCGGCGATCATCATCGCGGGCAGGCATGAGACGACGCTCACCACTGTGCTGGGCGCGATTGCGGTGGCGGCATCGTTCAGCAACATGGTCGGCGGATTCCTGATTACCGATCGCATGCTACGCATGTTTAAATCCGGCAGGGCGAAAAAATCATGACCGCACCGGCACTTCAGCAGTATCTCGATTTCGCCTACATCGCCGCGGTCATTCTCTTTATTCTTTCGCTCAAGTTCCTGAGTTCGCCGGCGCTTGCCCGGTGGGGCGTCCTGGCGGGAGAAATCGGCGCTGCTCTGGCGGTCGTCGCAACGCTTTTTAATCCCGAGGTGGCGCACTACCAGTGGGTGCTCATCCCGCTGATCATCGGCGCAGGAGTCGGCATTCCCCTAGGCATGGTGCATATGACGGCCGTGCCGCAGCGAACGGCCTTAAGCCACGCTTTCGGCGCGCTTTCAGCAGCCATCATCGGCATTGCCGAGTACTACGTGGGTACTGCGCCGGTCACGCGATTTGAAATGGGCGAGATCGCGCTCGAAGTCATCATCGGTTCGCTCACATTTACTGGCAGCGTGATTGCGGCAGGAAAATTGCAGGAGTTATTGCCGCAGCGGCCCATCGTCTATCGCGGCCAAAATATCGTCAGCCTTTCGGTTCTGGCAGGCGCCCTTGGGTTGGCGGTTGCGCTGGTGGTGAATCCCGCACATACGTTGCTGTTTCCGATCATGGTGATTGTGGCGTTGATTTTTGGCGTGCTGCTGGTCACGCCCATTGGCGGCGCAGATATGCCGACGGTCATCTCGTTGCTGAATTCCTACGCAGGCTTCTCGGCAGCCCTGCTGGGATTTGTTCTGAACAGTAAAGTGCTGGTTGTAGCGGGCGCTCTCGACGGATCTTCTGGCTTCGTCCTGTCTGTGATCATGTGCAAGGCGATGAACCGCTCCTTCACGAACGTCATGTTTGGAGCCTTCGGACAGGTGCAGGCGTCCGCAGCCGCCGCCAAAGAAGACCGGGTCGTGCGCAGTGCGACGCCGGAAGAAGCCACCGCCATCCTGGAAGCTGCGTCAAGTGTTGTCATCGTCCCTGGTTACGGCATGGCGGTGGCGCAGGCGCAGCACAAAGTTCGCGAGCTTTACGACATCCTTACGAAGAAGGGAATCGACGTTCGCTTTGCCATTCATCCCGTCGCCGGACGCATGCCCGGCCATATGAATGTGCTGCTGGCCGAAGCCGACATCCCCTACGACCGCCTCATCGAAATGGACGAGATCAACGGCGACTTCCCCCAAACCGACGTGGCCCTGGTCATCGGCGCCAACGACGTCACCAACCCCGCCGCCCGCAACGACCAGTCCAGCCCCATCTTCGGCATGCCCATCCTTGACGTCGACAAAGCCCACACCGTCATGGTCATCAAACGCGGCATGAGCCCCGGCTTCGCCGGTATCGACAACCCCCTCTACTATCTCCCCAACAACCTCATGCTCTTCGGCGACGCCAAGAAATTTGTGGGCGACATTGTCAGGGAGTTGAGCGGCGGACATTGAGCGGTGGGCTATTTGACCTTTGTTTCGTGGCCAAGCATACCAAAGAACAAGCCTGTGTTCAGGCACGCGATGGTTAGGCCGCAGACGACAGCGAGAACGAGAGTAAAAGCAGGACACAAAATCAGCCCCAAAAGATTCCAAATCCCGACTCCTGTCAAGAGACCGTGAACGCTCGACATTGTCACGGCCATCGCCAGACCAAAATCGGTTCTTACTATCTTTAAGAGGTCCGCGCCCTTGCCTAAGGGCTCAATCCCGGTGGCTTCCTGAACGTGGTATTGCCGCCAAAGGGCTTCCCGGATCCTGTTTGCTCTCACTAGATACCGGACCTGCGACCGGCGAATGTCGAACATCTTTGCGCTTAGCAGGGCCCCCATGGCGGCAACGAAGAGAAGCAAGAAGCCATGGGGCAGTGGTCTGGAGCCCAGGTTGACGATCACTCCCGCGCCTACGGGCAAAGTAACGAGAGGAATCCACAGGTAGAAAACACCCATGAAGTGCGTGAATTGCAATTCATAGGCCTTTTGCATGAAACGATATTCGTCGAGGAGAACGTCTTTCAATGCCCCTTCATCGCCCATCGTGGATTACCTTTCGTGCCAAGTGACAGCGGGGAACAAAAAAACGTGGCGGAGAAGGCTTACTCCTCACTAGTCGGTGGTCGAGCGCAATATCTCGTGAAATCTCAGATATATATTTCCTGTCTGAGCGGCATGGCGCTTCTTCCTTAACAGGAGAGTCACGAAGTCGATCCTCTCTTCAAGCACGGCCATCAAGTCCGCGCCGTCCATAAGGATGACGACCGCTCCGCCAGACGAGTGCGCATCAACTCCTTCTTGCGAGAAGCTGTTTACTGACAGAAAGACTCCAAGCGTATTCTCGAGCTTCCGTCGTACCTTCGCGGCGAAGCCGTCCAGCCCGCCGGCATTAATGGGTTCTTTCTGCCACTTGGCCTCGAACAGATAGTCGGTGCCATCCAGGGAGAAGGCTCCGTCTATCTGCTCGCCCGTATTCCGGAAGGATGCCTTAGGATCAAGGTCGAATAACTCGAACAGGTCATACATCACCTTTTCAAGCTCGAACCCACGACCCTGGACATCGGTGGATATCACGAGCCCCATGTAGCGGGTTTTGATGTCGTCAAGCTTTTGTCGAACGGCGGCATTCGTCCGCAGCTTCTCGGCTGCCCGTTTCTGTCGGTCTGCTAAGTCATCTTCCTCCTTCCTGACTTGATCGTGCGGCTCAAGAAGATGCTTGAGCTGGGCGACAGCCGTGCGAGCACGTTCAGCTTTTTCGGTACCGCCGTCGAGCTGCTCTAGGTGGCTGAAGGCGTTGACCGAGCAAACCTCATGACAGAGCCGCGTAAGATCTCCGATATGGTTGTCCTGGTTCCGCGTCAAGTAATCTACGAGATCTGAAACCTATCTGGCGCTTATAGTTGTTCCAGTTCAGCGTAGAGAGCACCGCAGTATTGGATAGGCACTGCTGAAGGAAGCTCCTCAGATCTGCCTTATACCAATAGACCGCGCATAGTGCTTCCTTCAACGCCACGGTAGCCGCCGGTGAGAACCTTTTTGCCATGTGGCACGACTGTTGCGGCTAAGTATATGCCGAAACGACAGCGATGCATCCAGTCTGGGTGGATTCTAAGTTGACACCTCCACCCAGCCTTCCTAGACTTTAACCATGGAACTCCGCCTTCAACCCGAGAAGGAAGCTCAGCTAGCCCAAATCGCAGCCCAGAAGGGACTAGACCCGGATGAGCTAGCGCGGCAGGTTCTAAGCCGTTACCTCGAAGACAATACGCATTTCATCGAGGCCGTCAATATCGGTCTAGCTGCCGCTGAGCGCGGCGATTTTGTCGAGCACGAGGAAGTAGGAAACAAGCTTAAAGAAATTCTGCGGCCGTAATGCGCCTGCGCCGGACTACCCCCACCACCAACGACCTTTACAACATCATCAAGCACATTCAACGGGACAATCCGGATGCCGCTTCCAGGGTGGCGGAGACCATCCACGACGGGTGCAGCAGTCTGAAAAACTTTCCTCATCTTGGCCGCACAGGACGGATCGCTGAAACCCGAGAACTCATTTACTCCGGCTTACCTTACATCGTTGTGTATCGCGTTGCTTGACCAAATCATCGAAATTCTTCACATCTACCACGGAGCCCAGGACTGGCCATAGCCAGCTAGGCCCCCAAACGTCCTGCTCCACTTCTCGCTTCTTTGCAGCGAGGATTTGACCAGGAATTTGATTATTGATATCATGATATCACCATGGCTCAATTGGTCGTCCGCAATATCGAGAATGCCGTGAAGGCCCGCCTGCAGCGCCGCGCCAAACGCAACGGCCGCAGCATGGAAGAAGAAGTCCGCGACATTCTGCGTGCCGCAGTGCACAAAGAAGAAAAGAAATCTGAATTCGGCCTCGGGACGGAACTGGCGGCCTTATTCGCCGACGTTGGTCTTGATGAGCCGATTCAGGAACTACGAGGGTTTGAGATCAAGGCGCCTAACTTCGAAGAATGACCATTCTCGACACTAACGTGGTGTCCGAGTTTATGCTGCGTTCACCAAGTCCGAAGGTCATCGGATGGCTTGACAGACAGCCTCGCTCGTCCCTGTGGACAACCGCGGTCACGATTTTCGAGATTCGATTGGGTTTGCAGATTATGCCGCGCAGTAAACGTCGCGACGTTCTCAACCAACGATTCGATGACGTTTTGGCACAAATTAACGAGCAGATTGTCCCTTTCGATACTGACGCCGCACAAGAAGCGGCTTCTCTAACGGCCTCTCGAAAAATGCAGGGTCGTCCTCGCGATTTGCGTGACACCATGATCGCAGGCATCGTCTTGGCGCGCCGCGCCAGCCTGGCGACCCGCAATGCCGCGCACTTCGATGATATTTCCGCGCCGCTCATCGATCCGTGGAACTAAAGCGCCTGAAACCCCCTGAAACCGCCCCATGATATTCTATTAACTCCAGCTGCGTACCGTTTTGGCGGAAATTTCCCCGCAGTTCTAAAAGAAAGCTTCTTGTAGAAGCTTCCCCGTAGAAGCCCAGAAGAGAGAAACTCGACACCATGCTTTCGGTCAGCAATGTTTCCATGCGCTTCGGCGCCAAAATCCTATTCGACGAAGTCTCCACCGCGTTTACGCCGGGCAAGCGTTACGGTCTCACCGGCCCCAACGGCGCGGGCAAATCCACATTCATGAAGCTGCTCAGCGGCGAGATCGAGCCGCAAAAAGGCACGGTGGTGCGTCCGCGGAAGATCGGCGTTTTGGCGCAGGACCAGTTCGCCTTCGACGCCTTCACCGCCATTGATACCGTCATCATGGGCAACAAGCGCCTGTGGGCCGCCATGCAGGAGCGCGACACGATCTACTCCAAGCCTGAGATGACCGACGAAGATGGCATGAAGCTCGGCGAACTCGAAGGCATCGTCGGCGAAGAAGACGGCTACACCGCCGAAAGCGACGCCGCGATCTTGCTCGACGGCCTGGATATCCCGGAAGACATCCATTCCAGAAAAATGTCCGAACTGCAAGGTGGACAGAAAGTTCGCGTACTGCTGGCACAGGCTTTGTTCGGGCATCCCCAGGCGCTGCTGCTTGACGAACCCACCAACAACCTCGACTTGGATTCGATCCACTGGCTGCAGGGATTTCTCGGCGCTTACGATGGCGTGGTAATCGCCATCTCGCACGACCGACATTTTCTCAACAGCATTTGCACTCACATCGCCGACATCGATTACGAAACCATCATCACTTACACCGGCTCCTACGACGAGATGGTGCTCGCAAAAACTCAGGTACGTTCGCAGATCGAATCTCAGAACGCGCAGCGCGAAAAAAAGATCTCGCAGTTGAACGAATTCATCGCGCGCTTCGCCGCCGGCACTCGCTCCAGCCAGGTTCAGTCGCGCCGCAAGGAAGTCGAGCGCCTGCAAGTTACGGAACTGGCCAGGTCGAACATCGCGCGCCCCTACATCAAGTTCGAGCAGAAACGCCCGTCAGGCAAGCATGTCCTTGAAGTCGAGCATCTGAACAAAGCCTACGGCGATAAGAAAGTCATTCGCGATTTCACTTCCAGCATCACGCGCGGCGAACGCGTCGCGCTCATGGGACGCAACGGAGCAGGAAAGACCACCCTCGTAAATGCGCTGCTTGCGAACTCGCCCACCACGCCGGAAGCCGAACTGCGCAAGACGAGTGGCTACGACGGCCCGTTCGTCGATGCCGGCAAAGTCATCTGGGGCCACGAAGCGTCCATCGGATATTTCGCCCAGGATCATCGCAGCCTCATCGAAGGCGGCACCACAGTACTCGAATGGTTGCATCAATGGAATCCGGCAGCGGTCAGCGAAGAACTCCGCGGCTTGCTGGGGCAAATGCTTTTTGCCCGCGAAGAAGCCACTAAATCCACCAGCGTTCTTTCCGGCGGGGAGGCGGCGCGCCTGCTTTTCTGCAAGCTGATGTTGCAAAAGCCCAACGTACTGGTGCTCGATGAGCCCACCAACCATCTCGATCTCGAAGCCATCAACGCCTTGAACATTTCGCTGCA
The DNA here is from genome assembly GCA_963808195.1 of uncultured Acidobacteriaceae bacterium. Taxonomy (GTDB): domain Bacteria; phylum Acidobacteriota; class Terriglobia; order Terriglobales; family Acidobacteriaceae; genus Sulfotelmatobacter. Next base: position 63,888 of record CAWEEW010000006.1, on the reverse strand, counting down.
GCGTTATCAAGGGACGGTATTTCTCGTAACCCACGATCACGATTTGATCGACGAGGTCGCAACCCGCATCTGGCATTTCGAAAGCGATCACAAGATCACTGACTTCAAAGGAACCTACGAGGAATATCAGGCCGCCGTGGCCGTTTAGCCGAATTGACCGCCGGTCATGTTAGTGTGCACCACTTCCGTTGCATGTAAATTAACCAGGTTCTCCACAGTGATCCACAAGAGTTTCTTGTTGCGTTTGTAGTCTCAAGTTGCGGATAATGGGCGTCGGAACATTCTTGCGCTGTGGAGCACGCACGCGAGAGGTTGAGCCGTAGTGTACAGTCGAACAGATTTACTTAGGATCCTTCGCCTTGCCCCGCGCCAGCTGGCGAACTGGGAGCGTGCTGGCCTCATTGCCGCCGCCACTTCCTATTCCTTCGCCGACTTGCTGAAAATAAAAAAAGTTCGCGACCTGTGCGCCATGCGCGTGCGTCCTGCGGTGATCCGCCAATCGCTTGAGGCGATGCAGAAGCAGGCTGCTGGCATGCAGAACCCTCTTCTCGAAGCCGGAGCTTCGTCGACCAACAAGCATCGCGTCGCCTTCCGCCACGAAGGCAAGTTGTTCGAGCCGATCGCCGGCCAATTTGTGATGGACTTTGCGACTCGCGAAAAACTTGTCACCAGCACTCCGATTCCCGATACTGAGGGCACTCCCCGCGAGGATGATGCCGCAGTCTGGTTTGCGCGGGGCATCGCGCTCGAAGAAGATCCGGCCGCGCAGTCCGAGGCTCTTGCGGCCTACCAGAAAGTGCTTGAGTTTCAGCCCGACCACGCCGCCGCCCACATCAACCTGGGAACGCTCTATTACAATCGCCAGGATTTCCCTTCGGCGGAAAAACACTACCGCGCCGCCTTGCAATCCGATCCTCGCTACGCTCTCGCCTATTTCGATCTAGGCAATGTGCTCGACGAAACCGGACGTGTACAGGAAGGCATCCAGACCTACAAGATGGCGATCCAACTCGCCCCCACCTACGCTGACGCGCATTACAACCTCGCGCTCGCCTACGAAAAAACCCGCGAGCCGCGCAAGGCTTTGAAGCACTGGCAGGCCTACATCAAGCTCGATACCACCGGCCCCTGGTCCGTCCACGCGCGCAATCAGATTCGCCGCATCCTGCAAGCCGACACGCTGAAACTCGTGCACTCGCGTCCGAAGCACTAATCGCAGCCGCACCTCCGGCGAGATCTTGTCATGCCTCATTGCTGCGCACTTTCACTCGTCGGCCCCGGACATTCCCGGTAAGCAGTCCAGTCACTGAAATAGCACAAGCCAATCAGGATCGCGACCGATAAAACAAAACCCTGCAGCAATCCCCACCGCCACACCGTCGATTCTCCCAGCGAGATGTATGCGTTCGGCTCCGCTACCGCCGAGGTCACACGGCCTCCCTCCAACCAGCAGCGCACAATTCCCACGCTCGTGTCGCCGAAAATCAGCGGCCATTCCCCAGGCTCAGCTGCCTCGGCCACCTCCAACATCTCCTCGGCAAATCTTCTTCTGAATCCCGGAGGATAAAATTGCAGGAGCACCCGATACGCTCCCAGCAAGCACCGCTGCGTGGTCATGCGTCCTTCTCCAACTTGCCCAACCGCGTTCTCGCGACGTCAACCACCTGCCGCAAGCGCCTGACCTCGGCCCGCAACACGCGCTCGCCGCTCGCTGTCAGGCAGTATTCCCGCCGCGTCTCGCCGTCTTTCAGGCGACGCTCGGTCTCGCCAACCAGACCGCTCGCCAGCAACCGGTCCAGATTCGCGTACAGCGTCCCCGGCCCCAGCTTGTAAGCTCCCCCGGATTGCCGCTTCACGGACTGCATGATCCCATACCCGTGCAGATTGGACTCGGCAAGCGCCAGAAGGACATGCAGCGCGGCTGTAGAAAGTGGCTTGTTCTTGACTTCCATATCGTAGTTTGATATATCACATTTGGATATATCTAGCAAAGACATAAAGCTAAGTTTCAACAGAGGAGCTCACGAAATGCAAGAGTGGCCTCAGCCTATTTCTCTCTCGGATTGTCATCCTGAGCGAAGCCGTCCTTCAGGCGTAGCGAAGGACCTCCATCTGAACCACCGTCGAGAGGAAGCCAACGCGCCAACTACCTCGGATATTTCATCATGTTCAATTCATTAGCCGAAATGTAAAAGGAGAATGTGCGATGAAACGATCTTTCTTACTGTTCGCGGCCACTACGCTTCTCGCCATGTTAACCGCGAATGCTTACAGCCAAACCCAGAATCAACCTCCGCGCCCCGTCCAGTCGCGCACCGATGAAATGCTGGACCGGTGGAATGACATCGGCAACAAGTTCATCGCCATGGCCAAGGATTTTCCCGAAGACAAGTACGACTTCAAGGTGCAAAAAGATGAGCGTACCTTCGCCGAAAATCTTCTTCATCAAGCCGCATTCCAATACGTCGTAGCGCGCCGGGCCTCTGGCACCAACATCGGCCCTGATTTTGGCGACGGCGACAATCCCTCGCGCGAGGCCTTCAAGACCAAAGCCGACGTGGTCAAATTCGTCCAGCAGGCCGTCGCCGATGGAGCCAGCGTGATTCAACAGCAGGGCGATGCAGGATTGGGCAAGACCGCGAAATGGGGAAAACAACTCGTGCACAATTCTTATCTCTGGATGTTCGCAATCGAGCATAGCGGCGAACACTACGGCCAGCTCGTCGTCTACTATCGCGCCAACAACATGGTGCCGCCGGATTCGCGTCGGTAAGAAAGGGAGCGTCATACCCCCTCGCGAAAGGAACCACATCAGAAATGAAACGAATCCAATTGAGTGCTCTTTTGTTAAGCGGCATGATGTTAGCCATCGCCCAGGTGAAGAAGGAAGATTTGGCCACTAAGAACACCGCCAGCCCAGGCGCCGAAACCAGCGTCACCATCAACAGCAAGAACATTTGGATCTACTACCACGCCCCTTCCGTCAGGGGTCGCCACATTTTCGGCGGTGCCGGCGCGCTCCAGCCGGATGGCAGCATATGGCGTCTGGGCGCCGATTACGCCACTGTTCTGCACACCGACGCCGACCTCGACCTGAATGGCCTCGCTATTCCCAAGGGCGACTACACTCTGTATGCCGACCTCGACAACGGCTGGAAACTAATCGTTAACAGAACCCTGATGGACGGCGACCGCCACGTCTGGGGCGTCGGGGTCTCACCGGACGGCATTCGCGAGGGCGCTACCACCGATGATCCGGCCACGGAACTGGGCCACGCCTCGCTCACTATGGGCAAACCGTCATCTCCGGTCGAAACTCTCAAGATCACTCTGTCGGGTGTCGGCGGCTCCAAGGGGAAGCTGCTCGTCGAATGGGAGAATGTGACGGCGTCAGCGCCGTTCACCGTGAAGTAGCGGTTTCCCGTGGTCCGGAATGATCTTGCGCCGCATTGAAGTCACTGCTTAAGCCAAGCGTCTCATTTCCGCCCGATAACAGCGGGTGGTGAGTGTTAAAATTGCTAGTTTGGCACTTCCTATTGAAGGTGTCCTCATGCCCGAGACCACGCTGCAATCCGCCCCTCCCACTCCTCTGACCACTCTCACCGACGACGAGCTCCTTTTCCGCGACAACATCCGCCAGTTCGCCTCCGATAAAATACGTCCGCTGGTCAAAGAGATGGACGAGAAGGGCATCTTCGACAAAGATCTCATCCACGAATTCTTTCAGCTCGGTCTGATGGGCATCGAAATCCCCGAACAGTTCGGCGGCGGCGGGGCCAAGTTCTTTGAAGCGATTCTCGCCGTGGAAGAATTGTCTCGCGTCGATGCCTCGGCTGGTGTCGTGGTCGACGTGCAGAATACGCTGGTCAACAATGCACTCTTGCGCTGGGGTACGTCCGACCAGAAAAAGCGTTATCTCCCCAAGATGGCTGCAGACACGGTTGGCGCCTATGCCCTCAGCGAGGCCGGCTCCGGCTCCGATGCCTTCGGCCTGCAGACGCGCGCCGAGCTCAAAGGCAGCGACTACATGCTCAACGGCCGTAAGCTCTGGATCACCAACGGCAAGGAAGCCGGCTTGTTCGTTTTGTTCGCCACCATCGATCCCGCAGCCGGATACAAAGGCATCACCGCATTTCTAGTCGAAAAAGATTTCCCCGGCTTCAGCGTCGGCAAAAAAGAAGACAAGCTCGGCATTCGCGCCTCCTCCACTTGCGAACTGATCATTGAAGATTGCCGCGTGCCCCGGGAAAACGTCCTGGGCGAGCCTGGCAAAGGCTACAAGATCGCGATCGAAACTTTGAACGAGGGCCGCATCGGCATCGGAGCTCAGATGATCGGCGTGGCCGCGGGGGCCTGGGAGTTTGCCGCGAAGTATGCCCAGGAGCGCAAGCAATTCGGCAAGTCGATCTCCGAGTTTCAAGGCATCCAGTTTCAGATTGCACAAATGGCAACCGAGATCGAAGCCGCCCGCCTCATGGTCTACAACGCCGCCCGCATGAAAGACGCAGGCGTAAATTTCGTGAAGGAAGCGGCCATGACCAAGCTCTTCGCCTCGCAGGTTGCCGAGCGCGTGACCTCTCTCGCCGTCGAAATCTTCGGTGGCTACGGCTTCACCAAAGATTATCCCGTCGAGAAATATTGGCGCGACGCCAAGATCGGCAAAATCTACGAAGGCACGTCCAACATGCAGTTGGCGACCATCGCAAAACTTCTGCTGGGTACGAAGTAAGTTGTCATCCTGAGCGAAGTAAGAGCTTCACGAAGTGAAGCTCTTACCAGTCGAATGCCTGCCCTGAGCGGAGCCGAAGGGGATCCCTAACCCAGCTTCATCGAAAGCCATGTCCAGCGCCAGTTTCAGGCCCTCGGTAACCAAAACTGGTAACGGTACCTCTGCTCTTTATGTGCATTCGCTTGCACTTGGCACTCCGCGGTCAACCCTGCCGAATCGTCCTAACCCCAGCCATTTCAGCGCGTTTCGGCCCTTCTGATCATTGGCGCGCTAGCTGCAATCTCATGGCTACCCGCAGTAATGGGGACTGGAGTACCACATGACGACGTCGTTCGAAAATGCCGGGGGGAATGCGATTCCAGCTCCTAAGCAAAAGATCACTTTGCTTCCGCTTCTGACCGTCCTGTTCGTGATTTCCTACGGCCTCATGACTTTGCTCATCGTCGAGCAGGGACGGACCATTCAGTCGCAAAGCAACATGATCAAGATTCTGCTCCCGGAAAGCCGGGAGTTGTGGGGACTTAGAGGCAAGGCCATCGCAGAAAAAAATTCAATGCAAGCTCCGTCGACCCAGGAGCAGCCCTGCGTTCGTACTCCGTCTACCCAGAACCCGTCGTCCCAGACTCCGTCAACCCAGGTTTCACCAATGCAGGTTCCATCGACCCAGGCAGCGCCGCGGCACCATTCGTCCGGAGCAGGCAAAAGCGCGAAGCCCGAGACCCAGCTTCCCGCACCAGCTTCGGATTTAACCGACCAGCGCCGTTCTTTAGTTACGATTTAGTTGTGATTTGACTTCCAGTGGAAAGCAGTAACGCGTAGTGCAACAAGCAGTATCGCAAGAGCAGTGAACGTCCCCCAGACATTTATCGGAGTGGCGATTAAGAATAAATGAAGGCCCTGACCCTAGCCTTGTTGTGCAGTATGTCGGCTGCGAAGCCCGCGCAGCCGGTTCGTCAGCCTTCCGGCCACCTGAGCCAGCCCGCCACTAAAGGCCGCTGGTACTTCGCCGCCAACGGCCACGCCGTCTACTGCTACGGACCTGTAATGACCTTGCCCCAGGCCAACGGCGATCCGCAAAAAGTCGCAACCTTCTGCCGCGAGGGCCAAACCGTCGTCCCTCTCAAAGACTAGTCTCCTCCTCCCTCCATGCGTCTCGCCCTTCGATAGCTCGAACACTTCCGTGCTTAACCACCGAACTCACGGCAGATAAAGGGTGGAGCAGGCTTTCTAGGCCTGCGTCAAGCCTCACCTCAAAATTTAACGGGCTTTAGCCCCGGAGGCCAATCCTTCTTTTACACTTGAGGACATGCCCGAACTCCCCGAAGTTGAAACCATCGCCCGCGGACTAGCCACGCGCATTACCGGCGATGTGATCGAATCGATCTGGCTCGGCGAGAAACCTCAGACATTCAAATCCCCGCCGCGCGAAATCGCCACCACTCTCGAGCACAGCCGCATTCTCACCGTCCGGCGCGTCGGTAAGCACATCGTTTTCGATCTGGAACCTACCGGTGCGGCGCGCGCACCCCTGCCCGCGAAACATGAGAAACCCGGCCCCCACCGTGGAAGAGTGACCCTTAAGGGTCGCGTTAAAAGCGCAGAAGAAAAAGGGGCTTTAGCCCCTGCCTCCCAATTCATCGTCCACCTCGGGATGACCGGGCGCCTGCAGGTCTGTGACCCGCAATCGGAAGTCGTGAAACACACCCACGCGATTCTAAAGTTGAAGTCGGGTAGAGAACTGCGCTTCGTCGATCCCCGCCGCTTCGGCCGTCTCAGCGTCGCCCGCACCGGCGGCTTCGACGCGGGCGGCATCGAGCCGCTGGAAGTCGATCTCGATCGTTTCATCGACCTGTTTCGTGGCCGCGAAACTCCCATCAAAAGCGCCCTGCTCAACCAGAAATTGCTGCGAGGTGTCGGAAATATTTATGCCGACGAATCCCTGTTCCGATCAGGTATTCGCCCTCGCCGGCGCGCATCTACAATCACACGCGACCAACTGGGAAAACTGATGGCATCGGTGAAAGAAGTCTTAAAGGAAGCGATTGCTCTTGGCGGCTCGTCGATCTCGGATTATGTCGATGCCGACGGCGAAGAAGGATTCTTCCAGTTGCAACACCGCGTCTATGGCCGCGAAGGCGAACCGTGCCTCGTCTGCAAAACTCCCATCAAACGAATCGTAATCGCCGGCCGCAGCAGCCACTACTGCTCGAAATGCCAGAAGTGAGGAGGCAAGGTGTTAGGTCCTAGGTCTCGGGTGTTAGGTCTCAGGTTTTCGCCCAAGACCCAATTTCGATCGGTGTCATCCTGAGAGCAGCCGTTTTTCAGGCGGAGCGAAGGACCTCCCGCTCCACCGCCCTCGCGCGTAAGCCAAAGACTTAGGACCTGAAACCTCATGCCCTATAATCCCAAGTGCGAGGACTCGGGTCTTAGCCTGCCCAAGACCTGAGACCCAACACCTAATACCCGGAACCCATGCCTGATTTCTCCATTGGAGTCGATCTCGGCGGCACCAACCTGCGCATCGCCGCCGTCACCGTTGACGGACAGATTCTCGAGAAAGTAACTCTCAACACCAAAGTCGCGCTCGGTCCCGACCGCACCATCGACGAAATGTGCGACGCGATTCAGCGCGTCGCCACAACCCACAAAGCCTCAGGAAGCTTTCGCGGCGCGGGCATTGGTGTTCTCGGCATCATCGACATGCAGGCCGGTACCGTGCGCAAGTCGGCCAACTTTCCGGGCTGGGAAGACTATCCCGTGCGCGCCGAAATCGAGCGCCGCCTGCGCGCCTGCGCTCTGCTCGAAAGTGACGCGTCGGTCATCATCGATAACGACGGCAACGTCGCCGCGCTCGGCGAGCAATGGCTGGGCGCAGCGCGTGGTGTCGACAACGTGGCAATCCTCACGCTGGGCACAGGCATCGGCGGCGGCATCGTGCTCGGAGGAAAAATCTGGCACGGCATGAATGGCATGGCCGGCGAATTTGGCCATGTCACCGTCGAGCCCGAGGGCGTTCCTTGCGGCTGCGGCAACCGCGGATGCGCCGAGCGATATGCCTCCGCCAGCGCAATCATGCGTATGGCTCGCGAAGCGGTCGCCACCGGAGAAGCGCCAGCGTTGGCCAACGCCGCATCGTTAGGCGCCGACTTCGGCGCTCTCGCCATCTACAATCTCGCGATGCAGGGAGACGAACCTTCGCGCCGCATCTTCCACACCTTCGGCCGCTACCTTGGCATGATGCTCGCCGTCGCGGTCAACGTATTGAATCTCGATGCCTACGTCCTCGCCGGTGGCGTCTCCAGCGCATGGGACGCCTTCGCCCCCACCATGTTCGAAGAGTTGCGCCAGCGCTCTTTGGTCTACGCCGTAACCGCCCCCGCCGATGTGCACGGCGGCAACTCTTCAGGAAAAGAGCCCGCGTGGGGACAGCCGCCCCCGGCTGTCCAGGCCGAGCAAAGCTCGGCAGCCGCTGCCGCCACGAGCACGGAACGAAAAACCATCATCACCCGCGCCTTGCTGGGCGGCGATGCCGGACTGTTCGGAGCCGCGCGGGCCGCCGTGCTCGCCGCGTAGCGCGAAATCCTACTAAATTGGCATGAATATTTACGGCGATCCGGTGAACGATGCTCTCAGAGACGCAAGCTCGAAAATCGCAGGGCGGCTATCAGTCAGTTACTTACCAAAAGTATGAGCTAAGCTTTTTAAATCTGGGGTGGGAAACGGGAATCGAACCCGCAACCGTCGGAGCCACAGTCCGGTGCTCTGCCAGTTGAGCTATTCCCACCGCCACGCTGATTATAGCAACCGATCTTCAGGGTTGTCTTTCTGTGTACGCAGCGCGACTCCGCAGCTGTCCCGAAACCGATTTTTCCACCATAAGATATCGCTCCCTTGTGACCAACAACCGTGACCTTAGCGCGTCCCGAATCTATCGTCGAGGGTCCAGGAGATTCGGATGATCAAGAAGGCTCTCGCGCTCCTCCTGCTGTTAGCACCGTGGACGATGGCTCGCGCATCCCTCACCGAGATTCGCAAGGATTTCCTCAACGAAACGTCGCTCCTGCCTGCGACTCCTGTCATCACCGCGCCAACGGTCAACGCAAGCTACTTGATCTGCGTCGCGGTCGGCGACGTGCAAACCAGCGTCCCCAATGCCATCCTGCGCTGGGCCGATGAGAATAGCCAACTCCGCAGCTTCACCTACCCGGCGGTTAATGGACTGCCCAATGGCTGCAGTCTGATCCGCAACCAAGCCAACACCGCAGCCACCATTGAAACGGAGGGAACATATTCCGGTTTCTACAATCTCTTTACTTTCGGATTCGGCTTCTGGCCAGCAGGAACCCAGTCCCAGGGCGGAGTCAAGGAGCCGCTAAACTACTCCATCATCGGTGCCAATGGCGGCTACGAATTTTCCTTCCCCGGCTATCCCTGGCTGTTCTCTGTCGTCGCTTCGAGCAGTTGCAAATGGCAGTTATCAGCCGGTTGGTCAGGCGTAGTCGTTGGCGCAGGTTCACAGATTTCCACTGGATATGGCGGGGGCAACGGCTTATTCACCACTCTGACCCCCAACTGCAGCTATAGCCTCCGAGCCGCTCAGTTCGGCAGTCCGGCGCAGGGGTCAGGCCCTTTGGCCGACTACGAATACAACCTCCTTGACTGGAGCAATGCCACCTATCCCAAGCTGAAAACCGTCTTCGTTGCGGGCAACCTTGGAGCGAATATCCTCCTGGCTACGAATATCGCCGAACGCCCCACGAACGACCTCGTGAGCGAAGGCTTGTTGGTTTATTGGAACAACGAGACTTCGGCGCCTTGTGCAGCGTCGATTGTGGGAGGGCCCTCCGGGGCGCCGGGCAGCTGTGTTTCGCCCGTTTATATCGAACCCGGAGGCTCGCTGCAATTCGAAACTTATAACCAGCCCGGGCAGAAGTGGGGAACTTCGCCTACGTATAGCAGTGAGGTTGATGTCATCCAGTTCTGAAAAGCAGTTGGGCTGGGGTGTGCAAGATTCTCCCTCGCAAAGCAGGAGCGTCGCGAGAGTAATCACTCCTCGCTTGAAAAACGGTACCAAACGGTGCCCAGCGCGTGAATCAGGCTGGAGAAGGATACGCAGAAAAAACTGTAGGAAATACTATCGAGAGCCCCAGAGATCAACCCAGAAAAACGGGACGACAGAGCAAGAGGCTCAGGGCGAGTCGCGGAAGTAAGAGGCTCTTCGTTCACAGTTCCTGGGTTTACAGATCCTTGCACGCACATTCCTGGGCTGATCGGTTTCGGGGAGGATTTCGCACGCTTAATACTTTTGCGGACGCGCCGGCTTTCACCCGCGTCCCACGCCGACATACTCAAACCCCATGGCACGCAGCCGCACGGAGTCGAGCAGATTCTTGGTGTCCACGATGATTGGGTTTTTGAGGAGATGCTTGATGCGGTTGAAGTCGAGCGCGCGAAACTCCGGCCAGCCCGTTCCTACAACCAGCGCATCCATGCCCTCCGCCGCCGCATACGCTGACTCGCAATAACGAACCGAGCCATTCAGGCGCGTCTTGGCCTCGCCAAGCGCCACCGGGTCATAAGCTCGCACGCGCGCGCCTTTCGCCACAAGGTGCTCGGCCAGCCGCACCGCAGATGAACCTGCTACCGAGTTGGTATTCGGCTTAAAGGCCAGACCAAGAATTCCCACATCTTTGTTCTCCACCGAATTCAACGCGAGAGCAATTTTCTCGACTAAGCGATCAGCCAGCGTGAGGTTGACTTCCCGCGCCGCGCTCAGCACTCTCAACGAAACCCCGTTCGCTTGCGCCAACTCAGAGAGCGAATCCATGTCTGATTCGGCAAAGACACCACCCATACCCGCTCCAGGTTGCAAGCAGCGTGGAGCGATTTTCTTATCCAAGCCGAGAGCCAGCGCCAGGTTCACGGCGTCCGCGCCGACCCGCTCGCACAGGTTCGAGACCTCGTTGATGAAAGAGATCTTGGTCGCGACGAATGCCGTCGCAGCTTCCCGCACGAGTTCGGCTGTAGCCTGGTTGGTCACAATCACCGGCACGCCGCGCATTACGAGAGGATGAAAAATCTGCTTCAGCATCTGTATCGCTTCCGTCGAAGTTGCTCCCAGAATCAGACGGTCGGGCCAATTGAAATCTTCCACGGCGCAACCGTCCGTGAAGAACATTGGCTGAGAAACGATTGTCCCCTGCAGGCCCGCATCCTTTAGACTCTTTTCCAGCGCCGCAGCTGTGCCCACTGATACGGGAGTGACGACGGTCAAAATCGGAGGCTTAGGCGCCAGCCGCGCGATGCGTAGCACAACGTCGGAAAGATTTTCCGCATTGTCTTCGGCCAGAAAAATCACTTGGGTCTTGCGCGCAAACGACTCGATGTCGGTGGAATACGTGAGGCGGCCTGCCCGCACGTTCCGTCGGATAACTTCTTTTAAGTTTTTCTCGTGGAATGGAATATTCCCCTGAGCCATCTCGACCATGCGAGTGCGATCAGGATGACAACATGAAACTGGAGTTCCAAAATCCGCCAGACAGGCCGAAATCACTGTGCCCAGATAACCTGAACCGTAAACTCCGATCTGCATTCTTGCCCTCCGGCTGGCTGAAACTCCACGCGCCCGAAGTGGCTACCGGCGCGGGTTTCAAGCCTTTCCCTGTCATCTGTTTACAGCCCAGCGGAAGCCTTCGCAACGCACGGGAGGGAAATGTACCTGGGGCCATGCACTCTTGGCACGGGTAACGTAACCGCAGGTAATCACAGGGTTATTACGCAAAAGGCTGACCTTTGCGTCTCATTGCTTCTCAGATTCTAATTCTAATCAGGCGCGCACCTTTTTTATCTTCTCCGCAAACGAGGGTCGGGAACTGTGCAGCGCTAAGCCGGTTACCCGCAGGTGACCATTCGAAGACGCTCCCACTTTATCAACCCACAGCCGAATATCGGCGGCGGAAGAAGGTTATAATTTCTCAGGGATATGCAGAGCTTGCGGTATGCGTTGGTTGCGTACGTGAAAAGTCCAGTGGGAGAGTTCGTAGAGAATCTCCGGCGGGAGCTGCATCCCGACCTGCCTTATCTTGCGGCTCACCTCACGCTGCTGCCGCCGCGCACACTGCGGGGAACCGAAAATGCCGCTCTCCAAGCGCTGGCTTCAATTTGCGGACGCGTCGATCCCTTCGAAGTAATTCTCGGCGAGATGGAATCGTTTGCTCCAACCACGCCTACGGTTTACATCGGCGTGGACCATGGGGGGGCTCAGCTCGAAGAATTGCACGACCGGCTAAACACTGAAGCGCTGGCTGGCCGAGAAGACTGGCCCTACATTCCGCATGTCACGATCGGAAAAATGGCGAGTGAACAAGCGGCAGAGCAGGCACTGGAGATTGCCCGCACCCGCTGGCAGCAATATTCCGGCACACGCCGCATCCGGCTTGACCGGCTCACCTTTGTGCGCGAAGACGCGCTCAATTGTTGGATTGATCTGGCACCCGTTCCACTCGGTGGCACCCTGGTTTCGCCATAGACTCGTGCAGAATTAATCTGCCGCAAATCTCATTCGGAAATAGGAAGAATCGGGAAACTAAGTTCTTCCAGCTCTTTCCGAAGCTGCCCTGTGGATTGAAATCTCACAGCGTGCATGCCGACCTTGCGGGCTGCCCGTATATTGATCTCCCGGTCATCGACAAATAAGGTCGCGCTTGGCGTGACTCCAAGACCGCGCAAGGTGTGTTCATAGATGGCGGCATCCGGCTTGATCAGACGGACCTCGGCAGAGAAGGTTATAAAATCGAACTGATCGATCCAATCGAAGTTCTCGCGCAAGTAAGCAATCATGTCATGGTGCATGTTGGAAAGCAGCGCCGTCTTGAGCCCGGCTTCGCGCAGCCGCCTAAGCCACGCTACCATCCGCGTATTCGCCGAACCCCACATGCTCACGTCCCACTTGCAGACGTGATCGATCTGCTCAGCGCCGATATCGGCGCCCGCGTCTTCCGCCAGCGCTGCCCAATACGCTTGCGCCGTCAGATCTCCGCGGTCGAAGGCACCGCGATTTTTCTCCCACAATTTCTGAAATGATTTTCCATCGGCACCGAATACTTTCGCCAAGCGATGGAATTCCTCGTCCGGTGGCCGGTGACAAAGAACTTCGCCGTAGTCGAAGATGACGGCGGTTATTCTTGTCGCACCGTTCCCGTCAATTGCCATTGTTAAAGTCTTCGCCTCTAGTTTTTCTTGTTTCTTGCGGACTTTATCTCGCTCACGCAGATCAGAGTCCGACGGCCGCGGTCGGCTTCTCTTTCATCTTCTCATTTCCGGCGGAGTCATTCTTTGCCGTAACGATCGACGTTGCTACGCCGGCCACCCGCTCATACGACCACAGCCGGTCTTCGTGGTGATAGGCATCCGTTACAACGATCACCTCGGCGGCCCCAGTATTGTCGACTAATTTCTGCAGTCCCGCCCTTACCGTTGCCTCCGATCCCACAATCGCCTCGCTCAGCCTCGCTTCCACCGCCGCGCGCTCCCAGTCGTTCCACAGCGGCTCCATCGAATCGACTGGCGGCAACAATTCGACTGGCTGGTTTCGAATCAATCGCAGAGAGCGCTGCAGCGGAGTGGTAAACAACCGTCGCGCTTCCGCATCCGTCTCGGCCGCAATCGCTTGCACGCCTACCATCAGGTACGGGTTGTTCAGCACCTCGCTCGGGCGAAAGCTATCGCGGTAGAGCTGCGCTGCGGCGTACAAATACTGGGGAGCAAAATGAGCGGCGAATGCAAACGGCAATCCTAAGTTGCCTGCCAACTGCGCGCTGAAACCGCTCGAACCGAGCAATGTGACCGGCACATTGCTGCCTTGACCTGGAATTGCTTTCACCGTTTGCCCCGGCTTTTCCGGGACACAAATAGCCGCGCAGCTCAGCAAGCAGCGCAGGAAAATCATCTCCGTTCTGTCCAAGGTCCCTGCGGAGCGCGCGCATGGTTTGAAAGTCGCCGCCGGGAGCGCGTCCCAGCCCTAAATCGATTCGCCCCGGATAAATTGCAGCCAGCGTACCAAACTGTTCCGCCACTACGAGCGGCGCATGATTCGGTAGCATGACACCACCGCTGCCCACCCGAATCGTCTTGGTCGCCGCAGCGACGTGGCCGATCAGCACCGGCGTGGCTGAGCAAGCCAATCCAGCGATGGAATGGTGTTCCGCCAGCCAGTAACGCTTGTACCCCCAGCGCTCCACATGCTGCGCGAGATCAACCGACCGGGCAATCGCGTTACCTGCAGATTCGCCGGGCCGCATGCTTACCAGATCCAATACCGAGACCGCTAAACCATTACCCATGGAAAGTTAGATGAAGTGTCCGGAAAAGCGATGCGAACTCCTCAAACAGCAGAGTTCTTTTAGGGATTTCGTCTGCACGCAACGAACAAATTCGCGGTCTCATCACAGTCGAGGCGGCAAGTGAGCCGTCGGAGTGGTAATAAAGCTTGAGGGTGCTTTAGAATCAAACCTACCAGTAATGTCGGGGCGTAGCGCAGCCTGGTAGCGCACCTGCCTTGGGCGCAGGGGGTCCGCGGTTCAAATCCGCGCGCCCCGACCAATCGATCTCTCCAATGTGCGATAGGTTCGCGGGCTGAAAAAAGCGTCCCAGACTCAATTTCAGTCGTGGGACGCAAATTGAAGCACTTAATTGAGGAGCACTCTGAACAGCCCTCTCTCGCTCAGGTGCCGCTCAACGACAGCCTAGAGTCAGCGGGACACTAGGTAAATGGCACGTGGGTGGCGCACGAGCCACGCTCGTGCCATCTCTGCTGCAACTGTTGTCCCGAAATTTTTCGTGGCTGAGAATGCTCAACTACGCAAGCCTCAGAGTACGAGGACCGCCGCACCATCGATGGCGTCATTCTTCACGGCGGCGAGCGCTTCATTGGCTTGGTCAAGAGTGAACACCGTGACCTTGGGCTGGAGCTGGATATCGGCGGCGATCTTGAGAAAGTCGCGAGCGTCGGTGCGAGTCATATTGGCCACGCTGCGGATTTGCCGCTCTCCCCACAACAGGCGGTCGTAATCGAACTCGGGTATGCGATCAAGATGGACGGCGTTGATGGCAACAACGCCACCTTTACGCAAGCTCGAAAGCGCGGCAACTACCACGTCTCCGCTAGGCGCAAAGGTCACTGCTCGGTCGAGCGCGACGGGCGGCTTCTCGATCTCACTCCCAACCCAGGTTGCTCCCAGCGATTCTGCCAACTGGCGATGCGAAGCGCCACGGGTCGAGACATAAACTTCGCACTTCCATGAACGCAGGACCGCAATTGCAAGATGCGCAGAGGCGCCAAAACCGAAGAGTCCGACGCGGTCGCCGGGCTCCACGCCCGCGACGCGCAAGCTGCGAAAGCCGATGATGCCCGCGCACAGCAACGGCGCAGCATGCAGGTCGTCGAGTTCCGGAGGCAGCGGATAAACAAAGTCGCTGCGCGCGGCCGCGTACTCGGCATAGCCGCCATTGACGGTGTATCCGGTGAAGACCGGCGAGTCGCAAAGGTTCTCGAGACCACGACGGCAGTACGGGCAGGTGCCATCGATGCCGCCCATCCACGAAACACCAACTCGCGTACCGCGCGGTAATTCAGGCGTTGCCCCATCTTCAACGATCCCAACGATCTGATGGCCCGGGATCAACGGCATCTTTTTTGCCGGCAGTTCGCCATCGACAATATGAAGATCAGTGCGGCAGACACCACAGGCGCGCACTCGAAGAAGGACTTCATTCAGCCCAGGCTGAGGCTTGGGCACGTCTTGAATCTGAAGCGGATCTTTCGGCGTTGTGAGGATCGCGGCTTTCATGGAAATTAGCGCGGCGACCGTGGCGATACCTGAGAGCCTAACTCAAAACTAACTCAGAATCGATCCTGGATCACGCAGCGCCTGCGCAAGTTCCTCTAGGAACGTCGCCGCGCGCGCGCCATCGACCACGCGATGGTCGGAAGAGAGAGTCAGCGTCATCATCGGGCGCACTGCGGGTTTGCCTTCCACGGCGACGACGCGATCAGCAATGCTGCCCACGGCGAGAATTGCGGCTTGCGGCGGCGTGATGATCGCGGTGAAGTGGTCCACATGATACATGCCGAGGTTGCTGATCGTGAAAGTCGCGTCGGCAATATCGGCGGGATGCAGCTTCCCTGCTCGGGCGCGTTCGGCTATGTCGCGCCGCTGGGTCGCGATCTCTGCAAGGCTAGCCGTGTGGGCGTTGGGGATCACGGCGGCCACCACCCCGTCGTTCACAGCTATGGCGACTCCCATGTTCACGCGATCATAAATACGGATGCCTTCGGCAGTCCAACTTGAATTCAAGCGAGGATGTTTGAGCAACACCCGCGATGTCAAGGCAACGAGCAGATCGGTGTGTGTGATGCGGACCTGGTGCGTGCGTTCGATCTCCGGTGCGAGCTTCTCGCGATACTCATTAAGGGCGCTGGCATCTATGTCGCGTGTAACAAAGAAGTGAGGAACAGAAGTCCAGCTCTGAGTTGTTCGTTCGGCCATGAGGCGGCCAAGAGTGCTGGGGACTTCGAGGCGGCCGGATATTTTTTCGGGAGTGGCCACGCTTGAAGCGACGGGCGAAGCAGCCGCAGCTTGCACATCCGATGCTAGAATTTCGCCACCCGGACCAGAGCCGCGCACCGCGGCGATGTCCACGCCCAATTCTTTTGCAAGCCGCCGCGCCTTCGGAGAAATTCTGGCGCTGGAAGCAGCAGAAGATTCGTGTTCGTTTGCTGCAACAGGCGCAGCGTGCGATTCCGTTTTTGGCGAACTGGCACGCGCTCCGGGCGCGGCAGCAGATTCTACCGGCGGCTTTTCGCCGGGCGATACAATCCACGCGATCGTTTGCCCGACGGGAATGTCGGCTCCGGCAGCGGCAGAAATTCCCGCGAGAATGCCGTCGGCAGGCGCTTCCACTTCCATCACCGCTTTGTCGGTTTCGATGTCGAGAAGCGGCTCGCCTTTGGTAACGCGGTCGCCCTCCTGTTTGCGCCAGGCAATAAGCTTGCCGGTTTCCTGCGCCATCTCGAGGGCGGGCATAACAACGCTGAAGGCCATAGTCGTTTTTTATTGGGGGAAGGCTACGCTATGGCCTTCAGTCCGAAACTCCTACCCGCTCAGTCTTCGCGCTGGCCTCAATCATCTCCAGCACGCGCGCGCTGGGCGGAGCTTCAGTCTCTCTCGTCGTGGGCAGCGGTCCGTTGACCGTGTGATAGTGCGCGCCGGCTGACCAGCAATTCTTCCGCCGGGAAACGCGTAATCACTTCGTGCCCCGTTGGAGTAACGACGATCTCTTCTTCAATTCGCGCCGCACTCCAGCCGTCGGTCGAAGGCCAGAAAGTCTCCAGCGCGAAAACCATGCCCGGCTCAAGCGTCTGCGGATGATCGAGCGAGACCAGCCGCGAGATTACAGGCTTCTCCCAAATCGCTAGCCCGATGCCATGGCCATATTGCAGGGCGAAGGCAGCTTCTTCATTGGGGAAACCAAAATCCTGCGCCTTGGGCCACACGGCTGCGATTTCTGCGGTGTTGCGTCCGGGACGAATCAGTTCGATGGCGGCGTCGAGGTAATCGCGGCAGCGTTTATAAGCGTCCACCATGGCGTGCGAACCGTAGCCGATGGTGAAGCAGCGGTAGTAGCAAGTTCGATATCCCATGTAGGAATGCAGAATGTCGTAGTAAACGGGATCGCCGGGACGCAGCACACGGTCGGAAAAGACATGAGGATGCGGATTGCATCGCTCTCCGGAGATGGCATTCACCGCTTCTACGTATTCTGAGCCGAGATCGTAGAGGACCTTGCTCACCAACCCAACCGCTTCGTTCTCGCGCATACCCGGCTTCATGGCGCGATAGAGTTCGTCGTAGGCGGCATCGACCATCATCGCGGAAGTATTCAGGAGCGAAATTTCATCCTGTGTTTTGATGACCCGGGCGTTTGACATGAGTTCCTGGCCATCGACAACCGTGATGCCTTCGCGTTGCAGCGCAAAAAGTACGGGTAGCTCGATGATGTCGATGCCGACCGGCTCTTTGTGCAGACCGCGCATTTCGAGCTCGATGCGAATTTTCTTGGCGACGTCTTCGGCGCGCCCGTGCTCGGGCGACATGGTGCCGCGCAACATGGAAATACCCGGGCGCGAACGGTCGCCGAGCCACGGGCAATTTAATTGGTGATGCTTGGCAGCGGATCCGAAGTCCCAAAGAATTGGCTCGTCGTTTTGCGGTAGGAGTGTGAAGCGATTGGCCTTGTCCTGCGCCCAGGTGCCAATGTGCGTCGAGGTCAGGTAGCGCACATTATTCATGTCAAAGCAGAGCAGCGCGCCCATCTCGGACTTTTTCAGTAAATCCTTCGCGCGTTGCAGACGCTCGCGCCGCAGGCGATCGAAGTCGATTCGCTGTTCCCAATCGACCGCCATGGTTCCGTGAGTTTTTAAGGCCATATAAACTCCTAGCTTCGAGCTGTGAGCTCCGAGCTTATTCACACCTCGATTTGGCGCGAAGCTCGCAGCTCGAAGCTTAGATTATTTACACATCGACCTTGCTGCTTCGAAAACCGTCTGCTCCGTCGGCACGGTTGCATCCTCGAGCGGCGGAGAAAACGGGATAGGAACATGCATCGCGCCCATGCGCTTTACCGGCGCATCTAAGTCGTAAAACGCACCCTCGGCGATTACAGCAGCAAGCTCCGCGGTCACGCCGTAGCGCCCGTAGCCCTCGTCGAGCACGATCACCCGCGAAGTCTTCTTTGCAGAGTCGATCAAAGTTTTTTCATCCAGCGGCCACGTGGTGCGCGGATCGACGACCTCTGCGCTAAGGCCTTCCTTCTCGAGTAAGATCGCCGCACCCAGCGCAACTTGCACCATGCTGCTGGTGGCGACCAACGTGATATCGCCGCCGGCGCGCTTCACATCGGCCACGCCGAGTGGAATCGTGTAATCGTCTTCAGGAACCGGTCCTTTCAGCTTGTACATCATTTTGTCTTCGAAAAAGACGACTGGGTTCTCGTCGCGGATTGCCGCCTTTAACAGCCCCTTCGCATCATAGGGTGTCGAAGGCAAAACCACTTTCAATCCCGGCACGTGGCTGAACCACGCGTGCAGCGATTGCGAGTGTTGCGCGGCCGAGCGCCGCGTCGCGCCCAGCGTGGTACGCATCACCATCGGGACTTTCCAGTGCCCACCGGACATGTAATGAACTTTAGCCGCCTGGTTCACCATCTGATCCATGGTCAAGGTGATGAAATCGCCGAACATGATATCGACGACTGGACGCAGGCCTGTCATCGCAGCGCCGACAGCCACGCCAGTAAATCCTGCCTCAGAGATAGGAGTATCGACCACGCGCTTGGCGCCAAATTCCTCCACCAATCCGGAGAGAACTTTGAAGGGCGTTCCTGCTTCTGCGACGTCTTCGCCCAGGATGCAGACCCGCGAGTCGCGGCGCATTTCTTCGGCGAGGGCCTCGCGCACCGCCTGCGCAAATGTGAGCTCGCGTTCAGGCATAGACATGCATCTCCACTTCGTCCACGCTGGGATAAGGCGCGGCAATGGCTGACTTCACCGCCGCTTCCATCGTCGCCCGAATTTCAGCAGTGATCGCGTCAAGCGTCGGCGCATCGGCATATCCCTGTTCGATCAACCATTTCGCCAGGACGATAATCGGATCGCGATCTGTCTTCCAAAGATGTTCTTCCTGCTTGGAGCGGTAGTATTCGCGATTGATATCACCAACATGATGTCCGCTGTAACGATATGTATCGCACTGCAGAAAGGCAGGTCCGCCGCCCGCGCGCGCGCGTTTGACCAGCCGCGTCGCGACCTCGTGTACGGCACGCACGTCCTGACCATCGACCCTGGCGGCTTCGATTCCAAAGGCAGTAGCGCGCCCGAGAATAGTGCCCGCCGTAGTTTCTGCAAAATGCGTGTATTCGTTGTATTGATTGTTTTCACAGACGTAAATCACGGGCAACTTCCACAACTGCGCCAGGTTCATCACTTCATAGAGCGATCCCTGGCCAAGCGCGCCTTCTCCAAAGAAGCAGACAGCAACGCGATCGGTGCCCAAAGTCTTTGCAGTAAAAGCTGCGCCCGTGGCGATCCCTACACTACCGCCAACAATAGCGTTCGCACCCAGATTGCCGGTCGCAGGATCGGCAATGTGCATCGATCCACCTTTACCCCGGCAATACCCCGCCTCTTTACCAAGCAGCTCGGCAAACATACGGTCCGGCGATGCGCCTTTGGCCAGGCAGTGCCCGTGACCGCGGTGGGTGCTGGTGATGTAGTCATCGATGCGCAGCGCCTCGCAAATTCCTACCGCAACCGCTTCTTCGCCGCTATATAAGTGGGCCAGCCCCGGCATCAACGCCCGGGTATAAACCTCATTCACCTGCTCTTCGAACATGCGGATGCTCACCATTTGCCGGTAAGCATGAAGCCACTTTTCTTTTTCCGCGGCGGCTCCGTCGCCAACTTCCGGTTTGGAGGTTGCTGTCGTCATTTTTTTGGACCTCCCTTCGTGACTGGCGTCGTCACTCCGGACATCGCGGCCAGCACGTCGAACATGCAGGCGAAGTCGTATTTCGTCCAGCCCATGCCGCGCGCCGCCGTCAGAATCTCATTGCTCACCGCAGTCGTAGGAAGAGGAACATCGAGCTGACGCCCTAAGTCCATCGCGAGAACCATATCTTTCTGCATCATGTTCACGTCGAACCAGGCCTCTTCCGGCTGCTTGAGCACAAAAGGTCCGCGATACTGAATCATCGGAGATGCAACCGCGCTGTGGGTGAGCACATCCACCGCAGTTTCGCGCGCAATCCCGCTCTTCTCGGCCAACAATACGCCTTCGGAAAATGCGAGCATCTGCACCGCCAAACTCAAGTTCACCGCGATTTTCATCGCCAGCGCGAGACCGTTATCTCCCACATGCGTAACCTTCGGTCCAATATCCAACAGCAGCGGCTTGATCTTTTCAAAGGTCTCGCGACGGCCGCCAACCATCACCGACAACTTGCCCTCTTGCAAAGTAATCACGCTGCCGGAGACGGGCGAGTCGACCATGTCCGCGCCTTTTTCTCTTACCTTCGCGGCCAACGCACGGCTGACGGTAGGGCTAACCGTGCTCATGTCGATAAAAATCTTGCCGGCGCTCAGGCCCGCCAACATTCCATCCGACCCCTCCGTGATTGCAGCGATGGCAGCAGCGTTGGTTACCATCGCAAATGTGAAATCGGAGGCGCTCGCAACCGCGCGCGGCGAATCGGCCCACTGCATTCCCTTCTCAACCAACCACTCCGCCTTGGCGCGCGTGCGATTGAAGCCGGTGACGCTGTGCCCTTTGCTGAGCAGACGGTTGACCATCTGGCTGCCCATGACTCCCAGACCGATAAAGCCGAGTTTCGCCATCCGCCTGCAAACCTCCAGGAATTTCTTCTTCAGAAATCTGTTTTGAAAAGTCCGCCGTAATGTTCTTCTTCTACGGCACCCTCTCTACGCAATATCTTTCGGTCTTGCCGGCGCGAGCTTCCCCTGTGCCAAAGATCTGCCGGTGGAAGGAGCCTGCGAATCCTGGCGCACCTGCTCGAGGTGAGCGCGCATCGCGCTTCTGGCCATCTCCGCATCGTGGCGTTCGACGGCCTCAAGAATTCGTTTGTGGTGGAACTGTCCACGCTGTGGACCGCCTTCGACATTGAAGATCTTGATTCGTTGTTCGCGAAGCAGTCCAACAATAGAATCGATCAAGGAAAGAATCAGCGGATTCGCAGCGGCCTCGGCGAGCGCGAGATGGAAGTCGAGATCGGCCTCGATGTAGGCGCCCGGATCTTTCTGTGATCGGTCCATCACGGAGACGGCATCATGCATCCCAGCCACGTCCTCTTCCTTGGCGCGAACCGCAGCCAACGCGGCGATTCCAGGTTCCAGAATCAAACGCAGCTCTGCGAGATGTGGAGATCCCTCCTGCTGGCCAACCTTCACCATCAGATCGAACGATTGCCGCGCCGCCTGAGATGTTCCGTTTGTGATAAAAGTGCCGCGCCCGGAATACGCCTCGACTAAACCTTTTTCGCGAAGGGTCTTGACGGCTTCGCGCACCGCCGTGCGGCTCACGCCGAGGCGCTGCGCCAACTCTCGCTCGGCAGGCAATTGATCGCCGGGTTTTAGAGAGCCGTTGAGGACGGACTCTTCAATCTGTTGGACGATCTGCTCATAGAGCCGCGAGGTCCGGACAACTTTGTACACAAAGTTCTCTCCCGCACGAGGACATGCGTCGATGGTCTGGCTACTATACCGCAGGTCCAGCACTTGCGGCGCAGTTTCTGCGGGTTTGGAAAAGGACGCGAACATTAGCGGTCTTTAGGTATGGTGGTATGACAGCAAGACTATACCACTTCACGCGCTAGGAATGCAAGCGGGCTGAGAAATGTAATTTGGCCGCAAACTTCCAAAAATCCCTTTGTAGGACTTTACCAACTAGGCTCGATCTCTGGATCGCGAACCCTAATATCGGAAAATCTTCTTGACTTCATTCGACGAACAATGGTATGGCTGTCGGACCAGAAAAACGGAGGAAGTTCCGATGAGATTCCGAAGCACTGCCCTGTCTGCGGGTCACGTCACGACTGCCGCCATCCGGATTGCTCTTCTTATTATTGTTTTTACCGGATGCCTGCTCAGTTTGCCAGCCATGGCCCAGTCCACGGCAGGACGGATCTTGGGCAGCATCACCGACCCAACTGGCGCCTCCGTTGCCGGCGCAACGGTAGTCGTCACCGACGTAGAGCGTGGAACCGTGCGGACCCTCACCACGGATGATGCCGGAGCTTATGCCGCTCCTGACCTTTCTCCCGGAACTTATAAAATTCATGTCGAGGCCAAGGGCTTCAAGTCCGTGGAGCGACCGAACGTGGTCATCGAGGTCGCTACCGACGTTCGCGCCGACTTCTCTCTGCAAACCGGCCAAGTAAGTGAGACTGTCGTGGTGAATGAAGAAGTTCCTCTCCTTAACACCACCTCAGCAACGCTGGGTGGAACGCTAAGCAATCAGGAAATTAACGATCTGCCCCTGAACGGCCGCAACTATGAAAACCTGCTGCAGTTGCGTCCGGGTGTGATGCGCTACCCGGGCGGCGGCTTCTCGACCACCAGCGCGAATGGCCTTCGCGCCGAGGACAACGCCTACTTCGTCGAAGGTCTCTTCAACAGCGAGCCGTATTCCGGACAGGCAATCATTAACGGATCAGGAATCGCAGGCGATTCGGCGACGATCCTACCCATCGATGCGATTCAGGAATTTAATCTGCAGCAAAATCCGCCTGCCGAGTACGGCTGGAAACCGGGAGCGGTGGTTAACGTGGGCCTCAAGTCCGGAACCAATAGGATTCACGGCACCGCGTTTGGGTTCGGTCGCGACGGAGTGATGGACGCGCGGAATTATTTCAACGACGATCCAAATCCAAAATTGACGCGAACCCTTGAGCAGTTTGGCGGCAGCCTCGGCGGTCCAATCATTAAGGATAAGGCGTTCTTCTTTGGGGCCTATGAAGGCCAGCGCTATAATGTGGGCAATTCATTCGGCGGGATAACCAGTCCTTCAATGGTGCACATGGCGCCGAATGGAACCTGTTCCTTCGGCTTTGCCGGCGACTGCGCCGACAGCATTCCGGATGCGATCGCCGATATCACGCAACCCGCGGCAGTAGCGGCTGGGGTCATTGTCAGTCCAGCCAGCCTGCTCATCTCAGGATGCACCTTCTCGGGCGCCGCGGTCACGTGCAACGGCTCGGGATTTCCCACCAACACCGCGCAGAGCATCAATATCACCAACGGATTTAACAACGTCGTGCACGTCAACAACGTGGTCGGCAAGGTGGATTACAGGCTAAACGAACGAAACAGCATTGCCGGGACCTACTTTTTTGGAAACAATACCGGCACGGTCGAAGACTTTCCCGAACTGCAGCAGAAATGGCTCTCGGATATTCACACCCGCGCGCAGGTGGTCGGCGGCAATTGGATTTGGACTCCAACCACGCGCCTCGTGAACGAGGCGCGTGTTGGCTATAACCGCCTCTACCAGCCAACTCTGCCGGGCGACCTCAACACGCCCGCCTCCGCGTACGGCCTGGATACAGGCGTGAGTGGACCCGAAACTGGCGGCCTGCCGCGCATCGGTTTCGGCGGCTACTTTTTCCCTGGGCTCGGTGGATTCAAGTGGCCCAAATTCCAGGGACCCGATTCGATCACTCAGTTCGTGGATCACATCTCCTACACCGCGGGCAAGCATGCCTTGAAATTCGGCGGCGAGCTCCACTACAACGATGTGAAAAACGCCTCTTACGGCAACGCCCGTGGCAGCGTCAATTTTCTCGGTGGGGTTATAAGCCCGAACCCTGGTCCTAACGGTTCGGCCCCGCTCGAAGATTTCTTTGCAGGCGCGCCATTCAAGTCAACGGATGAAGTGGGCAATCCGACCTTGCAGCTGCACAACTGGGCGTACGCCGGTTTTTTCCAGGATGACTTTCGGGCCACCAAGAATCTGACCATCAACTTCGGCGTTCGCTACGAATTCAGCAGCGTGCCGCAGGAAGCTCACAATTTGCTCGGCAACTTTGATCCGAACGTGGGTCTGGTGCAAGTCGGCCATCAGATCAGCAGTCTTTGGAACCCCGATCATAAGAACTTCGGTCCCCGCGCCGGTTTTGCGTGGGATATCGGCGGTAACGGGCGAACTGTGGTGCGCGGCGGCGGCGGATTGATCTACGAAACCGTGAACTGGCAATCGTTTGTCGCCTTCAATAATGCCTTCGGTCCGGGCAGCGTTCCCACGGGAGCCCCGATCGACGCCGCGGGAGATACATCCGGAGGCACGATTACGACGAGCAACGTCACGGTAAAGAATTTCCTAAGTTACCCCGCCACTTGGGACGCGGTGAATGGGCCGCTCTATGGCGGAAGTACTGTCAATTGCTTCAAGAGCGCCTGCCCGATCATGACGGTGGACCGCGGCCTCACCACACCCTATGTGTGGAATTGGACATTGAACTTACAACATGCCTTCACGACGAACCTCTCGCTGGAAGCGGCCTACGTGGGCAATCACGGATCGAACCTGACCGGAATTCGGGACATTAATCAACCGCCCGTCGGCAGTGATTACAATCCGGCCTGTGCCGATGCGGCCACCAACTCTGTAGATCAGCTTTGCCTTCCCTACAACAGTAAATTTCCCTTTCTGAGCAACATCTTCCAGATGGGAAATGTCTACAAGTCCAACTACAACGGATTGCAAGTCACATTGAATGCGCGCAACTACCACGGTCTGAGCATGGTGGCGGGCTATACCTACTCGCACGCTCTCGATGATGTAGGCGCGAACTGGGATTTCGGTTACGGCTCCGGCTTACCCCAGAACGCTCACAACGTCGCAGCCGAGTATGCCAATAGCGACTTCGATATTCGTCATCGGCTTACTGTTTCGCTCACTTATGCAATTCCCGGACGAAAAGGTTTCGGGCAACTGCGCGAAGGCTGGGAGCTCAACTCGATCATCACCCTCGAAAGCCCTCAGTTCTGGGGGCCGATGGACGAGGGAACGGACGCGGCCGGCGTCGGCCCGTTGCCGGTAAGCCCGCCAGCCAATAGCCCAATTCGCTGGAGTTTCTACCGCGCAGGAACCAACGGTCTCGGCAATCCTTCGGACTTTAAGTCCAGGCGCGGAGTTGGAATTCCCTACTTCTCACCGACAAATCTCCCGGCGGGCTGCGTGGCCTCTGCCCTGGCGGAAGACGGCGGCACTCCAGGTGCAGAAACGACCTCCTTAAATTCGTTTGGCTGCTATGCATCCGGAAACTCCGTAATGATGGCGCCGCCGCTGGGCCAATTTGGAAACATGGGCCGGAACATGTTCGAGGACACCGGCTTCAGGAATTTCGATTTCTCCCTGGCCAAGAATTTTCACTTTGGAGAAACCATGCGGCTCCAGGGCCGCGTCGAGTTCTTCAACATTTTCAATCATCCCAACTTCGCGAATCCCTACGGCGGTCAAAATGGATTCGGCTTGAATGATCCGTCGGTTCGTCCTTTCGGCTGCGGCTGCGCCACGCCGGACATCGCTGCCGCCAACCCGGCCGTTGGTTCGGGTGGACCCCGTTCGGTTCAGTTGGGCATGAAGTTCACGTTCTAGCTATGCGGTCAGCCCTGCGGATGTGAAAGAAGGCCGGACGCAATTCGATCCGGTCTTTCTTTTGCGATTAACTAAACGCTGCCCTGGAAGATCGGGAAACGGCACGACTTCAGGTCATGCTGCTCAGAGCCGGGAACGACGCGGGCTTTAGCCCTAGGGGACCCGGCACACTGATTTATTAATTCATCTTGTAAGAAAGTTCCACGTCATTGAGATCAGAAGAAACGGGCCAATTATGAAAACAACTCATTTTCGTTTCGCAATTTTTCTCGCTGTGCTATTCGCACTTCTCTCTTCAATCGCATCCGCCCAAAACGAACCCCGGCGCGAGCGCACTATCGACGAGATACGTGTTGAAGCCATCCACCGCGCTGAAGTCGGCCAGTATCCGCTGATCGGGCTCGACCCCGGCGACGTGAAGGAGGCCTTCGAGAGCATACACACGGCCGATAAAGACGAGTGGGCTGCGGGCTTCATGCGCGTTGCCGATCGCTATTTCAATGAAGCGAAGTCGCTAGAGAAAGACAAATCCGACCCCACTAAGGCGAACGCCGACTACATCCGCGCGTGGCGGCTTTATTCGTTTGGACGTTGGCCGATTCCGGCGTCTCCGGGAAAGCAACGCTCGTACGAAAAAGCACTGGAAGCATTTCTTGATCATGCGAAATTCTTCGATCCGCCGCTGGAAGTCGTTCGGATTCCTTTCGAAGGCAAGGAAATCATCGGATACCTGCGCTTGCCGAAGGATGCGAAAGGTCCGGTGCCGCTGGTGATCGCAGTGAATGGCCTCGACAGCCGCAAAGAAGACTTGACGGAAAGTTTCAGCGCGATTCTTCCCTTCGGTATCGGCTACCTTGCAGTCGATGGACCCGGCACTGGACAGAATCCAATCAAGGTCAGCGAGACCGCAGACCGCATGCTCTCGCGCGTGCTCGACTACGTGCAGTCCCGCCCGGAGATCGATAAGAACCGCATCGCCATGCACGGCGTGAGCTGGGGAGCGTACTGGGCCACCAAGATGGCCATCGTCGAGCATGACCGGTTGCGCGGTTGCAGCGCGCAATCTCCGCCGGTGAATAAATTTTTTCAGAAAGATTTTCTGATGAACTCGTTGATGGGCAATCGCGAATATTTATTCGATCAGGTGCCTGCGCTGATGAGCATTCTGCAGGACGTTCACACCCTCGACGAATTGGGCGATTACCTGCCGAAGCTTTCTCTGGTGCGCGAAGGCTTGCTGGGCAAGCCGATGGCGCCCATGCTGATTCTCGCCGGAGTTCTTGACACTCAGGTACCTATCGACGACGAGTATCTGCTGCTAAGCAACGGCGACGTGCCGAAAGACGCATGGATCAATCCTCACGGCGGGCATCTTGGCCGTCAGGTGGGAGTGTGGCCCGATCCTCGCATTTTCAAACAGGTAATCATTCCGTGGCTGGTGAAAACGCTGCAGGCCCCGGCAAACTAGGTCTCGGGGCAACAACAGCTCATTTGTCATCCTGAGCGAAGCGAAGGACCTATGCAATTCTGTCAGCGCCAACAAACTGCATAGATCCTTCGCTCCGTTCAGGATGACAAGATGTGGAGAGAACCGCCTAGGCAAAACCCGGCGGCCCAAAGTAATACTCGCTTCACTAGAACAAATAATGCCGACTTCTATCGCCGCCTCCGAGTTCGACGCCGAACCCGCCGAACCTTCGGCCCCGCACCGCAAACCTTTCTTTGCGTCTTTGTGGGTGCAAGTAGCCATCGCCATGGTTCTTGCCGTGGCCTTGGGATATCTTTCTCCCGCCCGCGCGGTCGCGATGAAGCCGCTGGGCGACGCCTTCATCCGGATGATCACGATGATCATCACGATTCTCATCTTCTGCACGGTGGTCACCGGCATCGCCGGCATGCAGGATTTGAAGAAGGTCGGCCGAGTCGGCGGTAAGGCGCTACTTTACTTTGAAATCGTTTCAACGATTGCTCTCGCGGTTGGGCTCATCGTTGGCAACGTGGTTCGCCCCGGCAGCGGATTCAACGTAAACGCATCCACGCTCGATGCTCACGCGGTCGCCGATTATGCCGGCCAGGCCAAAGCGCAATCGGTCACCGAATTTCTGATGCACATCATCCCTACAACGGTAACCGATGCCTTCGCCAAGGGCGACATTCTGCAAGTTGTGTTTGCGTCGATTCTGTTTGGGGTTGCGTTGTCGTCGGCGGGGTCGCGCGCCAAACCGATCGTGAGCCTGCTCGAATCGCTCACCCACATCGTTTTTCGCGTGGTGAACATCTTAATGATATTCGCGCCCATCGGCGCATTCGGCGCGATGGCTTTCACCATCGGCAAATACGGACTGGCCTCGCTCGGCCCGCTGGTCAAGCTGATCGCCACATTTTATGTGACTTGCATTCTTTTCGTCCTGATCGTGCTCGGCGCAATTTGCTGGGTCGCAGGCTTCAACATCGTAAAATTCCTGCTGCACATCAAAGAAGAAATTCTGCTGGTGCTGGCTACGAGTTCCTCGGAAACTGCGATCCCTACTTTGATGGAGAAGCTTGAAAAGCTCGGCTGCTCGCGGTCGTTAGTCGGACTCGTAGTCCCTACTGGATACACCTTCAACACCGACGGCAGCGGCCTCTACATGACTCTAGCTGCGTTGTTCGTCGCTCAGGCCACGAACACGCACCTGACGTTGCTGGAACAGATGACAATTTTCTCGGTCGCCACGCTGACCTCGAAGGGAGCAAGCGGGGTGCAGGGAGCATCGTTCATTGCGCTGGTCGCCACCTTGTCGGTGATTCCGACGATTCCAGTGGCGGGGATGGCGCTGATCCTCGGCATCGACCGCTTCATGAGCATGTTCCGCGGGCTGGTCAACATGATCGGCAACGGGGTGGCTACGCTGGTGGTGGCGCGGTGGGAGAATGAGTTGGATCGGGAGACGTTGCAGCGAAACCTGGCATGAGGCGCGAGCGGCAAGAGAGCCCTCATGAATGGGCTTTTTGGTGTGATGATCTGTTTGCGCCGATAATCAACCGGGAGAGGCCCTTATGGCTGGACTTCGCCCAACTGTTTGAGCTTGAGTTGGGCGCTGCCGCGAATTGCATCGCGGCGCGCCTGTGGATCGGTAGTGTCCGAAGCCAGAAGTTCGAGCGCCTTCTTGGCGCTCTGCCGCGCCAGTTCTTTTTGACCGTCCGCCAAATAGACGTCGGCGAGGCTGTCGTAGGCGTTGGGCGATTCCGGAAACGCATTGACGTTGAGCTTCATCATCTCCACTGCGGTTTTAACGTCACCCGCCTGAAGGTGCTGATAGCCAATGAGGTTGACGATGGTTTCCGGGAAAATTACTGCCTTGGGGTCGTTCCGGCGGGCCTCCGCCAGCTTCCAGACGGCCTGCTCGACTCCGCCGGGCATCTCGATTTGATCTAGTATTTGCGCCGATTGCGAGACCGACTCACTGCTTTTGTCAGGCGCCGCCTTGCCGGGGGTTTTTATCAGGGTGGTCACGTACCAATCCACGATTACACTACGCAATTCGGGGTGAACTGCGAATATTTCGGCTCCGTGCCCTCCAGAGGCATAGTGCACAAATTTCTTGCCGGGGTTGGAGGCGACGCCGAAGAGAAAAGGCACTATCTCCACTGTGGCCCGGAATTCGTCGTCGTCGGCCACCGCGAAGAGTTCGGGCAGCCGCGACTCCTGGCGCAGAAACCGACGGCCCGCCAGGTCGGTCCCGCCGGACAGCAGTACCAAAGATTTGACCTCCGCAGGGTGACGGCGTGCAGTCTGAATGGAATGATTGACGCCGCAACTTGCTCCCCCCACGCCGATCACATCTCGCGTGACACCGGGCTGCGAGACCAGGTACTGAAAGGCCGTTTCAATGTCACCCGGCCACTTCTCCGCCTCCACCTTTGCGTCCTCCTCAGGCGTCAGCTTGTCGATTGGTGCGCCACCGCTTTCGCCGAAGCCGCGCAGATCAAAGGTCAACGTGTTGATCCCCGCTGTCGCCAACTGTCCGGCCAGGTCATCCCATACTTTTCGCTGACGGTTGCATTGGTGCAGCAGCAAAACACCGGGGCCGGAATTGCCCGCCGCGAAATAGGTTGCCTTGAGGATAGTACCGTCGGACGACTTCAAGTCAATGACATGCGGTGCAGGCACTGGTAGTGCCACGGCATCGAGGGTTAGCGGGACTACGACGAGCAATAGCAGAACCAAGCGATGGCGAGTCATGGGCCACCTCTCACCCATTTTCCGCGCAGTCATAGGCAACGGTCAAATAGCGCCCTTCGGGCTAAGTCGCCTGTTCTCGACGAGTACAACTGAAGCCGTGCACTGACGCTTTTCGGTTTCACTTAACTGCCGGGGCAGATGCAGTCGATTTTGCGGGCGCGAGTTCTTCCTTGGTGGGGTTGTACTGGAAGTGGAAGCGAAGAGCGAGATACTGCCCTCGAAAGTCGCTGGGCAACGGTGGAAGTGGGTCCGAGGAGACGATGCCAGCCCAAGCCGCCCGATCAAGCAGAGTGTCTCCTGAAGGAGCAACCAACTTTATGGCTGCAACTTTTCCATCTTTGGTAATGGCGAATTCGATGATCACGTCTCCGTGTTTCCGCTGGGTGATTCCGGAATTGCGTGATACCAATTCTCGCGCACGTGGGGCAGGACTACCTGTTGGAGGTAAGAGCTAAAGTCTACGCCATGAGTATCACTGAGAATCTCAAGATTACCCACTTGGCGGCCATGCGCCCCTAATCCTAGTCCGCTACCTTGACCGCCACTTCCTAGTCTGGCAGTCGCCTCCTGAATCGCCTTACCCTCGGACAAGGTCTTTGCCGGCATCTGTAACTGTGTGATCGCGTGCTCACTTTCAGTACTTATCTCTGCGTGATCCTTTTCATAGGCAGCAATCGCCTGCACAAGAGCGACCGACGGTTTCCCATCGTGGGTAAAAGGAATGTATTTCGCCTTCTTGAAAGCATCGATCGCGGCTTGCCGAAGCGCTGACAGCCCCCAAACTGCTCGCTCTGAGACAACGTCGCCTTGCGGGGAAACCGTGAGTTCGAGTTTAACCCGGCCTTCAATGTGTTGTTCCAGCGCGTCTTTTGGATAGATCAACTCGGGCTTGTTAAGCAGATGAACAAAGCCAGTGATGGCATCTATCTTAAGGGGCTCTTGTTGAGGAGGATCAACGGTCTGGCCAGGAGATGAAACTTCCAGCAGAAGACTAGCGAAGAAGACCGCAACGATGGAGAACGAAATAGCTTTCACAGCATTGTCCTCGTTGGCCCAACATAATACACCTTTGCAAAATAGCCGCTATCACCACATCCCCTCAGCGGCTCGTTTATGATTGGTTCCCATAGGAGCCACGCTCATGCCCGAAAAAATCGCCCTCGTAACCGGAGCCAACGGCGGTCTCGGAACTCACGTCACGAAAGCTCTGCTAGATGCGATCTTCACAGTCGTCGGCCTCGCGCCGAAAATCCAGCAGTCTGACTTCGACCACCCCAATTTCATCGCGCTTCCCGCCACGCTCACCAGTCTCGATACCGCGAAGCAAGCAGTCGCCACGCGTGATCGCGCGCTTGCGGAAAGATCGACGTGCTGGCGCATCTGGTTGGCGGCTTCGCCGGGGGCCAGACCGTCGCTGCCATGGACGACGCCATCTGGCAGCGCATGTTCGACGCCAACCTGAACAGCGCCTTTCATTGCTGCGCGCTGTGATCCCTGAAATGCGCAAGGCTGGAAGCGGGCGCATCATTGCCATCGGCAGCCGGCAGGCCGAAGAACCCGCGCCCACAATTGGTGCCTATAGCGCGTCGAAGGCGGCGCTGGTATCGCTGATGAAGACGGTCGCACTTGAGAATAAAGACAAAGGCATCACCGCCAACGTGATTCTGCCCGGCACCATGGACACGCCCGCCAACCGCAAAGACATGCCCGGCGCTGATGTCTCGCAGTGGGTGCAGCCCGCCTCGGTGGCCAGCCTGATCGTGTGGCTCGCGGGAGACGGCGGTAAAGACGTCACCGGAGCCGCGATCCCGGTCTATGGCGGCGGACTTTAGGGCTTGCCCAATTTGGTAACTGGTTACCTCGGGTGCACAATTTTTGTTGCACGTTAACATTCGTGAAATATCTCCGGAGTAACCTAATTGGCAGGAGATCGCTAGCCATGGGTTCCGCGCGCGTTTCGAAATCTCTGCCGCTGCAGGTGGCTGCGGTCTGCTTCCGACGCCGGGGCAACGCGGTTGAGTTCCTGCTGGTGAATACCAACGGCGGCAACAAGTGGACCTTCCCCAAAGGATCGCCTGACGCTCGCCTCTCGCACAGCCAGGCCGCGGAGCGCGAAGCCGCCGAAGAAGCCGGAGCCATCGGCACCATCGAGCCGCGCCATTTTCATCTGTACATTCACTCGAAAGGCGTCTTCTGGCAGCCCGGCGGCGTGCAGGAGTTCGTGGTGAAAGCTTTCCTGATGGAAGTCCACCAGCTGCGCCGCGCCGATGAACCGATGCGGCATCCCACATGGTTCAGCCCCGAAGAAGCACGCCGCCGCCTCGCCAAAGGCCGCGAGGTAAAATACGCTCACGAATTGGAAGCTGCCATTGATCGCGCCCTTGAACGCATTCACTTCCATAGTGCGCTCTGGGGCGGCGATGAAAATCGCCAACTTCCCGCCGCCGCTCGCTCCTGAATCACATTTTTATGCTGTCATTCATGAGGAAAGGCGTGCTGCGCGCAAAACGCAGGACTCCCGACGAAGAGTCCATGCATTTGTCCTGCGCGGAGCATAGACGCGGAAGGCGAAATGCAGGAGGTCCTTCACTAGCTTCCGTCCGGCTTCGCCGGACGGAAGACTGCGTTCAGGATGGGAAACATTTTAGGGAGGAGATTGAAAACTGGC
The DNA here is from genome assembly GCA_963808195.1 of uncultured Acidobacteriaceae bacterium. Classification (GTDB taxonomy): domain Bacteria; phylum Acidobacteriota; class Terriglobia; order Terriglobales; family Acidobacteriaceae; genus Sulfotelmatobacter. Next base: position 31,039 of record CAWEEW010000006.1, on the reverse strand, counting down.
GACTTGGTACTAGGTACTGTGTACTGGGTTTTATGAGACGATAATTGCAGCATGATTCAGCTCTCCAGCGCCGGAAAACGCTTCGGCCACAAGCTTCTTTTCGAAAACGTCGACTGGCTGATCACGCCCCGCGACCGCGTCGGGCTGGTTGGCGGGAACGGGACCGGCAAATCCACTCTGATGAAGATTCTCGCGGGCCTCGACACGTTCGATTACGGCTCTATCAGCGTGGCCAAAGGCACGACGGCCGGCTATTTGCCACAAGACGGCCTTTCGCTCTCAGGCCGCACTGTTTTCGCCGAATGCATGGAAGTTTTCAGCGATCTTCACGCCATGGAGCGGGAACTCGAAACGCTCACGCATCGCATCTCCGAACTCGACCACACCAGCGCGGAATATGCCGAAGTCGCCGACCGTTATCACAGCCTGGAGCACGAATTTCAAACCCGCGGCGGCTATTCGATCGAGTCGGAAGTAGGAAGAGTTCTGATGGGGTTGGGCTTTTCTAAAGAAGATTGGGAGCGGCAGACCGACGAATTCTCTGGCGGCTGGCAAATGCGGCTAGCCTTGGCCAAGCTGCTGCTGCAAAAACCAAACCTGCTGTTGCTCGACGAACCCACGAACCATCTCGACCTCGAAGCCCGCAACTGGCTGGAAGAGTATCTGCACAACTATCCGCACGCCTTCGTGCTGATTTCGCACGACCGTTATTTTCTCGACGTGACCGTAAACAAGATTGCAGAGATCTGGAACAAGCGTTTCTGGTTCTACACCGGCAACTACGACAAATTCCTAGCGCAGAAGACGCAGCGCAACGAGCAGTTGCAGGCCGCGTACCGCAACCAGCGCGACCGCATCGAGCAACTGGAAGTATTCATCAATCGCTTCCGCTACCAGGCGACGAAGGCCAAGCAGGTGCAGAGCCGAATCAAAGAACTGGAAAAGATCGAGCGCATCGAGGTCCCACCGGAAGAAAAGACGATCCACTTCTCGTTTCCTCAGCCGAAGCCGAGCGGCCGCATCGTGGCCGAATTTGAAGACGTGGCCAAGAGTTATCCGCGTAGAGTTGACGCAAACAAGAACGACGGGAAAACGAACGTGGCGAAAACGAATGGTAACCCGAATGGCGCTGGCGAGAAAGAAGTCTTCCGCAACGTCAATTTCCTCATCGAGAAGGCCGACCGCATCGCGCTGGTCGGAGTCAACGGCGCGGGCAAGTCAACTCTGATCAAGCTGCTGGCAGGCACCGAGCGGCCCACTGCAGGCGAATTCCGCCTCGGCTATAACGTGCAGGCCGATTACTTCGCGCAGGATCAATATAAGGAACTGAATCCTGAGTCGAGCCTGCTCGACGATCTTGGCGCAGCGTCGCCGCGCTCCACGCAAACCGAATTACGCAGCCTGCTGGGATGTTTTCTTTTCTCCGAAGACGACGTATTCAAGAAGATCGGCGTGCTCTCCGGTGGCGAGCGTGGACGCTACGCCCTGCTCCGCCTGCTCTTGCATCCGGCGAACTTTTTGCTGCTCGACGAACCCACCAATCACCTCGATCTGCGCGCCAAAGATGTGCTGCTCGAGGCGCTTATGGCGTACACCGGCACGGTCGTTTTCGTCTCACATGATCGTTACTTCATCGACAAGCTGGCGACGCGGGTTTTCGAAATTGGAGATGGAAAGGTCGAAGTCTATCCCGGCAACTACGAAGACTATCTCTGGCGAAAACAAGGCGGCAGCGCAAAACAGAATGAGACGATTCGCCAACAGCTGGGCACAGTCGAGCCTGCGGTAGAAGCTTCCAACGGCAATCATTCTTCCCCCGCCGATTCAGCGCCTGCCGCTAAGGCAAGGCGCCTGAATCCCATCAAGCGCAAGAAAATTGAGGACCGCATCCGCGAATTGGAGGCGGGAATCAGCCGCGCCGAAAGCGCAATCGCGCGGTGCGAAACCGCCATGCAGGATTTTGTCAGCGCCGACGAGAGCCTGCGTCAGTCGCAGGAACTCGATCAGCAGAAAACCGCTCATGCTGCCCTGCTGCGCGAATGGGAAGATCTCAGCCAGTCTCTTCAGGAGGCCGACTGACGGCCAGACCCACCCGACCGTACACTCTCTTCCGTAATCTCGGAGGATTACTTACTTCTGTGCGATAGTCGGATTGGCCAAAGGGAACGAAGTTTCCGGAGGTCCAAAATCCCAGACCAACCGCAGGGCCGGCGCCCAAGTGACCTGCCGCGCGGAATAAGGAAGGTCGCATGCTTCAGCCCTCAGAGTACTCGTACGGCAAACCCAATTCTCCAATTCCGACCCCCAACTCCCAACCAAACCCAGTGAAGACCGTCAGCGCGCCCGTCGAGCAGGCCACCATCGGACGTTCGCTCGTAATCAAAGGCGAAATCAGCGGCGCGGAAGCGCTTTACGTGGATGGCCGCATCGAAGGCAAGATCAGCCTGCCCAACAACCGCGTCACCATTGGCCGCAACGGCGTCGTGCAGGCCAACATTGTTGCCGCCGAGGTTGTGGTCATGGGTAAGGTTAACGGAAACATCGAGTGCAGCGACCGCATTGATATCCGTAGCGAAGGTTCGGTCACCGGAGACGTGTCCACGATTCGCATCAGCGTGGAAGACGGTGCCGTGCTGAAGGGTGGAGTCGAAGTTCGTAGTGGCGGGCAAAAGCAACAGAACCAGACATCCCAGGCCAAATCGTCGGCTACTGAGCAACCCAAAGCGATGGCCGCAACTGCCAGCGCGTAGTCAGTCTGTCCGACTTGGATTTGTCATCCCGAGCGAAGCGAGGGACCCTGGTTTTTGCCTGCACCAACAGTTAGGTTGCGCAGGCCGAAACCAAGGTCCCTCGTTTTGCTCGGGATAACTATTCGCGTACGGGATGACGCCTTTACATTAGCTTCCCTACTGCTTCTGCTTCTCCTTCTCCTTAGGCTTCAAGTCGAGGGCTGCGGAATTCATGCAATATCGCAACCCGGTCGGCGCCGGACCATCCTCAAATACGTGTCCCAGGTGCGCCCCACATTTTGCACAGCGTGCTTCGGTGCGGACCATTCCGTAGTTCGAATCCTTATGTTCCTCGACCTTGCTCTTATCGGCCGGGGTATAGAAACTCGGCCAGCCGGTTCCGGAATCGAACTTTGTCGACGAATCGAATAGCGGCTCGCCGCAGCAAACACAGTGGTAAGTTCCGGAGTCCTTTGTTTTCCAGTACTTGCCGGTAAAGGCCGGTTCGGTTCCCGCCTCGCGCGTCACATGATACTGCTCCGGAGTTAATTTCTGCTTCCACTCGGATTCACTCTTGGCTAGTTTTTCCGCCATGGATATATGCCCTCCATTTCCGTAAATAAATGTCTTTGTTGGATGTTCACTAAGATGTTCTGCGCCCTGAAAAGTAGCAAATTTCGATGGCCATCCTGCCCTGACTGTGACATCCGTCACAAGGAGATTGTGACATCCAACCTTGTGCTCCACAGGACATACAAGCAAGTATGGTTGAAACGTCTGCGAGTCCCTACGGCCCGGCGCCCCCCCTCATAAGGCGTCGGGCCTTCTCAGTTCAGCCCGCCACCTCTTGACCAATCTTGCGGTATTTGCCGCGAAAAAACAGCAGCGGCTCGCCGGAGCGCACAACCACGTCCTCGACTTCCGCAATAAAAATGGTGTGGTCGCCGGCCTCCCGCGCCGACTGCAGCTTGCATTCTAAATACGCCAGCGCCCCGCGCAATACGGGGGTTCCATGCGCCGTCCGGTCAAAGCGCGCCCCTGCCTCTGCCTCGGCACGAACTTGCTCCCGGCCCTGCTCGGCATGACCCCGCACTTCCACCGGTCGCGCATAGTATTCGGAAATCGGTCGCTGACTTTCCCCAAGAATATTGATTCCAAAACGCTTCTTGGCATGGATATAACCGTGCGTCTGGGCGATGTGCCCCACGCAGACCAACACCAGTAGAGGATCGAGTGACACCGAGGCGACCGCATTTGCCGTCATGCCGTGGACTTCGCCATCCAAGTCGAGAGTGATAATAGTCACTCCCGTGGCGAAGGCTCCCATGGCTTTCCGGAACTCGATTGCAGTCAGACTCATGCAGTCCCTGCCGTTTCCTCGCCTGCCACATTATCACGCCAACACCCGCCCATCCCCCGCCGAAGAGAACAGATTACATGAACGTGCCGAGTGAGTGATGCCGGACCCTGGATGGCTCAGGTATGATTCGATGGCATCCGCCCGCTTACGGAATCATGCAGTGACGCCTACCGCCCTCAAAACCGCTGCGCTAAAGCAAGGCTCCTCACGGGCGGCCACTTCCGCTCTGCAACCCGGCTTGCCAATCTCTCGTGAGTTGGCATTAAGTCTGATCCGTTGTAGCGACCAGGATCTTCCGGCGCTTCTTTCCGCCGCCCGTGCCGCGAAGGAAGGTTTCAAGCCGGGCATCATCACCTACTCTCGCAAGATTTTCCTGCCATTAACCAATCTCTGCCGTGACTATTGCGGCTACTGCATCTTCCGCCGCGACCCGGGCGACCCCGGCGCACACACTATGACTCCCGAGGAAGTTCTGGCCGTAGCTCGCAACGGCGAAAAGCTCGGATGCACCGAAGCGCTATTCAGCCTCGGCGACAAGCCGGAGCTGCTTTTCCCCGAGATGCGCGACACCCTGCGGCATCTCGGCTACAAGTCCACACTTCACTACCTTGAAGCGATGTGCGAACTCGTACTTCGTGATACCACTTTGCTTCCGCATCCAAATCCCGGCCTGCTCAGCGCAGAATGGATTAGTCGTCTTGCCGCCGTCTCACCCAGCATGGGCCTCATGCTCGAAAGCACGAACCGCGCCCTGCCGGCGCCCGGCGCAGCTCACGACAACGCTCCCGATAAGCTACCCGCCAAACGTCTTCGCACAATTGAAGAAGCTGGAAAGCAGCGAGTTCCCTTCACTACCGGCCTGTTGATTGGCATCGGCGAAACCCTTGAAGACCGCGTCGATACGCTTATTGCCATTCGAGATTTGCACAAGCGATACCGCCATATTCAGGAAGTAATCGTCCAGAATTTCCGCGCCAAGCCCGGCATTCCGATGGCTCAGCTGCCAGAACCGAGTCAGGGAGAGATGCTGCGCGCTGTGGCGGTAGCTCGTTTGTTAATGCCCAACGTCAATATTCAAGCGCCCCCCAACCTCAATGCACCGTATTATGAGGAGTTGATCGATGCCGGCATCAACGACTGGGGAGGAATTTCGCCGCTGACTCCTGATTTCATCAATCCCGAAAAGCCGTGGCCGCATCTTGAGCAACTACGCCTGCGCACCGAAGGCAAAGGACAGCAATTGCGCCAGCGTTTGCCCGTCTATCCAGAATTTTTGCCCGCACTCATCTCTCGATCAGGTTCGCAACAATCGCAATTGCTGGCGGAAAAACTCGAGGCTGCTCGCGGTGCCGATGGCCTTGCCCGGATCAGGAGTGTCGCATGATCTGCGTGCTCAGCGGCGGCACGGGCGGCGCGAAATTCGTGGACGGACTGCGGCAAGTCATCCCACCCGAAGAAATCACAATCATCGTCAATACCGGCGACGACCTGCTCTGGTGGGGACTTTACGTCTCTCCGGATATCGATTCCATCACCTATGTCCTCTCCGGCCTGCTCAGCCGCGAGCGTGGATGGGGCGTAAAAGGCGATACTTTTCTCTGCCTGCAAGCGATGGGGCAACTCGGCGAGCCTACATGGTTCCACACCGGCGACCGCGATCTCGCGGTGCACTTGCTGCGATCACGCCTGCTGGCCGAGGGTAAAACTCTTTCCGAAGCGACCGCCGCAATCAACGAAAAACTCGGCGTGAAAGCACGCATCCTTCCCATGAGCGATTCTCGCGTCGAAACCCGCGTGGATACGCCCTCCGGCGAACTCAGCTTCGAAGAATATTTCGTCCAGCGCTGGTATCAGGACCCCGTAAATTCCGTGCGCTTCGCCGGCGCTTCCGATGCCGAACCCGCGCCAGGCGTGATCGAAGCCATCGTTTCAGCCGAGGCCGTGCTAATCGCTCCCAGCAATCCCATCACCAGCATTGGACCAATTCTCGCCGTCCCCGGCATTCGCGATGCTCTGATTCGCGCCCGCGGTAAAGTTGCCGCGGTGAGTCCGATTGTCGGAAGCGCTCCGGTAGCCGGCCCGGCCGGTATTCTTATGGCGGCGCAGGGACTGCCTTGCTCAATCGCTGGCGTCGCCAAGGCGTATGAAGATTTCCTCGACCTCCTCGTTTGCGACACCCGCGATTCCCGCGCCGCTGATGCGCTTCGCGGAAACGGTTTGCGTGTGCAGTGCACGCAGACCATCATGCGCTCGGCAGAAGACAAGGCCTCTCTCGCGCGAACCGTGCTTTCGTTCGCGGTAACCGGATTGCTCACGGGCGAATCTGCTTCCCGCGAAACCACCTCCCGCGAACCAGCGGCGCGCGCCGCCTCCGACCTGCCGTGATCCTCATCCCAGTCAAGAATCTGTCGGATGCCAAGCAGCGGCTCGCTTCGGTGCTCGATCAATCCGCGCGCACGGAATTGGCGCAAGCCATGCTGCATGACGTTGTGGCCGCGCTGGCCGCCTGGCCGCAACGGCCGACGTGTACGCTGGTGACGAGCGATCCCTTCGCCTTCGAACTCGCCGAAAAATACGACTTCGAACTTATCCCCGAACGCACAAACCCCGGCGAAACCGGAGCCATCGAGATGGCGACGCGTCTCTGCGAAGCGCGAGGCATCGATTACACTCTCGTCATTCCCGCCGACATTCCGCTCATTCAGGCAGCCGAGCTCGAACAAATTTTAGCGGCAGCTCCGAAAGAAGGTTCAGTCCTGGCCCCCGCCGCCGACGGACGCGGCACCAACGCTGCCTTCCGCCGTCCCGCGAATCTCTTCCCCTTACGTTTCGGCAACGACAGTTTCAGGCCCCACCTCGCCGCCGCTCAAGCCACAGGAAAACCTTGCCAGGTGCTGCAACTTCCCAGCATCGCACTCGACGTGGACAATCCCGGAGATTTGCAGCAACTTCTCGATCGTCCCGGCGAAACCCGCACCCAGCAACTGGCTCGCCGCTGGACCATCGTCGATCGCTTAGCCGCAGGTAAGGATGGTCTGTGAGCAGGCCCGCAACCCGCAAGACAGTCGCGGAGAGTAAGAAACGAGCATCGAGCGATTTCTCCATAGGAGTTCGTCTCATTCCGATCTCTTTCACGGACGAAATAAAGCCTGGAGATGCGCTTGCTGAAAAGCTGCTTCAATCGATGCGGCAACATGCTCTCGCGTTCGAACCCGGCGATATTCTGGTCGTGAAACACAAAATCGTTTCGAAATCCGAAGGCCGCATCGTGGATCTCGAAACGATCAAACCCTCTGCAGATTCGGTCGTATGGGCGAAAAAATATAATCTGGACGCTCGCGTCGTCGAACTATCCTTACGCGAGAGCGTCGCAGTGATCCGGCGCAAGAATGGCGTGCTCATCACCGAAACGAAACATGGTTTCATCTGCGCCAACAGCGGAGTCGATGTCTCGAATGTCGATGGTGGACGCCATGCTCTGCTGCTCCCCGCCGATCCCGACCGATCTGCCCGCGAAATTCATCGCGAGCTACAGAAGCTCACGAAGCTCACCATCCCCGTTCTTATCACCGACACATTCGGCCGGCCCTGGCGCGAAGGCCTGGTCGATTTCTGCATCGGCGTCGCCGGTATAAAGCCGCTGCGCGACGATCGCGGACTCCGCGATCCTCACCGATACACTCTGCACGCCAGCCTCGAGGCAGTCGCCGACGAACTTGCATGTGCCGCTGCGCTGGTCTGCGGCAAACTCAATCGCACTCCCGCGTGCATCATTCGCGGATTTTCCTACCAATCAGCTCGCCACTCCCGCACTCGCCAATTGCTCCGCCCCGCGGCATCCGACCTGTTCCGCTAGTGGGTTTATTCTTTGCTACAGACTCCAAAGCGCGGGCTCTCGCCAAACAACGGCCCCAAGGAGTAATTTGGAGTACGAAATGTTTGGAGAACTCATGCCCCGCCAGCTTTCATACTCGGAACTCGAAGACTTTCCTGCACTCGATTGGTACGACGTCGCACCGCGGACCACACCTGCGATCCGCTCCTCGCTCGAGCGAATTCTCGAAACGCAAAACGGCAACGCAATCTCACAGGAAGAAGCCTATGCACTCGCCCACTGCGATGGCGACGATCTGCTCGGCCTGCTTGCGGCTGCCAATCTGTTGCGCGCCGAACTCGCCGGCAATCTCATCACTTATGTCGTAAACCGCAACATCAACTTCACGAATATTTGTTTTGTGGGATGCAAATTCTGCGCCTTCAGCCGTGGCCCGCGTGAGTCCGATACATATTTTCTAGAGCCCGATCAAGTTGCGCAGAAGGCCGTGGAGGCCGCGCAAATTGGCGCTACCGAAGTCTGCATTCAAGGCGGACTACCGCACGGCCTGCCTCCGTTTTATTATCGCGACATTCTGCGCGCGGTAAAAAAAGCTGTGCCTGCGATGCATATCCACGCCTTCTCGCCCATGGAAATTGTCTATGGCGTCGAACTCACGGGCATGCCACTTGCTGACTACCTCGCGATGCTGCGTGACAATGGTCTCGACACGCTACCGGGCACCGCCGCCGAAATTCTCGACGACGAGATTCGCGCCATCCTGTCAGCCAACAAGCTCACGACTGCACAATGGATCGAAGTGATTCGCACGGCGCACCGCCTCGGCATTCGCTCCACTTCGACCATGATGTACGGACACTGCGAAACCCCGGAACATTGGGTTCGCCAGATGTTTTTGCTGCGCGAAATTCAAAACGAAACCGGAGGCTTTACCGAATTCGTTCCCCTCGGCTTCGTTCATCAAAATACATTGCTGTTTCAGCAGGGCCTCGCGCGCTCCGGCCCGGTGCTCGCCGAGCACCTCAAGGTTCACGCGCTCGCTCGCCTGCTGCTTGCCAGCTCCATCAACAATATTCAGGTCTCGTGGGTAAAGTTGAATCGCCAACTTTCGCAGCTCTGCCTGCATGCAGGTGCGAATGATTACGGCGGCACTCTCATGGAAGAAAACATTTCCCGCGAAGCCGGAGCAACCGCGGGCCAGTACACCAGCCCGGAAGATTTTCAGACGCTGATTCTTGAAACTGGCCGCATCCCTGCCGAACGCAATACTCTCTACACGCGCATCAAGCTCAAACTACCGCTGGAAGAATTCACCACGGAAGAAACGCTGGAGCCGCAATTTGCCTGAGTTCGTAATTTCTGAAAGAAGATCATGAGCGACGCTGATCCACGCCCCATCGCGATTCTCGGCGGAACCGGACCCGCAGGCATGGGCCTCGCTCTGCGCTGGGTGCGCGCCGGAGAAACCGTCATCATCGGATCGCGCGACCAGCAGCGCGCGCAAGAAGCAGCCGACAAAATCAAACAGAAAGCCGGGAGCCAGGCAAGAGTCTCTGGCATGGAAAATTCCGCCGCGTGCGTCGCTGCGGATCTTCTCGTGCTTACCATTCCCTTCGAAGGCCAAGCCACGCTGCTCAAGCAACTCAAACCTGCGATCCGCCCCAGCAGCATTCTGATCGATGCCACCGTCGCACTTGCTTCCAGCGTGGGCGGACGCGCCTCACGCACCATTGGCGTTTGGCAAGGCTCAGCCGCGCAACAAGCCGCGGAACTCGTTCCCAAGGGCGTGAGCGTCGCGGCGGCATTTCACAATCTATCGGCTGAGCTGCTGAATGGGGACGCAGATATCGATTGCGACGTCATCGTTTGCAGCGACGACCCGAATGCGAGTCAGCTCACTCGCGCACTCGCTGCCAAGATTCCTGGAGTACGTGCCATCGACGGCGGCAAACTCGAGAACGCCCGCATTCTCGAGCAGATCACCGCGCTGCTCATCGGCTTGAATATCCGCCACAAAGGGCACGGTGGAATCCGGGTTACAGGATTGCCGCCGGGAGCGTACGAATAGATTCGTCACACCATCCCAGAATCTGTCCGCAATTATGGCGCGTGTTCTAGAGGAACAAAGATGTACTCGTTGCTGTCGGGTAGGGTGAAGTAGGCGAACATGCTATCAGGGTCACTCGCGATGCCCCTCACGGGCGTTGGGGTGTTGCCCGTCATTATTTGCTGGTGAGTGACCAAATCGTAGATGACAAAGCCGGTTGGAGTAGAGGAAGCCCCCATGCCGTTTGAGAACCTCGCGCTCACCACGCTTGTGGCTTGTGACAGGACAGCCGCGCTAGGGAGCGTTCCGTTCATGGTGTATGGCGCATATGCAGCCGCCGACGAATGTGCATAGCTCCCTGGAGTGGACAGATTGCTAAGGGCTAGTTCGTTCGCTGCGTAGGCACTTGAGGCCGAACAGCAGCTTTGTACCAAGGTGTAGACAAGCTCGTTCTGAATGTTACTGGCCGCCAGCGATGTCACGCTGCCGCTGACCGGGACGCTCGTGACCACGGTGAATGTGCTCAGGCTAACCTTGTAGATGTAGTTCGTTCCCCCAACCCAAACGTATGATCCGCTTGGATCCATCGCCACAGCTTGTATTCCGGGGGCAATGTTGAGGGTACGGCTCACTGCTTGTGTTGAAAGGTCGATCTCAGACAGCGTGCCGCTTCCGTAGCTTGGGACGTAGGCGCTTGAGGCTGCGGAGTTCAGGGTAACGGCCATTGGCCGCGTTCCGACTGCGATAGTCTTGACCTCCGACGATGGAAGGGTGAAAAGGCTCACGCTGTTCGAGCCCGAGTTCACCACGATGGCACTCTGCGGGCTTGTCGTCGTCGTCGTGGTGGTCGTACCTCCGAGGGTCTTGGTGGTGATTTTGGTGCTCGACCCATAAAACTTAACCGCAACCGGCTCCGTCCCGACGGCAGTCAGCTCGCCGAGATAGCTGACCTCATTCGTATAGTACTGGGTGAGGATGGTTACTGAGGTGACGAGCGGCCCTATAGTGGTACACGATGTGGTTCCTGTAGAGCAAATTTTCGTGGTGGTAGTCGAGTCGGCGGCGTCCACACCGAAGGCGCTGGAGAGCGAAATAGTGCCGCCCACGGCTAGATAACTTGGATTAACAAAGACCAGCCCTCCACCGGATTGCACGTTGGTGTTAGCTAGGTAATAAAATCCTTGGGCCAACGGTGACCCATTGGACTGCTTCGGAAATGGAAAGGTTGCGCTTGACCCGGCAACTGTGCTGGTCGCGGTAACGGCGGATACGAGCCCGGGCGCGCCTCCGCCGGCGTACACCCTTAGTTCTGGCTCACCGTACGTAGCCGAGAAATCGCCGTACGAAGTGATCGTTGAGGGGATGGCGCTTGGAAGGACAAAGTGCGTGGAGGAGTTTCCGGCACCCGAGTCTACCGTGATTACACAAGTCCAATCCCATCCGAAAGCGTCGATTGGTTGAATTGTCGACGCTGAGGTTTGCTCCACGCACGGCGGATTCCACAGAACTTGCAAGCTCCAGTTCGCATTAATACGACCGTTCGAAACCATGTAGGTTCCATCGCCGCTGGCGCCGGTTGCCCCAGCGAATTGATAGATAGTACCCACGGCGCCGCTGTTGTCGCTTAGCCACGTCCCGGAAACGGCTTGGCCTTGGATGGGACCGGGGCCAGCTACTATGTTGCCTGCAGAGTCGACGATCACGTCCTCGGTGTAAACGGGGAACCCGGGAGACCCCTGCTGCTGTACGGGCCAACAAGCGTCGCCGCAAGTTATTAAAACGCAGAAAGCCAAGAGAGAAGTCCACACCACCTTCCGAGTATTCATGATCGCCCCCGGCCCGGCAGGGCTATGATCTCCGCCAGCCGACCAAGAAAAGATTGGGCAGCCTGTGGTGACAGCCGCGCAAAGTAGGCAGCGACCGCAGTTTGGTACTCCGCAGCAATCGGGCTGCGATTCCTGTCTAGGCCTGATCGTCCCTCAATTCGTCCGGCTGTGACCTTTAGGCTGCCGGGCGCACGGTCAAGTTGCGCCGCGTTCCTCACGCCCTCTGTTATCCCCCCACTGTAAACAAGCTGAGAGAGCATCACGAGTGCCCCGACAGGCCGACTTCCGCTGACGCTCTTCGGGCTAAACGCATGCGGGAACATCGAAGCCTGAACACTTCTATATTGCAAGATGTCGGCGCCGGTTAAGCGCGCCGGATGCGGTACGTGGAATTCGTCGGACAAAAAATTGAAAGCTTCCGCAACTTGGTCGTCCGACACAAGCCTGCTCGGATCTTTCGCGGCGCCCAATTCGACCGCAGCCAGGCGGGATTCGAGGCCGTCGGGTAGAAGGGCGGGATCCGTCACACCGAACTGCTCGGCGGCTTTTCTCACATAAGCCGTGGCGTCCTCCAAGCTTTTAATTGGGCCCGACGAGAGTGCGTCTAGCTGCTGCAACGATTGGAACGAGAGGAAGATGTGCGGGCTGCTATCTGAGGCGCTCAACATCATGACTGGTACTAGTACTAGGAGTGTCCGAAAGAGATGCGTCTGAAAGCACATAGCGCCCACCCCTTAGCGAACAGCGCCGCAACAATACACGAAAGACGAGACGGGGAGAAAATCAAGACCGTTCTTGTTCGGATTTCGTAACAAGATATCTAATCCTCTACCGCCTGCGCCGTCATCTCCGCAGGTTCCCCTCCCGCCACAGCCTGGGCCACAATTAAACGCCGCGCTTCCACGCGAATCTTTGGAAGCTGGAACCAGAACCAGATCGATCCCGCTACCGACGCCAACCCGCCGACTGCAACGGTAACTGGCGCTCCGAGCCGGTCGGCCAGCGCGCCACCGAGCAGCGCTCCAATCGGAGCCATTCCCATGAACATCATCGAGTACACCGCCATCACCCGCCCGCGCAGAGCGTCCGGCACCATCACCTGGATCAGCGTGTTCGAGCATGCCATTTGCAACATCATGGCGTAGCCGACCGGCAGCAACAGGATCACGGAAATCCAAAACTTGTGCGATAGCGAAAACACGATCAGACTTGAACCAAAGCCAGCGCAGCACCACGCGACCCAGCGACCCAGACCTTTCACTCCCTCGCGGAACGCCAAAGTCAGCGCACCCAACAGCGCGCCCACTCCAGTCGCGCCCATCAAGATTCCCAACCCTCGCGCGCCGCCATGCAGAATCTGATCTGCGAAAATTGGCATCAGCACGACGTAGGGCATGCCCACGAGGCTCACGATGCCCAACAACAGCAGCAGTGCTCGTATCGGCGCGGTGCGTTCAACGAAGCGGAAGCCTTCCATCATGTGCTCCAGCGGCGAACCCATCGACACTCTCGCCGGGCTGTGCACTCGCATCATCAACAGACCGATGATGACAGCGATGTAGCTCACCGCATTGGCAAAAAAGCACCAACCCTCGCCAATCTTCGCCACCAGAATCCCAGCAACCGCCGGACCAATCACGCGCGCTCCGTTGAACATGGAAGAATTCAACGCGATCGCGTTCATCAAGTCGTCCTTGCCCACCATGTCCACCAGGAACGACTGCCGCCCCGGAATATCGAACGCATTCACGACGCCCAACAGACTCGCGAGCACAAATACGTGCCAGACTTGCACGCGATCCAGCAGCGTCAACGACGCTAACGCGAAGGCGAGCAGCATCGATGCGATCTGGGTTCCGATCACAATCTGTCGCCGGTTGTAGCGATCGGCAGCGATTCCTCCCAGAGGCGCAAACAGAAACACTGGAATCTGGCTGGCAAAACCTACCGACCCAAGCAGCAACGCCGAGCCCGTCAACCGATAGACCAGCCACGACTGCGCAACGCTCTGCATCCAGGTGCCGATGAGCGAAATCAGTTGTCCGCTAAAGAAAAGCTGGAAGTTGCGATGCCGCAAGGCGCGTCCCGCGACCTGCCAGCGCGATCCGGCACCACTAGCCACCTCCGTGCCGATCGTCGAGGGAATTTCCTGGATTGGGGTTTTCGCTTCAGACACGATGGCCTAGGTTTCTAATTTCCTTTTATTAGTTCTCTTAGATGACGCTGCCGCAGCCTTTAGCTCACAATAACTCGAATGTTCTTCGTAACTTGTATAGCAGCTTTTGTTTCACGCCCAGTTTTCCACAGCCGATGGGATGAGCATGCGAATTCGATGGTGATTCACCTGCAAACCGCCAACCAACGCGCTGCTCCATGAATCTCACGAGTAACTATTTTATTAGCTTCACAGAGCTCCCAGGCTGCGCTACAGTTGATGTTGTTGTTCCCGGCGGTTCCCTGGAAGAAGGAAGTGATACGACCATGAATGCTCCTCCGGTTGGTGTTGAACGCCGCATTGGACAACGCTTCCCATTCAACGTTCCGGTTTCGCTGCGTGACGCGTCCACCGCCGCCGAGGGGCTCGGCTTCACCCAGGATCTCAGCTCGCGCGGAGCTTTCCTGTTCACCGATATGGCTCTCACCGAAGGTGCCGATATCGAACTTACGTTGAAGATGCCTTCTGAAATTACTCTTGGCGAAAGCATGCGAGTGCGCTGCCAGGCTCGCGTTCTACGAATCGTCAAGCCCATCGATAACTCTAACTCTGTCGACGTCCGCTCCGCCGAAACCAAAATCGGTGTTGCTGTTTGCCTAAGCGGCTACGAATACCTGCCTGATACGGACGAAGGGTCCGCCGACTATCGCCGCATTTCGGCGCTGCACAGTTCCGCCGAGAGCGAGGCTCCTGCTACACCGACAACCGACGGTTCGCGCGCAGCTCATTAAGGGAAATTCCAGACCGGATCGGCACTTCTACATACTTTAGTTTTCTCCGTACTTCTCTCCGTACTTCCAGCTCCTTTTCAATCGCCGCGCCTTGGCTTAAAATGCTTCTTAATTGCTGTGGATTCGCCCCGGGAGTTTTCCTGTTGTGCGCCTCTCCGTAGCGTTTTCTATCTGGCAGGTCGCTGCCCGTCCGGTTGAGCACGAATTGCGCGTATTTAGGCTTTCAGGCGGTTACTTGGGTCACTTGGCGAAGGGTACTTACTCTTTCTAACATGCAGACACCTAGAGAAATTAGCGAGAACCGCGCCATGCATGGCATTGCCGTAGCCCTCCTTACCGAGAATCGCGAGCGTTTGTCCGAGCTGCAGAATCGCCTCGAGGCCACGCGCCTAGGTCGAGTGGTATGCAGCGCAACGAACTTTCCCTCCGGCCCTACCGATCCCATTCTCCGTGAGATTCAGGACTTGCGAGCTGAAGTCGTTTTAGTCGATATTTCGCAGGACAGTCCGCAGCCCGCCATCAAGGCCATCGAGCTGATTCAATCGAATACTTTGCAACTCGCCATTTTTGCGAATGGCACCATGTCGCAGCCCACAACCATCGTGGCCAGCATGCGTGCGGGCGCGGGCGAGTACCTCGATGATCATGCCGGTGCCGAGGCGCTTCTCGAAGCCCTGACCCGTTTCAGTTCCAACCGCACTCGTACTCGTGGTGGCGCGGGCAAAGCTCGCATCTTCACGTTCCTCAGCGCCAAAGGTGGCGCAGGCGCCACCACCGCCGCCGTGAACACAGCTGTCGCCTTGCAGCAAACCTACGGCAGCGTTGTCCTGGTTGATTTTGCGCCGATCGGTAACGCTCAACTTCACCTCAACCTGCGTCCCAGCTTCGGAGTGCCCGACGCTCTCGAGAACTTGCACCGTCTTGACGTTTCCTTGCTCGATGGCTTGATGACCACTTGCAAAGATGGATTGCATCTTCTGGCCGGCCCGCAGCAACCGTATCAGTCAATCCCAACGCCGGCTGAATTGGCGCGCCTCTTCGATCTGCTGGTCAATCACTATCGTTACGTCGTAGTCGATGCTTCCAGCCGCCTCGATCCCACGACTCGTCTGCTCTCCGATCTTTCCAACGCCGTGCTCATGGTCGCGCAGACGGACGTGGTTTCCCTGTGGAGCGCGAGCCGCATTCACGGCTTTCTCGAAGAAGGCACTGGCCGCAATCGCCTGCGCATTGTTTTGAACCGTTACAAAAAGATTCCCGGATTCACCGACGAAGACGTCGAACAGTCCACTCACTGCAAAGTGTTGTGGAAGATTCCCAACGCGTTTCAAGCTATCTCGCCCGCCATCGATCATGGCGCGCCGGTCGTGCTGCAGGAAAGCCAGGAAGTGAGCCGCTCATTCCGTGCTCTGGCAGCGGCCTTGGCCGACGCTGCTTCAACTCCCGAAGGCGGACTCGATCTCATCTATGCGCAGGAAAAGCCCAGCGTCCAGAAAAAGGCTCCCGGCCGTCTTCTTATTACCCCCGCCCGCGCTGAACAGTAAGCTGGTATCGAGTGCCACAAAAAATTTTACTGAAAAAATGCTCATGGGATCGTGCTCGAGTCCCTGTCGGCACTTAGTATTCGCCACCAGGAACTAAGAACTCATTTAAGATAGGGCAATGCCCGAAACAGCAACCCTGGAGCCAGAAAAGGCCGAACCGTCGATTCCGGATCTCCGCCTGCTGGTTCCTGTTGAGCCCCGCTCCCGCGTTTTTTTTCGTAACCTTCGCGACATTATTCGCCCACGCGAACTTGCTCCGCTATACATCGAATCTGCACCGGCAGCCTTCTGGCCAGACGTTTTCGTTCACCGCGGACTTCCCTGGAGCCGCTTCTTCCAGTCTTCCGCCTGCCACGTTCTCGCGCTCGCCCTAATCTTGGCAGGGTCGCGCTTCCTCGCCCTGCAACCCCATGCCATTGCTCAAACCCAGTTCGCGCACGCCGATGTCGTCTACTACACGCCTTCGGAATATCTACCGCCGCTCGACACTCGCCGTTCCGACCCCGCGCCCACCCGCCAGGCCGATCCGGAGTACTCGGCCCAGCCGGTCATTTCCGTGCCTCCCGAGGCCAGCAATCGTTCGCAGACCATCGTCGCCGCACCCAAGCTTCAGTTGCAGCACGACGTGGCATTGCCCAACATCGTAGCGTTGTCGGGCGATCCAAAGCTTCCGATCGCACCCGCGCCAGTAGTTCCCGTGTCGCAGATTTCGCGCCTCACGCCGCAGTTGGAACGCTCCGTCATCGCGCCCCCTCCAACCGCGGAAAGGGACATCCAGGAGAGCGCGCAGAAAACCCTGCAAGCGCCACAGCCTTCTGTGATTGTTCCTCCACCCGCGCTCGATGCCGCTTCCAATCGACGCCTTGGCGAACTCAACATCGGCCACAGCACCGTAATCGCGCCCGCGCCGCAACTTGCGGTGGACGCGCAGCGCACAATTCCCGGTGGACGATCCGCCCTGCACGCTCGCTCGCCTGAAGTGATCGCTCCTCCGCCCGCGCTGGGCGCATCGGGACGCTCCCGCTCCGGTGGAGGCATGATCGCGCTCAATTTGCATCCCGCCGTGGGCGCGCCGTCCACCTCGCCTGCCGGCAATCGTCGCGGCACCTTCGCCGCTACGCCCGAAGGGCATCGCGGAGCCTCTGGCACGCCTGGCGGCGATGGAAAATCGAATGGGAGTGGCGCAAGCAAAAAGAATGGCAGCGATTTGCCATCGGGACTCTACGTCGGCAAGACCTCGGCGAACGCGGCGCCAGTCGCCGGAGATCCTGCGCCTAAAAACCCAAACTACGTCAACCCCAAACTGATTGCCAATGCGCGTCTGCCGCGGATTCGGAACACCCAAGCGGAGGGCGACGCCAAACTTTCGGAACCCGAGCGCGCCGTCTTCGGCAACCGAAAGGTCTATTCGCTCAGCCTCAACATGCCGAACCTGAACTCCGCTGGGGGAAGTTGGATTATCCGCTTCGCCGCGCTCAAGTCGGATGCAGATCCCGGGATTGCGCACTCTGGCGAAGCGCCGCCCGATGATCTTTCATCGCCAACAGCCACGCGGAAAGTAGACCCCGCTTATCCATTGGAGTTGATGCGGCAGAACCTGGCCGGGACTGTCATTCTCTATGGCATCATCCGCGCCGACGGTACGGTGCATGACATCCGCGTGCTGCGCAGCGTCGACGAACGCCTCGATCAATTCGCCAGTGAAGCCATCACCAAGTGGCAGTTCCAGCCCGCGACAAAGAATGGCTCCGCCGTCGACGTCGAAGCCACGTTCTGGATTCCCTTCCACCCGACGCGGGCAGGATCGACTTACTGACCCTAGGGGATAAATTCAAACGCGGTTTAGCGGCTAGCAGCTTACGCTTTGGCGGCTTTTTTCTTTTCTACCGTGGCGTAGATTGCTGGATCGGTACAGACTTCGTAGTAGCTGCGATCGCTCCAGCCCTGAACGGAAAAATCTTCTACATTGATTTGCGGCATGCGGCTTTCGCGCACCACAATTTTGCGGAAGATATCGCGGTCCACCGGAACCGTACCGATGGAAAGATGACACTCACCCTTATCCGATAAGGTTGACGCCGGCAACTTCATCGTCAGCGGCTCCAGCGAAATCTCCTGCTCCAGCTTTCGGAATGCGGCTTCATTCATGCGAATGCCCCCCAGGTTGTAGCTGAGAACGGAGTCTTCGGGATTGGCCGCTTGATCTGGAGAATTCGCGCCAGCCGCCGGCTCCGTCGCCTGGAAGACATACACGTGGAACGGCCCAGCCTGCGATTCCAGCACCTTGCGCGCGCGCTTGTTGCAGGAAGAAAGCCGGTCGCTCTCGTTCAGCGCTTCCGAAATCATGATTTGCCGTTCGCCGTCCATCAAATACAAAGGCGCCGACTCCTGCAGCGTAATACCGATGCCTAACTCGAGCTCCGGCATACCGGAGCGCTGCATCAGTTCGTTATAGCCACGCACAATTTCGATAATCTCGCGAGCCAGCACGCAGGCGCGGCTCACCGCCAGTCCCGGCTCACCTTCGCGCTCCAAAATGGCGAGGATGATGGCGTCGCCCTCGAGAAAGACCTTCTGCGCTCCGTACTTGCCGAGCAACTTGTTCACCGGATCGTAAAAATTCAAGCTGAAGTACGACGCTGGATTAAGGCCTTTCTCCATTAGTGTGCGCGTTAGCCGCGTGGAATCGCGCACGTCCGCTTTAAGCACAACGTGCCGCAACACGCGCTCTTCTTCCGGTTGCTGTTGCTCCTCAGGCAAAAGAAATTCGTAGAGTGTGCCATTCATCCGCGAGAGCTCACGCAGCTTTTCGGTATTCACCACGTTGACCGAATCGAGCGCCGCGTTGAGCGTTTCCAGCCGCCGCAGGTCGCGGTGGTAGTGCGAGAAATCCTGCAGAAAGCGCGCCGCAACTTTGGCCCGCTCCGCACCGCGACAGCCCGCCACCTTGGCCACGGCTGCATAAAGACTGGCAGGAGACAGCTTGCCATGCTCCTGAATCATGCGCTCGACCCTGTCGCACTCCGGACGCGAGATCAGCGCATTCTTCAATTGCTGGGGATTGATGCGCGGCGCATACTCGCCGAGCAGCGGGACGGCATGATACGAAGCGATCACGCATTCCATCACCTGCTGATCCTCAAGCAGCCGCACCCATTTTGCCAGCCGATCCTGCTGGGCCGCGCCTTCCGGCGTCGAATCGTCGGGAGTGCCCGTACCCACCAGCGCGCGCGCATTCTCCGGCGCACACACCCACGCGTCGATCGTCTCGCTCGCGGTCTCCTCTCCGTAGAGAGTACGTACGAATCCCCAAACCACATCCTGCAGGCGCGGATAGCGATCCGGGTCGCGATCCCAGTTTCCCAGCATGACGTAGTGCTCAGCACACAAATAGTCGTCGCGGCCATCTTCGGAAAACGTGAGCCGGTTCACGAACAGCCCATAATTGCTGAGGGCATCAACTGATTTCGCTTCTCCAGATTTGGCTTCCCGAGATTTCGTATCTCCGGACTTCGCTTCTCCAAAGAACGACCGTCGCGTGCGTGCCAGCGTCTCTTTCTCGACCTCGCGCATCGTCTCAAACAATTCCTGGCCGGTCTTTCGCAGGATAATTTTCTTTCGGACCTGGAATCCGGCCACGCGCTCGCGATACTCGACCGCCTTACCCTGACGCACGCCGTCGTAACTCTTGAGCAGCACGCGGCAGCGCTCGAGCACCTGCGCAAACTGTTGGTTCATTTCATTGCGCAGAAACTTGGTCACAGCCAGCCGCGCCAGCAGATCGACCGAGATATTTTCTTCTTTCTTGGCGCGATTCAACGCCGCCAGATGCAACTCAGTCAATATCGGTTTCCAGTGTGATGGGTCGGTCGCGCCACGAACCACCTCGCCTCGAGCCCCGGCAGCGGCGTTCCTCATCCACGAAGGCCCCTGTGTCTGGCGCGGCGCCTCGGCTGCCAGAAGTCCTTCCAGCTCGCCGTGGCGCACGATCAGCCGCATAATCTGCGCTCGCACAGCCTCCACAAAACGCCCGCTGAGGGCCACATCGTGGCGCAGGTTGTCG
The DNA here is from genome assembly GCA_963808195.1 of uncultured Acidobacteriaceae bacterium. Classification (GTDB taxonomy): domain Bacteria; phylum Acidobacteriota; class Terriglobia; order Terriglobales; family Acidobacteriaceae; genus Sulfotelmatobacter. Next base: position 10,689 of record CAWEEW010000006.1, on the reverse strand, counting down.
ACTCCAACGGCGAGCCCTTCGAGCACGACCGACGGTGGCGCAGCTACCAGTTCTGGCAGAGTAAGCTGCGCGGGCTCCTTGCCCAGACGGAAAATGGGAAATCGCGGCATTCTTGAATCGCTTAAAATTCTTGGAAGTTACTGATTACATGGACATATCGAGGCTAGCAGGAAAAAAGCGGCGGCTAAAGTTACCGAGGTTATCGGAGAGGTTGTCTTAAATCACCAAGTTTGATTTTGGTCAGGTCGTGACAAGACCTCTGCGGGCGGGGCTGTGCTTGCCCGACGATCTCAGCCGCAGAGCGGCGGCATATATTAGGCTAGGACGTAAGTCCTAGGTAAGCCCAAAGAATCAGGAACCCGTCCCGTCAGGGACGGCACCGCTCAGTGGCGAGCCGTGCTTGTCCTCGCTGTTTAACTTCGTTGGCCAAATCTCGCAAATCTTGCTCGGTCCTGAAAATACGCCCTTCGCCCCGAGCCAGCGAGGCTTCCGCCGCGTCAACAGCCGCGAGAATTTCTGCTCGCGTGCGCTCCCGCTCTTCCCACAGCGACAAAGCTTCAGCCACAGCTTCCTCGGGGCGATGAAGTCGTCCGGATTCGATCGCTTGGCGGACAAACGCTTCCTGGTCGGGCGTCAAACGCACTTCCATATCTCAAAGGGTAGGAGGGGGGAAAGCCGATGTCAATGCTCTGTTAGGATCAGGGACGCTGCTCCCCGCCCAAGTGACCAAGAACCTGAGTGAGATGATGAAGTCGAAGACGATTCGCGTTTATCACTTCTTGCCAGCCCATAACGCCTTGGATGATCTGGAACATCGGCACCTAAAGCTCTCGGAGATTGACAAGTTGAATGATCCTTTCGAGCTCTGGTGCGTAGCGCAGAGCGATCGGACGCTCCGAGCAGCGTTAAGGAGATACAAAGCGCAGATGTCTCAGCGATTCGGAATGTTGTGCTTCTGCCAGGAATGGCACAACCCCGTACTTTGGAGCCACTATGCTGATAAACACGCAGGCATGTGTCTCGGATTTGACGTTCCGGGCAACTTGGTCAAACCGGTCAAGTACAAGTTCCGGCGTTCACAGCTTAGACGTCCGCCGACGAAGGACGAGGCAGACGAACTGCTATATACGAAGTACCGGGACTGGAGATACGAACGAGAGCTAAGAAGCTGGTTCGAGCTAAAGGACCGGGACCCCGCTTCGGGCTTGTACTTCTATGACCTCAACGAACAAATCCGGTTGCGTGAGGTCATCGTGGGTCCGCTCTGTAGGGTAACGAAGGCTAGGATTTTAACTGCTCTCGGCGGTTACGAGACAAAGGTGCTGATCGTGAAGGGACGACTTGCGTTTAAGACCTTTCGAGTTGTCCAGGACCAGCTCGGATTCCGCTGAATGTTAAGAACGGCATCGGAGCGCTCTCTTTGTCTCTATGGTGAAAAAGCCCTTCACCCCAGTCCCCTTACAATCTCCTTAAACACCTGTCCGCGGTGCTCATAATTCTTAAACTGATCGAAGCTCGCGCAGGCCGGCGCTAGCAGGACCACATCGCCAGGCACAGCCACGGCATGTGCTTTGCGAATAGCGTTCTCCAGCGTCTCCGCGTGCACCACTTCAACGCTCCCGCTCTTCGACGCAATCTGCGACTCAATCTTCTCCGCAGCCGCGCCAATCGTGTAAACTCGCTTCACCCGCTTTTGCAGCAACTCGTTCAACACCGTGTAATCGCTTCCCTTGTCCTTGCCGCCGAGAATCAAGTGGATGTTTGCCGGAAAGGATTCCAGCGCCTTGATGGTCGCATCGACGTTCGTCGCTTTTGAGTCGTTGTAATAGTCCACGCCGCCAATCGTCGCGACAAACTCCAGCCGGTGCTCCACCGCTTTGAAATCGTGCACTGCCTGTCGAATTTTCTTCGTCTCGCATCCCATGAGCGCGGCGGCGCAGACGGCGGCCAATACATTCTCAAGATTGTGCAACCCCTTCAGAGGAATCTCGGAAATCGGCATGATTTCATGCTGTCCATCCTTTCCTTGTCCGTCGCCGCGGCGAAACAAAATGTTACCGTCGCGCACCCAGGCCCCCTGCCTTACTTCTTTCTGCCTGCTAAACCAGAAAACCTGCGCCAGAGTTTGCTGTGCCATTACAACGCATGTCGGATCGTCGGCGTTCAGCACGGCGAAATCGTCGTTCCGCTGATTCTCAAACATCCGCGCCTTGGCATCCGCGTAAGCTTCAAAGGTCTTGTGGCGGTCAAGATGGTCAGGCGTGACATTCAACACCACCGCAACTTTTGGATGAAATGCCTGGATGGTCTCCAGTTGAAAGCTTGAAACTTCCAGGACGATCACAGTCTCCGGCTTTGCCTGCTCCACCAGCGAAATCGCCGGGGTACCAATGTTGCCGCCGACCAGCGTAGGAAATCCGCTGGCAGTTAAAATCTCGCCCGCGAGCGTTGTAGTCGTCGTCTTCCCGTTTGAGCCTGTGATCGCAACCATCGGTCCAGGTAAGAACTGTGACGCCAATTCAATCTCGCCGATCACCTCTTCGCCAAGCGTACGCGCCTGCACCAGAGCCGGAGCGTCTACTGGAACTCCCGGACTTACCACGATCAAGTCCTGGCCACGAAACGTGCGCTCACCGTGGCCGCCAGTCTCAACCGCGATGCCATGATCGAGCAGAGTGGGTATCTCGTTGCGCAGCTCATCACCGCTCTTGGTGTCGGATACGGTAACGCGCGCCCCATGCGCCTTCAAGAACAGCGCCGATGCCACCCCGGATCTCCCGAGGCCAACCACGAGCACGCGTTTATCTTTAAGGTCCATTCCAAGATCAATTGAGGATTGTTGATTGCCGATTGTTGATTGAAAACAAATCAAACTCCGCGCATGAAAGCCTTTCAATCAACGATCAGCAATCAACAATCACAACCGCCCGCACCTCTACCTCAGTTTCAAAGTCGTCAACGCAAACAGCGCAAAAACCAGCGACGCAATCCAGAACCGCACGATAATTTTCGATTCTGACCATCCTATTAACTCGAAGTGATGGTGAATGGGCGCCATCTTGAAAATCCGCTTCTTGCGCAACTTATACGATCCCACCTGCAGAATCACGGACATAGCCTCAATCACGAAGATCCCACCGATAAACGGCAGCAGCAGTTCCTGCTTGATAATCACTGCGACCGTCCCAATCGCGCCGCCCAGAGCAAGCGACCCCACATCGCCCATGAATACTTCCGCCGGATGCGCGTTGTACCACAAAAATCCAATCGACGACCCGACCATCGCACCACAGAAAATCGTCAGCTCGCCGACCTGCGGCATGCGCTGCAGTTCCAGATACGTAGCAAACGTCGCATGGCCGCTTACGTAGGTCAGTACCGCGAGCGCACCTGCAGCAATCACCGTGCAACCAATCGCCAACCCATCCAGCCCGTCGGTGAGATTCACCGCGTTGCTCGAACCCACGATCACAAACGCCACGAACGCAATAAACGGCAAAAACGCCAGCGGCCAGAGATGCGGAAATCGCTCCAAAGTTTCTACTACCAGATCGGGATGGAACTGTTTCGCAAACGGCACAATCAGGCGGGTCGAATACATTCCGTAGGTCTGCATCGCGATCAACATCACCGCAATGATGATGCTGGTGGCAATCTGCAGCCCGAGCTTTGCTCTTCCGGTCAGGCCGAGGTTACGCCGATGCACCACTTTGGTGTAATCGTCCGTAAACCCAATTGCCGCGAACGCACAGGTGGCAAAAACGGCAATCCAGACGAAACGATTGCTGAGGTCCGCCCAAAGCAGCGTCGGCACGACGATGGCGATCGCAATCAGCAATCCGCCCATTGTCGGCGTTCCCGCTTTTTTCTGATGAGCCTTCGGTCCTTCTTCGCGAATGAATTGTCCAATTTGAAATTCCCGCAGGCGGTTGATCACCAGCGGACCGACAATGAGCGCGGTAAATAACGCGGTAAGACTGGCGAACGCAGTGCGGAACGTGAGATAGCGGAAGATGCGGAATGGCGGAAAATAATGCTGCAGCTTCACAAACAACAGCCAATAGAGCAATCAGCCTCCGTACCCCGATCCAAGTAATTCCTGACCCGATTAATTCCTGCTTCGTCTCAATTCTTATTCTCGCGTCGCGTCTTCCAGGTTTCGAGCGCCTTTTCCAGCTTGACCCCTCGAGAAGCCTTCAACAACACGAGGTCTCCATCGCGCGTTTCGCGTGCCAGCCACTCGCCAGCCTCTTCAGACGACGCCACAAATTCCGCACAGATTCCCGCATCCCGCGCCGACTCGACCATTCCCTGTGCCAGCCCGCGCACTCCGAGCAAGACGTCAATTTTCTTCCCGGCAATGTGCCGTCCGGCCTTGCGATGAAGTTCTTCCCCAGCCGAACCCAACTCGAGCATCTCGCCCGCCACCACGATGTGCCGCTTCGCCGTCATCGCCGCCAGAGCATCCACCATCGCGTCCAGTGCCTTTGGATTGGAATTGTAACAATCGTTGATCGCCGTGATGTTACCCAGTTGGAGAACCTCTCCGCGTTTCTCCGCCGGAGCCAGAGTCGCGAGCGCCGCGACCGATTCCGAAGGCTTCATTCCGCGCTCCAATCCCACTGCCACGGCTGCCAGCGCGTTGAGGATGTTGTGTTCGCCCACCAGCGGAAGCCTGACGGCTTCGCGCACGCTGCCGATTACTACCTCGAACTCTGTGCCCTCGCGCCCCCTCGAGCAAATTTTATCGGCGTGCACGTCCGCGGTTGGCCGCGTGCCGTACATCATGACGTTACCCTTGAAGTCGCGGCCAAATTGCGAGACGTACTCATCGTCGGCGTTCAGCACCGCCGTGCCATTCGCGGGCAACGACTCCACCAGTTCATACTTCGCTCTCGCGATTCCAGCAATCGAATCGAAAAACTCCAGGTGCACGGGCGCGACGTTGGTGACTACGCCAATCTCCGGCTGTGCGATTTTCGCCAGCGCTCGAATCTCTCCGGCGTGCGACATCCCCATCTCGATAACTGCCACGTCATATTCCGGCTCCAGCTTAAGCAGCATTAGCGGCAATCCGAAATGGTTGTTAAAGTTTCCCTCCGACTTCAGCACTCGAAACTGTGCGCTCAGGACGTGCGCAATGGCTTCCTTTGTAGTCGTCTTTCCTGCCGACCCGGTCACCGCAATCAGCGGCTTGCCCCACAATTTGCGCACCGCTGTGGCAAGAGTCTGAAGTGCGGCCAGGGTATCTTCGACCGCCAGCAATCGCGCGTCTTCGGGATAGCGGCCCAACTGATCCCTACGAACGACTGCGGCAACCGCACCGTTCTTCTGCGCCTGCTCCACGAAGTCGTGCCCGTCCAACCGCTCTCCTCTAACTGCAAAAAAAAGCTGCCCTGCGCCCACGGTTCGCGAATCGATCGAATAAGCCTGCGCCACTTCTTCGGGAGCGAACTGGCCAGTGGCGGAAACAAACTCGGAAATCTTTTTTAAGGGCAGTTTCACCGCGTCGCTCCTGCCGAAGCGGCGATGCAGTCGAACCCCGCTGCACGTAATGCCTCGCGCGCCGCTTCTACGTCGTCAAAAGGAGCCGTTCCCTGCCGCGTGACCTGCACTTTCTCGTGCCCCTTGCCCGCCAGCAATACAATGTACCCCGGGCGCGCTTCGCCAATGGCCAAAGCAATCGCTTTGCGCCGGTCGGCCTCGACGGTGTATTTCACACCGGTTCTCTGCAGACCAACGACCGCATCATTAATAATCGCCAGCGGGTCTTCGCTGCGGGGGTTGTCCGATGTCAGCACAACGAAATCGCTCCCTCGCCCCGCGGCCTCGCCCATCAGCGGACGCTTCTTCCGGTCTCGATCTCCTCCGCATCCGAACACTGTCAAAACTCTCCCCTTCGCTCCAGTGCCAGAGACCAATTCCCGAGCCAGCGCCGTCAGATTCCGCAGAGCATCATCGGTATGTGCGTAGTCCACGACAACCGTGAAAGGCTGGCCGCAATCTACACGCTCAAATCTTCCCGGAACGCACGCGAGTTTCTCGACACCCGCGGCAATCGACCGCGGCATACACCCACGTGCGTAGGCTGCCCCGGCCGCCGCCAGTATGTTGTACACATTTACGCGCCCAATGAGCGCCGAGAACACTGCGATCTTCGTTTCAAGTAAAACGAGATCAAAGCGCGTCCCGCGGGTTGTGACCTCGACATTCTCTGCGTGCACGTCGCCGCTCTGCCATCCATATTTCAGAACTACCGAGCTGCGCTTGCGGCTGAACTCAGCCAGCTTCGCGCCGTATTCATCATCGATATTCGTAACGACGGCTCGTGGTGGATCGGTGCCGCAGCCCTCAAACAGCACTCGCTTGGCCGCGAAATATTCTTCCATGGTGTTGTGATAATCGAGGTGATCGCGCGTCAGATTGGTGAACACGGCGACATCGAACGGGACGCCAAACACGCGCTCCTGCGCCAGAGCATGGGACGATACCTCCATCACGGCATCTGTGGCACCGTGGCCCAGCGCCTCGTTGAAAATGCGATTGAGTTCCAGTGCTTCGGGCGTGGTATGCGGCGCGGGCAGAACCTTTCCCACCACGTGATATTCAATGGTGCCGATCAACGCGCTCTTGCGTCCCGCGGCAGTCAAAATCGATTCCAGCAAAAATGCGGTTGTGCTCTTTCCGTTCGTCCCAGTAATTCCCGCAATCGCAATCCGCTCCGCCGGCTTCTTATAAAAATTAGCGCTAATCCGCGCCAGCGCCCGCCTCCCGTGCGGAACCAGGGCCCATGCAATACCTGCACGCTGCTGTTCCGCGGCAGAATCCGTGACCACAGCCACTGCGCCCGATTGAATCGCCTGATCGATGAAACGGTTGCCGTCGCTGCTTTCGCCGCGCATCGCCACGAACACGCAACCCGGCTTTACCCTCCGCGAGTCATATTCCACACTACTCACGTCCGGATTCCCACTCTGCGCGAGAACTTCCGCTCCATCCAGCACCTGTTGGAAGGTCATTGCTAGGAATTATATGGCCGAGGAGCGGGGACTTGGCATCGAAACGGCCAGATGATAAACACGAAGGGAGAGGCCAACCGAGGACTTCCGGGCATCCTGGTTACTAACGATACGTTCCCCATCACGCCCTGACGCGCTAAATTGCAGGTATGTCCACCGGAACCGGTCGCGCCAAATACCGCTGTGCCCAATGCGAGATGTCAGAGAGCCAGTGCGAGTGCGACAAATTCTGCTGTCTTTGCCAGTCGCAACTCGACATCCGCATCTGTGAAGACGGCCTCATGTACTGCGAACCCTGCCGAACCGCCGCCGACTATAGAACCTCGGACTAGATTGGGCTGCTACTAGTTTTGCGGGAAAAACCGCGGAGGACGCGCAAGGGCGACCTCGCTAGATCACCACCGCCTCTTTGTATTCCCCAAACACCCGCCGCATCGCATCCGAAATTTCGCCTACTGTCGCGTAAGCCTCCACGGCCGCTAGAATCCGTGGCATAACATTCGCGCCCGAACGCGCCGCATCTTCGACCTGTTGCAACGCAGCTTTCCACGGACCAGCATCCCGCCGCGCCCGCAGTGCGCGCACGCGTTCAATCTGTTTCGGCTCCAGTGCGGGATCGATCTTCTGAATCGGAATCGGCTTCTCCTCCTCCACTTCAAACCGGTTTACGCCGACCACCACGGCTTCCTCACGATCCACAGCCTGCTGATATTCGTACGCGGCATTCTGAATTTCCTGCTGCACGAATCCGCGCTCGATCGCTTTCAGCATGCCACCCATTACTTCGATCTTTCCCAGATACTCTGCCGCACGCTTCTCGATCTCATCGGTCAGCGACTCGATGTAGTACGAACCCGCCAGCGGATCGACCGTCTGCGGAGCCCCGGACTCATACGCAATAATTTGTTGCGTGCGCAGCGCAATTCGCGCGGCCTGCTCCGTCGGCAGCGCCAGAGCCTCATCATAGGAATTCGTGTGCAGCGACTGGGTCCCGCCCAGCACTGCGGCCAGCCCCTGGATCGCCGTGCGCACAATATTGTTTTCCGGTTGTTGCGCAGTTAACGTCGATCCTGCGGTCTGCGTATGAAAGCGCAGCATCCACGACCGCGGATTCTTCGCTTTGAAGTGCTCCCGCATGATGCGCGCCCACATTCTGCGCGCGGCGCGAAACTTCGCGACCTCTTCAAGAAAATTGCTGTGGGCGTTGAAGAAAAACGAAAGCCGCGGCGCGAACTTGTCTACGTCCAACCCCGCCTTGATCGCCGCCTCCACATAGGCCATGCCATTGCCCAGCGTGAATGCGACCTCCTGCACCGCCGTCGACCCAGCCTCGCGCATGTGATAGCCGGAAATCGAGATCGTGTTCCACTCGGGAACATTCTGGTTCGCCCAGGCGAACATATCGGTAATCACCCGCATCGCCTGCTGCGGCGGATAAATATAGGTTCCGCGCGCAATGTATTCCTTGAGCACGTCATTCTGCACCGTGCCTGACAAATTTCGAATATCCGCGCCCTGCCGCTTGGCAACCGCAACGTACAATGCCAGCAGAATGGATCCTGTTGCATTGATGGTCATCGATGTAGAAATCTTGGTGAGGTCGATCCCAGCGAACAACCGTTCCATATCCTCGATCGAATCGATCGCCACGCCCACCTTGCCCACTTCGCCTGCCGCGAGCGCGTGGTCTGAGTCCATGCCGATCTGCGTTGGCAAATCGAATGCCACCGAGAGGCCGGTGGTTCCATTGGCTAACAAATACTTGTAGCGTTTGTTCGATTCCTCGGCGTCTCCCATGCCGGCATACTGACGCATGGTCCACAACCGCCCCCGATACATCGTGGCTTGCACGCCACGCGTAAACGGATACTCCCCGGGATATCCGATTTCGCTTTCGTAATCGGCCCCCTTCAGATCGGCGGGCGTGTAGAGCGGGTTCACGGGAATATGAGACGAGGTCTCCACCTCCACCGCGACCTTCTGCTCTGCGACCTTGATCTTGTCGGCCATACCTGAATTCTTTCGAGAGACTCTGAAGTCCCAACTGTTTACCGCGGACTATGGAGGAAGAAGACGTAGTAAGTTGAGAATCCCTATGAGTTCTTACTCTTTTTTCTCACCCTCCAGAACGAGCTCACACCAAACCAGGCGAATGTGAGGGTGAAGCAAGTTGCAACCACCACGCGTCCCAATCCGGTCTTCCCAGCCTCATATTTCGAAAATTCATGGGCGAGGGCGATCCCGCCGCTCGCTGCCATCACCAGGAAAACAAGGCCCGTAACCTCCAGCCACAACTGGTGCAGCACTCGTCCTAAGGCTCGTGCCGTGGTGGACGCAGCCTGCGCTGCTGCCCGCAGAGTCCGGCTGCGCTTCGCCTGCTGTCCCGCCACGCGCGCTACAACGCCTAACTTTCGTGCGGTAGAAACCTTGTTCACGGCCTCGATTTTATCAGTCTTCGGCGCTACAATAACGCAAAGCTGCGTCCGCGACAGAAACCGTTCAAGGGCGACAGGCATCCAAGCGCTAACGGCATTTTTCTGGCCAGAGCAGGGTGGCGACTTCCGGGGGACTACGTGGATCAGCAACTCAAACAACTCATGAAGGAACTCGGCGAAGCCATCAACGAATCTCTATCGGACTCCGAGCAGATCGCAGAAGTCGTCTCCCGCATCAAAGAAGGCGGTTACGATATTTTTCTGGTCCTTGAAGCCACCATCGGCGTGAGCAAACAAGGTGAAAAATCTTCCGACAAAACTTCCCTCGTCACTACCCTTTCAACCAACCCGGAGTTCAAGGTCAACGACCAGGATTTGAAGTTTCTTAAATCTCTGCGGATCAAAATCGAGGAAGAGAAGTCGTAGATCGCACCTGCGACGCTCCGCCTTGTATATGTGCTCTCTGCCCCAATAATCTTCGCCGCAACGCCAACCTCTTCCGCTGTGCTACCATCTACTGTTTTTCTGGCTAAGAATTCCTTTTCCTCGGATCTGAGGTAATTCCATGAAAGACACTCTCGGAGTCCTTCTCGCAGGCGGCGCCGGAGAGCGCCTTTATCCACTCACCCGCGACCGCGCCAAACCCGCCGTCATCTTTGGCGGCATGTATCGCATTATCGACATCACCCTGTCGAACTGCCTCAACTCCGATCTGCGGCGCGTCTACATTCTCACGCAGTACAAAGCCCTCTCGCTGAACCGCCACATCCGCGAAGGCTGGAACATCCTGGGCCGCGAAGTGGGAGAGTTCGTCGAAGTCCTTCCGCCCATGAAGCGGGTGAGCGACCAATGGTATCAGGGCACGGCCGACGCGGTTTACCAGAACATTTATTCCATCGGCTCCGAGCAGCCCAAGCACGTGCTGATTCTCTCCGGCGACCACATCTACAAAATGGATTACGGCAAGATGATGAAGCAGCACTGCGATTCCGCTGCCGACATCACGCTGGCGACGATTCAGATCGATCCGGAAGAGACTTTCCGCTTCGGCGTGGTCGAGGTCGACAAAGACGGCCGCATCAATGGCTTCGAAGAGAAGCCGAAAGAAACCAAGCTGCGTTCACCGTGGAATCCCGCAAAAGTCGACGGTTCGATGGGCGTGTACCTGTTCAACGCCGACGTTCTCATCCCGGTTCTGCTCAAAGACGCCGAGGATCCGGACTCCAGCCACGATT